>NZ_WQNE01000020.1 GCF_009759665.1 Bradyrhizobium cajani
CTCTGCCGTTCAGGACCGAACGTCACATCCCAAACTCGATCGCAACGATGCGACGATACCTGAGCGTTGCGCTCATCAATCGCCTGCGACGATGTCCGTGCTGTACTGCTCTTATCCAAAGCCGCACCGTGCGAATGATTTTATGACACAGTAAGATTAGGCTAGCCGCTGCGAAGCGCGGCTTCGATGGTCTTGCCGAGCGCGTCGAGCTGGAACGGCTTCTGGATCGCCGGCCGATCGCGGTACTGCTCGGGTAGGCCGGAGGAGCCGTAGCCGGTGGCGAAGATGAACGGGCAGCCCTTCGCCTTGATGACATCGGCGACAGGCGAGATGACCTTGCCGTTGACGTTGACGTCGAGAATGGCGATGTCGAACTCGGTTGCCTGGGCGAGCCGCATGGCCTCGGTGATGTCGCCTGCCTCGGCTGCAACCTTGTAGCCGAGCTCTTCGAGCATGTCCGCGACCATCATCCTGATCATCACCTCGTCCTCGACGAGGAATACAGAGCGGCCGGAAAGCCCCGTCGCGGTCATAGTTGAGTCCTTGCCCATTCCCAAAAACGTTCGCAGATAACATGAATCGACGCAATGCGCGTTTCGGCGAACGGATGCCTGAAAATGGCCGTCGCGGCTCGCCTGTTGCAAGCCAATTTGTAGCCAACTACTCCATCCGAAGGGTATCATGGGTTCCTGAGCAGGAACAAGATTCCGCGATCGAGCTTAGCGACTTGAGCTCGACCCGACGAGACGACACAGGCAGCAATGACCTCCCACCAGCACCCGACCGAAAAGATGATGTTTCAGCTTACGCTGAGGCGGCGGGGCATCAGCGACCAGGCGGTGCTGCGGGCCATGGAAGAGGTGCCGCGCGAGCTGTTTGTCGACGAGGCCGATCGTGAAGGCGCCTATCGGGACAGCGCGCTGCCGATCGCCTGCGGGCAGACCATCAGCCAGCCCTTCGTCGTCGCGTACATGACGGAGCAGCTCCAGCTCCGGAAGCAGCACCGCGTGCTCGAGATCGGCGCCGGCTCCGGCTATCAGGCCGCCGTGCTGTCGCGGCTCGCCGGCCAGGTGCTGACGGTCGAGCGCTATCGCATGCTTGCGGACTCGGCGCGCGCCAGGCTCGAAAAGCTCGGCTGTCACAATGTCGAGGTGATGCTCGGCGACGGTCTCAACTTGCCTCCCAATATCGGCCCGTTCGATCGCATCATCGTCACCGCCGCGATGGAGCAGCTTCCGGAGAACCTGGTCGAACGGCTGGAGATCGGCGGCATCCTGATCGCGCCGGTCGGGCCGCACCAGGGCGTGCAGACCCTGATCCGGCTTACCCGGACCGAAGGTGGGATCGAGCGCAAGGAACTCGTCGAGGTCCGCTTCGTGCCGGCGCTGCCCGGCGTGGCGCGGGAGCTGTAGATTTCCGGATTGGCTGTGCTGCCAACATCTTATTGGGAGGGTTAAGCCGTTATTTACTCGGCGCGTGTTTACTTAAAAGACCAGTTCTGTTGCGTACGAGTGAGTAACCATGTCTGTCGTCGCCGAGTTGCTTTACTCGCGCCGCGTGCCGCAGGTCGCGGTGCTGGCGCTGATCTCCTTCAGCTTTGCGGGGTGCAGCGCCGACATGTCGTCGCGGCTGTCCCAGTCAAACTTCTCCAACCCCTTCGCCTCGGACTCCACCGGTTCGGTCCAGCAGGCACCGCCGCCGCAGCGTGAGCTGCCGCAATATGCGCGGCCGCAGACGCAGCCCGGCTACTATCAGTCCCAGCCCTTGCCTCCGCCGGCGGTGTCCGCACCGCAATCCGTTGCCTCGGGCGGCGGGGTGTCCGGTGGCGGGCGCGGCGTCGGCTCCTACGCACCCCCGGCGCAGCCGCATCTCGAGACCACGGCGACCGTGCCGCCGCGCTCGGTTGCTGCGGCCCAGCCGGCCGGCGGCACCAAGATCATCGTCGGCACCAGCGATACGCTCGACGTGCTCGCCAAGCGCTATCATGTCACGCCGCAGGCGATCCTCGCTGCCAACGGCTACAAAGGGCCGCGCACGCTGTCGCCCGGCCAGCAGTTGATCATCCCGCATCCGGCGACGGCCGCAGCGCCCGCGCCGGCGATGGCTCCCGTGGCGGCGGCGCCGGCAGCGAAGCCGGTTGCGGCTGTCGCTGCGCCGCCGAGCACGCACTTCGTCAACCGCGGCGACACGCTCGCCAGCATCGCGCGCAAGAACCATATCTCGGCGGCCGAGCTCGCCCGCGCCAACGGCCTCGATCCGTCGGCCAAGCTCAAGCTCGGCACCAAGCTGACCGTGCCCGGTGCCAAGACCGCAGCGGTCGCGGCACCGGTTGCTGCGGCTCCAGTCGCGGCCGCTCCGGTTGCCGGGACGCTGCAACCCGTTGCGGCCGCTCCGGCCCCGGCCACCAAGATGGCGGCCGCCGTGCCGGTGCAGAGCGCCCGGCTGGCCCAGGCAACGGCCAATGTCGAAGAAAAGCCCGCCGAGACGCCGGCGAAGGCCGCGGAGGCCACTGGCGCGCTGCCGACCTTCCGGTGGCCAGTGCGCGGCAAGGTGGTCACCAGCTACGGCGCCAAGACCAACGGCAAGTCCAATGACGGCATCAATCTCGCGGTGCCCGAGGGGACGCCGGTCAAGGCGGCGGAAGACGGCGTCGTCGCCTATTCCGGCAACGAGCTGAAAGGTTACGGCAATCTGGTCCTGGTTCGGCACTCCAACGGCTACGTCACCGCATATGCCCATGCGAGTGAGCTGTTGGTGAAGCGCGGCGATACCATCAAGCGCGGTCAGGTCATTGCCAAGTCGGGTCAATCCGGGGAGGTGGCGTCGCCGCAGCTCCACTTCGAGATCCGCAAGGGATCGAGCCCGGTTGACCCGCTTCAATTCCTGAACGGGGCGTGAGGCCGACGCAGCCTCCGCGCTGAAGCTGTCGTCGCCCGGCTTGACCGGGCGACCCGGTATTTCGAGACAATTGTTTTTCCGACGAAAGGCCGCAGCGTACTGGATTCCCCGCCTGCGCGGGGAATGACGGTTGTGAGTGTGGCGGCAGCTTCCGCTAGTTCACCGTCAGCTTCACCCCCAGCCGGCCCGCGAGCTCCTGCACGAACTGCCAGGCGACGCGGCCGGAGCGTGAACCGCGCGTGGTCGACCATTCCAGCGCCTCGCGCTCCAGCGCCTCGTCGTCGACCTTGATGCCGAAATGGCTGCAATAGCCGCGCACCATGGCGAGGTATTCGTCCTGGCTGCAACGGTGGAAGCCGAGCCAGAGACCGAAGCGATCCGACAGCGAGACCTTCTCCTCGACCGCTTCGCCGGGATTGATCGCGGTCGAGCGCTCGTTCTCGATCATCTCGCGCGCCAGCAGATGGCGGCGATTGGAGGTCGCGTAGAGGATGACGTTCTCGGGCCGGCCCTCGATGCCGCCTTCCAGCACCGCCTTGAGCGATTTGTACGAGGCATCGTTGCCGTCGAAGGAGAGGTCGTCGCAGAACACGATGAAGCGGAAGGATGAGGCGCGCAGCTGCTCCATCAGCTCGGGCAGGCTCTCGATGTCCTCGCGGTGGATCTCGATCAGCTTCAGCCTGTCGGCGGCCTTGCGGTCCGCATTGATGCTGGCGTGTGCGGCCTTCACCAGCGAGGACTTGCCCATGCCGCGCGCGCCCCAGAGCAGGGCGTTGTTGGCGGGCAGGCCGCCTGCGAAGCGCTCGGTGTTCTCCATCAGGATGTCGCGCATCCGGTCGACGCCTTTCAGCAGGAACAGCTCGACGCGGCTGACCCGCTGCACCGCCGAGAGGCGGCCGTCCGGATGCCAGACATAGGCATCCGCCCGTTCGAACGACTCGGGTTCGGCTGCCGGCCCGCCCTGGGCGGAGAGGTGCGCCGCAATAGTCTCCAGCGCGCGGACGATGCGCTCCTGGGAAAGGTCTGGGGATGCCTGAGAGACGTCCTTGGGGGCCGCCGTGGGGCGTTTTGCCGCGACGCGGGCGGGCTTGCGGGCAGGGGTACGGGGGCCTTTGCCGGCCGGGCTTTTGCTTGGTTTTTTGGGCATGTCCGAAGTTCCTGAGAACGCAGCCTTATCGGGCCTGACGGCGCGCCGCAAGGTGGCCAAAAGAGCGGTCTGGCAGCGTTGCAATTGGGACGGTGGCCGCTATAGTCCGCGCGAATTTGACCGAACCGGTCGCCTTTGAGGGGCTGACCGGCTTCCCCCGTTTCTCACGAGGATCGTCCGAATGCTGATTACCCCTGCGTATGCCCAGGCTGCGGGCGCTGGCGACACCAACAGCATGTTGATGTCGCTGCTGCCGTTCGCCCTGATCTTCGTGATTATGTACTTCCTGATTCTGCGTCCGCAGCAGAAGAAGGTCCGCGACCACGCCGATCTCGTGAAGAACATCCGCCGCGGCGACACCGTCGTGACCTCGGGCGGCCTCGTCGGCAAGGTCACCAAGGTCGTCGATGACGACCAGATCGAGTTCGAGATTTCCGACGGCGTGCGCGTGCGGCAGATGCGCCAGATGATCTCCGGCGTGCGCGCCAAGGGTGAGCCGGCCAAGGAAAGCAAGGAAGCCGCCAAGGACGACACCGCGGCGAAGTGAGCGCTTCCGCGAGTCTCTCAAGTCTCCTGATCTGACAGGTCCAGTCGATGTTGTATTTCACGCGGTGGAGGGCGCTCGGGATCATCCTGACGGCGCTGATCGTGTGCCTCTGCGCGGTCCCGAACTTCTTCCCCGAGGCGCAGGTCAAGACCTGGCCCGCCTGGGCGCAGCGCCGGCTCGTGCTCGGCCTCGACCTCCAGGGCGGCTCCTATCTGCTGCTCGAGGTCGATGCGAACTATGTGAAGAAGGAACGGCTGGACCAGATCCGCGACGACGTTCGGCGGACGCTGCGCGATGCCAAGATCGGCTTCACCGGCGGCGTCACCGTCCGCAACGACGCGGCCGAGGTTCGCATCACCAAGGAATCCGACGTGCAGCCTGCGCTCGCCAAGCTGCGCGAGCTGTCCCAGCCGCTGGGCGGTCTGATGGGATCCAGCGGTCAGCGCGACCTCGAGGTGGCCGATGCCGGCGGCGGGGTGATCCGCCTGAGCATCCCGCAGGCCGCGATGCTCGATCGCATGCGCAAGACCATCGAGCAGTCGATCCAGATCGTCGAACGCCGCGTCAACGAGCTCGGCACCGTCGAGCCCGTCATCCAGCGCCAGGGCAACGACCGAATCCTGGTGCAGGTCCCCGGACTTCAGGACCCGACCCGGCTGAAGGAATTGCTGGGCAAGACCGCGAAGATGGAATTCCGCATGGTCGACACGTCCGTGCCGCCGGATCAGGCGCAGCAGGGGCGGTTGCCGCCGGAATCCGAGCTGCTGATGAGCGCGTCGCCGCCACCGGTCCCCTATGTGGTCAAGAAGCAGGTGCTGGTCGCCGGCGGTGACCTGACCGACGCCCAGGCGAGCTTCGACCAGCGTACGGGCGAGCCGGTCGTCAGCTTCAAGTTCAATACGTCGGGTGCGCGCAAGTTCTCGCAGGCCACCACCGAGAATGTCGGGCTGCCCTTCGCGATCGTGCTCGACAACAAGGTGATCTCGGCGCCGGTGATCCGCGAGCCCATCACCGGCGGGCAGGGCCAGATCTCCGGCAATTTCACCGTGCAATCGGCCAACGACCTCGCGATCCTGCTGCGGGCCGGCGCGTTGCCGGCGCCGCTCACGGTGGTCGAGGAGCGCACCGTCGGTCCGGGCCTCGGCCAGGATTCGATCGAGAAGGGTGAGCTTGCGGCCTATGTCGGCTCGATCCTGGTCGTCGTGTTCATGCTGCTGACGTATCGCCTGTTCGGCGTGTTCGCCAACATCGCGGTGACGATCAACGTCGCGATGATCTTCGGCCTGCTGTCGCTGCTCAACGCCACGCTGACGCTGCCCGGCATCGCCGGCATCGTGCTCACCGTCGGTATCGCGGTCGACTCCAACGTGCTGATCTACGAGCGCATCCGCGAGGAGCTGCGCGGCGGGCGCAATGCGATTTCGGCGATCGATGCCGGCTTCAAGCGGGCGCTGGCGACCATTCTCGACTCCAACATCACCACCTTCATTGCCGCCGCGGTGCTGTTCTACATCGGCACCGGCCCGGTGCGCGGCTTCGCCGTGACGCTCGGCATCGGCATCATCACCACGGTGTTCACCGCCTTCACCCTGACGCGGCTGATCGTCGCCTGGTGGGTGCGGTGGAAGCGGCCGCAGAGCGTGCCGATCTAGGAGCCTGATCGTGACTCACACCGTTCTCATCGGGCTTGGCATCCTCATTGCCATTCTCACCGTGGTCGCTGCGCTCGGCCTGTTGCCGTCGCTGCGCATCGTCCCGGACAACACCCATTTCGACTTCACGCGCTTCCGCCGCATCAGCTTCCCGATCTCGGCGGCGCTGTCGATCGTCGCGATCACGCTGTTCTTCACCCACGGCCTGAACCTCGGTATCGACTTCAAGGGCGGCACGCTGCTGGAGGTGAAGGCGAAGTCCGGCACCGCCGACATCGCGGCGATGCGCACCACGCTCGACGCTTTGGGTCTCGGCGAAGTCCAGTTGCAGCAGTTCGGCGGCCCCGAGAACGTCCTGATCCGTGTTGCGGAACAGCCCGGTGGCGACGCCGCACAGCAGGCAGCCCTGCAGAAGCTTCGTGGCGCGCTCGGCGATAGCGTCGATATTCAGCGCACCGAGGTGCTCGGTCCGCGCGTTGCCGGTGAGCTCTTGGCCTACGGCATGGTCGGCCTGATGCTCGCGATCGTCTCGATCCTGATCTATCTCTGGTTCCGCTTCGAATGGCAGTTCGCGCTGGGCGCCATGATCGCCAACGTGCACGACATCGTGCTGACCATCGGCTTCATGTCGATCAGCCAGGTCGATTTCGACCTGACCAGCATCGCCGCGCTGCTGACCATTCTGGGCTATTCGCTCAACGACACCGTCGTCATCTACGACCGTATTCGCGAAATGCTGCGGCGCTACAAGAAGATGCCGATGCCGCAGCTGCTCAACGAGTCCATCAACTCGACGCTGTCGCGCTCGATCATCACCCACTTCACGGTGACACTGGCCTTGCTCGCGCTGCTGTTGTTCGGCGGTCACGCCATCCACAGCTTCACCGCGGTGATGATGTTTGGCGTGGTGCTGGTCGGCACCTACACCTCGATCTTCATCGCGGCGCCGATCCTGATCTATCTCGGCGTCGGCGAGCATCGCGAGGATGCGCCCGATACGGCTACGCCGGCGAAGAAAAACAAGGCATGATCCGAACCGCATACCCTCGCACGAGTTTGCGGGGGTAGTAGGCCAATTCGGGCGAAGCGCATGACCGGCGATCCCAACGCACCGCATTTCCCGCGCTCGGCGCCGATCGATGCCTATGGCAAGGGCGGCTTCGCCTTTGCCGGCATGTCACATCGGGGATCGCTCCTGTGCCTGCCCGATGCGATCTGGGCCTGGGACGTGACCGACCCCACCAGGATCGACCGCTATTCGCTGGATCGGGTGTTCACGGCCGCCAACAGCATCGACACGCTTCTGATCGGCACCGGAACCGGGTCGTGGCTGCCGCCGCCGGAGCTGCGCCAGGCGCTGAAGGCGGTGAGGGTGGTGCTGGACACGATGCAGACCGGCCCCGCCGTGCGCACCTATAACATCATGATCGGCGAGCGGCGGCGCGTCGCCGCCGCGCTGATCGCCGTACCATGAGCAGCGCTGCGCCGCCGCCCGACTCGGCTGCCTTCTGCGCCGAGCTCGTGCGCAACCATGACTTTCCGCGCTACGTCGCCACGCTGTTCGTGCCCGCCGCCGAGCGCCGCGCGCTGCTGGCGCTCTATGCCTTCAATGTCGAGATCGTCCGCGTCCGCGACCAGGTGAGCCAGCCCTTGCCCGGCGAGATCCGCTTTCAATGGTGGACGGACATGCTGGCGGGTCATGTCCATGGCAGCGCCGAGGGCAACCCCGTAGCGGCCGAGCTGCTCCGCGCGATCCGCGACTTCGACCTGCCGGTCGAACCGCTGTCGCTGCTCGCCGACGAGCACCAGTTCGATCTCTACAACGATCCGATGCCGACCATGGCGGCGCTGGAAGGCTATCTGGCCGCGACCTCATCGGCGATGTTCATGCTCGCAGCCCGGATCATGGCGCCGCCGTCAGACGCAATCGAGCATCTGGCACGGCATGCGGGGCTGGCCCAGGGCATCGTGCAGGTGATCGCGAACCTCCCGCGCGACTCGGCGCATCGGCAGCTATTCCTCCCCCAGCAGCTCCTGGCCAGCCATGGCTGCCGCATGGAGGATGTGTTCGCCGGCAAGCAGACGCCCAATCTGCACGTGGTGCTGGAACAGCTTGCGGGCGAGGCCCGGCAACATTTGACGACGGCCTCGTCGCTGCTGGCGCAGGTGCCCGCGTCGGTGCGGTTCGCATTTCTGCCGCTGAGCCAGGTGCGGGCAGACCTCACGCGCCTGTCGCGTCCAGGACGCAATCCGTTTGCGCCGCATCCGTCGTCGCGACTGCGCACGCTATGGACGATGTGGCGGGCCTCGCGTTCCCGTGAATTTACCAAATAGAAGTTGGCTTATCGCCTCAGCCTGCCAAATGCTCTATGCTGTCCTATGGCTGACCTGTCCCAAAGCATGTCCTGCGATCTCAGCGGCCTTCCGGTCGCACCCGGCGACATTCATGCTGCCGCCGAGACCATCCGGGGTGCGGTTGTCGAGACGCCCTGCAGCTATAGCCGCACGCTGAGCAATATCTGCGGCTGCGACATCTGGCTGAAATTCGAGAACCTCCAGTTCACCTCCTCGTTCAAGGAGCGCGGCGCGCTCAATCGCCTCACGGCATTGACGCCGGAGGAGCGGGCGCGCGGCGTCATCGCGATGTCGGCGGGCAACCACGCACAGGGCGTCGCCTATCACGCCAGCAGACTCAACATTCCCGCCACCATCGTCATGCCGGTCGGCACGCCGATGGTGAAGGTCGAGAACACGAAACACCATGGCGCGGAAGTGGTGGTCACGGGCGCGACGTTGGAGGAGGCGGCCGCTTTCGCGCGGAGCCACGGTGAGGCTCGCGGCATGATCTTCGTCCACCCTTACGACGATCCATTGGTGATCGCGGGGCAGGGCACCGTCGGGCTGGAGATGCTGAAGGCGGTACCGGAACTCGACACACTGGTTGTCCCGATCGGCGGTGGCGGGCTGATCAGCGGCACCGCAATTGCGGCGAAATCGATCAAGCCTTCGCTGCGGGTATTGGGCGTCGAGGCCTGGCTCTATCCCTCGATGTACAACGCCATCCACGACGGCAACCTGCCGGCGCGCGGCGATACGCTGGCCGAGGGCATCGCGGTGAAATTGCCGGGCAAGCTCACCACCGAGATCGTTCGCCGCCTCGTCGACGACATCGCACTGGTGAACGAAGCCGAGCTCGAGCGCGCGGTTGCCGCCCTGATCTCGATCGAGAAGACGGTCGTCGAGGGTGCAGGTGCCGCCGGCCTCGCCGCGCTGATGTCCGATCCGTCCCGCTTTGCCGGCCAGAAGGTCGGCCTGGTGCTGAGCGGCGGTAACATCGATACCAGGCTGATCGCCTCGGTCCTGACGCGCGAGCTTGCGCGCGAAGGACGGTTGACCCAGCTCTCGCTCGATATCCCTGACAGGCCCGGGCAATTGGCTGCGGTGGCTGCGCTGCTCGCCGAGGCCGGCGCGAACATCATCGAGGTCTCGCACCAGCGGACCTTCTCCGACCTGCCGGCCAAGGCCACGCTGCTCCAGCTGGTGATCGAGACCCGCGACAGTGCCCATCTCGACGAGGTGATGGCAAGGCTCAGTGCGTCCGGATTGAGCGCGCGCTGCACGTAAGGGACGCGTGCCGCTATCGCGGCGCCAAGTCCATCAGGTGCCCGATCAGTCGATCGATCTCGGCTTCCGTGTTGTAGTAGTGCGGGGAGGCGCGCACGACCGGCGGCAGAGCGCGCATCTCGGCGTCGATGCGGGTGCTGGACGGGTCCGAAGCGCCAATCGTGATGCAGGCGGCGGCGGCGCTGCTGACAATGGCGTCCGCTTCATGCCCCGCCACCGTGAAGCTGACGATGGCGCCCGGCGCGCGTCCGAGGTCGCGAATGGTGACGCCGGGAATGGCGGCGAGGCCGCTGCGAAGGCGGCTCGCAAGCAGGCGGCAGCGCTGCTCGATAGGACCCATTCCGATATCGAGTGCATAATCGACGGCGGCTCCCAACCCGAGCCGGGCCGTGTAATTGTTCTCCCAGGTCTCAAAGCGGCGCGCATCGTCGCGAAGCCGATACTCGTTGCGCGAGACCCAGGGCGCGGCGAAATGGTCGATCATCGGCGGCTCGAGCCGTTGCAGCAGCGCCCGGCGGACATAGAGAAAGCCGGTGCCGCGCGGGCCGCGCAGGAATTTGCGTCCCGTGGCAGACAGCATGTCGCAGCCGATCGCTTCGACGTCGACCGCCATCTGGCCAACCGCCTGACAGGCGTCGAGCAGATAGGGAATGCCCTGCGCCCGCGCGATCTTGCCGATCGCCGCCGCGGGATTGACCAGCCCGCCATTGGTCGGAACCCAGGTGATCGCGATGAGTTTCACGCGCTCGTCGATCATGCGTTCGAGCGCGTGGACGTCGAGCTTGCCGCTGGCATCGCTCGGCACGACGTCGATGACCGCGCCTGTACGTTTGGCGACTTGAAGGAACGCGACATAGTTGGCGGCATATTCCGCCTCGGCGGTCAGGATGCGATCGCCCTTGCGAAATTCCAGCGCGTAGAAGGCCATCTGCCAGGCGACGGTTGCGTTCTCCACGAGGGCGATCTCATCCGGCGCGGCATTCAGCAGGCGCGCCACCGAGCCGTAGACGGCTTCCAGCCGGTCGGCCTCCCGGTCAGCCGCGGCATAACCGCCGATCTCGCTCTCCAGATCGATATGCTGCTTCATCGCCGCGACTACAGAGGTCGGCATGAGAGCCGCGCCGGCGTTGTGAAGATACGCGAGCCGGGACGCAGCCGGCGTGTCGGCGCGGATACGGTCGAGATCAATCAAGTGAGAGCCTCTGCCATTGGGTTCCGGAGTTAGACACAATGACGCACGCGAGCAAGACGGGCAAACGGAAGGTGCGGCTGGAGCATGCTGGTCCGGATGCCTATGCTGTTAGAGAGCGTGACGTGCAGTGAATTGAAAGGACCCGCGATGGCGAAGAACACGATTTGCCTCTGGTACGACAAGGACGCCGAGGCGGCTGCCCGCTTCTACGCTGAGACGTTCCCTGACAGCGCGGTCAGCGCCATCCACCGCGCGCCCAGCGACTATCCGTCCGGCAAGGCCGGTGATGTGCTGACCGTGGAATTCACGGTCGCTGGCGTCGCTTGCCTCGGCCTCAACGGCGGTCCCATGTTCAAGCACAACGAGGCCTTCTCGTTCCAGATCGCGACCGACAGTCAGGAGGAGACCGACCGCTACTGGAACGCCATCGTCGGCAATGGCGGGCAGGAGAGCGCCTGCGGCTGGTGCAAGGACCGATGGGGGGTCTCCTGGCAGATCACGCCGCGTGTATTGACTGAGGCGCTGGCGGGCGGTGGCACTGAGGCCAAGCGCGCCTTCGACGCGATGATGGAGATGACGAAGATCGATGTCGCCGCGATCGAGGCGGCGCGCCGCGGCTGAATTGTCCCGCCTCAGATGCAGAGGCTGAGCAGCTTGATGTGGCAGCCGCTGGACTTCGGCTTGCTGGCGGGCGCGGCCTCGCGCTTCACGGCAACCAGCGGCTCCTTGTCCTTCCTTTTCTTGCCCTTCGGCTCGTAGTCGCCGGCGATCACCATCGCCCAATAAGTGCGCTTGCCGCTGGTATTCCTGGCGCTCGCGATGCCGACGCGCGAGGCGTTGTGCAGCAGCAGGTTCTTGCGATGCCCGGACGAGTCGATCCACTGTCCCAGCGTCTTTTCGAAATTGTCGTAACCGTAGGCGATGTTCTCGGCAGCGCGGCCCGCGCCGGCCGGCGCAACGCGCCGATTGAACGGGCCGAGCGCGTCGTGGCTGAGATCATCCTTGGCCGCCATCGCGCGGGCCTGGTCCATGGCGATGCGGTCGAGGGTCGCATCGCGGACGACGCGGACTTCGCCGTGCTTGAGGCGGAAGCTGGAGATCAGCTCGGCCGGAGATTCGGCCATCGCGGGCGCAGTGGCCAGCAGCAGAAGGCCGGCGATGAGGCCGCCAACCGCACGATGCATCATCGTCCCCCGAATGCCCATGACCCCGCCAAGCCTGCCTTAGTTCGACCGCTTCTCTATCGCCAATGTGGAGGCTTCAAGGCACTGAGCAGGCTTGTCAGCCCGTCGGCAGGTCAGCCTCGAAGTTGAAGCGGTCGCGCAGGTTCTTGCGCTGCTCCAGGATGTCCTTGAGGAAGGCGCGGTCCTGGTCGTTCTTCATCATCGGCTCGATCAGGTCGAGCTGGTTCATGGCGACCAGTTGCAGGATCTCGGTGCGCGGCTTGCCGCTGCCATCGCGCGGCAGGGCGTGCACGACCTGGATGTGTTCCGGCGGCTTCGGGCCCTTTGCGGCACTGAGCTCGTTCCGCAACTGGCCCTCAAGCCTGGCCTGATCCGCTTCGACGAAGGCATAGAGCCCGACGCCGGAGCGGCGGTCGGCAAAGGCGACGATGGCAGTGTCGCGCACGGCCGGATTCTTGCGGATCAATTCCGCCAGTACCGGCGCGTCGTTGACGAGCCGGCGCCCGCCGCCCTCGCGGTCGGTGAAGTTGAACAGTCCGCGGGTAATGGCCCGATAGACCTTCTTGCCGGTGGCGAGCCACAGGCTCGCGGCGAACGACTTCTTCGCCAGGATCTTGCGCTCGCGCGGCGTCAGCGCTTCCGGCGCGTAGGAGCGCTTGTGCTTGAGCAGATGCCGGAGGTCTTCATAGGCCAGGATGCGGTACAGCCGGCCGTGCCGCTCAAAGCAGGCGGCGAGCTGAAAGTCGGTCACATAGGCGCGGCCGTCGCGGCCGACCAGCCAGTTCTGCTCCTTGGCGAGATCGTTGTGGCAGATGCCGGCGCGGCGAAGCCGGCGCAGCGCGGCCTTGGCCGACCGGAAATAGGCGAGATCGCCGTGCGGTTTGGCCAGATGCAGCGCGACGCCGTCGACGAAGCCGCGCACCAGCGCGCGGCGTCCGGCCCACAGCAGCTCCGGTCCGACGTTGAGGCCCTTGGCACGCGCCAGCGCGCGCTTCTCGCGGGCGAACAGATGGCGCGCCAGCAGGAACGACCACCACGGCACCTCGTCGAGCCGGCGCAGCACCGCGTCGACCTCGCCGTTGTTGCCGCGGAAGCGGCCGCGCTCGACGGTCGAGAACACGTCGCGCTTGAGCAGCACGCCCTCGGTCCAGCGCGCCGAGAGCTCCGCGGCGTCGTCTTTGGGGAGGCTCATCGAAAACTCACGCTGCCGCGGCAATGCGCAGGTGATCGGCGATCCAGCGATCGAGATCGGCGAGTGCGCGCGCGCTCATCGCCTGCTTCTTGGCCACCGTCTTCTCGTTGCCGCGCAGCCTCGTGCCGTCCGGTTTCTTCGTCGGCACGGCCGCGAGCGGCGGGAACAGGCCGAAATTGATGTTCATCGGCTGGAACGAGCGCGTGCCCGGCTCGATGGTCTCGATATGGCCGCCGGTGATGTGGCCGAGCAGCGATCCCAGTGCCGATGTGCCCGGCGGGCTCGCAAGCGTCTCGCCGCGTGCATTGGCTGCGGCGTAGAGACCGGCGATCAAGCCGACGCTTGCTGATTCCACATAGCCCTCGCAGCCTGTCATCTGGCCGGCAAAGCGCAGGCGCGGCTGCGCGCGCAGGCGCAACTGACCATCGAGCAGCTTTGGCGAGTTGAGGAAGGTGTTGCGGTGCAAGCCGCCGAGGCGGGCGAATTCCGCTTTCTCCAGCCCGGGAATGGTGCGGAAGATGCGCTGCTGCTCGCCATACTTCAACTTCGTCTGGAAGCCGACGATGTTGTAGAGCGTGCCGAGCTTGTTGTCCTGGCGGAGCTGCACGATCGCATAGGGCTTTGTGGTCGGATCATTCGGATTGGTGAGGCCGACCGGCTTCATCGGACCATGGCGCAGCGTTTCGGGGCCGCGCTCCGCCATCACCTCGATCGGCAGACAGCCGTCGAAATAGGGCGTGTTGGTCTCCCACTCCTTGAATTCGGTCTTCTCGCCGGCGATCAGCGCGGCGACGAAGCCGTCATACTGCTCCTTGGTCATCGGGCAGTTGATGTAATCGGCGCCGTTGCCGCCGGGGCCGACCTTGTCGTAGCGCGACTGGAACCAGGCCACCGACATGTCGACGGATTCGCGGTGCACGATCGGCGCAATCGCGTCGAAGAAGGCGAGCGCGTTCTCGTCGGTCAGGCCGCGGATGGCGTCGGCCAGCGGCGCGGAGGTGAGGGGGCCGGTCGCAACGATGACGTTGCTCCAGTCGGCCGGTGGCAGGCCTGCGACCTCGTCGCGGGCGATCTCGATGAGGGGATGCTCGTTGAGCGCCTTGGTGACCGCTGCCGAGAAGCCGTCGCGATCGACCGCGAGCGCGCCACCGGCGGGCACCTGGTTGGCGTCGGCCGCTCGCATGATCAGTGAACCGAGGCGGCGCATCTCCGCATGGAGCAGGCCGACGGCATTGTTGGCCGCATCGTCCGAGCGGAACGAGTTCGAGCAGACGAGCTCGGCCAGGCCGTCGGTGCGATGCGCCTCGGTCATGCGGGTCGGCCGCATCTCATGCAGCACCACGGGCACGCCGGTTTTGGCCACCTGCCAGGCGGCTTCGGAGCCGGCGAGGCCGGCGCCGATCACGTGCACGATGTTGGATTGGGGTCCTGTCATGGGGCGGACAGGTAGCGCTTTTCGGCCGTCAGTGGAATCGCCGAGATCGAGTTTTCTGCCTCCGAAAACGACAACGCCCGCACGAGGCGGGCGCTATCGGTTCGTCCGGTGAAGGGCTGAGCGAAATCAGCCCTGATACTGACCGGCGGCAACGCGCGGGATGTCCGAGCGATCGAGGCCGATATCGGCCAGTTCGCGGTCGCTGAGCTGGGACAGCTCGGCAACATTGCGCTGATAGTCCCGGAAGGCCTGGATCATGCGGATGAGCGAGAGCAGCATTGGTAGTCTCCTGTAGTTCGATTCAGCCCTTGCCCGGGCCTCATCGTTGAAATGAATATAGGTGAGAGTGGTGCAGTGCGAAAGTTCCGATGTTGCGATGCAGCTAAGCGAAGAACGCATGGCGTCGGTAACGGACGATTAACCCGGGCGCGCTCCCGCCCAAGCACGGGGCGGGATATGAAGTTGTGTACTACAAATGCCCGTGAATTCACGGGCTTACTGTGAGGAACGCAGTTTCGTGCCTTGCGACAAATATGGTTCGTTTCCCTCGCTCGCCAGCGGTCCGATAGCTTCTAGACCCAAGTCACGCATGCGTGAGCCGCATGTGTCGACGGCTGTAATAATGAATATTTGTTCAGTCTAAAGCCGGGCAATCCATAGGCGATTCGTCCGTCGCGCGAGAAGCTGGGCCGACCACGGCAAGTCTGAACGGGTCTGAACAGGGGCCCGCAACCGTCTGGGCGGTCGCAATCGCCTCTTGGTGCAGTGCACACACGCCAGGCGTGTGGCATTCATTACACGGGTGTAATGAAAATCAGAAATTTCGCATGCGGCTCTGCGTCTCGCGCAACATCACGCAATTCTCGCGGGGAATTTATTGCGGCAAGTTGCCGCGGCCGGAGGAAAGTCATGTCGCAGAGTCCGGCAATGTTGCCGGTTCTGTCCAAGGACAAGAGAAGGAAGGTAACATCATGACGAAGTTACTCGGGGTTATCGCAATTGCTGCCGTTGGGTTCGCCGTCGCGCCTGCGCAGGCCGCCAAGCACGCCGTCGGCGGCTGCAGCTCGGCCAATCTGGAGAAGACGGAGACCGCGATCGAGAACATGGCCGACGGTGACAGCAAGTTCGTCGCGCAGAAGGAGATCGCGGCTGCGCAGGACTCGCTGCTCAACGGAAAAATGGGTGTGTGCGGCGCGCATCTGAACAAGGCGATGCAGGCCACCATCGGCAAGTAGAGGCTGGAAGAACCAGGGCCGGTCGCCGGGCGATCGGCCCTGTGCGTCTTGTCGAGGACTATCCTAAGGAGCGCGCGCGAGCTGGGTCGCGAAATAGGCCACGGTCTTGGAATAGACCTCGCTCTTGTTCCACTGCTGGAGCACTGCGAAATTCGGACCGCCCGGCTGCCAATCCTTGCCGCGCTGCCAGCCATAGCCGGCGAGATAATTGGCGGTGGAGGCGAGCACGTCGGGCGCGTTGTGCAAGAGATCGCGCTTGCCGTTGCCGTCGAAGTCGACGGCGTATTTCATCCAGGACGACGGCATGAACTGGGTCTGGCCGAGCTCGCCGGCCCAGGCGCCCTTCATGTCGCCGGGCGCAAGATCGCCGCGCTGGACGATGCGCAGCGCATCCATCAGCTCGGCGCGAAACTGCTCGGAGCGCCGGCAGTCATAGGCCAGCGTCGCCAGCGAGCGGATGGTCGCGAACTTGCCGGTGTTGACGCCGAAATCGGTCTCGAGACCCCAGATCGCGACCAGGACCTCGCCGGGGACGCCGTACGCCTGCTCGATGCGCGACAGCACCGAGCCGTATTGTTTCATCATGTTGGAGCCGCGCTGCATGCGCGGCGGCACCATGCGGCCGGAAAACTCCTCGAAGGTCTGGCCGAAGACCTTTTGCGAACGGTCGCGGTTGAGCACGCTCTGATCGAGCGTCACGCCGGCAAGTCCTGCGGCAATGGCCTGCTGCGAGATGCCTTTGGCGGCGGCGTCGGTCTTGAAGTCCGCAAGCCATGCGTCGAAATTGCCGGAGCCGCAGGCAACAGCGGCAACGGCTGGTTCGGCGGAGAGGATTGACGCGGAGAGGGCGAGGGCTGCGAGAGCGAGACGAGAAATCGTCGGGGTCATCAGATGAAATGGATTCCGTGAAGTGATCTGACCGGCGGGCGCAATCTCGGTTGTAACCGCGGCCAAAGCAAGGCGTTTGACAGTGCGCGATCCTGCCCCGGCCGGGGCAGGATCGGATGTCACGATATCGTCAGGCGTCCGTCCTGTTTCGCCAGGGGAAGAGGTTTGCGGGGAAGTCGGCGGCCGGCTTGCGCGGACGATGCGGCGGAGGCGGCACGGGCCGCGCGTCGGGATCGGACACGATCGCCTTGCGATAGAGATGCCAGGTGGCATGGCCGAGCAGGGGGATCACCACGGCGAGGCCGAGGAACGCCGGGATCGTGCCCAGCGCCAGCAGCACCGCCACGATTAGGCCCCAGGCCGCCATCGGCACGGGGTTCTTGGCGACGACGCGCAGCGAGGTGACCATCGCCTCGAAGGCACCGGCATGACGGTCCAGCATCAGCGGGAACGACACGGCACTGATGCAGAGCGCGGCGAGCGCGAACAGGAAGCCGGTACCGCAGCCGACCACGATCAGCCACCAGCCTTGCTGGGTCGTCAGCACGCGCGTCACGAAGTCCGAGATTCCGGTCACGCCCTCATAGCCGAAGGCCGCGACATAGATCGCCTGCGCGGTCGCTACCCAGGTGACGAACAGGGCGAGCAGCAGGGTGCCGAGGCCGAGCATGGCGCCGAACGAGGGCGAGCGCAGCACCTCCATGGCATCCCAGGCGCTGGCCTCCTCATGGCGTTCGCGGCGGCTGCTGAGCTCGTAGAGACCGAGCGCCGCGAAGGGGCCGATCAGGGCGAAGCCCGCGGCCAGCGGAAACAGCAGCGGCAGCACCGAATAGCCCATCACCACGCGGGCGAGCACGAGGCCCAGCACCGGATAGATCACGCAAAGGATGATGGCGTGGCTCGGAACGGCCTTGAAATCCTCCCAGCCGCGCTTCAGCGCATCGTGGAGGTCGGACAGCTGGATGGTTCGGATCACCGGTCCAGCCGCTTCCGCAGGCTGGGCCATCGTGGGGACATTGCCCGGGTAGAGTGTGGCCATGGTCGCTAGCTCCCTTGCCATGCGGCCGCATCCGGCGCCGGCAACGGCGCAAGCGGCCGCTTTTCTTGGATGATCGCGATTCCGACCAGACGCGAATTCCGGATGGCATCGCGAGCTGAACCGGAAGCGTACTCCCAATTCCGAGTCCTGTCGCTCACGCCTGGGTGAGATTCGATGCCGCGATGCAACCTCAACCATGTCATTCGGTCGTCATTTCGCCGCAGATAAGCTGATGCTGTGTTGGTTCGCAGAACATCGCGGGCGCAATGCAGGAACTTGGTCTATAAGTGCCACTCAAGGCCCTTCCAACGGGTCCTTTTCGGGGAGCAGACATGAGCATTTTCGGGAAAATCATGGGCGCGATCTTCGGCAGCCATCCGGCTTCCGCCGCGCCCGCAGGCGGCGCACCGTCGAGCGGCGCGCCCGCAGGGGCCGCACCGGGCGGATCGGCGCCTGCTGCCGCGCCCGCATCGACAGTGGATGTCGCCGCAATCGTCGACAAGGCGGCGGCGGCCCACAAGGGCGAGAAGCTCGAGTGGCGCACCTCGATCGTCGACCTCATGAAGGCGCTCGACATCGACTCCAGCCTTGCCGCGCGCAAGGATCTCGCCAAGGAGCTCGGTTACAGCGGCGACATGAACGACTCGGCCAGCATGAACGTCTGGCTGCACAAGCAGGTGATGTCCAAGCTCGCCGCCAATGGCGGCAAGCTGCCGCCGGAGATCAAGCACTGACCGACCGCGGTGGTGCCGCAAGGGCCCGCGACCTCGCGGGCCCTTTTGCGTTCAGGCGACCAGATCCGCATCCTCCGGATGCTTGTCGAGATAGTCGACGACGAAGCCGCAGCCGGCGATTACCTTTCGGCCGGCGCGGCGGATCAATTCCAGCGCGCCTTTGACCAGTTCGGACGCAATGCCGCGGCCGCGGAGCGCGCGCGGCGTCTCGGTGTGGGTGATGATCACCGCCGAAGGCGTCAGCCGGTAATTGGCGAAGGCGATTTCGCTGCCGACGTCGAGCTCGAAGCGGCTCCTGTCCCTGTTGTCACGTACCGATGCCGCCATGCCAGATCCTTCCGAAGTGCCGATTGTTCGGTGATTTAGGAGCCTGATCCCACCCTTGCCAAGGTGAGTCCAAGGCAGATCGCTGCAGAGGAGATCTGCAGCGTGCGCGCCCGTGGCCGCAGTGCGGTATGGGAAGTCCTTCTCCTCAGCCAATACGAGGCAGCCCAAATAATCCCCGACGTTGCTCTTGCAAGTTCCATAGCGGCTCCCACGTCCTTCAGAGGACATACGCCCGAGTGCGGCCGGCAGGGTCGCTAGACATTCGGAGTGTCATGAAGCCAGCCGCAGACGTATGCCTCTCTTGCAGGAGGGTACGATGTCGGACTTTGGTTTCTTGAAGACTCATCGCACATGGGAAGACTGGTGCGGGATGCTGCTCGGTGCGCTGATCGTGGCTTCGCCGTGGTTTCCCATCCAGGATCAGGCACTCAGCGGAAACCAGACGGTGATCCTGAATACGGTCGCAGTCGGTCTGGTCGTGTTTGGTATCAGCCAGCTCGAATATGTCGCCTTGCAGCGCTGGCAGGAGGTGACGACGATCCTGGTCGGACTGTGGCTCATCGCCTCGCCTTACGTCCTCGGCTATTCCAGTGACGGTTTTCTCCGCATCTACCACACGAGCCTCGGCGCGGTGGTGGTGCTGCTCGGCGTGCTCCAGCTGTGGCAGGACTGGGATCTGAATGACCAGGACATGCTCAAGCACGGACAATAGGCCGTAGGTATCGGCAGGCCCGCCAGCCACGGCAGTGTGGGTCTGTACCCCTATCTCGTCACGAGGTCTGCATAGTCCGGGTGCTTCTCGATCCATGCCTTCACGAACGGGCATTGCGGGATCAGCTTCAATCCGTCAGCGCGGACCTGGTCGAGCGCGCCTTGCACCAGCTTCGAGCCGACACCTTTGCCACCGAGCTCCTTCGGCACGTCCGTATGCTCGAAGGTGATCACGTTGCCGTCGAGCTTGTAATGTTCGCTCGCAACATGACCCTCCACCGCGAGTTCATAGCGGTGATGGGCCTTGTTGTTGATGACGCCGCTCATGTCGCCTCCGGTCAGCTCTTCAGCGAGTCCGTCAACATCTTGCGGATCGACCAGGCTTCGCCGTCGGACGAGCCCTCGATGTCGTCGATCCTCCAGCTGCCAGCCTCGCGCACGAAGTCGTAACGAACGGTCTGGTCGGAGGGTTTCCGATCATTGCGGTGGCCGGTGATGGTCACCGCGACCGTCGCCTTGTCGGCCTCCATCTTCTCAACGTCAACCTTGAACGATTTCACGTCCGGTTCCTGCGAATTGGTGACGGGATCGAAATCGACCGGCCCGACGTCGCCCTTCGGCGTATGTGCATCCGCTTTGGCCCATAGCGCGACCAGCGCCTTGGAGAGGTATTTTGCTTTTGCCGCCTTGTTCTCGATGACGAAGGCGGCACCGCCATCGCCTTTGCCCTTGGCCGCGCGTGTGTAGATGGCGGAGAGGATCGCGACGGGATCGCTGGGGGCAGGCATTACGGCGAATGCCGGGGAGGCGGTGGCAAGCAGAGAGGCGGCGACAAAGGTCCGACGGGTGAGCATGGAATGTCCCTGAGATGATGGCGCGCGACCGCAGGCCGGAGCGGCTGGCATCAGCGCGTATCTCTGTAGACCGATGGAGTGCGGTTCGGTTCAATCGGTCGCTTTGGCGAGCCTGGAATCCTCGGGCTGCGGCTGCGGGCGGAGGCAGCCCTGGCAGATGACGAGGGAGCGGTTGACCTTGGCGTCCTGCTCGGCCTCGATGCCGTCCTGCGCCCGCCACCATTCCTTCGAATAGGGCTGAAGCCCGGCTTGCGATCTGTTGCGCTCGGATCGGGCCACGGTCCGCGCAGGCTCTGAGGCAGACCGCGGCTGATTGGGATCCTCACCGGCGCCGTCCCAGGCATAGCGCGCGGGCTTGAAGGCGGGATCGGAGGCGAGGTGGGCCTGTGGGGCCACGGCACATCCGGCGAGCGCCAGCGACAACAGGAGGAGGGCGGGCGCTTTGACCATGATGCGGCACTCTGTACGCGAGAACTGCGTGAGGTTGCGCCGATCATGTTTAAGATTTCCTGAACGGTTGCGGCTGCGTCGGCGACAAACGCGCATGCGCTATCTGATCCTGCTGCTCGCTCTGTTCGCCACCACCGCACGCGCCGGCGATGCGAAGCCATTCAATCCCTCCGATTATCCGCCCGGTGTGCAGACGGCGCTGCGTTACGCCAATGAGGAATGCGAGAGCCAGGATGGAGGCCCCGTGACCTTCGCCACGGATACGGTGCGCAAGGTCGACCTGACCGGCGACGGCCGCGACGACTACATCGTCGATTTCCGCGACACCAAATGCGGGGAGCGCGAGTCGACCTATTGCGGAACCGGCGGCTGCGTCATGAACATCCTGGTGACGCTGCCGGATGGCAGCGTGCGCCCCGTGTTCGACGGCTATGTCCACGGCTACAAGATCATGGCGCCGCCGACGAAGCGCGGAGCCGCGCGCACCATCCGTTTCGATCTGCATGGCAGCTATTGCGGCGGCTTCGGTGCGCAGGCCTGCTTCAAGCAGAAGGCGATCACGGCGACGCCGTTCGCGTTCAAGCAGCCGTAGGGCAGGTGCGCGGCCGCTGCCCTTGCAGGGGCGTCGGCGATGGCGATAAATGGGCCGCAATGAGCGGGCAGCTGACGTGCCGTCCGCCTTCGAAGAGGAAGCCCGATGCAGCCCCTGCGCATGTCCCGCCGTGTCATGAATCTCGCCTACATGCTGACCCAGAATGCGCGGCGGCATGGATCTCGCGCCGGCTTCGTCTGGGGGGACAAATCCTGGACCTGGCGGGAGATCGATGCGCAGGTTTCGGCGCTGGCGGCGGCGCTTGCCGCGCGCGGCATCGCCAAGGGTGACCGCATCCTCGTCCATTCCAAGAATGGCGACGAGATGTTCGTCTCGATGTTCGCAGCGTTCCGGCTCGGCGCGGTCTGGGTGCCGACCAATTTCCGCCTGATGCCGGACGAGGTCACCTATCTCGCGCAGGCCTCGGGGGCGAAGGGCTTCCTGTGCCATGTCGATTTCCCCGAACACGCCGCGGCGGTGAAGGGCGGCGCGCTGGAATTCACCTGGAGCGTCGATGGCAAGGCCGCGTTCGGCGAGCGCTCGGTGGCCGACGCCATCGCCTCGCAGGCGGGCGCTGCCGTGGAGAATGTCGCAGTCGAGCATGACGATCCCTGCTGGTTCTTCTTCACCTCGGGCACCACCGGCCGCTCCAAGGCCGCCGTGCTCACCCACGGCCAGATGGGATTTGTCATCACCAATCATCTCGCTGACCTCACGCCCGGCACGACGGAGCAGGACGCCTCGCTGGTGGTGGCGCCGCTGTCGCATGGCGCCGGCGTGCACCAGCTGATGCAGACGGCGCGCGGGGCGCGCACCGTGCTGCTGCCGACCGAAAAGTTCGACATCAACGAGGCGTTCCGCCTGATCGAGGCGCATCGCGTCAGCAATCTCTTCACGGTGCCGACCATCCTGAAGATGATGGTCGAGCATCCCGCTGCCGACAAATACGATCACTCGTCGCTCCGCCAGGTGATCTATGCCGGCGCACCGATGTATCGCGAGGACCAGAAGGCCGCGCTGAACAAGCTCGGCAAGGTCATCGTGCAGTATTTTGGCCTCGGCGAGGTCACAGGCAACATCACCGTGCTGCCGGCGGCGCTGCACGATCCCGAGGACGGCCCCCACGCGAAGATCGGCACCTGTGGCTTCGAGCGCACGGGCATGCAGGTCTCGATCCAGGACGACGAGGGCCGCGAGCTCAAGGCCAACCAGAGCGGCGAGATCTGCGTGATCGGCCCCGCGGTGTTCGCCGGCTACTACGACAACCCCGAAGCCAATGCGAAGGCGTTCCGCAACGGCTGGTTCCGCACCGGCGATCTCGGCCACATGGACGAGGAGGGCTTCGTCTACATCACCGGACGCGCCTCCGACATGTACATCTCCGGTGGCTCCAACATCTATCCGCGCGAGATCGAGGAGAAGATCCTGACCCATCCCGCGATCGGCGAGGTCGCCGTGCTCGGCGTGCCCGATGCGACCTGGGGCGAGGTCGGCATCGCCGTCTGCGTCGCGCGCGAAGGCGAGAAGCCCGTGAGCGAAGCGGAGATGGTGGCGTTCCTGTCGCCGAAGGTGCCGCGCTACAAGATGCCGAAGCGGTTCTTCTTCTGGGAGGCGCTGCCGAAATCCGGCTATGGCAAGATTCCGAAGCGCATGGTCCGCGACGAGCTCGAGGCGCGCGGGCTGCTCGATCTCGACAAGACGAAGGCGGGCTGAGCGTAGGCGATGCGGAATATCAAGCAGCCGGGCGTACCGCCTCCCGAACGCATCCAATGGGTGGAGGCGAGGGGACGCGCGTTCTCGTTCACCGTGCAAGCAGGACTGCCGCTGCTGGAAGCTGCGCGCCGCGGCTTTGCGGCGGGAGGATTTGCCGGCGGCGTGCTCAACTTCAGGCACGGCGCGCTCGGGCCGTTCGCCTATGTCATGCCGGCGTTGTCGAAGACCGGCGAGAATGCCGCGTTCTACAGCGACACGTACCGCCCCGGCGGCGTGACGCGGACCAAGCTCGGCACCATGACACTTGGCCTGCGCGACAATGCGCCGTTCTTTCATTGCCACGGGCTGTGGACGGAGGCGGACGGCAAGACCAGCGGCGGCCACATGCTGCCGGACGAGACTGTGGTCGCCGAGCCGTTCGCGGTCCAAGCCTTCGGCATCGATGGTGCGATGTTCACCGCCGAGCCCGATCCCGAGACCAACTTCAAGCTGTTCGGGCCGGTGGCGGCTACGAGCACCGGCGCGCGGGCGACCAGCCGGGCCTTCGCGCTGCGGCTGCGGCCGAACCAGGACTTTGCCGGCTGCCTTGAAGCGTTCTGCCGCGCGCATGGAATTGCCCGCGCGAAGATCCATGGCGGCGTCGGCTCGACCATCGGCGCGCGATTCACCCATGGCGGCGAGACCGAGCCGTTTGCCACCGAGCTGGCGATAACGGCCGGTGCGATCGCGCCTGGTCCTTCCGGTGCGCTGGAAGCCGCGCTCGATGCTGCCCTGATCGACTACACCGGCGGAATGGCTGATGGTCGTCTGATCCGTGGCGACAATCCCGTGCTGATGACCATGGAACTGGTGCTCGAAGTGTTGGACTAGTATCGGAGCGATCGTCAGTGAGAACGCAGTTTGGCAATGGCCAAGAACGTCGATTCACTTATCCCCGATATGCCTGAGCTCGATCCTTGAAAGAGGTTCAGCAAGGGAGATTGTCCCTGGCCGGTGCTCTCGCTGTTCTTGACGTCATACATGGCTGAGAAACGATTCAGCAGCTTTGCGACCTTCGCGGGATCGGACAGATCCTTGATCTTCATGAATCTGTCCACGAACTTGGCCTGCTGATCGATCGGCATCGCCGCCATCTGATCAGGCAAATCGAATGTGGTCCTGAACACCTCCGAAAGCGCCTTGTCGGCGAGGATATCGTAGGCGGACGTGATCTCGCCCGCCTTTCGCTGGAAATAGAGCGCCAGGCGCACGCCGGGATTGGTCTCGCCCTGCTGCTGCTCCAGGCTTTGCTGGACATAGTTCGCCTGCGTTTCCCGGAGTTGATCCCGCTTCTGGGGACCCATCATCGGCAGGCGCGCGACGTTGCCCTTGCTGTCGAAATTGAACGACGCCACGATTTCGGCAAAGCGAGGATCGCTCTGCGTGTTCGCGAAGCTCTTCGGATCGTTCAGGTCGGATGCGAAGATCTTCTTGAGAAAATCGTCGCCGACCTTCCGAGGGTCCAGACCCTTGGCCAGGAGAATCAAATCGACCATCGGCCTGTTTGCAAGAAGATCGGAAACGCTGTCGATGCCTGCGATCGCCTCCTGATAAGCCGTCGCATCCTTGGTGGCTTGTGCCCGAACTGCCGCTTGCTGCTTGGTGCTCGCCGTGCTTGCGCTCTTCACCGCCTGAATGACGTAGTCCTTCGCAATCTGGAGGACTTCAGCAGCGTCCTGCGCCACCAGGGGGGTCGTCAGATTGCCCTTGGCATCGAAATTGAAGGCGCGTGCGAGCTGTACGTATCGATCGTCCTTGAGGGTGTAGACGTAGCTCTTGGGATCGCTGAGGTCACTTTCGAGGACCGCCTCGATGGTGGCCTTCGAGACCTTTGCGGGATCGAGGCCAACGGCGCCCAGCGCAAAATCATACACGCCTGGTGTCGACACGAACGCCTGGACCGAATTGATCTTGAGGAGGTCCGCTCTGAATTGCTTGATCGCGAGAGCTTCGTAGATCGGGCTTGCCGCCGCGTAGACGTCGGCCTTGCTGTCGTCGAACCGCTTTTTCGTGAGCGCAATATTCGCGGCAGTCTGCGCAGGTACGCCGGCCGGAAGCGACCCATCGGGCAAGAACTCGAACGCGCCGGCCAGATCGACAAATCCACCGATCTCCGTAATCTGGTCGTTCAGGCTGGAGATGCTGTTGTTATACGTCTCCAAATGATGCTTCTCGACCAGGATCTGGACTTGCAACTGGGGCACGTTGGCGCCCGGTTGCGAGAGTTGAGCCGTGTAATTGGCGATGTTCGTATTGGCAGCGCTGGCATCTGATTTGGCTTGAGCAAGCTGGGCATTCAGGCCGCTCAACTGCGAAGCGAAGGTGGTGTTGACGTAGCTGTTTAGATCGGATGGATCGCTGCGCAGGACCTGACTTATCGTAGCAGGCGGCCACTTGTTTTGATCGATCCCGTATGCCGAATAGACATAATTGCGAAGGCGGTCGTTGTTCAGGATCTGGTCTGCACTGCTGATGCTGCCGATCTGGGCGCTATAATAACTCGAGTCGCTGGCGAGCGCATCGACCTGGCTCTTCTTGGTCGCCGTATAGAGACCGATCATCTCGTCGGTCTGGTTGTCCGATTGCGCCACTGGCGTTGCAGTGCCGTTGAAGGAGAATGCCGCCGCAAACTCCCGGTAGCGCTTGTCCACCAGCTTGTTGACGAAGCTCTTGGAGTCGTTGATGTCGCTCTCCAGCACCTTTTTCATGAAGGCCTTGGCGTAGGCCATGTCTTCCAGACCATAGGCCTTCATCGCATAATGATACAGGCGATAATCCTTCATGAAATCGTCGACGGTCTTCACCTTGCCGATGTTGGCTCTGTAATAGGCAGCCTCTCGCGCCACGTCCGGCTGCTGTTCGACCCGCGTCAGGGACTGCCTGAGATTGCGCGTAATGTAGTTGTAACTGAAATAGGTTGATACCATCGCGCATTCCTCGCGGCTTTAAGGTCCCGGACGTCCGTCAATCATTGCGGGGTCGCGAGGTGGGGGCCGGCCTCATGCCAGCGAACTGTTTCAGAGCTACGTTTCCTAAGGCGATTCCGGACCACAATCTCAGGTTTCAGTTTGGGTCGAAATGACGCATATCGGGTTTGTTTCTGTATGTTTCCCAGATGCTGCTTTCGCGAGGGTTGTGTTCCTGATATGTTCCCATCAAGCATAGGTCGGAATGGATTGGAAGCCGGTCATGAGCCGAAGAAGCGGTCGAACGATCAACCTGCCGGCGCCGTACCTGAGGCGGGTCTGGCTCGACCCGGCGAAAGTTCACGATCGCGAGGTCTATCCGTTTTGCCTGCCCATATTCCCGGATGATTTCGAGCTCAATTTCGACACCCCCATCACGATCATCGTCGGAGAGAACGGCACCGGGAAGTCGACGATCCTCGAGGGGATTGCTGCGCTCGCCGGCTACGACGATGCCGGCGGCGGGAAGGGCTACATGCCGGTCGATCATTCCGAAGCGCGTGAGAAGATGGGCAGCCAACTTTCCAGGGCGCTGCGCGCGAGCTGGCTGCCGAAGATCACCAATGGCTGGTTCTTTCGTGCCGAGAGCTTCTTCTCGGTGGCGCGATATCTGGACAAGGCCGCGCGCGATGCCGGCCAGGTCGGCCCCGATTTCCTGTCGCATTCCCACGGCGAAGGCTTCCTGCGCTTTTTCGAAGAGCGTTGCCAGCGGCAGGGCATCTTCATCTTCGACGAGCCGGAATCGGCGCTGTCGCCGGCACGTCAGATCGAGTTCTTGAAGCTGCTGCGGCGCATGGAAGACTCCCGCATCTGCCAGGTGATCATGGCGACGCATTCGCCGATGCTGATGGCCTATCCCAACGCGCGGCTGCTGCGGCTGGCCAAATACGGCCTGGAGCCGACAACGGTAGAGCAGACCGATCATTACCGGGTGATGCGGGAGTTTTGCGCTGATCCACGCGGATTCGTCGAGGCGACGCTGGCGGAGTAGTTGAGGCTGGCGACTGATACTCGGTCTCTCCGTCGTCATTGCGAGCGCAGCGAAGCAATCCAGAATCGTTCCGCGGCGGCAGTCTGGATTGCTTCCCTGCGCTCGCAATGACGGTGCGGCGGCCAGCGACGTTCCCACTCGTGTGTCCCGGACAAGCTGCAACGCGCCCGCGTTGTTGCGCAGAGCCTGACCCGGATGACCGACACGGGACAATGCTGCGACGTAGGCCCCGGCTCGGCAGCGCACCGCCGAAGGGGCGCTGCGCTGCGACCGGGGCACGAGAGCGGAATTCATCTTCGCCTTCCAACCTGAATGGCACGCGCGATTTCACCTCCCCGCGGCACATCGTGCCCGAGCTTTGCTGCAGGTGTTGACCTACCCTGGTCTCGTGTGTTTTGCCCGTCGGGTGCCGCAACGGATGGTGTGGATGCGGGGGGCACCACCGCCACAGCCGCGCCACGAACCGGTCGCCCCACGGTCCAAAAATGCGCTACGATGGTCCCAGCGCGCCTCAAGTCGCGCGGAATCAAGAGTGAGGAAACGGTATGAGGATGACGATCGGAACGGCGCTCGCCGGGGTGGCGGCGCTGGCGGTGGCGGGGACGGCCTTGATGACGGCTTTTGCACCGGCCTGGGCCCACGGGCCGACCCGGCAGAAGGTGCGGGAATCCATCGAGATCAGCGCGCAGCCGGCCAAGGTGTGGGCCGCGATCGGCAATTTCCAGGACATGAGCTGGCTCCCGCCGGTCACCAAGACCGAGGGCGCGAAGGGCAACGAGATCGGCGCGACGCGAACGCTGACCCTGACGGGCGGCCCGACGGTCGAGGAGGAGCTGTACAAATACGAGCCCGAGATGCTGAGCTATTCGTACCGGATCACCAAGGTCGACGTGAAGGTGCTGCCGGTGACCAATTATTCCTCGACCTTGACGGTGTCGCCCGCGCCTGATGGCAAGGCGAAACTGGAATGGGCCGGCGCGTTCTATCGTGGCTATCCCAACAACGATCCGCCGCCGGAGCTGAGCGACGAAGCCGCGATGAAGGCGGTGAGCGGGCTGTACAAGGCCGGGCTCGAGGCGCTCAAGAAGAAGATCGAGAGCGGAAGCTGATCGTGCGAGCGCTGGTTCTGGCGGCCTTTGCCGCCAGCCTTTGCAGTGCCAGCCTTGGCGGTGCCGGTCTCCCGCGCGCATCCGCCGAAGAGGCGTTCGTCACCAACCAGCTCAGCGACGATCTGATGGTCGTGGACCTCGCTGGTGCGCGCGGCGTTGCGACCATCCCGATCGGCGGCAAGCCGGCGGGCGTGGCCGTCAGCGCGGACGGGCGCTTTGCCTATGTGACGAGCCCCGACGCCAAGGCGGTGACGGTGGTGGACGCGGCAACACGCCAGGTTGCGGGGCGGATCGAGGTCGGCGGCGGGCCGCTCGGCATAGCCGTCGCACCCGATGGCCGCACCGTCTATGTCGCCGACTGGTATGCCGCCGCAGTGCGGGTGATAGATGCGGCGAGCCGCAGCGTCACAGCCAGCATCGCGGTCGGCGCCTCGCCCTCGGGCCTCGCGGTGACGCCGGACGGCAAGCTGCTGCTCTCGGCGGACCGCGACGACGACAGCGTCTCGGTGGTGGACACTGCGACGCGCCAGCGCAAAGCAATGATCAAGGTCGGCACGCGTCCGTTCGGCGTCACCATCGATGCCGAGGGCAGGCGCGCCTACACCGCCAATGTCGGCTCCGACGACGTCTCCGTGATCGACATCGCCGAGGGACGCGAGATCGGCCGTGTGCCGGTCGGGATGCGGCCCTATGCCGTGGCGCTGACGCAGGGGCGCGGCTTCGTCACGGATCAATATGGCGGCACGGTCAGCGTGTTCGATCTGTCGACGCTGAAGCCGGTGAAGCGCATCAATGTCGGCGACTATCCCGAGGGCATCAATGCAACCGCCGACGGCAAGCGCATCGTCGTCGCCTGCTGGGAAAGCAACACGCTCGATATCATCGATGCCACCGAGCTGAAGGTGATCGGCGAGATCAAGACCGGCGACGGCCCCCGCGCGTTCGGAGTATTCTTGCGCAGGACAGAGTAGGGGCGGTAGCCCGCATGAGCGACCCGTCCGCCGTAGCTCGGAGAGCGAAGGCGGAAGCGACATGCGGGACAGAGCCGTCCTCATTCGCCGACATTCCCGGATGTCGCTTCGCTCATCCGGGCTACGGCACCGGGACACAGCGTCGACGAAATCTCATCCATCCGCTCAAACACGTGGTCCGGCCCCAGCGCCCGCAGCGCCGCCGGCGCCGCATAGCCCCAGCACACCGCACCGCAGGCAATGCCGACGGCCCGTGCCGCCTCGATGTCACGGGCCTCGTCGCCGATCGCAATCACTTGCGCAGGCTCCACACCGGCACGGCGGATGACCCGGCGGAATTTCGCGGGCTTGCCGAACAGCGACGCGGCGCAGTCGAAATGCGCGAACAGCGCGGCGGCCGGTCCAAGCTTCTCGCGCGCATTGGTCTCGCTGTCGGAGGTCACCAGCGCGAGCTGCACGCCGTTCTCAGTCAGCGTCCGCAGCATCGCCTCGACGCCCGCAAACAGCGCAATCTCGGCCGCCGCCTCCGCCTTCAACCGCCGCGCATGCCGCGCGATCGCCGGCAGCTTCCACAAGGGCACCTCGAGCCGGGAGAGGATCTCGCGGCTCGACGCATGCCGCAGCTCCTCGATGTCCTCATTCGCGACGCGCCGAAAATTGAAGCGATCCGCGACATCGTTGATGGTGCGCAGGAACCACGGAAAGCTGTCGGCGAGGGTGCCGTCGAGATCGAAGATGGCGAGGGAGTAGGGCATGTGAAGGGAAGGCCTAGTCGATTTTCGAAGCCGGATGTACAAGAGAAAAACAGGAGCGCACAAGATGCCGGTCGATCAGATTCAACTGAGCAAATTCTTGAGTTTCGTGTTGAGGCACAAACCCGACGAAATCGGCTTGACACTCGGTCCTGAGGGCTGGGTCAACATCTTCAAGGTCGATGCCGGTGGCATGCACGCGAAGGGGCTCAAGTTCTATCGTGCGGACAACGGAGTATGGTTGACTGACCATGTCCCGCCGGAGTTTCTGACCTGAACGGAGTGGGGTGGCTAGGATTTCCACACGGTCGCTTCGGTCCATCCGAGATCGTCGAATTCGGCGGCCCTGAGCGGTGCCTCTCCCTCCGCGAAGAAATTCGTCGAGCTGAGGCGGTGCGACGCTCGTATCGGACAGCATGGCATGTGCCTGTCCGCGATGATGAATCTGATGTTGGAAGAGATGCATGAGCAACCGGTCGCGTCGTTCGGTTTGCACGGCCGTGTCGCGGTTGACCCGCACAACGCCGTCGAGAATCTCGGGTGTCAATGCATCGCAGACAGCAATCAAGCGCTTGTCGACCGCGGCTTGCGCCGGCTTAAGCGCGGCAAGGGAAGGGTGCGGCACCTCGTTCTTCCAGGCCGCCGGGCCCAACCATCCGCCCTCCAGCGCATCGACATAGAAGAGGTCAATGACATGGATGTGGTTCAGCGTGCGCTGCAGGCTCGGAAAGAACCCGGTTCGCTCGGCTTCGAAATCAGCCTGAGGCAGAGCAGCGCAAGCAGTGAGCAGGCGATGGTTTGCCCAGGCATTGTTGTGGGCGAACGCACGATAGGTTTGCACAAGTCCGGCAGAAGGCTCATTCTCCCTCAGACCTGTGCGTCGGCGCGTGCAACCTACTCCGCCGCCTCGCTCGTCCTCCCGCGCTTCGGCTTCCGCGCCTTCTTCAGCACCGGCTCCAGAAACTTGCCCGTATAGCTCCGCGGCGCCTTCGCGATGTCTTCCGGCGGGCCCCAGGCGACGATCTCGCCGCCGCCGTCGCCGCCTTCGGGGCCGAGGTCGATGACCCAGTCGGCGGTCTTGATGACTTCGAGATTGTGCTCGATGACGACGACCGTGTTGCCCTGCGCGACCAGCTCGTGCAGCACTTCAAGCAGCTTCTTGACGTCATGGAAGTGCAGGCCGGTGGTCGGCTCGTCCAGGATGTAGAGCGTGCGGCCGGTGGCGCGCTTGGACAGCTCTTTTGCCAGCTTGACGCGCTGGGCTTCGCCGCCGGAGAGCGTCGTGGCCTGCTGGCCGACATGGATGTAGTCGAGGCCGACCCGGTGCAGGGTCTGGAAGGTCTCGCGCACGCGTGGCACCGCCTTGAAGAACTCGGCGGCCTCCTCGACGGTCATGTCGAGCACGTCGGCGATGCTCTTGCCCTTGAACAGGACCTCCAGCGTCTCGCGGTTGTAGCGCTTGCCCTTGCAGACGTCGCAGGTGACGTAGACGTCGGGCAGGAAGTGCATCTCGATCTTGATGACGCCGTCGCCCTGGCACGCCTCGCAGCGGCCGCCCTTGACGTTGAAGGAGAAGCGGCCGGGTTCGTAGCCGCGCGCCTTGGCCTCGGGCAGGCCGGCGAACCATTCGCGGATCGGCGTGAAGGCGCCGGTGTAGGTCGCGGGGTTGGAGCGCGGGGTGCGGCCGATCGGCGACTGGTCGATGTCGATGATCTTGTCGATGTGCTCGAGGCCCTCGATGCGGTCGTGCGGGGCGGCGCCCTCGCTGGCATTGTTCAGCTTGCGGGCGATGGCACGGTACAGCGTGTCGATCAGCAGCGTCGACTTGCCGCCGCCGGAGACGCCGGTGACGCAGGTGAACAGGCCGAGCGGAATCTCCGCCGTGACGTTCTTGAGGTTATTGCCGCGCGCGTTGACCACCTTGATGGTGCGGCGATGGTTCGGCGGGCGCCGCTCCGGCACCTCGACCTCGAGCTCGCCGGTCAGGTACTTGCCGGTCAGCGATTTCGGGTTGCGCATGATCTCGGCGGGCGTGCCTTCGGCGACGATGTTGCCGCCATGCATGCCGGCGCCGGGGCCGATGTCGAGCACGTAGTCGGCGAGGCGGATGGCATCCTCGTCATGCTCGACCACCACCACGGTGTTGCCGAGGTCGCGCAGTCTCTTCAGCGTGTCGAGCAGGCGGGCGTTGTCGCGCTGGTGCAGGCCGATCGAGGGCTCGTCCAGCACGTAGAGCACGCCCGTCAGCCCCGAGCCGATCTGTGAGGCCAGGCGGATGCGCTGGCTCTCGCCGCCGGACAGCGTGCCCGAGGAGCGGGACAGCGTGAGATAGTTGAGGCCGACATCGAGCAGGAAGGTAAGGCGCTCGCGGATCTCCTTGAGGATGCGGCCGGCGATCTCGTTCTGCTGCGCGTTCAGCGCCTCCGGCACGGTCTCGAACCACGCGCCGGCGCCCTTGACCGACAGCTCCGAGATCTCGCCGATATGCTTGCCGCCGACCTTGACGCAGAGCGCCTCGGGCTTGAGCCGAAACCCGCGGCACGCCTCGCAGGGCACGTCGTGGAAATACTTTGCCAGCTCCTCGCGCGCCCACTCGCTCTCGGTCTCGCGGTAGCGGCGGTTGATGTTGGTGATGACGCCCTCGAACGGCTTCTTGGTGTCGTAGGAGCGCACCCCGTCCTCGTAGGAGAACTTGATCTCGTCCTCGCCGGAGCCGTAGAGGATCGCGTCTCTCGTCTTCTTCGGCAGATCCTTCCACTTGGTGTCGAGCGTGAACTTGTAGTGCTTGCCGAGCGCGGTCAGCGTCTGCACGTAGTAGGGCGACGAGGACTTGGCCCAGGGCGCGATCGCGCCCTTGCGCAGCGTCAGGTCCTTCTCGGGGATGACGAGGTCCTCGTCGACATGCTGCTCGACGCCGAGACCACCGCAGGCGGGGCAGGCGCCATAGGGATTGTTGAAGGAGAATAGGCGCGGCTCGATCTCGGGGATGGTGAAGCCGGAGACCGGGCAGGCGAACTTCTCCGAGAACAGGATGCGCTCGGGCCCGCTCTTGTCGTGGATCTTCGCGGTCTTCTTTTTCTCCTCAGTGGGCGCCGCCGCCGGCGCGTCGGCGAACTCGACGACGGCGAGGCCCTCGGCGAGCTTCAGCGCGGTCTCAAAGCTCTCGGCGAGGCGCTGGCCGATATCGGCGCGCACCACGATGCGGTCGACGACGACGTCGATGTCATGGGGGAATTTCTTGTCGAGCGTCGGCGCCTCCGCAAGCTCATGGAAGGTGCCGTCGATCTTGACGCGCTGAAAGCCCTTCTTGAGCCATTCGGCGAGCTCTTTGCGGTACTCGCCCTTGCGGCCGCGCACGACGGGGGCGAGCAGATAGAGGCGCGTGCCCTCGGGCAGCGCCAGCACGCGGTCGACCATCTGCGAGACGGTCTGGCTCTCGATTGGCAGGCCGGTGGCCGGCGAATAGGGCACGCCGACGCGCGCCCAGAGCAGGCGCATGTAATCGTAGATCTCTGTCACCGTGCCGACGGTAGAGCGCGGGTTCTTCGAGGTCGTCTTCTGCTCGATCGAGATCGCCGGCGACAGGCCGTCGATCTGGTCGACGTCCGGCTTCTGCATCATCTCGAGGAATTGCCGGGCATAGGCCGACAGCGATTCGACGTAGCGGCGCTGGCCCTCGGCATAGATGGTGTCGAAGGCGAGCGAGGATTTGCCGGAGCCGGAGAGGCCGGTGAACACCACGAGCTTGTCGCGGGGAATCTCGACGTCGATGTTCTTGAGGTTGTGCTCGCGCGCGCCACGGATCGTAATTGCGCGCAGGCTGGAGCCCGCGTTCTGTTGTTGGCGCTTCGCCTTGATCACTTCGTCCATCCCGCTAATCCCCTGGGAATCCCAAAGACGCACGATCGCGCCAATGGAAGAGGCGCGCTTCGCCCGGAACCGGGATCGGCGCCGATGGGTATGCGTGCGAACGTAGGAAGAACGGCGACGGATTTCCAGTGCGCATTGCGAATCGTCAACGGATTGTTGGTGCGCTGGCGGCATTTGGCAGTAGCGGTCGGCGTCCGGAACAAGCGAAGGGCCGGCACGAGGCCGGCCCTTCGTTCGCAGTTGGAAGCGGATCTTGGGGAATCCGCGCTTGAGCAGGACCTTGGAGGAGTCCCTTGGGAATCGGAGATCAGTATTTGACGACGACCGGGCCGCCCCAGCGGTAGTTGACGCGGATCAGCCCCATGTCGATGTCCTGGCCGATCCGGTCGGTGCGCGCGAGCAGCCCGCCGGACAGGGTGGCGAAATCGGCGCTGTGATGGCCGAGGAACACGTGGTTGTACTCGCCGCCGACCGACCAGTTTTCGGCAAAACCGTACTCGACGCCGATGCCGATGGTGTAGCCCCAGCGGGTCTGGTTGACGCTGTTGAAGGCCAGCGCCGGCACCCCCGGAAAGAAGGTGTCGTATTTGTCGTGTGCCACGGCCGCACCGGCCTTGCCGTAGAACAGCAGGCTGTTGACGGCGTAGCCCATCTGGCCGGTGAACAGGCCGAAGCTGTCGATCTTGGTCTGATTGGTGAGGGGGGCCAGCGCCACGCTGACATTGCTGCCCTTGAAGTCGGCCCAGTTGCCCTGGCCCTCGATGCCGAACACCCAGCGCGATTTCTGCCAGCGATAGCCGATCTGTCCGCCGACCGTGCCGCCGCCGGCATTGTGACAGCCTTCGCCGACCGCGGGATCGACCACCGCTCCCAACGCGTTGGTCACGCCCCAGCAGGCATGCGCCCAGCCGCCACCGCCGTTGATGCCGACATAGACGCCGCTCCAGTCGTAGACGGGGACGGGGACGGGCGCCACCGGCACCTTGGAATAGAGCGGCAGATCGGCGGCAGCAGCGGGCGCGGCTGCGCCAATTGCCAACAAGCTGACCGCGGCCAGCGCCCATGTCTTCATGTCACGTCCCCAACTCACCGAGCCAATTCGCGGGACGCAATCCACATCCCACGACTCCATGACGCATCGGTGCTTCCTGGCGCGAAAACAAAAAGGCCGGGCGCGAGGCCGGCCTTTCGTAACGCGATGGCGTTGGAGGCGAAGCTCAGTACTTCGCTTAGTACCTCGCGACGACAGGGCCGCCGAAGGTGTAGTTGAGGCGAACCGTCGCCATGTCCACGTCCTGCTTGATGCTGTCGCTGCGGGTGGTCACGCCGAGGAAGGTGAAGGTCTCGTTGTGCCTGCCCATGAACAGGTGGTTGTATTCGACGCCGACCGACCAGTTCGGGGCGAAGCCGAATTCGATGCCGGTGCCGACGGAGCCACCCCAACGCGTTTCGTTCGCGTTGTCGAGCGTGACGCCCGCAAAAGTGCCGCTGTACTTGTTGTGAGTGACGGCAGCGCCGCCCTTCACGTACCAGAGCACGTTGTTCCAGGCATAGCCGACCTGGCCGGTGAAGAGGCCAATGGCGTCGATCTTGGTGTTGTTCACCAGCGGGAAGAGCGCGGCCGGGGAGCTTGTGTTCGAACCCTTCAGATCAGCCCAGTCGCCCTGAGCTTCGAGGCCGAACACCCAGTTGGCGGACTGCCAGCGATAACCGATCTGACCACCGACGATTGCGCCGGTCGCATTGTGACAACCCTCGGCCACTGCCGGGGCGACAGCGACGAGGCCGACACCGGTAAGATCCCAGCAATTGTGGCTCGAACCACCGCCGGCGTTGGCGCCGAGGTAGAAACCGCTCCAGTTGTAGACCGAAGCCACGGCCACCGGCGCCTTGGTGTATGGACGGGCCGCAAGATCGGCCGCCGAGGCCGGTGTCAACGCGCTGAGTGCGAACAGACTGGCCGAAGCCAGCAAGATCTTTTTCATCTGATTCCCCAGTTCCGTCTCTCTTTGTTGCCTTCCGCGAGGAAGAGCAGCGGACCCTACGACCCAACTGATGCTATTACTCTACACCATTGAAGCCAAAGGTTGTGTCACCAGGGCGCCACATCTCGCCGAAAACGCTAATGGCGGGCTGGCGTATATTGCTACGCGAGAAAACAACAAAAAGGCCGGCGCAAGGCCGGCCTTTCGTAACGCTATGGCGTCGGAGACGAAGCTCAGTACTTTGCTCAGTACTTGGCCACCACCGGGCCGCCGAAGTGATAGTTGACGCCGACCTGCACGGTGTGGAAGTTGAGCGTGCCGGTGGGCAGGGCGCCGGAGAAGTACGTCTCGCCGCCGAGGCTGCGATAGAGATACTCGCCCTTGACCGACCACTGCGGCGCGAAGAACGCTTCGACGCCCGCACCGACGGTCCAGCCCGAGTGGAACTTGCTGTCCGACACGGACACGCCGAGCGCGGAGAGGGTGATCTTGTTGTCGATCCAGGCGTAGCCGCCGGTGCCGTAGAACAGGACGTTGTTGACGGCCCAGCCGATGCGGCCACGCACGGTGCCCATCGCGTCGGTCTTCGAGCTCGCGGTCGCGGTTGCAACACCGAATCCGGGGACAACGGTGGCGCCGGTCGCCGAGGCGCTGACATCAGCCCAGGAGCCATCGGCCTCGATGCCGAACACGACGTTGCCGGTCTGCCAGTTGTAGCCGGCGGTGCCACCGACGAAGCCACCCTTCATCTTCGGGTCGCCGGAACCGTTTTCCCAGGCGCCGCCACCGACGATACCGAGATAGAAGCCGGTCCAGTTGTAGACCGAAGCCACAGCCACGGGCGCCTTGGTATAGGGGCGCGCTGCAAGATCGGCGGCCGAGGCCGGAGCGGCGAGAGCGAACAAACAGGCCGAAGCCAACAAAACCTTTTTCATTTCGACTTTAATCCCAGTCCCAGTTTCTGTTGTTGCCTTCCGTGCGTTGGAAGGGCAGCGGACGCTGTGGTCCAACTGGCCGCGTGCTTACACCAACAAAGCCGGAAGTTGTGTCTCTCAAAAGTCACAATAATTGCAAAAACGTCACCATTACTGACAGATCGTTGAACGGCTCGCGTCCCAGCAAAAAGGCCGGCGCGAGGCCGGCCTTTGATCTATCAGCGATATCAGAGAGATATCAGTATTTCGCGATCACCGGGCCACCCCAGCGATAGTTCACCCGGACGAGGCCGATGTCGACGTCCTGGCTGATGCGCTCGGAGCGCGTGACAGCGCCGATCGGAGCGTTGATGAAGTTGCCGGACCCCGTGAAGGTGAGGTTGCGATTGCCGAGGAAGATGTGATCGTACTCGATGCCGAGCGACCAGTTCGGCGCAAATCCGAATTCGACGCCTGCACCTACGGTGCCGCCCCAACGGGTCTCGCTAGCCCGGTCGAATTCGAGGCCAGTCACGACGTCGTAGCCACGGTAGCGATCGGCGACAACCGCGCCGCCGCCCTTCACGTAGAACAGCACGTTGTTCCAGGCATAGCCGACCTGGCCGGTGAACAAGCCGAAGGCTTCGATCTTGGAGCGATTGCGGAGGAGGGTGTTGAACGTGCCGATGTTGTCGCCCGAGAAATCGGCCCAGTTGCCCTGGCCTTCAAGGCCGAACACCCAGTTGGCCGACTGCCAGCGATAGCCGAACTGACCACCGACCGTGCCGCCAACCGCGTTGTGGCACCCATCGGCGACGTTAACGCCGAGGGTCGGCGAGATGAAGTCCCAGCACTTGTGGCTCGAACCGCCGCCGCCGTTGATGCCGACGTAGAAGCCGCTCCAGTCGTAGATCGCGGCGATCATCGGCGCCGGAGCCTTGGTGTAGGGACGCGCAGCAAGATCCGCCGCATTTGCGGGAGCCGACAGGCTCAACGCAACCACACCGATTGCACCAATCAAAATCTTATTCATTGCAGTCTCCCCAGTTTCGTCCGCTTCTTGAAAATCCCCGAAGTGGTTACTCAGGCGCGACGTCCATATGAATCAATTCCAAGCAGACCGTAGCCCAATGGAATGGCGGAGTCCGTCTCCCAAATGCAACACTCGCGGGCTAACTCAATGGCTTGCAACTTGATGAATGTTAAGCGCTTTTCCCGATGCTGGAACCAGAGGAGGTTTCCGCCAGTTCCATCATTGCCAGCGTCACGCGATCGACATGGCGTTGTCACACTCGCCCTTGAGTTGTGCCGGAACAAATCTGGAACAAGCCTTCAGTCGATGCTATATGTGGGGATAACCTGAGGGGTGACGGGCTGATCGGCGTCCGCAAGCGTATAGGGTCGCCTCGACAGGTCGCAGGGGATCGCGCGGAGCGGGCTCGGCCTTTATGAATTTCAGTGGCATTTGGAGTGGAGAGCGGCGATGGCGGGAAGCGTCAACAAGGTCATTCTGGTCGGAAATCTCGGCAAGGATCCGGAAATCCGCCGGACCCAGGACGGGCGGCCGATCGCGAATTTGAGCGTCGCCACCTCGGAGACGTGGCGCGACAAGGCGACCGGCGAGCGCAAGGAGAAGACCGAATGGCACCGCGTCGTGATCTTCAATGAAGGCCTCGCCAAGGTCGCCGAGCAGTATCTGAAGAAGGGCGCCAAGGTTTACGTCGAGGGCGCGCTCCAGACCCGCAAATGGACCGACCAGAGCGGCGTCGAGAAGTACTCCACCGAAGTCGTGCTCCAGGGCTTCAACTCGACCCTCACGATGCTCGACGGTCGCGGCGGCGGTGGCGGCAGCTTCGGCGAGGAGCCGGGTGGCGATTTCGGCTCCTCCGGTCCTGTCAGCAGCGCGCCGCGCCGTCCCGTTGCCGCCGGCGGCGGTGGCCGCAACAGCGACATGGACGACGACATCCCGTTCTGAGATCGCGGATCGCACGACCCGGAACGCGCTGACCAATTGGGCGGCGCCTGGTGTGCGGTGTCAGCAGTTCCCACTAATCGACGGCGCGGGCTCGGATTTTCCGGGCCCGCTTCATGTTCGGCTTGAACTCAAATCGGCCTGCGATCGGTGCGACGGCACCCGGCAGTTTTTGGCAGCCGGCGAATGAGCTGTCGGGGAGGTTGGCGGTCAAGTCCTGCGGGCGTTACAGGCGGTTCCGCGACGCCATTTCCAGGGCTCTCCGAGGTGCCGTGACCGAGGCCCTAAGTCTCTGGAAAAACAGTCGGAAAAAGCGCTTTACTGGCCCCTTGCGAGGGTGGTTATCGGGGCCCCGATGCGCTATATGATTCCCAGACAAAACCTCACCGGATTTCCCCTTGGCTGACGACGACAACAAGCCCGGCGACCAGCCGGCGCAACCCTCGGACATTCGCCCCGTCTCCATCCTCGACGAGATGAAGAAGTCCTACCTCGATTACGCCATGAGCGTGATCGTGTCGCGCGCGCTGCCCGATGCGCGCGACGGCCTGAAGCCGGTGCATCGCCGCATCCTGTTCTCGATGAACGAGGAAGGCTACACGCCCGACAAGAAGCACAAGAAGTCGGCCGGTATCGTCGGCGACGTCATGGGCCAATACCACCCGCATGGCGACCAGGCGATCTACGACGCGCTGGTGCGCATGGCGCAGCCCTTCTCGATGCGCGAACTGCTGGTGGACGGTCAGGGTAATTTCGGCTCGGTCGACGGCGACCCGCCGGCGGCGATGCGCTACACCGAGTCGCGCCTGACCAAGATCGCGCTGAAGCTGCTCGACGACATCGACAACGAAACCGTCGACTTCCAGGACAACTACGACGGTTCGACCAAGGAGCCGGTGGTTCTGCCGGCGCGGTTTCCGAACCTGCTCGTCAACGGCGCCGGCGGCATTGCCGTCGGCATGGCCACCAACATCCCGCCGCACAATCTCGGCGAGGTCATCGACGCCTGTCTGGCGTTGATCGACAATCCGTCGCTGACCATCGACGAGCTCAACAACATCATCCCGGGCCCGGATTTCCCGACCGGCGGCATCATCCTGGGCCGCCAGGGCATCCGTAGCGCCTACCATCTCGGCCGTGGCTCCATCGTGATGCGCGGCAAGGTTGCGTTCGAGACGATCCGCAAGGAGCGCGAGGCGATCGTCATCACCGAGATTCCGTATCAGGTGAACAAGGCGACGATGGTCGAACGCATCGCCGAGCTCTACAAGGAAAAGAAGATCGAGGGCATCTCCGACCTGCGCGACGAGTCCGACCGCGAGGGCTATCGCGTCGTCGTCGAGCTCAAGCGCGACGCCGTGCCCGACGTGGTGCTGAACCAGCTCTACAAGTTCACGCCGCTCCAGACCAGTTTCGGCGTCAACGCCGTCGCGCTCGATTCCGGCCGCCCGCAGACGATGAACCTGAAGGATATGCTGACGATCTTCGTCGGCTTCCGCGAGCAGGTCGTCACCCGCCGGACCAAGTACAAGCTGCGCAAGGCGCGCGAGCGCGCGCATGAGCAGGTCGGCCTTGCCATTGCGGTCGCCAACATCGACGAGATCATCAAGGTGATCCGCACCTCGCCGACGCCGGCGGCTGCGCGCGACACCCTGATGACGCGGAACTGGCCTGCGCGCGACGTCGAGGACATCATCACGCTGATCGACGATCCGCGCCACCGCATCAACGAGGACGGCACGATCCGCCTGTCGCTGGATCAGGCCAAGGCTATCCTGGAACTGCGCCTGGCGCGCCTTACCGCGCTCGGCCGCGACGAGATCGGCGAGGAGCTCGCAAAACTCGCCGGCGAGATCGGCGACTATCTCGAGATCCTGCGTTCGCGCGCCCGGATCCTCGACATCATCAAGACCGAGCTCGCCGAGGTGAAGGCCGAGTTCGCCACCCCGCGCCGCACCGTGATCATGGAGCAGGAAGGCGAGGTCGAGGACGAGGACCTGATCCAGCGCGAGGACATGGTCGTTACCGTCTCCCACGCAGGTTATGTCAAGCGCGTGCCGCTGTCGGCCTATCGGGCGCAGCGCCGCGGCGGCAAGGGCCGCGCCGGCATGCAGACCCGAGACGAGGATTTCGTCTCGCGCCTGTTCGTGGCCTCCACTCACACGCCGGTACTGTTCTTCTCCTCACGCGGCCAGGTCTACAAGGAGAAGGTCTGGCGGCTGCCGATGGCCGCGCCGAATGCGCGCGGCAAGGCGCTGATCAACATCCTGCCGCTGGAGCAGGGTGAGCGCATCACCACCATCATGCCGCTGCCCGAGGATGAATCGACCTGGGGCAATCTCGACGTGATGTTCGCCACGACAGGCGGCAACGTCCGGCGCAACAAGCTGTCCGATTTCGTCGACGTCCGCCGCTCCGGCATCATCGCCATGAAGCTCGACGACGGCGAAGCGATCGTCGACGTCCAGATCTGCACCGAGCGCGACGACGTGCTGCTGACTGCCGCCGGCGGCCAGTGCATTCGCTTCCCGGTCCCTGACGTGCGCGTGTTCACCGGGCGCACCTCGATGGGCGTGCGCGGCATCGCGCTCGGCGAGGGCGACAAGGTGATCTCGCTGGCGATCCTGCGCCATGTCGAGACCACCTCGGACGAGCGCTCGGCCTATTTGAAGATGCGCCGTGCGGTCGCCGGCGAAGCCGCGACGGAGGAGGCTCAGGCTGATGCCGAGGCCGAGGAGACCTCCGGCAGCTTCCAGCTCGCCCAGGAGCGCTATGTCGAGATGTCGGCGGCCGAGCAGGTCGTGCTGACCGTCTCCGTCAACGGCTATGGCAAGCGGACCTCGTCCTACGAGTACCGCACCACGGGCCGCGGCGGCAAAGGCATCGTCGCCATGAGCGTCAATAACCGCAACGGCAACCTCGTGGCGTCCTTCCCCGTGGAGGAGGCCGATCAAATCATGCTGGTCACCGACAAGGGCCAGCTGATCCGCTGCCCCGTCGAAGGCATCCGCATCGCCGGAAGATCGACCCAGGGCGTGATCGTGTTCGACACCGCCGAGGACGAGCACGTTGTCTCGGTCGAACACATCACGGAAGAGGCCGAGAGCGGCAACGGGGCGAATGGGGAGTGACGTGTAGCCCGGATGGAGCGAAGCGAAATCCGGGACGTCGCCTGTTGCAGGAAGGACCCGGATTGCGCTTCGCTCCATCCGGGCTACGCATTCGCGTTAAATCTCCAGCTCAGTCCCGAACTCCACCACCTGCTTGGTCGGCACGCCGAAGAACGCGGCGGAGCGTTCGGCGTTGCGCTGGAGGAAGGCGAACACGCCTTCGCGCCAGACCCACATGCCCGGAACATCCTCGCGCGGGATGATGGTCTCGCGGCCGACAAAATAGGTGATGTCGGAGAGGTCGATGCCGTGCAGCTTGCCCTGGCGGCAGACGAGCTTCAGTCCCTCATAGATCGTCGGGTTCTGCATGAATCCGTAATGCAGGATCACGCGGGTGATTCCGGGAATGATGTCGAGCACCTCGGCGCGGTCGTCGTCGGGGATGTGCGGGGATTCCTCGATCAGCACGGTGACCAGCAGCACGCGTTCGTGCAGCACGCGGTTGTGCTTGACGAACTGGGTCAGCGCCAGCGGCACGCCGCGCGGCGCGGAGGCCAGGAACACGGCGGTCCCGGGGAGCCTCGCGCTGCATTTGTTCACCGCGGTCTCGATCAGGTCCTCCTCGGGCTGGCGCAGCTTCGCGCGCGCGGCCTCCACCAGCTTCACGCCGGCGCGCCAGGTCAGCATCAGGAAGGCGACGAGGCCGGCGAGCAGCAACGGAAACCAGCCGCCCTCGAACAGCTTGACCGAATTGGCCGAGAAGAAGATCACGTCGATCACGAAGAAGGCGCCGTTGACGGCGACCACGAGCCACGGTGAGTAGCCCCACTGGATCGCCACCAGCGCGGCGAGCAGCGTGGTGATCGCCATCAAGAGCGACACCGCGATGCCGTAGGCGCCGGCGAGCGCATCGGAGGTGCCGAAACTCAGCACGGCCCCCAGTGTTGCGGCGGCGAGCAGCCAGTTCACCAGAGGCACGTAGATCTGGCCGATCGCCTGGCTGGTGGTGTGGCGGATCTGCATGCGGGGCAGGAAGCCGAGCTGGATCGACTGCTGGGTCAGCGAGAACACGCCGGCGATGATCGCCTGCGAGGCGATCACGGTCGCGACCGCGGAAAAGGCGACCAGCGGATAGTGGAGGGCGTCGGGGCAGAGCTGGAAGAACGGGTTCTCGATCATCGTGGGGTCGGTGATCAGGAGCGCAGCCTGGCCGAAATAGTTCAGCACCAGCGCCGGCAGGCAGATGGCGAACCAGGCGAGGCGGATCGGCAAGCGGCCGAAATGCCCCATGTCGGCATACATGGCTTCGCCGCCGGTCACCGCGAGGAAGGCGGCGCCGAGGATTCCGAACGAGATGTGAAAGTCCTGGTGGATGAGGAAATTGAAGGCGTAGAACGGGCTGAGCGCTGCGAGCACCGCCGGCGCCTTGACGATGCCGTGGATGCCGAGCGCGGCCAGCACGACGAACCAGGCCAGCATCACCGGGCCGAAGATGCGGCCGATGAAGCCGGTACCCTGCTTCTGCATCATGAACAGTCCGATCAGGATTGCGACGGTGATGGGCACGACCGCCGGCGCCAGCGATGGCGCGTCGACCTTGAGGCCTTCGATGGCGCTGAGCACGGAGATCGCCGGCGTGATCGCGCCGTCGCCATAGAGCAGCGCCGCGCCGACGAGGCCGACGACGAGCAGATGCGCGCGCCAGGAGCCGGGCTTGGCGTTGCGGGCATGGAGCAAGGCCAGCAGCGCGACGATGCCGCCTTCGCCGCGATTGTCCGCGCGCAGGATCAAAAGCGCATATTTCAGCGAGATGATCAGCAGCAGCGCCCAGAGGATCAGAGAGGCAACCCCCAGGACAGCGTCGTGAGTCAGTGTGCCACCGTGGGCGGCCGCCTTGGCGGCTTCTTTCAGGGCGTAAAGTGGGCTGGTGCCGATATCGCCATAGACCACCCCAAGGGCGCCCATGGTCATGGCAAGCGGCAGGGGATCAGGGTGATGGCCGGAAACGACTGCGGGCGTACTGGACAACGGCGACCCCCCGATGGAATCGCGCCCGGCGGGCCATTCCGACGGGCGCGAGTATCACGCAGTCTGCGACGAGACGTCGCAAATAGCCATCGCGTTTTGTTTTAGGGGGTCTCTTGGAATCTCTGTTGGAGCTTACCTGACGTGAAGCTGACAGATCCGGCTACGGGGTGCGATCGGCGGTCACGAGGCGTGCCTCACGGACATTGGTCTTGGTGCCGGCACGCCGCAGGCACGAGGCCTCGAAGTTCGGCCAGGCCTGCTGCGAGCAATCCTTGCCGATGGTGCGGATGTCGAGCCGGTCGGCCTTGGCGAGCGGCTGCGGCACGCTGGCTTCGACCGTCGGGGCAAAGCCGGGCAGGAGGGTAAGGGCTGCGGCAACACACGCAGCGATCGCGATCGCTGAAAGAGCCTTGATCATTGACGGTCCCCTCTGATGCGGCCGCCAGCGCCTCCTGTGCGGCCCGTCATTCGTTGGCTGGATTAGTAACCATGGCCAGTTTCCGGACGTCTTCGCGGACGCGGGAAATGGTTTCGTTCGTGCTCGCCTTGTTTCGTGGCCACCCTCAGGACGAAACAATCCGGTCCTCGCCGACACGCCGGCAGGACATTTCGGGGAAACGGGCAGGGAACCAGCCCGGCTTGCCGGGCCGGGCCGGGCGCGGTAGGACGGGGCCATGCCGCGTATTGCCTTCTACCCAGGTTCCTTCGACCCCATCACCAACGGCCATCTGGACGTGGTCCGGCACAGCGTCTCGCTGTGCGACAGGCTGGTTGTCGCGATCGGGGTCCACCCCGGCAAGAAGCCTCTGTTCTCGACCGAGGAGCGGCTGAAGATGCTCGATGACGTCTGCGGGCCGGTGGCAGCCCAGGCCGGCTGCGTTCTCGAGGCCACCACGTTTGACGATCTCTCGGTGACCGCGGCGCGCAAGCACGGCGCGACCATCATGATTCGGGGCCTGCGCGACGGCAGCGACCTCGATTACGAGATGCAGCTCGCCGGCATGAACGAGGCCATGGCGCCGGAGGTGCATACGGTCTTCCTGCCGGCCTCTCCGATGGTCCGCCCGATCACCGCCACTTTGGTGCGCCAGATCGCCGGCATGGGCGGAGACGTCTCGGCCTTCGTACCGCCGCAGGTCGCGGCACAGCTCAAGGCAAAATTCGCCTGATAACGGCGCTTCCTCTCATCTGATCCGGAGTTGTCATGATCCGAATTCTCGCAGTTCTTGCCGCGCTTCTGTTCGCGGTGCCGGCGGTGGCGCAGCAATTGCCGGCGAATCTCGACAAGGCCAACGCCATCGTCATCGACACCACCAAGGGCCGCATCGTCATCAAGCTCAGGACCGATCTCGCGCCTCAGCACGCCGAGCGCATCAAGCAGCTCGCCCGCGAAGGCTATTACAACAACGTGCCGTTTCATCGCGTCATGGATGGCTTCATGGCGCAGACCGGTGACGGCCAGAATTTCAACGGCACCGGCGGATCGAAATATCCGAACCTGAAGCAGGAATTCTCCAAGGTGCATTTTGCGCGCGGCATCGTCGGCATGGCCCGGCGCGGCGACAGCGTCGACAGCGCCAACTCCCAGTTCTTCATCATGTTCGCCGACGGCGGCAGCCTCGATAACCAGTACACGGTGATCGGCGAGGTCGTGCAGGGCATGGACGTCGTCGACAAGCTGAAGAAGGCTCCGCCCGGCTCGGCCAGCGGCACCGTCACCGATCCCGACAAGATGGTGAAGGTGCAGGTCGCCTCCGACGTCAAATAGGAGCGGCCCCATGGCGCGCTGCGGTGGCAAGCTTCTGCTGGTTGCCGCGGTGCTGCTGCTCGGCGTCCCCAGTGCGGCCGCCGAGGATCGGCAGGTCAACACCATCCAGGACGTCTTCCGGCATCTGCGCACCTGCTGGAGACCGCCGTCGCCGGCCAAGGCGCGCCCACTCGACATCACCGTCGTCGTGAGCTTTAACCGGGCCGGAAACATTCTGGGCCATCCGAGGATTACCTATGAGTCCGCGGATGCCACCGACAATGACCGGCTGCAATACCGGATCGCGGTGATGGAGGCGTTGCAACGCTGCTCGCCGGTGCCATTTACCGATGCAATGGCCGGCGCCGCCGCGGGGCGTCCATTCGCGATCCAGTTCCGTAGCCGTAAGACTTCACCTCCAACACAAGAGAGACGAGCATGAGCGTCACCGAAAACACCCTGATCCTCGAGACCACCCAGGGCCCCGTCACCATCGAGATGCGGCCAGACCTGGCGCCCGGCCATGTCGCGCGCATCAAGGAGCTGGTCCGCGAGGGCTTCTACGACGGCATCGTCTTCCATCGCGTGATCGAGGGCTTCATGGCGCAGACCGGCTGCCCGCACGGCACCGGCACCGGCGGCTCCGGCAAGAAGCTGAAGGCCGAGTTCAACAAGGAGCCGCATGTGCGCGGCACCGCCTCGATGGCGCGCGCCGCCAATCCCGATTCCGGCGACAGCCAGTTCTTCATCTGCTTCGATGACGCCCGCTTCCTCGACAACCAGTACACGGTGTGGGGCAAGGTCACCGAGGGCATGGAGAACGTCGACAAGATCAAGCGCGGCGAGCCCGTGCAGAACCCCGACAAGATCGTCAAGGCGCGGATGGCGGCGGACAAGGAGTGACCGCGGAGCGGTCATTCCGGGGCGCGCGTTAGCGCGAACCCGGAATCTCGCCCCACAATCTCCGGATTCCGGATCGCCGCGCTTGAGGCGCGGCGTCCGAATGACGGCGGTGGTAAGCCTCGAATGCGCACCGACCTGTTCGATTTCGATCTGCCGCCCGAGCGCATCGCATTGCGCCCGGCGCAGCCGCGCGATTCCGCGAAGATGCTGGTCGTGGAGAACGGTGCACTGCGCGACCAGACCATCGCCGACCTGCCGCAATGGCTGAGGCCGGGCGACCAGCTCGTCGTCAACGACACCAAGGTGATCGCCGCGCAGCTCAAAGGCCGCCGCATCGGCCGCGAGACCGAGCCGAAGATCGAGGCGACGCTGATCAAGCGGCTCGACGGCTCGCGCTGGCAGGCGCTGGTGAAGCCCGCGAAGAAGCTGGTCGCGGGCGACCGCATCCGCTTCGGTAACGAGGGCAAGGTTTGCCTGCTCGGCCATCTCGACGCCGAGGTCGAGGCCAAGGGCGGGGAAGGCGAGGTGACACTGTCGTTCTCGTTCCATGGCCCTGCGCTCGACCAGGCCATCGCCGATCTCGGCAGCCCGCCGCTGCCGCCCTACATCGCCTCGAAGCGTACACCGGACGATCAGGATTTTGCCGACTACCAGACCATGTTTGCGGCTAACGAAGGCGCGGTCGCAGCGCCGACGGCGGGGCTGCATTTCACGCCAGCACTGGAACAGGGGCTGCTCGCGCGCGGCGTCGGCATCAATCGCGTCACGCTGCATGTCGGGGCGGGAACATTCCTGCCGGTGAAGGTGGATGACACCGAAGGCCACAGGATGCACGCCGAGTGGGGCACGATCTCGGCGGAGACGGCGGAGCGGCTCAACACCGCGCGGAAGAATGGCGGCCGCATCATCGCCGTCGGCACCACGTCATTGCGGCTGCTCGAAAGTGCTGCCGCCGAGGACGGCACGATCCAGCCGTTCGCGGCGGAGACGGCGATCTTCATCACCCCCGGCTATCGCTTCCGCGCCGTCGATATCCTGCTGACCAATTTCCACCTGCCGAAGTCGACATTGTTCATGCTGGTCTCGGCCTTCTCGGGGCTGGAGACGATGAAGCAGGCCTATGCGCACGCGATTGCGAGCGGCTACCGGTTCTATTCGTACGGGGATGCGTGCTTGTTGTTCCGGGCAGGGCCGTAGGCGACTAGCGCAACTGCATTTCCGTCACCCTGAGGTGCTCGCCTCTTCGGCGAGCCTCGAAGGGCGGCGGCCCGGCTGCATCTCGGCCGTGCATCCTTTGAGGCTCGCCCAGCGGTGCTTTGCACCGCCGGGCTCGCGCCTCAGGATGACGGGTCGAGATTGCGTTACGCCATCACCCGCTGCGGCAAGAGCTCTGCGATCTGCACCGCGTTGAGCGCCGCGCCCTTGAGCAGCTGATCCGCCGCCACGAACATCGAGATCGAGTGGCCGGAGGGGTCGCTGAGATCCTTGCGGATGCGGCCGACCAGGACGTCGTCCTGGCCCGAGGCGTCGATCGGCATCGGGAAGTAGTTCTTGGCGCGGTCGTCGACGATCTTCACGCCGGGCGCCTGCGCCATGATGGCGCGGACCTGGTCTTCGCTGATCGGCTTCTCGCATTCGAAGGTGATCGCCTCGCAATGGGCGCGCAGCACCGGCACGCGCACGCAAGTGACGCCGACCGCGATCGTCTCGTCCTCGAAGATCTTGCGGGTCTCCTTGATGACCTTGGTCTCTTCGTCGTTGTAGCCGGTCTCGGGATCGATCGCGGTGTTGTGGTTGAACAGATTGAACGCGTAGGGATGCGGCATCACCTTGGGCGTATAGACCTGCCCGTTGAGATTGGCGCGGGTGGACTCGACCAGCTCCTCCATCGCCGCGGCGCCGGCGCCGCTTGCGGCCTGGTAGGTCGAGATGATGACGCGCTTGATGCGGTTCTTCTGGTGGATCGGCCAGAGCGGCACCAGCGCGGTGATCGCGGCGCAGTTGGGGTTGGCGATGATGCCCTTGTGGTCGCGGATGCGGTTGGCGTTGATCTCGGGGATCACCAGCGGCACGTTCGGGTCCATGCGGAAGGCGGAGGAGTTGTCGACCACCACAGCGCCGGCCTTGACCGCGATCGGTGCGTACTTCTTCGAGATGCTGCCGCCGGCCGAGAACAGCGCGATGTCGACGCCCTCGAACGCGCGCTCGGTCAATTCCTCGATGACGACGTTTTGGCCTCGGAACGACACCGTCTTGCCGGCCGAACGGGCGCTCGCCAGCGCCTTGAGCTTGCCGACGCGAAAGCCGCGCTTGTCCATGGTGGCGATGAATTCGGCGCCCACCGCACCGGTGACGCCGACAATCGCGACGACGGGATCGTTACTCACTTTGTCCTCCATTGCGTTGAAATCCAGACAACAAAAAAGCCCCGGACCATCGAGGGCGGGGCTTCGGTAGAGCTGATGCGTTTTCGTCGACGACTACGCGCGCACGCCTCCCCGGGCCCCGAAGGCCGTGGTGGTTTTGGTCGTGCGTTTCGTGGTCGTGAACATGGCGGCGACTTATGCGGGAGAGTCTCGTGCCCGTCAATGGCTTTTCGCCCCGGTCGATGCCAGGGGCGAACCGGCCGCTATTTGGCCCGGGCGCCCGGCGGCTCCAGGATGACCTCCTTGAGGTCGTCGCCGCTGATCACGACGATCGCGAAATTCAGCCGGCCGCGCTCGCGCACCAGGCCGCCGCTGATCGCCTTGCCCGACGCCGCACGCTCGGCAACGCGTACGGCATCCGCGAGGCGATGCCTGATCGCGCCGAGCGCTGCGAGGTTGCTGCGATCCTCGAGGTCGAGCTCGGCAAGGGGCAGGGCAGCTTCGCCGCCGACGATCTCGCCGGTCGTGGCATTGATGGTGTGGCGCCAGATCCGGTCGTTGTGCAGCGTCTTCACCCGGTAGACCGGCACGCGGGCAGCGCCGTCGAAACTCACATCCGCCGTCGTGGCGCCGGCGTGGCGGGCCTCGGCAATCGCCATGGCCTGACTGATCGAGATCGACGAGCTGCGAAAGCGCTCGATCTCGCGGCTGACGGCTTGGCGATCCGCCTCGGCATCGCCATCTGTGTCGCTGTGAAGGGCAGTCGGCGTGCCCGTGGTCACGATCGCCTGCGCCGGTGCTGCAAGGAGGAGCGCGGGCAAGGCGATCGCAAGCACTCGCGAGGTCCATCGTTTGGCTGTCGTCATGCTCGAAACCCTCGGCCAGCGAGTGTGCCGGATGATCGTAAAGAATTCGCGGCCGGCCTTGGGCATCGGCCGGCCGCGGAGCGTCGTGGCGGGCTGTACCCGCCGCGGCGATCTTAGCGATACGGGCCTCTCTTGGGGCTGGTGAAAAAAGCGGTCCGTATCGCTTATAACTAAACCATACCGTATCGTTTTATTTTGGTCAATGGCGCCGGCGCGGTTCCCGCTTGGGGAAAGGTCAACCTCACGAAATTGTCAGTGCGACGGGCGCCGCCGCTGCGGGCCCTTTGCGGCGCTCTGGACGCGGTCCGCGGGTCCCAGCGCGCCGGCCAGGAACAGCTTGATCGCCGCACGCATCCGCTTTTCCGCCGACTTCAGCTCAAGCGCCGTTCCGAACGTCGCCATGCGGTGGGTGTGACCCACGACGACGTCGAGAAACACCTCGGCTGCGATGGTGGTGTCGTCGACGTCGAGCGCGCCTTGCGCCACCAGATGGTCGAAGAAGCGCGCCGTGGTGGCGACGGCCTTGAGCCAGCCTTCCTCCTTGCCGAGCTTGGCGACGTCAGGGAAGTTGATGGCCTGTGACGTCATCATGCGGCTGAAGGCGACGGCATCCGGTCCGCAGGTGAAGGTCAGCATCTCGCGCCCGATCTCGACCAGCCGCTGCTCCACCGAAATGTCCGAGGCGCTGCTGAGCTGTGTCTCTGCCGCCGCCGACAGCGGTGCAAGCCAGCGCTCGATCTCGCGCCTCAGCACGGCGGCAAACAGGCCGCGCTTGTCGCCGTAACGGGAATAGACGGTGGGCTTGCTGACGCGGGCCGCTTCCGCGACCGCATCGAGCGAGGTCGCGTCGAAGCCGCGATCCAGGAACAGGCGGGTGGCGACCTCGATCAGCCGCTGATCGCGCTCGATGGCGGCGGTTTTCGTCGGCCGGCCGCCGCGGGATTTCGGCACCTCGCGCCGCGGCGCTGCCGGTCTCGTCTTGGTCGCAGTCAATCCCATGCCCAATGATTCCTGCGCGGTCGTGATGGTCGTCATTCGCTCTATATCGCGCAGGAGCGGGGGCGTCATCGCGAATCTGGCCAAATTGGCCGTATCGTCAACGGTTTCGGTTTGGCCGCGTTCCGTCACGAGGGATCACGGAAGCGTCGAGGTCCAGGCCTGGCCGGCCGCCGCCTTCTCATATCCATACTGATACAGCGCCCGCATATAGGCGGTGTCGAACCCTTCCGAAGGAGGGGCCGGATAGTCGCGCGCGATGTAGGAGAGATGGAAGCCGAGGCGGTTGCGCTTGGCGAAATCGTAGGTCGAGAAGATGATCGAACGCGTCTGTGACTGGGTGATCGACGACAGGCTGCGCGAGGCGACGTCGATGGTGCCGTTGGAGACGAGCTCGAAATTGCGTTCGATCTTCTTGTTGACGAGGATGTAGATGTCCATCTTCGCGTTGCCGGGCAGGCGGCCCTGGAACAGCAGGGCTTCGGGCAGCGTCAGCACCGGCGCCGTCACGCCGCCATCGACATGCATCTCCTGGAAATGCCGGCCCTGGGCTTCGGCGTCGATCATGATCGGTGGAAACACCAGCGGAATGCTGGCGGAGGCCGCCATCACGTCGCGAAACAGCTTCAGTGCCTCGGGCGTGCCGACCGCAGCGATCTTGCCCATGTCCCAGATCGCGGTCCGCTGCGTGTCGAGATCGGTCGTCACCACCAACAGCTTCCGGCCCCTGGCATTTTCACGCGCAACTTGCGCCATGATCTCGGGCCCGACATAGCGGGCGACGAGCTCGCGCAGCCGCGTGTTGCCGAACAGGCCGGATCCGAACAACACCCGCATGATGCTGGGATCGTTCAGGAGGCTCTCCGCGATGCCGCTGGTGTAGACCTCCTTCAGCGTGTCGTCATATTGCGGGCCGAGGAATGCAAAGGGTGCGATCAGGCCGCCGGTGCTCACGCCCGAGACGACCGAGAAGGTGGGGCGGGTTCTGGCCGCGGTCCAGCCGTTGAGAACGCCGACGCCATAGGCCCCGTCGGCGCCGCCGCCCGACAGCGCCAGATAGGACTTCGTCGCGGTGCTGCTGTCCTTCTCGAAACTGAATTTCGTGACGGGCTCGTCGGCGTAACGCCGGAGGCCGTCGATGTCGAGCACGCGCGATGTGCTGGCTTCCGCGGCCGTATAGGGCGTGCGGGGCAGGGAGGTGCAGGCAGCCAGCGCCAGGCCGCACGTCAGGACCAGGACGCCGCTCAGGCGAGCGCCTGTCCGCCTGATCCAGCCGTGCGCGTGGCCGGACATTTCGGTTGTACTTGAAGGGAAGGGCATCGTCGGTGGCTGGCGATCACGCTTGTACCGCCGCCGGCAAATCCGCCGCGGCATTCTCGTCCAACCCCCACGGTAAAACTACACTGTATCGTTTTGTTTAACAAGGGTGGCGGGCGCCCGTATCCGCGTCGATTATGTCCTGGTCTGAGCCACAAGCCGGCCTGAGCATGGTCGGAGCGGGTTGATCGGCCTCCTCCGACACGCAATAAGCACCGCCATGAATCCCGACAATGATCTTCCCAATCACTTTGAATTGCTCGCGACCGACGGCGCCGCGCGCACCGGCCGCCTGACCACGCCGCACGGGGTGGTGCGGACGCCGGCCTTCATGCCGGTCGGCACCGCCGGCGCCATGAAGGGCATGCATTGGCGCGAGGTGCGCGAGGCCGGCGCCAACATCGTGCTCGGCAACACCTATCATCTGATGCTGCGCCCCGGCGCCGAGCGGATCGCGGCGCTCGGCGGCTTGCAGCGCTTCACCGGCTGGAACGGGCCGATGCTGACGGATTCCGGCGGTTTCCAGGTGATGTCGCTGTCGGACCTGCGCAAGGTCAGCGAGAACGCCGTCACCTTCCGCTCGCATATCGACGGCGCCAAGGTCGAATTGTCGCCGGAGCGCTCGATCGAGGTGCAGCGCTTGCTCGGCTCCGACATCGCCATGCAGATGGACGAATGCGTGCGGCTGCCGGCCGAGCGCGACGACATCGACCGCGCGATGCGCCTGTCGCTGCGCTGGGCCGAGCGAAGCAAGCGCGCCTTCGAGAGTGCGCCTGCCGGCTACATGCTGTTCGGCATCGTGCAGGGCGGCGATATCCCGCAGCTTCGCCATGCGAGCGCGCAAGGGCTGGTCGAGATCGGCTTCCACGGCTATGCGATCGGCGGCCTTGCCGTCGGCGAGCCGCAGGCGGTGATGCTGGCGATGATCGATGAGACCGCGCCGGCACTGCCGTCCGACCGGCCGCGCTATCTGATGGGCGTCGGCACGCCCGACGACATCCTCGAGGCGGTGAAGCGCGGCGTCGACATGTTCGATTGCGTGATGCCGACGCGCAATGGCCGTCACGGCGTCGCCTTCACCCGTTTCGGCCAGGTCAATTTGCGCAATGCGCGCCACGCCGACGATCCGCGTCCCCTCGACGAAGAGAGCTCATGGCCGTCGACGCGCAGCTACGCGCGCGCCTATCTGCACCATCTCGTCAAAGCGGGCGAGACGCTGGGGGCGATGCTGCTGTCCGAGATCAATATCGCTTACTACCAGTTCCTGATGCAGGGTATCAGGGACGCGATTGCACAGGGAACGTTCGACCAGTTCTATCAGCGCACGCGTGAGGACTGGGCGAGGGGCGACATCGCCCCGCGCTAGCTCAGAGCACGATCCGGACAAGCGTTAAGCGGTTGTCCGACGAGATCATGCGCAAGAAATGGAGATCACCGGCACAAGGTCAGTTGCACGTGAACCGTTGCTTGACGGCGTGCTTGGTCACGAAGCCGTAGCCGCAATTGTCGCAGGTCCAGAGATAGCTGATCATGCGGTCGGAAACGTACGCGGAAGCTTCGGCGGCGACCATGGAGTCGGCGCAGACGGGACAGGTAGGCAACTCGCTGCAACGCGGATCGCGGTTCGCTACGACGGTCGACAACACTTCAGCGACTGCTGACATCGTGGTGACCTCCCTGCTTTCAGACGTAAGTCTAACATAAGCAGAATCAGTTGACGAGGTCGCAACACAAATGCGTTGGTTTTCTGATAATTACAGCTCACGCGATTTTGCGATGCAGCGTATTTAACATGTGTCGCATTGCCGCTTGCGTGTCGTCGCAAGCTGTCTGTAACTGCGCAAGAGCAACACATAAGCGCAAATCGTCGCCGCCCCACAGGGAGATCATGATGGACGCGTCCTCCAAGACGGGTGCAGCGCACCAACCCGGCCGCGGCCGGGTCTATGACTCGATCGTCGAGGCTTTTGGCGACACGCCGATCGTGCGGTTGCAGCGGCTGCCGGGCATGCACGGTGTGAACGCGACGATTTTGGCAAAACTTGAGTATTTCAATCCGGCCGCGAGCGTGAAGGATCGCATCGGCGCGGCGATGATCATCGCGATGGAGAAGGCCGGCATCATCAAGCCGGACACGGTGCTGATCGAGCCGACCTCCGGCAACACCGGCATCGCTCTCGCCTTTGTGGCGGCCTCGCGCGGCTACCGGCTCAAGCTGGTGATGCCGGAATCCATGTCGATCGAGCGGCGCAAGATGCTGGCCTTTCTCGGCGCCGAGCTGGTGCTGACGCCGGCTGCGCAAGGCATGAAGGGCGCGATTGCCGCCGCCGAGGAGCTTCTGAAGACGACGCCGAACTCGGTCATGCCGCAGCAGTTCAAGAACCTCGCCAATCCCGAGGTGCACCGTCGCACCACTGCGGAGGAGATCTGGAACGACACCGCCGGCAACATGGATTTCTTCGTCGCCGGCGTCGGCACCGGCGGCACGATCACTGGCGTCGGCCAGGTGCTCAAGCCGCGCAAGCCGTCGCTGCGCGTGGTCGCCGTTGAGCCCGAGGAGAGCCCGGTGCTCTCGGGCGGCCAGCACACGCCGCACAAGATCCAGGGCATTGGTGCGGGCTTCGTTCCTGATATCCTCGATCGCTCCGTGATCGACGAGATCGTGAAGATCAACTCGACGACGGCGATCGAGACCTCGCGGGCGCTGGCGCGACATGAGGGCATCCCGGGCGGCATCTCGTCGGGCGCCGCGATCGCAGCGGCGCTCCAGATCGGCAAGCGGCCGGAAGCTGCAGGAAAGACCATCCTGGCGGTGGTGCCGTCATTCTCCGAGCGGTATCTTTCCACGGCTCTGTTTGAAGGAATCTAGGACATGGCGGATCAACCGAGGCGGCCGCGCACTCTGGGTGACGCGCGGACCGAAGCCGAGGCGGCGTTCAAGAAGGTGACGGCCAAGGTCGCCCCGGCGGTGCCGAAGCAGAACGTGGCGCCGGGCATCAAGGAGCAGGTCACGCTGCGCATCGACCAGGACGTGCTTGAGTTCTTCCAGGAGGGCGGTCCCGGCTGGCAGGATCGCATCAACGAGGCGCTGCGGAAAGCGGCGGGGAAGTAGACGCCAACTTCACTGTGCGGACGGCCAACGAAAAGCCCGGCGTGAGCCGGGCTTTTGTCTTGGGACTGGTTTGGCGTGTTAAAGCGCGATGAGATTAGGATGAATCGTCATCGCGCTTTAAGTTGTTGTTTGAGCATGATCTTTTCGGAAAACCGCTACGCACTTTTCCCGATCGTGCTTTAGCGGCGGAACATGCCGCCCATCATGCCGCCGACAACGCCACCCACGAAGGCCGCGCCGGCAGCATCGCCGGGGCTGCTGCGTTGTTGGGGAGCCGGCGCCGGCGCGCTGCTCGCAGCGGGAGCGCTCGCGGCGCGGCGGGCGGCCTTCTGGCTGCCATCACTTGCTGTCGCCGGGGCAGTCACGACCTCCGAGAGGAGGGCCTTGTGCTGAAGCTTGTTGAGATAGCCTGACGAGGGATAGCCGCGCGCGGCCTGCCAGCGCTTGAGCACCGAACGGGTCTCCTCGCTGAACACGCCAGTCTGCTTGGTGTCGAAGCCGATGCCGGTGAGGCGGCGCTGCACGTCGCGACGCTGGGTCTTGTCCAGCCCGATCTGGTCCTCGGTGAGCTGGGTGGCCTCGTCGGTGAACGTCGCAGGATCAACGCCCGCGTTGAGGGTGCGGGTCGTGGTCGACGGACCGCTCTTGATCGCGGCAAGCCGTGCCAGCGCCAACGCCTTGAACTGGCCGTTCGGATAGGCGGTGAGGTAGGCGTTGAGTTCTTCCGGCTTGTTGGATTCCTTGACCGAGCGCCAGTATTCGAGCTCGACACCGTCCGAGCTGCCGCCGGTCGCCGCCGGCACGATGCCGGCGGCCGTGGGCGCCGCGTTGGCAACCTGCTTGGTCGGTGCCTGATTCAGGTAGACGGCGCCGATCAGATTGGTGTGGCCCCAGGGAAGCTGGCCTTTGTGGGTCTCTTCATTGACCTGGGCGCGCACCGACGTCATCGCCTGCTGGATCTCGACGCCGGGCTTGGTGATGTTGTCGATCAGGGCACGGGTGAACGGGCTGTTGTTGCCTTCCTGGCCGTCGAGCGCAGTCTGGCCAGGGCCGGTTGCGAACGCAATCAGCGTACCTTCACCCGACTTCATCTCGGCAAGACCGCTCTGCACGTTGACGCTGCGGGTCGCCGAGTTCGACTTGATCTTGGCGGCGAAGGGATTGTCGCGACAGGCATCGAGGAAGACCAGCTTGACCTTGGCGTCGCCCATGGTCTGCTCGAGCGTCAGGTCGATGTTGATGGCGGCGCCGAGTTTGACGTCCATCTCCGTCCTGATGTCGGCATCGACCGGCAACAGGTAGTTGGTGCCGCCGACGGCGATGCCGTGACCGGCATAATAGAACAGCGCGATATCGGATCCCTGCGCCTTGCGGCCGAAGTCGAGCAGCTTCTCCGTCATCTGGTCGCGACTGAGGTTGGATCCTTCGATCACCTCGAAGCCGACATTACGCAGCGTCGCCGCCATCGCCTTGGCGTCGATCGGCGGGTTCGGCAATTGCGCGACGTTCTTGTAGCTGCCGTTGCCGACGACGAAGGCGACACGGCGGTCAGCCTTCGCAGCACCGACCGACAGTGCCATGCACATCAGCGAAGCGAGGAGGGTGAGATAGCGCATCTGAAATCCCCAAGAATCGAATTGCAGGCAGCAACAAATTGGCAACGAACCTACACGAAGTGCCCGACTTCGCGCCACCAAAACGGCAGTCCGTCGTCTACAACCCGCTGCTGTGTGGCCGAATGTGCACGATGGAACGCCCCTTCAACGTGATCCAAATCACGCTCGACCACTTTGTTTTGTCGCGCGAGGCGTCGTGCGGTTCACTGCGCGCGTGCAGGAACTGGCGGAGCCGGCTTCAGATTCAGGAGATTGCCGCACAGGATCAGCGCTGCGCCGAGCACGGTCCAGCCATCGAGCCGCTCCGAATAGAGCAGCCAGCCGGCGGTCGCGGTCAGGGGAACCCGGAGGAAGTCCATGGGAACCACGATCGTCGCGTCCGCATAGCGCATCGCGCTGGCGAGGCAGTAATGGGCGAAGGTGCCACAGACCGAGATCACGGCTACCCAGCCCCAGACATAAGTGGGCGGCCAGGCCCAGACATAAAGTGCCGGCAGGAAGCCTGCGACCGACTGCACGACCAGCATCCAGAACAGGATCGCCAGCGCGCTCTCGGTGCGGGTGAGGGATTTGACCAGCGCCATGGACACACCGAAGCCGATCGCGGCGCCGAGCGCGATCAACTGACCCTGATTGATCTCGCCGGTCGCGGGCCGCACGATGACGATCACGCCGACGAGGCCGAGCACGATCGCGGCGATCTTCCACGATGTCATGCGCTCGGACAGGAAGCTGGCGGCGAGGATCGCAGTCCAGATCGGCATCGTGAACTCGATCGCCACCACCTGGCCGATCGGAATCAGCGTCAGCGCAAGGAACCAGCCGAGCTGCGAGATGTAGTGGATCAGGTTACGCGCGATGTGCTGGGGCATGCGCGTGGTCTTGAGCGTTCCGAAGCCGCCCGTGCGCCGGATCATCGGATAGAGCATGCAGAGGCCGAGCAGCGAACGCACCTCCATCACCTGGAAGACGTTCATCTCGCGCACGGCTTCGCGCCCGGCGACCGCCATCACCAGCGTCAGCGACAGCCAGCCGGCCATCCACAGTGCAGCCATGGTTTTGGACGGGGTCGTGCTCATGTCGGCAGGAGCTGGAGGATGGAATGCTGAAAGGGAACGCTGATATCAGCGACATTGCCGCCGTTTGCAACGGCCAAATCTGCGGATGCAGCGATGCTGAGCGGCGTGCTAAGACTTCAGCGAACAACGAGAAAATCGGGAGATCGTCGCTCATGCAAATCCTGCAGCCGGCCGAATGGAAAAAACCGCGCGGATTCTCCCATGGCGTTGTGGTGGAGGGGCCGGGCCGCTGGGTGGTGCTGGCCGGTCAGACCGGCGGTGACGAAACCGGCAACTACGCGCCCGACATGGCGGCCCAGGTTGCGACCGCGTTGAAGCGGATCATCAAGCTCCTGGGCGAGGCTGGCGCAGGCCCCGAGCACATCGTCCGCCTGACCTGGTACCTGACCAGCCGCAGCGAATATGAGGCCGCTGGGGCCGGGATCGGGGCAGCCTGGAAGGAAACGCTGGGACGCAATTTTCCGCCCTCGACGCTGCTCTACATCGGCGGCCTCGTGGACGATCGTGCCAAGGTCGAGATCGAGGTGACGGCGTTCGTTCCGAGCGCATAAAAAAATCGATCCGGCGGGGTGCCGGATCGATGCTTTACGTGCCGGTTATTGGCCTAGCGCGACAGCGAGATGTTGGCGCCGCGGAACTGGCTGTCGGCGCGCAACGTAACGGTCTGCTTGTTGCCGCTCGTCCTGAGCATGAGGTTGGCGTTGAAGCCGGCGGCGGAGACGGCCACCTCGAAATTGCCGCCACCGCCGCGGCCCTGGAGCGAGCCAGAAATGTTGCGGCTGGCCTCGGACCAGCTGCCGGTGATGGCGCTTCCCTCGGCCCTGACATTGGCCCCGAGGATGAACTTGTAGGCATCGCTGGCGCAGGTCAGCGACATCTCCATGGTCGGGCCGATCGGGGCGTATTTGGCCCGGCAGCGAATGCGCTCGGTCGAGCCGTCGTCAAGCGTGACGACGCCGCCGCCGCTCCAGCTGCCCGCCATTGGGGCAAAGGGGCCGGACTGGGCATTGCTTTCGGTGTTGGCGATACCCGCCGCAAACAAAACGGCGGCCGCCATCAGCAGCCGCCGGTTTCGGGCGCGAGCCTCGATTGGTTTATTGGCGCGATGCTTCCCACCGCCCGCTGCACGGTATGCCTGCAGATGCTCCATTCCACTTCCCCGATCCGGCGTTGCCGTTGAGTTGACCGTTGGCATATGCACCATTGATCGAAACTTTCACAAGACCCTCGCGGCCGATGGTGCCGGAAACGTTAGCGCCGGGCGCAGTGATCTTGCCGTCGGCAACCGTCAGCATGGAGCTTGCAGTCGGCTCGCAGGAGCCGGTCTTGGTGACGATGGTGACCTGCCAGTTGCCGTCATAGGGGCTCTGGGCGAAGGCGGGAGCGGCGAGGGTGCCGGCGAAAACCGAAGCGGCACAGAACACCGCAATGCGACCAAAACGCATGAATTCCGTCCTTGAACTTGTCTGATATGCTGACGCTTATTCGGACCAAATGTGACAGAAATTTGTTGCGGCGCCATATCGAAAATTGTTCCTGTGGGAACAATGGTTTATTTGCGCATCCGAGTCCGTTTTTCGAAGCAGAATCAATGCGGCTTCACGTTAAGGGTAAACGTCAGGAGAGCGACTCAGGAAAAGCGCCTCAGGCAAGACACCTCAAGCGAGACACCTCAAGCAAGACTTGGCGCGGAGGTCGCGAACTGCTCGTCCTGAACCTTGGCCGGCAGCGCCTTGTGGACCTTGACATAGTCGATCACGTCCGCCAGCAGCTTGAGCCCGAGCGGGGCGAGCGCGCGCTCCCACAGCTCCCGCGCGGTCTCGCCCTTCTTGACGAAGCACCAGTCCTGGGCGGCGATGGCGCCGGCGTCCATGCGGTCGGCGAGGTGATAGATCGTGCCGCCGGCGATCGGATCGCCTTCCTTGATGGTCCATTCCACGGCAGCCTTGCCGCGGTGGCGCGGCAGCAGCGAGGGGTGATAGCCGATCCCGCCGAACTTCGCCGCGGCCAGCGCGTCCCTGCCGATCCGGGCGTGGCTGTGGGCCGTGATGATCAGATCGGTGTCGGGAGCGATCTCTGAGGCCACCACCAGCTTGGGGTTGGCCTGCACGACTACGTCGATGCCGGCCTCCTTGGCGGTCGCGGCCAGCCGATCGTCGGCATCAGCCACCACGACCCGGGCGACCGAGACGCTGTGCTCCTTGAGCATGTTCAGGGTGGTCACGCCGAAATGGCGGGAGCCGACGAGGGTGATGCGCATGGGGGTCCCGATCTGTCTCGCAACTGCGTTATCCCCCGATAACACGTCCGGACGCCCTGTCACCCCCCGCGCAGCGTTTACGCCGGTTATCAACAATGCGCCGGGCGCGGGGCGGCTGGTGAACTCCATTTCAACCCGTATCCGTTTTCGAAGCTGGGTTTGGCCGCCGGCGTGGTTGCCGGCGGCTTTTTCAGGCCGCGCATCCCGAAATCATCTGGCGGTAATACGTTCTCAACCGGCTTGTCGTATCGACGAATCCGTCGCGGATTTGTATTGCGTACCGCGACACCGAAACTGTCCCGGCGCGGGTGCGCCGCGCGGGCTTTTTCGCCGGGACCGTTTCCATGCCGAGCGCGATTGAGCAGATCGTCGACATCTATGTCCGACTGAAGAACCGGCGCGGCCTCGACCAGCTGATGATGCACAGGCAGCGGCTCGCGGTCGATCTGAAGAGCAGGTCGGGCTATGATTTCAGCCTGCCGATCAGCCAGATCGACGAGGAGATCGCGATCATCGAGGCGGGCCTCAGCCGGCTGAAGGCGGGCTGACGTGCTCAGTCGCGCCGGCCGCCGTCGATGACAGTGAACAGCGGCCGCGCCGGCGTGGGCTCGACCAGCAGTTCCTCCACCAGCGCGGTTGCCGCATCGACATATTTGCGTGTCGGCTTGTCCAGGGGACGCTTGGCCTCATCGTCGAGCGCGACCTTGGCGGCCTCGACCAGCTTACGCATCCGCGCTGCATGGTCGTCGCCGGCCGTCAGCGTCGCGCGCGCCAGCGAGCGCAGCACGAACAGCTCACCCTCGAGGCGGAGCAGACGGTCGTTGAGCCTGGTGAGGACGGCGTTGAGATCGGCCATTGCGGATGTTCGGTGCGGAAGACCCGTTCTGATCTAGCGGCGATCGGTGAACGGACTCCAAACAGCGTCGGCGCAATTCGGCCGATCTTCCGGTCAGCGCCCTGCGCGATGCGACGATGTGACCGAGGGGGCGTTGCGGCCGCCTACCACGCGACTCCGGCCCAGCGCCTGCCGAACACCCTCGGCTTCGTTTTGACCGCCTCCCAGCCGAAGAAATGGTGCTTGCCCGACCATGTATGCACGAGGCTGCTACAGATGCTGCATTTGAAGCTGCCGGAATGGGCTTCGCTGTGCTCCTCGCGGGTCGCGGTGTAGCTCATGCTGCAACCCGTGCAGGTGAATTGTTCGATCGTCCAGATGCTGTTGGCCATTGTGCGTCAGTGTTCTCCGGGCTGGTCGAGAGGGTAGGCGCGGGGATTTGCATCCGCGTAAACCGGCCTGAGGAAATCCAGTTAATCGGTATTAGGCAAACTCCGGGGAGCGGGCGGGGCCGGGTCGTCTTGACGCCGGATGCGCGGCTGGCAATAACGCTAGGCCGCGCAAGTGCGGGAACCCAGCGTCGATGTCGCAAGGAAAGCCCTGCCCGTGAAAAGTCTCCGTCAGCTCCTGACCGGAGAAGACATCATCCAGCTCGTGATCCGGCTCGGCCTGCTCGGCCTGCTGATCGTCTGGACCTTCCTGATCATCCGTCCGTTCGTGCCGATCCTGGCTTGGAGCGGCGTGCTCGCGGTCGCGTTCTACCCGGCCTTCAGCTGGGTCGCCAAGATCCTCGGCGGGCGGCCCAAGACTGCGGCAGCGATCCTGACCCTGATCACGCTCGGCATCGTCATCGGCCCTGCGACCTGGCTCGGCCTCAGCGCGGTCGACGGCGTGCGGGAGCTGGCGCACCAGCTCGGCACCGGCGACCTCGCGCTTCAGTCGGCGCCGGAGCAGCTCAAGTCGTGGCCCATCGTCGGCCCATGGCTCTATGAGCTTTGGGACCAGGCCTACAGCAACATCCGCGCGGTGCTGCGCGAGGTGGCGCCGTATCTCCAACCGCTGGCGGGACCGCTGCTGTCGCTTGCCGGCGATGCCGGTGTCGGCACCCTCCAGTTTCTCCTGTCGGTCTTCGTGGCCGGCTTCCTGTTTCCGCACGGGCCGCGGCTGGTCGCGGCCGGCCGCAGCTTCCTGTTCCGGATCGTGCCCGAGCAGAGCGAGCATTTCCTCGAGCTTGCCGGCGCGACCATCCGCGCGGTGGCCCAAGGGGTGATCGGCGTTGCGGTCGTGCAGGCGCTGCTCGCCGGCTTCGGCTTCAAGCTCGCGGCCGTGCCGAGCGCGGGCCTTCTCGCCTTCATCGTGCTGCTGCTCTCGATCGTGCAGATCGGCGCCTTCCTCGTGCTGCTGCCGGTGATCATCTGGATCTGGACCGCCAAGGACGTCACCACGGCATTGCTGCTCACCATCTATCTCGTCCTCGTCGGCTTCATCGACACGATGCTGAAGCCGCTCGTCATGGGGCGCGGCCTGACCACGCCCACCATCGTGATCTTCGTCGGCGTGATCGGCGGCACGCTCGCCCACGGCATCGTCGGCCTGTTCATCGGACCGATCATCCTGTCGGTGGCGTGGGAGCTGATGATGGCCTGGATCAGGACGGAAGACCGGCCGGAGGCGAGCCAGGGTTGAGCCCGTCGCATCAGCTGTGATCAAAGCCTCGGCCGAACTTGTCTATTGAGTTAGACAAGTTACGATAGGGGCAAGATTCTGTTTCGAAACTTGCAATTGTAATGGCGAAGTCCTCCAAGCTGGTTGCAGCGAAGCGCGGCAAGGTTTTGTTGGTCAGGCGGCGATCGGACGGCCTGTGGATGTTCCCGGGCGGCCGCAAACGCGCGCGCGAGTCCGACAAGGACTGCCTGCGGCGGGAGATCAAGGAGGAACTGCCCAAGCTGAAGCTCGGGCGGGTCAGCCTCTGGAAGGAAGTGAAGGCCAGGAACAAGCGCTCCGGCCGCAAGATGAGCGACGCGATCTTCATCGCCAGGAACGCCAAGGGCCGGCTCGCGATCGGCGACAAGAACGAGATCGACCGCGCCGCCTGGCAGAAGCCGCGCGGCATTCGCCTGACCGCAACCTCGCGCTACATCCGCGATCGCCTGTTTCCGCGGAAGCGGCGCCGCAACTGAGCGGTCGTTGATCGCTGGCGACAAACCGCCTGGCGGTCTCGCAGGACCAATGGTGCCGCGGCGGACCGGCCTCTAATTGAATGTCGGCGCGACCTGATCCGCCGGCGTCCTGCCGCACCAACCCACGGTAGCAGACGCGCGGCCAAGCGCTGCCGGCCCACCGCGACGGGCGGCAGTTCAGATCGCCAGCGTCGATCGAGTTGACCGCTATTGCTTGGCGGCCATCGTTTCCAGGCAATGGTTGAGATAGGCGGTGCGATCCCTGGGCAGTACCTTTTCGAGCTCCGCCTTCTGCGCGCATTCGCGCTGGCGCAATTGCTCGGCCCTGCGTTTCTCGGCGGCCTCGCGATATTCGGGAGCGACCTTGCTGGGATCGACCAGAGCCTGGGAGCGGGCAGGAGCGGTGGCAAGCAGCGCGATGGCCGCAACGAAAATGAATGATTTCAAATGAGCCTCCGTAAAAGGGGGGCATCCTAGCGTGCGACGTCGAAATGCTCAAACCGGCTGTCGCTATCCCCTTCGCTTTTTTGCCGAAGGCATCCTGCGCGTCCATCGGGGCGCTGCGAAAAATCGCGAAAACAACCCCATGCACAGTAGCCAAGTCCTGCCGGCACAATGTCTTCTCACATCCGGCGTAAAAGCCGTTTGACGCGTCGGGCAAAACAGTGGCATTCTGCCAACTTCGGAAAATCCGCCGAACGCTGACGCGTCAGCCGCGGGGTTCGTGACTCCCCGGGACATGCGGGTCATTGCATCGCGCAGACCCCGTACTCGGCCGGGGTGGCGGGGTCTGCCAGCCGGCCAGGCCGCTAACGTGGAATTAATCCAAAAAGCCCACAATTTTAGGCAGTTGGAGATGGGTGCTGCGTACAGGAGGCGTCGCGAGGACGTTCCGGCGACGGCTGCCTTTTGCTCGCTCATTTGGGGTCCATGCACGTGACCACGACTTTCGAAACGCAAGGGCTGGTCGAACAACTCGACCCCACAGCACTTGCCGCGGCTGTCGCCGCCCACGAACCCGCCGCCGCGGAAGCTCCAGCACCGGTCAAGCGGTCCAGCCGGACATCGGTCCTGGCACTGTCGGTGTGTGCCCTGGCCATCAATGGCGCGGCGGCCGTCTACACATGGCCGTCCGATTTTCCGTCGCTGAATGTCAGCCGTCTGGCCGAGCTGCTTCCGCGCCAACAAGCTTCCGCGCCAAAGCCGGATCCGGTCGTCGCCGCCTTGAAGGATATCCAGTCGGCCCAGCAGCAGCACACCGCTTCGCTGCAGGAGAACAACCAGGCATTGCAGCAAAATGCGGCTCTGCTCCAGCAGGATTCCATGGTGCTGCTGTCTCTGCGACAGAGCATCACGGACGAACGGGTCGATGTGAGGAAGATATCCTCGCAGCTGTCGACGCTGATCGCGAAGGTCGATACGCTGCAAAGCGTGATGATGTCGGACATCACCTCCTCCATCCCGAGAGGGTACGCGCGCAAGCGCCTGGCGATGCGCAAACGGATGGCCCCGCAAGTGAAGCCTGTCGGACCTGTTTCGGTTGGTGGGGCTCCGCTGAGTGTGCCGGCGACGGTTTCAGCTCCGGAAAGCTGAGGGCAGGGCAGGCACAGCACTTGGGCTATGTCCGCGCTAAGCAGGCGCGGGCGGGCACCGATTGAGGCTTAGCCGGCCGCCGCCCGTCGCAGGTGCGAGGGAACGGGGATGGGACGATGCTCCTCTTCGGCAGCCTCAATCCAACATGCAATTGCGTCCTGCACGTTCTGCACCGCTTCGAATTCGTTGGCTCCGTCGGACATGCAGCCGGGAAGGTCGGGCACCGTCGCGACAAATCCGCCGCCATCCTCCTCCGAAAGCGGCTCGATGATGATCTTGTAGTGCGGACGCTCGTCCACGTGGTCTCAATCTCGCAGGAAGGCTAGTTGTTGGACCTGGACCTCCAGCCATATTCCGGATGCGGAATCGTGGCGGTGATGTCGGCCTCCTTGTCCGCCGAGAGGCGCCAGGCTGCGACACCGAAGCACAAGGTCAGGATCAGGGCGATCGCAAGCAGAAGCATGGAGACGAAATGGCTCACGTGCGTCACCGGTGGTTTGAAACTAGGAGAGAGCGAACACGAGTTGCCGATTCGGAAAATACAGTCGCGCTGACCTAAGGCCTGCTTTCCACATCCAGTCATATGGGACCGAAGGCGCTCACGATGCCGATCGTGATCGGGACCAGCGCTACGATTGTCCATAAGGCGGGCGAGCTGGAGGAGAGACCAGCGACAAAGATCAACACACCGAAGCCGACGAGGGCCACCGAGATGGCATAGGCGAGTGCTTTTTCCATCGTTCGATCCACGAGGAACACTGCGCCTGTGTAGGACTCACTGTTGGTCCAAACGTTCCTATGTCCGAGAATTCGCCGACCTTCGTTTTTCTCGGATCGCTCTGGAGCTGGAGCAAGGCGCGATTCAACTCGCCCATATCGCCAACGAGCGTGACCTTGAGGCCATCCGTGCTATCGAGCGGGACGACGGACTACTCCATTTTCCCCATCGCAGCGTCCGAAAGCGAACAGAAGGGATCGCCGAATTATCCTAGGCTACGCGTGCTTGGCCTTCCCCAAGGGTCCAAGCAACCTCCAGCGGCCCCGGCCTCCCACACCCCGTAAGCCCCAGGGCCGGGGCCGTCATTCAGTTACGGTGACAGTGCGCTCACTATCGTGCAGTCATGCACTCATCCGAACGGCCGCAGCCGGCAATAGTGCCGCCCGGTCTTATCCGCTGGCTCTAGCGGCAAATCGGGCCCGCCGGTTCATGCTGGCGGGCCTGCGATCTCCTTCAGCGACTACGGTAAGGCCGAGGCTGTTGCACATTTTGCTGCCGGAATAGAAGGCGCGTGTTTTCCGAACATGTCACGTTCGACCGGCCGGACGCGGATGCCAGGCATTGCTCTCTCGTCTCATAAGAGCAGTCGCCGGAAGGGCCGAGCTGCCCACCATAGATGCACCAGGGGTAATCATACGAGACCGGAGTGACGGGAGAAGCGGGGCCGGCGATGGCGGCGGCGGTCCCCGCCGCGAGTAAGGCGGCTATGGCTAGCATCGTGCGCATGATCAAAATCTCCTTCCGTCTTCGGAAAACCGCTAGACGCCTTTCTTGCGTCGCTGTCCGGAATCTGGAGGTAGCTGTCTCCGGTTCAAGGCCAAGTTTGTGGTGATGACCTAAATGTGCGCGGACCGAGGCCCTCATCCGAATGGCGCCGCCACCTCGGCACAGCAATGAGCGCGATAAGGTTAAGTGCTCTGTCACCACTTAGTGGCAAATTGGGCCCGCCGGGTTCATCCTGGCGGGCCTGCGATCTCTTCAACGACTACGGGGTGTCCGAGGCGGTTGCGCATTTTGCTGCTGGAATAGAAGGCGCCGGTTTTCCTTACATATCACATTCGACCGGCCGGACGCGGACGCCAGGCATTGCTCTCTCGTCTGATAAGAGCAGTCGCCGGAAATGCCGAGCTCCCCACCATAGACGCACCAGGGATAGTCATACGAGACGGGAGAAACGGGACCGGCGATAGCCGCGGTCCCCGCTGCGAGCAGGGCGGATAAGACCAGCACTGTGCGCATGATCAAATCTCCTTCGGTCTTCGGAAAACAGCCATACGCCTTTCTTGCGTCGCTATCCGGAATCTGGCGGTAGCTTTCTCCGGTTCAAGGCTGGGTTTGTGCAGGATGGAATATCTGACGGCGCATCCGACGCGCCGCAGGCGGCAGGAACGATCGGCATGAAGCGCCGGCGCCGAACCCACAGGAAGCGCAACCGGCAGCGGCTGGCGACGCATGCTTGCCGACTGAAAGGGTGAACGACTATGGCGCGGGGCTACGGTCCCGCGCTTGCTCAGTCTCGGATTTCGGTGGGGACAATCAGCGTTGGCTCAGATGGCTTGCCGGCTAATCGAGCGCAGCCGTTTTTTGCGTCATAGCTTCGTCAGCCACGTGATGACAGGTCGTTACGAGAAATACCGCTTTGCTGCATTGCCATTCACTACCGAGGGCAGCACTTGAGACCGGGTCGCGAGCGGCCAATCCTAACAGAGCGGCCGCGCCGATCAGCAAATTTGCGATAACGAGCTTACGTGCTTTGCGAGTCCACGTTGGGCTGATCATAGAGGTAGTTCCCCTTGGGACGTGCGCTGGGATATCAGATGCTGGGCCTCATTTGTTTCAGGCGGACTTCGCGGCGCAGTGAAAATGGTTTCACGGCGGATGGTGCCGGAACTATTGCGACGCATGGCGTGGACCGAGACAGTGATCGGAAGGGCCGCCGGTTCACGCAGGCGGGCCGCCCTTGTCACAAAACTTTGACCGACGTGTGCCAGCGTTCAGTAGCTGGGATTTCAGCGCCCAGACTGGAATGCATTTGCGAAAGCCGCCGAGCGAACATACTCCGCTCGCGCCGCATTCATGTTGTCTCTTATTTTGAGGTTGGTGCATGTTCAGTGCGGAAACGACTGCGCTCCTTCGAGCCGTCCTTGAAGAAGTGTGCGAAAACATCCCTGTCAGCGAAGTCGGCGCCAGAACGCATGTTGCGTCGAAGATCCTCGAGGCCGCAGCACAGGGACAACTCTCGACCGACGCATTGAGAATGGCGGGTCGCAAGGCCCTGAACCCACCCACAATGTGGCGTTGATCTCAGGGCCGCCGGCCTGTTCCAGCACGTCGTACTCAAAACCAACGCTTTCAAGGTCGTCTCCTCGAACCACTTCTCCGCGGCCTCGATGCCGACGCCGGTCCTGCTTCCTCGGGGCGAAGGCGAGCCTGATTTAGTCGGCAAGCTTCCTCTTCCGCGCAGGTTTTAACTGGCCAGAAAGCGGCTGGTTCGAAGCCGCCAGAAGGGAGCAGCTTGACCGCCGTTTGACGGCGGGCAGCGTCTCGGGGTTCTTGTCTGGGGATACCGTCAGTTCACTTATGCCAGACACGCGAACGATGGTGCTACGGTTAGACCAAGTTCATCGGCACGACGGAGACCCATTTAATTAGCGCACAGTCATAAACGGGCGCACCGTAGGAAAGACTTCGTCTCGCAGCTTCTGGATTGCCGCGACAGTTCGCTTGACAGGCGGCAAAACAATCGGGGCCGTGTTTTTCTGGAACCGTAGTTGGTAATCGCGCCGACCATCGCAGAGTTCGACAATGATCTCGCGTGTCGGGTCATCCAAGCTCAGTCCTGCTTGGACTGTTGCGTCGAGGAGAGGCGCCAGAATGTGCTTGTTCCAGCCTGCGCATTTTGTGATGCCCTTGGCCCATAGAAAGCTCTTCATGAAAAGCTCCGCAGACTGAGCGAAGCAAAAGAACATTGGCAGCGGCGCGCGGGTGCCTTTGGTGGGCTGCGCAGGGGGAAGCCCGGTCCAAACTTTCATGACAAGGCCAGTTGGAGCGGAAGGCGGGGCTTCATACAGGGCGAGCGCAGCGTCGAAGTATTCCTCCGCCAGCTCGTAGAAGTTGGCCGGGATTTCCATCGCGCGCGCTGTTGCGGAGTATCCGGGTTTTAGATCGATAGCGCGCGGCATCCTGCGATCTCCTCGATAACTCGGGCCACAGCGAAAATCAGAGCATGGGCATGCCAGCAACGAGCTCGCCGTACCTAGCGGTGCCAACCCCCATCACGTCGATGTCGCTATGGGCCGTGGATTTGGAAAGAAACGGACCCGTCTTGTGTCGAAAAGAGCGTGCCGCTCAACGTGCGCGCAATCTCTTCGTCTGCCGAGACCGTCAGTTTTAGGTCGGCTGGCACGAAGCCAATCCCGTAGGCGAACCGTCCTGCTGCATCCTTTATTTCGAATCTTGGAGTTCCGGAAGCTATCCGCGAGCGATAGAACGCAATCTGATCGTCCGTATAAGCGACACTTCCGGTGAGCAGCGCGTGGGCATTTGTCTTCCGGATGGTGGTGAAAACCTCGAAATAGACCCTCTGACCGTTCCGGATATCTGCTGTCATGTCGGATGATGTGTCCCGGTTGCGTGCGAACACACGAGCATCGGCATCGAATTCTATTGCAACTTGGACGTGACGGAGAGTTCGTCCAGTTTTGATGGCGTTGACCACCGGCAGGTAATATTTCAACTCGAACAGCTCGGTGGGTTCACCGTCAGAGCTTCTTATGACCTTGGCCTCGACAAACGCCTTACTTTCGATTGTGAACGCCGATACCTCTGGGGCGCCTTTGGTGTCGACCATCTTGGCGCTGGGGGCGCCCGCGGACGGGGCTGCGTTCAACTGAAGGAATGCAACTAGACCCACGAAAAACCCGCATCCCGAAATCACCATTAAGTATTCCGGCCACATCGTTCGGAGCCTCTGACGCATCGGTTGAGGTGAGCCAACAGCAAGCTGCCCCCGCTCAAGCCTAATATCGAAAAGAAACACAAAAAAGCCGGCCGCGACCATAAGCCAGCCGAGCCACTTCACCTCAGGTAGCGCCCAAGCCAACCCCGACCCGATGATGCCAAGGCCAGCCGCGACCGAACCCGAAGCTGTCCTGACTTGCATAGCCAGCTCCTCGTGTTCCTCCAATTTCTTCTTTAGCCGATTCCTACGCGGATCAATTGATGTGGAGGAGCTGGATGTTGCATACGCGTTGCACGAGCACCTCGCGTCATGCGTGGACTTTCGGGAGGGCGATGTAAACTATTGATGATGATTTGTTTTTGGTGAGCGCGCTGGGGCTCGAACCCAGGACCCCGTGATTAAAAGTCAAAATCGATCCGTCGAGGTAAGTCATTGATCGAGAGTCCTTTTCTCGTGTGGGCATCGAAATCACCTGTTTTGTAAGGTAAAATTGCTGAAACCCCTTGATGTTTGGTTGAAGCTAGTTGAAATTCATACCAGCTTCAATGTGCCCACACAACGCCCACACGACGGGGGTCCCGTGCAAGAGATCAGCGAGAAGGTCGTCCGCGGCTTGGAGCTCCCGGCCAAGGGCAACAAGGTCCACTTCTTCAGCGGTGCCAAGCTGCAAGGCAAGAAGGCGCCGGCCGGCTTCGGCGTGCGCGTCACCGCCAGCGGCACCAAGGCCTTCGTGCTTTTCCACCGTGTTGCCGGCCGCAAATATCTTGAGACCCTGGGCCGCTGGGACGAGAACGCGCAAGGCGGTTCGCTGACCGTCCGCGACGCCATCGTAAAGGCGGATAAGCTCGTCAAGGACCTCGCCAAGGGAAACCGGGAAGACCCGCGGCCCGAGCGCACCAGGCGGATGGAGGACGGCGACAATCCCGAAGGATTGAAGATTGGCGGCGCCTACGATCCTGACGCCGACGAGGCCGATCGCGAGCAGAAGCACCCCGGTCTGCTCGACATGTTCATCGAACGCTACTGCCGGAAGGAAGCGCAGCTCAAGAGCGCCGATCAGTACGCCAGCACCTTCCGGCGCCTGGTCGCGCCCGACATCGGCGACCTGCCGGTGTTCGGGGAGGGGCGCCTGCGGCGCTCGCACGTTGTCGACATGCTCGATGCGATCGAGGACGAGAACGGGCCGGTCATGGCCGACCGGACGCTGGCTTACTTGCGAAAGGCGTTCAACTGGTTCCAGGCCCGCGACGAGGATTTCACCAATCCCATCGTGAAGGGCATCCGCCAGGTTGGCACGAACTCGCGGGACCGGATTCTCGCTGACGACGAAATTCGCGATCTTTGGGCCGGGCTCGAGATCGTCGAGGATGTGCCTGCCTGCTACCCCCGATTCGTCAAATCCTTGCTGTTGACCACCACCCGCCGCAACGAGGCGGCTCTGATGCACTCCAGCGAGCTCGACGACCGCGACTGGACCATCCCAGCCGACCGCTACAAGACCGCTATCGACCACATCATCCCGCTCAGCGCGGCCGCGCGCGATTTGATTGACGAAAAGCCCGCCGGCGCAAACGGCAATTCGTGGTTCATCTTCACAACCACCGGCGGCGCCAAGGGCTTCTCGGGTTTCAGCAAGGCAAAACGTCAGCTCGACAAGGCGATCGCCAAGGGCCGCGCGGAGGCCGGCCGTGAGCCCATGCCGCATTGGGTGCTGCATGACCTGCGGCGCACCGGCCGCTCGCTCATGTCGCGCGCTGGCGTTCCTGCCGACCATGCTGAGCGCTGCCTTGGGCACGTGATCGGCGGCGTGCGCGGGGTCTACGATCGCTACGCCTACCTCGAGGAAAAGCGCGCAGCGTTCGACAGGCTCGCCAGCCTCGTCTCTCAGATCGTCACAAGCGCGGTGCGGTCGTGAGCGCGGGAGCGGACCGGGCCACGTTCAATGCGGCATTGGACGCCTACAAGCCAGTCAGCGATCGGCACGCCGACTTCGTCATGCGGTGGAAGGAGCATCCATCCAAGGCAGAGCTGTGGCTGGCGCTTTCGAGGGCCGCCGCCAAGCACGGCCTGCCTGTCCCCGAGCCTGCCGACTTCATTGGCGTAACTCTCGGCTGCACGATGGAAGCGGCTCGATTGAATGACCACAGCAAGAGCGTTCGCGATGATTTCGACAAGATCAAGAGAGAGATTGTCCAGGTCGTCGAGGACGCGGACTACCCGCTCAACTTGTGGCGAGATCTCGAACGTTTCGAGACCGCGCTTCGGGAGCTAGACCACAGTGACTACGACATGCACGCGCCTGCGGCCGGAGGCCGAAACGATGTGCATGGTTCCCGAAATCGCAGGGTGTTCGCGCAGCGGTTGGCTCGATATCTCCGCGAGGTTTGCGGGGAAGCGCTGATCGATCAGGTCGCGGAGATGGTCGACATTGTTTTTGCGACCGAGGCGCCGACTGATCCAAGCCTTGTCAGACGTTGGCTCGGGCACCCCCCTGGGCGCGTTGTCTAGGACTGTTCGCGCGCGAATTTCTATTCCGATCGATCCGTGTAAATCGGCGCCAAGCAAGCGATGTTCGTGCAGGTTCAACGCACGGACACCAGCAAATGTCTGACTTTCGCTTCGACGGTTACAATTCCCGCGCTGCAACGGCCGCCCAGGTTGGCGTGCAGGTGCGCGGCCGGCCCTACACCGAACGCACGTTCATCAACTGGGAGCTCGACGGCAAGGGCCCGCCGGTGACGCGTGTTGGAAGGGACGTCTGCTATTTCTGGCCATCCGTCAAGGAGTGGTTGCGGAGCCAAGAGAAGAGCGCCGCATGACCGAACCCGCCCGCTTCAACAGCAGGCGAGCTCGGCAGGCAATACGGAAGGGTGACCTCAACAACCACCCCGATATCGCCCTCGCCATCGGCCTGGCAACGCACTCCGACGATCCTCTCGCCGAGGAGATCGTGGTCGCCCAATTCTGGAAGGGGCGGCAGCGCAATAACCACGTGCGCGTCACGCTCAAGCGCTTCGAGGGGCGCCCGATTGTTGACGTGCGCCAGCACTTCGTCACCACCGACGGCCGCAGCCAGCCGACGACCCGCGGGGTTGCGCTCAGCCTCAATCGTCTTCCGGATTTGCTGAAGGCGGTCGAAAAGGCCTACGCCAAAGCGCTCGAACTTGACTTGATCGAGGTGGCGTCATGAACGCGCCCGTGCAGCAGGAGCAGGTCGAGCGGCTCGTCCTCGGCGACATCGGCGAGTTTGCCGAATGCGCCGGTTATCAGGCCTGGTTCGTTTCCGAGGGCTGGATCGACCTGCACACGGCGGTCGACAACATGCAGCGCCTTGCCGAGCTTTGGGGGCTTGTCGACGAGGTCGGGCAGGACCGCGTCCAGGACGCCATGGCGGCCGCTTTCGCGCCGGCGCCCGAATTGCCGTCCGACTACGCCGCCCAACTGGTGAAACGGTGGGAACTCGACGATCCGCGCGATCGCTGGCGCTGGACTGGTGAACTGCCGCCGCCGGCCGAGCGCGATGCGGAAAAGCGTCCGCGGCCGGTGCCGCAGTCCACCGTCGACGCCTTCCGCTATGTCGTGAGCCTCGGGGATGCTGATCGTATTCGCATGTGGCTCCGCGATCACGCGGACGTCGCGCATGTGCTTGTCAGCGAGGTTGCCTGATGCTGGATCCGGCCAACCGCGCAATGCTACTTCAGGTCGCCGAAGAGGAGGGATTTCTCGACAGTGATCCCCGCGGCGATGTGCCGCCGGTGGATGGCTTCGAGGCCTTCGGCGACCAGTCACCAGGCGATGAAGCCACTTATGCTGTAGCCGCACCTGTCTCATCGGCCGGCAGCCTCAATGAGTGGGATGCCGGCGAGTTCGTCGACATGCCGCCCCCGCGGGAATGGCTGCTCGGCAACCAATTCTGCCGCCGCTTCCTATCGGGCCTGCTGGCGCCGGGCGCCACCGGCAAGACCGCGCTGCGTACGCTGCAATATCTCGCGCTCGCCACCGGCCGGCCGCTCACCGGCCAGCACGTCTTCAAGCGCTGCCGGGTGCTCTTGCTGAGCCTGGAGGACGACGACAGCGAGCTCCAGCGCCGGCTGGCCGCCGCTCGCATTCACCACGGCATTGAGCCAGCGGACCTCAAGGGCTGGCTATTCTGCGCGACCCCGAAGGGCATCAAGCTCGCCGACATGAAGGACGGCGCGCGCGCGGCCGGGCCGCTGGAGGCGATGCTGCGCCAGGTGATCGCGGCCCGGCAGATTGACCTGCTCGGGCTGGATCCCTTCGTGAAACTCCACGGGATGGAGGAGAACGACAACGGCGCCATGGATTTCGTCTGCGGCATTCTGGTCAAGCTGGCGATCGAGTTCAATATCGCGGTCGACGTGCCCCACCACACCAAGAAGGGCCAGCAGCTCGCCGGCGACGCTGATGCCGGCCGTGGCGCCAGCGCTGCCCGGGACGCCGGCCGCTTGATGTACACGCTCACCAGGATGGCCGACGGCGAGGGCGAGGCCTTCGGCGTCCCGGCCGAGGAGAGGCGCCTGTACGTTCGCCTGGACAGCAGCAAGGTCAACATAGCTCCGCCCTCGGCTGAGGCGACCTGGTTCAAGCTGGTCGGGGTCCGGCTCGAGAACGGGACGCCCGATTATCCACAGGGCGACGAGGTGCAAACGGTGGTGCCGTGGAGCCCGCCCAAGACATGGGACGGCATCAGCGCCGCCCAGCTCAACGCTGCCTTGGATGACATCGAGACCGGCATGCCGAGCGGCCAGCGCTATTCCGACGCCTCCAAGGCCGCCGATCGCGCCGCCTGGCAGGTCGTGCAGCGCCATTGCCCCGACCGCACCGAGCCGCAATGCCGCGACATCGTGAAGACGTGGGTCAAGAACGGCGTGCTCATCCGGGAGGACTACGCCGACCCGGTCACCCGCAAGCCCCTCAAGGGCCTTCGCGTCTGCCAGGGAAAGCGGCCGACGTGACGCGCTCCATTGGCTCAAAATCAATAGCGCACCAATGGAGCAGTTCAGTCTGCGCCGTTATTGATTTTTCCCTAGGGCAGGGCATAGCGCAAAACCGCGCGCTATTGCCCCTTGCTGCCATGGCGCAACAATGGAGCGCGCCAAGCCTCGCGCGTATCCACTCCAACCCGCTTTGCGCCGCCGGCGCTCTGCCTTCGGCGACGCTTGGAGGCGCACGCTGGCATCACGCCGAGCGGCACACCCGTGATCACTTCCAAGATCGTGAAACGGCAACCGCAGCGGCTCGAACCACAGCAGACACGGAGAACCGGCGCATCACGAAAGGGCGTGAACACGTGCCATGAGCACGCGAGAGACCGCGCAGGAATTTGCGAGCATGACCGATGCACCGGGCGCCGGCCGGTGGACCAGCGGAGGGTATCGAAGCCGCCTCACATCGTGAATGTTGCCCACAAGCCGCCCACTTGAAATTCGTGACATTCACAAGTGCCTGCAAATCAGCAACATTCCGACGCCGACCACGTGATTGAAAATCATAGGCCGCCCTTCGGAAGGGGTTTTCGCGCGCGATGCCAACCAGGTCTTTCACACTGTTGAAGCAGTCGGCGCCGGCGCGCACGAGCGGCCCCGGGCGCCGGGCGGCGTTGGCTCAAGTCCAGCCGTTCCGACCATCGTGCAAGCGCGAGGGCAGGGGGTGTGCCTCGCAAAATCAGAAGGGGGGCCCCGCCGGCCGGGGGGAAAAATCGCGCGCCGATCGAGCCGCTGGTATCTCGCTCGCACGATTGCCCACCCAAAGAGCCGGCCGCCAGATTTTTTTCTGCATCAGGAATTTCGAGCTCCACCACAGGATGGGCCGCGAACCCATCCCAGGGTCATCCGCGTTTGCCTGGGTTGGCGGGGAGGAAAACCCAGGCGCTTCACAAGGAGTCATCCATGACGGTCTTCACAGTCACGATCGACGATCACGGCGGTCACTTCGGCGAGGTGGAACACCAGGAGCGCGCCACCATCGCCCGCGTCCTCGCTGACGTCAGCGCGGCGGTCCGCTCGGGCAAGCCGCTGGCGGGCGATCAGCCGATCATCCTGAACGGCGAGCGGATCGGGACGTTTTCGTTCGGTCCCAAGGCGCACAGCTTCATCGAGGCCGGTACGAGGCGCGCATGAACCAGCCGCTGATCCAGCCGCGGACGGTCTACCACGTCAGCACCGGCAGCACGGTGATGAACGGTGTCGACGCCGCGGCTGCCGTGTCGAACCACCCCCTCGAATGGTCCTATGAGCCGTGGACGGACGAAGTCCTCGCGAAGGTCCGGGCCAATATCGCGCGCGAAGCGGAGATCAATCACGTGCCGGTCGTCGGCGCGCTACTCGAGGAGCCGAAATGACCACGACGAGCCACAACGAAGTCGCACGCTACCGGGTGACCACGGACCTCAATCCGCCGCGTCGTCCGCGGCATCGGCTCGAGCCGCCCTTCAGCTCGACCACCGACAACAGCATGTGGCAATACGCTGATCGCCCGGTGCGGGCCGGTGAGGTCATCGAGAGCATGCACTGGCCGCACCCGACCATGATCGGTCTCAATGACGCGGCGAGGGCCGTCCTGGAGTTCTACAAGACGCGCCAGAAGAGCCGCTTGCCGGTTTCGCCGTATGTGGGCGGCCGCCTCAGGCTCTCGGATGGCCTCGAAGGCGCAGTGCCGGAGGAACAGCTTATGGCTCGCCGCGCTGAGCCTGCCGTGGCGTTTCCCGTCCGCGTCGTCGCCGGCCGGTGATGCATGAGCGCGGCTGCTCCGTTCTGCCGGCATGCTGTGGACTATGCCGGCCTCGTCCAGGCGGTGCGTGACCGCCTGGAGCAGATGGAAATGTCGCGCTCCGAGCTCGATCACGTCGGTGGCTTGACCTGCGGACATACCGACAAAATCCTGCGTCCGGTGCCTGAGAAAAGGTTCGGCATCACGAGCCTGGGCACGATCTTGCAGACGCTCGGCCTGATCATGATCATCGTCGAAGATCCTGCCGCGCGCGACAAGACGCTCGCACGTCGAGAGCCTTTCAGTGCATCGAATCGCCGGGTTGGCAACAAGTGCCACCTCGGCAGGAAGGTCTGGGACCTGGCTCCCGATGACGGTGGGTCGCCTAGACAATTCCAGATGGTGTCGACCCGTGCCGCAAAACTGATTGAGACGTTTCCCGATCGGTATCGTTTCGTTGTCGACGGCGAACCTGCGCCGACCGAGCGCAGTGATGGCGCGCCGGCGCCTGCTGCGCCTCGCCTGGTGCATGAGCAGCCTGCGGCATCGCCCCGCGAGGGCACGGGCCACGCGCACCTGCGCGTCGTCCAGGAGAAGCGCGGCCACAAATTCGGCTGAGGTCGATTCCGCCCGCGCGTAATTTTCTCGGTGCGTTGCGCCACTTTTCCCAAACGACCCACGGTCCCCGCATTGGCTCGTTCGGAAAAGCGAGCTGCGCGGACGCCGCTTTCATGAACCTCCAAGGCGCCCGGTGATCCTCGAGATCACCCTTTCTCGCGCAGGGCTTTCCGACCGGGTCGCCTTGGAGACCTGCGGCAGTGCCCGACACGAATTGGAAGCCCATCAAGGAAGCCGCCCGAGGCATCGGGCCCATGCTGCTGCGTGTCGGTTCGTCCACCGACGATCCGTTCTTTGTCGGCTACCAGGACCCCGATAGCGGGCGCTGGTTCGACCAGGAGAACCGCGAGGTAACACCTCAGTGGTTCTGTCTCGTGCCGGCATTCGACGGAGCAGCCTCATGAAGCTGTTCCCGCGCCTTGTCCTGGCCGCCTCGCTGATCGCCGGACTTGCCCCGGCGATCGCCCAGGTCCCGCCGCCCGTGCCTGCGCTGCCAGATGCCGAGCGCCGCACGTCCTACAGCATCAGCGGCAGCACCTGCGCCTGTGCGGTCGGGTTCCAACTCTACGGCGACGGCACCGACTACGCGAACTGGATCGAGGTGTTCGTCAACGGCGCGATGGTGACGCAGTCCGGCAACTGGACGATCACCAGCCCGACCGGGTCGCTGGACAGAATCCCGCGCCCGATCACCGATGCGGTCCTGACTTTCTCGACCGCACAGACCGGCACGGTTCAGATCGTCGGCGCCCGCCGGCCGCGCCGCGCCTCGCAGTTCTCGGAAAGCCGGGGCGTCGCCGCGCGCGATCTTAATCAGGTCATCACCGATCTGACCGCGCAGAACCGCGAGACCTGGGACAAGATCAACGACGTCACCGGCCGCTCAGTGCGCACGCCACCCGGAGAGACGCTCGCGCTGCTGCCGGTGCTCGCCTCGCGCGCGAACATGGGCGCATGTTTCGACAGCAGCGGCAACTTGACCTCATGCGTAGCTGCCGCATCCGGCACGTTCGCGGCGGGCGATGGCATCACCTTCACCGGCACCAATCCGACGACAATCAGTGTGAACGCCGACACGATCACCAGCGGGACGCTGGCAACTGCGCGCGGCGGCACGGGTGCGAACAATTCGACCAACAGCGCCGGTGACTTTCTGATATCGGGCAGCATGAACGGCACATTTGTCGCGAGAAGTCTCAATGCGCTTTGCACGCTGGCACCGGCTGCCTGCACAGCGGCGCTCGGCTATACCAGCATCTCCTGGTACGGCGCTAAATGCGATGGTCAGTTCATCTCCGGCCAGAACGGCGTCGGGACCAATCTCACGATCAACTCTGGCAGTCCCAACCTGCTTTCGTCGGCGGGCTTCTTTACCGCGGCTGACACCGGCAAGAGGATATGGGTTCCTAATGCTGGCGTCGCTGGTGCAGGCCTCTCGACGACAATCCAGACGGTTACCGACGCAACGCACGTCGTTCTCGCAGCGAATGCCAGCACGACGGTCACAGCATTCGCGACCACGAACGCCAAGCCTCTGGTTTATGGCACGGATGATACCGCGGCCATCCAGGCAGCCATGACCGCAACGCCCGTTGGCGGCATCCTCGACATCCCAGGACAGCAGACAGGATGCCTGATCAGGCAGCAAGGCTCGAACGTCTATGCGCTGCTGCAAGATCACCCGTTTAGCATTCGGGGGCATGGGCACTTCTCTAACCTGATGACGTTCCCTGATACCCCATCTACAGTCGACAATCTGTACGTACAGACCGGATCCTATGACTGGGCCAATACGGTCTGGGAGAATTTTAGTATTGGTGACAGTGCGTCATTCCTCCCAAACACATTGTTGATGTACACCCGTCACGGAAAGCGCGGGTTGGCCTTGGTTGAGAACACGGCGCCGTATGTGGGTATCGTCGTCCGCAACATGTCGATCGGAGAGAGTGGGAACGACTACTCGCTCTACTTGGGCAATAGTGGCAGCGCCCAGTTCAACTTGATCATGTCGAACAAGATATGGGGGGGTGTCCGGCTAAACAACGTCGCCGACAGCCATCGCATTCTTTACAACACGTTGCAGGGGTCAAGCACCTTCGGCGGGCTGATAGAAATGGTTGCTGGCGCCGGCAAGTTCAGCTTCATCGGCAATAACACCACATGGGCAGGTGGGCTGAAGATCGAGAGCGGTTTTGCGCCGGAAGTCCGTAACAATTACTTTGAGGAGCTGTACGCGACCTCAGAATCCAATAACGCAATGGTTGATTTTAACGGCGGCATCGGCACCATTAGTTTCCCGGCATTCACCGGAAATATCGTCAACGCTGGTGTCAGCACGACGTCGACACCGGTTCGATATGCAAACGTGAATCTCGGGAATTTCGGCGACAACACCCTTTCAGCGACGCCCGCGCGGACCAACGTAACGAGCGTCACCACGCTGAGCTGCATTGCACCGAACTTTTGGCTTACTGGCGGCACGCATTTCAGCACGGCACTGGCCAACAGCTACGCGGGCTGCTGAGGAAGGGCAATGATGCGAAGCTTTCTTTCGGCACTGGTGGCTGCGGCGGCGTTGTGCTCTCCCGCCGCAGCACAGTATCCGAGCTACCCCGCCGGCGCCGAGAACCAGTCGAACCTTGCTCTGGTCGCCCCGACCGTGCCAACGTCCACCAACAACAACCGTGTCGCAACGACCGCCTATGTGCAGAACGTTCTCTTGGGCGGCCTGCCGTTGACCAATGGCAACATCTACGTCGGCAACGTCAGCAACCAGGCCACGGCGGTCGTGCCGTCCGGCGACCTGACCATGAACAATGCCGGCGTGTTCACGTTCGGCACGGTCAATGCCAGCCCCGGCACGTTCGGCTCGACCACGCAATGCGCGGCTGTCACGGTCAACGGCAAGGGCCTGGTCACGACCGCCACCCAGAGCGTCTGCACGCCAGCCATTGCCAGCGTCACCGGCCTCGGCACGGGCATCGCCGCGGCGCTCGCGATCAACACGGGTTCGGCCGGCGCGCCCGTGCTGTTCAACGGTGCCGGCGGCACGCCGTCGTCGATGGTGGGCACGAACATCACCGGCACCGCGGCGTCGCTCACCGCCGGCAATGCGACCAAGCTGGCAACCGCGCGCGCCATCGGCATCGGCGGCTCGACCGGCCTGACCGCCACCGGCGTCAACTTCGACGGCACTGCCGCCATCAATCCCGCGCTGACTGGCACTCTGGCCGTCGCCAACGGAGGCACCGGCGACACCGGCACGGCGTGGACATCCTACAGCCCGACGCTCAGCTGCGTATCAGGGACTCTCACGTCTGCTTCCGCCACGGGCTCTTACAAGCAACTCGGAAAGACGGTCTTCCTTCGCGTCGTCGTTACGATCACCACGCTCGGCACCTGCGTAACCGGTCTGAACATCTCGCTTCCGGTCAATCCCGTTGCCTCCATCGAGATGTCGATCCAGGGCAAGAACGTGGTCGTCGGACAGAACTTCACCGGCCGCATCCGCTCCGATGCCACGCCCAACAACTCCATCACCAGCCTGACCAAGTTTGACGGCACTCTCGGCATGGCCAACGGCGACGTGATCGCGATCACCGGCCTGTACGAAGCCAATTGACGAAGCGACCTCCAAATGAGCAACACTCCAGCGACCACGGCAGACAAGCCGGCCAAGCCGAAGCCGATCTCCAAGAAGATCCGCACCGCCATCGACGCCATGGTGCGCGGTGACGCCAAGACAATCACCGCTGCGGCCGAACAGGCGGGGCTCTCCCGCGAACATCTCTCCCGCGAACTCAGCAAGCCGCATATCGCCAATCTCCTGCAGGAGAAGGTCGCGCGCAATCTGGCCGTGAGCAGCGCGCGCGCCGGCGCCACCAAGGTGGATTTGCTCGACAGTGCGAACGACATGGTGCGCGATCGCGCTTCGAGCTTCATCCTGGGCCTGGCCGGCCATTCGCCGGCGAGAGAGCCGAGCGTCAGTTTCAACATCGAGGTTAGGGCCGGCTATGTCATTGATTTGGGATCCGACGACGAGCCCATGAAGACAGTTTCGCCATGACCAGAGAGAAGCGAAAGCCGATCACGGCGAAAGTCAAAAAGGCCATTGAGGCCCTCGTATCCGGCGACGTCAAAACCGTCGCGGCTGCAGCGAGGAAAGCAGGCCTGAGCCGCGAGCACCTGTCGCGCGAGCTCGGAAAGCCTCACATTGCGGAAGTCCTGAGAAATCGAACGCTCCGCAATCTCTCGATCTCCGCAGCACGTGCAGGCGCCGTTAAAACCGAGCTGCTCGACTGCGATTCAGCTATTGTTCGCGACCGTGCCAGCTCGTTCGTTCTCGGCCTGGCCGGCATCTCACCCGAGAACAAGCCGCTGCTGGCGCAAGAGCGTCCTCGCGTGCCGGGATTCGTCATTGTCGTGAACACCGGCAACACCAGCAAGGTCGTGGCTGATGTAGGCAAATCGGCGATCGAGCACGAGGCGCCACGAGCCGCCGAAAAGTCCGGGCTGATGATCGACGTGACGCCGGCAGTCGTCGATCGGTGAAGTTATGAAGTGTCGCAACGTTGTCATTTTAGCCCTTCGAGCAGTTTCCAAAGGATCACGATAGCAATGATCCCGGCCATGCAGATGATCGTGCGGCGGCCGATCCGGTTGAGCCTCATGGGCCGACCTGCACGCGCACAGGCTCCCGAACATCGACCCGGTTCAGGACTTTGACGCCAACCTCGTTGCGTATGTAGGCGCTTACCCATCCGTCACTTACGGATACCCTTGGCGTGCCGAAAGCGATGTAGAGCACGCCGAACATGGTGAGGACGTTCGCAGCTGCAGACGCGCCAAGCATCCAGGCGAGCGGCGAGATGTTTTTGACCCATGGTTTGAACGGCATCTCACTTGACGTCCTTGATTCGCAGGGCGCCGCTTTTTTCGTCATATGCGCCGGCGGCTTTCCTGATGAAGTCGACTTGTGCCTGAGCGAACTCCGGAGTGGTGGGGAGCTCTTTGATGGCCATGGGTATCGAGGCTTGGCCGGTGAGCAACTTCCTTAGGCCGTGGAGGATCTCGAGTTGCGCCTGCTCGCGCTCGACAGCTCCTTGAGGATGGTAGATGCCACGCCGGAGTTGTTCGCGCGTCAGGGAATAGTTGAGCGATACCGACATGGCATAAAGCAGCTCAACGACCTTGTCCTCGCATCGCTGATTCCAAGCGGCTATCGATGGCTGATCAGCTCCAATTGTTGTCCCATGGGTAAGCTCGCCAAGGAATTCCTGCCAAGCGTCGATGACCTTGCGATCTTTGGCTCCGCCGAAGCCTGCTGGCAAGAATTCAATGTCTATCAGGTTCAGCCCCCTCACAAACTCGGGCGATATTCTAGTTGCGCGATTTGCCATGAGGGCCACGAAGATTGCTTCTCTGCGCCTCTTGCGATCTCCAGCGCGTTCGATGAACTTCTGCGTCTGCACGGCCAGGATCGGGCCTGCGAGGGTTACAAACACTACCCACCATTCGACGGACACTCTCAACCTCCAGCGTGATTCGAAATCACCTGAATGATGACACGCGGGGCGCGCATTAACGGACCGATTCCCGTTTGTCCCACCTATTCACAGCCGGTGGATAGCCTCGCCAAAGCCTTTGACCTGCCGCGACTCAGGAGCCGCTTTCGCGAGCGCAATTCCGCGCTTGTGGAGGCGAATATGGCAGACGTCCGATTATCTCGCTCCGATCTTCACCGCATCGCCGAGTTGAAGTGGCGCAACGTGCCGCCCGGCATTCCGTCCGAACTGGCGATTGAGTTCATGGGAAAATTGATCGGCGGGAGCACGATCCGAAAGCTGACTTCTGGAATGAAGGAATTCGGACCGGCCATTGTCAGCTATGAGCGCTTCAAGAAGCATTGCGAACTGAATCCCAGTTGGGGAGCAGCGGCGTGGCGCATCTCAAGAGAAAACGCGCGTATCGGAAAAGGCTCCCGTCTCCGCAAGCTCACGCATTGCAAGCGTGGCCACTCTCTCGCTGATGCGCGGATGCGTGTCACTAAACAGGGATGGAGGATAAGACAGTGCGTAGTTTGCAGAGATGCTGCGAGAAACAAATGCGAACCGCCGGAGAAGCTGCGGGAGGTGAAGGCCATGCTTGTGGCCCAAAAGCCCATCGCCGAAATCACCGGTCAATGGTTGCGCGGAAAGAAGCGAAAGGTGATCTGCAACTCGGTGTACTTCTACAATGCTCGCAAGGCCGATCCGGAATTCGATCGGTTTGTGAGGGAGCATACGGCGGATAGCGTTTCGAGAGCGCAGACATTGCGGTGGTCTCTACTGCGCACGCGCGCAATAACAGCGGCGCGTCGAGAAGAAGCAAACGACTACGCCGCGATCCGAGCCTTGATCCCCGCGTATGTCTCAGATCCCGACGAGATCGTGAGCCGCATCATCGAGGACATTTTGACGGGAGCGCTGAAGCGATCAGACGCTCCTCAGCGTGTCAAATGGTTCATCCAAGAGCACGCGAAGCAATTTCCGACAAAGTACCGCAAGTTTGGCGACAGCCCGCTGCTCTCGCTAGACGAGGCCCTGTTCGATGATGGCTCGGGGGTCAGGGGCGACAATGTGAGCCGCGGCCTTTGGGATTAAGCCCGCGTGACGCCGCGCCGGCACCCCTGGGGAAATCCTAGAACCCGGCGCGCGCCGAGGCGCCCCCGGAAGGGGATAGACAAAATTCACCAAATCATGGTGGGATGGCAGTTGGGTTTGATCACCCGGACCGAGAATAGAGCCGCATTCCCTGGCAGGAATTTGCCCTGACGCCTGGCAGCGTTGGGCGGCGGCTGACGAGCCTTTGCGGCTCAACGGACGCGCTTGGCGGCGCGGCTCCGAACCCGACCATATTGGCCGGGGGCGAGCGTGCTGTCCAGAGGGGAAACCCTTAAAAGCGTCTCGACCAGTCTTCTCGGCTGGTGATCAACCCCCGGCTGCCGGTCTGATACCGGCGACGGCTTTGATCGGCCGAACCGAGAGAACCACCATGTCCATAGAACGACCGGTGCTTCCGCCGCGAGCGGAGTCCGTGGATTCGTTTTCCCACCGCCCCGCTATCCGACAGCGGCGGCGGGTAAAGGCCCTCAGCGACCTCGCCAGACTCAGGAAACGGGCGTCCGCCGAGATCGAGCGGCTGATCGCCTTCCTCGACGAGACCGATTCATACGTGACCACGGAGCTCGAGATAGACGACGGCGAGACCGGGATAGGCGATCTCGATGGCGCCCTCGAGCAGCTCGGTTCGCAAGACTGGCAGCAGGGAGCCATGGCATGAGCAACGTCATCGCCTTCCCAGGGTGCAATCTCGCGCCGCTGGGCAATCCCTCGTTCGCCTACGTCCGTGCCAGCACACTGCCGCCGGAGAGCGTCTCCAAGCTCGATCTGCCGCCCGCCGGCCGCCGCCGCTCGGTCGCCAGCATGCACACCTACGTCTTCCGCAGCTATGACCTGATCCTGGCGTCGTCCGAGGCCGACCTGGTCCGGGATGTGGGCTGTGACCTCCACAAGGCGGCGACCAAGCTGAACGCAATCCGCGAACAGCTCCGGCGCGATCGGGAGCACGCCGCGGCCCGGGAGGATCTTCTGACCAGGGCAGAAGCCAGGCTGGCCGCTGCGCTCGCCGCCGTGCTGGTCAAGGCTGCGGAGGGCTGAGCCATGGCGAGAGCAAAGCAGAAGCAGCCTAGCCGCCGGGCCATCACCCGCCGCCGGAACGCCGCCAAGCGGCTCCGCAAGCGCAGGGAGACCGCGTTGGGGCGGCTGAGCTCGGACGGCGCCAGCTCGTCGCGGCATATCGCCAGACGCCTCCAGTGGCTCGCAAACGATTGGGGGATCGAAGCACCGCCCAAGGTCGGCCCCACCATGTCGGAGGCGCTGGCGGGCTACTGCAACCGGCACCGCATCAGCTACGACTGGATGCTCACCGGCAGCCTGAGTGGGCTGAAGCAGATGGTCGACGCGCGGCGAACCCGGCTGGCGGCAGTACCGAGCCCTTCAGCCCTCGTGGCGAAGTATGCGCAGCTCACGCCCGAGCACCAGGCGATCGTAACGGCCGAGATCCGCCGCATTTTGGCGGAGCGCGACCAATGAAGCGCCGGCGCCGGACCCACAGGAAGCGCAACCGGCGGCGGCTGGCGACGCATGCTCGCCGACTGAAACGGTGAACGACTATGGCGCGGGGCTTCGGTCCCGCGCTTTGTCAGTCTCGGGTTTTGGCGGGAACAATCAGCGTTGGCTCAGCTGGCTTGCCGGCTAATCGAGCGCAGCCGTTTTTTGCGTCATAGCTTCGTCAGCCACGTGAGTACAGGTCGTTACGAGAAATGCCGCTTTGCTGCATTGCCACTCACTACCGAGGGCAGCACTTGAGACCGGGTCGCGAGCGGCCAATCCTAACAGAGCGGCCGCGCCGACGAGCAAATTTACGATAACGAGCTTGCGTGCTTTGCGAGTCCACGTTGGGCTGATCATAGAGGTAGTTCCCTTTGGGACATGCGCTGGAATATCCTATGCTGGGCCTCGTTTGTTTCAGGCGGACTTCGTGGCCCAAGGAAAATGGTTTCACGGCGTGCCATAACAAGCGGGTAGGTCAGCGCCGGTTCACGCAGGCGGGCCTATCACGTCGTACTCGAATGCGACGCCTTCGGGGTCGTTTTCCTCGAACCACGTTTCCGCGGCGTCGATGGTGGAGAAGACCTTGATGTGATCGATGTCGCCGACCTGTTTGGCGGTATTCACATAGACGAAGACGGTCATTGATTCCTCTTCAGCTTGCGCCGGCCCCAATGCGGTTCTTTTCCCTTCGGGTTTAACTCGGGGACAAAGTGTCGGTTCAACGCCCGTATGATGCCGATCCGGGCAAACATCGTCGGGCCGCCGCTTTCCGCCACCAGGATCAACGCTTCCATCGCGGCCTGCCATTCACGCGCGGCGTGCTCTTTCTTCGGCAGCGTGGCGATGTACTCGCCGGCATCGCGCAGCGTCAGGAGCTTGCGCCCGTCGACCTCAATCGGATCTTCGAAAGGCCGCCCCCAGCCCCGATTGCTCATTTAAGCTTCTCGTCGGGAACGAAATCCTCCGGCATCTCCGGCACGTCGTCAGGATCCTCTGGATCAGTCCGATTGCATACCGGGCATGGCATGCCGGCACCACCGCATGTGCAGGCGCGCGGCCCCTCCCAAGGCCGGCCGGGATGGTTTTCGCAAACCCATCGGCAGTTGTCGCAACGCGCGCAGAACCTCATCGGTGACCCATCGCCGCTATCGGCGGCCGGCCCGACCTGAAATCCGGCCTGACCTCAGCCCCGCGCCGGCCGCAAGCGGTACAGGTAAAGCGGCCCTCGATGTCGGACAGCCGTACCGCATCAGGCCAGCAATCGGCGCTGACGGCGACATGATGGCTGCACCTGTAATCGGCGCAATAGATCAGGACGCCGCGCAAGCCCATCTCGCGCATCTCGCCGAACGTGATTTTGACCGGCCGGCCGTCGGCGTACGTGGGCGTGTGGCGGCGGACAGGACGGGGCATGCCGCCATCGAAGCGCGCCGGCGGCGAGAGTCAAATTATCAATCCCTAGGGCCGCAGAACGCGCGAGAGCTACTGCGCGTCGTGGGTGTGGAAGGTCCAGCCGCTCAATACTCGGCGTCGACGTCGCGTGTGACGTGCCTGAACCACACGACGCCGAGCACGACCAGCGCGAACACCACTGCCAACAGGATCCAGCCCATCTCACGCCCCCGATCCTGGACGCAGCGCCCGCCGCGAGCGCGGCAATCGATTTGCCAACACGGCGCCCACACAGGGGAGATGAGAGGAGGGACGTTTGCAGGCTAAGTCTTTGATTTTGATGGTGAGCGCGCTGGGGCTCGAACCCAGGACCCCGTGATTAAAAGTCACGTGCTCTACCGGCTGAGCTACGCGCTCCCATGGCCGCTGATGGCTTTTCAGAGATCGCCATCGTCTTCGGTCATTTCGAGAAGCATGTCTTGCCGCCACTTGGCGTCGCGGGGAAAACCGGCTGTTTCCGGATCATGCTTTCGGCTCGCGCTGTGTAGGAGGCTGGGGCGCTGAGGTCAATAGTGCGGGTGGCTGCCAAAGTTCATGGCAGGGGCGGGGATTTGCTTGTGGTTTCCGTCGCTTAAGTTGCGATTCTCAACCTGATTGGTCGGCCGTCATCCACGCCGAAGAGCGGGTGGGCACCGGCACGAAGGGAGGACGCTGCCGGCTGAGCTCGGCCTGCATGGTTCGAGACGCCCGCCTTGGCGGGCTCCTCACCATGAGGGTCTAAAATCTCGCCGCAAACCCGACCTCATCCTGAGGGCCCGCCGTCGGCGGGCGTCTCGAAGGATACGCCGCGGGGCATTCGCCCCGTCAGTTCGTCTCCCGCCGGACCTCGCTCGGCACGGCCTGCGCCGTGCCGGGGGCCGGCAGGGCGACCGGGCGCAGGCCAATCAGTTCGGCGGTGCGGATCGCGCTGTCGCGCCAGAACTGGAACGAGTTGATGCGGCTGAGCTCGAGGATGGCGATCGCCACCGCCGCGAGGAACGGCAGGCTTTGCAGCACCAGGACGCCGGCGAAGATGTAGATCTCGGTGATCTGCCGGAAACTGTTGGAGGCGATCAGCACGCCGGCGCCAATCACCAGCAGGGTGCCGATCACGGCTTCCCAGAACGCCTGGAACTCGATCGACATCCGGGACAGGCCGCCCTTGGAGGTGCGCGCGAAGGCGATGTGCTCGGTGATCAGGCCCTGCGCGACGGCGCGCGAGACCGTCCACTGCACGCTCATCGCCGCGATCATGGCGCCCAGCATCTGGCCGGGCCTGATCGCGACGCGGGCGCGGTACATCGACAGGAAGTGCGCCAGCGAGACGATGAAGGCGCCGATGATCGGCAGCGTCAGGATCTTGTCGGGGATGGCGATGTCGGCAAAGGCGACGATCGGCACCCAGACGAGGTTGAGCAGCGCCACGACCACGCCGAGGCTTTCGGCGCCCAGCCAGTTCAGCCAGCCGAGACCATATTCACGCTTCTGGTCGGGCGTCAGCCGGCTCTTCCCGGGCAGGAAGTGCCGCCAGTGCTTCTTTACGATCTGGAGGCCGCCATAGGCCCAGCGGTGGCGCTGCTTCTTGAACGCCTCGTAGGTGTCGGGGAGCAGGCCCTGGCCGTAGCGGTGGTTGGTGTAGTGGGTGGTCCAGCCGAGCTCCTGGATCGCAAGGCCGAGATCAGAGTCCTCGCAGATCGTGTCGGACGACCAGCCGCCGGCCATGTCCATCGCGGCGCGGCGGATCAGGCACATCGTGCCGTGCACGATGATGGCATTGGCCTCGTTGCGCTGGACCATGCCGATGTCGAAGAAGCCGGCATATTCGCCGTTCATGATGTAGTGCATGATCGACAGGTCGCCGTCGCGATGCTCCTGCGGCGCCTGCACGAGGCCGACGCGCGGATCTGCGAAGGCCGGCACCAGGTCCTTCAGCCAGTCGGGATCGACGACATAGTCGGCATCGAGGATGCCGATGATCTCGGCGTCCGCCGCCGTGCGGTCCATGGCGATGCGCAGCGCGCCGGCCTTGAAGCCCTGCACCTTCTCGGCGTTGATGAACTTGAAGCGCTCACCGAGCGCGCGGCAGTGGTCCTGGATCGGCTGCCAGAAGGCGGGATCAGGCGTGTTGTTGATGATGACCACGCATTCGTAGTTCGGATAGTTCAGCCGCGACAGCGCATCGAGCGTCTGCTTGAGCATCTCCACCGGCTCGAAATAGGCGGGGATGTGGATCGAGACCTTCGGGTAGTAATTCTCGGGCACGTTCTCCACCGGCTTGCCCTTGGCGAGCAGCCGCTGCGGCGACCGGCCGAAGGCGACCGCCGCGATCTCGTCGATGCGGGCCATCGCGATGAGAACGAGGGGAACAAGCAGGATCATGCCGAGCGTCAGCGCGAAGGCCGAGCCGAAGATGAAATAATGGCTGTTCCAGAACGCGAACACGGTTGCGGCCCAGGCGCCGACGCCGTTGGCGGTTGCCGACAGCAGGAAGGCCTGTTTCGCGGTCGGCTTCTCCAGCCGCAGGATCGGCAGCGACAAGAGGATGCCGACCAGCAAGGCGATCGTCATCAGCTTCCAATAGTCGGGGTTCACGACCGGGCCGGTCCAGGCGAATTTCGGCTCGCGGCTGGCGTTGAGGATGCCCCAGTAGGGGCCGACGCCACCTTCAAAGTACTTCCAGGGCTGATCGATCGCTTCGACGATGTTGTAGTCCATGCCGAGCGCTTCGGCGCGGACGACGAAGTTACGCAGCGTCAGCGCCTGCTGGAAAGGACCGGGGTCTGCGTTGCGTAAGTTATAGCCCGCGCTCGGCCAGCCGAACTCGGCGATGACGATGCGCTTGCCCGGGAACTGGTTGCGCAAAAGGTTGTAGCGGTCCACGGCCTGATCGACCGCCTGGTCCGAGCGGAAGTTTTCCCAGTAGGGCAGCACGTGGGCGGCGATGAAGTCGACGTTGGAGGCAAGGTCGGGATTGTCGCGCCAGATGTTCCAGATCTCGCCGGTCGTGACGGGCACGCGGACCGAGCCCTTGACCTTCTTGATCATGTTGATGAGGTCTTCGACCTTCTGCTCGCCGCGGTAGATCACCTCGTTGCCGACCACGACGCCGACGACGTTGCTGTTCTTGCGGGCGAGCTCGATCGCGGCCTTGATCTCGCGCTCGTTGCGGTCCGGGTCCTTGTCGATCCAGGCGCCGACGGTGACCTTGAGGCCGAACTCTGCGGCGATTGGTGGCACCAGCTCGTTGCCTTCCGTCGCAGAGTACGAGCGGATGGCACGCGTCATGGTGGAGAGTTTTTTCATGTCGGCGCGAATCTTGTCGGGATCGACATTGTTGTCCACGACATGGCCTGGTTCGAACGGAGTATAAGAGAGGCTCGGCAGCAGCCGATTGAAATCGGGAGCAGGCTGCTTGTCGCGCAAGACCCCCCAGAGGCCGGCGTGGAGCACGGACACGAGCAACAGAACGGCGGCGACAACGCGCATCGCGGCTAAACCAAAAGGGGCTGAGGTGGCAGGGAAGCGGATCCGACCCCGAGATCCGACCGAGTCCGCGGCAAATGGAGCATATCTCTGCCACGCGGTTTCACAACTGTCATGGCCTCATGTCCTTATGAGGGCATGGCCTTTTTGGAATGCGTGGCAGTGCCAACCGCGTCTATGGCCGATCGTTCCTGAACGATAGCTGAAACGGCCGCGGCTATTTCTGGGGAGCAGGCGACGGGCTTGCCGCAGGCGAGGGGCTCGCGGCCGGCTGCGGGGCTTGCGGATTGGCGGCGGCCGGCGCGGCTGGCTGGGAGGCCGCGGCGGCGGCCTGCTGCGGCTGCGCCGCCGGATTGATCCAGCAAGCGTGCACCCGGCTGTCCAGGGTCTCGGCGACCTTGGGATCGATCTGGCCGCCGAAGCGGGTCAGGCAGCGGAACGCCGCCTGGATGTGGCCGCCGGGGCAGCCGAAGCGATCGTAGAGGTCGAGATGGCGGAACGCGGTATCGAGGTCATCCCGCCACATCAGCCGCACCACGCGCCGGCCGAGCCAGACGCATTCGGGGTTGCCGGCCGGGCCGTTGATGACCTGGGCTGCTTCCGCGAATTCGTCGGTGCGGCGCTGGTTCTGGGCCGCGTCCTTCGCGGCGGCGTCGGCGGGCTGGGCAGGGGCGGCCTTGCCCTGGTCGGGAGCGGGGGTGCCGCTCTGGGCGGCGGCGCCGCCGAGGCCGGCCAGAATGAGAACGGAGGAGACGGCCAAGGTGGCGGCGAACTGCCGCAGGCCCGCATTTCGTAACTCGAACACCCGTTGCCGCATGAATTCCCCAATGTATCCGCTGGCCGCCCGCGTCAGGATCCCGCGGACGCGGCGTGTGATGGCGTCCAAATGGGTCTCCAATGCGGCGGAAAAGTCTTTCCGAGTCCATGACCTGTATTTCGAATTTTGTCCAGCAAAGTCACGATGCTAGGCCCCGGTCGAACGGCCGCAGCCAAATTCCCCGGGGACGGGCCGATCGGCCCCGGGCCGCACCCGCACCGCCCCCCTTGGCAGATGGCGTGCGAGCAGGTAATCGACTGACCCTTCGCGGAGGACGGAACCGATTTCTCTTCGTACGCCACTGGCGCTTCTGCTCGTCTCACTGGGTGCGATTGCTGCCGTGTGGTGGTGGCTGGCCACGCCAATCACACTCGCGCGCGCGCCGATCGATCCGGCCGACAAGGTCCAATGCGTCTCCTATGCGCCGTTCCGCGGCGAACAGTCGCCGCTGAACGCGTGGACCCACATCGATGCCGACCAGATCGAGCAGGATCTGCGCCAGCTCAAAGAGATCACCGACTGCGTCCGCACCTATTCGATGGAGAACGGGCTCGACCAGGTGCCGGCGGTTGCCGCCAAGGTCGGCGGGCTGAAGGTGCTCCAGGGCATCTGGCTCTCCAGCAACCGCACCAAGAATTTCGAGCAGATGGCGCTCGCCGTTCGCCTCACCAAGGAATTCCCCGCGATCATCACCGCGGTCATCGTCGGCAACGAGGTGCTGCTGCGCGGCGAGATGACGACGGCGGACCTCGTCTCCCTGATCCGCTCGGTGAAGGCGCAGGTCAGCGTGCCCGTCACCTATGCCGACGTCTGGGAGTACTGGCTGAAGAACCGCGAGGTCTATGACGCCGTCGATTTCGTCACGATCCACATCCTGCCTTACTGGGAGGACTTCCCGGTGCGCGCGAAGTTCGCGGCCAGCCATGTCGTGGCGATCCGCGAGCGCATGGCGGTGGCGTTTCCGGGCAAGGAAATCCTGATCGGCGAAACCGGCTGGCCGAGCGAGGGGCGCATGCGCGACGGCGCGCTGCCCTCACGCACCAATCAGGCGCGCGTCGTCTCGGAAATCCTCGGCCTTGCGAAAGCGCAGAAGTTCCGCGTCAACCTGATCGAGGCCTACGACCAGCCGTGGAAGCGCAGGCTGGAAGGCACCGTCGGCGGCTATTGGGGCCTGTTCGACTCGGTGCAGCGGAACCTGAAATATCCGCCGGGCGAGCCGATCAGCAATTTCCCGTACTGGAAATGGTACATGGGCGCGGGCATGGGCCTCAGCGTGCTGGTGTTCGCGGTCGCCGGCCTGACGCTGCGGCGCAGGCCCTGGACGCCGCGTTTCTCGGCCTGGCTCGGGGTCGGCATCTCGGCGACGACGGCAGGCATCCTGCTCGGGATCGGCGCCGACAAGATGTATTACGAGAGCTACGGCATCGGCGGCTGGCTGCTATGGGGCGCGCTGCTTCTCGCCGGCATCCTGTCGCCGATCTTCTGCGCGCAGGCGATGGTGATCGGCCGCAGCCTTCCGACCTTCCTCGATCTGCTCGGTCCGCGCGAGGGCCGTAAATGGTCGAAGCTCACCGCCGTGCTCGGCCTGACGCTGGCGGTGACCGCCTTGATCGCGGCGCAGACTGCGCTCGGCTTCGTGTTCGACCCGCGCTACCGCGACTTCCCCTACGCCTCGCTGACGATGGCGGTGGTGCCGTTCGCAATCCTGATGCTGAACCGGCCGCAGATCGGCCAGCGTCCGATCGCGGAGGCGGTATTCGCGGGCGTGCTGGCGCTGTCGGCCATCTATGTGCTGTTCAGCGAAGGCCGCGAGAACTGGCAGTCGCTATGGACATGCGCGATCTACCTGCTGTTCGCGCTCACGCTGTGGCGGGCGCGGGCCGAGCAAATCCAAGAATGAGCACGCCGATCGCAAGGCCCGACAGCACGATATTGTAGAGCACGATGCCAAGGCCGGCGGCGATGATGCCGACGGTCAGGAGCACGATCGACGGCCGCATCAGGTTCAGCGTCGCAACCACCAGTGCGACGATGCCGAACACCGAATTCTTGAACAGCACGGTCGAGACCGAGCGCGCCTTGCAGATCATGGTCTGAAGCCCGGCGTCGCAGGCGAGCGCGACCTGCGAGAGCTCGATCGCGAGATAGCGCACGTAAAGCGCGTAGCCGACGGTGGCGAAGCCGACGACGATCAGGAACTGCACCTGGTAGGGCGTGAGGCGAAAAGGCTTCTTTGTCATGGGGGACAATATGCGCGGGATGGCGCGGGCGGGCAACAGGGCAGGCGAGGTTTATGTTGATCGCGAGCTCTTGACGCGATCGTCGAGGCGGCTGCGCGCGCCAGAAGATGCCGGCATTCACCGCGTTCAGGCGGCGGCGATTCCGTTCAGGATGGGCAAATGCCTATCGCCGGAAGAACGACGACAGCGTCGATCCCGTCGACGCCGTTTCCGGCTTCGCCGGTGCTGGCTGCGCCGCGGGTGCGGGTGCGGGTGGCGGCGCGGGCTCCTCGCGCTTCGAGCGTTTCGAGGAGTAGCTGCGGCGGCGCTTGTCCGGCTTTGCATTCGGCGCGGACGCAGGTGCAGTCTCGGCCTGCGGCACCGACTCCTGACTCTTTTCGGAATTCTTCTCTTGAACCCGATCTTGATTTTTTTCTTGCGTTTTTTCTTGCGTTTTTTCCTGCGCCTTGTCCTGGCCGCCGCGCATCGACAGGCGCTGGCCGTCGAACACGGTCGTCTCGCAGGGGCGGTTGTTCTCGGCAAGGCCTGCGCAGAGTTTTGCGGCAGCGGCGGCGTTGATCAGCGGGCCCGCGCCCAAGCGAAGCTGCATGCCGAGACCGGTTGTGCCTTCCTTGATCATGATGATCGGCCGCAGCGCTGCGACTTCCGGATTGGTCTTGATCAGGCCGCGCCAGAGCGCGCGCAGGCCGTCGATCGAGTTGGCGCCGCCGAGGTCGATCGCAAAACGCGTCTGCTGGACCGCGATCGCGGGAGCCTCGCTCTCGGCGGCTTCAGCCGGCTTGGCTGATGCGGCCGCGACTTCGGTCGGGGCGGGCAACGGCTCGGGCTTCTTCTCGCCGGCCTTCTCGGCCGGCTTTTCAGTTGCCTCGGGCTGAATCAGTTTCGACGCAGCCGGATCGGGCGGCGCCATGATCGACTTCGACGGCACGAGCGGAATGATCGGCAGTGCCGACGTCGTGGTCGGCGACTGCTGCACGAGCGAGGCGGCGGCTGCGCTCTGCGGCGGCGGACCTGCCTGCTCCTTTGCAGCCTCCTTCGAAGCGTCCTTCGCGGCCTCGTTGCGCGGCTTGTCGCCGGCGGACGCGGGCGTCGAGGCGACCGGCGCGACGCTGGGAGCCGCTGGCGCAGGCGTTGCGTCCTGCGGCTTCGCTGCCGCGGCCGGTGGTGGCGCGGCACTCTGTTTGGCGATGGTGCCGGTGACGGAATCGAGCCCTTGCTCCAGCACGGTGACGCGCGAATAGAGCCGGTCGCGATCGGAGTTCAACGTCTCGATGGCGGCGGCGAGGCGGCGGGCTTCGTTCTGGCTCTCCTTGGTCAATAGCTGGAGCCGGTCGGCCTGGCGGGCGAGATCGGCGGAGGCGACCTGATCGCGCCGCCAGCCGAGCTGGGCCTGGTTGGCCATCACGGCGATGACGACAGCGCCCACCGCCGCCACGCCCCACGAGCCCAGCCGCCACAACACGCGGCGATCGAACGCGCTCTCCTCGGCCAAAAGTCCGGAGAACAGCCCGCCGGTCTCCTTGGTGCCGAAGGCGTCCGCCAGTGGGTCGGAATCCTTTGCCATGAACGTTAAGTGCCCAGCCCCCGAATCAATCAGGGAACATTAACAGGAAATGCGCGCCGCACTTGAATTCCGGGCGTTTGCGGGGTTAGCAAGGCAGCGGCATCCGGGCGGCCTGCCGTCCGCCGCGCAAGATGATTCGGCCGCAACTGACAGGATTTCGATGACCGCCCGCTCAAGCCTCACGATCGTGCTCGCCGCCGGCGAAGGCACGCGCATGCGATCGAACCTGCCGAAGGTGCTGCATTCCGTCGCAAGCCAGACGCTGCTCGCCCATGTGCTTGCCGCAACACCGAACGGAGCCGGCACCGGGCTCGCCGTCGTGATCGGCCCGGATCATCAGGCTGTGGCGGATGAAGCGAGGCGAATCCGTCCTGACGCGCTCACCTTCGTGCAGGCCGAGCGGCTCGGCACCGCGCATGCGGTGCTGGCGGCGCGCGAGGCGATCGCGCGCGGCGCGGACGATTTGCTGATCGCCTTCGGCGACACGCCGCTGATCTCGGCCGAAACCTTTGCGCGGCTGCGCGCGCCGCTCGCCAGGGGTGCCGCGATTGCCGCGCTTGGCTTTCGCGCCGCCGATCCCACCGGCTATGGCCGTTTCATCGTCGAGGGCGAGCGCCTGGTCGCGATCCGCGAGCAGGCCGATGCCAGCGCCGACGAGCGCAAGATCGATCTCTGCAATGCCGGCGTGATGGCGATCGACGGCCGCCGCGCGCTCGAAATCCTCGGGCAGATCGGCAATGCCAATTCCAAGGGCGAATATTATCTGACGGACGCTGTCGAAATCGTCCGCAAGCAGGGATGGGAGTCTGTCGTGATCGAGACCAGCGAGGACGAGGTGCGCGGCATCAACACCAAGGCGCAGCTCGCCGAGGCGGAAGCCGTGATGCAGGCGCGCTTGCGCAAAGCGGCGATGGAGGCCGGTGTCACGCTGATTGCGCCGGACACGGTTTTTCTCGCCGCCGACACCGTGTTCGGCAAGGACGTCACCATCGAGCCGTTCGTGGTGATCGGGCCGGGCGTGTCGATCGCCGACGGCACCGTGATCCACTCCTTCTCGCATATCGTCGAGACCACGCTCGGCAAGAAGGTCTCCATCGGCCCCTATGCACGCCTGCGGCCGGGCACCTCGCTCGGCGATGGCGCGCGCATCGGCAATTTCGTCGAGACCAAGGCCGCGACGCTGGAGGCCGGCGTCAAGGTCAACCATCTCTCCTACATCGGGGATGCCACCGTCGGGGCCAATTCCAACATCGGCGCCGGCACCATCACCTGCAACTACGACGGCTTCAAGAAGCATAAGACGGTGATCGGGCAGGGCGCCTTCGTCGGCACCAACTCCTCGCTGGTCGCGCCGGTCAAGATCGGCAACGGCGCCTATATCGGTTCGGGCTCGGTGATCACCCGCGACGTGCCCGATGAGGCGATGGCGCTGGAGCGCAACCAGCAGACCATCCGCGAAGGCGGCGCTACGCGCTATCGCGAGCTGAAGACGGGCGGCAAGAATCCCGAAAAGAAGCCGGAGAAGTAAGCGGCGCTATTCGTCGTCGGCGAATTCCGAGAAGATCGCGCGGGTCAGGCGCCAGCCGCGCGGCTTGGCGCGCTTCGCCGGCTCGCCCTCGGGATGCTTGATGAAGAGGGGCTTGTTTTCCTTGCCGCGCAGGGGCGGCGGCCAATGCGCAAGGTGCGTGCCCGAGGTCTCGCTGGCCCGCACGGAGATCGACGACAGACCCTTGCGGCCGGATGAGCCCTTCATGACCTTACCTCCTGGACCGGAAGCCTTGGCCAAACTTGTTGACAAGAGGTTAATGCGCGCGGTTTAAGGCCGGCCAATTCGACGCAGGCGAAGCCATGTCGCGAACCGGCGCTGTCTCAATCGGCAATAATTATTGAGTATCTGGTTCCCTAGGAATTTCGCTAAAAACCGGGCGCGTCGTTTAGGCGATTTTTTCGACGATTTGGGGGATAGTGATCCGCATGTGCGGAATTGTCGGCATTCTCGGGCGTGGGCCGGTTGCGGAGCAATTGGTGGATTCGCTCAAACGTCTGGAATACCGCGGCTACGATTCCGCGGGGGTTGCCACGCTCGAAGGGAAGCATCTCGCGCGCCGCCGCGCCGAGGGCAAGCTGAAGAACCTGGAGAAGCGTCTCGAGGCCGAGCCGCTCAAGGGCACGACCGGCATCGGCCACACCCGCTGGGCCACCCACGGCAAGCCCACAGTCCACAATGCGCATCCGCACGCGACCGAACGCGTCGCGGTGGTCCATAACGGCATCATCGAGAATTTCCGCGAGCTGCGCGAGGAGCTCGAGCACAAGGGCACGGTGTTCCACACCGAGACCGACACCGAGATCGTGCTGCACCTCGTCGACGATCTGCTCCGGCGCGGCAACAAGCCGGTCGAGGCGGTGAAGCTGACGCTGGCGCGGCTGCGCGGTGCCTTCGCGCTCGGCTTCATCTTTGCAGGCGAGGACGACCTGATGATCGGCGCCCGCAACGGGCCACCGCTCGCGATCGGCTATGGCGACGGCGAGATGTATCTTGGCTCCGACGCCATCGCGCTCGGCCCGTTCACCGATACGATCAGCTATCTCGAGGACGGCGACTGGGTCGTGCTGACCCGCAAGAGCGCGACGATTTTCGACAAGGACGGCCACGCGGTCCAGCGCGACAAGATCAGGCACGCCGCTTCGACCTCGCTGGTCGACAAGGCCAATTACCGCCACTTCATGGCCAAGGAAATCCACGAGCAGCCGGAAGTGGTCGGCCACACGCTGGCGCGCTATGTCGACATGGCGACCGAGCGCGTCGCGCTGCCGGTGAAGCTGCCGTTCGACTTCAAGACCATCCAGCGCATCAACATCACCGCCTGCGGCACCGCGAGCTATGCCGGCTTCGTCGCCAAATACTGGTTCGAGCGGTTTGCGCGCGTGCCGGTCGAGGTCGACGTCGCCTCCGAATTCCGCTACCGCGAGGCGCCCTTGCGCAAGGGCGATCTCGCCATCTTCATCTCGCAGTCCGGCGAGACCGCCGACACGCTGGCGGCGCTCCGCTATGCCAAGGCGGAAGGCGTGCACACGGTCGCGGTCGTCAACGTGCCGACCTCGACGATCGCGCGCGAGAGCGAGACCGTGCTGCAAACGCTGGCCGGCCCGGAGATCGGCGTCGCTTCGACAAAAGCCTTCACCTGCCAGCTCATGGTGCTGGCAAACCTCGCCATCGCGGCCGGCAAGGCGAGGGGTGAGCTGTCCGACGAGGACGAGACCAAGCTCGTCCACGGCCTCGTCGAGATTCCGCGCCTGATGGCCGATGCGCTTGCCACCGAGCTGCAGATCGAGAAGCTTGCGCACAGGATCGCCAAGTCCCGCGACGTGCTCTATCTCGGCCGCGGCACCAGCTTTCCGCTCGCGCTCGAAGGCGCGCTGAAGCTGAAGGAGATCTCCTACATCCACGCCGAGGGCTACGCCGCCGGCGAGCTCAAGCACGGCCCGATCGCGCTGATCGACGAGACCATGCCGGTCGTCGTCATCGCGCCCTACGACCGCGTGTTCGAGAAGACCGTCTCCAACATGCAGGAGGTCGCCGCCCGCGGCGGCAACATCATCCTGATGACGGATGCCAAGGGTGCGGCAGAGGCGACGGTCGAATCACTCGTCACCATCGTCATGCCCGACATGGCGGCTGCGTTCACGCCGATGGTCTACGCGGTCCCCGTGCAGCTGCTCGCCTATCACACCGCGGTGGTGATGGGCACCGACGTCGACCAGCCCCGCAACCTCGCGAAATCGGTGACCGTGGAATAGGCAGAAGGGATCAGGTCGTCGGCGCTCCGTGGTCTTCCAAAACCTGCTAGAAGACCCTAGCTTGTGTGCTGCGACCGACCTGGAACCCGAATGACAACCCGCGACGACGCGCCTGCGCCTCTTGATCCTGTCCCGGAACCTCATACCGGCCTGATGGGCCGCTTTCGCAATTACTTCCTCACCGGCCTCGTGGTGACGGGGCCGATTGCGATCACCCTTTATCTGGTCTGGTGGTTCGTCACCTGGGTCGACGGCGTGGTGCGGCCATTCGTGCCGCTGGCCTATCGACCCGAAACCTATCTGCCCTACGGCGTCCCCGGCTGGGGACTGATTGTCGCATTCTTCACGCTGACGTTGGTCGGCTTCCTGGCGGCGAACCTGATCGGCCGGACGCTGGTCGATGTCGGCGAAACTTTTCTCGGCCGGATTCCGGCCGTGCGCGCCATCTACCGCGGCCTGAAGCAGGTATTCGAGACGCTGTTCTCGGGCAAGGGCTCGAGCTTCCGGAAAGTCGGCCTCGTCGAGTTTCCATCGCCGGGCATGTGGTCGATCGTGCTGATCTCGCAATCGCCGAACGAGGACATCGCGCGCAACCTGCCCGGACAGGAGGAGCATGTCTCGGTATTCCTGCCGTGCTCGCCGAACCCGACCACCGGCTTCTTCTTCTACGTGCCCAAGAGCAAGATCATCGAGGTCGATCTCAGCGCCGAGGACGCCGCGACGCTGATCATGTCGGCCGGCGTGGTGCAGCCGGGCTCCGCGCTCGATCCGAAGAAGGCCGCAGCGCTTGCGGGCGTGGCGAACGCTGCGCGCATCGCCAACGCGTCTGCGCTCCAGCCCCAGCCTGCGAAAGTGGAGTAGGGCCATTCCCGCGCGGGATGGCCGCGTTCACGCGGGCGTTCCCGTCCTCTGCTAGTCTTCCGGTTGAACCGGGCGCATCGCCCGGCATTCGACCTGGAGTGCACGATGTCCAAAACCATTGCGATCCTCGCGCCTGGAGCCATGGGCAGCGCGGTGGCCCGCCGTCTCGGCGAGAACGGGGCACGTGTGCTGACGTCGTTGAAGGGGCGGAGCGAGGCGACGCTGAAACGGGCGGCCGATGCCGGCATGGTCGGCGCCGAAGACGATGCGATTGCGCAAGCCGACATCATCCTCTCGATCGTGCCTCCGGGCGAAGCCGTTGCGCTTGCCGAACGGCTGGCGGCGCTGATCGTCAGGCACGCGAAGAAGCCGGTCGTGGTCGATTGCAACGCCGTCAACGTCGATACCGTGCTTCGGATTGGGGAGATCATCGGCTCGGCGCAGGCGCCGTTCGTCGATGCCGGCATCATCGGCTTTCCGCCGCAGCCCGGCGGCAAGAGCCCGGCGTTCTACATGTCCGGCGAGTACGCCGGGGAGGTCGCCGTGCTGAAGGATCTCGGCCTCGACGTGCGCATCGTCGAAGGACCGGTCGGCGCGGCTTCCGCGCTCAAGATGTCGTACGCCGGCATCGTCAAGGGCCTCGCCGGCATCGGCTCGGCCATGGTGGTCGCGGCAACAAAGGCAGGCGCGGCCGATGCGCTGCGCGACGAACTCGCGCTGAGCCAGCCCGCGATCCTGGCGCGGCTCGAGGTCGCGCTGCCAGACATGATTCCGAAGGCCTATCGCTGGGTCGCGGAGATGCGGGAGATTTCAGGCTTCCTCGGGCCCGATCATCCCGCCAGCCAGATCTATGAGGGGTTTGCGCGCTGGTTCGAGCATCTGGCCGAAGATGCGAAGGGCGAGGCAGCGGACACGGGACTGATGAACGCGTTCGCGGCCAGCATCGCGCAGAAGAAATCCTGATCGCCCGGCGATCATTCGCCGCGCACCGAAACCGACTCCAGAAAGCCCTGGATGTCCCGGTCGCGTCTCAAGCGCACGACCGGGACGTCCGCGCCATATTCGATGCGCTCGGCCTCGATGACCGGCACGCGCTCCGTGCCGTAGCGCCACGCCTCACGCATCAATTTCCAGTCGAACTGTTCCGGACATCCTTCCGGCAGATCAGGCCGGGTCTCGTCGCGATCGAAGGCGGAGCGCCAGAGAATGCGCCACTGGCACAGCCAGCGCGGGCGGTCGATGACGACAAGCATATCGGCGCGCGCGAGCGTGAGATCGAAGGCCAGTCCCGAGAAGCTGCCGTCGACGACCCATGCGTCGCCCGCGATCGCATCAGTGACGCGCGTTCGAAAGCCTGCCTTGTCGGATGGCTTCCATCCCGGCCGCCAGTACAGCACGTCGAGATGCACCACCGGCAGGTCGAGCTTTCGCCCGAGCCTCAGGGCAAGGCGCGTCTTGCCGCTTCCCTGGGAGCCAACGACGATGATCCGGCGCATGGCCCGAGCGTTTCACGAAATCGGTCGCGATGAAAGCGACGCTTTTGGTCGAGCTGTGCAGGTCTGTATCGACGTCGTCATTGCGAGCGCAGCGAAGCAATCCAGAGTCCCTCCGCGGAAAGAGTCTGGATTGCTTCGCTGCGCTCGCAATGACGGGGAGGAAGCGCCTCGGCTGTAGCTTAACCCGCCCCGATCAGCGGGATCGCCTCGTCCCGCTCGTAGAGATACAGCAGGCAGCGCAGCGCCTCGCCGCGCTCGCCCTTGAGCTTCGGATCGTCCTTCAGGATGCGCAGCGCCTCGTCGCGGGCTTGGGTGATGAGCTGGCCGTGCACCTCCGAACGCGCGATGCGGTAGCCGGGCAGGCCGCTCTGGCGCACGCCCAGGACGTCGCCTTCGCCGCGCAGCTTCAAATCCTCCTCGGCGATGCGAAAGCCATCGGTGGTCTCGCGGATCACCTTCAGCCGGGCCTTCGACATCTCGCCGAGCGGCTCGGAGTAGAGCAGCAGGCAGGTCGAGGCTTCTGAGCCGCGTCCGATGCGGCCGCGCAGCTGGTGCAGCTGGGCGAGGCCAAAACGCTCGGCATTCTCGATCACCATGATGGTGGCGGCCGGCACGTCGACGCCGACCTCGACCACGGTAGTCGCCACCAAAAGGCCGATCTCGTGGGCGGCGAACCGGCCCATCACGCGGTCCTTCTCGGTGCCCTTCATCTGGCCGTGGACGAGGCCGACGCGCTTGCCGAAGCGCTTTTGCAGGCTCTCGAAACGCTTGGTCGCATTGGTGAGATGCTCGGTGCCTTCGGCCTCGGATTGCTCGACCAGGGGACAGATCCAGTAGACCAGCTTGCCCGAGGCGAGCGCGCGGCCGACGCCGTCCATGACCTCCTCGATCCGGCTCATCGGCACCGCGCGGGTGTCGATCGGCTGGCGTCCGGCGGGCTTTTCGCGCAGCTCGGAGATATCCATGTCGCCGAAATAGGTCAGCACCAGCGTGCGCGGGATCGGCGTCGCGCTCAGCACCAGGACGTCGACGGCCTCGCCCTTTGACGTCAGCGCGAGGCGTTCGCGCACGCCAAACCGGTGCTGCTCATCGACGATGGCGAGCGCGAGATCATGGAAGATCACGTCGTCCTGGATCAGTGCGTGGGTGCCGACGAGGAGGTCGATCTCGCCGGCTTCGAGCTGCGCCAGCAGCTCGCGCCGCTCCTTGCCCTTCTCGCGGCCGGTGAGGATCGCGACCCGCAAGCCGGCGCGCTCGGCGAGCGGGGCGATGGTCTTGATGTGCTGGCGCGCCAGGATTTCGGTCGGCGCCATCAGCGCGGCCTGCTTGCCGACTTCGGCAATCGCGGCGGCAGCCAGCAGCGCCACCACGGTCTTGCCGGAGCCGACGTCGCCCTGGAGCAGCCGCAGCATGCGCACGGGCTGTTTCAGATCCTCGGCGATGGCCGCGGCAGCGCTGCGCTGCGACGGCGTGAGCGCATAGGGCAGGGCGTCGATGATCTTGTTGCGCAAGTGACCGTCGCCGGCATTGCGCACGCCGGCTGGCCTGCGCAATTGCGCGCGGATCAGGGCCAGCGCGAGTTGTCCGGCCAGGAGCTCGTCGAAGGCAAGGCGCGACCAGAACGGCTGGTCGGGCAGGATGTCCGTGAGCTCGACCGGCTGATGCACGCGGTTGAGCGCTTCGGCAATTGGCGGGAAGTGGCAGCGGCGCATCACCTCCGGGCTGATCCATTCCGGCAGGGCCGGCAGCTTTTGCAGCGCCTGCGCGATCGCGCGGCGGAGCGAGCCGAGCGCGAGCCCCTCCGTCAGCGGATAGACCGGATCGATGCCGGAGAGCCTTGAAATCGCCTCCTCGTCGAGCACGCGATCGGGGTGCACGATCTGCGGGATGCCGTCATACATCTGGAGCGTGCCGGAGACGTAGCGCTTTTCGCCCATCGGCAGCAGCTTTTCGACATAGCCGGGCTTGGCGCGGAAGAAGGTCAGCACGACGTCGCCGGTCTCGTCGCTGGCATAGACGAGGTAGGGCGCGCGTGAATTGCGCGGCGGGGGCGGGCGATGGCGATCGACGATGACCTCCAGCGTCACCATGGTTCCCTGGACCGCATCGCGGATCTTCGGCCGCGCCCGGCGGTCGATGACCTGGCTCGGCAGATGCAGCAGCAGATCGACCAGCCGCGGCGTCTCATCGCGGCCGAGCAGGTACTGCAACAGCTTGTCCTGCTTCGGACCGACGCCGGACAGGCTGGTCACGGCAGCAAACAGCGGATTGAGCAGACTGGGGCGCATCAGGCGAATCTAGGATCGTTTCGGCTCGTCATGCCCGGCTTTATGCCGGGCATCCACGTCTTTTTTCGTGTCCGAACGCGGGCATCGAGCCATGCCAAATCGAGGGCTGACACGGCCACCTCCAGTGGCTATATCACCCCCGCCCGGCACGTCCGGGCTTTTGGCGTTTGACTGGATTTGAGACATGACGGGAACGACACGATCGAGCAACGGGCTGGACGACCGCCGCAAGCGGCTTCTGTTCCGTTGCTGGCACCGCGGCACGCGCGAGATGGACCTGATCCTCGGCCGCTTCGCGGATGCCGAGATCGGCAATTTGTCCGACGCCGAGCTCGGCCAGCTCGAGCGCCTGCTCGAGGTCAACGATCCCGATCTCTATGCCGCCATCACCGGCGACAAGGTGCTGCCGGCTGACGTCAGCGGTGCACTGTTCGCCCGCATCAAGGCGTTTCCGATCGCGGACCGCGACGCATGAAGCAGGGCATGAAATCTCCGGCCGAGCTGCTCGGGCCCGGTCGCGCGCTGACGCTTGCCAATGTCGCCGAGGGCGCCGAAGGCCTCGTCGTCTCCGATCTCGCCCGCGCCATCGCGGCGCGGCCGAAGAAACCCGCTGTCAGCCTTGCCGTCGTCTGCCGCGATGGCCCGCGGATGCAGCAGCTCGAACGCGCCCTGCGCTTCTTCGCGCCCGATTTGCCGGTGCTGATCTTCCCGGCCTGGGATTGCCAGCCCTATGACCGCGTCTCGCCGCACGGCGGCGTCCTCGCCCAGCGCCTGACCACACTGGCGCGGCTGGCCTCGCTCACCGGCAGCGACAAGCCGTTGATCGTGCTGACGACCGTCAATGCCGTCGTGCAGCGCGTGCCCGCGCGTGAGCTCGTCGCGGCGCAGGCGCTGTCGGTCGCGCCCGGCAACGTGGTGCCGATGGACACCATCGTCGCCTGGCTCGAGCACAACGGCTACAACCGCTCCTCGACCGTGCGCGAGCCCGGCGAATACGCCGTCCGCGGCGGCATCCTCGATCTTTTTCCGGCCGGTCTCGACCAGCCGGTCCGTTTCGACTTCTTCGGTGACAGCCTGGAGTCGATCCGCTCCTTCGACGCCGAGACCCAGCGCACGCTGCTCGACATGCGCTCGCTCGACCTCGTGCCGATCTCGGAATTCCAGCTCGTCACCGACACCATCCGCCGTTTCCGCATGGGCTATGTCGCCGAGTTCGGCGCACCCGAGCGCGACGACGCGCTGTACGAGGCCGTCAGCGAGGGCCGCCGCCATCCCGGCATGGAGCACTGGCTGCCGCTGTTCCAGGACCGGATGGACACGCTGTTCGACTATCTGCAAGGCGCTAGCGTCGCGATCGAGCCGCAGGCCGAGGACGCCGTGCGCGAGCGCTTCAAGCAGATCCTCGATTACTACGAGGCCCGCCGCGACGCGATGGAGCATCCCGGCGGCGGCGCAATCTATAAGCCATTGCCGCCTGATCGCCTCTATCTGACCGAGGAGGAGTGGGGCAAGCGCCTCGGCGACATCCCGCTGGCGCGGCTGACGCCGTTTTCCGTGCCGACCGACGGTACCTCGGTCGTCGATGCCGGCGCGCGCAAGGGCCGCGATTTTGCGCCGGAGCGCAACGACACCACGGTCAACGTGTTCGAGTCCGTCGTCGCGCATGTGATGGCCTTGCACGCCCAGCGCAAGAAGGTCGTGATCGCGCTGTGGACCGAAGGTTCGCGCGACCGCATGACCTCGATGCTGCGCGACCACAAGCTGGCCCACACCACCAGCGTCAACAGCTGGCGGACCGTGCAGGCGACCCCGCGCAACGAGACCATGCTGGCCGTGCTCGGCCTCGAGAGCGGATTCGAGACCGACGAGATCGCGCTCATCAGCGAGCAGGACATTCTCGGCGACCGCCTGGTGCGGCCGCGCAAGGCGAGCCGCAAGCTCGACAATTTCATCTCGGAGGTGACGAGCCTCACGGCCGGCGACATCGTCGTCCACGTCGATCACGGTATCGGCCGCTTCATCGGCCTCCAGACCCTCGACGTCGCCGGCGCGCCGCATGATTGTCTCGAGCTGCATTATGCGGCCGAGACGAAGCTGTTCCTCCCCGTCGAGAACATCGAGCTCTTGTCGCGCTACGGCTCCGACCAGACCACGGTCGAGCTCGACCGCCTCGGCGGCTCCGGCTGGCAGACGCGCAAGGCCAAGCTGAAGAACCGCATCCGCGAGATCGCGGGCGAGCTGATCAAGATCGCGGCCGCGCGCCATTTGCACGAGGCACCCAAGCTGCCTGTGCAGCAGGGCCTCTACGATGAGTTCTGCGCACGCTTCCCCTATGACGAGACCGAGGACCAGTTAGGGGCCATCGAATCCACCCTGAAGGACCTCGAGCTCGGCCGTCCCATGGATCGGCTGATCTGCGGCGACGTCGGCTTCGGCAAGACCGAGGTTGCGCTCCGCGCGGCTTTTGCCGTTGCGCTCGAAGGCAAGCAGGTTGCGGTCGTGGTGCCGACCACGCTGCTGGCGCGCCAGCACGCAAGAACCTTCGCCGAGCGCTTCAAGGGCTTTCCGGTGAACGTGGCGCAGGCTTCGCGCCTGATCGCGACCAAGGAGCTGAACCAGGTCAAGAAGGGCATTGCCGACGGTTCGGTCGATATCGTCGTCGGCACCCACGCGCTGCTCGGCAAGGCCATCAAATTCCGCGATCTTGGCCTCGTCATCGTCGACGAGGAGCAACATTTCGGCGTCACGCACAAGGAGCGGCTGAAGGCGCTTCGTTCCGAGGTGCATGTGCTGACGCTGTCGGCGACGCCGATCCCGCGCACGCTGCAACTGGCACTGACCGGCGTCCGTGAGCTCTCGATCATCGCCTCGCCCCCGGTCGATCGGCTCGCGGTGCGCACCTTCGTCGCCCCGCACGACCCGCTGATGATCCGCGAGGCGCTGCTGCGCGAGCGCTATCGCGGCGGCCAGGCGTTCTACGTGGTGCCGCGCATCGACGACCTCGCCGAGGTCAAGGATTTCATCGACAAGAACGTGCCGGAGATGAAGGTCGCGGTCGCACACGGGCAGATGCCGCCGGCCGTGATCGAGGACATCATGACGGCGTTCTACGACGGCAAGTTCGACATCCTGCTGTCGACTACGATCGTGGAATCCGGCCTCGACATCCCCAACGCCAACACGCTGATCGTGCATCGCGCCGACATGTTCGGCCTGGCGCAGCTCTATCAGCTCCGCGGCCGCGTCGGCCGCTCCAAGCTGCGGGCCTACGCGCTGTTCACGCTGCCGGCGCAGCAGAAGATCACGGCGCAGGCGGAGCGCCGGCTCACCGTGCTGCAATCGCTGGAGACGCTGGGCGCAGGCTTCCAGCTCGCCTCGCACGACCTCGACATCCGTGGCGCCGGCAATCTGCTCGGCGAGGAGCAGTCCGGGCATATCAAGGAGGTTGGCTTCGAGCTCTACCAGTCGATGCTGGAGGAGGCGATCGTCAATCTCAAGGCCGGCGTCTCCGAGCCCGCCGCCGACCGCTGGTCGCCGTCGATCACCATCGGCATGCCCGTGCTCATTCCGGAGGATTACGTCAGCGACCTCTCGGTGCGGCTGTCGCTGTACCGGCGTCTGGCCGACCTCGACACCGAGGAGGAGATCGAGAATTTCGGCGCCGAGATGCGCGACCGGTTCGGCGTGCTGCCCGACGAGGTCCGCTATCTGTTCAAGGTCGCCGCGATCAAGGCGTTCTGCCGCCGGGCCAATGTCGAGAAGATCGATGCCGGCCCGAAGGGCGCCGTCATCGTCTTCCGCGACAATTCCTTCGCCTATCCCGATCGCCTGGTGACGTTCATCCGCAGCTACGGCCAAGCCGCCAAGGTGCGGCCCGACATGAAGGTGGTGTTCCTCCAGGATTGGGAAACGCCGGAAGAGCGGCTTGTCGGCACCACCGAGATCATGCGCCAGCTGGCGCAGCTCGCGGAGAGCAAGAAGGCGGCGTAGGGGCTATCGTGGATCTGAAAACAGCGGCATATGGCCACTTGCGCAATGATCGAACGACAGCCATGTTCGGTTGATCGAATTTCGGCTGAACGACCCGGCTTCGCCGTTGATGGCGCGCCTGACTGACGATCCCGATTCGTGCGAACCGCGACTGGTTTACCGGTCGCGGTTTTTTCATACCACTAGCGGGGCAGCCCGCCCATTGAAACAACTGAGGTCGCGAGCGTGTCTATCAATATCGGTTCAGGCCCGGAAAACGACGCCGAGCACGACGACGTCATGTATCCGCAGGTCCTGCCGTTCGTGTTTGTCCACGCAGGATGCGTCGCGGCGATCTGGTCGGGCATATCGTGGCAGGCAGCTGCCATTTGCGCGGTTCTGTATTGGTTGCGCATGTTTGGAATCACGGCCGGATATCATCGGTACTTCTCGCATCGGGCCTACGCGACCAGCCGGGTGTTTCAATTCATCCTGGCTTTCCTTGCCCAGAGCAGCGCTCAGAAAAGCGTGCTCTGGTGGGCTGCCAAACATCGCCATCATCATCTTCACTCGGATACGGCGCAGGATGTGCATTCGCCGCGGCACAAGGGTTTCCTCTACAGTCATGTCGGCTGGATCTTCTACCGGCAGCACGATGCAACCGACCTCGTGAAGGTCGCCGATCTGGCGTCGTATCCCGAGTTGATGTGGCTGCACAAATTCGAGCTTCTGCCGGCATTCGTGCTCGCTTGTCTCTGCTTCCTCATCGCCGGATGGTCGGGACTCGTGGTCGGATTCCTCTGGAGCACCGTGCTCGTGTATCACGCCACGTTCTGCATCAACTCCCTCGCACATGTTCACGGCCGCAGGCGGTATGTGACCGGAGACGACTCCCGCAACAACTGGCTGCTCGCCTTCTTCACGATGGGTGAGGGATGGCACAACAATCACCACGCCTATCAGGCCAGCGCTCGGCAGGGCTTCTACTGGTACGAGATCGATCTGACCTATTATGTCCTGGTGGCCTTGTCCTGGCTCGGGATTGTCCGGGATTTGAAAACGCCGCCCAGGCTGGTCCTGCGCAACGAGCACCGGTTAGGATCGCGCGTGGTCAAGCAAGCGGCCGAGCAGCTCGCGGCCCGATTCAATCCCGAACACATCGCGCATGCGATCAGGACGTCGATCCACGAGACCGAATTGTCGGTGCGGGACGCGATCACCCTGTTGCAGCACCGTGCCGATCTGCGTCTGGCCAGCATGCCGACGCGCGAGCAGTTGCTGGCTGAAGCGCAGCGCATGTTCGCGAAGACGATGTCCCTCGACGACATCGTCGACCGTGCCTACGAGCTCCTGAACGACTCCGTCGGCTTCCTCCTGGCCGCGCCTGCTCCCGCTCTGGCGACCAGCGCGCAACCGGGGACGAATGGTGGCAGCCAGCGCTGACGGAGACTAAGACGCCGCGCGTGACGCGTCCGCCGACAGCCGCGCCAGCAGCGACCGCGCCGTATCCGATGGCGACAGCGAATCCACGCTGACCACGGGATCGCTGCGCATCTCGTGCTTGCCGTTCGAGGTATGCCGCATCACCGCCGAGAGGCGGCGGGCGATCATGTGCGCGGTGCGGAAATCCGTCTCCGCGAACACGACGATGACCGAGCCGTCTTTCTGTGCCGCGCCAAAATCCATCTGCCGCATCAGGCGGCTCAGGATGCGTGCGGCGTCGAGCTGGGCGCGGGAATTGCCGGGGTCGAACGCGAAGCGGGCAACGGAAAGGCCGCCGCCGCGGGCGAGCGTCTGCTCGACCGCCTTGGCGAAATCGCGCGCGAAAGCTTCCACGGTGAGCAGGCCGCTGCGCGGATCGAGCCAGCCGCCGGCATCGATCGAGCGCAGCGTGCGGCTCAGTTGCGCTTCCATGGCGTGCTGGCGGATCAGGGGCAACGCGTTGGCTGCGACTTTCGCCGGCTCGCCCGGGATCAACTCGAGATTGGGCAGGTCGTAGGTCTGCGTCAACTGATGCGCGGTGACGACCACGGGCAGGCTACGGAATCGGGTGTCCTCGGCCAGCACCGTCAGGAAGGCATCGGTGACGCGGGCCGTAAAACCCTCGGCGAGCACGACGCCATCGAGGTCGCGGGAGTTGAGATGTTTTGCCGCGGCCTCGATCGAGAGCGCGCCGACCACGCCGACGCGTTCGCCGAGCGCGACGGAGAGCGCAGGATAGGCTGCGCCGCGGCCGATCAGGAGCACGGTGGCATCGCGGACCGGATCGGACTCGGGCAGCGAGACCTTCACCTCCGGCAGCCGGCGCAGCACCGTGGCGTGCAGGGTGCGCACGCGCAGCGCGGCGCGCAGCCGCGCGATCAGGCGGTCCGGATTGCCGCCACGCGACGAAAAGGGCAGGGCATTGGGGGGAAGTATGCCCGGCGCATCCAGCGCAACGAAGGGCAGATAGGGCAGCTGGTCGGCGATCTTCCGCGCAAAGGGCGCGATATGCGGCTCATGCCCACCGGACATCGCGGCGAGGACCGCGGCGGGCTGCACCTGCTCGACCGCGCGCGCCGCGCTGGCCCAGTCGGTGTCGACCACGGGAAAGAGCCGGGCCTCGTCCAGCGCCGCAACGAAAGCCGGCCGTTCGGCATTGGACACAAACAGGATCGGGCCCGCCTGGGACATCGAGAAACTCTGATCACGCAATGACTGCTGCGCAATCTAGTTTGGCTGCCTTAATGCAGCGTCAACGCAAGCGTTGAAACTGTGCTCAAACCGGGCCGGAGCGGTCGCGAAAAGCCTCGACCATCAGAGGGTTAAGCCCGAGTTCGCTGAGTGCCTCGCGGGCGCGGGCATTGTCCTGGGCGCGTCCGGCCAGCCGGTGGCCGGAGAGGCGGTCGGGCAGCGCGGTGAGCAGCGCGCCCTGGCCAAGCCGGCGTGCCCATTCCTGGAGGTCGTTGGACAGGAAGCGGTAGCCGCCGACGGCCATGATGCCGGACGGCGGGGCGGTGATGCAGATCGCGCCGCTCGGACGGTCGAGCCGCGCCGCATAGCCGGTGTCGACATAGTCGCGCGGCGGCTGCGCCGTCAGCGTCTCGCCGACCGGCTGCGGCGGAGCGTAGGCCGCGATCGGCACCATCGGGCCGCGCAGGCCCAGCGTGCCCTTCGGCGTCAGCAGGATCTCGCCTGCGATCGACGAGCCGGACTGTTCGCGCGGGGCGCCGTGCGGGCCGGGCATCACGGCCACCGGCATGCCGTCCTCGCCGCGACGGGCGCCGAACAATCCGGCCTCGCCGAACAGATAGACGTCGGTCAGCGGCGCATGCGGCGCGATCCAGGCATCGCTCGCCGCCACCTGCTCGGGCGCGCGCCACAGGCCGATGACGTTGCGCAAGGTCGGCATCCGCGCCGCCAGATCGGCATCGCCGAGCCGCAGCGCGAGCTGGGCGGGCGCGATCAGCACCTCGCAGTCCTGCTCGTTGATCTGCTGCTCCAGCACATCGTTCTCGAAGGGATGATGCAGCGCCAGCGTACCGCCCGACAGCAGCCACACCGCCAGCGATGAGGCGAGCCCCGCGAACGACATCGGTGTGAACGCCGCCATCAACGTCGCGCCCTGCTTGACGTCGGCTTCGAGCGACATCGCAAGGCCGCCGGCAATCAGGCTGAAATGCGGGCGCGGCACCGGGCGAAAGCCTTCCGCGGTGACGTCGAAGGAGATCATCGCCGCCTTGCGGCCGTCCTGGATCACGGCGCGCGTGGTGCCGGGCGGACGGGCCAGGACGTCGTCGAGCGAGGCCATGCCTTCGGGCAGGTCGGTGCCGAAGCCGCAGACGTGACGGATCGAGAAGGCCTCGGCCGCGGCGTGCATCGCAAGGTCGGAATAATTGACGCCGTCGACCCTGCTCATGGTGACGATGGCACGCGCCGCGGTGCGGTTGAGTGCGGCGGTCAGTTCCGCATGGCGCCAGAGCAGCGGCAGCACGGCGACGACGAGGCCGGCGCGGTGGGCGGCGAGCACGGTCAGCACGAACTCGACGGTGTTCGGCAGCTGGATCGCGATGACGGAATTGGCCGGCAGGCCCGATTCGACGAAATGCGCCGACAGCGCCTCGATGGCGGTATCGGCCTCGGCATAGGTCATCTGCCGCGGTTGATGGCCGGTCACGCGGGCCTTGTTGAGAGGATCGAGCAGGGCGGGGGCGTGCGGCTGCCGCATCAGCGTGCGCTGAAACAGCGTGTCGAGCGTCGGCGATACGGCTGGCTGGTTCACGGCGTCACTTTGCTTGCGTGGCTTGCGGCTGCCCCTTCGACCACCAGGTCTCCGGCAGGTAGCCGGACAGCGCGGTGGCCTTCGGCCGTTCTATCCGATTCCAGCGTGCGATCCATTGCTCGGATACGTTAAACAGGGGGATTGTGTAGAAGCCCGCGATCAGCGCCCGGTCGAGCGCGCGCACCGCCGACACGAAGTCCGTATGTCCACGGGCCTCCAGCAAAGCCGCGATCATCGCATCGACCGCGGGATCCCTGGCGCCCATGTAGTTGCGGGTGCCCGGATTGTCGGCGGCGGCGCTGCCCCAGTAGAAATATTGCTCGTTGCCGGGCGACAGCGACTGGTCCCAGCGGTTCTGGATCATGTCGAACTCGTAGCCGAGGCGGCGCTGGTCGAACTGCACGGGATCGACCGCCCGCACGGTCGGCTCGATGCCGGCGCGCTTGAGGTCGCGCTGGAACGCGAGCGCGATGCGCTCCTGGTCGCGGGTCGTGACCAGCATCTCGAAGGTGAAGGGCGCCTTGGTCGCGCGGTTGCGCAGCACGGTGCCATCGAGATCATAGCCGGCCTCCGACAGGAGCTTGAGCGCGGCGCGCAGCGTGGTGCGGTCGCGTCCTGAGCCGTCGGTCACCGGCAGGCGGTAGCTGCCATCCATGACGTCAGGCGGAATCTGCGCGGCAAAGGATTTCAGCAGCTCGCGCTCGCGCACATCCGCAGGGCGGCCATAGGCCGACAGCTCCGAGCCGGCGAAATAGCCGGCGACGCGCGAATAGAGATTGAAGAAGTAGTTGCGGTTGACCAGCTCGAAGTCGAACAGCAGCGTCAGCGCCTTGCGCACGCGGATGTCGGCGAAGATCGGACGGCGGGTGTTGAACACCAGGAATTCGGAAGGTTGCGGCACGCCGGGCTTGATGGTGTCGCGGATCACCTCACCGCTTATCGCGGCCGGAAAGTCGTAGCCGTCGTGCCAGCGCAGCGGCTCGTGCTCGACGCGGAAATCATAGAGGCCGCGCTTGAAGGCTTCGAACTGGCCGTTGGCCTCGCGAAAATAGTCGAGCCTGATCTCGTCGAAATTGTAGAGCCCGCGATTGATCGCGAGGTCGCGGCCCCAATAATCGGGATCGCGCGTCAGGATCACGCTGGCCCCGGGCTTCACCGCCGTGACGCGATATGGGCCGGAGCCGACCGGGCCTGTCAGCGTCGTCTCCTCGAAGGTCGCAACGTCGACCGCGTGCTTTGGCAGGATCGGCATCAGGCCGAGGATCAGCGGCAGTTCGCGGTCGTTGGCGCCGGCAAGGTCGAAGCGGACGGTGAGGGGATCGGGCGCCTCGGCCCTGGCGACCTTGGCGTAATACTGCCGGAGATTGGGGCGGCCGTGGTCGCGCAGGAGCTGCCAGGAGAACAGCACGTCCTCGGCCCGCACGGGCTTGCCGTCGGAGAAACGGGCGCGGGGATCGAGGCGGAAGGTGACATAGCTCCGCGCGTCGTCGGTTTCGACCGTTCTGGCGAGCAGGCCATAGAGCGTGAACGGCTCGTCCTGGCCGCGTGCGAGCAGGCTCTCGACCACGTAGCTCCGCATCGGCTGCACGGCCAGTCCCTTGACGATGAAGGGATTGAGGCTGTCGAAGGTGCCGAGAATGCCCCAGGTCAGCCGGCCGCCCTTGGGCGCGTCGGGATTAGCGTAGGGCATGTGGGTGAAACCGGCGGGCATCGCCGGCTTGCCGTGCATGGCGATCGCGTGGGCCTCCTCGGCGCGCGCGCCGGCCACCGACAGACCGGCGATGAGGGCAAGGGTGAGGATAAGGGCGAGGATGCAAAGGCGAATGCCGGGGCCCTCGAAAAGGCGCGGGAACATGAACATCGGCACACGTTGATTCGAGGACCGGCTAGCCTTGAATCCTATCACAGGGATTTTCCCCGGGCGCAGGGCCCAATGTGGTCAAAGATGGTTGTCGGCATTGATCTTTTCGTCGGCCACGTTAAGAAGGCGGGCAATCGCGCAAGAGCGTCGAGCCCGTCACTTATCCGCCTCAATTGACGGGGAGAGAGCCGCGCCCAACGCGGCCAGGTTCGGCGCTTCGGAGCGGTTCGGGCACTTCCCGTTCAGAAAGGGTTTTCCGCAATGAATTTCCGTTACTTGGCCGCGTCCGTCCGGCCGCGCGGGCGGCTTCTCGCCTTGTTGACGGCGACGGCGTTGGTCGTTCCGTTTGCCGCCGGGGCCCAGACGCCGGCGCCAGCCCCCGGCGCGCCCAAGGCGGCTCCGGCCCCGAAAGCCGCTCCGAAGGCCGCCCCCAAGGGTCCGGCGCCCGCCCAGGCGCAGCCGGCGCAGCAGGCTCCCGCTCAGGGCGCCCCGGCGCAGCAGGGTGCGGCTCAGCCGGCTGATCAGCAGATCCAGCTCATTTACGCCCCCTGGACCAAGTTCTGCCTCAAGGGCCAGGACGCCAACGCCAAGCAGGTCTGCTTCACCGGCAAGGACGGCCGGATCGAGTCGGGCCAGCCGGTCATCGCGGCCGTCATCATCGAGCCGGAAGGCGAGCCGAAGAAGATCCTGCGCGTGACGCTGCCGCTCGGCATGCAGCTCGTGCACGGCACCCGTATCATCGTCGACAACAACGCGCCGTTGCAGAGCCCGTATGTGATCTGCTTCCAGAACGGCTGCATGTCCGACTACGAGGCCACGCCCGAGCTCATCAACAACATGAAGAAGGGCCAGAATCTCGTTGTTCAGGCGATCAACGCCAATGGCGCGCCGCTGACCCTGCCGCTGCCGCTGGCCGGCGAATTCCAGAAGGCCTATGACGGTCCGCCGACCGATCCGAAGGTGTTCGAGGAAACCCAGAAGAAGCTCCAGGAAGAGCTTCAGAAGAAGGCTGACGAGCAGCGCAAGAAGCTCGAGCAGCAGGGCACGCCTCCGGGCGCGGCGGCCTCCGGACAGAAGTAATCAGGACTTCGAGTCCAGACATGAAAAAGGCGCTCATGCGAGCGCCTTTTTTGCTGGCGGCGAAACGTCAGTTCAGCGACGGGTTGCGCGGACGGTAGCCGCCGCCCTTCTCCTTGATGAAGATCTCGGCGACCTGGGAGTGGCGGATCGGCTCGCCGGAATCGTCCGGCAACAGGTTCTGCTCGGAAACATAGGCGACGTATTCCGACTCCGCGTTCTCGGCGAGCAGGTGATAGAACGGCTGGTCCTTGTGGGGCCGCAACTCCTCGGGGATCGACAGCCACCACTCCTCGGTGTTGTTGAATTCCGGATCAATGTCGAAGATCACGCCCCGGAACGAGAAGATCCGGTGGCGCACGACCTGTCCGATCTGGAATTTGGCGGTCCGCGCTTTAATCATCCTCCGTCGATAGACCAGGATTGTGGCCGATGCTAGTGGCCTTACCCGGAATTAACCTCCGGTTCAGGGGCGGATAACCCCCAAGTCTTCAGAAAAAACTTCATCAATGGTCGATATCCTCAATCTGGCACTACCTTATTTCGGCCTGATCTTCGTCGGATTTGCCTGCGGCAAGGCCAAGTCCCTGCCAGAATCAGGCCTCGCCTGGATGAACTTCTTCCTGCTCTACGTGTCGCTGCCGGCGCTGCTGTTCGCGATCATGTCGAAGACGCCGTTTGCGGAGCTGAACAATCCGCCCTTTCTGGTCGCGACCACGCTGTCGACGGTTGCGGCGTTCACCATCGCGCTCGTAGTCGGCAAGGTCCTTGGCAGGCTGACGCTGCGCGAAGCGACGCTCGCCGGGCTCTCCGGCGGCTACGGCAATATCGGCTACATGGGACCGGGGCTCGCGCTCGCTGTGCTCGGGCCGAAGGCGGCGGCGCCGACCGCGCTGATCTTCTGCTGCGACAGCATCTTCCTGTTCACGATCGTGCCGCTGCTGATCGAGCTTTCAGACCGCGATCATCCCTCGCTGGTGCATGCCTTCGGCGTCGTGCTGAAGCAGATCGTGCTCAACCCGCTGATCATGTCGGCCTGCTTTGGCGCGGCGGTCGCGGCGCTGCATATCGAGCTGCCGGTCGCGCTCGACCGCACCATCACGTTCCTTCAGAACGCGGCCGCCCCGACCGCATTGTTCGTGCTCGGCGTGACGGTGGCGTTGCGGCCGTTCGATCGCGTGCCCTGGGAGGTGCCGGGGGTGATCGCGGTGAAGCTGCTGGTCCATCCGCTCACGGCGTTCGGGCTGATGCTGGCGTTCGGCCCGTTCGCGCAGCCCTGGGCCGCGACCGCCGTGCTAATGGCCTCGCTGCCGCCGGCACTGAACGTGTTCGTCATCGCCCGGCAGAACGACGCCTGGATCGAGTCCGCCTCCGTTGCCGTGCTGCTCGGCACCTTCGCCTCCGTAGTCACGCTGACCAGCGTGATGTGGGCGATCCAGACCGGCCGGCTGGCGTTTCCGTGAGGAGTCCTATCTGCGCCAAGTCGGCGTGAGGCCCTCGCGCATGGCGAAGCGCCGGAGCGGGCCGATGGCGCCGAGCAGGTGCATGCCGACGGCGCGGACCGGCTGGAGCGGCAGGAAATCGTTGAGCAGGGAACGGTTGGCGATGTCGATCGCAAAGGTCCGGCTCAAGATGTCCGGACGCCGCGCCCGGTCGTAGCGCCTGAGCACGTCGGGCGCACCGGGATCCTGGCGAGAGGCGATGGCCTCGCCCGCGAGCCGCGCGATGTCGGCGGCATCGCGCAGGCCGAGATTGAGGCCCTGGGCACCGATCGGGGGAACCACATGGGCGGCTTCGCCGACCAGCGCGATGCGGTCGCGGCCGAAGGAGTTTGGACGTTCGATCGCGAGCGGGAACAGGTTGCGGCCGGGCTCCACACTCATGCGTCCGAGGATCGAATGCGACTGCTTCTCGATCGCAGCGGACAGCTCCTCGTCGCTCAGGCCGCGCAGCCGCTCGGCTTCCGCGGGCGCCGCGACCCAGACGATGCTGGAGCGGTCGCCGGGCAGGGGCACGAACACGCAGGGACCGTGCGAGGTGTGGAACTCGGTCGAGACATTCCGATGCGGTCGCCCATGGCCGACGTTGAAGGTCAGCGCGGTCTGCGAAAGCTCGCGCCGCGTCACGGTGATGCCGGCAGCCTCGCGGCACAGCGAGTGCCGGCCGTCGGCGCCGACCACGAGCCGGGCCGAGAGGAATTGCGCCGAGGCCGTGCGGATGGCGACGTCGTCGGCTTCGATCACGATGCTCTCGGCCTCGTCGTCGAAACGGACGAGGTGGGGGAGCTCGGCTGCGCGTTCTTCGAGCGCGAGCATCAGCGAACGGTTGTCGATGTTGTAGCCGAAGGCGTCGAGGCCGATCTCGTGACAGGAGAACCGGACCTCCGGCGCGCGGAACAGCCGGCCGGTGTCGTCGACGAGGCGCATGACCTCGAGCGCGGCCGCCTTGTCCTTGCAGCGCGGCCAGACGTCGAGGCTCTCCAGGAGATCGACGGAGGCACCCAACAGGGCGGTGGTGCGGTTATCGGCATAGGGCACGCGCCGCGCCACCAGCGCGGTCCGCGCACCCGCCTGCGCCAGCGCGATCGCCGCCGCGAGCCCGGCCGGTCCGCCGCCGATCACGGCCGCGTCATGGAGTGTCGATGCGTCTGTCATGGAACGACATTTGACACGCCCCGCGACAAATTCAAGCCTGCTGATTTTCCCTGATTTTGTGACGAATTGCACGGCCGAGCGTCGCAATGCCGGATGTGCAAACCGGTCCCGTTCTGGTAGCAGAAGCCATGGATACGCAGCAGGATTCCCTGAAGCCGAGACCGGCGATCCGCGCCGCGGCCTTCTCGGTGCACATCTTCACCGCCTTCGGCGCGGCCATTGCGCTGCTGGCGATGCTGGAGGCCGTGCGCGAGCACTGGGCGGCGATGTTTCAATGGCTGGGCGTCGCCCTCGTCATCGACGCGATCGATGGCCCGATCGCGCGCCGGCTCGACGTCAAGAACGTGCAGCCGAACTGGTCGGGCGACGTGCTCGACCTCGTGGTCGACTTCGTCACCTATGTGTTCGTGCCGGCCTATGCGATCGTGGCGAGCGGCCTGCTGCTGCCGGTTGCGGCGCCGCTGCTCGGCGTCGCCATCATCGTCACCAGCGCATTATATTTCGCGGACCTGCGCATGAAGGCCGACGACAATCATTTCCGCGGCTTTCCGGCGCTGTGGAATGCGGCGGCGTTCTACCTGTTCCTGCTGCACTGGCCACCGCTGTTATCGACCCTACTGGTCGCAGGCCTGGTGGTGCTGACCTTCGTGCCGTTCCACGTGCTGCATCCGGTCCGGGTCGTGCGGCTGCGCTGGCTGACGATGTCGCTGATCGCGATCTGGGCGCTGCTCGGGCTCTATACGCTGGAGATGGACTTCCACGTCGGCACCGGCGTCACGGTCGCGCTGTGCGCGATCGCACTGTGGATCGCCTTCAGCGACGCATTGATCCGCCTGGCAAGATCCTTTGCATGATGCACCTGCTGACCAGCCCCGAGGCCTGGGCGGCGCTGCTGACACTGACGTCGCTCGAGATCGTGCTCGGCATCGACAACGTCATCTTCCTGTCGGTGATCGTCTCGCGCATTCCCGAGAAGCAGGCCCATCGCGCCCGCCAGATCGGGCTGGCGCTGGCGCTGGTCTTCCGCATCTTGCTGCTCAGCGTCCTGGTCTGGCTGATCGGCCTGACTGCGCCGGTATTTTCCTCTTCGGGTTACGACTTTTCCTGGCGCGACATCATCCTGATCGGCGGCGGCCTGTTCCTGATCGCCAAGGCGACGCACGAGATCCACGCCGAGGTCGAAGCCGATGAGGGCGAGGGCGATCAGGAGTCCGGCGGCAGCGCCTTCTTCTGGGTGATCGTCCAGATCATCGTCATCGACATCGTGTTCTCGCTGGACTCGATCATCACCGCGATCGGCATGGCGCAGGATATCGAGATCATGATCGCGGCCGTCGTGATCGCCTGCCTGATCATGTACATTTCGTCCGGCCCGGTGTCGCGATTCGTCGCGGAGCATCCGACCACCAAGATGCTGGCGCTGGCGTTCCTGGTGCTGATCGGCGTGGCGCTGGTCGCCGATGGCTTCCAATTCCACATTCCGCGCGGCTACATCTATTTCGCGATTGCGTTCTCGGCGGCGGTCGAGTTCTTCAACGTGCTGGCCAAGCGCAACCGCAGGAAAGCCGGCAGGCGGGCGGCCTAGCCGTTCCATCCGGCGTCGAGTTGACAAGGCGAGCGCGATGTCTTTCGCTTGTCCGCGGCAGGACCGCGAGCAGGAAAACGAGGAGGTCAGGCGATGACCAAAGCCGTCCGTGTGCACAAGGTCGGAGGCCCCGAGGCGCTGGTCTATGAGAGCGTCGAGGTGCCGGCACCGGGCCCCGGCGAGGTGCGTATCCGCCAGCACGCGGTCGGGCTGAACTTCATCGACGTCTATTATCGCACCGGCCTCTACAAGGCGCCGGGGCTGCCCTTCATCGCCGGCAACGAGGCCTCGGGCGAGGTCGTCGCGGTCGGGCCGGGCGTGACGCATTTCCATCCCGGCGATCGCGTCGCCTATTACCACAATCTCGGCGCCTATACCGGCGAGCGCAACATCCCCTGGGAGAAGCTGGTCAAGCTGCCCGATCACATCACCCACGAGCAGGGCGCCGTGCTGATGCTGAAGGGGCTCACCGTCTGGTACCTCCTGCACAAGACCTTCAAGGTCGAGCCGCATCATCGCGTGCTGATTCATGCTGCGGCCGGCGGCATCGGCCTGTTGGCCTGCCAATGGGCAAGCGCGCTCGGCGCCCATGTCATCGGCACGGTCGGTTCGCGCGAGAAGGCCGAGCTTGCGGAGGCCAATGGCTGCGACCACGTCATCCTCTACAACGAGGAGGACTTCGTCGCGCGCGTCAAACAGATCAGCCGCAACGAGGGCTGCGACGTCGTCTATGACGGCGTCGGCAAGGCGACGTTCCCGGGCTCGCTGTCCTGCCTGAAGCCGCGCGGCATGTTCGTTTCGTTCGGCAATGCCTCCGGACCCGTGCCGCCGTTCTCGATCGCCGAGCTCAACACTCACGGCTCGCTGTTTGCGACGCGGCCGAAGCTCAACGACTACATCGGCAAGCGCTCCGAACTGCTGGAAGGCGCCGACACGCTGTTCGCCGCAGTCATCAACGGCAAGCTGCACGTGCCGATCAACCACGCCTACGCGCTGAAGGATGCCGCGAAGGCGCACACCGATCTCGAAAGCCGCAAGACCACGGGCGCGTCGATCCTGAAGCCGTAGTTCTTTACGTCATTGCGAGCGAAGCGAAGCAATCCAGAGCTGCCTCCGCGGAAACAGTCTGGATTGCTTCGTCGCCAGCGCAAAATTGCTTCGCAATTTTGTCGCGGGTTCCTCGCAATGACGGGTCCTACGCCACCCGCCGTGCCGCGCCGGCCTTGGTCAAGATCCCGTCGAGACAATCGATCATTTCGGCGATCTCGGCCCGCGTGACGTTCAGCGCCGGCATGAAACGCAGCGTGTCGACCTGCGGCGCGTTGAGGAGCACGCCTTGCTCGAACGCTTGCGCGACGATGCCGGGGGCGATCGGCAGCTTGAGGTCGAGTGCCAGCAAGAGGCCACGTCCCCGCACGCCGCCGAGGCCGTGCCGAGCCGAGATCTTCTGCAACTCGCTTTCCAGCAGCAGGCCGGTCTCGGCCACCTGTTTCAGGAAGTCGGGCTTGCTGATCTCCTCGAGCACCGCAAGCCCCGCCGCGCACATGATCGGGTTGCCGTTGAACGTGCCGCCCTGATCGCCGTGCGCGAAGCAGGAGGCGCGTTCGGTCGCAAGCAGCGCCGCGAGCGGCACGCCGCCGCCGATGCCCTTGCCGAGCGTCATGATGTCGGGCGAGATCCCGGTGTGCTCGTAATGGAAGAGCTTGCCGGTCCGGCCCATGCCGGTCTGGATCTCGTCGAAGATCAGCAGCAGGCCGTGGGCCTCGGTGAGCGCGCGCAGCTCTTGCAGGAACTGATCGCTCGCCGGCCACACGCCGGACTCGCCCTGGATCGGCTCGAGCATCACAGCGACGGTGTTGTCGTTGATCAGCTTTGCGACCGAAGCGATGTCGTTGAGCTTCGCCTTCTTGAAGCCGGCGACCTTCGGCTCGAACAGCGGCTCGAACGCCTTCTTGCCCGAAGCCGACATCGTCGCCAGCGTCCGGCCGTGGAAGCCGCCTTCGAAGCTGATGATCTCGAACGCACCGTTCCGGTGCAGGCTGCCATATTTGCGCGCGAGCTTGATCGCGCCCTCATTGGCCTCCGCGCCCGAGTTGGCAAAGAACACCTGGTCGAAGGCGCTGTTGTCGACGAGCGCCTGCGCCAGCTTGAGGCTCGGCTCATTGTAGAACGCCGGGCTCGGCGTCAGCAGCCGCCTGGCCTGCGCGGCGAGTGCATCGGCAATGGCCGGTGGCGAGTGGCCGAGGCAGTTCACGGCCCAGCCCTGCACGAAATCGAGATAGCGCTTGCGGCCGTCGTCCCAGCGATAGGAGCCGGCGCCGCGGACGAACACGACCTGGGGCCGTGCGGTGATGTCCATCAGCGCGTCATACGGATGGGTGGCGGTGGTCATGTCGAACTCCTCTGGAGGCGGGTGGAAAAAGGCGCGCGAAAAGCAAGAAGGCCGCACTTTGCGGGTGCGGCCTTCTCGAAAACTCTGCTGAATTCAGGTGATCAGCGGTGTCGTCGGACATGGCGCAACCCATCATCGTCGCGGGTGCGACGACGGAAAGCTGCGCGGCGGTGGGTCCGAGAGTTGATCATGGGGCGCGTCCCTACAGCCGAACGGCAGGACTTGTCAAGCGGGCGTTTTGCAGAACACCCGCCTGGCGTGCATCGATCAGGTCAGATGCGCGGCTTCCTCGGTGTCCTCGCAGCCCCAGTCCGCATCCGCAATCGCAGTGTCGATGAGCTCGCCGCGCATCAGCTTGAGCGGCGATGTCCAGTACAGCGCGATGTTGCACCTTGAACACCCACACCAGTCCGGTCGTGACGTCGCGCGTGGGCGTGAATGCATTATAGTGTCACATCGTCAGCGCGTGACGCTGCAGGTGAGGATCACTCGACACCGTAATGCGCGAATGCATCGGCGATGCCGGCGTTGATCGTCTTGGCGGCCGCCATGTCGCGTTCTGCGCCTTCATTGTCACCCTTCTTCCGCTTCGCAAGCCCGCGACCGTAGAGCGAGCTGTCGTACTCCGGTTTTGCGCTCAGCGCCGCGTCATAGTCGGCAATGGCAGCGTCGAGATTGCCGAGCTTGAGATGGGTGAGGGCGCGGCTGTCCAGCGTGTAGGGATCGTTCGGCTCCATCCGCAGCGACTGCTCGCAATCGGCCAGCGCCTCTTGGAGGCGGCCGAGGATCGCGCGGGTCATGCAGCGCGAATTGAACACGCCGGAATAGCTCGCGTTGGCCTTGATCGCTCGATCGTAATCTTCGAGCGCCCGCGCATAATCGTGCGCGTCGAAATACATGTTCGCGCGGGCATAGAAATCGCGGTCGTTGTCCGGACTGAGCTGAAGCGATTTGGCGAAATCGGCCAGCGCGCGGGCCCGCTCGCCGCGGTCGCGGAAGATGCGCGCACGGTTGCCGTAGGCCGGGCCGTAGTTCGGGTCGAGCTTGATCGACAGATCGAAATCCGCAAGCGCGCGGTCGTCCTCGCCACGGTTGCTATAGGCGGTGCCGCGATTGAAATAGGCGAGCGCAAACTTCGGGTCGAGCTTGATGGCCTGATCGTAATCGGCCATCGCACGCCGGTAGTCGTTCTTGTGGATGAGGGAATTGCCGCGGTTGTTGTAGTAGAGCGGGTCGCGGGCATTCAGCCGGATGGCGCGCGTGTAGTCGGAAATGGCGTGATCGGCGTCGCCGAGATCGTCATAGGCGATGCCGCGATTGTACCAGAGATCGGGATGTTTCGGATCGAGATCGATGGCGCGGTTGAAATCGGCCAGGGCGCGCTCGGCCTCGCCCTTTCGCCGGAGCATCTCGCCGCGATTGGCAAGTGCGCGCACGTCGGAGGGATCGGCCTCTAGCAAGGCCGAGCAGCCGGTGATGCGCTGGTCCTCGTTGCCTCCGTCGACGCGGTAGCACCATTGACGTGCCTGTGCGGCTGACGGAGATCGTGCGGCGGCGGGAGCGGTCAGCGCGAGCAGGGCCATCGTGAGGCCGATTGCAGACAGCTTGAAACAAATTCCTGATGTTTTATCGTGTTTCATTTTGCATGCCGTGTAGAAACCATTGTGCCTCTAGCGCGTTTGTGATCGAAGGATGCAAATTGGTTCGAACCGGACAGACGGCGGCTCAGACCAAGAGTCGCGGGATCAACCAGACAGTTTTCAGCCTTGTCCGACACGCCTTACCCAATCGACCTCGACAGCATTCGCGGCGCATTTCCGCCGGGCATCGAAGCGCCGCCGCTGCTGGTCGACTTTGCCGCCTGGCTCAAGGGACGCCCCTGGGGCAGCGTCGGCTGTTTCTCCCTGCAGGGCCAGTTCTCCGATCATGCGCCGATCGTCGACGGCAGCCCCTTGCGCGACCGGTTTTCGCTGTTCATGCGGCTGCCTGACGGTTCGGCCGTCGGCGGCTGGTACGGCGCGGGCCTCGACCGCGACAATCCGCCGATCGTGGGGCTGGGCTCCGAAGGCGACTACGAGCTGCTGGCGCCGAGCCTCGACGGCCTGCTGGCAAAGCTGACATCGCAGCAATTCGACAAGGCCTGGAGCGATCTGAAGCCGCACGACGAGGTCGAGCCTCAAACGGTCGAGCTCGCGCAATGGCTCGCCGGACAGCCGGCCGGCGACAAGCCGGCGTGTGACGACGGCGCATTGGAGCTGCCGGACTTCCGCGGCTTCGTGGAGAAATGGAGCCGGGATCGCGAAGACTATTGGGCCAATCACCGCTTGATGGCCGAGCTCGGCTGGCGGCTGGCCGCGCATCTGCCCAGGGGCAAGAAGCCGTGGGACCAGACGCGCTTCGAGATCGCGATCGTCGGCGCGCAATACCAGGCGCGGGTCTTGTCGAACGGCCCGCAGCCGTTCGAGGAGGCCGCTTCGATCGAGTCCCTGCTGCGCGACTTGCGCGAGCAGATGCGTCGCGCCCAGCCCGAGCTCGGGCTGTGGTACACGATGCATTTCGGCCTCCATGCCGATGGCCGCATCATGCCGAACTTCGAATACGATTTGCGCCCGACCATTGACGGTGAGCCAGCGAAACTATCTGAGGCTCAGGCGGATCTCGCCCGCGCTCCGCGCCCGGAGCGCTGGGTGCCGAAATGGCTGGTGTGACCGCATCCACATCGTCATTGCGAGCCAACGGGGCCGCGCTTCGCGCGGACCCGTTGGCTCGCAATGACGGAGGACCTCAGAACCCCGCGACGCTGCCGTGCAGATCGTACGCGTCGGCGCGCTCGATCTTCGCCGTGACGATCTCGCCGACGCGCAGGGGGCGACGGCTCGAGAGATAGACCGCGCCGTCGATCTCCGGTGCATCGGCCTTCGATCGTCCCTTGGCGACGGTCGGGCCGACCTCGTCGATGATGATCTGCTGGCGCGTGCCGACCTTGCGCTTCAGCCTGCGTGCCGAGATCTTCTGCTGGCGCGCCATCAGCGCGTTGTAGCGCTCCTGCTTGATCTCTTCCGGCACGGGGTTCTCGATCGCGTTCGACGTCGCGCCGGCAACCGGCTCGTATTTGAAGCAGCCGACGCGATCGATCTCGGCCTCATCGAGCCAGTCGAGCAGATAGGCGAAGTCGGCATCGGTCTCGCCGGGGAAGCCGACGATGAAGGTCGAGCGCAAGGCGAGATCGGGACATTCCTCGCGCCAGCGCTTGATCCGCGCCAGCGTCTTGTCCTGCGCGGCGGGTCGCTTCATCGCCTTCAGCACCTCGGGGCTCGCATGCTGGAACGGGATGTCGAGATAGGGCAGCACCTTGCCCTCGGTCATCAGCGCGATGACGTCGTCGACATGCGGGTAGGGGTAGACATATTGCAGCCGGACCCAGGCGCCGAGCTCGCCGAGCTCGCGCGCGAGGTCGAGGAATCTGGCGCGGACCTGGCGATCCTTCCACGGGCTCCCGGCGTATTTGAGATCGACGCCATAGGCCGAGGTGTCCTGCGAGATCACCAGCAGCTCCTTGACGCCGGCGCCGACCAGGCGCTCGGCCTCGCGCAGCACGTCGTTGGCGGAACGCGAGACGAGATCGCCGCGCAGCTTCGGGATGATGCAGAAGGTGCAGCGGTTGTTGCAGCCCTCGGAGATCTTCAAGTAAGCGTAGTGGCGTGGCGTCAGCTTGATGCCCTGCGGCGGCACCAGGTCGAGATGCGGATTGTGCGCGGGCGGCAGCGCGCGGTGCACGGCGTCGAGCACGCTCTCGTATTGCTGCGGGCCGGTGATCGAGAGCACGCCGGGATAGGCCTGCTCGATCTGCTCGGGTTCCGCGCCCATGCAGCCCGTGACAATCACCTTGCCGTTCTCGGCCATGGCCTCGCCGATCGCCGAAAGCGATTCCTGCTTGGCGCTGTCGAGGAAGCCGCAGGTGTTGACGATGACGATGTCGGCCCCGTCATGCTTGCGGGCGAGCTCGTAGCCCTCCGCGCGCAGGCGCGTGATGATGCGCTCGGAATCCACCAATGCCTTGGGACACCCGAGCGACACGAAGCTGACCTTGGGCGCAGCCGTCTGATCCATATCTGATCTGCCTGATTGACCGGCCTGAGCTAGTCCCAATTGCCCATAATTACAACCCTTTGCATGGCCCGCGGGCGTGCTATGGATGAATCACCTGCCGTGAGTGAGCTATGAGCGCCGAACAGTCGCCCAAAATCGTGATCGTCGACGAAAGCCCGATCCGGGCTGCGATCCTCGAAGAAGGGTTGCGGGAGGCCGGATTCACGCAGGTCGTCCATATCCGCGAGATGCAGAGCCTGCTTGCCCGTATTTATGCGGTGGACCCCGACATCATCCTGATCGATCTGGAAAACCCCAGCCGCGACGTGCTGGAGGCGATGTTCCAGGTCAGCCGCGCCGTGAAGCGGCCGATCGCGATGTTCGTCGACCAGAGCGATTCAGCCTCGATCCAGGCCTCGGTCGAGGCGGGGGTGTCCGCCTACATCGTCGACGGGCTGAAGAAGGAGCGCATCAAGCCGATCCTCGACCTCTGCGTGTCGCGCTTCAACGCCTTCGCCAAGCTCCAGGAGGAGCTCGAGCGCACCAAGTCGCAGCTCGAGGACCGCAAGATCATCGAGCGCGCCAAGGGCATCTTGATGAAGGTGAAGGGCCTCACCGAGGACGAGGCCTATGTGCTGCTGCGCTCCACCGCGATGCGCGAGAAAAAGAAAATCGGCGAGATCGCCCAGTCGATCATCACCGCGTCGGAGATGCTGAAATGACCGCTCCCCTCCGCATCGGGTTCATCCCGCTGGTCGATGCCGCCGCCCTGATCGTTGCCGTCGACAAGGGCTTTGCCGCCGCCGAGGGCCTCGACGTCGAGCTGGTGCGCGAGGTTTCCTGGTCCAACGTCCGCGACAAGCTCAATATCGGCCTGTTCGACGCCGCGCATCTTTTGGCGCCTGTTGCGATTGCGTCATCGCTCGGGCTCGGCCACGTCAAGGTGCCGATCGCCGCGCCCTTCAGTCTCGGCATCAACGGCAATGCCATCACGGTGTCGCCGGCGCTCCATGCCGCGCTGATGGAGGAGATCGACGGTGACCGCTTCGATCCGCTCGCCACCGCAAAGGCGCTGGCAAAGGTGGTCGCCAAAAGGCGCAAGGCCGGCGCGGATCCCTTGACCTTCGGCATGACCTTCCCGTTCTCGACCCACAATTACCAATTGCGGTTCTGGATGGCGGCAGCCGGCGTCGATCCGGACGAGGACGTGCGCCTCGTGGTGCTGCCGCCGCCCTACATGGTCGACAGTCTCAAGAGCGGCCATGTCGATGCGTTCTGCGTCGGTGCGCCCTGGAATTCGATCGCGGTCGATCTCGGCATCGGCCATATCCTGCATTTCGTTTCCGACATCCTGGTCCGTGCGGCGGAGAAGGTGCTGGCGGTCCGCCAGGTCTGGGCCGACAAGAATCCGGATGTGGTCGCCAGCCTCGTGCGCGCGGCCGTGAGGGCCGCCGAGTTCATCGAGCATCCGGATAACCGGACGGAGGCGGCGCGGATCCTGGCGCAGCCCGAACGGATCGGCGTCGATGCCGAAGTCATTCAGCGGACGCTGACTGGACGCCTGAAGATTTCGCCGGACGGTACCTTCCGCGAGAGCGGCCGCTACCTTCTGGTGGGGCGCGAGGAGGCAGGGCGGCCCGATCCGGTCCAGGCGGCCTGGCTCTATGCGCAGATGGTGCGTTGGGGGCAGGCGGCCTTGAGTCCGGACGGCGTCAAGACGGCCATGGCGGTGTTCAGGCCCGACCTTTACGATGCGGCCCTCGGCCGCCGCCCGCCCGACCAAGCCCCTGCGGGGTTTGGGGCATTCGTCGGGCCCGCGTTCGATGCCGGCAACATTTTGGGGCATCTTGAGGCCTTCGAAGTCGGACGCTGGAAGGCCTGATTCGTCTCTGCATAATTTGTGAGCAATTGGATTCGTCGGCTAAATTTTGAGCCGACTGCTCGAATTTCATGAGGCCCTCCGGGACCGGCGTTTCCCGGTAACGCTGCTAATCTATTGAAATAACGACATCTTTTATTTCGTCAAAGCTGGCACGCAACTTGAATGTTGCACTGCGGCCAGCTTGTCACAGGTGCCTGCTGAGCCAAGTCCCGCAGCAACGAAGCTGATCGGACCGTTGGGTAACGAAAGCCGGCCTCAGGGCCAGCCCAGTTCCTCGCGGGTCGCGCCAATGTCCGTCGAAACCACTCAGGTGGCCGCAGGAGCTTCGTTACCGACCATGAAAATCGATACGCTCGCAGTCGACTTTACCGACGAGCAGAAACGCTATCTCGAAGGCTTCACGACCGGTTTGCAGATCAGCCGGGTCGGCCGCGGTCTCGGCGGCGGCGCCGCAAAGGCGAGCGCCGAACCCACTGGCCCCGATGCCGTGCACATCAAGGCGCAGGACAAGGTCATCGCCGCGGGCAAGAAGCTCGCCGACCAGGAGAAGTTCAAGCGCGACGAGCATCCCTTCGATGCCTATCCGCGGCTGCGCCAGCAGGCGCTCGACAACGCGCCGCCGAGCCCGGCGGATAATTTCCGCTGGCGCTATTACGGCATCTTCTACGTCGCGCCGACGCAAGACTCCTACATGAGCCGCCTGCGCATTCCGAACGGCATCATGAAGCACTGGCAGCTGTCCGGCCTTGCCGATCTCGCCGACGAGCTCTGCGGGCCCTACAGCCACGTCACGACGCGCGCCAATCTCCAGCTTCGCGAGATCCCGCCAAAGAATGCCGTGAAGCTGATCGAGGGCATCCAGGACCTCGGCCTGTGCTCGCGCGGCTCCGGCGCCGACAACATCCGCAACGTGACGGGCACGTCGACCGCCGGCATCGATCCCCAGGAGATCATCGACACGCGACCTTATGCGCGCGAGTGGCACTACCACATCCTCAATGATCGCTCGCTCTACGGCCTGCCGCGCAAGTTCAACGTCGCCTTCGACGGCGCCGGCCGGATCGCGGTGCTCGAGGAGACCAACGACATCGCCTTCACCGCGTACGAGGTGAAGGACGGGTTCGGCGTCGAGCCGGGGGTCTGGTTCCGCCTCGGCCTCGGCGGCATTACCGGACACAAGGATTTCGCGAAATATTCCGGCATCATCGTCAAGCCGGAGCAGGCGACCGCTGTTGCCGACGCCATCGTGCGCGTGTTCATCGACCATGGCGACCGCACCAACCGCAACAAGGCGCGGCTGAAATACGTGCTCGACGCCATGGGCCATGACGGCTTCCTCAAGCTGGTCGAAGAGCGCTTGAAGACGCCGTTCACGCGCGTGCCGGAAGAGGCGTTTGCGCCGCGGCCGGCCGCGGACCGCATGGCGCATGTCGGCGTGCACAAGCAGAAGCAGGACGGCCTCAACTGGATCGGCGTGTCGCTGACGCTCGGCAAGCTCACCGCTGAGCAGATGCGGGGCCTTGCCAAGGTCGCGCGGGACCTCGGTGACGGCGAGATCCGCCTGACCGTCTGGCAGAACCTCTTGATCCCGGGCGTGCGCGACGAGAATGTCGAGCTTGCGATCGCTGCGATCAAGCAGATCGGGCTCGCGGTCGAGGCCTCGCATATCCGCGCGGGCCTGATCGCCTGCACCGGAAATGCCGGCTGCCGCTTCGCCGCTGCCAATACCAAGCGCCATGCCGCCGAGATCGGCGACTGGTGCGAGCCGCGCGTCGACATGGACAAGCCGGTCAACATCCACGTCACCGGCTGTCACCATTCCTGCGCGCAGCACTACATCAGCGACATCGGCCTGATCGGTGCGCGCGTGCCGGTCGGCGAGGAGGACACGGTCGAGGGTTATCACCTCTTCACCGGCGGCGGCTTCGGGCCCGACGCCGCCGTCGGGCAGGAGGTCTATCACGACCTCAAGGCCGAGGACGCGCCGAAGACGGTCGAAGGACTGCTCAAGGCCTATATCGCCCATCGCTCGTCTCCCGACGAAACCTTCCTGTCCTTTGCGCGCCGCCACGACGGCGAAACGCTGCGCAAGCTTGCCGATGCACAGGTGTCCGCATGAACCAGATCACGCCTCCGCCGAAACTCGACATCATTCCCGCCAGCGCCCCGTTCTCCGACGCGCAGCGCTCCTGGCTGAACGGCTTCTTCGCCGGGCTGCTGTCGCCTGATCTCGCCGCGCCGCTGTCGGCGGAGCAGGGCGCCGCCGTCATGCAGGGCGCAGCCGGCGACGGCGACGACGGCGAAGCGCCGTGGCATGACCAGACCATGCCGATCGCCGATCGGATGAAGCTCGCCGAGGGCCGTCCCGTGCGCCGCAAGATGATGGCAGCGATGGCGCAGCAGGATTGTGGCCAGTGCGGCTACAATTGCCACGACTATTCCGAGGCGATCGCTGCCCGCAGCGAAGCGCGGCTCAATCTCTGCGTTCCCGGCGGCAAGGAAACCGCGCGGATGCTGAAGTCGCTGTACGAGGAGCTGGACAAGGCGCCGGCGGCCAAGGCGGCCGACAAGCCGGATGCGGTGGCCGCGCCGGCCGTGACCGTGACGATCGCGGAGCCGGGCCGCTCGCGCGACAACCCGGTTGCCGCGACCTTCCTGTCGCGGCGTCTTCTCAACAAGGGGAAGTCGGAGAAGGAAACCTATCACATCGAGTTCGATCTCTCCGAGAGCAAGCTCGACTACATCGTCGGCGACAGCTTCGGCGTGTTCGCCCGCAACGATGTCGGCCTCGTCGACCAGATCATCGCGCTGCTCGGCGCCTCCCATACCACCAAGGTCAACGGCAAGACGCTGCGCGAGGTGCTGATTGACGACGTGTCGCTGTCGCCTGCGCCGGACTCGCTGTTCGAGCTGATCTCCTTCATCACCGGCGGCGCGCAGCGCGAGAAGGCGCGGGCGCTGGCGCAGGGCGAGGATCCCGATGGCGATGCAGCGACCCTCGACGTCATGGCGGCGCTCCAGAAGTTTTCGGGCACGCGTCCGCATCCCGAGGCCTTCGTCGAGGCGCTGGAGCCGCTCCAGCCGCGGCTCTACTCGATCTCGTCCTCGCACAATGCGACGCCCGGAAAGCTGTCGCTGACGGTCGATTCCGTGCGCTACGTCATCGGCAAGCGCAAGCGGCTCGGCGTCGCCTCGACCTTCCTTGGCGAGCGCATCGGCGAGGGCGAGAAGCTCAAGGTCTATGTACAGAAGGCGCACGGCTTCGGTCTGCCACAGGACCCGAAGACGCCGGTCATCATGATCGGCCCCGGCACCGGCATCGCGCCGTTCCGTGCCTTCCTGCTCGACCGCAAGGCCACCGGCACGCCCGGCAAGAACTGGCTGTTCTTTGGCCACCAGCGCAGCGATTGCGACTTCTTCTATCAGGAGGAGCTCAACGCGATGAAGACGTCGGGCCTGCTCACGCGCATGTCGCTGGCGTGGTCGCGCGACGGCGAGAAGAAGTTCTACGTGCAGGACCGCATGCGCGAGGTCGGCCGCGAGCTGTGGACCTGGCTCGCCGAGGGCGCGCATCTCTACATCTGCGGCGACGCCAAGCGCATGGCCAAGGACGTCGAGCGCGCGCTGGTCGACATCGTCGCCCAGTTCGGGGCACGTTCGACCGACGAAGCCGTCAGTTTCGTCGCCGAGCTCAAGAAGACCGGCCGCTTCCAGGCGGACGTGTACTGAGGCGCGAGGACGTCGGGTGGATCGTCCCGTTGGCCAGACGAACTTCTGACGGTTCGGCTTTGACCGTCATCTCATTGTCATCCGAGCCAGTTCCAGCTGGCTCGGACTTTAACGAATAAGATTCTCGGAACCCGCGGGTGAAGAGAATTTGCACCTGCGATGTGGCGTCTTCAGAGAACCCGCATCGCTATTTCCGCGGCCGTCTTGCTTCCCGTCAGGGTTGATCCTTCATAATCCCGCAAATGGGGCGTTGGAGATCGACCATGCGCGAACTATCGGCGGAAGCTAGGCTGCACTTCTACGCGCGCTCGCTCTCACGTCGGACCGGGGCGAGCGCCCATCACCTTGCGCTCTACAGCGCCTTTGCCGTCATCGCGGCCATCGTGTTCGGCACGCTGTCAGTGCATCCGTTCTGAGTTGTCGTTCCGGGGCGGCGCAGCCGAACCCGGAACCTCGAGATTCCGGGTCTGATGCTTCGCATCGTCCCGGAATGACGACGGGCCTACGCCCCGCGCTTGAACGGCGCTACAGCGATCCCCGCATCCTTCAATGCCTGACGCAAGGTCCGCGCGATATCGACCGCGCCGTGCGTATCGCCATGGATGCAGACCGTATCCGTGCGCATCTTGATGACCTTGCCGGTCACCGACACCACCGCGCCATCCTGCACCATGCGCACCACGCGATCGGCAATCGCATTGGCGTCGTGCAGCACCGCACCCGGCTTCTTGCGCGAGACGAGGTTGCCATCGTCCTCATAGGCGCGGTCGGCGAACACCTCGTGCACCATCGGCAGGTTGGCGTCCTCGCCGGCCTTCACCAGCTTGGAATTGGCGAGCACGACGAAGATCAGGCTGGGATCGACCGCCTTGATGCCGGCGGCGATCGCCTTCGCCGTCATGTCGTCCTCGCAGGCGACGTTGGAGAGTGCGCCATGCGCCTTCACATGCGTCACCTTGTGGCCCGCCGCGGTCGCGATCGCCTGCAGCGCGCCGATCTGGTAGGCGACGAGGTTCTCGATCTCGGACGCCTTCAGCCCCGCGATCGGATGGCGGCCGAAGCCGTGCAGGTCGCGATAGCCGGGATGCGCGCCGACCGAGACGCCGCGCGCCTTTGCCAGTTCCACCGTCCGGCGCATGATGTCGGGGTCGCCAGCGTGGAAGCCGCAGGCGACGTTGACCGAGCTCGCCAGCTCGATCATGGCGGCGTCGTTGCCCATCTCCCACGCGCCAAACCCTTCGCCGAGGTCGCAATTGAGATCGATCGTCTTCATGGGGTGCTCTCCGCCTCTGGTCTCGTTGTCGGTTACGGCTCCGCCGCGACCTGCCAGGTCCCGGCATCGACGGCGCTCACCGCGTAGCCTGCGACGTTAGCATCGCTGAGCGCCTCGATGTTCAACGCGATGGTGTCAGAGGAGCGCAGGCGATCGGGCAGGTTCCGGATCAACTGTGCGAATTTGCGCGCCTCGTCCTGCGCCTCGGCCATGCCGACCTGCTTGAAGCGGAGCGCCGTTCCGGCCGAGGTCTGCGCCAGGCGGCCGAGATCGGCGGTGATCACGGTCGCGATCTTCGGATAGCCGCCGGAGGTGCCGCGATCCATCATCAGCGCGATCGGCGCGCCGTTGCCGGGTACCTGGATGCTGCCGTCGACGGTACCGTCGGAGACGATGTTGTGGCCGTGCAGATGCTTGATGGCAGGGCCCTCGAGTCGGTAGCCCATGCGGTCCGAAGTCGCCGAGATCTTCCACTCGCTGTTCAGAAACAGCGCCTTGTTGGCGTCGTCGAACTCGTCGTCCTGCGGCCCCAGCACGACGCGGATCGGGCCGCTGACGGGCTTGGGCAGTTCGATGCGCAACTCGGGCGCGCCGCTCGCGGCATCGACGCTGAATTCGTCGCCGGCCTGGAGCGGGCGCGGGTAGGGGCTGCCGAGGCCGGCGCGCGCATTGACCGCGAGACTGCCGAACACCGGCTCGCCCTTGATGGCACCTTCGATCGCGAGATAGGTGAAGGCGCCGCCGCGGGCAAAGCCGAGCGTCAGCGTCTCGCCGTCCTTCAGCGTCACCGATGTGTCCATGGCGACCGGACTCCCGGCAATGTCGGCATTGCGCGGCGCGCCCGCGATCGCGACGCGCACGGCGCCGTCACGCGCAGTGAAGCTGGCTCCGAAGGGACCGATCTCGACAGCGGCCGCGAACGGCTCGTTGCCGACAAGCGTGTTCGCCGCTGCCAGCGACAGCCGATCCATCGCTCCGCTGACCGTCAGGCCATAGCGCTGTGCGCCGAGGCGGCCGCCATCCTGGACGGAGCTTGCAGGCCCGATGCTGGCGACCACGAGCCGGCTCATGCGACCACCTGCTCGGCGATGAGTTCGCCGGCCTCGGCGGCGCGGTCCAGTTCCTCGAAGGTCTTGTGGTCGATGGCGAAAAACGTCACGCGATCACCGGGTTCGGTGAGGAAGGTCGGATTCCGGTGGAGCTGATAGGTCCGCACCGGCGTGCGGCCGAGCAGGTGCCAGCCGCTCGGCGCGGCCAGACATTGGATCCCGGCCTGGACGCCGCCGATCGAGATCGTGCCGGCGGGCGTCAGCAGCCGCGGATTCTGCCGGCGTGACATGTGGAGGGATTTGTCGAGGCCGCTGAGATAGGACCAGCCCGGCGTGAAGCCGATCATGGCGACCTTGTAGTCGCCGCCAACGTGACGGGCGACGATGTCGTCGGGCGTGGTGTTCAGCGCCTTGGCGACATCCTCCAGATCAATGCCGTGCTCGCCGCCATAGGCGACGGGAATGCGCCAACGACGCGCCTTCGTCGCCGGCGGCAGCTTCTGGCTCGCGAGCGCGAGCAGCCTGTCGCCGAGTGCGTCAAAGCCGATCTTGCCGGGATCGTAATGCACCAGCAGCGAGCGATAGGTCGGCACGGACTCGGTGATGCCATCAATGGGGCTCGCTGCGAGCGCCTTGTCGAGCGCCAGCACGCGCTGGTTGGCATCGTCGTCGATGGTGCGGCTGAACTCGACCGTGACGGCGCTGTCGCCACTGGGCAGAAGGCGGGGCGGAGGAAGCGTCGCGGCCATGAGCTGTCGATATCGGGGGCCTTTGGGAAACGCGGCCTCGAGCGTTCGAGTTCCGCCTTGTCCTGCTTCGCGTAAATGCGCCCGCAAGTCCAATAAATTAATGCAGGGGGAGGCGATAAAGCCTTGTTATCGCGTCGCATAACAGCCCAGCGGCCCTGCGTTATTGGTGGCCTCTTGGCCCTTGACGCAAAGCGCCCGGGTCGCAAGATGCGCGCGTTCTTTCCCGCCCATCCGGAGCTCGTCTGTTTCCATGTCGCTGTCCCCCGAAGCCCGCAAGACCCTCGCCGGCATCACCACCGCCACCATCACCACGGTCCTGCTGAAAAAGGGCCTGCGCAATGTGTGGATGCGCGGCGCGCGCCCGCTGCGCCCGGGTCTGCCGCGCCTGGTGGGGCCGGCCTTCACGCTGCGCTTCGTGCCGGCGCGCGAGGATCTGGCGACGCCGGAATCCTGGTCGTCGCCGATCTCGACCCGCACTGCGATCGAGGCCATGCCTGAGGGCTGCATCGCCGTGGTCGACGCCATGGGCATCACCGATGCCGGCATCTTCGGCGACATCCTCTGTGCGCGCATGGTCAAGCGCGGCGTTACCGCGCTCGTCACCGACGGCGTCGTGCGTGACGTCGAGGGCGTGCTCGGCACCAATCTGCCGGTGTGGTGCGACGGCTACGCCGCGCCGCCGTCGGTGGCTGGCCTCACCTTCGTCGGCTGGGGCGAGCCGATCGGCTGCGGCGGCGTTGCGGTGTTCCCCAACGACATCGTGGTTGCCGACCAGGACGGTTGCGTGCTGATCCCGCAGGCGATGCTCGATCACGTGCTCAACGAGGGCGTCGAGCAGGAGCGCATGGAGGCCTGGATCGTCAACGAGGTGAACAATGGCGCGGTGCTGCCGGGCCTCTATCCCATGAACGCCGAGACCAAGGCGCGCTACGCCGCCAGCAAGAAGTAACAGAAGCGAGGACCCCATGGAGATCACCGTCGCAGGCACGCGGCCGACCCGCCGCGCGCCCAAGGAAAATTTCACCGGCACCGTGTGGCAGGACCCCGTCATCATGGCGCCCGCGCCGGCACGGCTGAACTGCTCGCGCGTCGCGTTCGAGCCGGGCGCTCGCACCAACTGGCATCACCATCCGCTCGGGCAGACGCTTTACGTCATCTCCGGCGTCGGGCGCGTCCAGTCCAAGGGTGGACCGATCCGCGAGATCCGCCCCGGCGATACCGTCTGGATTCCGCCGGGCGAATTGCACTGGCACGGCGCGTCACCGGGCAACGGCATGTGCCACATCGCCATGCAGGAAGCGCTCGACGGCGTCTATTCGACCTGGCTCGAGCCGGTGACGGACGCCGAATACGGGGCAGCGGTCGGCTAAGACCTCGTGTCCCGGCTCAGCGTCGCGGCACTTCGCGCCGCGCCGCATCCGGGACGCAAGATCTACATCCGCTCCGCCGTCCACGTTCCCGTGCACATGGCGCCACGCCATGTGCCGGAGCCGGATGTCCCGCTCAGCCGGCCGAAGCCGACCGCCCGCTTGATGCCGGTGCTCAAGGTGACGTTGATGCTGCCGGCGTCGGCGACGCGGCCCGACGCCGTCACCGCGGCGCTGCTCGAAGCGATCTGACCGTTGTTGATGCCGATCGCGACGGTTGCGCCGTTGCCGCAGGTCCCGCTCGATGACGAGATGCGGACATTCCATGTGCCGTCGAACGTGCTTGTCGCTGCGCCTGCCTGCGTGAGCGGGAAGGCGATGGCGACCATGGTGGCGAAGAGACCTTTGCGAAAGTCGTTCATGACACGTCCCTGCGGTTGACGATGAGGGATCGTGGCAGGGACGCGGCCTGGGTGATGTGAGGGTTGTCACGCCAAGTTCGGCGCGTGTGAGACGGCGCACGCATTTTTCCGCCGTCATTCCGGGTTCACGCTTCGCGTGCCCCGGAATGACTCGGGATTGGAAAAGTTCGAGATGCTCTAGTTCACCCGCGTCCAGGTCTGGCCGCCGCAGAACATGCCGCCGAAGGCGCAGCCCTGCACGCGGAGGCGGTCGGTGCCCTTCATCGCGATCGTCGAATCGTAGGTCGAGCCGGAGTTGGGATCGAGGATGCGGCCGGACCATTTCTGGTCCTTGCCGGGCTTCATGTTGATCAGCACCTGCTCGCCGTTCTGGTTGGATTTGCTGTCGACCGAATAGCCGCAGAGATTGCTGCCGCACTGCTCGATGCGGACCTTGCCTTCCTTCTCCTCGGTGAGCCAGACGCCGAGCGGCGAATTGAGATCGCGCGTGGGCGCGGCTGCGGGCGCCGGCGTGGCCGCGGCGGCCTGCACGGGAGCGGGAGCGGGGGCTGGCGCGGGCGACGGAGGCGGTGCCGGCGGCGCGGCGGCGACGGTCGGAGCCGGCGGCGGTGTCACGGCGGGAGCCGCCTGTTGTTCGACCGGCGCAGGTGCCGGAGGAGGCGGCGCGGGCGGCGGCAGCACCGCGGTCTCGGCCGGCGCATTGTTGGCAGTCGCAGTCGGCGCAGGAGCCGGCGGTGCCGGAGGCGGCGCGACAGCCGCGGCCGCGGGCGCCTGCACGGCTGCGGGCGGCGGGGCGACGGGAGCGGGCGCAGGTGCAGCCGGTGTTTGCGGCTCGACCGTAGCCTGCTGCGGCGCCTGCTGGGCCGGGCTCGTCTCGTTCTTCTTGGCCTTCTTTGCCTTGCCCTGGCCGGTGTTGTCATACACGCCGGGGATCTGCACCGTGCCGCGGTCGGGATCGATGCGGATGGTGCGTCCGCCATATTCGAAGGTGTACTGCGCCTGGGCAGCGGTACTCGCCAAAAGGAATGCGGCCGTGGCCAACAGCTTCCTCATTTCCATCTCCTGAGCAGGTGGTCCCCGCACCGACGCTTACGCGCCGGCTCGATCGCGAAAAGTGATCTAGATCACTGTCGTCCGTATGAGTCGTCCCTCGGCGGTTCCGGGTTCAATACGCCCGGAGCCGGTCCAAAGTTTGGCCAAAGCAAGCGAAAGGAGGTCGCGTTTTCTCGACGCGAACCGATACCCGCTTCGCCCGAGAACGCTCTAGTCGAACCAGGCGGCGTAGATCTTCCTGTAGCTGCCGTCTTCCATGGAAATGTGCAGCCACTGGTCGACGAAGGCCTTCAGCGCCATGTCGCGCTGGAGCCAGTAGGCCTTCTCGGAGAAGTCGAACGGTTTTTCCGGATGCACCGCGCAGAGCACGCCGGCATGCTGCTTCTGCTGATAGCGCGTCTCTGAGGCGTCCGTCATCATCAGGTCGGCATTGCCCTTGGCGATCTCGTCGAAGATCACGGTGTTGTCGGAGAAGACGGTGATCTCGGCATCCCTGATGTTGGCACGCGCAAAGCGCTCATTGGTGCCGCCGGGATTGACGATGACGCGGGTGCCCTTCCTGTCGATGTCGGCAATCGTCTGGTACTTGCCGACGTCGGCGCAGCGCGCGATCGGCGTCTTGCCCTCGCGCATGATCGGGGTGGAGAAGAAGCCCTTCTTCTGCCGGTCGAGCGTGACCGAGACCCCGCCCATGGCGATGTCGAACTGGTCAGCCTCGAAATCCTTCATCAGCTTCGGCCAGGCCGTCGGCACGAATTCGACCTTGACGCCGAGCGCCTTGCCGAGGGCCTCCGCCATGTCGACGTCGAACCCGCTGAACTGCTGCGTCGCCTTGTCCAGATAGGTGAAGGGCTTGTAGTCACCGGTCATGCCGACGCGCAACGTGCCGCGCTTGACGATCTCGTCGAGGCGCGAGGGCGCCTGCTGCGCATGCGCCGAGACATTCACCAGCAGCGCCACGGCCAAAGCCGCCCAGATTCGAACGATCATCTCTTTTCCACCCATGCCCGAGCTGTCATTGTGCAGCTCTTGAGGTGTGGATTTAGACCAGATGCCCGTCGCTGGCGAGGCGGAATTGAAGGGAATCCAGAGGTGACGATCTCGATATATGACGCCTCGGTCGGCGTCTTCGTGCCGTATCTTCGCAACCTGTCCGGACTGCTCGACAAGGGTGTGGCCTATGCCGAGACCCGCAAGTTCAACCCGGCGGTCCTGCTCGGCATGCGGCTGGCGCCGAACATGTACGATCTGGCGCAGCAGGTCGGCGAGGCCTGCCGCCACGCCACGGTCGCTCCGGCCCTGCTGGCCGAGCGCGAGCCGGTGGCGCTGCCGGTGCTCGAGCACGACATGGCCGGGCTTCAGGCGCGCATCGCGACGTCAATCGAGTTCATCGAGAGTCTGCCGCGCGCTGCAATCGATGCCGCGGCGGAACGGCATGTCTTCTTCAGACTGAAGAACGGAACCGAGCTGCCGTTCACCGGGCGGACGCTGCTGCTGACGTTCAGCGTGCCGCAGTTCTTCTTTCACGTCACGACGGCGTACGACCTGTTGCGGCACGCCGGCGTCGAGCTCGTGAAGCGGGATTATCTTGGGCGGAAGTAGGCCTCAGGCTTCGCCCTTGCGCTCATAATCGGCGAGCGAGCTGCGGCCTGCGATCTCGCTGCGCAGCTCCTCGAAGCGACGGTGTGCCTCGTCCTCGTGCTCGTCGACGAAGCGCACCGCGGCCTCGCTCGTCATCGGGCCGCTGACCACGGGCGCGGACTGCTCGCCGATGGTCTCGTGGACGTAGAATTGGCCGTCGTCGCCGCGATGGACCGTCCATTTCAGGCGGATCGCCACCATCGGGCCGGGGCCGACCTTGCTGTAGCCGTCGGCATCGGTATGCTCCGGCACCAGCGGCTGCTCTTCGACCATCGGATGCTCGTCGACCACCGTATGCTCGTCGGCAGCGGGCTGCTCGTCCGCGGCGACGTGTTCAGCGGCGACCACGGTCTCGGTCTCGCGAACGACGAGAACGGGCTCGGGGCGCTCCAGGATGCTGGCAATGGTTGCCAGCGCGTGGTCGGTCGGGTCGATCTCTGACAAGGGTCCATCCTCCAGCTCGACGCGGCCGGCCAGTCTGTCCCACTGCCGCCGCGGGCGGCTTTATTACGCGGGTTTGATTAAGGCTGAGTTTGGGCCCGATCTGCACCAAAATGGGACGCATTCTGGCCTTCCGAAGGCGGGGCGGACGTACCGCCCGGCCGTTGGTTCGCTCAGCCCAGCACGTCCTGATTGATGACGTTCTGCCGGATGGGATCGCCGTCCAGCACACTCAGGATGTTGCGTGCGGTCTGCTCGCTCATGCGCTGGACCGCCTCGACGGTGACGCCGGCGACATGCGGGGCCATGATGACGTTGGGCAGCGCGAACAGCGCATTGCTGACCGGCGGCGGCTCCACCTCGAACACGTCGATTCCGGCGCCGGCGATCTTGCCCGAGACCAGCGCGTCGTACAGCGCCGCTTCCTTCACGATGCCGCCGCGCGCGGTGTTGATGAGATAGGATCTCGGCTTCATCCGGCCGATCCGCGCCGCATCGAACAGGCCGACGGTCTCGGGCGTCTTCGGGCAGTGAATGGTGACGAAGTCTGCCTGCGGCAGCGCGGCGTCGAGATCGCCGACCGGCTCGCAGCCGGCGGCCTTGATGTCGGCGGCGGGCTTATAGGGATCATAGACCTGCACGTTCATTTCCATCGCCAGGCAGCGCTTGGCGGTGCGACTGCCGATGCGGCCGAAACCGATGATCAACACGGTCTTGCCGTAGAGATCGAACGGCAGCATGCCGAGCCGGTCGGCCCATTTGCCGTCCTTGACGCAGGCGTGCATCTCGTTCGCGCGCTTCGCCAGCGTCAGCATCATGAACAGCGCCTGTTCGGCGACCGAGGGCGAGTTGGCGCTGCCCGCGACCATCAGCGGCACCTTGCGGCGGGAGAGGGCGGGCACGTCGACGGCGTCGTAGCCGACACCGATGCGCGTCACCACCTTCATGTCGCGGGAGGCCTCGAGCTCGGTCTCGCCGAAGGCGGTGGCGCCGAGCGCCACGCCGTGAACCGGCGCATGGCTCTTGAGCAGGGCCTCGAAATCCCCGGCGGAGATCAGGTTTGCAAACTCGACGAGCTCGATATCGTCCCGCTGGGTGAGGAGGGCGCGTGCCCCTTGCGACAAAGTTTGTGTAACGAAAATCTTCTTCTTGTTGGTCGCCATCGTCCCCTGCCTGCGCGAGTTTCTTGGACCGGCATCACAACACGACGCCGGTCGCCTCGTTTAGCAGGTGCATATTGTTGAGGTCCATCGCCAAACGCATGGGTGCCCCGTCCTTGGCGCCGGCATTGGGATCGACGCGGCCGCAGATCGGCGTGCCATCGAGCCCGAAATAGACCAGCGTCTCCATTCCCATCGGCTCGGTGACGTCGAGCACGGTCTCGAAAGTTTCGACGCCCGGCCCGAAATGCGCATGCGACTCGGTGAGATGCTCGGGCCGGATGCCGAGCAGCAGCTTGTCGGTGCGCGGCAGCGCGTTGTAGCGCGCGGCGCGGGCCGGTGGCAGCGCAAAGGCAATGCGGTCGGTCAGGCGGATCTGGAGCGTGCCGCCAGCGTCCTCGAGCCGGCACGGGATGAAGTTCATCGCGGGCGAGCCGATGAAGCCGGCCACGAACCGCGTCGCCGGTTTGTGGTAGAGTTCGTTCGGCGTGCCGATCTGCTCGATGCGGCCCTTGTTCATCACCACGACGCGGTCGGCCAAAGTCATCGCCTCGACCTGGTCGTGGGTGACATAGACCGTGGTGGTGCGCACCTTCTGGTGCACCTTCTTGATCTCGATCCGCATCTGCACGCGGAGTTTCGCGTCGAGATTGGACAGCGGCTCGTCGAACAGGAAGACCTTCGGATTGCGCACGATGGCCCGGCCCATCGCGACGCGCTGGCGTTGGCCGCCGGAGAGCTGCTTCGGCTTGCGGTCGATCAGGTCGGTGATGTCGAGAAGGCGGGCGGCCTCGGTCACCCGCGCCTTGATCTCGGCCTTGGGATAGTGCTTCAGGCGCAGGCCGAACGACATGTTCTCCGCGACCGTCATATGCGGGTAGAGCGCGTAGTTCTGGAACACCATGGCGATGTCGCGGTCCTTCGGCGGCACGTCGTTGACGATGTCGCCGCCGATCATGATGTCGCCGTCGCTGATGTCCTCGAGCCCTGCGATCATGCGCAGCGTCGTCGACTTGCCGCAGCCGGAGGGGCCGACCAGCACGATGAACTCATGGTCGGCAATGTCCAGGTCGATGCCGCGCACCGCCTCGACATCGTCGTAACGCTTAACTACCTTCCGCAAAGCAACGTCAGCCATGAGACATCAACCCTTTGTCGCGCCGGCGGTCAGGCCGGCAATGTAGTAGTCCATCAGGAAGGCGTAGATGATCAGCGGCGGCGCAGCGCCAAGCAGCGCGCCGGTCATGATCTGTCCCCAGTTGAACACGTCGCCCTTGATCAGCGTGGTGGTGATGCCGACCGGCAGCACGAGCTGGTCGACCGACGTCGTGAACACCAGGGGATAGAGGAACTGCGCCCAGGACACCGTGAAAGCGAAGATGGTCGCGGCGATCAGCCCGGGCAGCGCGACGGGGATGAAGATCCGCGTCAGGGTCTGGAGCCAGGAAGCGCCGTCGATGAGGGCGGCCTCATCGAGCTCCTTCGGGATCGAGGCGAAATAGCCGATCATGATCCAGGTGCAGAACGGCACCGTCAGCGTCGGATAGATGAAAAGCAGCACGTACCATCTGTTGAGTAGCGTGATGCCCGTGTAATCCTGGACCAACGCCAGCATCTTGAACAGCGGGATGAACAACAGGCTGTCCGGAATGAGGTAGGTGAGGAAGACGCCCGTCGCCAGCGTCGTCGAGCCCCAGAACTTCATGCGCGCCAATGCAAATGCAGCGGGAACGCTGATCAGCATGGTCACGAGGACGACCGCCAGCGACACGATCGACGAATTCCAGAAGAAGCGCAGGAACTGGTTGGAGGTCAGCAGCTCGACATAGTTCGACAGGGTCGGGTGAAACACCCACCATGGATTGGTCGCGGCCGAGATCTCCGCGCTGCTCTTGAGCGAGGTGATCAGCATGTACACCGGCGGCGTCAGGAAGAAGATCGCGAACAGCACCAGGAAGAAGTAGGACCAGCGCAGCGCCCAGGCGCGGTCGCGGCTCATGCTGCCATATTTGACCTTCCGCGACGGTCCGGCCTTGTCGATTGCAAGCGTGCTCATCAGGCTTCGTTCCCGCGTTTGGAGACATCGCGCAGGATGAAGATCGCTGCGATGGCGAGGATCGGCACCATGAACAGCGAGACGCTGGCGCCGAGTGGGATGTCGCTGCCCTCGATGCCGACCTTGAAGGCCCATGTCGCGAAGATATGCGTCTGGTCCAGCGGGCCGCCCGAGGTCAGGATGCGCACGATGTCGAAATTGGCGAAGGTCACGATCAGCGAGAACAGCGCCGTTATCGCGATGATGTTGCGCATCATCGGCAGGGTGACGTACCAGATCTTCTGCCACCAATTGGCGCCGTCGATTGCCGCAGCCTCGTAGAGCTGGTCGGGGACCGACTTCAGCGCGGCCAGATACATGATCATGAAGAACGGCGCGCCGTACCAGATGTTGACGAGGATGACGGAAAAACGGGCCCACAGATTGTCGCCGAGCCAGTTGATCGGGCCGATGCCGAAGAAGGAGAGCGTGTAGTTGAAGGCGCTGTAGGAGGGGTCGAACAGCCACAGCCAGGCCAGCGTGCTCATCGCTGGCGGGATGACCCAGGGCACCAGCAGCATGCCGCGCCATTTGCGCTGGCCCTTGGCCGGAATGTTGTGGACGAAATGGGCGACGATGAATCCGATCAGCGCCTTGAAGAACACGGCCGTGACGGCAAAGATGCAGGACTGCTTCACAACCATCCAGAACGTGTCCCGCTTGAACAGGAACAGGAAGTTGCCGAAGCCGACGAACTTCTGCATCGACTTGTTCAGCGTCGCGAGATGGACGGAGTAGACGGCGGGATAGAGTACGAGCAGCGCAATCAGCAGGATCAGCGGCAGCGTCAGGAAGAACGCGACCGTCGATTTTCGTCCCAGTGCATTGCGAAGGCTCGTCGACTTGCGCGCGCGCGCCGCACGGACTGTGGGACCTTGCTCAACGACGGCATCGGCCATGGCATAGCTTTCTCGAAAATTGTCGACTGGCGAAGCCGGCCCGATCGGTCGGCTTCCTGCGATAGGCGGCGGCACGTGATGTGTGGCGGCTCACGCATCAAGCGTGAGCCGCCTCGCACATACCCGGCATCAACTCCGCATGAAGCCCTCGCACTCGCCTTCGGCCCAGGCGAGCGTGGCCTCCATCTTTTCGCCCTGCGCATAGCGCAGTGCCATCTTGGTCAACGTCGCCTGGAAGTAGATCTGCTGCGCGACCTTGGGCGGCGCCGGAGACGCTGCGATCGACAGCGTCTGGTGGTTGTTGGGGTTCGGATAGTGATAGAGTGTCCCCTTCGGCGGCCCTTCCTCCGCCCAGGTCTTCAGCGTCGTCATGTTGGCGTAGGCGGGCAGGTCGTAGCCGCCGCTCGCCGCGACGAATTTCTCGATCGATGCCGGCTGCGACAGATAGGTCAGCAGGCTCTTGGCCGCCTCCTTGTTCTTGCTGAAGCTCCAGAGCCCCCAGAAGTACGGCAGGAAGGGTGCGAAGCGTCCCTTCGGGCCGGCCGGGAAGCCGTGCGTCCAGCACTGTTCGGCGACCTGCGGTGCGTCGCGCCTGGCGACCGCCCAGGCGCTCGGCGGGTTGAGGATCATCGCACCGCGGCCCGAGATCAGCCATTTGTTGTTGGAGGCGTCGTCCCAGGACGGAGCATCCGGCGGCAGGAAGGCGATCAGCTTCTTGTAGTATTCGAGGGCCTGTCGAACGGCATCGGTCTTCACGGTGACGTCGCCCTTGGCGTTGACGAGTTCCGCGCCGAATGACTGGAAGATCGCACCGGCCGTGTCGACACTGTCGGTGGTTTCGCCGAGGCCGATCCCGAACGGGTTGCCGCCCTTCTGGCAGGCCTCGGCCGCCTTCAGGAAGGTCTCCATCGTCCAATTGTCCGCCTTCGCAGGTGCGCCCGCCGGGTACATTTCCTGGACGTCGATGCCGGCGTGCTTCTTCATCAGATCGATGCGGGAGCAGGGGCCCTTGATCTGGCTTCCGGGGGTTGCGGGCACCGCAAGCCATTTGCCGCCGGCCTGACCAAGATATTTGGTGGTGCCGTTCACCTCGCCGTTCTGCTTGATGAGCGGCTCCATGACGTCGTTGACCGGCTCGAGACTCTCCGCATAGGCGTGCGGCCACCAGGTCGGCATCTGCAGGATATCGTGGCCAGATTTGGCCTGGGCTTCGGCTGCGACCGTGAGCTGGATCTTGTTGTTGTTGCTGGTGATGTAGTCGATCGAGACTTCGACCTTCTCCTTTTCGCCCCAGGCCTTGACCATGGTGGTGGAGGCGTCGTTGGCACCCGGCACCCAGTGGTCCCAGAAGCCGATCGAGATTTTGCCGGCGGCGTAGGCACCCCGGACATAGGGCGCCGTGATCAGCGCCGCGGAGGACATTGCAGTGGCAGCCACAAATTGACGTCGCGTCAGTGTCTTGCGTGACATCTCGTTTCCTCGCTTGGGTTTTTTTGTTCTGGTGTTTCCTCTGAACTCTTCCGAGTTTTTGCTTGGCTTTTCTTGTTGGAGTTTCTTGTCGGACGTTTCTTGTCGGTGCCGTCAGCTTCGATGGCAGATCGCGATACTCGGCAAATTGGTAGCGCGATCAGATCATGATTGACCGCGTCTGTCGAGAAAGCCGAAGGAGGATTGTCTAGAACTAACGTTGTGCCTGCAAATGTCGCGGCCGCTTTCCGTGTCGCGCGCCAACGTGAACCGCCGTCGCTCGTTTTGCGACGCACACTTCGAGCAAGCCTGGCCCGGAGGATCCGTGCGCAATTACGCCGCAGTTTCGAATAAGCCTGCATAACCGCTTCGCACGAAAGACTTTTCGGACGTGGACAGCGATTGGCTCCGGCTGGACCGCGAAGCGGCGAAAACGATAGAGTTGCAACAGCGGCTGGCTCCGACCCGGACAGGCCAGTCAGATCGACGATGGAGACGAGAATGATCAACCCGGCGCCTTCAGCACGGCTTCACATCCGGCGATGGCTCGCGCTGGGGTCCGTGCTCGCGTTGCTGTTCGGCGCAGCCGCGGTGGCGAACGCTCAGGGCTTGGTCAAGGGTGTTCAGGATGGCGCCGCAGCCGGGAACAAGGCGGCCGGTCCGGTCGGTGGCGTGCTCGGCGGCGCCATCGGCGGCGTGGTCGGGGTCTTCACCGGCGTGCTCGGCGTCGGCAACAACAATGCCAACCAGGCGCCGGCTGCCAAGGATTCAAGCAAGGATGCCAAGCAGTCGGGCGGCAAGGACAAGGATGCCAAGAGCGCCAAGGCCGGGAAGGGCGCCAAGGCGAGCAAGGAAGCCAAGAACGCGCCGCAGGACACCAAGGACAATAAGGACGTCACGGTCCTTACCCAGCCCGGCGCGCCGCAACAGACCGCCGAACAGATCGTCGCCAACAGCGATTCCTACATCGAGCGGATCAAGACCGAGTTGAACCTCACGCCTGATCAGGAGAAGCACTGGTACGGCTTCTCGAGCGCCATGCACTACCTGGGGCATAATGGTGCGGAGCGGCTCAACCTGCGAGTTGCGCGCGCCAAGCGGGATCCGCCCGACGACATCATCGAGCAGATGCGCAACGAGTCGCAGTTCCTGATCGACCGCGCCGCCGATCAGCGCAACGTTGCCGATGCCGCCGAACCGCTCTATTCGAGCCTGGACGACAAGCAGAAGCAGGTCTTCATCCAGGAGATGGTCCGTCTGAGCCACGAGCGTGGGCTGGATTGATCAAGTTGAATCGGATTGAGGCCGCTTGAATTAACGCCGGCTGCCACGAATTCGTGAATCCTCCCGCAGTTTGGGTTATGGTTAGCTTCACGTGATGGCTGCGGGGTTGATATGGCGGACGGACTCTCCGTTTTCCTGGTCGAAGACGAGGCGTTGATCCGGATGATGATCGCCGACATGGTCGAGGAACTCGGCCACCATGTCGTTGCGGAAGCGGACAATGTGCGGGACGCGAGCGCGTTTGCGATGACCGCGCAATACGATTTCGCCATCCTCGACATCAATCTCATGGGCCTCTACGTCGATCCCGTCGCCGACCTGATCGAGCGCCGCGGAAAGCCGTTTCTGTTCGCCACCGGCTACGGGCCGGAATTGCTGCCGTCCTTGCTCCGCCGCAGGCCTATCCTGCGCAAGCCGATTTCGATCGATCAGCTCAAGGCCATGATCGACTCGCTGTTTCCCGAAGCCACAGCGAAGACGCCGCACTGAGCGACGGCGAAGACGCTGCCGGCTTGCGAGGGATCGTTAACGGAATCGCGGTCGATTGCGCGGCTGCCGCGAGCAGCACGCGATCCCGCAAGTCTCAGTTGCGTCCATTCCTCAGCACGGTGGCAATGGTGAGGGCCGTCATGGCGGCGCGGTCCGAGGCACGTTGCGCGGCGAGCCTGTCGCGCGCCTTCTCCTCGATCAGGAGCTCGATCAGGGCCAGCCGCTTGTCCTCGTCGTCCGCCTCGGTCAGCAGGCGGTGATAGCGGTGATAGTCGAAGCCCGAATCCTGATTGCGCCCATCCGGTTTACGCATGTCACGCCCCCGCAACTTCACCACGCACGGTTGAATTGTTTCTCATCGGAAACGTGCAGGCAAGCACGATCGTGGGTGGAACCCTGCGTTTGCTGAATCAGCTGTGAATTGCCGGAACCGGCGGACGGAGGAGGCGATCAGGCCAGATTGTGGTCGGCGAACATCTTCAGGCCGACGAAACTTGCGTCGGGCTTCACGACGAGCCTGGTCGGGATGTTGCGCAAATAATCCTGGAAGCGCCCCTTGGCTTCGAAGCGTGCCCTGAACGCAGAGGCCGCAAGGAACTCGGGGAAGCGCGGGGCGATTCCGCCGGCGACATAGACGCCGCCGCGTGCACCGAAGGTCACCGCGAGATTGCCCGCAACCGAACCGAGGATGGCGCAAAACATCTCCAGCGTCGCGCGGCTGACCGCACAATCGCCGTCCAGGGCCGCCTTGGTGATGGCCGCTGCATCCCGTTGCGGCACTTTCGCGCCATCGACTTCGGCGAGTGCCTGATAGAGATTTTGCAGTCCGGAGCCGGACAGCGCGCCGCGTTCGATGGAGACGTGGCCGAGGCGTCGGCGCAAGGTGGCGATCACGCGTTCTTCGCGCTCGTTCTCCGCCGGCAGGGTCGCGTGTCCCGCCTCGGTGACGACGGCGAGCCGTGCGCCATGGCGCTCGACGAGACAGGAAACGCCAAAGCCGGTTCCGGGCCCGACCACCAGCAACGGCTCTCCGGGGAGGCCATCCTGTCCGCCGAGCGGGATCAGGTCGGCAGGCTGCAAGGCGGGCAGGGACCAGGCCACCACCTCGAAATCATTGAGCACGTGGACGCTGTCGAAACCAAGGGCGGGCTGAAGCTCGTTGCCGTCGATGACCCACGGGCTGTTGGTCATGACGCAGCGGTTGTTGGTCACCGGACCCGCGACGGCCAGCACGGCCCTGCTGGGGGGCTCGCCGCCGTGCCGTACCAGAACATCGGCGATGGCCTCCCGGACGGTCGGGAAGTCAGCGACCTTCACGTAATCGATCGGCCCGGTCTGGGCGGCCTGGCTTAGCGCGAAGCGCGCATTGGTGCCGCCGATATCGGCGAGAAGAATATGTCCTGTCCTGCCGATATTCATGTCCATCTGGCTGCCGCGGCCTTGCCGGCTCGCGGGAACCCTTTCCTCCGCTGCATCGACTTTTTAGAATCCGTCCTTGGGTGCAGCTAGTCAACACGGATTAGGTCAAACCGTTGCATTCCGAGGGCGACGGCTGCGCCGCTCGCGCGATCTCGCCGCATGGAGCGGTGGTTGCGAAGCCGCGCGGGAAGATCGACATTGGAGGGAGCGTTCGGCGCTCGTTCCGCCGGACGGATGGAATGGGGCCTTGCGATGAAGATTTCCAACCGCGACGTGCTGCTGGTGATCGACGTGCAGAACGATTTCTGCACCGGCGGGGCGCTCGCCGTTCCCGACGGCGAGAAGGTCGTGCCTGCCATCAACCGCATCGCCCAAAAATTCGCCAATGTGGTGCTGACCCAGGACTGGCATCCGAGGGATCACGTCTCTTTCGCGCCGAACCATGCGGGCAAGCAACCGTTCCAGACCATCGAGCTGAACTATGGCACCCAGGTGCTCTGGCCCGCGCATTGCGTGCAGGGCACGGCGGGCGCCGAATTCCATGGCGATCTCGACCTCACCCGGGCGAGCCTCGTGGTGCGCAAAGGCTTCCGCCGCGGCATCGATTCGTATTCGGCGCTGTTCGAGAACGACCACCGGACGCCGACGGGCCTACTCGGTTATTTGCGCGAGCGGGATCTGAAGACCGTCTTCGTCGCCGGTCTGGCGCTCGACTATTGTGTGCGATTCTCGGCGGAGGACGCCCGGAAGGCGGGGTTCGAGGTGGCCGTCATCGAGGACGCCTGCCGTGGCATCGACCTGGACGGCTCGGTGGCTGCGGCCCATCGGAGCTTTGCGGAGCTCGGCATTTCGGTGATCAGCTTCGAGGCATTCCTGTGAGGATCGCGAGATAGGGCGTGGTGGAGAAAACGGACAAGCAGCGAAGACGACCGGATCAGGCCCCCGACGATCCGCTGCTATGGCCGTTTGCGGCGGCGCGTTTCGCCATGGATGCCTGTTTCTGGTGGCTGGAGCGCGGACCCGCGGAGCAGGGGGACAGCAATCTGCCATGGACGACGTCCAACACGGTTGCGCTGGAGCTTGCGACCATGCGCCTGCGCGATTGCACACAGTCGCGGTCCGGTCAGCCGGCGCTGGTCTGCGCACCCTATGCGCTGCATCGGGCCCTGATCGCCGACTTCGCGCCCGGCCACAGCGTGGTGCAGTCGCTGCAGCACGGCGGCATCGGCCGGGTCTATCTCACCGACTGGCGGTCGGCTACGCCGGACATGCGCTATCTCTCGATCGACAGCTATCTCGGCGATCTCAACGTCGCCGTCGACGAGATCGGCGCGCCGGTCGATCTCGTCGGATTGTGCCAGGGCGGCTGGCTGTCGCTGCTCTATGCGGCGCGCTTTCCGGCCAAGGTGCGGCGGCTGGTCCTGGTCGGCGCGCCGGTCGATCTCTCCATCAACTCCGCACTGTCGCGGCTGACCCGCAACGCGCCTGAAATGGTCTACGACCAGCTCGTCGCGCGCGGCGGCGGCAATGTCAGCGGCGAGGAGATGCGGCGGCTCTGGTCGAAGACGCCGGGTCCCGACGATGTCGCGCTGGCATTGCAGAGAGACCTCTCGGACGAGGAGGGGAGAGCGTTGCTTGCGCGGTTCGATCGCTGGAACGCGGAGATGCTTGACCTGCCCGGGACCTATTATCTTGAGATCGTCAACCGGATTTTCCGGGAGAACCGGATCGCGGGCGGCAAGTTCGTTGCTCTCGGCCGCGAGATCGATCTGAAGGACGTCAAGGCGCCGGTGTTCCTGCTGGCCGGGCTCGACGACGACGTCGTGCCGGCCGCGCAGGCGCTCGCCACCGCGGGTCTGCTCGGCACGCCGCCGGCCTTCATTGCTGCGGCCTCCGAACCGAGCAACCATCTCGGCCTGTTCATGGGCGCGCGGACCCACGCGCATGCCTGGCCCCGGATCGCCAAATGGCTGCGCGACGATCTGTCCGGCGTGCTGGCCCGCCGCGCCTGACATCGCCACGCGCAGCGCAGGTCGGCGCGCAACTCCGTTATGCATGACGGCGGATGGTCTGCACGGGGCCAGGTCGATGGGTTACATATGGTCCAGAGCCGACGGCTGAGGCTGCCGGCTCGCGACGAGATTAAGGGTACAGCGCTCGATGACTTTCCACTCGATCTACGCCCATGGATTTGCGCGCGTGGCGGCCTGCGTCACCACCTCCCAAGTGGCCGATCCCTCGGCCAACGCAAGGGCAATCCTGGCGGCGGCCAGTGCCTGCCACGAACAGTCGGTGGCGGTCGCCGTCTTTCCCGAGCTGTGCCTATGCGGTTATGCGATCGAGGACCTGGTGAAGCAGGACCCACTGCTCGATGCGGTCGAGCGTGGGCTCGCCGCGATCGCCGAGGCTTCATCGGCGCTGATGACGGTCCTGATCGTCGGTGCACCGCTGCGTTTTGGGGCCCGCATCTACAATTGCGCCGTCGTCATTCATCGCGGCAACGTCCTCGGCGTGGTACCCAAAACTTACCTGCCGACCTATCGCGAATTCTATGAGGGACGGCATTTCGCCTCCGGCGCCGGCATGGTCGGTGAGACGATCGCAATCGGCGCTCTGCGCGCGCCGTTCGGCGTCGACCTGTTGTTCTCGGCCGAGGACGTCCCGGGCCTCACCATCGGCGTCGAGATCTGCGAGGACATGTGGATCCCGGTGACGCCGGCATCCGAGCTCGCGCTGGCGGGCGCCAGCGTCCTGATCAATCTCTCGGGCAGCCCGATCACGATCGGCCGGGCGCGCTCGCGCGCGCTGCTGTGCCAGTCGACTTCGACGCGCTGCCTCGCCGCCTATGTCTATTCCGCCGCGGGAGCAGGGGAATCGACCACCGATCTTGCCTGGGACGGCCAGACCTCGATCTACGAGAACGGTGTGCTGCTGGCCGAGGGCGAGCGGTTCCGCCGGGGGGGCCAGATCACGCTGGCCGACGTCGATCTCGACCTGCTCAGGCAGGAACGCGCGCTGATGGGCACGTTCGACGACAATCGCCGTCAGCGCGAGGCGTTCTTCCGCAAGGTCACGTTCGCCTTGCAACCGCCAGCCGCCGATATCGGTCTGTTGCGCAAGGTCGAGCGCTTTCCGTTCGTGCCGAGCGACGAGAGCCTGCTCGAGCAGGATTGCTACGAGGCCTACAACATCCAGGTTGCCGGCCTCGTGCAGCGCATGCGCGCGACCGGCACTAGGCGCGTCGTGATCGGCGTGTCGGGAGGGCTCGATTCCACCCACGCGCTGATCGTGGCCGCCAAGGCGGTCGATCTGCTCGGCCTGCCGCGCGAAAACATCCTCGCCTACACCATGCCGGGTTTCGCCACCGGCAGCGAGAGCAAGACCAATGCGCTGGCTTTGATGAAGGCGTTGCAGACGAGCTCGCAGGAGCTCGACATCCGCACCACGGCCACGCAGATGCTGAAGGATATCGGCCATCCCTTCGGTAAGGGCGAGAAGGTCTACGACGTCACCTTCGAGAACGTGCAGGCGGGCCTGCGTACCGACTACCTGTTCCGCCTCGCCAACCATCATGGCGGCATCGTCATCGGCACCGGCGATCTCTCTGAACTGGCGCTCGGCTGGTGCACCTATGGCGTCGGCGACCAGATGGCGCATTACAACGTCAATGCCGGCGTGCCGAAGACGCTGATCCAGCACCTGATCCGCTGGGTGATCGCCTCTCGACAGTTCAGCGACGAGGTCAACCGGACCTTGGGCTCGATCCTGGCGGCCGAAATTTCGCCCGAGCTGGTGCCGGTGCAGCCCGGCGAGAAGCCGCAGAGCACGGAAGCGTCGGTCGGGCCCTACGAGCTCCAGGATTTCAACCTGTTCTACACGCTGCGTTTCGGCATGCGGCCGTCCAAGATCGCCTTCATGGCGCTCCATGCCTGGAAGGATGTCGCCAAGGGCGAGTGGCCGCCGGCATTCCCGAGCGACCGGCGCAGGGCTTACGAGCTTCCAGACATCCGGCGCTGGCTCGAGGTGTTCCTGCGTCGCTTCTTCGCCTTCAGCCAGTTCAAGCGCTCGGCCATGCCGAACGGACCGAAGGTCTCGGCCGGCGGCTCATTGTCGCCGCGCGGCGACTGGCGCGCGCCATCGGATTCGAGCGCGGCTGCCTGGCTCGAGGATCTCGAGCGGAACGTGCCGAACTGACACCCGCCGGCTGCCGTTCCTGCTCAGGAACATTCGCATCCACAGGACGTTCGCCTGTGATGTTTGCGAGTTCTTGAGGAGAGGGACCATGCGTAAACACTTGATGTTGTCGACTGCCGCGATCGGACTGATGCTGGCCTCAGGCTTGGCCTACGCACAGGCGCCGGGCGAGCGGAGAGACGAGCCGAAACGATCCGAGGAACCGGCGAGAGGCGCAACGCAGCAGCGCGGTGGATCGGCTCAGGAACGGGTTCAAGAGCGCGCGCAGGGCGCTCAGGAAAGACTGCAGGGCGCGGGCCGCGAGGACAAGGGCGGGGCCAGGCACCAGGCCGGCGATGAGAAGAACCAGCCCGCGACCGCTGCCGAGCGCAATCAGCCGAAGGCCAAGGAGAAGGCCAAGGATCAGGCGCAAGAATCCCGCGAGCCTGCGCGCGACCGCAACCGTGAGGTCGAGCGCGCCAAGCAGGGTCGCGAGCGCGACAAGAGCAGCGCCGAGACCAAGCAGGACAAGTCTGCGCCGCAGAAATCAACGGCCGAGTCCGAGAAGTCGAGGACCGGTCCCGCGGCCCAGCAGAACGAGCGCAACCAGAACCAGCCTCCGCGCAACGCGGCGGAGCAACAGCGGCCGGCGCAGCAAGACAACCGGCCGGCTACCGCGACCGATACGAGCCGGACGGCTCCGTCCACCAACGCGCAGACCGCGCCTCCTGCGAGCACGCAGACCAATCAAGCCAATCAGACGACCCGGACCGACACGCAGGTCAACCAGCAGGCCCAGGTGAATTCCGAGAAGCAGGTGCGGATCTCCGAGACGGTGAGCCGCGCACGCCTGGCACAGCCGGAGCGCAATCTGAACATTTCGATCCGGGTCGGCGAGACGATTCCTTCACGCGTGCGACTGCACAGGCTGCCGCCCGAGATCGTGTCGATCGAGCCTGGATATCGGGACTACGAGTACTTCGCCACGGATGAAGACGTCGTCATTGTGGAGCCGCGGACACATCGCATCGTCAGCCAGGTGCCTCGCGATCCCTCGCGCGCCCGCGCGCAGATGGGCGGCAGCGCCTCGTCGAGCATGGCGGCGGCCGGCGCGAGCAATGTGAATTGCCGTATCATGCGGCGTGATGCCTCGGGTAACGTGGCCGAAGCCGAACCCTCAACCGTCGGCTCAACCGCGCGGACCGAGTCCCTGAGCGTGACGGTCCAGATGCCTGGCGGCGGCTCATCCGCGCCGATTGCCCTCGGCACCGCCGCGGGCGACATCGTGGTCGCGACGCAAGGGCAGGGCGACTGCACCGTGACGATCGAGCCGCAAACGCGCTGAGCGCCGAAGCGGGCGACGACGCCGAAACGACAACGCGCCGTCCGGCTGAATCCAGCCGGACGGCGCGTGTCGCGTTCAATCTGAAAAGTTTCGAGGTCCGGAGTGCCTAGGAGTCCGGACCTCGTCACCTTGCCCCAGCCTTCAATCCCCCGCCCCATGT
>NZ_WQNE01000021.1 GCF_009759665.1 Bradyrhizobium cajani
GTCACTTCGGCATCGGGGGATTTGGCGCTGGCAACGGCGGCGTCTCCTTCGCCTATCGCGCTGACGGGTCTTACCAGGCAAAGATCGGCAATGTCGGTGGCGGCGGGCTTGGTGCGGGCGGTGGCATCTTCGTCCAGGAGGGGGGCACGCTGATCCTCGAAAGCGGATCGCTGTCCGGCGGCTCCGTGGCGGGAGGGGCTGCGGGCCCCATCCAGCCGGCTCATCAGGTGTACTCTATGCCCGGCGCCGGGCAGGGGCTCGGCAGCGGCATCTTCCTCCAGGGTAACGAAACGCTGACGTTCGCGCCGGCCTCCGGTGCGACGGTGACGGTCGCCGACGTGATCGCCGACCAGGGTGGCAATGGCGGCCGCGGTGCGGTCGACATCAAGGGAACGGGCATCGTCGAGCTCGACGCTGCCAACACCTATTCGGGCGGAACGACGATCGAGGCTGGCGCCACGCTGCAACTCGGGGCCGCCGGCTCGCTGGGCACGGGCGCCGTCACCAACAACGGCACGCTGCACCTCATCCACGCGACAACGGTGGCGAATGCCGTTGTCGACAACAACGACGTCCTCCTTGACGGGTCCGAGACCTATACTTTTGCCTCAGCCATCTCGGGATCGGGAACGATCACGTTCGGCAGCGGATGGACCACGCTGGCTTTCAACAGCGGTGCGCCCACGCCCGTTATTCGCGGCTTCGGTGTCGGCGATGTGATCGACCTCAAGGCAGTGGCAGCGACCGGCGTCGGTTCGTATGTCAACGGCATACTCACGTTGACCGGTGCAGGCGGCGCCGTCGTAGGAACGCTGAACTTCGATCCCGCGCAGGCGGATCTGGTCTCGACCGGCTTCCGGGTCGTGCCTGATGGCAACGGCGGCACTTACGTCGTGCTCAACGGCATCCAGACCGTTTTCGAAATCTCCACGTTCGCCGATTTCCAGGCCGCTCTGACGTCGATCAAGGATGGCGGCATCAATTCGGCCGCCAACACCGCCTATACGATCAACATTCACGCCAACCTGTCGGTGACCGCTTTCATCACCGCGATCGATATGGCTTCCGGCGATACCTTGACCATCCACGGCCTCGGACACACCATCGACGGCGCGGTGAACGGTGTTGCGACATATTCAGGACTGTATCTTCGTTCGGGCAGTCTCGCGGTGTCGGACCTGACCATCCAGAACACCATTCAGCGTGGCGGCGACGGCACCGGCGATCCTCATTCGAGGAACGGGGCCGGGGGCGGCGGTCTCGGCGCCGGCGGCGGCCTGTTCGTCGGCGCAGGCGCTTCGGCGATGCTCGACAATGTCAGCTTCACCGGCGACCGGGCCATCGGCGGCAACGGTGGCAGAGGCTACAACGCAGTCCCGCCCGTGGATACCGATATCGGCCGCGGTGGCTTGTTTGAAGGGCGCTACAACTACAACAATGGCTATGGCGGCTTCGGTACCGGCGGGAGAGGCAGCAACGGCTTTATTGGTTCAAGCAATGGCGGCTTCGGTGCTGGCGGCGGCGGCGGAGCCAGTTTTTTCAGCAACAACCCGTCTGGTTTTCACTCGTCTGGCCAGAACGGTGCCATCGGGGGCTATGGTGCTGGCACCGGCGGCAACGGGAATTGGCCCGGCAGCTTCGGCGCCGGCGGCGGTGGCGGTGCTGGTCTCGGCGGCGCCATCTTCGTCATGGCCGGTGGTTCGCTGTCCGTCAGCAACGGCAATCTTTCAGGCAACAACGCGATCGGCGGCGCCGGCGGTTTCGGCGGCAACAGCGGAAGCGCAGGCCAGGGCCTTGGTGGCGCGTTCTTCAACAATGGCAGCGAGATCGTCCTTGCGTCGTCCGCGGGCAAGACGCTCAACATCGGCGACTCCATCGCCGGCACCGGCATTCTGGACCTCACAGGCGCCGGCGACTTCGTTTTCTCGGGCGCGATCTCCGGCAGCCAGACCATCAATATCTCCGGCTCGGGCGACGTGACCCTGGCCGGTCCGATCACGGGCAGCGAGATCATCAACATCACCGGATCAGGCGATGTGACCGTGACCGGCTCGATCACGGGCAGCGAGATCATCAACGTCGCGGGATCCGGCAACGTGGTCCTGCAGGGCCCGATCACGGGCAACGAAACCATCAACTACACGGGAACGGGTTCGCTGACGCTGCCGGTTGCCCATGTTGCATCCGCCGGCGACCTCGTCACCGCGATCACCGACGTCAATATCGGGGGCAAGCTGTCGATCGCTCGCGTTCATACCCATGAGATCGATCTGACGGCGGACACTGCGCTGACCGCGGGAATGCCGAAGTTCAACCTCGCCGCCGGCGACACGGTCACCATCAACACCGCGGGACATACGCTGGACGGCGCCGTCAACGGCGCCGGCGGCGGGTTCAGTTTCACGGCGACTGCGTCCGGCGGCGGTGCCGTGCTGCTCGGCAATGCAATTCCGACATTTGACGTCGCAAACCTGTCGGAGCTGGTGACGGCGTTCAACACCATCAATGTCGGAGGCTTGTTCTCCTCCCCGAACATCAACTACGTCATCAATCTCGGGGGAGATGTCCCGCTTGGCAGCTTGTCGGCGGGAATGCTCAACCTTGCCGCCGGCGATACGCTCACCATCAACACCGCCGGACACACGCTCAATGGCGCCGTCAACGGCAATGGTCCGGCTTTCACCTTTGCGACCGGCGCGTCCATGGGCACGCCGGCGTTCACCGGCCATCCCATCGCGACCTTCACCGTCGGCACGATTGCGGAATTCAATGCGGCGCTCGCGGCCATCAATCCCGGCGGCTTCTACTACGGCACGAACATCGACTACGAGATCGACCTGACCGCCGATCTGAAGCTGACCGGTAACATGGCGGCCCTTTTTCTTGCCGCCGGCGACACGCTCACCATCAAGGGCGGCGGCCACACGATCGACGGTTCGGTCAATGGCACGGCGACCTATTCCGGGTTCGATCTTGAATCCGGCAATCTGGTGCTCAGCCAGCTGACGATCGAAGGCACCCTTGCCCATGGTCACGACGGCGGGTCCGTTGCCCACGCCTATGCCGGCGCCGGCGGCGGTGGTCTCGGTGCGGGCGGTGGCCTCTTCATTGGTGCAGGTGCGTCCGCGACGCTCGACGGCGTGGCGTTCACCGGCAACTCTGCGATCGGTGGCTCCGGTGGCAATGGCGGCGCCGCCGGAGGCTACAATGGCTACGTCGGCGGCGGCGGGCCGGGGAGCCCTGTGAGTGGATTCGGCATCGGCGGCGCGGGCGGTTGGGGACGTCAGCCGGCCTTCTACGCGCACTCGCGAAGCAACGGTCTGGCCGGCTCATTTGGCGGCGGCGGTGGTGGCGGGGCCAGCGTTTACAGGGTTATCCCCCGTAGTCCACCTTTCTTCGGTGGCGACCTTTATGCAGGCCTCGGCGGCAGCGGCGGTTATGGCGCGGGCAGCGGCGGCGGCGGCGGGGTAAGGGTCCCGTCCGGTGGTGGCGGTGGCGGCGCCGGTCTTGGCGGCGGCGTTTTCGTTGCGTCCGGCGGATCACTGACGATCCAGAGTGGTTCGATCGGCGGCAATACCGTGGTCGGCGGTCTCGGCGGTGCATCGACAACCGCTGCGGGCGGAGACGGGCAGGGCATCGGTTCGGGCCTCTTCACGATCTCGCAGAACATTACGTTTGCGCCGCAGCTGGGCGACACGCTGACTGTCTCGGATGCGATCGCGGGTGCAGGCGTCGGCGTCGTCCATATCGCGGGAGCCGGCAACGTCACGCTGTCGGGCGCCATCACCGGCACGACGATCGACATCTCCAACACCGGCACGGTGTCGCTGACGGCGGGCGATCTCGTCAACGATTCCTTCTCGCTGTCGGGCTCGGCGCACTACACGCTGGCGAACAAGATCACGGGCGGCGGCACCATCAGTGCCTCCGGAACGTCGGTGCTCACGATCACCGGCATGAACCTGTTGACTGGTGGCATGGTGCTGAGTGGCAACAGCACCATCGATCTCACCTCGGTGAATTCGATCGGCAGCGGCATCATCACCTTCGTGCCCAATTCGGGCGCGACCCTGATCATCGAAGCCGGGGTGACGGTGTCCAACCAGATCAACGGCTTCAATCCGGGCGATACGATCAAGCTGGTCGGCTTTGCCGCAAATGCGACGGCAACGATGGGCGCGGGCAACGTCCTGACCGTTACCGACGGGGTCCATTCGATCGACCTGCATCTCAATCCCGGTCTCAATTTCTCGCTGTTCACGTTCGACGTCACCGCCTATAGCGGCGGCGTGATGGTGACGGATCGCGTGCCGTTCGCAATTACCGGCGTGGTCGGCCAGCCGGTCTACGGCAGCGGCGTCGAACTGCGCGGCACGGCCGCTCCGGGCACCACGGTCACGATCATCGCCAATGGCGGCACGACCGTGCTCGGCACCGGCATTGTCGACGGCAACGGCAATTTCGATCTCATCACCTCGCCGCTCGCCGACGGCTTCTACACCTTCCAGGCGGTTTCGCAGACGGGAACGTCGTCGCAGATCTCCGCCGGATTCGCGGTAACGGTCCTTCCGAGCGCACCGGTGATCACGACGCAGATTGGCCATCCGCTCAACGGCGACACCGTGGAGCTGAAGGGCACTGCGCTGCCCAACCAGACGATCAAGCTGTATCTCGACGGCAGCTCGACCGTGTTCGCGACCGGCGTCGCCGATGCCAACGGCAATTTCGACATCGTCACGCCGGCGCTGACCGACGGCATCCATACTATCCGGGCAACCGAGACCGACAGCCTGGGCCTGGTAAGCCCGCTGTCGGCCGGCTTCATCGTCAACGTCAATCCGACGGCACCCACGATCACCGCGCTGGTCAACAACCCCTTCAATGGCGGGCCGATCGAGGTGAAGGGCACGGGCGAACCCAACCACATCATCCAGATCTTTGCCGACGGTGGTACGACGGTGATCGGCACCGGCACCACAAATGCCAGCGGCCAGTTCGACATCGTGACCTCGGCGGGCCTGAGCAATGGGGTCCACACGCTGACGGCGGTCGCCTTGGTGTCGAACCTGCCAAGCACGGCATCGAACAGTTTCTCCGTCACTGTCGTTCCGTCGGCGCCGGTTATCACCACGCTGGTCGGCCAGCCCGACAATGACGGCACCATCGAGGTCAAGGGCACGGGCCAGCCGAACCAGACCGTCACACTCTATGCCGATGGTGGCGCGACGTCGGTCGGCACCGGTGTCATCGACGCTACCGGACACTTCGACATCACGACGACGCTGACCTTTCCCGACGGCGTCCATCGCCTGACCGCGACGGCGACCGATGCCGCGAACCTCGTCAGCCCGGTGTCGTCGCAATTCACCGTCAACGTGATCCCGGACACGCCGGTCATCTCGGCGGTGCTTCCCGTTTCCGGCACCTCGCAGCGCATCGAGGTGCAGGGCACCGGCGAGGTCGGCGAGACCATCAAGCTGTTCGCCGACGGCAGTACGACCGTGCTGGCCACCGGCGTGGTCGACGCGACAGGTCATTTCGACATCTTCGCCGATATTCTCGGCGGCGCGCACACCATCCGCGCCACCGAAACCAACGCCGCCAACCTGGTCAGCGTGATCTCCTCCGGCGTGTCGGTCAATGTCACGCCCAACGCGCCGGCCATTACCGCGCTGGTCGGCCAGCCCATCAACGGCACCACCGTGACCGTGAAGGGAACCGCCCAGCACGTCGGCGGCACCATCACGCTTTACGCCGATGGCGGCATGACAGCGGTCGGCACCGGCACGGTCGCCGCCAACGGCACGTTCTCGATCACGACCACCGTGACGTTCGCAGACGCCGTGCACATTTTCACCGCGACGGAGACGGACGACGGCATCGCCAGCGCCCTGTCGCCGGCATTCACCGTCAACGTCAACCCGATCGCGCCGACGATCACGGCGCAGATCGGAACAACAGTGGAGGGCGGGGCGCTCGAGTTCGTCGGCACGGGCGAAGTCGGCAACATCGTGACGATCACCCTCAGCGGCGTCACCATCGGTTCCGGAATCGTCGATGCCACCGGGCATTTCGACATCACGACTATTTCCGGCCTGAACCCCGGCGTCCAGGCCGTGTCGGTGACAGAGACCAATGCGGCTCATCTCACCAGCAGCGCATCGGGCTTCGTGGCCACGGTTGCGCCGGTCGCGCCGGTCATCACATCGGTGGTTTCGGTCGATGATCCCGGTGGACGCGTCGAGGCCTTCGGCACCGGCAAGGCCGGCGACATCATCACGCTGTATGCGGATGGCGGCACGACTGCGATCGGCTCCGGCACGGTGGACCAGACCGGCCATTTCGCTATCTATTCGACCAACGGCCTCGCGCTCGGCGACGGCGCTCACACGATCACGGCGACACAAACGCTGGTGAACGGCGCGGGCTCGGCGACCAGCGCCGCATCGACGGCCTCCAATGTGAACGTTGCGACGACCGCCACCAGCTTCACGATCACCTCGGCGGCAGATCTCGCCGCCGACATCGCGGCGATCGACCTGACCGGCGCCTATTCACACGCCAACACGCACTACACGTTCAACATCGTCGGCGACCTCGTCCTGAGCACGCAGCTCGCGGCGTTCAATCTCGCATCGGGCGATACGCTGACCATCCACGGCAACGGCCACACGCTCGACGCCCACGGACTTCCCGGCCTGTTCGTCTATTCCGGCACGATCGACATCGACAATCTCAGCGTCATCAATGCGGTTGCCAAAGGTGGCGACTCCACCAGCGGCGGCGGCGGCGGCGCGGGACTTGGCGGCGGCCTCTTCATCGCCTCCGGCGGCGCGGTCACCCTCGACAATGTCAGCTTTGCACTCGATCGGGCGGTCGGCGGCAACGGAAGCTATTTCAACGGCTATTCCGCCAGCGGCGGCGGCGGCATGGGCGGCGCTGGCAATATCAATGGCGGCGGCGGCGTCGGCCTTGCTGCGTCGGGCGGGTCCTATTTTGGTTACGCACCCGGTCGCGGCATCGTTATCGGCGCGGCGGCCGGTGGCGGTGCTGGAGGTGCCGATGGTGGCGGCGGCGTCACTGGCACCAGTGCGTCTGGCGGCGGTCGCTACGGCTATGCCGGCGGCGCCGGTGGCGGCATCGGTGGCAGCGTGGGTACTGCCACGTCGGGCGGCGCGGGCGGTTTTGGCGGCGGCGGCGGCGGCGGTGTCGCCAACCCTGTGGATTTCACGGGCAGCGCCGGAGGTGCCGGCGGGTTCGGCGGTGGTGGCGGCGCTGGGCTGCGGGGCGCGGGCGGCACCGGCGGGTTCGGCGGTGGCGGTGGCGGTGGTGCCGGCTACTTGGGCTACGCGAACGGCGCCGGCGGTTTCGGCGGCGGGCAAGGCAACAATCAGGCGGGCGGCGGCGGCCTCGGTGCCGGCGGTGCGATCTTCGTCCAGGAAGGCGGCTCGCTGACCTTCGGGGGCAGCGGTGGCACCCATGACAACAGCGTCGCCGGTGGTTCGGGCTCGAATGTCGGCCACAATTCCGGATCGGGCCTCGGCAGCGGCATCTTCCTCCAGGGCAACCAGACCATCACCTTCGCCCCCGACGCGGCGCACATCATCTCGATCAGCGACGTGATCGCCGACATGACCGGCTCGCACGACGCCAGCGGCCAGACCGGAGCGGGACATCTGGTGCTCGATGGCGAGGGAACACTGGTGCTGGGAACGGCGAACACGTTCACAGGCGGCATCACGATCGAGAACGGCACGCTCGACCTCACCGCGAGCGGCGCGGCCGGCTCTGGCGCGATCGACTTCTCGGCGGCGGGCCATGCCGCGCTGGAATTCAGAGCCGCGAACGCGCCTGTCAACGCGATCGAGCATTTCGGCACGCGCGACCAGATCATCGTCGACGGCTTCCACGCCACGAGCGAAACGTTCGTTGATGGCGTTCTGGTTCTGAGCGGCGCAAGCGGATCGGTCAGCCTTACGGTGAGCGGCGATGACATCGCCTCGCTGTCGGACTTCCATTTCGCCTACGACTCTGCGGCCAACACCACGATCATTACGGCGGGGCCGGATCGATCGGGCAACGACGTGATCCATTACGGCGCCGGCGCGCATAGTCTCACCGGCGGGACGGGCGACGATGTGTTCTTCTTCCGCGGCAGCGATCTTGCCGCGGGCGTCACCGACAAGATAACCGACTTCTCCTGGGCAACCGCCAGCAACGAGCACGACCGCATCCATATCGAAGGCGTCGATCCCAATACGGTGTCGGTCTCGACCGTCAATGGCGGCCACGACACCGACATCGCGATTTCCGTCGCCGGCGGAACGGCGCACATTCTGCTACAGGGCGTTGGTTCGGGGGCGCTGCAGATCGAATTCCAGAACACGACGCCGACGGATGATGCGCATTTGAACACGCTGCTGACGCCGTCGACGGTGAACGAGACGGTTGCAAGTTTCTATCTCGGCGCCAATCCGCCTTACGCCAAGTCTCTGGTCAGCCATGCTGCCGATGGCTCGGTCGTCGCGCAGGATGTCACCAACAATGATGGATCGCACACGGTCACGGTGCAGGGGGACAACGCCGCGCTGACGGCGTCAGCGGCGAACGATACGTTCGTGTTCCAGTTCAATTCGCAGGTGGCGGCCACGGCTACCATCGGTAATTTCGACGTGGCGCATGACGTTCTGCAGCTCAGCCAGTCCGTCTACGCCGACGCGGCGGCAGCGCTGGCGGCGATCGCCGCCGATCCCCACAATGCCGGAAACCCGGCCGACACCACCATCGCGCTCGACGCCCTTCACTCGGTCACGCTGTATGGTGTCAACCCGAACCTGCTGCAGCAGCGGGATTTTCTGGTAGTCTAGTCACGATTCCCCGGTCAGGTTTGCAGGATCATGCAAGGCGATATTCACTTCATTTCCGGACTTCCGCGTGCGGGCTCGACGCTGCTGTCGGCCATTTTGCGGCAGAACCCGCGCTTTCGCGCCGGGATGACCGGGCCGGTCGGCTCGCTGGTCGACGGCATGCTGCGCAACATGAGCATGAGCAACGAGACCGCGATCTTCATCACCGACCAGCAGCGCCGGGACCTCATCAAGGCGATCTTCTCGACCTACTACGCCGACCTGCCGAAAGCGCATGTGGTGTTCGACACCAACCGCAATTGGTGCGCGCGGCTGCCGCTGATCACCGAGCTGTTCCCACGCGCCAAGGTGATCTGCTGCGTACGCCACATTCCCTGGATCCTGGATTCGGTCGAGCGGCTCATCCGAAAGAACAAGTATCAGCCGTCGGGCATCTTCAACTTCGAGCCGGGTGGCACGGTGTATTCGCGCGTCGAAGGGTTGGCCGCTCCCAACGGCATGGTTGGCTTTGCCTGGAATGCGCTGCGCGAAGCGTTTTGCGGTGAGCAGTCCGCCTGCCTGCTGGCGTTGACCTATGAGACGCTGACGACCCAGCCGGAGCGGGCGATCGCGGCCGTTTACGAGTTCATCGGCGAGAAGCCGTTCGCCCATGATTTCCAGAACATCGAGTTCGATGCCGAGGAATTCGACCGCAGGATTGGTACGCCGGGTCTCCACAGGGTCGGCAAACGTGTGGAATCCCCGGGTCGTAAAACCGTGCTGCCGGGCGATCTCTGGCGCAAGTACGAGAACGATGCTTTCTGGGGCGACCCCGCCCGCAACCCGAACCAGGTGAGGGTGATCTAGGGCAGGGTACGAACACCTCGAATTCGGTTTCTGTATCGAGATTTTCTTGCTGACCGCCGAAGCCTCGCTCGAGAGGTGCGAGGTGAACCCGCAACGACACCAGCGCCTGTTTTCGATCCGGCGTCGCCGAGCATCGGGTCGCGCGGCCCATTGCAAGCCTTGTCCAATGTGAGCGGGCTGCTTACTCTCTGTTGATGTGTTGGACCATCCGTGCCGCCCGCGCGGGATGAGGCTTGTTCTGATTGCGGTATTTGTGATCGGTGTTGCTCTCTCTTGATGGCCGCGATTCGCAAACCGATTGCCCGGAGGCGCGATCTTGAGGATGTTGCGAACGGCTAGATGGTGCGGGTAAGTCGCAAGCAGAGGTACGTATACGACGCGAGCGCTGATCGCCCGTTCGGCGTCTGGCTCACCGAGCGATCATGTCGACTGCTGCCGTCCAGGCCTTGCGATAAGAATCAAGGCCGGCAATCGAAATCGGATCGACGGGGACGGGCTCCGCGATATGGTAAGAGGGCGGCCATTGCGCCAGCATTGCGGCGCCGCGTGCCGTGCCTGCGGCGTCTTCCGCCGCAAAGACGCGCTGTGTCGGCCGCAACGCGCCGAGCGTCCTGCAGAACAGAGGATTGCCGGCGAAGGTTCCTTCGACGATGAGATCTCCACCGGTCGCTCCCATGTGCGTCAGCATCAGATCGCTGACCAGAGCGCAATAGAGCGTCGCAAGTGCAGGGCGATCGCGCGCTGCGACTTCGCCGCGGATCACGCCCTTGGCCTTCGCATAAGGTCCACCCTGACCGGAGAAGCAGGGCAGGGCCATCGCACCCGAAGCAATGACACGCTCCATCGCGTCCAGATCAGGATTGCCGCTGCCGCCCGCGATGATGGCGTATTCGCGTCCACCCATGAAGCGTCCGCAGGCGATCGGTCGGCCTAGCACGTCGACGTTGGCGAGCGTGTCGTCGCGAGGATCGAGCTGATCGAGCGAAAGGCCGACGCTCATCAGGATCACCCACGTGCCGGTCGACAGCACGGTGAACGGCGCCTGGCGCGAGACGAGGTAGGGCAGAAGTGAAGCGTTGGAATCGTGGATCCCACAAAAGACCCGCGTTTCAGGCGCGAGCCCGGTTACGGCGGCGATTTCAGGCTTGATCGGACCGAGCGGATCGAAGGCGCGGCGCAGCGGCGGCAGCAAGTGGTCGATGTCGAGGGCTTCGACGAGGCTCGAGATCTGTCCCCGCCGCGGCACCCAGAGATCAGTATGTGCACCGAGGGTCGTAACTTCAGAGACAGCGACGCCGGTCAGACGCCAGGTCCAATATTGCGGATAGCCAACGAAATACCTCGCTTTGGCGAAAAGGTCCGGACAGCGCCATTTCTGATAGGCGAGCTGCCGACCGAGATTGAGGCCGGCTGGCAGTTTCGGCGACAGGCTCACCGAAAAGGGCGGCCGCAGCTTGACATAGTCGGGCTCGATCTCGTCTACGCCGGTGAATTCGTAGTCCATGACCGGAGCGGCGAGCTCGCGCTCGCCGATCAAGGCGCCGGCTGCGCCATGCGCGGTCGGAACGATCGCACCGATCTGATGCGAGCGTGCGGCCTCGCGAAGCGCATCGAGGAAGAAGTTCCACGAGCTCTCAACATCTTCATGGGGATAGGGCGGACCCGACCGAATGCAGTTGGGCGCCGCCTGTTCCCAGAGAAGTCGGCCTTCGTCGAACAGGGCAAGCTTTACATTGGTCTTGCCGATGTCGAGCACTGCGACCGTCTGGCTCATCGTCAAGCTAAATCTCAACAAGCATCATCACGAGTGTCACGGCCGATTTGTCGTGGCCATGACAACGAAGGCCCGGCCGCGTTCAGCAGCCGGGCGACCGGTTCAAATCAGAAATCGAAGTCCTTGATGTTCTGCTTCGTGAAGATGAAGGGCGAGCCGAGGAGGATCTCACTGCCATTGACCACGTTCAGCTTGCCGAGCTTGCCCGCGTCCACCGAGGTCGCGCCGGGCTTCAGGCTGCCATCGACCACGGCGCGCATCACGTAGGTCGCGGCATAGCCGAGATCGACCGGATTCCACAGCACGACCGATTTGACGCAGTCCGCGTTGACATACGGCTTCATCGCGTTCGGCGTGGCAAGACCGACCACCGCCACCTTGCCGCAGAGCTTGGCCTTGGTCACGGCTTCCGCCGAAGCGGGCGTTGCGACCGAGGTCATGCCGAACAGGCCGGCGAGCTTGTCGCCATGCTTGTTGATCAGCGTGGTCGCCTGGTTGAAGGACAGGTTATTGTCCTCTTGCGCCTCGACTGTCTCGAGCCATTTCAGCTTGGGATGGCACTTCTGCGCATAGGCCCACATCTCGGCGATCCAGCGTGCCTGGTTCGGCGTCGTGAAGGTCGAGGTGACGATCGCGAAGCTCTTGTCCTCGCCGGCCTCCTTGGCCATCGAGTCGATCATCGCCTTGGCGATGCCGTTGAACTCGGCTTGGTTGACGAACCATTCGCGCGCATCCGGTGTCGAGTTGGCATCATAGCCAACGACATGGATGCCCTTCGACAGCGCCTTCTTCAGCACCGGTGCGATCGCCACCGGATCGTTGGCGGCGAAGAGAATGCCGTCGACGCCGCTGGTGATGTAGTTGTCGATGAACTTGATCTGCTCGTCGATCTTGGCCTCGGTCGGGCCGTCGGTCTTCACGGTGACGTTGCCGAGCGCCTTGGCGGCCTCCTGCATGCCTTTCGACGTCGCGTTGAAATAACCGATGCCGATCAGCTTCGGCACGTCGACCAGCGTGATCGGCTTGCTGGCCTTGTCGGTTGCATTTGTCGGCTTGCCACCGTCATAAGGCTTGGCCGCGGGTGCAGCATTGGCCTCGCCAGCTGAACAGGCAAGTGGATTGACCGGCAGGTCATCCGCGCCGTCCCACCTCTTGTCCGCTGCGGAGGCCGTTCCGGCCAGCAGCGTCGCGCTTAGAAACGCAAAGGCTAATCCTAGCTTCATCTTGTCGTCCTCCCATGTTTAAGCCGCTGTTTTTGCGATCATACACTCCATCAAACGCCGTCGCGGCGCCGCTGGAGCGAACTCGCCACAAGAGTTGAAAAGATGAGCACTGCGCCGATGACCACGATCGTCGCATCGCCCTTGACGCCGGTCAGGGCCAGCCCGTTCTTCAGGAGCTGGATCATCGCCAGGCCAACCACCGTGCCCCAGATCGTGCCGACGCCTCCGAATATGCTGGTGCCGCCGAGCACCACCGCCGCGATCACGTCGAGCTCATAGCCGATCCCCATGTCCGAGCGGGTCGTGGTCACGCGCGAGACGAGAACACAGGCGGAAAGGCCGGCCATCAAGCCCGATAGCGTGTAGATGATCAGCTTGACGCGATCGACCGGCAAGCCTGAAAAGCGCGCGGCTGTCTCGTTGTTGCCGATCGCATAGAGGGTCCGGCCGAAAGTGGTGCGGTCAAGAACGATTGCCGAGATCACGATCGCGATCAGCAGGAGCCAGAGCTGCGCCGGCACGCCGAAGAGGTTTTCCTGTCCGATGAAGTAGAACCATTCCGGGTAGCCGCGCACCGAGCGCGCCTGGCTGATGCCCTCGGCAAGCCCGCGGTAGAGGGCGAGGGTCGCGATCGTCATGATCAGCGGCGGCACTTTCACCCTGGTGATGACGATGCCGTTGAGAAAGCCCGCCGCGGCGCCGACGAGCAGCGAGAAGCCGATCGCCAGCGGCAGGGGAAAGCCGAAAACCTTCCAGGAATAGCCGAGCAGAATCGCACAGAGCCCGACGATCGAGCCGACCGAAAGATCGATGCCGCCGGTGATGATGATAAAGGTCATCGGCAGTGCGATCAGCCCGACCTCGGTCGTCAGCCTGCCTTGATTGAGCAGATTGTCGAGCGTGAGGAAGCGGCTGTTCAAGCCACCGAGCACGATCAACGCAATGAGCAGGATCACTGCGAGCATGGTCTCGTGGCGCAGCAGCCACCAGGGCACGACGCGCTTGGCTGCCTGGGGGAGAGGGATTTCGCTCATGACGCTCAGGCTCCGGCCATGCGCCGGCGCCGCAAGATATCGGCGATCACGGTCACGAGAATGAGCACGCCCTGGACCGCGCGGATCCAGTAGGGCGAGACGTCGGTGAAGACGAGCGCGCTGGCAATTTCGGCGATCAGGACGGCGGCAAGCGTCGAGCCGATCACTGTGCCGACGCCGCCGAGAATGCTGACGCCTCCGACGACCGAGGCGGTGATGATCGTCAGCTCGAGATTGGGCGGTACGGTCGACTGGATGACGCGGAGCTGCGTCGCATAGAGCAGGGCGGCCGCTCCGGCGAAGAAGCCGTGCAGCGCGAAGACCATGACGATCGTGCGCGGCTGCGAAATACCGCAGAGGCGCGCCGCTTCGGCGTTGCCGCCGACGGCGTAGATGGCGCGGCCCGAGGCCGAATAGCGCATCCACAACGCTGCCAGGATCGTCACCACGATCATGAGAAAAACCGGAAACGGCAGCACACCGAACAGTTCGATATCGGCGAGATGGAAGCTGTGGGGCAGGTCGGTGATCCATTTGCCCCCGGTGACGCTGATCAGGCCGCCCTTGAGGATCGACAGCATGCCGAGCGTCACCACGATCGCCGGAATGCGCAGATAGGCGATGATGACGCCCTGCAACGCCATCACGAGGACGCCAGCAACGAGTGCTGCCAGCCAGGCGACCACGATCGGTGCGCCGTTCACCGCCAGAGTGCCGCTGATCGTCGCCAGGACGCCGATCAGTGCGCCAACGGATATGTCGATGTTTCCGGAAACGATCACCATCGACATGCCGACCGCGGCGACGGCGATATAGGCATTGCCGAGCAGTACGTCGGAAAGATTGCGCGCCGCCAGAAAGCGCGGATTGTAAAGGCCGACGGCGATGGCGAGGCCGATCACCGCGATCGCGAGCAAGGCTTCCTGCGAGGCAAGCACCTTCAGCCGCCGCCGCGGATTAGCCTCGGCGCCGGCTAAGGTTGCCGTCGTCATGCCACTTTCTCCGCGTTTTCATGACTGCCCATCATCGCTGCACCGATCGACTCCTGGGTTGCTTGTTCGCGCGCGAATTCGGCAACGATACGGCCTTCGCGCATCACGAGCACGCGGTCGCTCATGCCGAGCACCTCCGGCAGCTCGCTCGAAATCATAAGGATGGCCAGCCCCTGGGCCGCCAGCTCGCCCATCAGCCGATGGATCTCCGCCTTGGCGCCCACATCGATGCCGCGTGTCGGCTCATCGAGGATCAATAGCTTCGGCCCGTTGGCGAGCCATTTGCCCAGCACGATCTTCTGCTGATTGCCGCCGGAGAGCTTGCCCGCGATCTGCTCGAGCGAACTCGCCTTGACCGCAAAGCGCTTCACGCCATCGCCGGCGAGCTTGCGCTCGGCGCCGCGATCGATGAAGCCCCCGAATGCGACCTTGCCGAGCGCGGCGAGGCTGAAATTCTCGCGTACCGTCATCGGCCGCACCAGGCCTTGCGTGCCGCGATCCTCAGGAACATAGGCGACGCCCAAAGACCGTGCCCGTGCCGGCGAGCGGATGTCGACCTTCTGTCCGGCGATCCGGATTTCGCCGGCATCGGCCGGCGTGACGCCGAAGATGGTTTGCGCCAGTTCGCTACGACCCGAGCCGACGAGGCCGGCAAGGCCGACGATCTCGCCGGCGCGCACCGTGAGCGAGACGTTTCTCGTCAGCGGCCGCCGTTCGAGGTCCTTCACCTCCAGCACCGGCTTGCCGATCGGAACCGTGATCTTCGGGAACAGGCTCTCGATCCTGCGGCCGACCATCAATTGCACGAGCCCGGCTGCGTCCGTCTCAGTGACGGGTTTGGTCGCGACGTGCGCGCCATCGCGCAGCACCGTGACGCGATCGGCGATCGCGAAAATCTCATCGAGGCGATGGCTGATATAGATCACGGCGACCCCGCGGGCTTTCAGCTTGCGCACGATATCGAAGAGCCGCGTCACGTCGTACTCGGTCAGGGCCGCGGTCGGCTCGTCCATGATCAGGATGCGCGCGTCCTGCGACAGCGCGCGCAGGATTTCGACGCGCTGGCGATTGCCGACGCTGAGCGAGCCGACGATACGGTCGGCCTCCAGGTCATGAATCTCGAGTGAGGCGAGCAGCGCATTCGTCTTGTCGTGCATCGCCCGCCAGTCGATCCGGCGGAGGCCGGCGCGCGGCGCGTGCCCCATGAAGATATTCTCGGCGACGGTGAGTTCCGGAAACAGCAGGAGCTCCTGATAGATCGTGGCTACCCCGGCGCGCCTCGCATCGTCCGGCCGCGCGAGGTCGACCGGCTTGCCGTTCACAAGCACCTCGCCGCGATCGGGCGGGAACACGCCGGAAACGATCTTGATCAGCGTAGATTTGCCGGCGCCGTTCTCGCCGAGCAAGGCGTGGACTTCGCCGCTGGCGGCGTCGAACGAGACGCCGGACAGCGCCCGCACGCCTGGAAAGGACTTCTCGATCGCGCGCACCGACAGAAGCGGTGTTGCAGGAGCTTCACCGTGCGGGTGCGTTGTCATGTCACGCCGCGGCATTGGTTTGAGCGCCAGCGTCGACGGTCACGATGCGGACACCGTGCGCGCGGAGCATGTCAAGTGCGTCGCTCGGCGCGTCGGCATCGGTGATCAGCGTGTCGATGCGTGCGAGCGGACAGACGACAAGGCTGCCGCGCGAGACGAATTTCGAGGAATCGGCGAGCACGATCAGCTTGTCGGCACGTTTTAGCAGTTTGGATTCGGCGCGGGCGAGCAGGGGATCGCCCTCGATCACCCCGAGCGGTCCGATCGAGATCGCACTCATGAACATCCGCGTCGCCGAATAATGCTGGATCGCATCCTCTTCAAAGGGCGAGACGATCATGCCCTGCTCACGATAGACCTCGCCGCCTGGCAAGGCGACGCGGCATTTCGACGTGTGGATCAGCGCGTCGGCAAGTAGGTACGAATTGGTCAACACCTTCAGGCGGCGCTCGCGCAGGTACTCGCCCATCTGATACGTGGTCGTGCCGCCATTGATGATGACCGTCTCGCCATCGGCGCAGAGGGCCACTGCCGCCTTCGCGATGGCGCGCTTGGCGTCGATATTGAGCGTCTGGCTGATGTCGAAGGAGCGGGTGGCAAGGGAGAGGACGTCGCCGGAGGCGTTGGCGGTTTCGGGCAGAGCTTCTAGTCCGCCGTGCACCCTGATCGCGACACCTTGCTCGGCGAGCCTGGCAAAATCGCGCCGTATCGTGGCTTCGGAGACGCCGGTCGCGCGACAAGCGTCGGCGATGCGCACCAGCGGCCGCGCACGTAAGAGCGCCTTGATGACTTGCCAGCGTTCCCGCTCGTGCACGTCGCTCTCCCTTTTGCCGTCAAATAGTTCACGCTCTCGAGCGGCGGTCAACGGCAAACCGTCAAATTCGCTCAATATCGCGCTGCATCAATCATATTGCGTCGCAGTCGTGAGTGTCCGTGATTGACCTTGATTGAATCGATGGCCTAAGCTCCTTTGAGATTCAAAGCACAGGGAGAACGCCTAATGAGCGAGGTCGCGGCCACGCCCCTGCCAAATCTATGGGACGAGGCGCTCGCCGCCGGGCTCGATGAAGCAGGTCAATTGCTCTATCGCTCGAACCTGCTCGGAGCCGATCTGCGCATCACCAATTTCGGCGGCGGCAATACCTCGGCCAAGATCGAGATGAAGGACCCGCTGACGCGTGAGAACGTCCGCGTGCTCTGGGTCAAGGGGTCAGGCGGCGACCTCGGCTCCATGAAGCGCGACGGCTTCGCGACGCTGTACCTCGATAAGCTCGAGAGCCTCAAGGGCCTCTATCGCGGCCCCGCCCACGAGGACGAGATGGTCGCCTTGTTCAATCATTGCACCTTCGATCTCAATCCGCGCGCGACTTCGATCGATACGCCCTTGCACGCCTTCGTGCCGCACCGGCATGTTGACCACGTCCATGCCGACGCGGTTATCGCCATTGCCGCCTCGGCCGACGCTGAGCGTCTGACCCGCGAGGTTTTCGGCGGCAAACTCGGGTTCCTGCCGTGGCAGCGGCCGGGGTTCGATCTCGGTCTGAAGCTCGGGGAGATGGCCGCGCGCCGCCCCGACCATGTCGGCGTGGTTCTCGGCGGCCACGGGCTCTTCACCTGGGCCGACACGTCGAAAGCTTGCTACGAGATGACTTTGCGCGTGATCCAGCAGGCTGCCGACTGGCTTGCTGCGCATGAGCAAAAGCTGGCCTTCGGCGGCGTCAAGGTCCAAACGGCCACTCCGGAAAAGCGCCGCGCGATCGCGGCCAGGCTGATGCCGCTGATCCGCGGCAAGATCTCCTCCGACGAGCGCAAGATCGGCCATTTCACCGAGGCTCCGGAGGTACTCGAATTCGTCAACTCCAGCGCGCTGACGAAGCTCGCGCCGCTCGGCACCTCCTGTCCGGATCACTTTCTTCGCACCAAGATCCGGCCGCTGCTGCTGCCCTACGATCCCGTGCGCGACAATATCGACGAGGTGATCGCCGGCCTTGACGACGTCCTCGCCGCTTACCGGCGCGACTACACTGTCTACTACGAGCGCTGCAAACATCCGAACTCACCAGCCATGCGCGATCCGAACGCGGTCGTGTATCTCGTGCCGGGGATCGGCATGTTCACGTTTGCCAAGGACAAGGCGACGGCGCGCATTGCGGCCGAATTCTATGTTAATGCGATCAATGTCATGCGTGGCGCATCGGGCGTCAGTGCCTATGTCGGCCTCGCCGAGCAGGAGGCCTTCAATATCGAATACTGGCTGCTGGAAGAGGCCAAGCTCCAGCGCATGCCCAAGCCGAAATCGCTCGCCGGGCGGATCGCCTATGTGACGGGCGGTGCCGGCGGCATTGGCGGGGCGACTGCGCAGCGGCTGCTCGGTGAGGGCGCCTGCCTCGTCATTGCCGATATCGACGAGAAGGCGCTGAACGAGCGGGTCGAGGCGATCACGAAACGCCATGGGCGGGATGCTGCGATTGGCGTGAAGCTCGATGTGACCGACGAGGCGGCGGTGGTCGCTTCGTTCGAAGAGGCCGCGCGCGCCTTTGGCGGTGTCGACATCGTCGTCTCGAATGCCGGAATCGCGTCGGCCTCGCCGGTCGAGGACACGAGTCTCGGACTGTGGCAGAAGAACATGGACATTCTGGCCACGGGTTATTTCCTCGTCTCGCGCGAGGCGTTCCGGCTGATGCAGCGTCAGGACATCGGTGGCGCCATCATCTTCGTCGCCTCGAAGAACGGTCTCGCAGCTTCGGCTGGCGCTTCGGCCTATTGCGCCGCGAAGGCGTCTGAGATCCATCTCGCCCGCTGCCTGGCGCTGGAAGGCGCGGCGCATGGCATCCGCGTCAACACGGTCAATCCGGACGCGGTGCTGCGCGGCTCGAAGATCTGGGAAGGCGAGTGGCGCCAGCAGCGTGCGGTGTCCAACAAGGTGACCGTAGACCAGCTCGAAGAAGTCTACCGCCAGCGCTCGATGCTCAAACTGTCGGTGTTCCCCGAGGATATTGCCGAAGGTGTCTACTTCTTCGCCTCCGACCTTTCGGCCAAATCGACCGGCAACATCCTCAATGTGGACGCCGGCAACGCCCAGGCCTTCACGCGATGAGCACGCCGTTCACGATCAGCGCGGATTTCATCGCCGACCACAACGCGCCGCTCGAAAACGCGACCACCGAAGACTACGACGCCCTGAAGCGCGCACTGGCGCGACAGGGGATCGACGCGGAGGTCCTGGTGGAGAAGGTCATGGCCTTTGGCGTGGCAATTCCGACCTGGGGCGTCGGCACCGGAGGTACGCGATTTGCCCGCTTTCCGGGGCCGGGTGAGCCGCGCAACGTCTTCGAGAAGGTCGATGATTGCGCCGTGATCCAGCGGTTGGCGCGAGCAACCCCGACGATCTCGCCGCACATTCCCTGGGACAAGGTCGACGACTATACCGCCTTGCGCGAACAGGCCGCGGCGCAGGGGCTTGCTTTCGACGCGGTCAACTCCAACACGTTCCAGGATCAGCCGGGGCAAGAGCTTTCGTACAAGTTCGGCTCGCTGTCGCATACCGATGCGAGTGTGCGCACGCAGGCCATCGCCCACAACGTCGAATGTATTGAGATCGGCCGCAAACTCGGCTCCAAGGCACTGACCGTCTGGATCGCCGACGGCTCGAACTTTGCCGGCCAATCGAATCTGACCAAAGCGCTCGACCGCTATATCGGCTCGATGCGCGAGATCGTCGCTGCGCTGCCCACCGACTGGCGGGTGTTCCTTGAGCACAAGCTTTACGAGCCGGCGTTCTACTCGACCGTGATCTCGGACTGGGGCACGAGTTTTGCGGTCGCGCAGGAGCTCGGGCCCAAGGCGTATTGCCTCATCGATCTCGGCCATCATGCGCCGAACGTGAATATCGAGCAGATCGTGGCCCGGCTCGTTCGCTTCAAAAAGCTCGCGGGCTTCCATTTCAACGATTCTAAATATGGCGACGACGATCTCGACAGCGGCTCAGTCGAGCCGTTCCGGCTGTTTCTGGTCTTCAACGAGTTGATCGACGCTGACCGCCGCAAGGCGGAAGGTTTCGCGCCAGCCTATATGATTGACCAGTCGCACAATGTGACCGATCCGATCGAGAGTTTAGTGCAATCGGCGATCGAGTTGCAGCGCGCCTATGCGCAGGCGCTAATCGTTGATCGCGCAGCGCTTGAAGCGGCGCAAGAGGCGAATGACGCGCTCGCTGCGCATCTCGAATTGAAACGCGCCTTCACCACCGACGTCTCGCCGCTCCTCGCCGTCGCCCGCATGCGGGCCGGCGGGGCGATCGCACCAATCGCGGCCTATCGCGCATCCAGCTATCGGGCGCGAAAGGCGAGGGAACGTCCCATCGTCGGCGGAACGTCGGCAGGCATCGTCTAGGGAAGTGATCCCTCGTTTTCAGGATGGCCGCAAGCGCGCCAGTGAGTGAACGCAAGAGCGCGTCACCCTAAGCATGATCGCAGGACGTAACGAAGCCTGCGCCTGCTGTCGGCATTGAGGTAGGTTCAATGTGGATTGGACAGGCTCGGTCCCGACACTGGTGCGCCGCATCCGGAGACACCAACATCGTCAAGTTCGACCCGGGTGACCAGAACTTGGCGGTCAAGGCCAACAAATTTCGGCGGCCGCATTGAGCTCGGACCGAACATTTCGGCGCTGGACGTGTACTGGCAGACCGGCTGTGGCGACCTGATCCTCCGTGGGTCAGTCGGTTCCGCGATTTGCGGTCAGTTGCTGGCGATACCACTCGGCATCCCAATTCACCAACGCGGACTCATTGTTCTGAGTTAGGTAGCGGACCTGCGCAGTGAGAGGCAAACGGCAGGTCACCAGGGCGAGACAGCTCAGCATCGCCTCGGCGCCGTCGCCTGCATCCTTGCGAACGACGCAACCAAGGCCTGGAATGAGTAGCGCGGCCGGGTGCGGCGGCCCGTCCGTCCGCGCTCGCGATGTCAGGGCGCGAAGATCCTCGCCTCGTTCCAGCACGGGTAAGCCCGGACCGAGGAAGACCACATGATCCGGATAGAGCGAACCGCTGGTCGCAATCGCGCGGCTGTAAGGATCGATAGCGACGCTATGGCATTGCGGGTCCTTTGGCAGGCGATACGCCGTGCCAGCGCAGATTGAGCGAAGCGCGCCTTGATCCGGGGGAATTGTGGAGCGTGGCGCAAGCGCAAGGCGCCTCTCGACCTCGTCCACCAGCGCCTCCGCCGCAGCGCTGGTCTCGGCGCCGACCACCAGCCCGTGATTGCCGAGGACCAGCACATCCACCTTGTCCTGTGCCAGCGCGTCGTTCACGACCTTGGCCAGCGGCAGTCCCGGATGGTGATAGTCCAGCCAGCGCCAGGCCAGTCCCTCCAGTCGCTTCGCAAATTCCTCCTGCGCATCGCTCCGCACGGCCCATGCAATGGTGTTGACCGAATGCACATGCAGCACGACTGTGTGCGGCATCAGCGCGTGTAGCGAGGTCTCGATCGAGGCGCGCAAGGCCGTGGCCGCGCCGGGCGCGAGGGGAACTCGTTCGTCGCCTTGCGCGAGCGCCGCGCGCGCCGCGCCGAGCGATACCGGCACGAAGATGTCCTTGTGCTCGGCATCCGCAAGCCAGGTGCCGGAGGCCTTTACCCAGAGCAGGTCATCCTGCTTGATCGAGGAGTTGCCGCCGGCGCCCTGCACCAGCAGAATGTTGCGGCCGACGCGCGCCGACATACGACGAAGCTCGTGGAGCAAGGCAAGTTGCTGTTGCATCGCACGCCTCTCACCAGGCCAGATGGTCCATCGTCCAGTGCGGCGTCGGCACATCCGCGCCGGGCGGTCTTCGTACCAATTCACCGGGGCCAGTCCGCGTCTCGTCCCGGTGCACGCCGGACCTGAGCAGAAGCGTCAGCATGCCCGCACGACGGGCGCCTGCAACGTCATGGTCAAGGCTGTCGCCGATCATCAGGACGCGCGCCGGGTCCGGCTGCCCCAGCCGTTCGAGCGCCGCTGCAAAGATAGGCGCGTGCGGCTTGCCGACATAGGCCACATGACCGCCCAGCGTCTCGTAGAAGCGGGCCAACGCACCGGGCGCAGGGATCAATCCGGAGACGCCGAACATCGCGAGGTCGGGATTTGCGCACAGCATCGGCAGTCCACGCGCCGAGGCGTCCGTCAGGCGGGCGCGCCAGTGTTCCGGCTCGGCGACGGCATCGTCGAGGCCCGCGAGCAGGATGAAGTCGGCCGTCCCGAAATCGGTCACGACAGCGAGGTCGAGCCCATCGACGATCGCATGGTCGCCGCCACGTGCGATCAGCAGGCAGGTGTGGCCGAGCGCGGTAAATGGCTTCTGCGCGCGCGCTTTCAGGCCGCGCCAGGTGACCTCGCCCGACGTCAGGATGCCGTCATAGGCGTGCGGTGGAAGGCCGAGCGAGGTAAGCCGCACCGCATTGCTGCTCGCGCGCTTGCCGGAGTTGGAGAGGACAAGGACGCGCTTGCCGGCCTGGCGCAGCCGCGCGACGCAGTCGCGCGCCAGCGGAAATATCGCCTGGCCTTCGTGCAGCGTGCCCCATTGATCGAGCAGTACGTGATCGAAGCGGCCTGCGATCGCGCCGAGACCGTCGATATCGACCGTGTCGGGCATCATGGCGGGCCACCTCGCAAGGCCAATAGCGCAGTACCGTAGCTTGCCTCCGTCTCCTCGGCGACGGTCACGGGAACGTTGAGCGCGCGCCGCCTGATCTCGGTCCAGGCCGCGTTCTTCGCACCGCCGCCGATGCTGATGACGCGCCGTAACGTCGGCGCTCCGAGCTCGGCGAGCCGCCGATAGGCAAGCGCTTCGACCCCCGCGATGCCTTCGAGGAGCCCCTGGAAGAAGCGATGGTCGTCCGCCGGGCGTGGCGTGACCCTTGCCGGCAATGCCGGATCGGCAATCGGAAAGCGCTCGCCGGGTTTGGGCAGGGGATAGTAGTCGAGCCCGGTCGGCGTTTCCGGGCGCAATTGCGGCGTCAGCCGCTCCATGTCGCCGGCCGTGAAATGGGCCAGCAGCGCTCCACCGCCAGAATTGGAGGCGCCGCCCGCGAGCCAACGTTCGCCAAGTCGGTGCGAATAGACGCCTTGATTTGCGGCGAAGATCGGCCCTGTCGTGAGCAGTTTCACGACCAGCGTCGTGCCGAGCGAGGTGACGGCATCGCCGGGCGTATCGGCGCGCGTCGCAATGAAGGCGGCGACACCGTCGGTGGTGCCGGCAGCGATGCGCGCTGCTGGGCACAGGCCAAGCGTCGCTGCAATCTTCTGGTCGATATCCGCAAAGGGTGTTCCCGGCACCAGCACCGTCGGCAGCAACTCGCGAGACACGCCGAGATCGTCGAGCCAGGTCGGCCAGGCGCGTGTCACCGGATCGTAGCCGAGCTTCAGGACATTATTCTCGTCGCTGATGCCGTGATGTCCGGCCAGGCGACCGGCGATCCAGTCGGCCTGATGCACGGCGAAGCGCGCTCGGCTGGCCTCGCTGCGACCGGACAGATACAGCAGCTTCGCCAGCGCGCTGCTCGCGCCATGCGCTCCGCTATGCGCCGGCGCCACCGCCGCAATGCGTGCGGCCTCTGTTGCCGCGCGCGCGTCATTGTACATAAGACCCGGCGTGCAGGGCCGGCCCGCGGCATCAATCATCAGGAGGGTGCCTGACGTGCCGTCGACGCAAACGCGATCGACCGCCCGGAGATCGACACCGCAGCCGAGCTTGCGGATAGCGATCGCCGTCGCATCCCACCAGAGTTCCGGATCCTGATCGATGGCGTTGCCGTCTTGCCGGGGCGGGGGAAGGGGCGCCGATTCCATTCCGAGCATGCCGCGTGCATCGACGGCGCAGGCGCGTACGCCGCCGGTTCCAACGTCGATGCCGAGGAACACGCCTGCCATTCGACCTCCACAGCGTCAGCGACACGCGCGCAGCAAGATTGCACCGCAGCACGTTTGGGGGATTGACGTTCCAATCCGCCTCTGCAATTTTTTGCAAGACGTGAAGAAAATTGCAAGCGGGCTTTTCCGGCGTGGCGATACCTTCCGACAGGCTGCCGATGGTTGACGGTGAGGCGTCGCTCGCAACGCGCGCGGCGTGGCTGTATTTCGCCGCAGGGCTGACCCAGTCCGAGGTCGCCGACCGCCTCAACATCCAGAGCACCAAGGCGCATCGGCTGATCGCGCGGGCGAGCCGCGAGGGCATGATCCGCGTCTTCGTCGAAGGGCCGGTGGCTGAATGCGTCGCGCTGGAGAACACGCTGGTCGAGCGCTACGGCCTTGCCTTCTGCCGCGTCGCGCCCGATCTCGGCGAGGGCGACCTGCCGCTCAGGGCCCTGGCCCTCGAAGGCGCGAGCTTCCTGCGGCAGATCCTTGAGCGCGGCGAGGACAAGATCATCGGCGTCGGCCATGGCCGCACGCTGGCGGCGGTGGTCGAGCAGTTGCCGCAGACGCCGGCGCGCGGGGTGCAATTCGTTTCTTTGCTCGGCGGCTTGACGCGGAAATTTGCCGCCAATCCGTTCGACGTCATTCACCGGCTGGCGGAACGCACCGGGGCGGAGGCCTATCTGCTGCCCGTGCCGGTGTTCGCCAATTCGGTCGCCGACCGCGCCGTGCTGATGCAGCAATACGGCATCGCGGACGTGTTCGCGCTCGCGCGCAAGGCTTCGCTCCTGTTCGTCGGCATCGGGCAGATCCATGCCGAGGGCTTCTTGGTCTCGAGCGGCATGATCAGGCCGGACGAGGTCGTCGAACTGAAGCGCGCCGGTGCCTGCGCCGACCTGCTCGGACATTTCTTCAACGCCGATGGTGAGCTGCTGGACATCGATCTGTCGGCGCGCGCGACCTCGATGGAGGCGGCAGAGCTCAGGAAACACCGCATCGTCGCCATCGGCGGCGGGCTCGCCAAGGTGACGGCGCTGCGCGCGGTGCTGCGCAGCCGTCTCCTGCACGGTCTCATCATCGACGAGGTGACCGCTCAGGCCCTCGCAACGGACAAGCCGGAGGTGACATCCGGCAGGGACAAGAACAACAAGACCAAGAATAAGGGTCAGAAGGGAAGTAAACGCGCATAACGGGAGGTAACCCATGTACGATCGCGAGAAGAATCTGTTCGACTCCTACGCCGCCAAACGCATTAGCCGGCGTGATCTGCTGGATGGTGCCGCCAAGCTCGGCATCGCCGGCGTTGCCGCCAACTCGGCCTACGTCGCCGCGATGTCGCGGGCCATGGCGGCGGACTTCAACTGGAAGGCCTATAGCGGCAAGACCGTCAAGCTGCTGTTGAACAAGCATCCGTACGTCGATGCGATGATCGGCGATATCGAAGCCTTCAAGACGCTCACGGGGATGAACGTTGCCTACGACATCTTCCCGGAGGACGTCTATTTCGACAAGGTGACGGCGGCGCTCTCCTCGAAATCGGACCAGTACGACGCCTTCATGACCGGCGCCTACATGACCTGGACCTACGGTCCGGCCGGCTGGATCGAGGATCTCAACGCCTACATCAAGGATCCTGCCAAGACCAACCCCGCCTTTGCCTGGGACGACGTGCTGCCAGGCCTTCGTTCCTCGACGGCATGGGACGGCGTTGCCGGCTCCGAGCTCGGCTCGGGCAAGGCCAAGCAGTGGTGCATCCCGTGGGGATATGAACTCAACAACATCGCCTACAACCGCAACATCTTCGACAAGGTCGGCGTCAAGCCGCCGAAGAATCTCGACGAGATGCTGGATGTGGCCGCGAAGATTACCAAGGACGCGGGCGGGCCTTACGGCGTCGGCGTTCGCGGCTCGCGATCCTGGGCCACGATCCATCCCGGCTTCCTCTCGGCCTACTCGAATTTCGGCCAGAAGGACTTCGTGATGGAGGGCGGCAAGCTGAAGGCCGCCATGAACACCAAGGCCTCGAAGGAGTTCCACGAGAAATGGGTCAAGATGATCCAGGCTTCGGGTCCGAAGAACTGGTCGACCTACACCTGGTATCAGGTCGGCACGGATCTCGGCGCCGGCGCTTCCGGCATGATCTTCGACGCCGATATTCTCGGCTACTTCATGAACGGCGGCGAGAACAAGGAGAGGGGCCATCTCGGCTATGCGCCGTTTGCCGCGAACCCGGCCGCCAAGGCACCGACGCCCAATGTCTGGATCTGGTCGCTCGCTCTCTCCAGCTTCTCCAAGCAGAAGGACGCGGCCTGGCTGTTCATGCAGTGGGCGGCTTCGACCGAGCACGATCTTTTCGGGGCCCGCAAGATGGACTTCGTCAATCCGGTGCGCGCGTCGGTGTGGAAGGACAGCGAATTCCGCGACCGCATCGCGAAATCCTATCCGGGCTATCTCGAACAGCATGATGTGTCGTCGCCGGGCGCCAAGATCTACTTCACGGCCCAGCCCCTGTTCTTCGACCTGACGACGGAATGGGCCGCCTCGCTGCAGAAGATGGTGGCCAAAGAGGTTAGCGTCGACGAGGGGCTCGACAAGCTCGCCGACAGCATCAACCGCCAGCTCAAGCAGGCAGGCCTCGGTTAGACTGCCTCGCATGACGCCTTGCGTGGCGCCGATTCCTCCGCGCCACGCCAACCCGCCGGTTCGGAACGCCTACCCGATCCGGGCCGGCGGTGTTGAAGCCAACGCGTGATCCCGTATCATCATGAGCATGGTCCAGCTATCCCAGACAAATGTGCTTCCGCGCCGCACGACGAGGCTGCGCGGGCGCATGCTGCCTTACCTGCTGAGCCTGCCGGCTCTGCTCGTCTGCATCGCCATCCTCGTCCCTTTCGTGACCGCGGCGGTCTATTCGCTCCAGCGCTACCGGCTGAATCTGCCGTACCTGCGCGGCTTCATCGGGGTCGACAATTACATCGACTTCCTCTCCGACCCCGCCTTTTGGAACACGCTTCGCATCTCGCTCACCTATACCGCGCTGACGGTGGTTCTCGAACTGCTGCTCGGCCTCGGCATAGCTTTGCTGCTGCGGCGTCCGACCCGATTTCACAATGCAGTGTCGATCGTCCTGCTTCTGCCGCTGATGACCGCACCTGCCATCGCCGCGCTGATGTGGAAGCTCATGACCAACCCGAGCTTCGGCATCCTGTCCTATCTCGTGAGCCTGTTCGGCGTGCATGACTTCAAATGGGCATCCGATCCGTCCAGCGCGTTGTTCACCGTGGTTCTGGTCGACATGTGGGTCTACACGCCCTTCATCATGATCCTGCTTCTCGCTGGGTTGCGCTCGCTGCCGCGGCAGCCGTTCGAGGCGGCGGCGCTCGATGGCGTGCCTTCAAGTTTCGTGTTTTTCCGCATCACGCTGCCGATGCTCGCGCCCTACATCATCACGGCCTCGCTGTTCCGCTTGCTCGATTCAATCCAGCAATTCGACATCATCTACGCGATGACACAGGGCGGCCCGGGCGATCGGCTCATGGTGTTCCAAGTCCAAGCCTACCTCGAATTCTTCCAGTACACCAATGTCGGCCGTTCGGCGGCGTTACTGATGATCCTGTGGCTGATCACCAATATCCTGTCGAACATCTTCATCAAGAACTGGTTGCGGCTGCGGGCGCGCGCCCACGGCCACGCCTAAGGGAGGAGAGGCGGAGATGGATCACTCCAGTCTCGCAGGGCGCATCTTCCGTGGCGTCGCGCTTGCGCTCGTGCTCGCCTTCTTCATGTTTCCGATCGTCTGGATCTTCCTGATGTCGTTCCAGACCAACGAGCAGATATTGCGGATCCCGCCGCATATCCTGTTCGAGCCGACGCTTGCGAACTACCAGGCCTTGATCTCGGGGCAGCTCAGGACAGCGGCCGGCAATCTCGAAATCTCGTTCATGCGCAACCTCATAAACAGTTTTGCGCTGTCGAGCGCGGCCGTATTCCTGGCCTTGCTGCTTGGCGTGCCCGCGGCCTACGCCTTTGCGCGGTTTAAGTTCCGGCTCGGTGAGACCATCGCGTTTACGCTGCTCTCGTTCCGCTTCGCCCCGCCGCTGCTCGTGCTGCTGCCGCTGTCGCTCTACTACCAGCAGCTCGGTCTCAACGATACCTATTTCGGCATCGTCTGGGTCTACCAGCTCATTGCGCTACCGTTGATCCTGTGGATCGTGCGCGGCTATTTCGAGGACATCAGTCCCGACATTGAGCATGCCTATCGTCTGGCCGGCCACACTTGGCGCGAGGCGTTCACGCGGATTGCGGTGCCGCTCGCCGGCCCCGGCATCGCGGCCGCCGGCCTGCTCTCCTTCATCTTCTGCTGGAACAACTTCGTGTTCGCACTGATCCTGGCCTCGGCCGACAAGCAGCCGGTCACGGTGGGAGCGCTGGCATTCGTCACCGCGTCCGGCATTCAGTACGGCCAGATCGCAGCTGCGATCGTGCTCTCGGTCACGCCGACCCTGTTGCTCGCGTTATACGCGCAGCGCTATCTGGTCGAAGGCCTGTCGCTCGGTGCGGTGAAAGGCTGAAAACTATGGCGCGTCTCGAACTCAACGCCGTCGGCAAGTCGTTCGGTCCGGTCCGCTGCGCCGAGGATCTGTCGCTGGCCGTCGAGCCCGGCGAAATCGTCGCGGTGTTCGGCCCGTCCGGCAGCGGCAAGACCGTGCTCCTGCGCATGATTGCCGGCATGTTCGAGCCCGACGAAGGAGACATCCTGGTCGGTGGCCAATCGATCGTGGGCGCTCCGCCGGAGCGGCGCGGGATCGGCATGGCCTTCCAGAATTTTGCTTTGTTTCCGCATATGAGCGCGCAGGACAACATCGCGAGCGGCCTGCGCGCGAGGGCGGCTGCCGGAGAGGTCGCCGCCCGGGTCAAGTCGATCAGCCGGCTCCTGAAGATCGAGCACGTGCTCGGTCACATGCCCCGCGAGCTGTCGAACGGGCAGAAGCAGCGCACCGCGCTCGCGCGTGCGCTGATCGGAAATCCGGAGGTGCTGCTGCTCGACGATCCCTTGCGCAACGTCGATGCCAAGCTTCGCTACGAGATGCGCCTGGAATTGCCGAGCCTGTTGCGGCGGAGTTCGGCTGCGGTGCTCTATGTCACCCAGGACTACCGCGAGGCGATGGCGATCGCCGACAGGATCGCGGTCCTTATCGGCGGCCGTCTGGTGCAGGTCGCGCGTCCCGAGGAGATCTATGCAAGGCCGGCATCCGTTGCCGTTGCGCGTCTGTTCGGCGATCCAAGCATCAATCTCGCCGAGGTCGAGCCGGTCGCCGGGCAAGGATCTCTCAATGCAGAGGTTGCGGGGACGCCCGTTCGCCTCGATGCCGCCGATCGCCAGGTTGCGGATCATGGTCCGTGCTGGCTTGGCGTTCGTCCGGACGATCTGCTCATCTCCCGCCAGGCGGGCGAGAACGCGATCCCTGCGCGCGTTGTCGCAATCACGCCGATGCATGAGAAGGCCGTGCTGCTATTGCGCTTTTCCGACGGCTCCGAATGGCTGGCGGCCCTGCCGCAGAACTCAGCCATGGCGAGCGCCGAGGACGGCGTGTTCGTTCGCTTCGCGCCGGAAGCCGCTCTCCTCTTCGACCGTGCGACGGGCCTGCGCGTCGGCCTACCGCACCGGCGGCAGGCGGCGTGAAAAGAGCAAGATGACTATGGACATGCTCGAGATCAGGAACGTGGACAAGGTCTACCAGAGCCGCGGCAAGCCGCCGGTCCATGCCGTGCGTGCGCTCGATATGAAGGTCGGGAAGGGCGAGATCGTCGCGCTTCTGGGCTCGTCCGGCTGCGGCAAGACCTCGACCCTGCGGATGATCGCGGGCTTCGAGAGCGTCACATCGGGCGCGATTACGCTAGGGCAGCGACGGATCGACGAGTTGCCGCCAGCGCGGCGCAAGGTGGCGATGGCCTTCGAAGGCTATTCGCTCTACCCGCCGCTCACCGTTCGCGAGAACATCGCCTTTGCCTTGAAGGCGCAGCAACTCTCGCATGGTGAGGTCTCGCGCCGCGTCGATGCGATCGCGCGGCTGGTGGAAATCGAGGACATTCTCGACAGTTATCCACGCTCGATCTCCGGCGGGCAGCAGCAGCGCGTTTCCCTGGCACGGGCCCTGGTGCGCGACGCCGATCTCTATCTGCTCGACGAGCCGATGGGGCAGCTTGAGCCCCAGCTCCGCGCGGTGCTGCGCGGGCGGATCAAGGGGTTGCTCGCCGAGCGCGGGATGACGGCAATCTTCGTCACCCACGACCAGACCGAGGCGAGCGCGCTCGCCGATCGCATCGCGGTCATGGAGGACGGTGTGCTTCAGCAATTCGCGAGCGAAAGGGAATTGAAGGAGCGTCCCGCCAACCTGTTCGTCGCGAGCTTTATCGGTGAGCCGCCGATGAATCTTCTCGAGACCGAGGTCAGCAGCGCCGACGGCGGCATCCGCCTGTCGGTCGGCGCGGATGTGACGTGCCAGATCGAGGGGCGAACGCTGGAGCAGACCGCGCGGCAGATGCTCGAGCGGACCGCACGTGTCCGCGTCGGCATCCGGCCGCAGAAGATTACCGTCGGCAGCGGCGGCGTGCGCGTGCGTGTCGTCTCCAACCAGTGGCTGGGCGACCAATCGCATGTCGCGGGCGAATATGATGGCCGTCTCCTCATCGCGGTGACGCCGAACAAGATCGCGGCGCGGCCGGGGGACATCATTCCCTTTGGACTCGAGGCGCGGCACCTCCACCTGTTCGGCGCCGACGGCACCTGCATTCGCCACGCGGAGGCGGCCTGATCATGCGTACCTCGCCGAACCGCGACGTCATCATCGGCATTGATGCCGGCACGTCCCTGATCAAGACGGTCGCGTTCACGCACGACGGCCGGCAGCTTGGCGAATACGCACTGCCGAACAGCTACACGACATCAGCCGGCGGGCATGTCGAGCAGGACATGGCGCGGACCTGGAATGACACCGTTGCCGCGCTGCGCGGCCTGGTGGCGGCGGTCCCCGATCTCGCGTCGCGGCTCGCGGCGATCGCCGTGACCGGGCAGGGCGACGGCACCTGGCTGATCGACGACGACGGCCGTCCCGTCGCACCGGCCTTGCTTTGGCTGGATTCGCGCGCGGCCGGCCTCGTCGAGCGGATCCGCGACAGCGAACGCAACGAGGTACTCTATCGGCGAACCGGCTCGGGCCTTAATGCCTGCCAGCAGGGGCCTCAACTGGCATGGCTGCAGGCCCACGCGCCGGAAAGTCTGTCGCGCGCCCGCACCGCCTTCCACTGCAAGGACTGGCTCTACTTCCTGCTCACCGGCGAGCGCGCGACCGATCCGTCGGAGGCGACCTTCTCCTGCGGCGATTTCCGCAAGCGCCGGTTCGACGCCGAAACCGCCCGCCTGATCGGGATCGCCGATTGCATGGCCATGTTTCCCGACGTCGTCGACGGCGTCGTGGCCACGCATCCGCTCGATGCCGGTGCAGCGCGCGAGATCGGCCTGCCGCAAGGTGTCCCGGTCTCGCTCGGCTATGTCGACGTGATCTGCAATGCGCTGGGCGCGGGCCTCTACGATCCGGCGCCGGACGTCGGCTGCACCATCATCGGCTCGACCGGCATGCATATGCGCCTCGCGCCAAGCGCCGATGCGGTAGTCCTCAATGCCGAGGCGACTGGCTACACCATGCCGTTTCCGGTCCCCGGTCACTACGCTCAGATGCAATCCAACATGGCGGCGACGCTGAACATCGACTGGCTGCTGGACCTCGCACGCGACCTGCTCGCCGCCGAGGGTATCGCGCGCTCGCGCGCCGACCTGATCGGGAGGCTCGATGAGCGGGTCATGCAGGCGCATCCCGGCGAGCTGCTTTTTCATCCCTTCATCTCCGATGCCGGCGAGCGCGGCCCCTTCGTCGCGCACGAGGCCTGCGCGCAATTCCTGGGCCTGCGCACCCGTCACGGCTATTGGGATCTGATGCGCGCAGTCATGGAAGGGCTCGCCTTCGCCGCCCGCGATTGCTACGCCGCCATGGGCGCTCTGCCGCGCGATGTGCGCATCACCGGCGGCGCAGCGCGCAGCCGCGCGCTCGGCGCGATCCTCGGCGCTGCGCTCGAATGCAACGTGCGCGTCTGTAGCCGCGGCGAGGCGGGGGCTGCGGGCGCCGCCATGATCGCGGCGGTGGCGACCGGCCTCTATCCGGACATGACGGCCTGCGCGGATGTGTGGGTGCGGCCATATCTTGCGACGCCGCAAACGCCGGACGCGGCACTGGCATCGCATTATGGGCGGCTGTTTCCGGCCTATCTGGACGCCAGGCTCGCGGCGCGGCCGGTCTGGAAGCAACTCGCGGCCGTGCGTGCGGGAGCCGGTCATGCCTAGCAAGATTGCCATCGTCGGGGACCGCTTCATGCTACCGAAGGTCTTTGCCGAACGGATCACGGCGGCCTGCGGCGATGCCATCGACCTCCGCGTTCTGGAGCAGCCATGGCCGGACGAGCCGATGGAGCATGGCTATGCCGGATCCAAGCTCGATGGACTGAAGGAGTTCATGGGCGATCCCGACGAGGTCGTCGACTTCATTGGCGACGCCGCGCTGCTGGTGACGCATCTTGCGCCGATCTCACGATCGATGCTCCAGCGTCTGCCGAACCTCAAATTCATCGCGGTCTCGCGCGGCGGCCCGGTCAATATCGACATGCAGGCCGCGCGCGATCACAAGGTGCTGGTGGTCAACACGCCCGGCCGCAATGCCAGCGCAGTGGCCGAGTTTACCATCGGCGCCATTCTCGCCGAAACGCGCCTGATCCGCAGCGGACATGAATCCCTGCGTGGCGGCGAATGGCGCGGCGACCTCTATCGCGCCGATCGCACCGGGCGCGAGCTCGGCGAGATGACCGTCGGCATCGTCGGCTATGGCGCGATCGGCACCCGCGTGGTTAAGCTGCTCAAGGCGTTCGGCTGCAAGATCCTGGTGACGGACCCCTACGTCCAGCTCAGCGCGCAGGATCGCAATGACGGCGTCGAGCATGTTGGTTTGAGCGAACTCCTGGCGCGCGCCGACGTTATCAGCCTGCATGCGCGCGTGACCGCCGAGACCACCGGCTTCATCGATCGCGCGGCGCTGGCGCAGGTCAAGTCGGGCGCCATCTTCATCAATACGGCGCGTGGGCCCCTGGTCGACTACCAGGCGCTGTTCGAGGCGCTGTCTGCCGGGCGGCTCGGCGGGGCTATGCTCGACACGTTTGCCGTGGAGCCTGTGCCGGCCGACTGGCCGCTCCTGCAACTGCCCAATGTCACGCTGACGCCCCATATTGCGGGGGCCTCGCTGCGCACCGTCACCATTGCCGCCGATCAGGCGGCGGAAGAAGTTCGCCGCTATCTTGCCGGCGAGCCGCCACTCAATCCGTGCTGAAGACGAAAGGGATCTTGCCATGACCCGCGAGGAACGACAGTTGCGCGAGGCGATCATCGCCAAGTGCCGGTGGATGAACGCATCGAGCCTCAATCAGGGCACGTCGGGCAACATCTCCGCCCGCTACGAGGATCGGATGCTGATCACGCCCTCTGCGACACCCTATGACGCGATGAAGCCGGAGATGATCGCCGCGATGCCGATCGCGCGCGATGACGGCTCCTGGGAGGGACCGTTGCAGCCGTCGACCGAATGGCGCTTCCATCTCGACATCATGCGCGGCCGCCCCGATGTCGGCAGCGTCGTCCACACCCATTCGACCTATGCGACCGTGCTTGCGATCGCACGCAAGCCGATCCCGGCCTGCCACTACATGATGGCCGCGTTCGGCGGCAATGACATTCGCTGCGCCGGCTACGCCCGCTACGGCACGGCGGAATTGTCCGAGCTGGCGCTCGCTGCGCTCGAGGGCCGCAACGGCTGCCTTCTGGCCAATCACGGCATGATCGCGGTTGGCGCCAACCTCGACAAGGCGATGTGGCTGGCGGTCGAGCTCGAGACCATCGCTCGCCAATATTATCTCTCGCTTGCCTTGGGATCGCCGCACATTCTCAGCGAAGCCGAGATCGCCGACACCGCGAAGGGATTTTCGACCTACGGGCTCCAGCAGCCCAAGGCATCCAAGCCGAAGCCGGGCAGGGCAGGCGCATCGGCAAAGGCGGCAGCGCGGCAACGGGTCGAGAAGAAGCGCAGCAGGACGTGATGACCGAGACTGCGCCGCACGCGGGCAGGGATCACGAGCTGGTCGATATCGCGATTATCGGCGGTGGCATCAACGGGGCCGGCATCGCGCGCGATGCGGCGGGGCGCGGCCTGAAGGTCCTGCTTTGCGAGAAGGGCGATCTGGGCGGGGGCACCTCGTCGCGCTCGGGCAAGCTCGTTCACGGCGGGCTGCGCTATCTCGAATATTACGAGTTCCGCCTCGTGCGCGAGGCCTTAATCGAGCGCGAGGTCCTGCTCGCCTCCGCGCCGCACATCATCTGGCCGATGCGTTTCGTGCTGCCGCATTCGCCGAAGCAGCGGCCGGCCTGGCTCATTCGAGCCGGCCTGTTTCTTTACGATCACCTCGGCGGCCGCAAGCTTCTGCCGCCGAGCCGTGGTCTCGATCTCACGCATGCGCCTGAGGGCGCGCCGCTGCGTCCCGAATTTCGCCGCGGCTTCGAATATTCGGATTGCTGGGTCGATGACGCCCGGCTCGTGATCCTCAATCTGGTCGATGCCGCGCGCAACGGCACGATCGTCCTGCCTCGCACCCGCGCCTTGCGCGCGCGCCTGGAAGGGGACGCATGGCAGCTGGAGATGCAGGGTGATGACGGCGGGGTGCAGATCGTCAGGGCGCGCGCGCTGATCAATGCAGCCGGGCCGTGGGTCCAGGATGTCGTCCAGGATGTCGTGGGGCTGAACTCCTCGCACAATGTGCGGATGGTCAAGGGCAGCCATATCGTGGTGCCGAAATTCTGGAGCGGAGCGCAGGCCTATCTGCTTCAGAACGAGGACCAGCGCGTCATCTTCGTCAATCCCTACGAGAAAGATCTGGCGCTGATCGGCACGACGGACATCCCCTATGACGGCCGTGCGGAGGATGTCGCGATCGACGACGGCGAGGTCGCCTATTTGCTCGGCGTGTTGCGCCGCTACTTTCGCGTCCCCCCGGACCAGCGGCAGATCGTCCATGCCTTTTCCGGCGTCCGGCCGCTTTACGATGACAATGCCGCCAATCCGTCGGCGGTGACGCGCGACTATGTTTTCGAGGTTCATGGTGGGCCAGAGGCGCCGCCGCTGCTCTCGATCTTCGGCGGCAAGATCACGACCTATCGTCGGCTCGCAGAGCAGGCGTTGCAGCGTCTCAAGCCGTGGTTCCCGACGATGGCGCAGGCCTGGACGGCGGGACGGCCGTTGCCGGGGGGTGATATCGGCAGCGACTTCGATGCCTTCATCGTCCAGCTGGCCCGCGAATATCCCGATCTGCCGCGCAAGCTGGTCCACCACTACGCCCGCCTGTACGGCACGCGGGCGCGCGAGCTGCTGGGTCCGGCCCGCGTTTCGGCTGATCTCGGCCGGCATTTCGGAGGAGACTTCTACGAACGTGAGGCCGCGTTTCTGCGCGAGACCGAATGGGCCAAAAGGCCCGGCGATTTCCTGGATCGGCGCACCAAGCATGGCTTGCGTCTGACGACGGCGCAACGGGACGCCTTTGCCAGCTTCGTCTAGTCGGCGCCATGGCGCCTCGCAGGGACATGCGTCTCTGCGTCACCTACCTGCCGTATCCCGAGAGAGGCGGTCGCCCCTCTTTCATCATCGCGACACATAATCTTCCTACAGGGAATGTAAGCAAGTGTTCCGAGCTGGCAGTGCGAATCCTTCGCAGTGCCGCTAGCTGTCCGAAAGCTCGCAAATCCCGTTCCGCTTCAGCGCGCGCCCTTCGGCTTCGAACCGAACAGGTTGTGCGTCCCGCTGATGCTCACCGTTCCCGAGCACTCGAATCCGCCGAAAATTCCGCAGGAGCCGGTGACTGTCACGCGCAAGTCCTTGCGCCGGTAGATGTCGACCGAAATGCCCAGGCGCGAAAAGTCATTCGCGCTGTTCGGCAGGATCAGGTCGATGTGTTCGGCCGCCCAGCGCGGCAGTGGTAGGCTGGTCTTCCAGAACAGCTCATTGCCGGCGTGGTGCGCGAAATTCGGCCCGACCGTGAGTGCACCGTTCGCGCCCTCGAACACGAAGCCCGTTTCGTCGATGTGAACGTTCACCCGATCGGGTGCTACTGCGAAATGCAGCGACGTGATGTCTTGCGGCTGCGGTTCCTTACCGAACTGCGAACTGTAGGCGTCGCTCCACTGCCCGCGGTGGCGTCCGAGCCCAAAGCCGTGGCGGCCTGGGAGGTCTCGTGTTGAGAGTGGCCTCTCGGACAGCTTTGGGCGCCAGATCTCCCGAAACCCGATGCCGATCGTCGCGGCCATCGACAGATCCAGGGCCCAATGCGACGGCTTCTCCGGGCTTTTGCCTTCGGCGAAGGCGTCGAATCCGTCCGGCGTCTTGGCAATGCGCAGCTTCTTGATCAGGTCTTCCCAGTTTTTCGGCAGGAAGGTAACGCCGTCGAGCGTGTTCGTTGCGGCCGCGACACCGTACTTCTGGAGCTGGTGCCGGATGTAGGGCTTTTCGTCATAAAGGCGCACATCCGGGTTGGATCCCGCGAAGTAATTCGTGAGATCGATCTGCGGCCGAAACATGGTGAGCCGCGCCGCGATCTTCCGGTACGTGTCGGTCGTCGTCGGACTGGTGGTCATCGCGGGCCGCCTCCGAGTCAAGCCTAGTCTCCAATTGGTCTGGCCCGGCGGAGGCCGGGTTCAAAACTGACTCGCTGAACGGTGCCGCTGGCCTCGCCTAAATCATCTCGGGGGCCGGCGCAGATTCGCTTGAACCCCCCAACGAGAAACGCCGACAAACATGCGTGAGGTGGTGTCAGCAGCGAGGACCATCCAATGTCACTGCGGAGCAGGGTGCTGGACGTACTCAATGGCCCGGCGGTCGCGCGCATCCGCTTCCGGTTTCCGATCCGCGGCAGCCACGTGACGATTGCGCCGCAAACCTTCCATCACGTTGCACGCGCGATCAGGTTGGGACAGGTCACCGTGAGGATTCCGACCGATCTCGCGGCAGGCGTTGCAGCGCAATATAACGATGTCGCGCGAACCCGAGCGGACGGCACAGCGGTCGCAGCGAATACGCTCGAGGTCGTGTCGGCGAGGGGACGGATGGACGAGGCCTATATCGTCCACGAGGCCCTGCATGCCGCCTACGACCTGTTGCGCACCGGCCTTGACGGCAATGCGGAAGAGGCGTCCGCCTACGTCTGCACAGCGCTCTATTGCCGCATGACAGGCCTACCGCGACCTCGTTGGGCCAACGGTCCGATCTACGCCAATGCCGCAGAGGTGGCCCGAACGCTGCTGTCGCAATATCAGAAGGGCGATCCCGGAATTCCCTGGGTCGGCGAGCATGAATGGCGGATGCTGCGCGCAGGTGTCGGCTTTGATCCGGTCTATGCCAGCGGCCCCGGCGGCATTGTCACCGGTTGGCTCCTCGGCCAGCAATACACCCACGATGGCTGATCCGCCGAAACCGTCTCCATTCCAAGAGGCGGCTCCTTGCTGCCACTTCTTCGCTTCAGGTCGATGCAATTGAACCCGTCAGGCGACCAGCAAGCCAAGCTTACCGACCATCGCAAGCGAACGTTGAACGCTTTCTCGCGTTGACAGCAGTAACGGCTCGGCGGGCTGCCCGGCGATGTCCTTCTGGTCCACCCGGATGGTAGGGCCGAATCTTTCGGTCATCTCGGCAGTGATCTGGTCGATGGTTCGGGCACCGTCGAGCAACTGCAGGAAATCCCGGGTTCGATCGTCCTCCAACTGCACGGTTTGGTGGAGGAGGTTGGTGACCAAGGGACCCGTTTGCGCCTGTCTACGCGCGAGCAGGCTCGCCTGCGGATGGTCGGTGGCTTCCTTCAACAGAAAGGGTCGTGATAGCAGGAAGGAGACCTCGCCGCTGCAGACCAGGATGAACATCGCCTCCGTCAGCACTTTCTGGTCGTCATCTGCCCGCCGGCCGTCCAGAAGCGCACGGGCGCCATCAAGCAGCTCGTCAAAGGACAACGCGCACGGCCAGGCCCGGCCGAGACATACGTGCGCAGCTTTCAAGAGTGGATTGGTCGCCGTGACCCTGCTGCCGTCCTGGTTCTCGAACTCCATCGCGGAATCGTCAGTCACGCAGGCGTCGGGATCAACCGGGCTGGTGGTGCTCAGCACATGGAACCGGGTGACGAAATCGACGTCGATCCGGCGTGAGAGCGAAAGGCTGTCGTGGCATAGCAAGGTCCGACGGAACCCGTTACCGTCGACAAAGTCTTGATACTGATCACGCGCCATGAACTCGCTCTCCGGGAAGCGTTGCAGCGTTGCGCGAACCTCCTCGGAATAGCCGGCGAGATAGCGTCGGGAAAAATCAGCGTCGCTCAGATATTGCAGACCATGGCGGCCCGCGTCCTCGACGACCTCGTGCAGCAGGAAGGCTTCGGCACTCTCGTCGAGATCGTCGTGAAACAGCAGCTCGTCGGGGGCCTTGAGGACGCGGTTGCACTGGTCGCGCATCACCGCGCCGTGCACCGAGTTGGCCTTCGAGCCTTCGCTCAGGAACTTCAGGATCGCGCGGGCCTGTCCCACCTTCTCCTTCATGCTGGTGAGGCGGCGGGTGTGATACCGCATCATGTCGCGGACCATGTCGCGAAGATGAGAGAACGGGTGCGCGTTGTAGCTGACGTAGCAGATCCCGCTTGGCGCCAGATTCTGCTTGAAGATCGTCATCATCTTCTCGCGCACCGCCGGTGGCACCCATGAATACACGCCGTGCGCGATGATGTAGTCGAACTGCCCGAAACTTGCGTCGACATTCATGATGTCGCAATGCAGGAGCTTGATGTTACTCAGGCCCAATGTCGCGATATTTCGCTGGCCGCGCTCGATCGTCACGCCGCTCAGGTCGACACCGACGAATTCGCTGTCCAGATATTGAAAGGCCATGGGCAACAGGTTGCCGCCAACGCCGCAGCCCAGTTCCAGCACTCGGCAGCGCTCGACCGGAGCCGGTTGCATACCGTAAACGGCAGCAATGGTTGCGAGGTGGTTGGGGTGAGTAAGCCCATAGACGTGACCGGGGTAGTAAACCTCGTCATATGGTGTGGGGCCGGTGGTCGGGCGGCGATGCTCGGCTTGAATGTTCATCGTCCTCAATTCCACGAATATGCGAACTTGTCGTTCTCGACCGAGACCCGTGCTTGCTTCACTTCCTCCTTGGCAAGCGACTTGCTGAGGAATTCGCGCGACAGCTCAGGCAGCAAAGTGTTGGTGATGATGTTGTCAACCATGCGTCCGCCGGAATCCGGATCGTTGCAACGTGACACAATGTGCTCCACGACAGCATCGTCGTAGCTGAAGGCCGCATTGTGATTGTCGCGGAGGCGTCGCCCGATCCGGTCGAGCTGCAACCGGACGATCCCGGCGAGCATCTCGTCCGATAGCGGGAAGTAGGGGATCGAGACGATGCGTCCGAGCAATGCGGCCGGAAACACCTTCAGCAATTCTGGCCTGAGCATTTTGGCGAGCTCTTCCGGCTCGTTGCGATACTTCGGGTCGCGCGACAGGCCCATGATCAGATCAGTGCCGACGTTGGTGGTCAAAATGATCAGGGTGTTCTTGAAGTCGATCCGCCGCCCGTTGCCGTCCTCCATGGTTCCCTTATCGAACACCTGGAAGAAGATTTCATGGACGTCGGGATGGGCCTTCTCCACCTCGTCGAGCAGGATGACGCTGTAGGGCTTGCGCCGCACCGCCTCGGTGAGGCGGCCGCCTTCGCCATAACCGACATAGCCGGGAGGCGCACCCTTCAAGGTCGAAACGGTGTGGGCCTCCTGGAACTCCGACATGTTAATCGTGATCATATTCTGCTCGCCGCCGTAGAGGGTCTCGGCAAGCGCCAGGGCGGTTTCGGTTTTGCCAACGCCGGACGGTCCTGCCAGCATGAACACGCCGATGGGCTTCGACGGGTTGTCCAGTTTGGCGCGGCTGGTCTCAATTCGCTTCGCGATCATTGTCAGCCCGTGGGACTGGCCGACGACGCGGCGGTTGAGAATCTCCGGCAGCTTCAGCACGGTTTCGATCTCGTCCCGCATCATCCGGCCGACCGGGATGCCGGTCCAGTCGGACACGACGGACGCCACTGACTGCTGGTCCACATGGGCATAGACCATCCGCTTTTCCGGGTTTATGCCCTCCAGCGTTTCGAACTTGCCACGCAGCTCCTCGCGCCTGACAGCCGGATCCTCGCCTTCGTGGGGCTCGGACAGGATCTCACGAATGCTGCGGATGTCCTTGACGAGCTCCTGTTCCGCGGCCCAATCGGCTTCGAGGCTCGCCAACTTGTGCTTCAGTGCTACGATGTCGTTGTCGATCGCGAGAATGCGCTCGCTGTCCTCGATCCCCAGATCGCCGTCGGCGACGAGCGCAGTTTTTTCCGCCTCACGAGCGGTAATCGCGACGCGGGCGTCCTCGATGAGGGCCGGCGTCGCGCTCTGGCTGATGGCGACGCGTGCCGATGCGGTGTCAAGCAGGCTGACCGCCTTGTCCGGCAACTGCCTCGAAGGAATGTAGCGGTGCGACAGGTTGACTGCTGCAACGATTGCGGCATCGGAGATGCGAACACCGTGGTGCTTTTCCATCGGGCCGAGTAGCCCGCGCAACATGACGCAGCAGGTCTCGACATTGGGTTCATCGATCTGGATCGGCTGGAAGCGTCGCGTGAGCGCGGGGTCCTTCTCGATATACTGGCGATATTCCGCCCATGTGGTGGCGGCGATCGTACGCAGCGTGCCACGGGCGAGGGGAGGTTTCAGGAGATTGGCCGCATCGCCGGTACCGGCCGCGCCGCCGGCACCTATCAGCGTGTGTGCTTCGTCGATGAACAGGATGATGGGAGAAGGTGAGCTCTGGACCTCATCGATCACCGAGCGCAAGCGCTGCTCGAACTCGCCCTTCATGGAGGCGCCGGCCTGCATCAGGCCGATGTCAAGCGCGCACAGTCTTACATTGCGCAATGGCGGTGGCACGTCGCCGGCGGCGATACGCTGGGCGAAGCCCTCGACCACGGCGGTCTTGCCGACGCCGGCCTCGCCAGTAAGGATTGGATTGTTCTGTCGCCGGCGCATCAGCACGTCGATCAGTTGACGGATTTCTTCATCCCGACCGAGAATTGGGTCCATCTGACCCGACCTGGCCTTGGCGGTGAGATCCTGGGAGAACCGGTCGAGCGGTGTCGTTCCTTTGGGACCGGCCTGGTCCGCGCCCTCCGTGCCGGCGCCGACCAATCCCGAGCCGTCCATCGGCCGCATGGTCTCCTCGTCGGAGCCGGCCCAGACAGCGCGGCGCTCCGCGGCCAGTGCGTCGACGTTGACCTTAGCGAATTCCTGCGAGAGGTTGTTCAGCGTGCGACGGATATCGTTCGATTTCAGACCTGCCACCAGCAGATGGCCGGTGCGGATCTGGGTCTCGCCGAAGAAGAGCGTCGCATAGTGCCAGCCGCGATCGAGGAGATCGATGACCGGATTGGCGACGCCCGGCATGTCGGTCTCGTTCTTGCGAAACCCATTGATGACTCCGGCGAGGTCCGACAACAACCGTGACCGGTCGAGCTTGTAATGATCCACCGAAAGGCTGAGGTCCGTACGCTCCTGCTGCAGGATATGAAACAGCCAGTGCGCGAGCTCGACGTTGCGGTTACCGGCGCTCTTGGCGTGGCGCAGGGCCTGTATGAAAGCATCGTAGCCGGCCCGGTTCAGCTTGCCTGTTACCGCTTCAAGGCTGATGTCGGCCACGGTGGCCCCTCCTGCTCAAGATGCTTGGCACCAAGAGGAAACTGCTTCGAATCCCATAGTGTTAGGCGATCGGCGTAGTAGATAGGTTCAAATCACCGCAGGATTCGCTGCGGCGCTCCGACGGGTCCTCAAGCGCTCGCCGAGCTGAAAGCGGGCATCGCGGCGATATTCTTCCGTAGAGGTCCAGTTCGGCGAGACCCAGGTGGTCCATCCAAGTCGTCCGCTCTGTCCGAGCCTGACCGGGACCACCTCTCCTGCTGGAATGGCGAGCTCCACCTCCCATTCCAGTTCGTCGCCGATATAGAAGTAGATGGCATCCGCCAGTGGCTCCGACAGGTTTGGGGTTTCGGTCGGCAGGAACTGCTGGTACTGGGCAAAATTCTTGACGAAGACTCGAACCCTGATCTTGTCCTCGACGCTGAACACGCGTGAACCTAGAAGAGCGTCTCGGCCGAGCCGGGAATGCGTCCCGCCAAGCCGGCTGCAGTGACTTGGGTCGAACAGGAGCCAGGTGCCGACAAATTCGTCGATCTCGACTTTGACGTCGAACAGGCCCTGGAGGAATCGCGTCAGCCGCGACGCACATTTCGCCCTGGGTGCGATCAGTCCGGCGAAGCTGAGCTTCGCCATGTCCGGCACAGTGTCTCGATCGGCGAAAACGTCGGAGCCCAGGCCAGTGAAGGAGCCGACATAGGCGACGAACCGATCCTCCGCCGGACGGTCATGCTGCGCGATTGGCCGCGCGTCAGCCCAGGCGCGAAAGAAGAGTTGCAGGAAGCGTCCGTTGAGGAGGTCGAGAAAGCGCGGGAAGGCATCATCCCGCATCAGCCACCAGCCGAGACTTTCATCGGTGGTGGCTAGCGGTAGCGCGCCCTGCGGCCCCAGGAGACCGAGAAATTTGACGAGTATCCTGAGCCGGCCGTTCTGGTCGTCGACCGCCGCGAGGTTGGAGGCGGGGAACTCCAGATAGGGCACTTGGCCGAGGTCGATATACTCCTCGCGGCGTGCGGCACTGTCACCGATCCGCGGCCGATCCGGGTTGGCCCGCTCGAGCTGGCGCATCGTATTGAAGAAATCGAACCTCCAGGGCTCGGCCTTCATCTGCTCGATCAGCGTCACAGCGGTCTCCGCGTGCCCATACGCGGCGGCCACCGCATGATCTCGCCGCGCTCCGGCGTCGAGATGACCGTCTGGGTGAAGGTGTTGAAGCCCGAATAGTCGGCGAAGAAACGCTCCAGCACAGCCCCGAGCAAGAACACGCCGCTGCCCTCGAATGCTTTCTCGTCGAGCGTGATGGTGATCTCCAGGCCGCGCGCTGCGCCGCTGCCGGTGCGCTCGCGCACCCGGCGCACGACAGGGCGGCTCTCTATGCTGCGTACGCCGCGAATCTTGCGCTCCGTGGCGTCGTCGAACTGGTCGGCGAACAAGGACAGCATCTCGCGCAGCGCTCCGGCGTTCTTGCCGCCGCCGCGCTCGACGAGGCCAAGATAGTTCAGGTTCAGCATGTTGATCAGCCGCCAGCTGACAATCCCGCTGTTGGCGATCTCGCTGCGGCTCCGCATCTGGGCCACCACTGGCTCTCGCGGCCGGGTGGGACCAGCAACGCACATCAAATCAAGGGAGGTATCGTCCAGCAGGCGGAAGTCGGCGCCGCCCTGGCCGACCGGCAAGTGCTCGGTGAGGTGTCGGTTGGAGCACAGTGCCTTCACGCTGAGTTCGGCAACGGATCCTTCGCCGCTCAGTTCGCCGGGCTCGAGCAGCGACAGGAACATATCCGTCCCGGTGTAGTCGGAGGATGCGCCGTACGTCTTCTCTTCCACTGTGCGGCGCCGGGGCAAGCGGCGGATCGTGAAATAAAGCCCCTCGACCGATCCGCTGGTCCGATCGACAGCAGCCGAATACAGCGGGCGTACCGGTCGCTTGTCCTTCTCTGCCGGAAAGTGGGCGTAGACTTCGAGCACCTGGTGCGGTTCGTACTCGAGATAGCGGCTGCGATCGGGCACCACATGGTACTCATGGGTATTAGACTTGACGGGAATGCGATCGCTCGTCTTCTCGAACAGGTTGATCGCCGGCGCAGTATAGAGCCTGAAGGTATCGGGGCGTACCGAGGCGGCAAGCCGCGAATCGTGTTCGTCGAAGGCGAAGACGATATCGATCGATTTGCTGCGCAGCCGTGGCATCACGGCTCGAAGTCCCGTCAGGTTGATACCGAGGAACTTGCGTGGAAACATGAAATATTCCCGCAACAGCTCCGAGCCGCGAAAGATCCTGTTGTCGTTGGGAAACAGAGACTCGTTCTCGTCGAAGCCGACTTGCTGCACGCAGTCATAGGGGGCACGAGTGACCACCGGGTCGCCGAAGTCGTCGAGATGGCGGAAGTAAACGCCCTTGCAATTCGAGATCAATTGTTCGTAAAGCGCGATGGCGTCGGATTCCGCGCCGGAGAGGTAGATCGGGAGTTCGCTCACGCGGCAGCCTGCAAACCAGAGTTCCGGTTTGGCTCGGGCCTCTGCGTCCGGCAATTCCTCGTCGAGCCGGGCCGCGGTACGATGGGTCAACGACAACCTCAGCCCGGCGATGACGTCGCCGCCGACCGGAATCCCAAGTGCCTGCAGCGCGCCTGCAGTCGAGAAGTACTCGGCGCCGGTGACGTCAAACGGCCAGAGCACGATATCGCGGCAAAGTCGAAATCGGCAGGAAAGACTTCGCTCTCGCTCGCGGTAGGCGGCGTCGAAATAGGCGCCGCGCACAATCTTCCTTCCATCGCGTAGCGCAGGGTCGGCATAAGGTGGCCGCGCCGTAACCAGCATGGCCGACGGGGTAGGGGCAAGGTAGTTCGGAACCAGTTGCTCGAGCAGGTTCGCGGTGAATTCCGGGAATTCGTGCTTGAGCTTGAGCTGGACGCGGGCGGCGAGAAACGCGGCGCCTTCCAGCAGCCCCGTGATCATCGGATCCGAGCGATCCCGGATCAGGCCGCCGAGGCGCTCTGCGATGCCGGGATATTCCTCGGCGAAATCTCCTGCCTGCTCGTACAGCAGTGACAGTTCACGATTGTAGAAATCCAGGAATTCGCGATTCATGCTAGAGTCGGTTGATTTGGATGTCGCCGCTGTCGAGGTCGACGTCAGCGACGAATTCCACGGGAACGTTGAGTGGCTCGGCCTTCAGATCGGCGTGAACGATGAAGCGCAGCTTGAGCTGTTCGGGGCCAACCGAGCCGTCGCGGCGGACCCGGATCGTCTTGCGATCCAACCTTGGTTCATAAGTCGTCAGCGTCGTGCGCAGCGCGTCGGTGAGCTCATCGTCGGTGACTTCGTCGATCGAACGGTGAGCAATATCGGGGAAACCGAAGTTCAGGATCGATGTACGGACGCAGTCCCGGGCGCTGAGATCCAGAGTGGATTCCAGAGCGATGGTATTGAGGAGCGTTTCAAGGTCATGGGAAACCTCGCGCCGGAGCAGCGTTTCCGAGACCGGAAATCGACCCGCGCTGCGTCGCCCGGCAATGATCCGCTCGCCGAACTCATCGCGCAGATTGAGCTTCTTGCGCGCATCGCGCGCTTCATGAGCTGAGCGAAACGCCAGCATCAATGGAGGAGAGAGCCGATCCCGCTTGGGTGTAATGGTCATTTACGGTCCCCATGACGCCCGGCTCGCACGCAATTCGGTAGGGCGCCAGTTCGTCGCCGAGGTGACGGCCTCGACCGGGCCGGACGAGAGGTACGATCAAAATCGCAGCGCTTGGCGCCGTTCGCGCTACCCGCAACCGGCGCCAGGCGAGGAGCTGAAAATCAGACCCATTCCTTGTTGGCGGGAACGTCCCAGCCGAACGTCGGCGAGGTTCCTCCGCCGCCTTTGTCCGTCTGGGTCTTGTAGGTCATCTTGACCTTCGCGAAGTTCAGGCTCACGTTTTCGCTCAGACGCTCTTCGCCGTGCGAGCCGCCCGTCGATACGCTGGTGACCAGAACGTGCTTCATCTCGATCTTGAGATATTCCAGCGGATGTTCGCCCGCCTTGCGGACGGTGAGGATCGCCGTGTCGATGTGCTTGCCGTTCGCGCAAACCTTGAAGAGTTCCGGCGTGGCCTTGTCGACGAAGTGCGTGAAGTGGAGGTCCTGGACGCTGACCTTGCCGGCGCCGCCGCCCGAACCGCTGTGGAAAGTGCCGGTCTGGCTCTCGCCGAACGACCAGCTCAAAATATCGATTTCGTCTTTGTGCTTGTCGTCCAGCGACTCGCCCTTGATCGGATCGAGTTTCAGGAAAATGTCGACAGCCATAGCGTGGTCCTCTCAAATTTCTGTATGTTCACGGTTGCGATGATGCGGCGTCAGGAGCTGGGGCCTGGCAGGCGTGAAACCAGACTGAGGCCGACGTCCATCGCCTCCAACTGAAAGTGTGGACGGAGAAAGAAGCGCGCGTTGTAATATCCCGGGTTCTCCTCGTTTGCTATGACCTCTACCTTCGCAGCGGCCAGCGGCTTGCGCGCTTTCTGAGCTTCTGACGACAGGGCCGGGTTGGCATCAACGTACTCGTTGATCCAAGTCTGCAGCCAGACCGTCAGCTCATCCTTCTCCTTCATGGATCCGATTTTGTCGCGAACCATGCACTTCAGATAGTGCGCAAAGCGGGAAACGGCGAACATATAGGGCAGTCGTGACGACAAGTTATCGGACGCGGTTGCATCCACGCCCTTCTCGCCGAAATATTTCTTCGGCTTGTAGAGCGACTGGGCGCCGATAAAGGCGGCCTTGTCGGTGTTCTTGCGATGGATCAGCGGGATGAGACCCGCCTTCGCAAGTTCGTGCTCGCGGCGATCGCTGATCGCGATCTCGGTCGGGCATTTCAGGTCGACGCCGCCATCGTCGGTCGGGAATGTGTGCGTCGGCAAGTTGATGACCTCGCCGCCGGACTGCACACCGCGGATGCGCGTGCACCAGCCAAACTCTTTGAAGGCGCGGTTGATGTTGGCTGCCATCGCATACGCGGCGTTGATCCAGCCGTATTTGTCACCGGTGTGACCGTCCGTCTCCTCCTCGAAGGCGAACTCCTCCACCGGCTCCGATTTGGCGCCGTAGGGGAGGCGACCCAGCGCTCGTGGCATGCACAGGCCGAGATAGCGCGAGTCGTCCTGATCGCGCAGTCCCTTCCATGCGGCATATTCCGGCGTGTCGAACACCTTGCCGATGTCGCGCGGGTTGGACAGCTCGGTCCACGAGTCCATCCCCATCAGCGTCGGCTCGGCGCCGCTGAAGAACGGGGCGTGCGCGGCGCCTGCGATCTTGCTGAGATCGCGCAGCAACTGCACGTCGGTGGGGAGGTGGCTGAAATAGTAGTCGCCGATCAGGCAGCCGAACGGCTCGCCGCCCAACTGGCCGAATTCGTACTCGTAGATCTGCTTGAACAGCGGGCTCTGATCCCAGCGCGCATCGGGGTAAAGCCGCAGGTTCCGATAAAGCTCGTTCTTCGAGACGTTCATCACCCGGATCTTGAGGCTGGCGTCGGTCTCGGAATTGAAGACGAGGTAGTGGAGACCGCGCCAGGCACTTTCGATCGCCTGGAACTCGGGTGCGTGAATGATCTCGTTCATCTGCGCGGTCAGCTTCTGGTCGATCCGCGCGATCATCTCCTCGATCGTGTCGAGCACGTCCGACTTGATGACGCTGGTGTCCTTCAACGCTTCTTGAACGAGCGTGGATACCGCGTTTTCGACTTCGGTCGCCGCACGCTCGGTGCGCGGTTTGAAGCTTTGCTTCAGCAGAGCAGCAAACTCGTCCGCCTCGACGGTTCCGACCTGGGTAATGGCCTCTTTACGACCAGCTTCCTTTGCCATGGTCCCCATTCCTCCCCTTAGTTCTCAGTGCCGGGCTCGGTAGAGCCGCTCGTCGCGCGCTCTCGCAGCGCGGCCATTAGTTGAGGATCGGCGAGAAGTTTCTTCAGCTGATCCTCGGCGGCCACCTTGCCATCCATGTAGCGCAGCAGGTTGGCGAGCTGTTCGCGCGCCTCGAGAAGCTTGGCCGTAGCCGGTACCTGGCGGGCGACCGCGACCGGCGTGAAGTCGGACATCTTGTTGAAGCGCAGGTTGATTGAGAGTTTTTCGTCCGAGCCATCGGTGAGACGATTGGCGACGCGCGCCGTCACGCCAGGCTGGATTGCCGCCATGCGGTTGTCGAAATTGTCCATGTCGAACTCGAGGAATTTGCGTTCCTCGACCTTCGCCTTCTCGACGCCGGGGTTATTGCCGGAGAGGTCAGAGAGGACGCCCATGACGAACGGCAACTCGATCAGCCGCTCGGCGTCGTAGGGGTCTTCGTATGTGATGTGCACGCGCGGTGCGCGGTTGCGTCGAATGAATTTTTGACCGCTATCGGTAGCCATGGGTTCCCTCTTTACGAAATCGCTTGAGAGGCCGACTTGCGCGACGCAGGTTGATAAGGTGCTTCAACTCGCGGTCGGCAAAGCTTCCTTATGTCCAGTTAGTCCCTTCGAGGGAAACGCGGGTTCAATGCGATTTGTCGATTGTTTTCAGCGCGCCCTCGGGCAGGACGTCATTCAAAAGGCTGAGGAAGTCTCGCTGTGCAAGATCGCGCGCGCGGTCGACCAAGAACGGGATCGGGCTGGATGGCTCCGCGGTGCGGAAAAACGCCGCGACCTTCGCCAGCAGGGCCAAAGCCTGCGCTCTGTTTTCTACTGAAAAAACAATATCTTGATTGTCGGTCTCGAGCGCGGGCGAAGATGAGGTCGCGAGCTCCGCCATCCGTTCGATCGGCAGGTTGAAAACCTTGTCCCGCCCGATGTTGATCGCAGCGCTCTCCACGTGTGAGGGCACCAGCATCCGCATCACCTCAATGAATGACTTGCCGACCATCTCCTGCGCCTGTCGCACCAGCAACAGCGCCGGGTTGGACGGTTCCATTCGCGAAAAATATTCGGCCGCCGCCGCGAGCGCCGCGGAGGCCTGCGCCGAGGAAGCGAGTGCGCCGGTCGCGTCAAGCGGAACTGGCGCATCGACGGAAGCCGCATCTTCTCCCGCAGGAGCGGCGATCGCGGTCGGATCACGCGCGGCGACAAGGCCCGCAAGCCACGCGGCCATGCCGTTAACCATCGCGGAGAGCCTGTCGAGGCTGATGGGTTGCCCCGAGTTCAACTTTTCGTGCCAGATCGCTTTGAGGTCTGCAATTTCAGCGGCGACCGCGGAGCACCGTGTGCTGGTGCTCTTGAGTGTGTCGAGGTCAGTTTCGCTGACGATGCGTTCGATGGTCGCGAGATCGGGGCCGTCGATATCGGCGTCGCCGGCGGAAATTTCGCCGTTGGCAACCTGATAGGCGCGGTAGTTGAGGCTGCCGTGCCTGCGGTTTTCGATCAGGGGAAGGAATTGGAGCGGGTTAATCACGGTCGGAAACACGTCGATCGCTTCGACCGTGACAGCACGAAGCGCAAAGTCGCCGTCCTCGCCCCTCGGATGCACAGCTTCCCATTGCTCGCGCAGCAGCAAATTTGTCGCCTTCAGGCAGCTAAGGAAGCCGTCGAGATCGCGGTTGAGGATGGAGAACTTGGCGAGCAGCATGTTCAGGCGCAGATCGCGGGTACGAGCCAGAAGGGGCTGTGCGGCGGCGAACTGGCCGGCAAAATCGACCGCCTTCGGATCGAAGCGCCCGCGCTCTCCGTTGGCGTTGACGACTTCGAAGAACGACATTGGCAGCAGGGATTCCGCAGATGCGAAGAAGTTGAGATATTGGACGTCTCCGACGGCGTCGAGATCCGGCCCGCAGGGATCGTTGGCCGTTATTGGCTGCGTCAGGGCGATGACATCAAGCATGCGAGATCGTCCATATCTCCTCGGCCATGGCCCTCTGCAGAGCCATTGGCATCTGGCGGATCACGCAGGGGGATCATGATCCGATGACTTATGGGTTAGACCCTTGCAGGTCCCGGTTCATTCCGGACGATCATGACATTTTCGCGTGAACCGGCAAGCTCTTGGAGCCGACTACTTGAGGGCCGGGGTGGTTCCTTTGACGGCTGCTGTGGCGCGTCAGGAGGGGCGGCCCCCGGGCGGACTTTCCGGCATTGCCAGTGGCGGCAGGACTTCCGCGATTCTTGCATGACGCCTGATCTGCACTTGCAGCCGATCATGCGATCGAAGGAGGGAGTTTAAGCCCACATGGGCCAGCTTACCCAGGATACCCGCCTCTGCGAACTCAAGACGCCTCTCGGCAAGGACGTTCTGGTTTTTGTCGGGTTCGAGGCTTCGGAAGGCCTCAGCGAACTGTTCGAGTATCGTATCGAGTGTCTCAGCGAGGATGCCGACCTCGACTTCGATCGTGCGATCGGCCAGCAGTGCACGCTGACGATCAAGCTGCATGAAAAGGAACGCGAGTTCAGTGGCATCCTTACGGAAGCCCAGTGGCTCGGGGTGAAGAACGACTATTTCAGCTACCGGATCGTCCTGAGGCCCTGGTTGTGGCTGTTGTCGCGCACCACCGATTGCCGGATCTTTCAGGACAAGAAGGCACCCGACATCATCAAGGAGGTCTTCAATGAGCGCGGCTTCACAGATTATGAATCCAAGCTGACCGAAGAGGGCTCCTGTCCGAAGCTCGAGTATTGCGTTCAGTACCGCGAGACCGACCTGAACTTTGTTTGCCGGCTGATGGAACAGCACGGCATCTACTATTTCTTCAAGCATGATGGCGGAAAGCACACGCTGGTGCTTGCGGACTCCAAGTCGTCGCACAGCCCGATCAACGGGCTTGCCACGATTCCCTACATCCCGCTGACTGGTGCCGACCGTCGAGGCGAGCAGCATATCTACGAATGGGTCTCGGAGCGTCGGTTTCGTACCGGCAAGATCGAGCTCAACGATTACAACTACCAGAAGCCCAATGCGCAGATGATCAGCGATGCCAAGGGCTCCGAGCATTACACCAGGTCAGAGATGGAGTTTTACGACTATCCTGGCAAGTTCAAGGAAAAGTCCGACGGCGAGCGCTACGCGAAGATCCAGCTCCAGGCCGAGCAGGCGATGGATCGGCGGCGCCGCGGCAACGGCGACGCCGTCAACCTGTTCCCCGGCGGGCTGACGAAGCTCGAAAAGCACGCCAAGGACTCGCAGAACGTCGAATATCTCGTGGTGCGAGCAACGCATTCGTTCTCGATCGAATCCTACCGCACTGGCGGTCCCAGTGATGCCGGGCAACATGTCTATTTCGGTAGCTTCGAGTTTCTGCCAAGCGACCGGCCGTTTCGAGCGCCGATGATGACGCCGAAGCCGAGGATCAACGGCATCCAGACGGCAAAGGTGGTGACCAAAGACGACAATTCGAGCGAGGAAATTGACGTCGAGTCGTTGGGCGAAATCTATGTCCGGTTTTTCTGGGATCGCAAGAAGAAGCGATCGTGCCGATTGCGCGTGGCCCAGGTCTGGTCCGGCAAGCGCTGGGGCGGTCAGATCATTCCGCGCGTCGGACAGGAAGTCGTCGTCGAATTTCTCGAAGGCGATCCGGACCGACCCCTGGTGATCGGCACCGTGTACAACGACGAATACAAGTTACCCTACGATCTGCCGTCGAAGAAGACGATTGCCGGATTGAAGTCTGACTCGACCAAGGGTGGCGGCGGCTTCAACGAGTGGAACTTCGAGGATAAGAAGGGATCCGAGAAGATCACGGTGCATGCCGAGAAGGACCACGACGTGACGGTCCGCGACACCGAGACGAGGACCATCGGTGAAGCTGCATTCGGCGGTGACACCCGGAAGACCACGCTCAAGAACGGCAATGACAAGCTGGATATCGAATTGGGCGGTCAGCACGTCACGCTGGCCATGGACCAGTCTGTCAACGCGGGCATCAGCATCGCGCTGACGGCCAATGCCAACATCACCCTGCAGGTTGGTCCGAGCCAGATTATTCTGACCCCGGGGGGCATCATCATCAACGCGCCGACCATCGCCATGACGGCGCAGGCCGCCATGGCGCTTTCAGCCGGCGGTCCGCTGGTCGCCCACGGCACTCCAACTCTTGTCGGCTGACGATCATGGGTCAGGTTCGGTTCGCCACGGTTCAGGATCTGCTTCAAGCCTATCCCATGGCGCGCCATGACGTCGGCAAGGCCGATGCCGGGAAGCCTTCACTGGATTTCCTTGAGCAGGCCACCGACGCGCGCAACTGGCATCAGGCCGTATCGTTTTGCGCCTATCTTCTGCCTAGGCGTGTGGCTGTTGCCTGGGGCTGCCGCTCGTTGCGACGGATGTTCGACCATTTCGACGCCAACGACAGCAGGTCGCTGAATTTCGCGGAGACCTGGGTCCGCCAATCGGATGAGCAATCCCGGAACAAGGCGCTCGCCGTCGGCAATGCCAACGACCCCGAGCAGCCGGCGACGTGGCTGGCGCTGGCGGCCGGCTGGTCCGGTGGAAGCGTGGTTCCCGCGGAATTTGCGCCGGTCGAAGCCAAGCCGGATCAAGCCGCGCGGGCGGTGCGTGCAGCCCTGCTGATCGGCCTTTGCCGGCTCTCCCGTGACTCCCGGGACCGGATAATGACGGCATGCCTAGAGGATGGTATTCAATTAGCGCGCGGCGAACCGCGTTCTGCACGCTAACGAGACGATGTGATGGTGCTTCGCTTTCATATCGAGAACGAACCGAACCTTCCCGACGGCGGCCCTGTGTCATTTTCGGTCACCGGCAGGCGTTCGATCGACATTGGCCGGGACCGTCACCTCGATTGGACACTGCCGGATCCGGCGCGCATGATTTCGGGAAAGCATTGCGAGGTTCACTTTCGCGATGGCGGCTACTGGCTGCACGACGTCTCGACGAACGGGACTTTTCTCAATGGCGCCGATCAGCGTATGCGGGGGCCGCACCGGCTGCGTGACGGCGATCGGCTTACCATTGGCCATTACATCATTGGAGTTTCGCTGGAGGATGAGGCTGGGGGGGCCGCCCCCAACCATGACGCGCAACTGCACGCACCCCCGGTCCGGCAGCATGCGAATTACCAGGAGCTTTGGGCGGCAGATCGGGACGTGCCGCCGCCGATCGACCCGCAACACTTGAAGACGCCGCGCGAGGCCGCGCGGCCCGTCAATCCGGAGTTCCTGGATTGGGCGGCGAGCATCCCGGCCCCGGGCGTGGATCCCGTTCGACGTTCATCGGCAATGCCTCCCTACCAGCCGTCCGTGCGGGATGACATGAGCTGGGCCGCCGGTCCGGTCGTCGCGCCGAAACCGCCAGTCGAGCGACCGCCCGCCATGCCGACCCCGCGTCGGCCATCGGTGTGGACGGATGATGAACCGGCGCCTGCCCAGCCGCTATCGCCGTCGCGGGCTGAGATGCCCCGCCCGGCGCCGCCGGCAGACGAGGGACCGGTTACCGCCATGCCGGTCGGCGGTACCGAGTTTGCGCTGCTGGTGGCGCGCGCTGCCGGATTGCCGGACAATTTCTTTGCCAACCAGACCGATGCCGAACTCGCTGAACAGCTTGGTATCATCTTGCGGGTGACCGTCGACAATCTGATGGCGCTGTTGCAGGCGCGAACCCAGGCGAAGCAACTAGCCCGCAGCACGAGTCAGACCACAGTCCAGGCCATCGAGAACAATCCGTTGAAATTCTCGCCGACTTCGGAAGAGGCGATGCGCATTCTGTTCGGACCGCCGACGCGTAGCTACCTCGACGCGCAACGCGCCTTCGCACAGGGCTTCGGTGATCTCAAGTCACATCAATTGAAGACGTACATGGCGATGCAGCACGCGGTCCATGAGCTGATCGCTGGTATCGATCCAACGCTGATGGCACGCGAGCTCGAGCTTCAGCGTGGCGCAAGCTCCTGGCTCGGCACGAACAAAAGCAAACTCTGGGACGAATTCCTGACGCGCTGGAAGGCGCATCTAGGCCGCGACAGCAGCGCGCCGATCGATACCTTTATGTTGCATTTCTCGAACTATTACGACCGCGCCGACAAGGCCGGGTCAAAGTGAACTATCGGCGACCACGCAGTCGCCGACAATTGCTGAGTGGATGGAATGTCTTGGTACAGCAAGGTTTTCTGGTCAGAAGGTCTGTTTCTGCGGCCGCATCATCTGCAGCAGAACGATCGCTACATCGAACATTTGCTGGAAAAGCGCGTTCGCTACACAACGCCGTATCCTTGGGGATTTGCCCAGCTCGAGATCGATAAGGACCTTACCGAGCAGAGCAAATTCGCGGTGCGCAACGCGTCCGGCGTCATGCCGGACGGAACGCCGTTCGACATTCCTGCGGACAGCTCAATTCCTGAAGCGATCGAAGTACCGGATTCGGCCGCAGGCCAGATCGTCTGGCTCATGATGCCGGTCGCGGCGCCGAACACCCGCGAGGTCGACGAGGACCGCAGCGATAGCGCCAGTCGCTATGTTCGCACTTCGGAGACCTTCATCGACTCGACTTCCGCGCTGCGCATCGAAGAAGAGATCGACATAGCCTATCCGCGGTTGTCGTTCGAACTGCGCAAGACCAGCAAGCCCGGATATATGGGTCTCGGTATCGCGCGCATCCTGGAGGTGCGCGACAAAAACATCCTGTTCGACGACAAGTTCGTGCCGCCGATGCTGGTCTGCGCCGCCCATCCGATCATCGAGGGATGGCTCAATCGCATCATCGGCTGGGTCGAGACCAAGCTCGACGAGTTGGCGCGCTATGCGGTCGATCCGTCGTCCGGCGGCGGCTTGCAGAGCGTCGACTATCTGGTGCTGCAGGTGCTGAACCGCACCATTCCCGTGCTGACTCATTTTCAGCGTTCCGGCAGCGTGCACCCCGAGCGGCTGTACGAGGAGTTGCTGAGGTTCGCGGGTGAGCTTGCGACGTTTGCCACGGCGGAACGGCGCGCGCGTAACTATCCGGCGTACGATCACGACGATCTCGAGAATGTCTTCACACCCTTGGTGAGCGATATCCAGGATTTCCTGAGCGCGCGGCTGGGCCGGCGGGCGATTCGCCTCGAGATCATCGAACGCGCGCAGAATGCGTTCGTGTCGCCGATCCGCGATCGGGCGCTGTTCCGAAATGCGACCTTGGTGCTGGAGGTTGCCGCACGGCGGCCGCTCGTGGAGATCCAGAACGATTTCCCGCACCTTTTCAAGGTCGGGCCGAATACCAAGATGAACGAGATCGTGCACGCCAACCTGCCAGGTCTGACGTTGGTGCATTTGCCGACGCCGCCGCCGCACATTCGGGCCATCACGGACCACGTGTATTTCTATCTCGACCGCAAGTCGCCGCTGTGGCCCGAATTCAGCACGGCGGCCTCAATCGGGATGCATTTCTCTGGCGACTGGCCGGAGCTTGAGCTGTACCTTTGGGCCATCCTGGAAGACAGGCCATGAGCGACAGGGACAAGCCGGTCAATCCTTTCGGTCGGGGCGAACGGACGATCATCCGTCCCAACCCCGGCGGGAAGTTGCCGCCGGCGCCGACCCCGCAGCTTCCGGCGGGCGAGGGACCTGCAGCACGTCCGGCCTATTCGCCGTCGCCCGTTCCTTCTCCCGGCGCGCCTTCGCCCGCGCCGCCATCCTTTTCTCCCATCCCGCAGGGCTCGGGTTACGCCACCCCGCCGACCAGCCATCCGGCGGAGGAATGGATCTCGACGCCGGCGCAAAGCCAGGCGCCGCAGCCGATATTGCCGCCCGGTCCGCCGCTGCGCGTCGACGATCTGGTCGCGCCAAATGCCAATCCGGTGATGCGCGCTGCGGGCCCATTGCTGCAACTGCTTGGCCGGTTGCGGGTGGCGCTCATGCGTGCGTCATTCGCGAGCCTGATGGAGCAGGTCGCCGACGCCATCAAGTTTTTTGAAAAGGATATCCGTTCAGCGGGCATTTCCGAACATCAGGCCAACACAGCGAAGTACATCCTGTGCGCCACGGCCGACGATATCGTGCAGCACATCCCGACCGAGGAGCGCCACGTCTGGACGCAATACTCGATGCTGAGCCGGTTCTTCGGCGAGCGGGTCGGCGGCGTCCGCTTCTTCGAGATACTTGACCATTTGAAGGCCGATCCGCTGGTCAACTATCCGGTGCTCGAGCTTCAGCACGCCTGCCTGGCGCTCGGCTTTCAGGGCATTCACCGCACATCGGCAGGCGGGCTTGCGAACCTGCAGGTGATCCAGCGCAACCTCTATGAACTGTTGCGTCGGGTCCGGCCCAAGACGGTGAGCGACCTGTCGCCCAACTGGCGCGGGCAGGCGCTGGCTGGTCGCCGGCAGCGTCTGCGTGTTCCAGTCTGGCTGGTGGCGGCCGTGATCGCCGCGCTGCTGACCGGGTCCTATTTCGTCCTGCGGACGCTGCTCGCCGGCCGGGCGGAGAATGCTGCCGAGGTGGCGCTCGCGCTTCATCCGGACGGCCCGATCGAGCTCAAGCGGCGGGTCGTTGCGCCACCGCCTCCGCCACCACCACCGCCGCCACCGGACCGCATCACCCAGTTGCAGCGCATCCGCAACGCGCTGGCGAAGGAGAATACGGCCTGTGCCATGACGGCGGACCAGACCGCGAGCTTCATCGTGATCAGGGTCTGTGACCTGGCATTGTTTGCGTCTGGGCAGGCTACCATCCTCGACGGCTTCAAGCCGGTCGCAGTCCGCGTCGCCGCAACCCTCGACAAGGAGCCGGGACGTATCCGGGTCGTCGGTCATACCGACAGTTCGCCGATCCGCACGGTGCGGTTCCCTTCGAACTTCGAGTTGTCGGTCGAACGCGCCAAGGCGGTTGCCGCCGCATTGAAGCCTGGCCTGACCGATGCCTCGCGCGTCGACGTCGAGGGCAAGGGAGCCGATGGGCCAATCGCCAGCAATACGACACCTGAGGGACGCGCCAAGAACCGGCGCGTCGAAATCTTTATCGAACGCAGCGAATAAGCAGATGCCGCCAGTTCACGCGGTTTGCGACAGGTACCGTTAGATGCTCGCCAAGGACATTCTCCGCATTGTTCTCTACGGAGTCGGGCTCAGCTCGCTCGGAGCGGTGATCTATTTCGCCGGTCCCTTCATCGCGTTCGGCGACTGGCGGCCGCTGGAGAACCATATCGTCCGCCAGATCGCTATTCTGCTGCTCACCACGGCCGTGGCAGGAATCATTGGCCTCAATCTGTTCAAGCGGCGCAAGAATGCCAAGGAGATCGCCAACGGCATCGCAGGTGCGGATCAGCCCGTCAGCGACGAGCCGGTGCTCAAGGAGCGCATGAAGGACGCGCTCGCGACGCTGAAGACCGCCAGCGGAAACAAGTCGGGCTATCTCTACGATCTGCCCTGGTACGTCATCATCGGTCCGCCCGGCGCCGGCAAGACCACGGCGCTGGTCAATTCCGGGCTCAAATTTCCGCTCGCGCGCGGGGCGACGCCGGCGGCGATCGCCGGGGTCGGTGGGACCCGCTACTGCGATTGGTGGTTTACCGAGGAAGCGGTGCTGATCGATACCGCCGGCCGCTACACCACCCAGGATTCCAACAGCAAGGCCGACAAGGACAGCTGGCTGGCATTCCTCGACATCCTGAAGAAAAGCCGGTCGCGCCAGCCGATCAACGGCGTCCTCGTCGCCATCAGCATTGAAGACGTGCTGACGCTGCCGAAGCAGGAGCTCTCGCTTCATGCCGACGCCATCAGGATGCGCCTCCTTGAGCTTCACCAGAGGCTCAAGGTCAGCTTCCCGGTCTACGCGCTATTTACCAAAACCGATCTCGTTGCCGGTTTCACCGAATATTTCGCCTACCTCGGCGAAGCCGGCCGCCGTCAGGTATGGGGCGCCACGTTCCAGACCGCCGATAAGACCCAGAATCTGGTGGGGCAGATCCCGGTCGAGTTCGACCGTCTGCTGGAGCGCCTGAGCGAGGAGACGCTCGACCGTCTGCAGGACGAGCCGACGCCGCAGCACCGCGTGCAACTGTTCGGATTCCCGGCTCAGATGGCGCGGCTCAAGCCCCAGATCCACGACTTCCTCAACCAGATATTCGAACCGACGCGCTATCACGTGAACGCAAACCTGCGCGGGTTCTATTTCACCTCGGGTACGCAGCAAGGCACGCCGATCGACCAATTGATCGGATCACTGGCGCGTACGTTCGGAGCGGAGGAGGTCGGTTCCGGATCCTATTCGGGCACGGGCAAGAGCTACTTCCTCGCCGATCTGATTTCCAAGGTCATCATCGGTGAGGCTGACTGGGTCTCGACCGACCGTGCCGCGGTGCGCCGCGCACTGATGTTGAAAACCGCAGCGTTTTCGTTGATTGGCCTGGTCTCGATCGGACTGATTGCGGCGTGGCTAACCAGCTACAAGCGCAATTCCGATTTGATCGAGCAGAGCCTGCAGGCGGATAGCGAGTATGCGTCCGCTGGAGCACCGCTCATCAAGCAGACACTGATCGCCGATCACGATCTCGACAAGGTGCTGCCGCTGCTCTACCGGCTGCGCAACGCTCCGGCGGGCTATGGGTCGCGCAACGAGCCGGTGCCACTGTCGGCTCGATACGGGCTCAGTCAGCACGCGCGGTTGATGTCGCCCTCGAAGGCGGCCTATCATACGGCGCTCGAGCGCATGTTCCGGCCGCGCCTGCTGTATCGCCTGGAGGAGCAGCTCAATGCGCGCATCAACGAGCCTGCCTTCGTCTACGAGGCGCTGAAGGTCTATTTGATGCTCGGCGGCCTGCAGGCGCCGGACCGCGAACTGATCCGTTCCTGGATGCAACGTGACTGGGCGGACAATCTCTACCCCGGCGCGACCAACGCGGAGGGGCGGCGTCTGCTCGATGAGAATCTCGTGGCGATGTTCGACCTCGAGACCGAGCAGCCGCCGCTGGTCGCGCTCGACGGCCGGTTGATCAAGCAGGCCCAGAATTCCCTGGCGCGCCTGAGCGTGTCGCAGCGTGCTTACGAGTTTTTGAAATCGGAGGCACGCGCATCGACCACCGGCGACTGGCTCGCCAGCCGCCGCGGCGGGCCGGACATGGCCGTTGTGTTTGAAAGCACGACGGGGCAGCCACTGGACGCCGTGCGGGTGCCAGAGTTTTTCACGTATAACGGCTTCCATCAGAAGTTCATCGCCCGATTACCCGGATTGTCGGAGCGGATGAAGCGGGAGCGGTGGGTCTTGGGTGATGCCGGTCAGCAATCGGCCATCGACCAGCAATATGACAATCTGGCCGGCGATCTGCTCAGCATCTATTCCAACGACTTCGTGACGACCTGGCGAACGGCGCTCGGGAGCCTGCGCCTGAAGAAGCTGCTCGCCGACAAGCCGAAATACGAGGTGCTGAGGGCGCTCTCGGCGCCGACCTCGCCGATGCGGCAAATCTTGGAGTCGGTGCGCGACGAGACGATGCTGACAAAGGAACGGGCGAAGCCGGCGAACGCTGCGGCGGCCGCCAGCGCGCCGGCGCCGGCACTCTTCACCAACGCCCAGGATGGACCACCTGGGGCGACGATCGAGGCACAGTTCAAACCTTACCATGCGGTGCTCGAGGGCGAGAGCACTCACCGGCCGATCGACTCGACCATCGCCAATTTGAACGACATCGCGCAGAACCTGACGCTGATTATCGAGAACCCGCAACTGACCGCACAGGCGACGGCTGCGCTTCAGACCCAGGTCGCAGCGCTCCGCAACAATGCCTCGCGCATGCCACCGCCGTTTTCCGACATGCTGCGTGCGGCAGCCGGGGAGTTCGAAGGCAGTATTGCGGCCTCGACCGCCGGACAGATCCTGCAGACGTTGCGCGATCAGGTCACGCCGGTCTGCCAGCAGACGGTGACCAACCGCTATCCATTCGTCCGCAGCAGCAACCAGGAGGTCCCGCTCGCGGACTTCGCCAAATTGTTCAGTCCGAATGGAGTTATGGAAAAGTTCTTCACCCAATACCTGGCACCTTACGCCGACACGTCGCGGTCGGACTGGGTCTGGCGGAAGGAGAGCCCCGTCGGCCGGTCGTTCTCGCCGGACACGCTCAAGCAATTCCAGAATGCGGCCTATATCCGCGACGCCTTCTTCCAGACCGGCGGCGGTGTGCCGGCGGTGTCATTCGCGATCCGGCCGCCGGGGGCAGCCGGGCCTGGCGTGACGGTCAAGACCGAGATCGGTGGCACTACGATTACGAGCCCGACCACTCCCGGACCGGCCGCTCCGTCCTTCTTCGGCGGTCCGCAACCTGCGCCGCCGCCACAGCCACAGAGCAATGCTCCGACGACCGTCCTGTGGCCAGGGCCATCGCCGCGGACGGCAATTTCAGTCAGCAATGATACTGGCCCGCCATCCGTGCTTGAGCGCATCGGCCCCTGGTCGTTGTTCCGGATGCTGGAGGCTGGCTCGTTGGTGGCGAAGGCGGAAACCGCCAGCGCGACTTTCATCGTCGCCGGGCGCGAGCTCAACTATCAGATATCAACCGGATCGTTGCGCAATCCGCTGAACCTGTCAGTGCTCCGCGAGTTTCGTTGCCCGACCGGAATATGACCATGCGTTGCGGTTTATTCGGCAAGATCGGCGCGAAACGCGATTTCATCGCGATCGCGACCCCGCGCAGTTTCCTGGAAGCCTGGGAGCCCTGGGTGCAGGCCGCGCTGTCGGCAAGTCGCCACCAGCTTGGTCCAGGCTGGCAACAGGCCTTCCTGACAGCGCCGGTCTGGCGCTTCTGGCTCGGCGCTGCGATCTGCGGCAGAACGGTGGCAGGCGCAATCATGCCCTCGCTCGACGGGGTAGGGCGGTACTATCCATTGACGCTGCACGCGATGATGGGTGATGACGTTTCACTGCCGCCGCCGAGCATCGATCCGCAGGACGAATGGTTCGGTCAAGCCGAGACATTCTTGCTCTCGACCTTGGATCGGGCCGCAACCTTCGAGCAGATCTCCGATGGGCTGGACCGCCTCGCGGTGCCGCGTCTGCAGACGATAGCCGCCGACGGTCCGCCGATCACGTCGCTGGGGGCCGCGGCCATGGGAAAGGCTTCGACGGTCGACGCATTTGCCGGATCATTTGCCGCACTTTGCGCCGCCAATCCCCAAGTCTACGCCGCGGCCAGCTTCTGGTGGACTGCGGGAGGCGAAGGCTTTCCGCCATTGGCGCTGAGTTGCCGTGGATTGCCGGATCCGTTTCACTATTCCACGCTGCTGACCGGCGAACTTGGCTTCGCGGCGTCCGGGACGGGGTGATGCGCAATGGTACACATCCCATCCTTGTTCGAGGTCGGTAGCATCACCCATGCCGGACGGGTACGGGAACGGAACGAGGATTCATGTCTGGTACGCACCGACGTCGGCCTGTGGGCGGTCGCCGACGGCATGGGCGGTCATGAGGCCGGCGATCTCGCCAGTCGCATCGTGGTGCAGTCCCTTGATGCGATCGGCACGCCAGAGTCAGCCGCAGACCTGCTGGCGGAATGCGAGGAGCGGCTGTTCAGCGCGAACCGGCAGATCCTGGCGCTTAGCCAAGAGCGACAGGGGGCTACCGTCGGTACGACCGCAGCGGTTCTGCTCGTGCGCGACGGCTATTATGCCTGCATATGGGCAGGCGACAGCCGAGTCTACTTGATCAACCGCGGTGGCATCAACCAGGTGTCGCATGATCACAGCGAACTGGAGGAACTGATCGCCGAAGGCGCGCTGTCGCGCGAAGACGTGAGGGATTGGCCGAGCAATGCCATTACCCGGGCCGTCGGCGTCGCCGATGATCCGGAATTCGAAGTGGTAACAGGCCCGGCTGAGCCGGAAGACATCTTCGTGATCTGCAGCGATGGATTGACCAGGCACTTGCAGGACGACGAGATCCTGCAGCACGCGGCCACGCGGAGCGCCCAGGCGGCGTGCGACGATATGCTCGCGGCGGCTCTGGATCGCGGAGGACTCGACAACGTGACGATCGTGATCGTGCGGCTGCTGATGCCGCGATCTACGGAGCCGACCCGATCGCCGCTCAATCGGGAGCCGCAACCATGACTCCGAACGATCCTCTCCAATCGTCCTACCACGGCGTGCCGCCCGGCACCCGGCTCAACGGCATCTACGAGATCGAAGCGGTGATCGGCGCTGGCGGCATGGGTGAGGTCTACAAATGCCGCGAGATTCAGACCGGATCGCTGGTCGCGGTGAAAATGCTGCTGCCCGACATGGTCGACAACGAGGCGGCGCTCGCGCTGTTCCGTCGGGAGGCTGCGGCGCTCCACAACCTTCCACACGATGCGATCGTTCGCTACTTTCTGTTCACCGTGGAGCCGGTGCTGCAGCGACCGTACCTCGCCATGGAGTTCGTCAACGGGCGCTCGCTCTCGAACATGCTCGACGAAGGGCCATTGACCTTCGAGGCGCTCATCAAACTGATGCGTCGTGTCGCGTCGGGACTGGAGGCCGCCCATGAGCACGGCATCATCCATCGCGACGTTTCCCCGGACAACATCATCGTGCCACTAGACGATGTCAAGCGGGCCAAGATCATAGACTTCGGCATCGCCCGATCCACCCAAATGGGTGACAAGACCATCATCGGCTCGGGCTTCGCCGGCAAGGACAACTACGCATCACCGGAACAGGTGGGATTGTACGGCAACGAGGTTACCGCGAAATCCGATGTCTACAGTCTCGGTCTCGTGCTGTTTCATGCGCTGACCGGACAGAAGCTCGACATGGGCGGCAGCCAGTTTCAACTGGTGGAGAAGCGTCGGCGTGTGCCCGATCTCGGTGCGCTGGACATGCGCATCCGGCCGTTGCTGGAGCAGATGCTGCAGCCTGATCCAGCATTGCGACCGACCATGGCGGAGGTCGCCAACTGGAGGCCGACTGGTTCGGCTCAGACACCCGACGCGCCGTTGTATGGCTTCGATCCGCTGCGGCGGCCGGAAAGCGCGGCGCCGTCGTCGCAGGACAGGATGCCACCAACCGTGCGGAGTCGGCGCAGCCTCTGGCTGGGTGCGGGCGCAGTGGCAGTGCTGCTTCTGCTCGGCGGGAGCGGATATGCCTTTTACAAGCTGGTCTGGACGGCGCCCGGTGGGGCGGCTTTGCCGCCACCTCCGAAACTCGCCGGGACAATGTCGCCGCCGAAAGTCGAGCCCGCTGGACCACAGCCGGGACGCCAGGAGCCGGTGAAGCTGCCCGTGCCGCCGACGGTGACGTCGTCTCCGGCACCCGATGGACCGGGGCGAGTCGAGCGCATCCGAAAATATGTGGCCCAATATACTGGTGGTGACTGCTTCTTCGTCCTGCCGGTTGCCGTGAGCCAAAACGCCGCCGTCATCGAAGGTTTCGGCGCCTCGACTGCCCCATTCGACACATTCGACAAGGCGTTCCGGCGGGAACAGGGATTTGAGGCTTCGGTCGGCGTCAGGCAAGTGACGCAGGCGCAATGCCCGGCCGTCAAATTTTTGAGCCAGGTCGGTAGCGATCAGGCGCGGGCGCCACGCGTCACTCTATCGGCGACGGAGCTGAAAGCTGGCGAAACTCTCAATGGCACAATCGAGAATTTCGCCAACCGCGTGGTGGAGCTGCTCATGGTGTCGGATCGCGGCGAAGTTCAGAGCCTGTCTTATCTTCTGAAGCCCGGCATCGACTCGCTTTCGTTTACGCTCCCGACAGGGGGCGCGAACGGTCCGCAATTGCTGTTGGTCGTGGCAACCCCGCAGGTTCTGGACTCGTTGCGCCAGCCGCGACCGACGGCCGCCGACACGTTCTTCCTGCAGGCGCTGAGCGAGGCTCAGCGCAACAAGGTGACGATCATCGCGGCCGCACGCTACGTGCTGCTCACGAACTGATTGGCACGCTCAAAACGTTCCGATCACGAGGATCTTCAGGTCGGCATCCGGTCTGAAGTCGCTTGCCGAATATTCAAGCGTATTTCCGGAGGTTGCCTTGAGCCGCCCCGGACAGAAGCTCACCAGGCGGTCGCTGCCGCCCGGGTCGATCGTCAGCTTGAACGACCGTATCGGCCCGGCCCAATTCGAGCCGGTCTTGAGCACGTACGATATGCGCCGCTCCTGCAGTTTCGCGGTGTTGGCTTGGCTGTTGCCTGCGCGCTTGTCGAGCTCGGCGAGGAACGCATCCTGGACGCAGTACTCCTTCCGGTAACGCGCGACTTCCTGACCGAGCGCGCTGCTGCGGCGCAGGCTCGAGCGCAGAATTGTGTCAGGGCTGGAGCCGACGCTCGGCCGATACTGGTGTTCGACGGTGACGGTGCGTGCGGGCGGAAACACCTGTTGGCGTACAGCCGAGGTCTTGATAGTCCAGCCTGGCGCATATTGCTGGCGACCGTTATCGCTCATGCCGGCAGGCATCAAAAGGCCATCATTCACGAGCCGGGTTCGGGTTGCCTCGGGCAGGTCGGCCACCCGGATCTCGCGGCCACCGATCGGCAGCAGCGGCAGCTTGAGCTCACGGAGCAGGGCGGTGACATCCTTGTTGCCCGCCATGGCACGCTGATCGATGGTCAGCGGTGCTGGGCTGCCGTCGACCATAGTCTCGAAGTCGACGAAGTTGACCGGATCGTTCGACGGCAGTGCAACGTTCTCGGCCTCCGAAAGGTCGATGTCGGGCAACGGAAAGGCAACGGTAAGCGTAACCGGCTTGCTGGTGGCGTTGGCGAATTGGTAGCGAACGCTGACCCTGTCGAGCGCGATACGAAGGTCCTCGCTCGCCATGGCGACGTCATTGGTGCGAACGAACTGGAGCCCGCCGATCGACAATTCCGCGGCCGAGTCGTTGGCCCGTGCTGGCCAGCCGCTCGCAACCAACAGCGCAACCATTAGGGCTGGTACTCGGAACGACGGCCGGGTTGAGAGTCTACTCACCACGCTAGTCTCCATGTGGCGCCGCAGCATATGCCGGTTCCATCCGGAGCGCGTCATTCGATCGGCTGATAAAGGTCGCCCCATTCAGATTTCCAGACCCCGTCTGGATCGCACACCACGATCGCGAGCTTTACGTCGTTCGCCAACCGAATCGCCCCGCGAAAGGCGTCCTGGGCCGGTAACTGTGCGCTCACTTGGTCAGTTGTCAGCCGCCCCCCGCTCGCGGCTGCCGGCAGCACGATCGACCCGGAGGCGCCGTCATTATCGCGCTTCAGGACCAGCGTGATCGCGTCGGGCTGGATTTCATTGACCGGCTCAAATCTATTCCTGGCCATGATTTTGCACCGCAAGCTGAAGCAGTTCGGACTATCACCGTCCAGTGATAGAATTGAACGCGATTGAGATTGCTCACCACTAATTGACGCGCCGCATCAACGGCATCTCAGATTAGTCGATCCGATGCGGCGATCGGTTCGGGGTACATCGAGGCGAACATGCTTCGTCCAACTTATTGGATCTGGGTACTCATTGTTGGCGCCGGCATTTTCGTAACCGGGGCGCACGCTGACGATACTGTCGTGCGTAGCTTTGCCGGCGGTTCGGCTGCGTCCATGGTCGGCATCGTCCCGGCTAGCCAGGCCGTGGAACTCGCAGGTCCGCAAGCGCTCACTGTCGACGGGCAAGGCAACTTGTTTGTGCTCGATCAGGTCAACGGCCGCATTCTGCAGTTCGATCCCAAACAGCCAAACTCTGATCCTGACGTCCTCAAGATGCCGAGGGACGTCCAGCCGACCGACCTCGTCGTGCACAACGACGACATCATGGTTTGGGATGGCGGCGTGCGTACTCTCAAGGCGGCGCCGGGACAATCCACACGCGGCCTCGGTGGCGACGAGATCCAGCTCGAGGAGGTCTCGAGCCGTGGTACTGACGATCAGCTCGCCGTCTCGGCGTTCGCTCAGATGGGTTCGCAGGCGCCCGGCAGCGCTGCGGACTTGCTGGATCAGAACACCCGCGCGGCCATCGTCAAGACGACGCGGCAACCCGACCGGCAATATGTCGCTTCCCGAAGCAAGGGGTCGGTGATTGCCGATATCATTCCGGACAAGGGCAATGCCAGCGTTCGGGTCGAGATCCAAACCATGGTCACCAACGAGACGATCGGCCAGCTCGGCCTGCGCGTACGCAACCAGCTCGGCACGGTGGAGTTTCTCGAGATTGACAACAGCGACCGCTTCTACGTGCTGGCCGAGGACATTCCGTCCTCGGGGAAGAATGCTTCCACATTCGTCGCGCGCTATGCCGCGAACGGGCGTCTCGAAGGAATCTACGAGCTGCCTCTGGAAAATACCCCGCTGACCAGAAGGTTCGTCACGGTTTCCGGCGATGGCGACGTCTATTTCCTGCGGACCAAGCCGGACGGTATTGAAGTGGTCGGCGTCGGCTTCCGGCCCCTGGGCAACGTTTCGGTTATCGACGTGAGGCCGTCGCGAACAGCAGCCGCGCCGGCGCCGCAACCTGACGTCAAATTCAACGCGACAGCCGCCGTGCGGCCGTCCAATCGCCAGCAGGCGATCGAGACCGCGTTTGCATTCGAGGGTGTCCAGTGGAAGCTGACGCAGGCGAACTACGGCAGCGATCCGGACAGCCAATGCAGTGGCTTCAGCCGCATTCGCCGGCCGTGGTACCTCCAGGGCAAGGTGAACCAGGAGGTGCGCGGCGTGCCCTACTGTTGGGGCTGCCACGGTTCGCTCGCGAACTTCCGGCAGCGGATCGAGAGCGGGACTCTGGCCGGTAATGTCTGCACCCGCAACGCGCCGCGGCCGGATGTGGCGGGCGTCGACTGTTCGGCATTCGTCAGCGCCGCGTGGGGGCTCAGTGTTCACTACACTACCGCCGCCATTCCCGCGATCGCAGCGCCCGTGGCCAACCCCTGGGACCTGAGGCCCGGCGATGCGCTGAACAAGCCGGGCTCGCACGTGATGTTGTTCTTGCGGTTCACGCCTGATCGAAAGGCCGAGGTGATGGAATCCTCGACCGGTGGCTGCAACGGCCGCGTCTGCCGTAACGTCTATCCCTTGGCGAGCCTGCTCGCGCGCGGCTACGCTCCGGTTCGCTTTCGCGCCTTTGCGGACGATCAGACGACAGTATCAGCGAACGCCTATCAAGAGACCGAGCCGCCGGCGGGTCGCAAAACGGCAAGCAAGAGGCGCTGAACCCTGTGTGTCGTCGGCGCTACAGAATGGGTAGGCATGATGTCGAGGTGGATCACGATGCGGATGCCCAGAGGACTTGACCATAAGATCGGGCGGCTATGCGCCACCGTCGGACTCGTCGCGTTGATCGGGCTGACAATCCCGTACGCGCGTGCGGCAGGAGGGCTGGCGATTAGCAATCCGGACGGCGCAGCCGTACGTGCCCTCGTGATCGGCATCGACGACTATCAGCACGTGCGCAAACTGAAGGGTGCGGTCGCCGACGCCACCGACATCGTGGCCAGCCTGAAGTCCATGGGTGTTGGCGATGTCGTCGAGCTGACCAACGCCCGGGCCGACAGGGCAGGCGTCCTGCGCGAGATGGGTGCCCTGGTAGAGCGGACAAAGAGCAACGACCTCATCTTTCTGTCGATCGCCGGTCATGGCACCCAAGAGCCGGAGCGCGTTAAAGGATCGGAGCCGGACGGGATGGAGAACGTGTTCCTGCTGCCGGGTTTCGAAACCACGCCAGCCGGGTCCGTAGAGCGTATTCTGGGCGGCGAGTTCAACCATTTCATCCGTCAGTTCGAACTGCGCGGAGCGAAGGTGATCTTCGTGGCTGACACTTGCCACGGCGGCGGAATGGTACGCGACATTGATCCGCGTGCCGCAGAGATGAGCTTCCGGCAGGTGCCGCGCTACACGCTGCTGGTCGATGAACTGAAACCAGTTTCAGACAGCAGCGATCCGAAGTCCGAGCTCGACTTCGACCACACGGCGTTCCTGGCTGCGGTTGATCGCTACACCAAGGCGCCGGAAGTGCGGATCCCCGGAATCGATGGCCTGCGCGGGGCTCTCAGTTACGCGGTCGCGCGGGCGATGGAAGGCAGCGCCGACATCAATCACGATGGAAAGGTGACGCTCAAGGAGCTCTTCAGCAACGTTCGACAGGTGGTCTATCAGCTCTCGGACCAGCGACAGAACGTTGTGACGATATCATCGCCGGCGCAGACTCCGGAAACCGATGTCGCTTTCGAACTGACGCGCGGTGTGGTGCTGATCCAAGGCCCGGCTGCAAGAGCGGCTTCTGGTCAGGCCGGAGCCGCGGCGCCTGTCGAGGGAAAGCGACCTGCGCCGTCGGCCGTCACGGCCAAGGCGACAACCGTTCCGACCCTTGCCGCCGCGACCAATGCAGTTCCGACCAGCGCCGCGCCGACGCCCCTCCGTCCCGCGGTGCCGATCCGGGTGGCGGCGCTCGACGGCAAGACGAACTATTTTGCGAGTATGACTCCGAAGGACGTCACGATGCAGGCCGTTCAACCGACCGACAATCCCGACCTGATCTGGGATCCTGTGTCCCACGACGTGATCGCGTGGGGTGATGTGGTCGCCTATGGGGTGGAGGTCGCCAGTCTGCCGACGGTGGTCGACCGGACGGCGGCAATTCGTGAACTCAAGCGCATGGCGACCCGGTCGCCGCAGATAATGCGTATTTGGCCAGACGATCGACAGCAGCGCGCCGGCCAGACCGTCGAAGTTGACCTGTCTGATGTGGCATCAAGGGCGGTGCTGCTGTTTAACGTGTCGGGCGATGGCACCATCCAGATGTTGTATCCGGTGGGTTCCGATGCGGCGCTGGCCCGATCGGCGAGCTTGCGGCTACCGCTCAGGGTGGGCGAGCCGTTTGGTGCGGAGCAGATCGTTGCAGTGACCTCGCAGCAGCGCATGGTCGATCTTGAGACTGTCCTGATGCAGCTCAACCGGCGCCGCGCCTCGGGGCAGGTCATCAAGAGCCTCGAGCGTTATTTGCCCGCTGACGCGCGGATCGCTTCGATTGGCTTTTTTAGCGCACCCTGATATTTCGGGGACGAGCCATGCCGCCATCGCAGCCGATCCGTCTAGAGCGACCATGGCTAGCACTCCTGCTGCTGGCGGGTAGCGGGGCTGCGTCCGCGGCGCCACTGCCGTCGGCATCGCTGCATGTCAGCACGACAAATGCACCATGGCTTTGGCCCGTACAGGCAGCGCGCGGGCAGATCAACGCCGCAAATGTGTCCCTTCAGGTCCTGCCGAGCCAGACCGTCGACGTCGGCGGCAAGATCTCGTTCGGTGTCACCGCCAGGAAGCCGGGATATCTCCTTCTGGTAGACGTCGACGCGGAAGGGCGGATGTCCCAGATCTTTCCGACGCCCGAACTGTTGGCGCGGTCGGACGGTCGCGACATCAATCTCGTCAGGCCGGGCGTCGAATTCGTCGTTCCGACCTCGGCGTCACGGCAGCAAGGCTTCGAATATGCCGTTGCACCGCCGACGGGATCCGCCATGATGGTTGCGATCCTGAGCGAGCGACGTGTGCAACTGCTCGATCTGCCCGATTTGCCGCGCAAGCTGCAGGGGCAGGCAGCGGCGTTGAGCTATCTATCAGCCTGGACCAGCGAGCTGCGCGTGCCGGACGACGGCAGCGGAAAACTGGTGTCGAACAATTGGTCTTTCGATATCAAATCCTACACCATCAAGTGAGCCCGTCAGGCTAAGGCCTTGTGAAGGCTAAAGTTTGCTTAGTCGGCTAAAGAAGCCGCCCCGGGCGATCATGTAGTGAATGTCCTTCGGAAAGGGAAAGGCGCTGCGAACGTTGGAAATCGCGTGCTGGAGGAATTCCCCGCGCCGCGGTGTGGGCTTATGGTTCAGCCGGGGCTGGTCGGCGACCTGCGGAATCATGAAGCGATCCACGAAAGCCGGGTCCAGATCGTTGACCCTGACCATCTGGCCAAATGCCGGAAATAGATCGTAGTGGCCCAAGCTCACGGTGAGGTTCTTGAGGGCAGGGCGCTGGGGCTGAGCTTGATTGCCATCGGTCGTCGCCAGCCCGCGTCCGATCAGGTCCAGCTTCACGGATTGCGGGAGAGTTGACGGACCATACACGATTTCGAGCGCGCGGCCGTTCTGTCCCGACAGCCACTGGTACCAGAACGTCGCATCGTCGGGCTGCGCTCTGGCGCCGTAGAGGCAGTCAAATCCCCAACATGCCGTCAGCTTTGACTGATACTTTCCGAGGCTCCCTACGAGGTTGCGCATGCCGTTACCGCCACCGGAGTGGCATGCGATGATGAGCTTGCCGATCTGCAGTTGCGGAATGGACGTCGAGGAAGCGCCCAGGAAGTTGGCGAGAGCTCCAAGGATCTCGTCGAGGTAGCGCTCGCCCCATGTCGGGGCTGCCAGGTCCTTCACGTTGTAGTCTCCGGCAAAGCTGTCGCCGACGGCATATTCGTAGCCCAGGAAGGGCGCGATGAGCACCACGTCCTTGCCGGAATCCCGCACCTGCTCGCGCAGTCGCGCGGGATCGTTGTGGAACAGGAATTCATGGTCTTTGACGTAGAAGCCGTGCAGCCAGATCACGACATCGAACTTGGTGGCTGCTGTTGCGTGCTTTGGTGGAAGATAAAGCGCCGTCGGCTTCATGCCGGGCGCCTTCCGCTTCGTGAAGAGCGTCACCCCGGGAAAGACGTTGACATCCTTCTGCTCAAGCTCACACGCCACCACGCAGGTCGCTCCGTTTCGGCCAAGTCAGACACAAGCTTGTCGACCGAGCCGAGGTTAGGCTCGTCGGCTCGGCACACTCGAGATCATCCGGTGTCCCGATAGCTTCCTGACAACGCCGGCGTGGCGTCTCGCCGCGCTAGTTGCAGACCTCGGCATTGGCATTGGCGTAGGGGCCACCTCCACCCCGATATTCGAGATGGCAGCCGCGCTTGACGGGGCGGCACAAGAGGTCATTGCAGTAGATCTGTCCTCCCGCGCCTGATGCGCTGCGCCTGGCACCATCCGCCTGCGGCTTCGGGCTCGCCTGTCGCGGCGGAACGTCCGCTGTCGGCTGCCGGCTCTGGCGGGCCGAACGATCCGCGCGCGACGGGCGGTCATCCGTATTGCGCTTGGCAACCGGCTTCCTCCCGCGCTGCTTCTCGCATTCATTGTCGTCGTTGAGGAACGAGCCCTCGGCACAGGTGATTTTGCTGCATTGGTCGCCGTCGGGCCTGTAGCCGCGATCACAGATCAGCGGGCAGACCCGCGATGGCCTGAGTTTGACCGCGTCAAGAGCATCCAGACTTGCAAGCTTGACCTCCAGTTTGGTGCCTGCGTGCCGGTTGAACAGGGCCAGCGAGCGCTGCGAAGCCGCATTCCATTCGCCATCGACGGCACCTGTGAAACAGCCAACGCGACTCAACTCGCTCTGTACCGACTTGGCGAGATCGGCCTGCGGCGGTGCGGTGCTCAAAGCGGCTACCCTCGCGCCCTTGTTATCCTGGCCAGGGGCGGCGACTGCCGGACTATCAGGGGCTGCATTCTCAATGGCAGGCCTATTGCCGGAGAGCACGCCGGCTGCCGAGGTTTCAGATGCAGCCCGCTTGCGTTCGGCCTCGGCTGCCTGCTCCTTCGCCGCCTGTTTTGTCCTTTCGGCTGCAATTCGGGCCTCATCCGCAGCCTTCGAATCCGCTGCCGCCTTCTCTTGGTCCGCGCGCTGAGCCCCTTCCGAGGCAAGCCGAGCTCGTTGCTGTTCAGCCTGCCGCGCTTTCTCGGTCGCTGCAACGCGTGCCTCCTCCGCGTCGATCTGGTTCAGCTGAAGCTTGGCCAGACTTGCGTAGTATCCATCCGGATGCTGGGCAAGGAACGCGCTCAGGGCGCCCTTGTTGCCGAGCTGCAAGGCCAACTCGTAGTCTCGACGAACCTCCGATTGGGGGTTGGCCGCCGGTGCCGGTTCTTGTGCCTTGGGAGCAGGAACCAGCGCAACGTCCTCGCCGCCCAGCGAGCCGTAAACGTAGGGTTCCTGTCGGTTACCCGTCGTCTGCAGAACATCGTCGCGGACAAAGCCGAAAGCCCTGCGCAAGTCGAGCCCCGGCTTTGCGATATACTTGACCAGGGCCATCGCGTACGGGCTGTTCTTGCTGTTGCCGTCGAGCGCCGTCAATCCGGCTTTCGCGGCAAATGCGATCAGCGTATTGGACACCGTGGGTTCGACCCTGGCGAGCCCGCGGCTGATCGATCTCGAGGCGACCGTCCGTTTCATCGTGTCGGCAAAAGGATTGTTGCGGCATGCGTCGACGATCACGACCCGTAGCTGCCTCGCAGGCTCGATTGCCAGCAGGACACGGTCGAGAGAGAACGCCTCGTCGTAGATATCCGTGTCACGTTCGAGTCGCGCGTCTGTCGGGATCAGATAGTTCGTTCCATCAATCTCAATGCCGTGACCCGCATAGTACACCAGGGCAATATCGGCATCGCGCGCTTGATCGGCAAACTCTCTCAGTGCCCGCCGCATGTCGGTCGCGGCGAGGTTGAGCCTTGAGTCAACCACATCGAAACCTGCGCCCTTCAAGGTCGCGGCGATAGCCGCAGCGTCATTGGCCGGGTTTGGAAGCAGTGGGGCGTTCTGATAGCTGGAATTGCCGACCACCAAAGCCACCCGCTTTGTCGCCGAGGCTGGCTCAGAGGCAAGGAACAGCGAAGCAGCAACGAAAAGACAAACTCGGAGGTGTCTGTACAAGTTCATGGCGAAACGTCCAGCATCTGCCCAAGGAATGGTAGCGTCACGAAGATGGCCGCGCAGATCCTCGCTCAAATAATTCGCAGGCTACTGGCCGCCAAAAATCTCCGTACAGTATCAATCTCGAGCCCAATCCATTCATAGTGTTGTCGCTTAATTCGGTGAAGGCGTTCAAAAAGCACGGAAGATTGTTGGCGCCGACGCGTCGTGTGCCCCCTCGATGACGATGATTGCGTTCATCGACGCTTTGCAGCAATGTGAGATTTCAATGCAAGATATTGATATTATTCATATTATGGTTCTTTATCGGTGGTGCGGTTGAAGTGCTGCGAGGGGCGCGGCGAAAATCAAACGAAGGTTCCGCTGAACCGCACATCGAGGGGATGTGAAGCGCGGTGTCAGGCGTGCGGATCGATAGGCTTGGTCGACAGCTCCGGCCCGACTTGACGAGCCAATCGCGCAGGTTTCGCGGGGATCAGACCTGGGATCAGAAAAGGCGTTGTCGCGGCATAGACGTCATATTCCGGAAAGGCCAGTCTCAGAATCCGTTCTTCGTTGATCATTCGTCGGCATTGAATCATCGCAACCACGATGGCGATAAGCACGGCAAGCGGTGAAAGGACCTGAAGTGTGACGCCGACCAACGCAATTCCCTCACATAGGTAGAGGGGATGCCGGACGACTCGATAAGGACCTTCCGTCACAAGGCGCCTTGCCTCCGGCAGAATGCTGAAGGATTTGCCTAACCAGCGGAGCACCACGATACAAAGCGAGATCCCCACCAGGATCAACGTCGTGGACAGAGCCGACCAGATCGGGCCGAGCTCTGCCTTCGGAAGAAAAGCGAGTGCGGCGCTAGGAAATGAACCCAGCAAGGCCGAGATCCGGGTCTCAATGCCCTTCGACTTCATGATCGGGACCAGCCGGATCATGGCCGTCAGTGCAACGAGGCCGAGGAACAGGACGTTGGCAATGCTTGCCGCGACCATCAGCCACTCGTGGACAGTGTCCGACGGAAGCAGGAGAGGGATGCTGGCAGCGCCAATGAGAGCGGATGCGCCATAGACGATCACCACGGCTGCCCTCGCGGTCCAGTCCAGCCACGGATTGACGCCGCAACCGGCGATCCCGTTCCTGGCTGTCGCCTCCTGGCCGACCTTCGCGTCAGTCACAGCAGTGGCCTCGCTCGCTCGAAATCCGCCTCACTAGACGCCAGGCATTCGGGGAGGTCAATCGGCTGGCCAGATCTCCAGCGCGGCCACGCCAGCGTCTCCGATGCGGTTCCACGTTCTGCAGGTCTTCCGGATCAGCGAGATGTCATTGAACCGATTCCGTCGTCGCGACACGTATGATAAAAGCTCACTATAAGAGTTGTACTGCCATGAATTTGCACGGATTCGCGAAATTGCGCCGAATCTTGTTCCTTCTCATTGCGCTGCTCTTCTGTCAGCCGGCATGGGCGGGGAATCGTGTCGCGCTCGTCATTGGCAATTCTGCCTATAAAAACGCCGCGCCACTTTCGAATCCCGTCAATGACGCTGCAATTGTTGAAGCGACGATGAGGAGTGCGGGTTTTGACGTCGTGCAAACCCGCCTGGATCTTCAGGCGGTCGAGATGCGGCGAACGCTGCGCGATTTTGCCGATCAGGCTCGCGACGCAGATGTGGCCGTCGTCTATTACGCCGGTCATGGTATCGAGATCGAGGGCACGAACTATCTGATCCCGGTCGATGCCACGCTCGAGCGCGACACGGATGTGTACGATGAGGCGTTTTCGCTCGATCGCGTCATGCTGGCGATTGAACCGGCAAGGCAGCTGCGGCTTGTGATCCTCGACGCTTGCCGCAATAATCCTTTCTCCGAGAAGATGAAACGAACGGTCGGCTCGCGCGCAATCAGCCGGGGCCTTGCCCGAATTGAGCCGGCGACGCCGAATACTCTGGTTGCCTTTGCCGCCAAAGCTGGCTCGACGGCGTCGGACGGCGGCAGCAAGAACAGTCCTTACGCGGCCGCACTGGTCAAATATATCGGAACTCCGGGCCTGGATTTGCGCAGAGTGTTCGGCTTCGTTCGCGACGACGTCATGAAAGCGACAGGTAATCGGCAAGAGCCCTATGTCTATGGCACGCTTGGCGGCGACGATGTGCCGCTGGTGCCGGCCAAGGAATCCGCCAAGGAACCTGCGAGGGCGCCCGCGCAGGAGGCCGTCTCGTCGACAACGCAGCGATCCGAAATGCGGCGCGACTACGAACTCGCGCTGCAGGTCGGCAACAAGGATGCACTGAACTTTTTCATCGCCCAGTATCCGGATGGCTACTACGCAAGTCTCGCAAAGCTTCAACTCGCCAAGATCGATGCGGAGGAGAAGCGTGTTGCTGCGGCCGAAAAGGCGCGTCAGGCCGAGCAGGAACAGGCGCGGCTCGTCAACGAGGGCGCTCAACAGACGCAACTTGCCAAGGCCGCCTCGGATCTGAAAGCAGCGCAGGAAGCTCGGGCCGCCGCCGAGGCTGCCAAGGAAACCGCGCAGCATCAGGCCGCTCAGGCCGAACAGAGGCGTGTCGCGGCTGAAACGGCGGCAGCCGCGAAGAACGCTGTACCGTCAGCACCAGACCCACTGCGGGAAACGAACTCAAATACGGATACAAAAGTCGCAGCGCTCCCCAATCCGCAGGCGCCCGCGCCGCCACTTTCGCCGGCCGAGCTTGCAAAATCGGTGCAAACCGAGTTGCGTCGGGTCGGCTGCCTCACGGGATCGGCCAGTGGGGAGTGGGATGCGGCGTCGCGGCGCTCGCTTGAGCTGTTCAATCAGAATGCCGGCACCAAGTTCGATACCAAGGCCGCACGCGCCGATGCGCTTGACGCGATCAAGCTCAAGTCGGCGCGGGTTTGCCCGTTGATTTGCGGATCCGGCCTCAAACGCGACGGCGATCACTGCGTCAAGATTACTTGCGCTGCGGGCTACTTTCTGAATGACGACGATGAATGCGAGAAGCGCAAGGTCCGTCAGGTCCCGTCCGCAAGGCTTGAACGCAGAGAGAGGGAGCCTGCTCCGGCAAGACCCGCAAGACCCAAAGCCGAGGCCAGCGCGGGCAATAAGCCGGAGGGCGGCGGAATGCCATTCATGTTTTTCTTGCCCTGAAGACTCTTGCTGATATAGGCGGACCCGCCCACGGGTGCGCATGCGCATTTCTGTCGCCTGATACCGCGACGCCAAAGCATAACGCTGTTAGGGATGGGAGATCATGGGCCTTATCAACATATACTACAACACGATGTTGAATAACCACCCAAGTATGACTGACGATTTCAAGACCATGATCAACGGTCCCATAAAGAAGTTCCACGACGAGCCGGGGCATAAGAATACATGCGCCTCGAAAATATCTTGGGCGCTCAACCATGTCGATGGTCACTATGTGAATTGCGATGGAGACTACGGAAAGGGTGGCGTGCTCGTCAAAAAAGTTCGGTTTCTTACGGACAATGACGGTTGGGAGTATATATTCTCAACGCTCGATCTTCGGCAGTACCTGAATAACAGGTATGGCGCCGGGCAGATGTTTCCGAGCACATCCAAGCTGGGTAACCGCAAGGGAGTGATCATATTTGAACCCACGGACACAGGTACCATTGGCCATACCGACATCTGGGTAAATGGGCAAATACACGATGCCGACATGTATTTCAGCGATTGGTATTCCGCAGTGACAAATGACAGGATATTTTTCTGGGACCTCAGTTCGTAGTGGATGCCGAGGCCAGCAGGTCACCGCCGCTTGATCTGCAAATCGTTGTCCAGCATCATTTGTTTGAGAATGGCACCAAGGCGGTCGTAGTCGTCTCTCTTCTTCTGGCGTGGCCAGTCCTTGACGGCGCCGTTCCAGTATCGCGATTCAGCATCGGTCAGGCGACAACCGTCCTTCCGTCGACAGCCGCGACCTCCTCGGGTTGGGCTAGGTTCTCGTTCGACACACCAACCAACGCATTGGTGATGTCCTTCCCCAAATTGCCGAAAAGAGCGCCATCGAATTCCTTGGGAAGCTTCTGGAGCCAGTTGGTCGGCAGGGCGGGCCCAACTTGTTCGTATTCAAAGAACCCGCGGACCAGCCGCCTTCTCCAGGGCGACACCGAGCCAGGCCGTTACGCCAATCGCCAGAAAGTTCAGGAGAAATAGAGCGCGCTGGAGAGCTCGCTGTCGTTCTTGCTCTTGCTCACGCAACACAGATACTTGATCATTCTGGGCTCCCTCGTAACATCCAATAAGGTGAGCGAGATAGCCTGTGACGGCATCGCACCATTTGTCGAACTGCTCATCAACGTCTTTTTCTAGATTTTCTAGAAGCGTGGTCACGTAGCCTTTGAGTTCAACCCCTGCAGTAAGCAAATCATCGCTCATGGGGAAACCTCACTGAGATCTAATTAAGCGAGAGACTCGTTTGCGACGATCCGCCATGCCCTGATCGAGGTTCGCGAGCTTTGTGTAAAAGTCACGGTCATCCAACGCTGATCTTCTGGGATGAAGACACAGATTCTCGACTGCGCCGATCCATATGTCAGATCGAGACGTAGTTCGCACCGAGCCTCGCGCTGGTTTCGACGACCAAATCGTCATCACGATGTTCAAAGCAAGGTGTGTGGAGCATGCGAAGAATGCAAAAGCAAGATTGACCGATAGATGGGCGCGGCTCGTGACAACATGCGCGCCGGAGGGCTCATCCGATCGAATGATGGGCTCATTCGATCGGATGAGATCCGGACGCGTTGCCTTGTTTTGGAAGTCCATTCATCGGGGCGCGAAGCGCACCGTGCAGGAGATGAAGTCGAAATCCAACCCCGGAGAAACCCATGCCCATTCCGCTGAGAATTTACATCACGCCATTTGCCGAAAGAGGTGCTCTGGAGTCTGCAAAATGGAGTTGCGATACGGCCAAGAAGGCGGTGGATGTAGTCAATACGATCTGGTCAAAGGCCAGCATTGTGTTCGTGATCAAGGATTGCCTGACGGACAAGCCGCTCGATATGGCAAAGAACGCCCGCAACAATGATCAGCGGCTGCTGGATGTTCTCAGCCTGCGCCATGATCCGGATAACGCGGTCCATATCTATCTCCTCAATCCGATTGAGAATCTCTCGGCAGGTGGGGGCTCCTACCTTCACGGCGATCCCGAACCGGCCAGCTTCGTCCAGTGGTACGGCAATGACTTCGCCAATGGACGTGCCTGGGCTCATGAACTCGGTCATCTGATGAGTGTCGACCACGTCGAGATCGACTACACCAACGAGAGGCAGGCGGCGGCACTGCGCGGCAATCTCATGACGAAAGGCTTGAGCGTGGGTAGCGACTTGACTAAGCGGCAAATTGAAACGGCAAGGGGGTCAAAACTGGTCAAGCGATTTGGCGGCTGACGGTCGCCTGGATACAATTGATCCCGATGTTGCCAGCGCTTAGCGCGCGTCAATGTCAGCGATTTCGCCCCAACCTGTCCAATAGCGTGCTGACGCTGCTCAACGACGTCGGCGTCGTCAAACGAAATTGGCGACGGAGCGAACATCACCAAGAAGGACGCAGTTAACGCGCTGAGGGCGTTCAAGCGTTTCCTTGAGACGGCGCCCTGGGTTGGCGCCGCGCGCTACAGCCTGTCAGGAAAGTGGTTTGTCAGCGTAATGCTCAATTAAGGTGTAGGGGCCACCACATCTTTAAAGTCGGCCAGATCCCGAATGGCTGCCGTTCTGTTCAACACAAATCGTCTCACTTCATCTTGCTGGCTCGAACTTAGGTCCTTCCACTGATGTTTTTCAGTGGGGAAACTGATTAGAATGCCTTCGCTACGGTGCTGTGCGACTTGGATAGGGATAGTGTCATCAGGTGTGTCGACGAGGTACATATCTGTAGGATGGTTTTCGGCGGTTAGTTTCCCGGCCTGCACCTGATCGGACACCTCGGGGATACCCAACGAGAAACCGAGCGCCTTCAGATCGAATACCAATGAGCCGGGATGAGTATCGACGCCGACAAACTGGAGAAAGCTGGTCTGCGACTTAGTCACGCCAGTTTTGAGATGAGCGTGGACTAATCGCACGAGCTGGCCCTCCGATCCGTTGATCCAGTCTTCGAAGTCCATCAATGGCGTAGTGAAGACTACCGGCTTGCCCACTTGCGCATCCCGCAATTGTTTAGGATCCACCTTGTCGAAGTTGACGGGCTTTACCTTGGGCACCTTCTTGAACATGCCAGGTCCGATGGTCAGATCACCGCCGAAAATCGGGCCAAAAAGCGATAGTTCGCGTCCAGTGTTTAAGTTCTTGATCTTTACGCGAAGCAAGCTGGATTTAAATCCTATACCCGAGGCGCCAAAGAGAGCTGCGATTTTCAGTTCCCATAAGGTGCTCGGGGCATAAATCAGTCGGGGTGGGCGCGGTACTTTCTTGTAACCCCCCGTACCTGTCCAAACTAAGTCGACCATGAGGACGACGCTGCGATCTATGGCCGCGTTGTCTTCGCTAACAGTCGGGAACGGTTCTGTACTCCCGACAGCCCTCTGGCCAAGCGCTATCGGTAATCCCGGCAGCTGCATTTTGACGATGGGATCAACCTGGTCGTAAATGGTCTTCGCCCTGGATTCCGACAGGCGTTGATTCAGTGCGGACGCCGCCGCTTTTGTACGGGCACTTCTCCAGCGCCGGCTTGCGTGACCGACGCATGTAATGCGCACCGACATAGTCCCATCTTTTGGAATGCCCATGGAACTGCTCCTAATTTGCGGCCCACTTTTTTGTCAGTTGGGCTTTTGGAGCGGTTCAACGCGCCGTCAGGGATTTCTAGCGGGGGGCCTGTGCGAGCGGGATTTCAACCAGTTCCGGCAAGAGGGGCGTCGCACGCAAGGGCATGTTGACGGATGTGGCGCAGCCTGAACCAAATCAGAGGCGCGCGCCTTAGGGCCACTCAGCAATGAACCCTTTTGCCTTATAGGGCTCAATCTTATCCCATTCGCTGAGCACCCGCGAACAAAGCTCAGCGTCGGTGTGCCAGAGGTTATTGGGGGTTTCGTAGTGGTTCACGACAACCAGCATCTTTTCTGGGTCGGGCCAGTGTCGGTGAAGAGTCATCGGATAACGGCGTGACGTCCAAAAGTTTCCTAAGCAAATTACCGATCGTATTTTGCTCAATCCGATCTTCGCTTCGATGATAGGCAGGGAGAAAATGACGTTCTCGCCCGTGTTAGTCGCGCGATGTTCTTCCAAAATCAACTCAGCCGGAACACCTCGTGACACCAGCCCATCCTTTATGATCCGGCACTCGGTAAGATCGGAGCCCGGCGTCATCCCTCCGCTAACAAGTAGCCAACGGCAATATCGGCGATGCCAGAGTGAGTAAGCGGCGTCTATGCGCTCCACCACGCCATCTCGTGTGCCAAAAACGAACAATAGATCTGCCGGCTGCAGAGGCGTTGTAAGTAGATGCACGGAGTTTATACGAGCGATCTCTTCGACAGTCAGCGTTCGAGCCGGTTCCGCCATCGGTCTAATGTGATCCAGTCGCGCTTCCACAAGCGTAGGTCAGGATATATCCCTACAGTCGATCAGTCGCAAGTTGTCCGCTTCGTCAAACGAGGCCGCGACGATCAGCGACATCCGAGAGCTCATCAGCTTGCCGGCGTGAAACGACCATCCGAAATTCGGTTGCTACACACGTACGACCTCACCGGTCCGAACGCTGGTGTCGGCGGCAGAGACGATGCTCAGCGAGTTGATCGCAGCCTCGTGATGCTCCGACAAATCGATCTCGCCACGGATGGCCCTGAGAAATAGCCGCTGCTCGCGCTCGCAGAGATCCTGGTGGTTCGGTTCGTCCTCGGTCGAGAGGAATTCGTCGGGCCTTGCGAAGCGGCCCTCCGGGTTGCGGGCTGCGTGATGGATACGGAGTGCATTGGTGCGCGTATGCGTGTTATGGTCCGCCGAGCTCGCAGTCGCATCGGTGCTTTCCTTCGCAACAATCGACACACTGCCGTTCGGCCCAATAATGTCCTTCACGAAATGAGCAGTCTCGCTCATCATCGGTCCCCAACCAACCTCGTACCAGCCAACTGATCCGTCTTCGAACACGATGTGAAGATGGCCGTAATTGTACATGCCAGGCGCGATTTCGTCCGTGAGCCTCGCCCCGACCGCGTGCACCGCGATCGGCGGCGAGCGCGTCACCTGGCACATGATGTCGACATAGTGCACGCCGCAGTCGACGATCGGCGAGGTCGACAGCATAAGCTTCTTGTGAACCTCCCAGAAGGAGCCGGCCGATTGCTGGTTGAGATTCATGCGCATCACGAGCGGCTTGCCGAGCGTGCGGCCGATCTCGACGAAGCGCGACCATGATGGATGGACGCGAAGGATATAGCCGATCAGCAGCGCCTTTCCGCTCGAGCGCGCGGCATTGATCACCTGGTTGGCGACCTCCAACGTGTCAGCCAGCGGCTTTTCACAGAATACGTGCGCGCCTTCCGCGAAAGCTCGCAGGGCCATCGCCGCGTGATGCTCGGTGTAGGTGCAGATGGCGACGGCGTCGGGACGCAGCGTCGCGAGCGCCTCGTCGTACCGTTCGAAGCGCGGCAGACCGGGAAACTCGACCTCGAGGTCGTGGCGATCGGCCGCGCGAGGAGTGCAGAGGCCAACGAGCTCGAAACCTTCGACCGCGCCGTAGGCGCGGGCGTGGCTGGTTCCCATGGTGCCGAGGCCGACCACGAGAACGCGGATGGGGCGCTCTGTCGATAAGGATGAAGAAGACATGGCTCAATCGCGTCCTTCAATCGAGACAACGCCCGCCAGATAGGTGCATCAGGAGCCGTCAGACGGCCGACCCTCGATCCAGGTTTCCAGCACGCGCAAATCATGGTCGAGATGCACGAGGCTCGCCAGATAGCCGGGCGCGATGCGGCCGAACTCCGTCTCGCGTCGCAAAAAGGTCGCCGGAATGCGCGAGGCCATTGCGAGTGCGTCGCCGAGCCCGAGCCGCGCCACCTCGACGGCAAAGCGTACGGCTTCGTCCATGGTCAGAACCGAGCCAGCAAGCGTTCCATCCTCGAGCCGCAGGCATCCCTGTGCGCGAGTCACGCGACGGCCCTGCAAATCGAACTGATCGGGCCCGCCGGCCGCCGGTGGCATCGCGTCGGTAATCAGCATGAAGCGGTCATGCCGCTTGGCGGCGAAGGCTATACGCAAATTCGCCTCGTGCACATGATGACCGTCCGCGATGATTCCGACGAAAACCTCGTTGAGATCGAGCGCTGCGCCAACCATACCTGGCTCGCGCCCGGCGGGCGCACTCATTGCATTAAAGAGATGGGTGAACGCGCGTGCGCCGGCTTTGACGGCCGCGCACGCCTCCGCATAGCTTGCATCGGAGTGGCCGAGCGAGACGAGCACGCCATGCTGCGCGAGTTCGGCGATGCTCTCCGCGCGGACCCGATTGGGCGCGAGCGTCAGCATGACGGCGCCGCATTTCGCCTCGACGATCGTCGCGATGTCGCCGAGTTCGGGATTGCGGATATATCTGAGCTCATGCGCGCCCTTGCGAACCGGATCCAGGAAGGGTCCTTCCAGATGGATGCCGAGTGTCGCAGGCGTCAGGCGCTGCGCCTCGCGCGTCGCGGCGATTGCCGCTGCCATCACCTGCGGCGTGTCAGTTACCAGTGTCGGCAGCAGCCCGACGGTGCCGTGCTTGCGATGCGCTGCGGCGATGCGGGCGATGCCTTCGGGCGTCGGGTCCTCGTTGAACAGGACGCCACCGCCGCCATTGACCTGCACATCGATGTAGCCGGGCGCGAGGAGGCCACCACCGAGATCGCGTGTCGCGCCATGAGGTCTCTCGGAGTAAGGGAGGACCGTGGCGATGCGGTCACCTTCGACGACGACCGCGTGGTCATCGAAAAAACGCTCGCCATCGAAAATCCGTGCGCCGGTCAAAACGATCATCAGACGGTCTCCGTCACCTTGCGCAGGTTGCGCGGGCGGTCGGGGTCGCGCCCGAGCCGGAGTGCAAGCGCCTCGGCAAGGCGGTAGAAGCGGTGGATCATGACGATAGGCTCGAGCAGCGTCGCCTCGACTTTTGCCGTCGCGAGACGATCGGTCCCGTCGTCGCCTCCAGCCTCGATGGTAATCAACGTTGCGCCGGCATTGGCCAGCACCGTAAGTGTCGGCAGCATGCCTTCGCGCGCTGCGTCGGACGGCAGGAAGGCGATGACGGGAAAGCCCGAGGCCACGAGTTCGGCCGGGCCATGCAGGACCTCGGCCGCGGAATAGGCCTCGGCGTGAATGGCGCAGGTCTCCTTGAGCTTCAGCGCTGCCTCCGCGGCGATCGCAAGCGTGGCACCGCGACCGAGGACAAAGGCGCTGCGGGCATTCGCAAGCTGGCTGAGCATCGCCGCGGGCGGCGGCACCGTTTGCCCGCGCAGGATCTCGGACAAGCCGGTGAGGGCGTCCGCGAGCTGCCGATCTTCGCGCCAGGCCGCGACGAGGCTTGCACCTGCGGCGAGACCTGCAACCATCGATTTGGTCGCCGCGACGGAACGTTCCGTTCCGGCGCACAGCGGCAGCAGCACGCCGGCCTCTTGCGCGAGCGGCGAGGCTACGTCGTTGACCATTGCGACGGCGAGCGCACCGCCGCGTCGTGCGGCGCGCTGCAGTTCGACGATGTCCGGGCTGCGTCCCGACTGCGAGATCGCGACGGAAACGCCGCCTTCGAGCCGCATCGGCGTACGATAGAGCGTCGCGATGGAGGGGCCGATGGAGGCACAAGGCACCCCTGAAACAATCTCGACGAGGTATTTCAGATAGAGCGCGCAGCAATCCGACGAGCCGCGGGCGATGGTCGCAACGAGCGGCGGATCGAGGCCGCGCAGGCGCGCCCCAAGTTCAGCGAGCCGCTCCGCATTCTGGGCACGCTGGAGCGCGACTGCATCGCCTGCTTCGCCGATCTCCTGAAGCATATGGGTCGTCATCGGTGTGTCTTTCGGGGCGGCGGCGACAGTGTGAGTTCTGAGACGAAATCGTAGGCGTCGGCGCGGTACCAGGATTTCGTGAATTCGACGCAGGATCCGTCGGCGAGATAGGCGATGCGCTGGATATAGAGCGCCGGGCTGTCGGGTGCGACGCCGAGCAGCTCCGCATCCGCATGATCGACGAGGGTCGCGCGCAAGCGCTGCAGGCCGCGGGTCGGCTTGAATCCGCGTGCGGAGAGCGCTTCGTAAAGCGAGCCTCCGACCGAATCCTGTTCCGGCAGATAGCGTATCGGCACCGCGGCGCGCTCGATTGCCATGGGCGAACCGTCAGCCAGGCGCAGTCGGCCGAGCCGGAACACGCGCTCGTTCGGCCGTACGCCGAGCATCATTGCCTCTTCCGGCGTTGGCAGGAACACGCCGCGCTCGAGCTCGCGCGAGCTCGCTTCCAATCCGCGGAGCCGCATATCTTCCGTGAAGCTCGTCAGGCGCGAGGAGGGCTGTTCGACGCGCGGCGTTGCGCGATGGATGAAGGTACCGGCGCCATGGCGGTGAAACAGCACTCCTTCGGCGATCAGATCGGCAATCGCCTTGCGCAGCGTGGTGCGTGATACGTCGAGCAGCTCGCACAATACGCGCTCGGCCGGAAGCAATTGCGTCTCCGCGAAGCGTCCGGTCTCGATTTCGCGCCGAAGCGCGTCGACCACGGCACGATAGAGCCTCTGGCCCGGCGCGGTTTCGACCGTCAGGGACATGCCGCGTCCTCCGCGAGCGTTCCGCCGGCAAGCAGGATTGCGCCGTCGATTGCGTCACGCCGCGGCGGGGCGAGGCGCTTGGCCACATCAGGCGGCAAGAAGGGGCGCAAGGGCTCACCGAAGCCGCCGGCGAGCGCAATGCGCTCGGCGCCAAGCGCATTGAGCGCGTTCGCAAGCGCCGCTATCGCACAAGCTGCTTCGCCGACAATTTCGCGCGCGCGCATATCTCCGGACCTGGCGACGTTCAGGATCTGGGGTGCGAAGGCGCCATAATCGCTGGGCCTCGCGTCCGCTGCCCAGCGGCTCATCCGCAATGGATCGTCATCGAAATGGCGCCCGAGCGCTTGCGACAGGCCACTCATCGGCTCGAGGCCATCGATCGCACGCAGCGTCGCGCGCAACGCCGACTCGCCGAGGCGTGCAGCAGATCCGTCGTCGCCAAGCCAGAAGCCGCGTCCGCCGATGATGGTCGTTCGAGCTCCCACGCGAGCGATACCCGCCGAGCCTGTGCCCGCGATGATCAGGCCGCCGTCGCCGAGGCCATTGGCGCCGACGCAGGCGGCGACAGCATCATTGACGGCGACGATGCGCGCAAAGCCGGGCAGGGCGGCGGAGACGCGCTCTGCTTCCTTTTCGTCCGAAAGCCCGGCAAGGCCAAGGCCGACTGCGATTTCCTGTCTTGGCGCGTCAGCGGCGATCGCGGACTCGATCGTTTCACGGACGACCCGCATGGCTTCGTCGAAATCGAGATAGATGTTCGAGGCCGGCCCGAGGCCGCGCCCGAGCTCGCGGCCCGACGAATCCCGCAGTCTCGCGCGGCAGCGGGTGGCGCCGCCGTCCACACCGAGGAAGAACTGGGCCGTCGCCAAGGAGCCTCCTAAAAAATTTCTTAACGCCTCTAGACAAGTGGTATGTCACGTGGCTAAAACAAATACAAGAGGTATCTACCATTGGTATTCACGATGTCGGTACTGCCGAGCTTGGAGACGGACGGAGAGAGGTGGCACAGCACCGGCGGTGTCGGAATGATCGATGAGGCGGTATTCGCGGAGGCAATGCTCGCGTCCTACCGCCGAGCGATTGCTTCGGTCGCGGCTGCCTCCGGAGACATCCGCGCCGCCGCGCTTCGCCTCGCCGCGATTTGGCGAGCAGGTGGGCGTCTGGTCTATGCGGGTGCAGGCTCCTCCGGACTTGCGGCGGCCGAAGATGCAGCCGAGCTCCCTGGCACGTTCGGCCTTGAGCAGAGCCGCATCGCAATTGTCCTGCCCAGCGGGACCACCGAGCCGTTCTGCATCGATGGGGCCGCGGAGGACGATGCCGTAGCCGGTGAGCGGGCTATGACCGGGCTCGGTGACCTCACTCGTGATGCCGTGATCGTCGTATCGGCGAGCGGCTCGACGCCGTTCACCGTCGCGGCCGCCGCCGAGGCACGCCGTCGCGGCGCCTTCGTGATCGGCATCGCGCATCGTCCGGGTTCGCCTTTGCTCGTCGGTGCCGACGCGTCGATCTTGCTCGAGAGCGGGGAGGAGGCGCTGCGCGGCTCGACACGGCTCGCGGCCGGAGCCGCGCAAAAGGCCGCGCTCGGCATGCTCTCGTCATTGATGGGATTTGAGCTTGGTCACATCCACCAGGGCCTGATGGTCAACCTGAAGGCCGACAATGCGAAATTGCGCGAGCGGGCGCGCGGGATCGTCGCAACAATCGCCGGCGTCAGCGATGCCAAAGCGGATACGGCGCTGCGTGAGGCCGGCGGCGAGGTCAAGCCGGCGATTCTGATTGCCTGCGGTATCGTCAGCATGAGTGAAGCCGTGACGTGGCTGGCTGCTGCGGAAGGCCGGATAGACGACGCGTTGCGCCGCGCAGGCGTCAACGGGATCACGGGCGAAGGCCCGAACAAGGGAGCGTAGCATGAGACGGACATTCAAGGCCGCAATGGGAGCTGAGCTTGCCGCGTTGGCGTTGCTTGCGGGGCTTGCATCGGCCCAGGCAGGCTCGTTGAAGATCGAGAGCTGGCGCAATGACGACGCCGACATCTGGAACTCGAAGATCATCCCTGCCTTCAACAAGCACTATCCCGACATCAAGATCGAATTCGCGCCCTCGGCGCCCAAGGAATACAACGCCGCCCTGAACGCGCGGCTCGATGGCGGCACAGCGGGCGATCTCATCACGTGCCGACCGTTCGACGCCTCGCTCGCGCTCTATCAAAAGCGTCAGCTCGACGCGGTTGACGGCCTCAAGGGTATGGACAATTTCTCTGATGTCGCGAAGGCCGCGTGGCAAACCGACGACGGCAAAACCACCTTCTGTGTTCCGATCGCCTCCGTCATCGCAGGGTTCATCTACAACAAGGAAGCGTTCGCCAAGGTCGGCGTGTCCGAGCCAAAGACGCTCGATGAATTCCACGCGGTGCTTGAGAAATTCAAGAAGGACGGCACCTACGTCCCGCTGGTGATGGGCACGGCTGACCAGTGGGAGGCCGCCACCATGGGATTCCAGAACGTCGGCCCCGACTATTGGAAGGGCGAGGTCGGCCGCGCCAACCTGATTGCGGGCAAGGAAAAACTCACGGATCCGCAATACGTCGCGGCGTTCAAGGAGATCGCAAGCTGGGCGCCGTATCTCGGGTCAGGCTTCCAGGCGCAGACCTACGCCGATAGCCAGAACCTGTTCTCTCTCGGCAAGGGCGCGATCTATGCGGCTGGCTCGTGGGATATCTCGACGTTCCGCGGCCAGGCGAAATTCGCCATGGGCGCATTCCCGCCGCCACAGCCGGCCGGCACGACGGATTGCTATATCTCCGATCACACCGACATCGCGATGGGTGTCAACGCAGCGTCGAAGAACAAGGAAGACGCGAAGAAGTTCCTGGAATGGCTGACGACGCCGGAATTCGCAACGATCTACGCCAACTCGCTTCCCGGATTCTTTCCTCTCGCCAAGACTCCGGTGAAGGTCGACGACGACGTCGCGGCGACGATGGTTGGATGGCGCCAGACCTGCAAGTCGACGATCCGCAACTCGTATCAGATCCTGTCGCGCGGTACGCCGAATTTGGAGAACGAGCTGTGGAACGTGTCCGCGCAGGTCGTCAACGGCAAGCTCACGCCTGATGCTGCCGGCAAGCAACTGCAGGACGGCCTCGACAAGTGGTACAAGCCCGCCAAGTGAAGCCAGTCTCTCTCTCCGCTCTTGCGGGGGAGGGACTTCCCTTGTTCGACAGTTGCTGCATACTCCGCTGCCCCCTGCACGAGCCGCAAGCGCGGAGAGGGACGATAACGCGCGGTAGGCTTTATCTCTTCATGCCAGAATCGGTCTCGAACATCACCGCCCAGATGCCTCGCGCAAAACTCGCGGGGCTGCTGCTGTTCTTTCTCGGACCGGCGGTCGCGATCTACACCCTGTTCTCGATCTATCCGCTCGTCGCGACGATGGCGCTGTCCACCTACACCAGCGATCCGTCTGGCGGGCGGCATTTCGTCGGGCTCGCCAATTTCGAAACCCTGCTCGGTGATGCGCTGTGGTCGAAGCCGTTCTGGAATGCCTTCAGCAACAATCTGATCTTCTTCGCCGTGCACATGTGCGTGCAGAATCCGATCGGCATTGCGCTCGCGGGATTACTGAGCCTACCGGGCCTGAGGCTCAAGGGCCTCTATCGTACCGTCATGTTTCTGCCGACGATGCTTTCGGTTGTCATCGTCGGCTTCTCCTGGAACCTGATCCTTTCGCCGCTCTGGGGCGTAGCTGCCGGTGCCTTGAAGGCCGTGGGCCTGGGCTCCCTGTTCGCACCCTGGCTGGGGCTCGAATCGAGTGCGCTCGTAACTCTGGCCCTCATTTCCGTCTGGCAATTCGTCGGCATCCCGATGATGTTGATCTATGCCGCGCTGCTCAACATCCCTGAAGAGTTGATCGACGCGGCACGCGTCGACGGGCTCGGACACTTCCGCATCTTCCTGCACATCAAGCTTCCGCTCGTCCTGCCGACGATCAGTCTGGTGTCGGTCTTGACCTTCGTCGCCAACTTCAACGCTTTCGACCTGATCTATTCAGTCAAGGGCGCGCTTGCGGGGCCGAATTTCGCGACCGACATTCTCGGCACGTTTTTCTACCGCACGTTCTTCGGTAACCAGCTCCAGCTCGGCAATCCGACGATGGGCTCGGCGGTCGCGACCGTGATGTTCTTCATCATCCTCGTCGGCCTCTGCCTCTATCTCTTCCTCGTGCAGCGGCGCATCCGCCGTTACGCTTTCTGAGGGGAGCAGCATGACGGTGGAGCAGCGCGCAAGGAGCCTTGGCGTCCATCTCGTCCTGATCGCCTACAGCGTGCTCGCGGTCGGTCCGATTCTGCTCGTCGTGATGAATTCGTTCAAGGTGCGCAGCGCCATCTTCGGTAGCCCGCTTGCTCCGCCGGACGCCGCAACCTTCAGCCTCGCCGGCTATGAGAAGGTTTTCCGCTCCTCCCATATCCTCACCTACTATTCGAATTCGCTGATCGTGACCCTCGTCAGCATGGCACTCGTGCTTCTGTTTGGCGCGATGGCGGCCTGGGCGCTGACCGAATACCGCTTTCGCGGTTCGACGGCGCTCGCGCTGTTTCTGTCGATCGGCATCATGGTGCCGATCCGGCTTGGCTCCGTCGCGATCCTCAGCATGATGCGGTCTGCCGGCCTCAACGACACGCTGACGGCCTTGATCCTCGTCTACGTTGCGCAAGGCCTGCCGATGTCGATTTTCATATTGAGTGAGTTCATCCAGCAGGTCCCCAAGGACTTGCGCGACGCCGCGCGCTGCGACGGCGTGCCGGAAACCCGCATCTTCTTCGAAGTGGTCGCTCCGCTACTGCGGCCGGCGATCGCGACCGTCGCTGTCTTCACCATCGTGCCGATCTGGAACGACCTCTGGTTTCCGCTGATCCTGACGTCGAGCGACTCGACGCATACAGTCACGCTCGGCGTGCAGCAGTTTCTTGGCCAGTACATCACCGATTGGAATTCCGTGCTTGCCGCGCTGTCAATGGCGATCCTGCCGGTGGTCGTGATCTACGTGATCCTCTCGCGCCAACTCATCGCAGGCCTCACCTCCGGCGCAGTCAAATAGGTTGTCAGAATGGCCGATCTGCGCATCGAGCACCTCAACAAGCGTTATGGCGTGACGACGGTGCTCAACGACATCAACCTCAACATCGAGGACGGTGAATTCGTCGTTCTCGTCGGCCCTTCAGGCTGCGGCAAGTCGACGCTTCTGCGCATGATTGCCGGGCTCGATGGCGCATCGGGCGGCGACATCCATATCGCCGGCAAGCTCGTCAACACGCTGGCGCCCGCCGAGCGCGGCATCGCGATGGTGTTCCAGTCCTACGCGCTCTATCCGCACATGAATGTGCGCAAGAACATGACGTTCGGATTGAAATTCACCGGAGTGCGGCCGGCTGAACGCGAGCGGCGCGTCACCGAGGCGGCCCGTATGCTGCGGCTCGAGGAACTGCTCGAGCGTTATCCGCGAGATCTCTCTGGTGGCCAGCGTCAGCGCGTTGCGATCGGCCGTGCGATCGTGCGCGAGCCGGCTGTTTTCTTGTTCGACGAGCCGCTCTCCAACCTCGATGCGGCGTTGCGCGTCTCGACACGCGTCGAGATCGCGAATCTGCACAGACTGCTGAAATCGACGATTGTCTATGTCACGCACGACCAGGTCGAGGCGATGACGCTTGCCGACCGCATCGTCGTGATGAACAGGGGCTGCATCGAGCAGGTCGGCAGGCCGCTCGACCTCTACTATGCGCCGGCCAATCTGTTCGTCGCCGGCTTCATCGGCTCGCCCGCGATGAATTTCTTCGAAGCGAGGGTCAAGAGTGTCGAGGGCGGACGCGCGTGCGTGGCTGGACCCGGATTCCGTAGCCTCGACCTGCCGGCGGGGCATCTGAAGATCGGAGACGCGTTGACGGTCGGCATCCGTCCGGAGCATCTTGCCCAAGGAGAGGACGGTCCCCTCGCTGTGGAAGGTGTCGTCGAACTTGTCGAACGGCTTGGCGAATCCTCTTTTGCCTATTTGCGCCGCGATGACGGCAGGCTGTTCGTAGCCGAAATCCGCGGTCGACAGACGCCGCCCCCCGGCGAGCGAGTCACGCTCACTGCTGCGGCTCGGGACGTGCACGTCTTCGACGCCTCGGGGTTGCGGATCGCGACGCCGAACGATGTTTGAGTGCTCGGGAAACCACCGGCTTGGGCGCCGACCGGTAACAAGCGGGCTTGATAGTGTGAGCATTCAATCATGATGGGCCTCGTACGCTATCTTACGCGCCCTCAAGTGAGTATTGATCCGGCAATTCCGGTCCCTCTCTGGAACCGAGATCTCTGTTCGGCTTGCCGTCGTTCTCGCGGCCATTGGCAATGAGAGTAAAAATGGAGTCGGTGCGAGCCCCCTTCCAGATTTCGGCGTTATACGGTCTATGGGTTCCAGCCGCCGCTACCATATGGGCGCGTGATGATTTCAAGCAGGTGCCCGTTAAGGTCTTCGAAATAGAGGCCGCGTCCGCGGTCGTGATCGTTGATCTCGCCGGGCTTGCGACGCGCGGGATCAGCCCAGTAGGTCAGCTTCCGCTCGCGAATCCGATCAAAGATCGCGTCAAATTCGGCGTCGCCGACCAGGAAGGCGTAGTGCTGAGGCGCGAGCTCTCCTTGGGAGTCCATATAGTCGAGATTGGCGTCGTTGTCGGTCCTGACCATGTAGAACGGTCCCCAGCGGCGCGGCTCCGACAGGCCGAGCATCTCGGCCAGGAATTCGGCCGATGCCTTGCTGTCGCGAGCCGACAAAATGGTGTGATTGAACTCGATTGCCATGCTCAGATCTCCCTAGGTTACAGGTGAAGTCAAACACGGCGCGCATCGAGGTTGTTCCTGTTTCGACGGGCACGCAATCAATGGAACTGGCAATGGGAAGCCTGACCTAGAGCTTTGGCGCCTATCAGACGCGATCGGCGCGCACCTCGAGATCGACCGACGCCGAAATGATCGCTTAGCCAGAGGCCGTCCAGCGGGCACTCGAACGCGAGCCTTGCGGTCTGAATTTCGCAGACTGCCTTGGGGGCGTCGTGATGTTTCACACTTCGGCCAGCGAGTAACTGCAATCCGCCGAGATTAACGGATGCTGGCCGCATCCGGCGTCCGTCGGAATTGATGAAAGGCGACCGGGTCGGGAGCCAGCCGGTGCAACTCCCGACTGATCAGATCGGTTCGTTTGGGATCGCCGCTCCGATTCCAGAAGTTAAGCGTCACAACGCGAAGTCGCATGTCTGACCCAGGTCTGTGGTGTCTGACCTAACGCGTGTCACGTGCGCGGGTTCGTCGGCGCCGCGGGCTTGACATTCTCGGAGCGCGTTCTCATTATGTTCTCTTCGTGCGAGCTTCCTTGGGGCGGACTCGGATGGCAGACAGTGCAACCATCCTGCACGCGGATCTGGATGCCTTCTACGCCTCGGTAGAGCAGTTACTTTCGCCGTCGTTGCGCGGTAAACCCATCGCTGTTGGCGGCGGGGTTGTACTTGCAGCTTCGTACGAAGCTAAGGCATTCGGGGTCCGCGGCGGCATGCCCGGACGTCAAGCCCGCGAGCTCTGTCCGCAACTCATCTTTGTCGGCGGACACTTCCAAGAGTACCAACGACTGGGTGACGCTGCCGTCAAGGTGATCGGCGATTTCACTCCCCTCGTCGAGCGGATTTCCATCGATGAGGCCTTTGCCGATGTTGCGGGCTGCACTCATCTCTTCGGGTCGCCTCCCGAAATAGCAAGGGCTATCCGGCAACGCGTACGGGCCGAGCTTGGGCTTCCGATTTCAGTCGGCGTCGCGCGCACCAAGCATCTCGCGAAAGTTGCCTCGCAAGTGGCCAAGCCCGACGGGCTGGTGGTTGTCGATCCCGACACCGAACTGGAATTCCTTCACCACCTGCCCGTCGAGCTGATGTGGGGAGTGGGCCCGGTCACACGGGCGCGGCTGGCCAAGATCGGTGTACTGACTATCGGGCAGCTTGCCAAACTACCGGGAAGGTCGCTCGAGCGATTGCTCGGTCCCGCGGCCGGGAAGAAACTCGCAGCGTTGGCGTGGAATCGCGACCCGCGGGAAATCAGATCTCATCGTCGGGCCCGATCGGCTGGAGCGCAATCAGCGATCGGCAGAAAGCCGGCCGAAGCGCGGGTTATTCGACCGACCTTGCTTCACCTCGCGGACCGTATCGCAACTCGCCTCCGCGCAAAGTCGAGGCCCGGCCGAACCGTGACGGTCCGAGTTCGCTTCGCCGATCTGAGGTCGGTCACCCGTTCGGTCACGCTTGATGCGCCGATTTTCGCAACCATGATCCTCACCGAGCTCGCCGAGGGGCTGGTGCGCGCGATCTTTGCAGATTATCCGGACGAGAAGACCATCTCCTTGCTGGCGATTTCCGTGTCGCATCTCGAGGAGCACTGGGATCTCGAACTGGAGCTGCCGCTTGGACTTCGGGATGAAGCGCGCCGGACTGGCAGCAGGATCGGCATGGCGCGGTGGGCGGCCGACCGTGCTGTCGACAAGATTCGCAATCGCTTCGGGCGGGATGCCATCGGGTACGGTTCGGCAGCGCTGGGCTTATCTCGTTCCGTGCCCGATGAATTTCGGAAACTCGCCGAAAAGGATCTTTGACGTTCGACCGTCACGCGACGCGGGTTGGGTCTTTGCCGTAAACGCGCAGTACAAGCAACGATATCGCGGGGTGATGTTCGACCCGCTTCTTGCGGCGGAATGAACGCCACCAGGTATCCGCTATCGGCTGCGAGCTGAGGCCGTGCCGAAAACAACTCCGCTTGCAATGTTTAGTAATTGGTGGTTCACTAAACAAATCGAGCCTGCCGGGCCTATAGAATCCGGGTGGCGCGAGGAAACACCAGTTTAGTTATTCAGCTCGTCACGGACTGTGTCGCTCTGCTCGAAGCATTCGAGCGGGTAGGAAAGCCGCGCCATGTCGATGGCCGGTCCACTCGGAGGGAACGCTTAATGAAACAGACATTGAAGGCGCTTGCTGTTGCGTGCGGGGCTACTGTCTCCGCGTTTGGCGTCGGAGCGGGGACCACGCCCGCACAGGCGCAGGGCAAAACCATCACGCTGTGCTGGGCCGCATGGGACCCGGCCAATGCGCTGGTCGAATTGTCGAAGGACTTCACCGCCAAATCGGGTATCGGTATGAAGTTCGAGTTCGTGCCGTGGACCAATTACGCCGATCGATTCCTCAACGAACTCAATTCGCACGGCTCGCTGTGCGACCTCATCATCGGCGATTCACAATGGATCGGCGGCGCCGCGGAGAACGGTCAGTACGTCAAGCTCAACGATTTCTTCAAGAAGGAAGGAATCAGCATGGACGACTACATGCCGGCGACGGTGGTCGGCTATTCCGAGTGGCCGAAGAACACGCCGAACTATTGGGCGCTGCCGGCGATGGGCGATGCGGTCGGCTGGACCTATCGCAAGGACTGGTTCGCGCGGCCGGACGTGCAGAAGGATTTCAAGGCCAAGTACGGCCGCGAGATCGGCGTGCCGAAGACGCTCGATGAGCTGAAGGACATTGCACAATTCTTCCAGGGCCGCGAGATCGACGGCAAGAAGGTCTATGGCGCCTCGATCTACACCGAGCGTGGTTCGGAAGGCATCACCATGGGCGTGTCGAACTACCTCTACGACTACGGCTTCAAATACGACGATCCGAAGAAGCCCTATGCGATGGATGGGTTCGTGAACTCCGCCAGCGCGGTGAAGGGGCTCGAGGCCTACAAGGAGCTCTACAAGTGCTGTACGCCGCCCGGCGCCTCCAATTCCTACATGTCGGAGGGGCTTGATGCCTTCAAGTCCGGCCAGGTCGCGCTGCAGATGAACTTCTTCGCCTTCTTCCCGGGCCTCTACAAGGATCCGAATGTCGGCGGCGACAAGATCGGCTTCTTCGTCAATCCGGCCGGTCCTGCCGCACAGTCGACGCAGCTCGGCGGACAGGGAATCTCGGTCGTTACCTACTCCAAGAACCAGGCCGAAGCGCTGCAGTACATCAAGTGGTTCTCCGGCGGCGATGTGCAGAAGAAGTGGTGGGCACTCGGCGGTTATTCCTGCGCCAAGTCCGTGCTGAACGATCCGAGCTTTCCGAGCAGCGCGCCCTTTGCAAAGGAGTTCCTGCAGTCGATGGGAATGGTCGTCGACTTCTGGGCCGAGCCTTCCTATGCCCAGCTCCTGCAGGCCGAGCAGAAGCGCGTGCATGACTATGTGGTGGCCGACAAGGGCACCGCACAGGAAGCACTCGATGGTCTGGTCAAGGACTGGAAGGCCATCTTCAAGGAAGAGGGCAAGAAGTTCTGAGGCAAGCCGCCCGGAGCGCGTGCGCTCGCGCTCCGGGCTTTCCTTCGAGATGACCGGACCGTCGCAGTGTCGACGACCCGGTGCCAGGATCGGCCAAAGCAATGAATGAATTGAGTGCCTCTTCGCGGATCACCTATCGGGCCGTCATGGTCCGACCGGGCGTGGCGCGTCGTATCCGGGGCCTGTCGGACAGGACGCTCGCCTGGCTCTTCATCACGCCGACGATCGTGCTGCTGCTGGCGATCAATATCTTCCCGCTGCTTTGGACGATTTATCTGTCGTTCACGAACTACCGCGCTAACAGGGCCAACGCGCCGACGATCTGGCTTGGCGCCGACTGGTACCAGTCGATCCTGACCGATCCCGACATCTGGGCGGCAATGCAGGTGACGGCGCATTTCGTGATCTGGACGGTGGTGATCGAGACCGTGCTCGGATTTGGCCTAGCCTACCTCATCGACAAGAAATTCCGTGGGCACGGGATGTGGACCACGATCATCCTGCTGCCGATGATGCTGTCGCCGGCCGTCGTCGGCAATTTCTGGACGTTCCTGTACCAGCCCCAGATCGGATTGTTCAATTACGTGGTCGCCTTCTTCACCGGCCGCGCGGCCTCGTCCTTCCAGATGCTGGGCGACGTCACGCTGAGCCCCTGGGCCATCGTCATTGTCGATGCCTGGATGTGGACGCCCTATGTGATGCTGATTTGTCTCGCTGGCCTGCGCTCGATCCCTGACTACATCTACGAGGCGGCCGAGGTCGATCGTGCGTCGAAATGGCGGCAGTTCTGGTCCATCACGCTGCCGATGGCGTTGCCGTTCATCATGCTGGCGGTGCTGTTCCGCGGCATCGAGAATTTCAAGATGTTCGACATGGTCAATCTGCTCACCGGCGGTGGGCCGGGATCGACCACGGAAGTTGCCTCAATCACGCTCAAGCGGGCGGCGTTCGAGAGCTGGCGCACCGGCTATTCCTCGGCCTTCGCGATCATCCTGTTCGTGACGGTCTTCGGTCTCGCCAATATCTATGTGAAGGCGCTGAACAAGGTGAAAAGCCGATGACATCAGCCACCACAGCTCATTCGGTCGTCGAGCCGTCGGCCACCACGCGCCGCGTTGCCGGCTCGCTCGTCGTGCTCTATGCCATCATCACTATGATCCCGCTGGTCTGGATCATGCTCACCGCCTTCAAGTCGCCTGATGACGCGATCTCCTATCCGCCCAAGGTGATGTTCAAGCCGTCGCTCGAAGGTTTTTGCAATTTGTTCACGACGCGCTCGCGTCAGACGCCGGAATTCATCCGCTCGCTAGGACCGCCGCAAGGGCTGTGCGACAGCATTGCACGCGATCGCAATATGGTGGTCGCCGGTCCCTCGAACTACGTGCCGCGCTTCGTCAATTCGCTGATCATTGCGTTCGGTTCGACCCTGCTCGCAGTCGCGCTCGGCACCTTGTCGGCTTATGGCTTCTCGCGCTTCCGCGTGCCGCTGAAGGATGATCTGCTGTTCTTCATCCTATCGACTCGGATGATGCCGCCGATCGCGGTCGCGATCCCGATCTATCTGATGTACCGCACCATCGGTTTGTCGGACACCAGGCTCGGGATGATCCTGCTCTACACCTCGGTCAACGTCTCGCTCGCGGTCTGGCTGCTCAAGGGCTTCATCGACGAAATCCCGCGTGAGTACGAGGAAGCGGCGATGATCGACGGCTACACCCGCTTCCAGGCCTTCGTGAAGGTGGTGCTGCCGCAGGCCACCACGGGAATCGCTGCGACGGCGATCTTCTGCCTGATCTTCGCCTGGAACGAATACGCCTTCGCGGTGCTTCTCACCTCGGGCAACGCGCAGACGGCGCCACCGTTCATTCCGATCATCATCGGCGAGGGCGGACAGGACTGGCCCGCGGTGGCGGCCGGCACGACGCTGTTCCTGGTGCCGATCGTGGTGTTCACGGTCTTGCTTCGCAAGTATCTGCTGCGCGGCATCACCTTTGGAGCTGTTCGCAAATGAGCCTCGATGCCAGCCCAACCATCGCACGACGTGATCTCGCCGACCGCGTTCTGCGGCGTGGTCCACTCGAAGCCCTGGCAACCACGATCATCGCCGCCGGTGTCGTGATGCTGATGCAGCCATTTTCCCTGACGCTGTATTCCTGGTCGTTTGCGACGACCCTGTTCGGCACGGTGATGTTCACCATCGTGTCCAAGGTTCGGGAGTAGGGCGCGATGGCACAGATCAAGGTCGAGGCGCTCGACAAATCCTTCGGTAACTTCCATGCGGTCAAGTCCGCCAGCTTCACGGTGGAGGACGGCCAGTTCCTCTGCCTGCTCGGACCGTCAGGCTGCGGCAAGACCACCACGCTCCGCATGATCGCCGGCCTGGAGCTGCCGACGGCGGGTACGATCAGGCTCGATGGCGAAGACGTGACGATGAACCGCGCATCCGCGCGCGACATCGCCTTCGTGTTCCAGCTCTTCGCGCTCTATCCGCACATGAATGTCCGGCGCAACATCGGCTTTCCCCTGAAGTGCGAGGGCATCGGGCCGGCCGAGCGCGACCGTCGGGTCGTCGAGGCCGCGCGGATACTGCGAATCTCGCACCTGCTCGACCGCTCCGTCTCAGGCCTTGCCGGCGGCGACCGGCAGCGCGTCGCGCTTGGACGAGCCATTGTGCGTAAGCCGAAATGCTTTCTGATGGACGAGCCGCTTGGCGCGCTTGATACAGAGATGCGCGAGGCCATGATTCATGAACTGCGGGCTCTGCATGACCGGCTGGGAGCGACTACCGTCTACGTCACCCATGACCAGCTCGAAGCCATGGCGATGGCCGACAGGATCGCAGTGATGAACAACGGCGTCGTCGAGCAGGTGGCGAGCCCGCGCGACATCTATGATCGGCCCGCTTCACTGTTCGTTGCCGATTTCATCGGCTCGCCACCCATGAATTTCCTGCCGTTCCGTGGCGGCCTTCAGACTGGCGCAGAGGCAATCAGGCTCGGCGAGCGCGATGTGGCAATTCCCGCGGCGCGCGAAGCGATGGCGGAGAGCGAACTCGTGCTCGGGGTGCGGCCCGAGCACGTGCGCTTCACCGATCGCGGCATGGTGCGCGGCGAGGTCTATGGCACGGAATATCTGGGCACGACGCAGATCGTGACCGTGACGACGCATTACGGTGCGCTCAAGGCCCGCTCACCCAGCAGCAGATCCTTCCGGACCGGCGAGACTGTCGGGCTCGACTTCCGGCCCGACACGCTCTCGATCTTCGATAAGGCGTCGGGCCGGGCTATCCGCACCGCGTTACATGAGCGAGGCACGCATGGCTGAGGTTGAGATCAACGCCGTCTCCAAGGCATTCGGCAAGACGCAGGCCGTGAGCGATCTGTCGCTGACCGTCTGTGATGGCGAATTCGTCGCGTTGCTCGGGCCGACCGGCGCCGGCAAGACCACGGCGCTGCGTTTGATCGCCGGATTGGAGCGGCCGGACTGTGGTTCGATCCGGATCGGCGGACGCGATGTGACCGGTGATGCACCGGCCGATCGCGATGTTGCCTTTGTCTTCCAGCAATATTCGCTGTATCCGCACCTGACCGTGTTCGAGAACATGGCATTCGCGTTGCGTGCGCCGACCCGCCGCGTACCCGAAGCCGATATCCGCGCGAAGGTGCTGGAGGTCGCGCGTCTTCTTCACATTGAAACCAAGCTGGACAACAAGGCGACGCAGCTGTCGGGCGGGCAGATGCAGCGCGTTGCGATCGGCCGGGCGCTGGTCCGTTCGCCCTCGATCTATCTGATGGACGAGCCGCTGTCCTCGCTGGATGCCAAGCTGCGCGGTGAGCTGCGGCTCGAGCTCAAGCGGATCCAGGTCGACCTCGGCGCGACGATTCTTTATGTCACCCACGATCAGACCGAGGCGATGACCATGGCGTCGCGCATCGGCGTGATCGAAGGCGGACGGCTGATGCAGATCGGTTCGCCGCGGGAGATCTACGAGAATCCGGTCAACGCTCATGTCGCGGCGCGGCTCGGCCAGCCGGTGATCAATCTGCTGCCGGCGACCCTGTTCGCCGGCGCGCCTGATAGTGCCGAGACCATCGGCGCACGGACTGAGCACCTGACGATCGCGCGCGGTGGTGGCGACGTCTCGGCGACCGTCAAGCGGGTCGAGCATCTCGGCGACCAGAGTCATCTCCATCTCGACCTCGCTGGCCGGCCCGTTGTGACCCTGGCGGATCCCGAAGCGGGCTTTAGCGCCGGAGACGTCGTGTCGCTCCGTTTGAACAAACCGCTGTTTTTCGACGCGAAGGGCTGGAGGGTAGCGGCATGAGCCTCGATCGGGTAGCCAGGGAAAGATTGGTACGAGCGCTGGCAGCTTCAGTGATCTCGCACGCGGACGAATTGACGAGTCTCGATCAGGCGATTGGCGATGGGGATCATGGGCTGAATATGAAGCGCGGTTTTGAGGCTGTGCTTGCCGTATTGCCGGGCCTTGCCGACAAGTCGCTCCCGGAAATGCTGAAGGCGATCGGAATGACGTTGGTGATGAAGGTGGGCGGTGCGTCGGGGCCGCTGGTCGGAACTTTCTTCATGGAACTGGGCAAGGCCCTTCCGGAGCAGCCGAGCCGGGCGGATCTGGTCGCGGCGACGGAGAAAGCCATCGAGGCTGTCAAGGCGCGCGGTCGTTCCGAAGCGGGACAGAAGACATTGCTCGATGTCCTGGTGCCGGTTCACGCCGTTCTCGCAGGAGGCGGCGATGCCAAGGCGATCGCGGCTGAGGCTGCCCAAGCGGCCGATCGCACCACGCCGATGCAGGCGATCCGTGGTCGCGCGTCGTTTCTGGGCGAACGTTCCATCGGTCATATGGACCCGGGCTCGCGCTCGGCGTCCCTTTTGATCGGCGCAGCAGTTGAGACACTGGAGTTCGAGGTCAATACATGAGCAACGTTGGAATTGTCATCGTGTCGCATTCGCCGAAGATCGCGGAAGGCGCGGCCGACATGGTGCGCCAGATGGTCGGGGACGCAGTGCCGCTGGCCTGGACCGGTGGCGATGTCGATGGCGGCCTGGGTACGAACGTTGCAGGAATCCTCGAGGCGATCGAGACGGCTTGGTCACCGGCGGGCGTTGCGATCCTCGTCGATCTCGGTGGTGCCGAGACCAATTCGGAGATGGCGGTCGAGATGCTCCCCGAAGACCGGCGCGCGCGCGTGCTGGTCTGTAATGCCCCGGTGGTCGAGGGGGCTGTGATCGCTGCGACCGAATCTTCGGGCGGCTCATCGCTTGCCGCCGTCAAGCGCAGTGCGGAGGAATTCTATGCATGACGCCAACGCCAACCGGTCGGCTCAGATGTTTGCGCCGCTGACCGCCTCGGCGGTTCTCGTCAATCCGGTCGGCCTGCACGCGCGGCCATCGGTGAAGCTCACGCAATGCGCGAAGGGCTTCATCGCGAAGATCGAAATCGCGCTTGCCGCCGAGGGACCCTGGACCGACGCCAAGAGCCCGGTGAAGGTGATGCGTGTGAAAGCGCCGCAGGGCGCAACGCTGCATTTTCGCGTCGCCGGTCCTGATGGTGAGGCGGCGCTCGCGGCCATGCTGGCGCTGGTGCATGACGGTTTCGGCGAGGCGTAGAATCGTGGGCGAGATCCATCTCACCGGCCATCCCGCTTCGCCTGGCCTCGCCATCGGCCCGGTGGCCGTGCTGACGAGTGCAGTTGTGAGCAGGGTGACGAAGGGCGATCCTGTGCAGGAGGCGGCGGCGCTCAAGGCGGCGATCGAAGGGGCCGCCGTGGAGCTCGCCGACCTGATTGCGAGGGTTCATGACGAGGCTGCAGAGATCCTGGAGTTCCAGGTCGCGATGCTCGGTGACGATGCGCTTGCTGAAGGTGCCTATGAAGCCATTGCGGCCGGCGTGGCTGCGGATGACGCTTGGCGCGCTGCACTCGACGCGGAGATTTCAGGCTATCGCGCCGCGGACGAGGAATACTTCCGGGCTCGAGCTGCCGATCTCGTCGACATTCGCGATCGCGTGCTTGCCGGCCTGAATGGTGCAAACACGATCGCAAAGATATCCGGCGATTCCGTCGTCGCGGGTGATGATATTTCGCCGTCCACATTCCTCGCCGTTGACTGGACCCGCGGCGGTGCCATTGCGCTCGCTGGCGGATCACCGTCGTCGCATGTCGCGATGCTTGCGCGATCGCGCGGCGCCCCCATGGTAGTCGGATTGGGGCCATTACCATGGAATGGACAGCCGCCGTCACTGGCGCTGGTCGATGGCGACGCCGGCACTGTGATCTTCGATCCCCATCCCGAAACGCGCCGTCTGTTCGAGCATCGCATGGCGGCGGCGAATGCTGCGCAGATTGCTGCCGACGCCGGTCGCCTCAAGCCGGCACTGACGGCGGATGGAAAGCGCATCGCCGTTCTTCTCAATGTTGCCGCGCCAGAAGAGCTCGGGGGCCTCGATCCTGCAATCTGCGACGGCATCGGTCTCGTGCGGACGGAGTTTCTGTTCGAGGGATCGAGAGGCCTGCCCGGCGAGGATACGCAATACGCGGTCTACCGGCGCATTCTCGACTGGGCCGCGGGACGGCCGGTGACGATCCGCACGCTCGATGCCGGCGGCGACAAGCCGATCCCCGGCGTGACGGTCGATGGTGAGCGCAATCCGTTCCTGGGCTTGCGCGGAATCCGGCTTTCGCTGGCGCGGCCGCAGGTGTTTCGCGTGCAGTTGCGGGCGCTGTGCCGTGCTGCCGTCCATGGAACGCTGAAGGTGATGCTGCCGATGGTCGCGGTCCCGTCGGAGCTCGACCGCGCCAAGGCCATGCTGGACGCGGAGTTCTCGGCACTCACGGCACAGGGCATCGCCTGCGCCCGGCCGCCGCTCGGCATCATGGTCGAGGTCCCCTCGGCTGCGCTATGCGCCGAGGATTTTGATGCGGCATTCTATTCCATCGGGTCGAACGATCTGACCCAATACACGATGGCAGCGGCGCGCGACATCGGCGCTGTCGCCGACCTCAACGATGCCGGCCATCCGGCGGTGCTGGCGCTGATTGCGCGGACGGTCGAGGCCGGACGCAGGCGTGGTGTCGAGGTCTCGCTCTGCGGCGATGCCGCGGCGGATACGCGCTTGACGAACGCGCTGCTGGCGACAGGCTTGACGACGCTCTCGGTCTCGCCGATTGCGGTGGCGCGGCTCAAGGCCGCCATTGCCGGGGTGATCGCATGAGTGACGATGCAGGCGAAGACGCAAGCCGGCCAGGCGACAGCAATGTCGCGGACTACAAGCTGATCCTGCGGCGGGCCCTCGACAACCGGCCATCGGGGACGCGGCTGAAGCTCGCGGCGGCGCTCGGCAAGAACCGCTCTTTCGTTAGCCAGATCACCAACCCCGCCTATCTGGTGCCGATCCCGGCGAAGCATGTCGCGATCATCTTCGAGGTTTGCCATCTCTCCGGTACCGAGCGAGCGGCGTTCCTCGAAGCCTATGGTCGCGCGCACCCGGGCCGGCTGCGCGGCGCCCATCGCGAGGCGCGCACCCGTGTCGTTACCGTGACGGTGCCCGACCTCGGCGACGACAAGAAGAATCGCGCGCTCGAGCAGCTCATCGTCGACTTTGCTGCCCAGCTCGCCCGCTACGCGGAAAGCATCGGCTGACCAATTCGAAACGCCAAAAAGATGACCGGGAGGACGCCATGAAGAAGCTGATCAACAGCGCCGATACGGTGCTCGAAGAGAGTCTCGACGGGTTGGCAGCAGCCCATGCCGATATCCTGCTGCTTGGCGCCGAGCGGAAGTTCGTGCGCCGCAGCACCCTGAAGCCGGGAAAGGTTGCACTGATCTCTGGCGGCGGCTCCGGCCATGAACCGCTTCATGCGGGCTTTGTCGGCCATGGAATGCTCGATGCCGCCTGTCCGGGCCGGGTCTTCACCTCGCCGACGCCGGATCAGATGATCGAGGCGGCGGAGGCTGTCGACACCGGAGCAGGCGTGCTCTTCATCGTCAAGAATTACGAAGGCGATGTGATGAATTTCACCATGGCCGCCGAGATGGCCGGGCGTGAGGTCGCGAGCGTGGTGACCAATGACGACGTTGCGGTCGAGAAATCGACCTACACCACCGGTCGTCGCGGCGTAGCAGGAACGCTGATCGTGGAGAAGATGGTCGGTGCCGCGGCCGAAAAGGGGATGCCGCTCGCCGCGCTCAAGATGCTTGGTGATGATGTTAACAGGCGCACCCGCTCAATGGGCGTGGCGCTGCTGCCGTGCACTGTCCCGGCGGCGGGCAGGCCGAACTTCACCCTGGCTGAGAATGAAATGGAAATGGGAGTCGGCATTCATGGTGAGCCGGGGCGCCGCAGGGTGCCGCTGGCCTCTGCCGATGACATTGCTGCCGAGATGCTCAACGCGATCCTGCGGGACCTCGCACCCGGCAAGGGCAGCGAGGTCCTGCTTCTCATCAACGGGTTCGGCGCGACGCCTCTCATCGAACTCTATCTGATGGCCAACAGCGCCAAACGCATTCTGGACAGCTTCGGGAGCACGGCGACGCGCTTCCTGATCGGTTCTTATGTGACGTCCCTCGACATGGCCGGTGTCTCAATCACCGTCTCCGTGCTCGACAGCCAGGCAAAAGAACTGTGGGACGCCCCAGTGCATACCGCTGCGCTGCGCTGGGGTATCTGATGGATTTGTCGTGGTCGGGTGATGCCGCAGCCGTCAGGCAGCGGTTGTGATCTCGGGGGACGGAGTCGCGATAGGAGCGCGGGGGACTGCCCCAGGAGCGTGGTCAGACGCTCGACTTCGCGGACTTATTCATACGATCGGCGCAGCGGTCTCGTGCGCCGGCGCATCCTTTTAGGGATTAGCTCACGCAAGTTTCTGGCCTCAAGTGTTCGCGATGGCGCAAGGTGGGGAGAACGAGTCGGCGTCCGAGCTGGACGGTGGCCTATCAGCGTCCGCCGTTTTCAGGTGATCAGTTTCCGCGGCCGGTGTGAGCAATTGCAAAAACGATATTGCTTGCTCTCGCGCGCCCACGCGATACGCTGCATTTCATTGCAGATCGTTCTTTTGAGACGGGCCAGTATTGCCGTGATCAATGATACTGCGGTTTTTGACGCGTTGCGTCTTGATGTGGGGAGTGGCGACAGAGTTGCGACGGGTCTGATCGGCACTCGCGAAGCGATCGTTCGAGACGGACTTTTCATCGATCCTTTATCGATCGGCTATTGTCCTCACGAATGGATCGACGGGAGTGGATATGTCGATCCCGAGCTGGCGCGGAAGTTCAGCTACTCGCTTGCATTCTGATTTTGATGGCTGCTGTAAGCAACGTCCAAGCGGGAGGCCGACAATGCGAACGTTCTTTCTGCTCTGCGCCGCTCTGGTATCGTTTGGCGCATCGATCATTCTGAGCACGTCCGAGGGCCATGCGGTGTTTTGGCGCGGCGTGACCGCGCCAACCAACATCGATTATCACGGCTGGGTCATCGTCAAGGAGCCTCCGCCGAGTCCCTGCCAGTGGATACGGGTGAGCGGCGGCTACTACGTCCGACAGTGCGTCTACTAGAGACGTGCGTTCCCGCACCGCGTATGACGGCCGTCGCAAGAGAAGTCGGCTCGCCAAGCTCGATCTCCCGCAACTTCGATGAGCGCGGCTCGATTTGTTGTTGCGCCCCGGTATCGTCGTATCGTTCGATCCGTATTTTTACGGCGCTGGTGATTTCGGATTACCCCCAAGGGTAGGGTTAACGAACGATTATCGGATGACAATCCCGTTGCGATTGATTTAAGCTTGCCGATAGTTGGCACAAAGTTTTATCGGCCAACGGTAAAATTTTGAGTGCCAACATTGTCAGTGAATTAATCTTAGTAAGAGGGATTTTCGCTCATGTTGAAATTTTACATCAAGACCACCGAAGCCCTGAAGCAGCTGCGCACGGACAAGGACGGCGTCGTGTCGTTCGAGTACGTGATCGTCGCGGCTTGTGTCGTCACCGTCGTGATCGCCGTGTTCAACGGTGCCGGTGCTGGCACGATCAGGGGCGCATTGAACACTGGCCTCACCGCAATCACCGACGCTATCGGCACCCTCTGAGTTTGCCTGCGGCGGAGGGGCAGGCCCCCTCCGCCCACTCTGCCATCCTGGACGAATTCATCTTGAGGAATGTGATTACTCGCTACTGAAGATGTTGCCTTCGGGAGATTTCTCCTATGTCGAGATATTGCATTGATTCCATCGACGCATTGAAGCGTCCGGGCAGGGACGACGATGGCGTGGTTTCCTTGGATCACGTAGTTCTTACGGCGTTTGTTGTCGCCACAGTAAGTGCGGCATTCAAGGCGGCTGCGACTGGTCCCATGACGGCCGCGCTAACCAGCGCAATGAGCAAGCTCGACACTGCTGTTTCCACTGTTGGCGGAGGTTAGTACGGCCGTTTGGGCCGGCGGACATCTGCATCTGCCACAGGTTCTTTCTGAGTACGATATTTGATGAGTTTGGGACACGCGTTCTATGAGTTGGATTGTTCCCATAGCTTCGATTCTGGAAATCCTGTTGTTGCTCTACGTTGCGACGCTCGATGTCGCGACACGATTGATCAGAAATGAGATTTGCCTGGCGCTGGCGCTGCTCGGAATCGCCAGTCAAATCGCCAGCCCGATGCAGCTTGCCGAGTCCCTGATATCCGCTGCGCTCCTCTTTCTGTTGTTGTTTTTCATCTATACGCGGGGATGGATGGGTGGTGGCGACGTGAAGTTGCTGGTTGCCCTGGCGGTTGGTCTTCCCCTGACGGGCATCGTCGAGTTGCTGACCGTCACCGCGCTGGCCGGCGGCGTCCTTGCTCTGATGCATCTGCTGATGCGCAACCTGCCATATCCCAAGATGGCGCCGGCAGGATCGTCGTTCGCGCGCCGCGTCTACGCGGTCGAGCGTTGGCGTCATTTGCGTCATGCACCGCTGCCTTACGGCGTCGCCATCGCCTGCGGCGGCATCTGGGCCATTTTCAGTCGAGGATTTTGACATGTCGTCCAGCTTGCGTCTTTCGATCATTATGGTGCTGTTGCTCGCTACCACTGCGCTCGGGCTTATTGCCTACAACATGAACCTGCCGAAGCAGGTCCCGGTGGAGGTCACAGCGAAGGGGCCTGCGGCGCCTGCCACAGTTGGTTATTTTGTTGCGGCACGACCGCTACCGAAGGGGACGCTGGCCCGCCAGGAAGATTTCACGGTCCGCTCGGTGACGCCGGAGCAGGTTCCGACAGGAGCGATCCTCGAAACGCCGGAGACCAAGATCGGGCTTCCCGGCTCCCTCGTTCGCAAGTTCGTCGAGACAGGCAGCCCCGTCACACTGCAAGACATCCTGCGCCCCCGGGATCGGGGTTTCCTCGCCAGTGTCCTCGCACCGGATAGCCGTGCCATCAGCATCAAGGTGGACGAGGAGTCCGGTGTCTCGGGGCTGATCAGGCCAGGCGACCATGTGGATGTCGTCCTGACCCAGGTGTTCGAGAAGGCGGATCCCGTACGTCGTGCCCTCAGCGAAACCGTCCTGCGCAACGTCCGGGTCATTGCGATTGACCAGGAGATCACGGAAGGCGGACGAGGCATCAACGGCGTAGCAGGCAAGCTGGCGCAAACCGTGTCGCTGGAGCTGACGCAGGAACAGGTCAAGAAAGTCACCGTTGCAAAGCAGCTCGGAACGCTCTCCCTGGCCGTACGCGCGGCGGTCGATCAGTGGGACAAGGGAGACACCGGCGCGATGTCGAGCTGCGATGTCTCGCCGGAGCTTGCCCGCCAGAATGCACTTGCCGGCCAGAGAACGGCGGTGGTCGTGCATTCCGGCGGTGAGGTCAAGCAATACACCGTCAGGAAGCAGGATTCGGAATACATCGATGCTGTCGTGAGCTGCGATGGAGCGTCGGGCGTCGCGGGCCCGACAGCGACGGCGATGCGTGATACTGCCAAGCTGACGGAGAAGCACTAATGAACATGGCCATCGCAACTCCGCCCGAAGGCACGACATCCGTCGTCACGCGCAACCAGGTCGTCTGTTTCGTCAATGATGAGCTCAGTGCTGCTGCCCTGCGCAAAGGTCTCGAAGGCAGCAACCTCTCGATCAGGCACGGCACGATCCGCAATGCGATACGGATGCTCGAAACGGACGCCGACCTGTTCGCCCTGGTGGCTGACATCAGCGGCATCGATGATCCCTTCACCGAGCTGGAGCGCCTGGCCTGCGTCTGCCCACCTGACGTCCGCGTAGCCTTGATCGGTGAGAGCAGGGAGATCACTTTCTACCGCGACCTCATGGAGCTCGGCCTGACCGAGTACCTTCCGAAGCCGCTCACGCGAGACATGGTGCTGGACCAGCTGCGCCCGAAGCTGCTCGGCGACGCTACGCACGCTCCGGTCGATCGCGGTGGACATGTGGTCTCGATCTGCGGGGCGCAGGGCGGCGCCGGCGCAACGAGCATCGCCATCAATCTTGCATTCCAGATCGCCGAGACCACCAAGGCCAAGGTCGCGCTGCTCGATCTTCATCTGCAAGGCGGTGAGGCCGCCGTGATGTTGGGCGTTCGACCCGGCCCCGGGCTGCGGATCGCTCTGGAAAACCCGATGCGCGCGGACACGTTGTTCATCGAGCGCGCGGCAATCGAAGTCAACGAGCGGGTGTCCCTGATTTCCGCCGACGAGGACCTGGATGCGCAGCTGGACGTCACCGAAGCGGGCGTGAGACACGTGCTCGGCCTGCTCCGTCAGCGCTTCAACTATATCGTCGTCGACGTGCCGGTCCCGTTTCCGCCGTCCATGCACCCCGTGATCAATCTGTCCCGTCACGTGCTGGTCCTGCTGGAAGCGGAGGTGACCGGACTTCGCAATGCCCATGCGCTTCGCGCCGCGGTCACCAACATTGCTGCCCAAGACCGGGTCTTCACCTTGCTGAACCGTGCCAACCGCGCAGGGGGGCTTCCGAGAGCCACGATCGTCAAGGCGTTGGGCGCCGAGCCGGACATGGTGATTCCCGATCTCGGGAAGGGCATGACGCAGGCGGTCAATCTGGGAATTCCGGCGCTGAAGCACGTGTCAGGACTGCGACGTCACCTCGCACCGATCGTCCGGGAGATCACGGGTCTCGGCGCCGAGCGCAAGAGCCGGCTGAGGAGGCTTCTGGGATTATGAAGAAGTTTGGTAGGCGCCCCGACGACCCCCCTGGTCGTTTGCCCGTATTGTCGCAAGGCTCTCCTTCGGCGGCGCCGAGCGCGTCTTCCGCAGCCGCGATCTTGCCGCCTCCGCCGTCGAGCTTGCCCGCTTCGATGCCAGCCGTCACGCCGACGCGCGACGAGAGCCCGATCCATCATCCCGTCATGTCGGCCTCCTTGAGGGAACGGGTCATCGAGCAGATCGACCCGGCGGCCGCCGCAACTGTCTCGCGCGAGGTGCTTCGGCGCCAGATCGAGGAAATCATCCACGGGATAGCCAACGAGGAGCGTCTCGAACTGTCGGGACGCGAGCAGCTGCAACTCGCGGACGAGATCGCGGACGACATGACCGGTTACGGTCCGCTCCGTCCGCTCCTGTTGGACCAATCGATCAACGACATCATGATCAACGGCCCGAGCAACGTCTACGTCGAGCGAAGCGGGAAGCTCGAACGCGTCGCGGTACGTTTCCGCGACAATGATCACATTGCATCGGTGGGGCAGAAGATTGCCGCTCGGGTTGGCCGGCGCGTCGATGAATCCAGTCCGATGGTGGATTGCCGCCTGCCGGACGGCAGCCGCGTCAACATCATCCTTCCGCCGCTGGCGATCCATAGTCCCTGCATTTCCATCCGAAAATTTCCAAGCCGCCGTTTGAATCTGGCCGGGATGATCGAGAACGGCTCGATGACCGCGGCCATCGGGCAATTGCTGGAGATTGCTGCCCGATCCCGGCTCAATGTTCTGGTCTCCGGTGGCACGGGCTCCGGCAAGACGACGCTGCTCAACGCCATGAGCCAGTTCATCGATCACAGCGAGCGCATCGTCACCATCGAGGACGCAGCGGAACTGCAGCTTCAGCAGCCGCACGTGATCAGCCTGGAGACCCGGCCCCCGAGCCTCGAGGGCACAGGGCAGGTGACCCAGCGCGATCTGTTGTGGAATGCGCTGCGCATGCGCCCCGATCGGATCGTCGTGGGCGAGGTGCGTGGTGCTGAAGCATTCGACATGCTGCAGGCGATGAACACCGGTCATGACGGCTCCATCTCGACGGTGCATGCCAACAGCGCCCGCGACGCACTGACCCGTATCGAAAACATGGTGCAGATGGGGCAGGTCAATCTGCCGTCGCGGGCGATTCGAACTCAGATCGTCGCTGCGCTGGATCTCATCGTGCAGGTTGAACGCATGAGGGATGGGCAGCGACGGATTGTCCAGATCAGCGAGGTGGTCGGCCTCGAAAGCGATGTGATCACCACCAACGACATCGCCGCGTTCGAATACAAGGACGAGGATGTTCACGGGAGGATATCGGGAACCTACAAGTCCACCCACGCAGTCCCAAAGTTCAAGAGCCGTCTTGTCTATTATGGCCTGGATCGAGCCTGGGCTGAGGCGATGAGGCAGATATGATACCGACCTCCGTGATCCTCATTGTCCTGGCCCTCCTGATGTGCGCAGCATGCACGTCGCTGTGGCTTGATGCTCGGCAAAGGCGCGTCGATCGTCAGCTCGCCGCGGCTCTGCCGACCTCGCAGTCGGCCGGTCTGCCCTCAATTCGTCGGTCGGAGACCGGAGCCCGTTCGCATTTTCTCCACCGCCTGGCCAGTTACAGACCTCAGATCCCTTATGCCTTGCACCCTGCCTATGTGCTGCTCATGGGTGTCATGACGGCAGCGGCAATCTTTTATGCCAACAGCCTCCTCGGTTTTTCCAGCTTCTACGTTTCTATCGTCGCTGGAGGTGCCAGCATCATGGTGGTGCGGGGTCTTTTTGGATGGCAGCAACGTCGCTACGTCGACAAGCTGTTTCGACAGCTTCCAGACGCAATTCAACTGGTGACCAGCACGGTTCGATCGGGACTGCCGGTGCAGGAAGCGTTTCGCACCATCGCGCGCGAGATGCCGCAACCAACCGCCGGGCAGTTTGCCATCGTATGCAACGAATTGAATCTGGGGAGACCTGCGGAGGAGGCCATCGAGGGCATCTATCGGCGAACGCAAGTGGCGGAGTATGGGATCTTCGCGGTGACGCTTGCCGTGCAGCTGAAGTCGGGCGGCAGCTTGGCCGAGACCTTGCAGACTCTGGGAGAGACGGTGAGGCAGCGGGTCGCGCTCGCTGCTCGTGCCAAGGCTCTGGCGGGCGAGGTGATCTTTTCCTCCCGCGCGCTTTCATGCGCGCCTCTCATCATAGGCGGGATCCTCTACACGATCAGCCCGCAATCCGTCGATATGCTGTTCCATGACTCGACTGGAAACATGCTCCTGGCTTATGCGACAGGCTCGGTGCTTGCGGGGCACTTCGTGATCCGCTGGATGATCAGAAGGGAGACGGCGCTATGACTGCCGCTCTCGGTATCGCGACCCTTGCCGTTGCGGCCGCGGCTGCGACCGTGCTGCTGGTCATCCGCGAAGTCCACATTCGTACATTGAACACGCGGGTGGCAAATGCCGTGATCGGCATTTCTGACCGGTCAACTGCTTCCCAGGGCATGATCGGCTGGATGTCGTCGATCGGCATGCGGTATCGGCGTTTCTACGCCGAGGAGAATCTGGAGCAATTGCGGGCGGTCCTGCAATCATCGGGATTCAATCATCATCGGGTCTTGCCGATCTGGATCGGCATCAAGACTGTCAGCATGTTCCTGTTTCCGGCGGTCGCCCTGGTGGTTGCGCAGTTCTCAGGGCGGGAGCAGATGGATGTGCTGATCCTCACGCTTTTCGGCGTGATGATCGGCATCATGGGGCCGCGACTGGTTCTGTGGGTCTTGAAACGGCGCTTCGATGCCGCCGTTCGGCTGGGCACGCCGGATACCATCGATCTGCTGGTCGTGTGCAGCGAGGCGGGAATGGGCTTGGAGAGCGGGTTGGAGCGTGTGGCGGCGGAGATGGCCGAGACCAATCCGGCCATGGCCCGTGTCTTGCGCGGCCTGCTCGACGATCTCCGGATCCTGCCAAATCGCTTCGACGCTTTCGAGAAGCTGGGCACCTTGTCGGACGGCCTCCGCCGCTTCGGCACCATGATCAGCCAAAGCCTGCAATACGGGACGCCGCTGAGCCAGGCACTGCGCAGCATCGCCGAGGACCTGCGGCGCGAACGCATTACCAAGCTGGAAGAACGAGCGCACAAATTGGGCGCAAAGCTGACCGTTCCGATGGTCTTGTTTCTGCTTCCAGCGATGTTCGTCATTCTGGGTGGAAGTTCGTTCCTGCACCTCATTCGTGCGTTCAGCAAATTTGGTCATGGATAAGAGGCATGAGCACGGTTCGCGCCTGTCGCGGTAGGCTTAAGAGCCGCAAAGCGTGTTTCATCGCGGACCAACGCGGCGCCGTCGCGCTCGAGTTGCCCGCAGTCTACCTTTTTCTGATGTTGAGCATTCTTCTGCCGCTTGCCGACGTTGCGATCGCCGGATTCCAGTTTACCTCGGCGCGGCAGGCATTGCGAAACTTCGGATACTCAATCCAGTACACTCCGCCAGATGACGTCACGGTAGACACGACGAGCTGGGCGACTGCGGCACTTGCTAAAGCCGATTCCAAATATCCGATCTCCGATTTCAGGCTTGTTTGCGGTGATAGCAATCTCCCCTGCTCAGCCTCCAACGATGTGAAACCGCGATACTATTCATATACGACGACCGTTACCTTGACGCCTATCGTGCTGAGATCGGTTCTGTGCACGAGTGGCACCGGCAATGGTTGTACGTTCACGCTCTCGTACTCGGAGCAGTTTCAGTAGGATGTGCCATGCGTAAGATGCTTCGTTGCCGTCGAGGTTCGGTCGCATTCGCAACGGTTGCCGCCATGGTGCCGCTCGTCGGAGTTCTCGCACTCGGGACCGAGGCGGGGTCGTGGTACGTCACCAAGCAGCACGCGCAGACTGCCGCTGACGCGGCCGCCTTTTCGGGCGGCCTGTGGTTGGCCTGCTCTCAGGGGACAGGCTGCTCGGATCAGGCATCACAGACATTGGACTATCGCGCCAAGGAATTCGCGGCGCAGAACGCGTTCTGCGACTCGGCAGACGGCAACGCCTACCCCGGCTCGAAGTGCACCACCCATCCGAGTGGGATCGCGCAGGCCGTAACGGTCGCAGTTGCCGGAAATTTCGTGACGGCCACTGTCAGCCAGCAACAGCCGGCTTACCTGGCAAAGATCCTTGGTTTGTCCACCGTGAATATCCGTGCAGCAGCCACGGCGGAAGTTCGTACACTGGCAAATCCATGTGTTTTGACTCTGCATGATCCGCTCAGTTTCCAGGGAAGTCCGACCGTACAGGCCCAAAACTGCGGATTGGCATCGAACAGCACAGCGTCTGGTTCCGTGAGCTTCACGGGCAATACCGGCATCGACGTGAGCAAGGTTGGATCGATCTCAGGGCAGGGCGGGTGCACTCAAACGGGTGGCAACCAATGCAGCAAGGCGATCACCTATGCACCACCAGTACCCAACCCGCTGAGCGGACTGGACTCAGCGATCTCCGCGTTGAAACCTGCCGACTTCCCCGACGGGGCATGCCCGAATCCACCCACAACCTCACCGATCGCGTTGCCAGCGTATGGATCCCCTAACAAATGCTATTATGACTCGTTCTCGTTCCAGAACAACAAGACCTACAATTTGAGCGGGGTTTACTTCTTTGCTAATGGGCAGATCAACATCCAGGGCAACACAACCATAACTGGAACGGCCACATTGATACTGTTGCCTCCAAACTTCGTGAGGGCGTCAGACAAAGGGGCCTCGCTGAATATCTCAGGAAATCCAACGATCCAGATCACAGCGCCGGCGTCCATAACGGGTACACAAGTTCCAACCGCTTTGGCTTCGGTACTGAACCTGATGAGCAACCTGCTGATCTATGATCCGGAGCCGTACAGTAAGAATGGCATAACTCTAACAGGCAATTCCACGAACTACTTCAGCGGCATTACCTATGTGCCGAACACTCCCGTGACATACCAAGGGAGCACCCAGAGCACGACTTGCACCCAAGTCATCGCATACGCCATCACCTTGTCGGGCAATTCCAATTTCGACAATTCGGGATGTTCCGCTAGCGTTAAGCCGACAAGCAAAATTGTTCGACTGGTGTCATCATGAGGAAACTCGATCAGCGCGGCGTCGCGTCGTTCGAGTTTGTCGTCGTCGCGGCGGCGTTTTTCACGTTGGTGTTCGCCATCTTCGATCTCGGCCGTTACGCCATCACGATGCAGTCGTTGCGGTCGCTCGCGGGCGCCGGTGCGCGGGCGGCCATGATCAACGATTGCTACACAGATGCCGTTCTCAAAGGAATGACTCCCTCGTGTAGCGGTGACTACCTGCCTGATGACAAGAAGAAAGCCCTTGCCCCCTTCCTGTATGCCGGCGGTCTCTCGCCGACGCTGAGTACGGCCACGGGAGCCTCCGCACTTACCACTACGGCATCGCAGCCGGGTTTCACCATGCTGTTTCCGATATGGGGCACGGCGTTGAACGCGCCGAGCGCGTCCACCAACGTTCCGTTTTAGTGGGCATCATAGTGGAGTGCGCCTCGTTGACGGTAAGAAAAGGCAGCTCGATTGCGGAGACGGAGCTTCCGAAAATCGATAAGGACTGCCGTTGGGAGAACCGTGGAAATCCCGAAGGCTATCGCGCTGCGAGTCGGTTCCCGCGAAGGCGCCGAGAGTGGTGCATGCTGGCAACAATTAGCAACATTCGCCTGAGTTGCCGCACCGCGGTAAGTCTCTGGCCTTGCAAGCAGGAGGCGTGACGGACGATGATGCTCTTAGGCGTCGTATTTGGCGCGGTGGGCGCCAGCAAGACGAAGTAACGATTTATATCGGGACAGGTTGTAAGCTCTGCGGCGGGGTGCGTGAAGAAGAGTCAAGAGGCGCCGAGAACGTACAATTACGGGCATAGCCGTCGATTGCGGCGGAGGGGGAATCGAAATGGGGTGCGGTCGCATTTCGAGTGAAGCACGAGCGAGGCTTCTGGCCTTGATCGTGATGAGTCTTGGCGCTGGGCTTGCATTGTCGAGTTCCACCGACCGCGCGGGAGCCGCAGACCGGCGGGGGTCTTCCGGCGGCGTCATCGTCAGCGAGATGAGCGACGTCCAGCGCGTCAAGGTGATCGTCAACAAGTCGCGGACCTTCAGGGTCGAAACGCCATTCGCGACCATTGTCGCGGGCTCATCCGACATCATCGACGTGAAGTCGCTGAGCGACCGTTTGATCTACATTCAGGGCAAGCAGACCGGCACCACCAACGTCATCCTGTTCGACTCCTCGATGAAGCAGATCGGGATCCTCGATGTCGAGGTCGCGATCGACACCGGCAATCTGCAGCAGAACATCCGGGCCAGTACGGGCTCTCCCGGTATTCGCGTGTCGTCGTCCGAGGGGCAGGTGGTGCTGAGCGGAACGGTGACCGACGCCGTTGCCGCCGAGCGGGCCGTGGCGATCGCAACTGGCACCGTTGGCAAGGGCGGCACCGTCGTCAACGCCATGAGCGTCGCTGCGCCGCAGCAGGTGATGCTCGAGGTGCGTTTTCTCGAGGCCGATCGGACCGCCGGCCGTAACCTGGGCGTGAACCTCTATGCGGCGAATGCCAATGGCACCAATGTCGCGAATACGGGACTAGGTGGGCTGAACACGGATGCGGGCCGGGTGCCCATTGGCGGCGTAAATGGCGGTGTTGGCGCTCCTCCGACGGGTAGCCTTCCGCTGCTCGGAACGGCGGGGACTCTGTTGGGGACCGCGGGCGGCATATCTCCTGTCCCGTTCGGAAGCTTGCTGACCAGCATCGTTCGAACGGCCAATGGCGGCTCGGTGGACTTGCTGATCTCCGCACTGGAAACGAAGGGACTTGTTCGCCGGCTGGCGGAACCGAACCTGATCGCACTGTCCGGGGATGCCGCTCGCTTCCTGGCCGGCGGTGAATTCCCGGTGCCGATCCCGAACACGACGGTCAACGGATTCCCCACCATTACCATCGAATATAAGAAGTTCGGCGTCGAGCTGGCCTTCGTGCCTACAGTGCTCACGCGCGGCACGATCAATCTGCGCGTCGAACCTTCGGTCAGCGAGCTCGATTTCGCCAATGCGATCACAATTCAGGGCACCAGAGTTCCAGCGCTGACCCGCCGCGACGCGCGGACCACGGTCGAGCTGCGCGACGGTCAGAGCTTTGCCATCGCCGGCCTGCTCCAGACCCGCAACCGGCAGGACGTCTCGCAATTGCCCTGGATCGGCTCGGTGCCAGTGATTGGAAGCTTGTTCAGCAGCAAGTCGTACCAGCAGGAGGAAACGGATCTCGTCATCATCGTAACGCCGCGACTGGTTGCGCCGGCTGCGCCCGGCCAGCAATTGGCCTCGCCACTCGACTCGCGCCTGCCGGCCAACGATGTCGACTTCTTCCTCAACGGCCAGATGGAAGTGCGCAAGCGTTACAACGACTACGTCAATTCCGGCGGCGACGTGAAGGGGCCGTATGGCCACATCATCGCGCCTGAAGTCAGGGCGCCCGTTGTGGCGCCGGCCGCGGCTGTCGACCAGCCGGTCGTGAAAACCCTCAACTAAGGAAGCGGGCGATGACCATCAGGTATCTGGCTCTGTTCGCACCTTTCCTGCTCGGGGGATGTTATGGGGTCGCCGGTCATGACGAGGTCGACCGCTACTTCCAGCGCTCCGACACCATCACGATGACCGCTGGCGATGCCAAGCAGGTCAACGCTGTCACCCATACGATCCATCCCTGGCCGCGCTATGTCGGCGATAGGAGGATCGCGACCGATGCTCGACGTGCCGGCGCCGCCGTCACGCGTTATGGCAGAACGACTCGGCCGGTCGACCAGCTTCCCGATATCGGAAATGCGACCGAGGCTATGGGCCAGCGGCCGCCGACGACGCAGAACATCAACATTGAGGGATTGGGGGCGGGTTCGTCAGCCGGCGTGTCGGTACCGGTCGGTGGAGCAGGGGGCAGGTAGCGTCTGAATTGATTTTTGTTTGCGAACGGTGCGGCGACTTGCTGCGCCGCGGGGGATAGGATTGATGCGGCGTCTCATCTTGATGCTGACGTGTTGCTGGTTGGCGACTGGCCTTGCAGCGTGTGACTACACGCTGAGGGAGGCCGCGATCGTCGCGCCCGTGGATCCGCCGGGCGGGGACCCCGTGCAGGAGCCGACCGATGTCAAATATTATCCGTCGGACGAGCCGGTTCGAATGGGGCTGGAGCACTATAACCGTGGCAGCTACGGCCTCGCCCAGCGCTATTTCAAGGACGCCGTCGAGAAATCGCCGAAGGACGTGACGGCCTGGATTGGCCTTGCGGCAAGCTACGACCGGTTGCGTCGCTTCGATCTGGCCGATCAGGCTTATGCGCAGGCGATCCGCCTCGGTGGCGAGACGGTTCAGGTCCTGAACGATCAGGGATACTCCTACATGCTGCGCGGCAACCTAAGTGCGGCGCGGCGAAAATTTGAGAAGGCCTATTCGCTCGACCCGGGCAATCCGGTCATCGCCAACAATCTCGAACTGCTCAACGGCAGCCGCAGATTCATCGAAAGGCCGCCGAACAACCAGCCCTGACACGTCTTAACGGGTCATTCAGCGCGATCTGCTCTGCGGCTGTTATTCGGGGAACTTTTAAGACAAGGTCAACGTTTGTGGCGTTAACCTTGTCACATGAGCCGGCTCCTCAAACTTCAGTTTCTGGGACCGTTGGCACTCTTTGTGGCCACGCTGTCGGCTGAGCTTGCCGCCCGTGCTCTTGAACGAGCGCCTTCCTCGGAAACGCTTTGGTATCTCAATCTGAGGGTGTTCGGACTGTTTCAGCGCAGTCATGAGACGCTCTGCGGATACGTCGACCTGGAAGGCTTCCAGCTGTTCGGGATTGCGCTGCCGATCTTTGCGCTGGCCTGTGCCGGTCTCGTGATGCACTCCAAGTTGCCCTTGGCCGTGTCGACGCAGTTCGCGGCTGGATACGCAGGTTTCCTTCTGATGTCGTGGCAGAGTCCCGCACCATCAACCACGCAGGCTGCATTGGGATGGATCGCGGTGCCGTCAGGCGAAGGGTTCTACATTCTGGCGGGGATTCTGGGAGTGACCCTGCTGTCGTGCGTCATTTCGCACTTGCTCTACCTTTGTCCGGCTCGGGCGGGAGCTTGATATCGTTCGCCAGCAGTCGGATCCAATTTCTATTGCTGGGGTGTCAGAGTCCTTCCGGCTAGTTCTGTCCCAGCACAGCATCAACCTGACGACTGTCCCTCCTGAAGATGATGATCGCCCCGTTTCTGATTGTGAATTTCGCGCCGAGCAATTTGGGCACCTTGTCCGTGACGGGAGACGGGAAGGGGATGGTCGGCCCGGTGATGGAATCACCGACGCCGACCGGGGCCGTGGAAGAGCCCGCGATGGGCGCCGGCTTGATATAGTCGCGGATGAGTTGAGCCTCTTCGCGGGAAAGAATGAGCGGGGCCGGTTCAGCGCGAGCTTCTCGCGCTGATTGGTTTTTTTGATCGCTCACTCTCTCTGCGGCTTCTTTGCTCCTTTCGATCTCATCGAGCCTTGCTATCCGGTCCTTCAGGGAAGGCAGCTCGCGTTGCAGGGTGGCCAGCTCTGATTTCAAGGATTTGACCTGCATGAGAGCGCCGACCGCGCCAGCGCAGCTCGCGATGGCGAGCAGACTCAAGACTGCGAGTAGTCCGCGCTCGATGTTTGCACCTGAACTTCGGTTCTCTAGCGGCGGTTGATCCTTTTGGATGTGGCGGCGCCAGACATTCATCCCATGCTGCACCCGCGCCGTGAGCCTCGAGAGGAGATCGGAAGGCGGGGAGGCGTCTTGTGTCCCGGATCCGAATTTATGGACCGACAGGGTGAAAGCATCTGGAGCGATCTCGCCCTTACTATGGGCGGTGGATGTTTCGTTTCTCGTCGCGTCTGGGCGATCTTCGTCGCTCGGCCGATCATCATTGTTTCTGGCGGGAGCTCGAGCGGAGGCGGCAGGCGGGGAATTTTTTCGGGGACCTTGCGAGCCGGTTGTCTCATTACGAAGCGTGATGGGATCTGCCCTTTGGTTGATCGACCGGCGGGCTTCTGGGCCGATCAGATCGTCGATCAGCTTGAGTGATTGCGAGGTCGGTGCAAAATCAGGCGCAGGCGGCTCTTGCGGCGCTATCCCCAGCGCGCGAAGGGTCGACCAGCCGTTCTCGGTGAGCCGCAGGTTGTCGCCTTCGCAGGCTACGAGTCCAAACTCAAATAGGTCGACATGGTCGAGTGCAGCAAATTGCTCCGGATTTCTGGTTTCTTCGGCGGACTCTGCAACAAGGCGCGCCACGTCGTCGTCGAGTTCGTCGAGCGTCGCCCGCCTTTCGGCGCGATTTGCCAAAGCGATTAGAACCGCCAATTTGTTTCGCACGATGGTTCACCAAACCGCAGTTCGCGCCAATCGCTGTCATTGCGAAAGCTACCTCGTAACACACAGGAGAGTGTTACGATACCCGGCGCTTCTGCGCGATGGTGTCGGCGCTCAGTTTGTCGGCCCGTGGCCGCGAAGTTTACCACGGGGTGATGTTTGCGCGTGGGCTGCAGATATTGCCCGTTGGTTAGAAAGTCGACGTGTGCGGAGCGCAAATCGTCCATCAATTGCCGCAGCTCGCCCCGGTCTTCGCCGAGCGCCAATTGAGCGCTGTGTTGAATACCGCCGATCTTTCCGATGCCCGTTTTGCGGGTAGCATATGCACGCGGGTTCTCTTGTGCGGGACGTGCGCGCTGAGAAACCGAAATCGCGATTTTCGCTTCCAATCCGGACCTAAATGAGCCTAGAAGAACCAAGCTGCGGAAGCGCGGTTGAGTCAAATTTCTCAGTCGGTCCAGCAACATATAGGATCGATCAGGGCTAAAAAACCTTAGTAAGATGAAGGCATTACGCTGGAAATTTTCCACGGCGCCCATGATGGATTGGACCGACCGGCATTGCCGGGTGTTCCACCGTCAGCTGACGCGGCGGGCGCTGCTCTATACCGAGATGCTGACCACTGGCGCCATCATTCATGGCGATCGGGCGCGGCTGCTTGGGTTCGATCCGAGTGAGCATCCCGTAGCACTTCAGCTTGGCGGATCGGACCCGCGCGAGCTCGCGCAGGCCGCGCAGATCGGAGAGGCGTTCGGCTATGACGAGATCAATCTCAATGTCGGCTGCCCGTCCGATCGCGTGAAGGACGGCCGCTTCGGCGCCTGCCTCATGGCGGAGCCGGAGCTGGTGGCGAGGTGTGTCGCGGCGATGAAGCGCGCGGTCGCGGTTCCCGTCACGGTGAAATGCCGCATCGGCATCGACGAGCAGGATCCGGAAGTCGCGCTCGATGCGCTCGCGCGTGCGGTCGTCGCTGCCGGCTGCGATGCGCTGATCGTGCACGCCCGCAAGGCCTGGCTCAACGGACTGTCGCCGAAGGAGAACCGCGACATCCCGCCGCTCGACTATGACCGCGTCTATCGCCTCAAGCGCGCGATGCCTGACGTGCCCGTGATCATCAATGGCGGCATCCCGGGCGTCGACGAGGCGAAGGCGCATCTTGCCCATGTCGACGGCGTGATGCTCGGCCGCGCCGCCTATCAGGAGCCGTGGCGGCTGCTCTCGGTCGATTCCGACATCTTCGGCGAGGCGGCGCCGCACGCGTCGATGCAGGACGCGCTCGAGGCGATGATGCCCTATATCGAGCAGCAGCTCGCGCGCGGGACGCGGCTGCACGCCATCACGCGGCATTTCGTCGGCGCATTCCACGCCGTGCCCGGCGCGCGCGCCTTCCGCCGGCATCTTGCCGAGCAGGGGGTAAAACCGGGTGCCGGCCTCGAGGTGCTGCGCGATGCGATCGCGCGCATCGGTGCACAGGCGCTGGCGGAGGCGGCGGCGTAACCTGGTCAGTCGACCGCCGTGCGTGCGCGGCGGTTGCTGCCTTGCAGCTCCGGATAGCCGGTAAGCATCAGCTTGTCGGCGCGCACGCCCCAGCTCTCCAGGCGATCGAGAAAGCTCATGCCGAGCAGATTGGTCCTCATCTGCCCGCGCTGCACGACGAGGGCCGGCACCGATTTCTCGACGAGATGGCCAACGGCGAGACGGTCGAGCGTGAGCCGGGCCGCCTTGGTGTGGCCGCCTGCGGTCTCGAGGTCGACGTCATATTCGAGCATCTCGAGCGGCAGTCCGATCGCCTTCGCAGTTTCCCAGGTCAGCACCACAGAGGTCGCACCGGTATCGATCACCATCGGCGTCGCGACGCCGTTGATCTTGGCGCGCAGTGCGAATTCGCCGCCTTGGCCGCGCGAGATCTGCACGGCGGGGGCGGGGGAGGCGGTCCGTGCGCGGAACATGTGCGTGACCTTGTTGCTCGCGCGCGCGATCTGATCGGGATCACCATAGGCGACGACGGCACCTGCCGTACCGGCCAGCATGATGAGAACGAGCAGGAAGCGGATCATTGCGCACCTCCACACGTGCGCAGGTCGGTCAGGTCCGTTTCGGCGATCCCGCGATCGGCGCAAGTCCAGCTTCCGTCATGCGTGACGGCAGCAGGGCCATCACGGCCAGTCGTTCCGCGCTTTCCATCGCGTGCCAGCGCGCGATCTCCGGCAAGGTGCGGCCGCAACCGAAGCACAGCCTGGTCTTGGGATCGATCATGCAGACGGCGACGCACGGCGTTTCTTTGCTCATTCGCGCATAGTGGGGGATGGTCGGGCATGTCTGCAAGCATCTCGTTAAGAGCCCGTACCGGCGCTCATGATCGGCTTGTGGCGCGGCCGGCGCTTCTCGTCGGGCATCACGGAACCCTCCGGTTGGAGCGGCGGAGAATCGTCCGACAGCGGCGCCAGCGCACTCATCACGCGCTCCGGCGGGAAGGTGACGATCACCTCGGTGCCGATGCGCAGCTTCGATTTCAGCGTGAACGTGCCGCCATGCAGGTCGATCAGGTTCTTTGCGATCGGCAGGCCGAGACCGGCACCCTGTTCGGCCGATTTGATCGAGTTGGAGCCCTGACCGAACGAGGCGAGCACGACCGGAATCTCGTCCTCGGGGATGCCCGAGCCGGTATCCCTGACCGACAGATATTGTCCGCCTGATGCCGTCCAGCCGGCCTTGAGCCAGATTTCGCCGCCCTGCGGCGTGAACTTGATCGAGTTGGAGAGCAGGTTGAGCACGACCTGGCGGATCGCGCGTTCGTCGGCCCAGAGCCGCGGCATCGCCTGCTCGAACACCTCGTGGATGGTGATGCCGCGGCTCGAAGCGCGCAGCTTCATCAAATGGTGGCAGTCGGCGACGATGCCGACCAGCGACACCGCTTCCTCGTTCAATTCGTAGCGCCCGGCCTCGATCCGCGACAGGTCGAGGATCTCGTTGATGAGGTTGAGCAGGTGAACGCCGGAATTGTGGATGTCGGCGGAATATTCCTTGTAGACCGCGACGGCATGCGCGCCAAAAATCTCGCTCTTCATCACCTCGGAAAAGCCGAGGATCGCGTTCAGCGGCGTGCGCAGCTCGTGGCTCATCTGCGCAAGGAAGCGCGACTTGGCGACGTTGGCGGATTCGGCGCGGTGGCGCGCTTCGTCCGAGATCGCCTTGGCCTGCTCCAGCTCGCCGATCAGCGCGTCCTTCTCGGCGCGTGCCTCGAGCGTGGCAAAGGTCGAGGAGTGCAGGCGGTGTGCCAGCAGCACGAAATAGCCTTCGGCCGCGAGCGCGAGCGCCGCCAGGATGTAATTGTCCAGCGAGCCGGTGACCGCAAAGCTCAGCGCCATCGCGACCGCAACCGGCGCGGTGGCGGCCAGGGCGGCGATCGGCAGATTGGCGGCCAGCATGCTCGACACTGCGATCACCAGCAGCATCAGGAACATCATCAGCGTTTCCGTGACCATGTCGAGCACGGGATGGATCAGGATCGCCATCCAGCACAAGCCATAGAGCAGGTCGAGCACGACGAAGCGGGTCCGCCACGCGCGTGTTGCCGCGGGCGAGGCAGGCTCCGTCAGGAAACGTCGGCAACTGCGGATCATCGCCGCGTGGATGCACAGCATGCCGCCGGTCCAGGCTGCGGCCGGAAGCGGCTGCATCCACAGCCCGAACAGCACGCCGGTGGCGACCACCAGCAACATCACGACGTAGGAAGCCGACAGCCGGGTCTGGGCATATTGCCGCAGCATCTCGGCGTCGAAGGCCGGCCGGGTTCCGCTCGTCGATGTTAACTTGTCGCGCGCCTCGCGCACCCGTTGCGCCGCAGCCCTTCGGCTGCTCGCCGATGGAGCGCTCACCGGCTCGGCCGGAAGCTGCACAACCTCAGGCTTTTCAGCGGGGTTACTCATCGAACAACAACAATTCCTGCCCGCGCGAGACGGGCCTTCTGCATTGTCTATCTCTGGCAACAAATCCTTAAGAGGTGCCTTAAGGAGCTAAAGAATTACGTTAACCTGCGGTTAATTTTGATCCGGGCCGCCGCTCAGTGCAGCGCCGCATACTGGACCACATAGGCCGCAGCCCCCGCCAGATAGCCCGCAAGTGCAGGCGGCGCGATGCGGCGGGCGTACCAGAGGAACTCGATCTTCTCGAGCCCCATCGCGGCGACGCCGGCGGCCGAGCCGATGATCAGGATGGAGCCGCCCGTGCCGGCGCAATAGGCGATGAACTCCCAGATGAAGCTGTCGGGCGGGTGTTGCACCAGATTGTACATGCCCATCGTCGCCGCGACGAGCGGCACGTTGTCGATGATGGCGCTCAGCAGGCCGAGCAGGACGACGATGACGTCGAGACGGCCGACCGTGCTGTCGAGCCATTTTGCCAGCAGTTCCAGGACGCGGGCGTGCTCCAGGCATGCGACGGCCATGAGTATGCCGACAAAGAAGACGATGGAGCTCATGTCGATGCGCGTCAGCGCATGGACGAGGGTGAGGGGGCGACGTGCATCCTCATCCTTGTGGCGGTGAACGATCTCGCCGACCAGCCAGAGGATGCCCAGCCCGAACAGGATGCCCATGAAGGGTGCGAGGTGCGTCACGGCCTTGAAAACCGGGACGGCGATCAGCGTACCGAGGCCGAGATAGAACATCAGATTGCGTTCGAACACCTCAACCCTGAGAACCTGCGCTTCTCGTTGCGGCGGCGGGGCGATGTCCTTCCCCTTGACGGAGTAGCCAATGATAAGCAGCGGTATTAGCAGGTTGAACAGGGACGGCAGGAATACCGCTCCCATGATGCTGACGGGCGTGATCTGCCCCCCGATCCAGAGCATCGTCGTCGTGACGTCGCCGATGACGGTCCAGGCGCCGCCCGCATTGGCAGCGATGACGATGAGGGAGGCGAACAGCAGGCGGTCGTTCTTGTTGCCGATCAGCTTCTGGATCAGCGAGATCATCACGATGGTTGTCGTGAGATTGTCGAGGATCGCGCTCAGGAAGAACGTCACGAAGCCGATGATCCACATCAGCGAGGTCTGCTTTGTGGTGCGGATCACGGACGTGATGACCTCGAAGCCATTGTGGGCGTCGATTACCTCGACGATGGTCATGGCGCCGATGAGGAAGAAGACGATCTGGGCGGTCGACGAGACGGATTCGTCGAGTTGGTGGTTCACAAGGGAGGCGTCGCCGACGGACAGCGCGTAGATGGTCCAGAGCAGGCCCGCTCCCAGCAGGGCCGTAGCGCTCTTGTTGATGCCGAGCGGGTGTTCGAGGGCGATGGCAGCATACGCAACGATGAAAACGGCGGCGATCACGCTCAGCAAGTCAGTCCCCCCGAACTTGTTTCTTCAGCTCAATGTGCCTGCCAGTCCTCGTCGCGGCGCAGGCCGCGACAAGGTCCGGGACGGTCGCAGTGCCCAGCAGCAACCGTCAAGATGCTCCTTAGCGTTGCAGACGCGCGAGCAGGCTCGAAGTATCCCAGCGCTTGCCGCCCATCTTCTCGACCTCGGCGTAGAACTGGTCGACCAGCGCCGTCACCGGCAGGTTGGCGCCGTTGCGGCGGGCTTCGGCCAGCGCGATCGAGAGGTCCTTGCGCATCCATTCGACCGCGAAGCCGAAATCGTACTTGCCCTCGTTCATGGTCTTGTAGCGGTTCTCCATCTGCCAGGACTGCGCCGCCCCTTTGGAGATGGTATCGATCACGTCGGCGACGTCGAGGCCACTCTTTTTGGCGAAGTGGATGCCTTCGGAGAGGCCCTGAACCAGGCCGGCGATGCAGATCTGATTGACCATTTTGGTGAGCTGGCCCGAGCCGGCGGGCCCGAGCAGTTTGCACATCCGCGCATAGGCGCCTGTGATGATTGGTTCGGCGCCGGCATAGGCATCCTGCGCGCCGCCGCACATCACCGTCAGCACGCCGTTCTCGGCCCCGGCCTGGCCGCCGGAGACCGGCGCGTCGATGAACTTGAAGCCGGCCTTGGTGGCGGCCGCATCAAGCTCGCGCGCGACCTCGGCAGAGGCGGTGGTGTGGTCGACGAAGGTAGCGCCCTTCTTGATGCCGGCGAAGGCGCCGTCGGCGCCGATCGTGACCGCGCGCAAATCATTGTCGTTGCCGACGCAGCACATCACGAAATCCTGCCCCTCGGCGGCGGCCTTCGGGGTCGCTGCGGTCTTGCCGCCGAACTTGTCAGCCCATTCCGTCGCCTTGGCCGCGGTGCGGTTGTAGACGGTGACCTCATGGCCCCCTTTTTTCACGAGGTGTCCGGCCATGGGGAAGCCCATGACGCCGAGACCGAGGAAAGCGACTTTAGCCATGTGTGGTACCTTGTCCGTAGTTTGGGTTTTTACGGTTCTTGCCGGGCGGGGGGCGCCTGGTTCCGCCGTGGCGGCGGATTGGGGCGCACCATAAACCCTTGCGGCGGGAGGGCAACGGCTTCGTTTGGCCTCCTCCTGTGCTAGGATGGCGGGGGCAGGCAATTGCATGATCAAGGGAGTGAAGGCATGGGCGTAAGCGTCGGCGTCCTCGACCATTTCAACATCCGCACCCGCAAGCTGGCTGAGACCGTCCGCTTCTATGAGGACGTGCTGGGCCTGGAAAACGGGGCCCGGCCGAATTTCGCCTTTCCGGGCGCCTGGATGTACAGCGAGGGCAGGCCGGTGGTGCACCTCGTCGATATTTCGCCGACCTCCGAGCCACAAAAGCCGGATTCCGGCGTTGTCCATCATGTCGCCTTCGTCAGCAGCGGATTCGACGGCATGAAGCAGCGGCTGACGTCGAAGGGGATGAAGTTCGAGGCCCGCCAGGTGCCCGGCGGCGATCTCTGGCAGATCTTCGTCCACGACCCCAACGGGGTCATGATCGAGCTCAACTACGAGGCGGCCCGGGAGCAGGGCGCCGCGCCCGCCGAGAAGGCTGACGATATCGGCCGGCAGTAGCCTTTTGGGCGTTTCCGCTCTAATGGGGCATCCTAAAGCCTTGAGCATGATCTGATCGGAAGACCGCGACACACGTTTCCGGATCATGCTCTGTTCAGGAGATGCGCTTTGAGCGTGACGCAGCAACAGGTTCTCGACAGCCTCGCCAGGATCAAGTCGCCCCGCGGGGTGGCTCTCACCAACGCCAATGTGCTGAGCGCGATCAGCGCGTCTGGCGGCAAGGTATTCTTCTCGATCAATGTCGATGCCGCCGAGGCGCGGGCCTGGGAGTCCATCCGGGCCGAAGCGGAAGCCGCGGTCCGCGCCATTCCCGGCGTCACCACCGTCATGGTGGCGCTCACCGCCGAACGCAAGCCGGGCTCCGCGCCGCCGCCGCCGCCGCCAACGCCGAGCCGTGGCGCGCCCGGGGTGCAGCCGGTCCATGCCCACAAGCCGCCGCAGGGCGGCCAATCGCCGATGTCGCGGCAGTCGGAAATCCCCGGCGTCGCCGCCGTGATCGCGGTCGCCTCCGGCAAGGGCGGGGTGGGGAAGTCGACCACCGCGCTCAATCTGGCGCTGGGGCTGCGCGACCTCGGCCTCAAGGTCGGCCTGCTCGATGCCGACATCTACGGCCCCTCGGTGCCGCGGCTGACGGGCCTCCGCGACAAGCCGGAGCTGAACGCCGAGCGCAAGATGATTCCGCTCCGCCGCTTCGGCCTTGCCATCATGTCGATCGGCTTCCTGGTCGAGGAAGAGACCGCGATGATCTGGCGCGGACCGATGGTGATGTCGGCTGTGACGCAGATGCTGCGCGACGTCGAATGGGGCCGGCTCGACGTGCTGGTCGTCGACATGCCGCCGGGCACCGGGGACGCCCAGCTCACGCTGGCGCAGAACGTGCCGCTCAAGGGCGCCGTGATCGTCTCGACCCCGCAGGACCTTTCGCTGATCGATGCACGGCGGGGACTTGCGATGTTCAAGAAGGTCAACGTGCCCGTGCTCGGTATCGTCGAGAACATGAGCTACTTCCAGTGCCCGCATTGCGGCACCAAGTCGGATATTTTCGGCCATGGTGGGGCCCGGCACGAGGCCGAGAAGCTCGGAGTACCGTTCCTGGGCGAGATCCCCTTGCACATGGCGATTCGCGCCACCTCGGATGCCGGAAATCCTGTCGTCGACAGCGAGCCGGACGGCGCCCATGCGGCGATCTACCGCGCCATTGCGGGACATGTCCGGGACCAGCTCAAGGGCGTCATCGCCGCGGCCTAGCCGGCCGCCATGGCCACGCCATTCGATCCCTTGGGATCCCTTTGGGGAGATGCGACTTTCGTAGAGCCCCGTCATGCCAATGTCGCGTTTCGAAAGCGCCCCTTCCGTGTTAAAGGCCCACGGCAGTCAAGCCCCTTCGGTTCGACGCGGCCCCAACGCGTCGCCGGAATGAGCGGTGGCGAAAGAGAAGTTTAAGGGGAAAACGCCCCAGCAAGGAGAGACCTGAAGATGAAGCGTCGTGATTTTCTGAAAGTGTCGGCAGCAGGCGCGGCGGCAACCGCAGTGGCCTCGCCGGCGATCGCGCAGTCCTCGCCCGAGGTGAAGTGGCGCCTGACTTCGAGCTTCCCGAAGTCGCTCGACACCATCTATGGCGGCGCCGAGCAGGTGGCGAAGTACGTCGCCGAGATGACCGACAACAAGTTCCAGATCCAGGTGTTCGCCGCCGGCGAAATCGTCCCTGGCCTCCAGGCGCTCGATGCGACCTCGAGCGGCACGGTCGAGATGTGCCACACCGTCTCGTACTATTATGTCGGCAAGGACCCGACGTTCGCGATCTACGCCTCGGTGCCGTTCGGCCTCAACGCGCGCCAGCAGAACTCGTGGTGGTACCAGGGCGGTGGCATGGAGCTCGGCAACGAGTTCTTCCAGAAGTCGAACGTGATCGGCTTCCCCTGCGGCAACACCGGCACCCAGATGGGCGGCTGGTTCCGCAAGGAGATCAAGACCGTTGCCGACCTCTCCGGCCTGAAGATGCGCATCGGCGGCATTGCCGGCCAGGTGCTCCAGAAGGTCGGTGTGGTGCCGCAGCAGCTCGCCGGCGGTGACATCTATCCGGCGCTGGAGAAGGGTACCATCGATGCGGCCGAGTGGGTCGGCCCCTACGATGACGAGAAGCTCGGTTTCGCCAAGGTCGCCAAGTACTACTATTATCCGGGCTTCTGGGAAGGCGGTCCGACCGTCCATGCCTTCGCCAACCTGGAAAAGTTCAATGCGCTGCCGAAGAGCTACCAGGCGATCCTCACCAACGCGACGGCCAACGCCAACAGCTGGATGGCCGCCCGCTACGACATGCAGAACCCGGCGGCGCTGAAGCGTCTGGTCGCCGGCGGCACCCAGCTTCGCCCCTTCACCAACGAAGTGCTCGAGGCCTGCCTCAAGTCGACCAACGAGCTGTGGGCGGAGATCTCGGCCAAGAACCCCGACTTCAAGAAGTCGATCGACGCCATGCAGGCCTACCGCTCCGACGAATATCTGTGGTGGCAGGTCGCCGAATACACCTACGACAGCTTCATGATCCGCTCGCGCACCCGCGGCTGATCTACGGCTTAAGTCGTAAGACCGAATGGCCCGGCCTCCATTGGAGGCCGGGCTTTTTCTTTGTCGCAGTGCGATCGGGATGGCATTCGGCTCGGCGATGTTCCATGCTGCTCCCAAGCCTCGCCAAGAAGGCTCCACAATCAGATCCATCAGGGTAGGAAATCATGAAGAGAAGAGACTTCATCAAGGTCACAGGACTTGGTGCGGCCGGTGCCGCCACGCTCGCGGCGCCCGCGATCGCGCAGTCGATGCCGGAAATCAAATGGCGCATGCCGACGAGCTGGCCGAAATCGCTCGACACGCTGTTTGGCGGCGCCGAGATGATGTGCAAGATGGTTGCTGAGGCGACCGACAACAAATTCCAGATCCAGATCTTCGCGGCCGGCGAGATCGTGCCGGGCCTCCAGGTGCTCGACGCGGTGCAGAACGGCACCTGCGAGATCGGCCACACCGCGTCCTACTATTATTTCGGCAAGGACCCGACCTTCACCTTCGGCTCGGCCGTGCCGTTCGGCCCCAACATGCGCATCAACCAGGCCTGGTACATGCAGGGCGGCGGGCGCGAGGTGCTCAACGAGTTCTACAAGGGCTACAACGTCGTCTCGCTGCTCGCCGGCAACACCGGCTGCCAGATGGGTGGCTGGTTCAGGAAAGAGGTCAACACGCCCGACGATCTCAAGGGCATGAAATTCCGCATCGGCGGCTTCACCGGCCGCGTGCTCCAGAAGCTCGGCGTGGTGCCGCAGCAGCTCGCCGGCGGTGACATCTATCCGGCGCTTGAGAAGGGCACCATCGATGCCGCCGAATGGGTCGGTCCCTATGACGACGAGAAGCTCGGCTTCTACAAGATCGCGCCGCATTACTACTATCCCGGCTGGTGGGAAGGCGGGCCGATGCTGCTGGCCTTCGTCAACCTCGACAAGTGGAACGCGCTGCCGAAATATTACCAGAGCGTGCTGGAGCAGGCCGGTCACTATGCCAACAATTACATGATGGCGCGCTACGACACCGCCAATCCGCTGGCGCTGAAGAAGCTGCTCGCGGGCGGCACCAAGCTGCACGCCTTCTCGCCGCCGATCATGGATGCCTGCTACAAGGCCGCCAAGGAGCTGCACGCCGAAGTCGGTGCGACCAACCCCAGCTTCAAGAAGGTCAACGATTCCCTCGCCAAGTTCACGAGCGACGGCTACGCCTGGTTCCAGGTGGCCGAGGTCGGCTACGACATCTTCATGGCGCGGCGCTCGCAGAGCTGATCGCACGATCTGTCGATTGCAGCGCCCCGGAGCGAAGGCTTCGGGGCGTTGTTGTTGGGGCGTTCAGCAGAGCGTCCAACAAAAATATGGAAAACAACCCCATGCACAGTAGACATGGGGTGAGGGCGCGATGCCCGGCGGATGCCGCCAATTGTTTGACGGCGCTGGGCAAACCGGCGGCAAGGCGCGATCCTGGCTAGGCCGAAGCCTGCCCCGTATTTTCGCCTCGACAACGCCATTGGAGACCGGTCAGGCGATCGGTTTCGCCTCGCTCCATTTTATCCTCCGAGCTGCGAAGTCGTTTGACTCGTCGGGCAAAACAGTGGCAAAAAGCGATGATCGAAAAATCCGAAATTTGCGTGGCGGCGCCGATCCCGGGACGTGACAATGAGCTTCGATCCAGATGGTGTTCAAACCGCGCTGCGCAAGGCATGGTCGGCGTCGACCGCCAGCCAGTGGACCGCGATCAATCCGGCGGCAGGGCAATGCAACGTCACCTCGTTGCTCATTCACGAACTTTTCGGCGGTGACTTGCTGAAGACGCCTCTGCCGGAAGGCGACCATTTCTACAATCGGATCGAAGGCCGAAGATATGACTTCACGGCTAGCCAGTTCGATCAGCCGATCGATTACATGGACTTCCTGACAAATCGGGCCGACGCAGAGCGGGGGGCAACGAGTGATCAACTGGCTGAACTCAGAGCAGCGTTCCAGGAAAATCGTATGAGGTCAGGTTAGGGTGGCCTCGTAGGATGGGTAGAGCGCAGCGAAACCCATCCTCTCACCGCCGGAGATTCAGCGCGCGCGATCGTTCCGGGGGCTGACCGAGCGATGGGTTTCGCTTCGCTCTACCCATCCTACGAACTTCGGACCAGCGTTTTTCGTTGCCGGCAGTGCCGAACCCACCGTTTGGAAACGCCAATCTATATCTGTGGGCCGGATAGTCTGACCTCTCGCTCGGCGCGAAGGACATTGCCATACAGGTTGCCGATCCATTGTCTTCCGCTTGAGGTCACGTTCAAATAGCGGATGGCAGTTTGGACCTGCGGTGCAACCTTGGTCCAGTAGAATTGAGGATACTTGTACACCACGTCCGCGGGCGTGGCGTATCCGAGCGTTTTGTTGAGCCCTATCTCCTCAAATTCATAGAAGAGCGCATTTGATTTTTTCATGTAGTTCGGATCGCCGAGTTGACCGATCAGATCCGCGGCACGCAGCAACAAACCTTCCTCCTCGTCCAAGTCATCCTTAGGTTCGCCGGTTGGTGCGTCCGGATAAGGGAAGCGGGTATACTCGATGGCTTGGGCAATACGAGCGGCGTCAATTTCGTCGACGGCGTCGAGCCGCTCTATTGCGAACAATTTTGAGCGATTGACGTGATATGGCGCAAGCGCTGCATCGGATGAGCCGATCGGCAACTCAACCGTCCGGCCGGTACCATCGACGACATAGACCCCCTCCTGGTCTCCGTGAATGATTCCCCGAACGTAGCCGATGTCGTGAATCAGACATGCCAGGATAAAGTGCGCATAATCGCTGGCTGTCGTCGGCCTTAGAAGAGAGCGGCCGATGAGAAGGTCGTGCCCCACCAGCGTAACCAACAGGGTATGCTCGACGTTGTGGTACAGTGCATCGCTGTTACCGATGCATTCCATGGCCAGCTTCGCTGCGTAGGGGAGCAATTCCGGCAAGTTGGCATGCGATGCGCCGAAGCGGCCTTTTGTCTCCGAGATGAGGAACGCGCCGAGCGCCTGGGATGTCAACTCTGGAATCGTGATCATGGACAAGCTCCTCGCGTTCGTTGACGCACGTCAGGATCAGGAGGGAGAGGAGGCGACGGGAAGAATGCGACGCCGACCTGGAAGTTGCCAGGTGCGCCGCGGATGCATCGTGATGCTCCGCTTTCTGCAGCGAACTGAAGAGTGACGTCGCCGCCTCAAATGCGGCTGAACATAACGTGAAGCCAAAGAAAGGGGTGATGTTTGACCTAGATCAACGGTGGGAGCGAGGCCCGGCGGTGCCTGCCCGGTAGCAACGTCCGCTTAGGGAGAACAAAAGCCGCCATCACGCCGATCTTGGCGGCACGTCCCCTCCAGGGCCACACAAGACAAAGTCATGGTTTGCCTTGTCGGTGCGGACGACCAACGGCGGACGACACGATGGGGCCGAGCGCCTTGGCGCGCTGACGCCGCCCGATTGACTTGGATGGCCAGTGGGCCGGAGACTGGCGCCGTCGAATACCTGTGCCGTCGGAGGCTGGTATCGGCCGGCGACTTAGCCATGGCGCCTTCTTGTCGCCAGACCGCGTGACCAGACCGTCTCAAAAGCGCGAAGAGTGCACCCGTATCCGTCGGGATTCGACGAATTCCGCATGACGGCGCAGCGACATGTTATTCTCGGCTATTGTATCTGTGTGATTGTACAGGAAACCGGAACATGATTCCTCAAGATCGGTTTCGCGGGCTCTTTCATAAATATCTGATCGCGCTGTTCCTGGCTGTGGCAATCCCACTCGCATTCAATGGCGTCACCGAAGCGTGGTTCGGCTATCGCGATCAGCGTGCGAGGCTTGATCAATGGCTCGGCGTCCAGTCGGCATCCGCGGCCGCCGAAATACACGACTTCATCCACGGCATCACAAGTCAGCTTGGCTGGCTGGTCCAGCTTCCATGGACTGACGAGCCCGACGAACGCCGGCGGACTGACGCGTTGCGGCTCCTTCGACAAGCGCCTGCCATCGCCAGCCTCACGCTTCTCGACAGCAATGGTCTCGAGCGGCTCTACATCTCGCGGATCGGCCTCAATCGAATTGAGAGCCGCACAAACCGATCAGCCGATCCCGCGCTGGTTGGTGCCAAAGCAGATCAGGTCTGGTTCAGCGACGTCAGCTACTATCGAGGCTCCGAGCCGTACATTACGGTTGCGATTGTCGGCAATCGACCGGCTGTCGGCGCAGTCGTAGCCGAAGTCAACCTCAAGCTGATCTGGGATGTGATCTCGGCGATCAAGGTCGGAAAGACCGGCTTTGCCTTTGTCCTGGATCGGTCGGGTCGCCTTATCGCCCATCCCGACATCAGCCTCGTTCTCCGCGGGGCGGAAGAAGCAACCTCCGGACCATTTCGGGCTATGCGGGATGCAATCGGGCCGAAGGCGGGCTTCGCAACGAGTCAGGATGCACAGGGACAATATGTTGCTGCCAGCGCGGCTCCCGTACAGGGCCCCGATTGGACGGTCGTGGTCGCGCAGCCGCTATCTGAAGCATACGCGCCGATCTATGGCGCCCTGTGGCGGACCGCCGCGTTCCTTGCAATCAGTACCATGTTGGCAGGGATTCTTGCCTATGCATTAGCGGACCGGATGACCGAGCCGATCAAGCTGCTCGAGGAGGGCACGGAAAGGATTGGTGCCGGATCCTTTGACCATCGCATCTCAATCCACACCGGGGACGAGCTCCAGCGCCTTGCAAACAGTTTCAACAAGATGGCTGCCGAACTGGCGCTGGCGCAGCAGCACCAGGAGCGCATAGCCAAACTCAAGCGATTCCTTGCCCCCCAGGTCGCCGATCTCGTCGATCGAGCCGGCGATGACAGCCTGCTGGATGGCCGCCGTACGGAAGTCGTCGTTGTCTTCTGCGATTTGAGGGGTTTCACGGCGTTTTCAGCAGGAGCTTCACCTGAGGACGTCATGAACGTATTGTCGGAGTATTATGAAGACCTTGGCAGGGTCATCGCGAAGTTCGAAGCAACGCTGATCAATTTCTCCGGAGACGGACTGATGGTGCTGGTGAACGCGCCTGTCCCGGTCGACGAGCCTGCATTAAGGGCTATCGATCTCGCCGTCGACATGCAGAAGAAGGTGCAAGCCCTTATCGCCGGCTGGCGGTCGCTTGGCTACCATGTTGGCTTCGGAATCGGCCTTGCGAGCGGGCCGGCGACTGTCGGCCGGATCGGCTACAAGGACCGGCTCGACTACACTGCCATTGGCAGCGTTGTGAATCTCGCCGCCCGACTGTGCGCATCTGCCGCAGACAAGGAGATCCTGGTCGACGCGAAAGTCGCCGCTGACGTGAAGGGCAAGCGCCCCGTCGAGGATCTTGGAGACCGCGCAATCAAGGGATTTGACAAAGCTATTCCGGTCTTCGGAATATCCTTTGATGCTCTCTAGTCGAGGCTGGCCGCGGATGCCTGGCACAATCCGTTAGAGACTGTTTGAGTATCCGGGGCTATGCTCTGTCAACGCCTGACGGCAGCGGGTCCGCAAGCATGAGGTGCGCCAGCTCTGGAGCAGTAACGCTAGGCAGACGCGCCAGGCGGCGTGATGTTCTTCTTTGGATGGCAGGCGCCGCGACGTGGACGACTGCCTCGTATGGGCAGAAGCCCTCGATGCCGGTCGTTGGCTATCTCTGCCCGGAGTCACCCGAGCTCTTTGCCAGCCGACTTGAGGCTTTCCGGCAGGGACTGGCGGAAGCCGGCTTTGTCGAGGGTCGCAACGTGACGATCGACTTTCGCTGGGCCAACGGACAGTACTCCCGATTGCCCGCCTTGGCTGCCGAGCTGGTCGCCCGAAATGTAGCCGTGATCGTGGCGCCTGGAGGGGCGCCCGTGGCGCTGGCCGCGAAAGCCACGGGGACGACCAAGACCATCGTGTTCGAGATGGGCGGCGACCCCGTTCAGCTGCGCGTGGTGGACAGTCTGTCGCGGCCGGGCGGAAACATCACGGGAGTTTCGAGCCTGAGTGTCGATGTGTCGCCGAAGCGGCTTGAGTTGATGCGCGACCTGTTACCCGCAGCGACCAGATTGGCGGTTGTCGCCAATCCGACGAGTCCGACCGCAGAATCACAATTGCAGAAGCTTCACGCTGCTGCAGAAACCCTGCGGGTTCAACTGCAGATATTGAACGCAAGCAAGGAGGAGGAATTTGAATCCGTGTTCGCGGCGGTGGCGAAGGATGCGGCAAGCGGACTTGTGTTCACCTCCGACCCATATTTTGCATTTCGCAGTGCTCGGTTGGCGGCTCTCGCGATGAAATATCGCGCACCCGCGATCACGCAAACGCGAGACTTTCCCAAGGCTGGAGGTTTGATGAGCTATGGAGGAGACTTCATGCAGTCGCACCGGCGCGCGGGCATCTATGCCGGACGCGTTCTGTTGGGCGAGAAGCCTTCTGATCTTCCGGTTCAACTGGTCACAAAGGTGGAGCTCGTCGTCAACTTGACGGCAGCGAAACTGCTCGGCCATCCGTTCTCCGCCGCGGTCGTTGCCGGCGCAGATGAGGTGATCGAGTAAACCAGATTTCACCGATGGAGGCGCGCGTGGTTGCCGTCATGAAACGGCAGCCGGCCCACGCAACTCCACCGCGCGATCGGCGAAACGCGAGAGGTTCGCCATCATTCAGGGCTGGTCAGCTCGCGTCAGTTGCTTTCGGAAGAAGGCCAGTGCGCCACCGGCAGAAGCGGCCGTGTCGACTCGCATCCCAACAGGACAGATTCGTAGCGTCGTGAGGGCACCCTCATTGCTTACACAAACCTGACAGGAGTGCGGCCTGCTTCCCGATGCTTGCTCCTCGAACGTGTTCTGGCGCGCGAGATTTGCCGCCAACAATCTCATTGCGAGTGCGATACTTGTTTTCGATGGTGATACGTAATTTTTCGGTGTTCCCTTTGCCGAACCGCGGGGCTATCGGAATCCAGCAATCGGGCTGAAGTCGTGGCGGCGTCAGGTGTGCTTACCGCCGCCGTTCGACTTCACGGTACGGTATACCGGACTCAACCAGTCCCGACGGGAATTCAGCTTTCACCGAACACGGCGGCTCTCGATCCCTGATCGACATGCCAAGACGGCCGTTTCCCGTGGGGACTTGTCAATGAGTATGGCAATCGAGATCGTACAACTCCTGATTCAATCAGCCGACAGCTGGCTTTTCGAAGGCAGTCGTTCGGGTCTCAGCGATCGTGAGTGGATGGCCTTGCGCTTTCTCGCTCGCGCAAACAGATTTTCGCGGACGCCGACTGCTCTCGCCAGCTTTCTGGGTACGACCCGCAGCGTCGCATCGCAGATCGCCGCCGTGCTCCAGAACAAGGGACTGGTCGCCCGCAAACCCTCTGCCGATGATAAGCGCTCGATCACGCTCTGTATTACAGGAGACGGCGAAAGGTTTCTGGAGCGCGATCCGATCAACGCACTGCGCGATCAGATTGTGGCGCTCGAGGTCCCCGATCGATCGCGGCTGCGCGATACGCTCCGCCGCGTCCTGGTCGGCCTTGATGTCGCTCAGCGCCGTCACCATACCGACGTTTGCAGTCAATGCATGTTCCTGATCGAGAGCGGGGAGAGGAAGGAGCGTCAGTTCAAGTGCCGGCTCTTTCGGAAGTCCCTAGCACAGAAGGAGACGAGCCTGTTTTGCGCCTATTTCGAGGGGCAGACCTAAAAGAGGGCTTACGCGAACCTGACAGGGCAGGCGACCGGCCTGCCGGCTGCTTTTTCGCTGGCCGAGGCGCCCCGAATGCTGGAAAAAGGCGCAGACGCGGCGCGAGCCGCGTGATTACACCGGAACATCCGGCGGATATGCGATGCGGCTACTGATCGTCGAGGACAATGTCGAGCTGTCGCGGCTCGTGGCCGGCGGGCTGGCGGCGGCCGGCTATGAGAGCGACATTGTCGGCAGCGCGGCCGAGGCGCGGGAGGCGGTGAGCAGCGTAACCTACGCCGCGATGATCCTCGATCTCGGCCTGCCCGATGGCGATGGCCTGTCCGTGCTGCGCGAACTGCGGCGGCAGATGGAGCCGCTGCCGGTGCTGGTGCTGACCGCGCGCGGCGGCTTGCAGGACCGCGTCACCGGCCTGCGCAGCGGCGCTGACGACTATCTCGCCAAGCCGTTTGCGATGGAGGAACTGGTGGCGCGGCTCGAGGCGATCCTGCGCCGCCCCGGCCAGTTGCTCGGCCGCTCGCTGCGCCTCGCCAACCTCGTCTACGACACCGAGAGCCGGCAGATCTTCGTCGACGACCAGCCACGCATCATCTCCGCGCGCGAGACCTCGGTGCTGGAGATCCTGCTGCGCCGGCAGGGGCGGGTGGTGCCGAAGAAGAACGTCGAGGACCACATTTTCGGACTCGAAGGCGAGGTCGCCTCCAACGCGGTCGAGGTCTACGTGTCGCGGCTGCGCAAGCAGCTCGCCGAGCACGGCGCCAAGGTGGTGATCCACACCATCCGCGGGGTCGGCTATCTCATGGCCGAGGAGAAATAGCGTGTCCGCGGCCGGGGCGCACGCCAGGAGCTACGCGAGATCGCCGACGTTCAGATCGCTGATCTGGCGCATCGTGTTCCTGCACATCGTCGCGGTGGCCATGGTCGCGATCTTCCTGCCGCTGGTGCTGTTCTGGCTGCTCAATTCCGAGATCGACCAGCTGCACCGCGACGCCATGCGCGCCCAGGCCGAGGTGCTGGCCGAGCGCATCGTCGTCCAGCCGGACGGCTCGTTGACGTTCAACCTGCCTGACAGCCTCAAGGGCCTCTATTCGGAGGCCTACGGCCGCTACCAGTACGAGATCCGCGATGCCGAGGGTCATCTGTTGTTCACCTCGCGCCGAAAACCAGGCGCCGCGCCGCCGGCTCCGCCGCGCTTGTCCGACACGATCTCCGGTGCCGGCGTCACCCGGATCATCGACGGCAGGACGATGCGCATCCAGGTCGCCGAGGATCTGGCACATCGTGACGTCATCATCGACGACATCGTCTCGAACTTCTTCCGGCGCGTGGGATGGATCACCATCCCGACCCTGCTGATCCTGCTCGCCACCGACATCATCATCTTCCGCCGCGCGATCGCGCCGCTGTGGAAGGCGTCCGAGGAAGCCAGCAATATCGGCCCGGCGCGCACCGACATCCGCCTGCCGACCGAGCAGATCCCGCGCGAGATCATGCCGCTCGTCACCGCGGTCAACCAGGCGCTCGATCGCCTCGAGGACGGCTTTCGGGTGCAGCGGCAGTTCACGGCCGACGCGGCCCACCAACTGCGCACGCCGCTCACGATCCTGCGCGCGCGGATCGAGACGCTTGGCGACGGCGCGGCACGGCAGGCGCTGCATGCCGACATCGAAGCCATGAGCCGCATCGTCGCCCAGCTGCTGGAGATCGCCGAACTCGACACCCTGGTGCTCGATCCCGGCGAGACCGCGGACTTGCGCGCCGTCTGCGCCGAGGTGGTCGGCTCGATCGCGCCGTTCGCGATCGCACAGCACAAGGACATCGCGCTGAAGGGCGCCGACGCACCGGTGCTGATCCACGGCAATTCGGAGATGCTTCAGCGCGCGATCTTCAACCTCGCCGAAAACGCCATCAAGTTCACGGCGAGGGACACCTCCGTCGAGGTCGAGGTGGGCGAGGTCGGCTCAGTGAGGGTGCGCGATCGCGGCCCGGGCATCGCAGACGCCGAGCGCGAGCTGATCTTCCAGCGTTTCTGGCGCCGCGACCGCCAGCGCAGCGACGGCGCGGGCCTGGGCCTCTCGATCGTGCGCGCGGTGGCGGACGATCATGCGGCAACGGTCGCGGTGGAGAACCTCCCCGGCGGCGGCGCGGAGTTCACGCTGCGGTTCAGCTTGGCGGAAAATGTCGTTGAGAGGAATCGACGCGGCACAGACGCTGCACCCTCTCCCCTTGCGGGAGAGGGTGGCTCGCCGCGATAGCGGCGAGACGGGTGAGGGGTCTCGCTCCGCGAGTCGTCTCTTGCAGGCGAACACGCGGAGGCAGACCCCTCATCCGGCGCCGTAGCCGAAGCTTCGCTTCGGCGTTCTTGAGAACGGCGGCCGTAGGCCGCCTATGCCACCTTCTCGCGCAAGGGGAGAAGGAAGAAAAGGTGCCGCGTCCGCTACTTCTGCGGCGGTCCGAGATCCAGCGGCGGCAGCTCGATCTGCGGCACCTCGATCTTGATCGTGCTGGGATCGATGTTGGTCTGGACGCCCTTGTAGTGCATCACCATCGCGGGGAATGCGATGACCAGGCCCACCATGATGATCTGGATGACGACGAAGGGTACCGCACCCCAATAGATCTGGCCCGTGGTGACGGGGTCCATCCTCTTGCCGGTGACGCGATCGGTGTATCGTTCCTTCGGCGCGACCGATCGGAGATAGAACAGCGCGAAGCCGAACGGCGGATGCATGAACGAGGTCTGCATGTTGACGCCGAGAATGACGCCGAACCAGATCAGGTCGATGCCGAGGTGCTCGGCGGCAGGTCCGAGCAGCGGGATCACGATGAAGGCCAGCTCGAAGAAGTCGAGGAAGAAGGCCAGCACGAAAACGAACGCGTTGACGAAGATCAGGAAGCCGATCTGGCCGCCGGGCAGGGAGGTCAAGAGGTGCTCGACCCAGACGTGGCCGTTGACGCCGTAGAAGGTGAGCGAGAACACGCGGGCGCCGACCAGGATGAACACGACGAATGCCGACAGCTTGGCGGTCGATTCGGCGGCTTGCCGGATCAGGTCCCAGCTCAGCCGCCGCTTCGCGGCACCGAGGATGAGGGCGCCGGCGGCACCCATCGCGCCGCCTTCGGTCGGGGTCGCGATACCGATGAAGATCGTGCCCAGCACCAGGAAGATCAGGAACAGCGGCGGCACCATGACGAAGGTGGTCTGCTGCGCCATCTTGGAGAGGAAGCGGAAGCCGGTCAGCTTGTCGACGACCCAGTTCAAGACGGCGACGGCGAACGCGAAGATGATGCCGTAGAACATGCTGAGCACGACGTAATCGGCGCCATGCACGCTCGAATTGCGCATCATGAACCATCCGAACACGCCGCTCGCGAGGAACAGAATACCGAGCGAGCCGAGGCCGCGGCTGCCACCCTCCTCGCGGAAGCCGATGGCCTCCTTCGGCAGGCCCGGCGTGGCCTTCGGGAAGATCATGCTGACGAGGAAAGCGTAGCCGGCGTAGAGGCCGGCGAGCACGAGGCCCGGGATGAAGGCGCCCTCGTACATGTCGCCGACGGACTTGCCGAGCTGGTCGGCCATCACGATCAGGACGAGCGACGGCGGAATGATCTGGGCCAGCGTGCCGGATGCGGCGATGACGCCCGCTGCCACCCGGCGGTCATAGCCGTAGCGCAGCATGATCGGCAGCGAGATCAGACCCATCGAGATCACGGACGCGGCGACCACGCCCGTCGTCGCGGCGAGCAGCGCGCCGACGAAGATCACCGCATAGGCAAGGCCGCCACGGATGGTGCCGAACAGTTGCCCGATGGTATCGAGCAGATCCTCGGCCATGCCGGAACGCTCGAGGACCAATCCCATGAAGGTGAAGAACGGAATGGCGAGCAGCGTGTCGTTGTTCATCACGCCATAGACCCGCTCCGGAAGGGCCTGAAGGAAGTCCGGGCGGAATTCGCCGAGCTGGATGCCGACCACGGCGAAGAACAGGCCGACGGCGCCGAGCGAGAATGCCGCGGGATAGCCGAGCAGCAGCATGACGACCAGCGACGCGAACATGATGGGCGCCATATTGGCGATGATGAATGCGGTCATGATTCCCCCCTAAACCGTCGCCAACCGCTACTTCTTCTCGATCGCTTCGACGAGATGCTCGACTTCCGCCTCGAGCGCCGACACCTGGGATTCATGCGGGTCCGGCATCAATCCGCGCATCACCGCAATTCGCTTGATCAGCTCGGAGATGCCTTGAACGAGCAGGAAAGCGAACCCGATCATGATCAGGGACTTGGCGGGCCATTGCGGCAGACCGCCGGCATTGCCGGACTGCTCGTTGATCTGGAACGAGCGCAGGAAGAACGGCACTCCGGTGATGATCATGACGATGCACAGCGGAATGAGGAAGAACAGGTGACCGACCACGTCGATCACGTTGCGGGCCGTCTTCGGCAGCGCGTTGTTCACGATGTCGATGCGGATGTGCTCGTTATCGAGCAGCGTCCAGGGCGAGCAGAGCAGGAAGACGATGCTGAAAAGCACCCATTGCAGCTCGAGCCACGAATTGGAGGAGGTGTCGAAGGTCTTGCGGACGATCGCGTTGACCGCCGAGATGATGACGGCGAGCAGGATCAGCCACGCCAGGCGCTTGCCTGTCCAGCGTGTGAACGCGTCAATTCCACTGCTCAGCTTCAGGAGCGCTTGCAACGATAGGTCCTCCCCCGATTTCACCCCAGCCGTCTTGACTGCGCCGACGCGGCGCGCGGCTTGTTTCGCCGCAACGGCTTGAGGCAGCAGGCACCAAACCAGCGGCCGTGCCGCCAGTCAATTGGAAGTTTGTTGATAGTTCAGGGGAATAACGCCCGCGCCGGTGAGGGACTACCCGCCGGTGACGCTCATATGCCGGGAGACGCTGGGGCGGTCGTGGCGGCGGTCGATGATGAAATCATGGCCCTTGGGTTTCAGCCCAATGGCGCGGTCGATCGCATCCGCAAGAAGCGTATCCTCGTTCGATGCACGCAGAGGTTTGCGTAGATCGGAGGCATCCTCGTGCCCGAGGCAGGTGTGCAGCGTGCCGGTGCAGGTGATGCGCACCCGGTTGCAGGACTCGCAGAAATTGTGGGTCATCGGCGTGATGAAGCCGAGCTTGCCGCCGGTCTCGGCGACGCTGACATAGCGCGCCGGGCCGCCGGTGCTCTCGGCCAGATCCGTCAGCGTGAATTGCTGGGCGAGGCGCGCGCGCACCAGCGACAGCGGCAAATACTGGTCGATCCGGCCCGAGCCGATCTCGCCCATCGGCATCACCTCGATCAGCGTCAGCCCCATGCCCTTGCCATGGGCCCAGCGCATCAGATCGGGAAGCTCGTCCTCGTTGAGATTCTTCAGGGCCACCGCATTGATCTTCACGGCGAGCCCCGCGGCACGCGCCGCCTCGATGCCTTCCAGCACCTTGTCGATCTCGCCCCAGCGCGTGATCTCGCGAAACTTCTTGGGATCGAGCGTGTCGAGCGAGACGTTGATACGGCGCACGCCGCAATCGGCAAGCTCGCTTGCGTGTTTCGCAAGCTGGGTGCCGTTGGTGGTCAGCGTCAGCTCGCTGAGGGCGCCGCTCGACAGGTGCCGTGACAGGGAGCGCACCAGCGTCATGACGTTGCGGCGGACCAGCGGCTCGCCGCCGGTGAGCCGCAGCTTCTTCACGCCCTTGGCGATGAAGGCCGAGCAGAGCCGGTCGAGTTCCTCCAGTGTGAGCAGGTCGGCCTTGGGCAGGAACGTCATGTCTTCCGACATGCAGTAGAAGCAGCGCAGGTCGCAGCGATCGGTGACGGACACGCGCAAATAGCTGATGGTCCGCCCGAATGGATCGGTCATCGGGCTCGACAGCGCGGCGAGAGGGCTCGCTGTTGCGAGGGGGCTCGCGGAAGATCCGTTCATGCGTAACTGCCTTGTCACTTACGGCGACGGGCGCACCTTTGCTTCAACGGTGCTCCGAAAGCAATCTAAGCATCGGATCGCGCAAGGACAATCGGGTGGTGTACGTAGATCAGCGCTTTCCCGCGCCCGGATCGGGGAACGGCGAGGCCGGTGCGGCCTCGGCCGGCGCAGCGGCATGCGCGGCCGGTTTCGGCTTGTTCGGCCGGTGCGGCTTGCGGACCGGTTTCGGCGGCGTGGCCGGCTGGAGCTCCGCGAAGACCGGATTCGGATCGGTCGTCACCGAGGCGGGCGTGGTGAAATCGCCGGGATTCTTGATCACGTTCACAGGCACGCTGGCCGGTTGGAACTTGGCCAGGGCGAAAGCCACCGTGAAGGGGGCCTCGGGAGCCGGAACGGAAACGGAGCAGGGGGTCTTGCAGCCCGGCCCGAGCGAGGTCGTGGCGTCGGCACCCGGAGGGTTGGATTCGAGCCGGACCTGGACGGTCGGCGGGTCCGACTTGAACATGTCCCAAGACATCGAGGAGCAGCCACCAAGGCTCGCTCCCGCTAGCGCAATCGCGATGACACGACGCATGACCATCCACTCTACTGCGACGAACCGCCACATTCCCCGCGACGGACCTTAGGAGGGTCGTTTGGGGCAGGCAACCGACGGCCGGTGCATAGTCAATAGATGGTTAACGCAGGGCGCCGAAAAATAGCGAAGTAATATCAGCGTCTTGATTGTCGCTTAGGCCGTCATCAGGCTGTGGGCCGCGGCCGGCAGGTCGCGCATGTGATGGATCAGCCGGTCCGGCTTGAGCTCGGCGATCGGTACGTCCGTATAGCCGAAGCTGACCCCGATCACGGGAACTCCGGCCCGCCTGGCCACGCCGACATCGGTTCCGGCATCGCCGACCATGATGCTGGCCTTTACCTCTCCACCCGCGCGCGCCACGGTCTCGCGAAAGATGGTCGGGTCGGGCTTCTGGACGCCAAAAGTGTCCGCGCCGCAGATCGCCGCGAAGCGGCGGCTGAGGTCGAGCTGGTCCAGAAGCCGCTTGGAGAGCCATTCCAGCTTGTTCGTGCAGACCGCGAGGCGGTGGCCCTGGGCGGCAAAATGGTCGAGTGCGGCCTCGAGCCCCTCGAAGGGCCGGGATTCGACGGCAATGTGATCGGCGTAATAGACGATGAAATCCGCCGTCATCCGGTCCATGTCGGCGAGGCTGACGGTGCGGCCCTCGGCCTCCAGCCCGCGCTCGATCAGCTTGCGGGCGCCGGCGCCGATCATGTTGCGGGCCGAGGCCATCGGCACCGGCGGCAGGCCTTCGCGGTCGAGCACGTAATTCAGCGCGGTGATCAGGTCGGGCGCCGTATCCACAAGCGTGCCGTCGAGATCGAAGACGATGGTGTGAGGGGAATTCATGATCCCAGCGCTACCGACCCGGCCGTATCAGCGCAAGGGGCGATGCCATAAGATCGGCTTATAGGCCTGTTCCCGCGAGAAAAACGAGGCTACATAGGCCGCCGCAGCCGGCCGATGCCGGCGGCACATTCTCGATGCAGAGGCGGGCGCAAACGTGAACATGGACCAGTTGAAGCGGCAGGCTGCGGCGCGCGCGCTCGAGGAAGTGCGCGACGGCATGCAGCTCGGACTTGGCACGGGATCGACCGCCAAGCATTTCGTCGAGCTGCTCGGCGAGCGCGTGCGCGCCGGGCTCAAGATCATCGGCGTGCCGACCTCGGAAGCAACGCGTGACGACGCGATGCGCTGCGGTGTGCCGCTGACCACGCTGGACGAGATCGACCATCTCGACATCACCGTCGACGGCGCCGATGAGATCGACCCCGCGCTCAACCTGATCAAGGGCGGCGGCGGTGCGCTGCTGCGCGAGAAGATCGTGGCCGCGGCCTCGGACCGAATGATCGTGATTGCCGACGACACCAAATGGGTGCCGACGCTCGGCCGCTTTCCGCTGCCGGTCGAGGTGATCCCGTTCGGGCTCGGGGCGACGCGCCGGGCGATCGAGAAGGCGTTTGCCGAATGCGGCGTTTCCGGGCAAATGGCGGTCCGCAAGACCAAGGATGGCCACGTTTTCGTCACTGACGGCGGCCACTGGATCGTCGACGCCCAGCTCGGACGTATTGTGGATCCACCCGGTCTCGCCAAGGCACTGAGCACGATTCCCGGCGTGGTCGAGCATGGGTTGTTCATCGGCTTGGCCAGCTCGGCAGTTCTGGCGGGTGGCGAGGGAATCCGCGTGATTGAACGGCGTGAGCCGAAAGGAGACTAGGAATGAAGAGTGTTTTGAAGTTCTTGCCGGCCGCGACCCTCGCTGTGGGACTGGCGCTTTCGGCCGCCCCGGCCGTTGCGCAGCAGGCGGCGCCGGCCTCCAAGGCTTCGGCTGCGGCGGTGGCGTCGGCCAAGGAAATCCTGACCTTGAAGAACGCCACCTCGATGTACGCCAACGCGGTGCCCGGCATGGTCGAGAAGGTCAAGGCTACGCTGATCGGACAGAACCTCAACTACCAGAAGGACCTCAACGAGCTGGCGCCGGTCGTGGCGCAACAACTGGCCGGCCGCGAGAAGGAGATCGGCGAAGGCATGGCGCAGGCCTATGCCGCCCAGTTCACCGAGCAGGAGCTCAAGGATCTCGTAACATTTTACAAGTCGCCGCTGGGCCAGAAGCTGATCGCCGCCGAGCCTCGCGCGATCGACCAGAGCATGAGGGTCATGAATTCGTGGGCGCAGAGTTTCTCCGAAACCATTGCGAGCGCGTTTCGCGCCGAGATGAAGAAGCGTGGCAAGGAAATCTGACAGTACCTATCTGACAGGAAGTTCCTGAAAGAGAGAGGTCGGAGTGGACAATGGCTGAATTCGACGTCGACCTCTTTGTCATCGGTGGCGGTTCGGGCGGCGTGCGTGCCGCCCGCATCGCGGCCGGCTACGGCGCTCGCGTGACGATCGCGGAAGAGTACCGCATGGGCGGCACCTGCGTGATCCGCGGCTGCGTGCCGAAGAAGCTGTTCGTGATCGGCTCGCATGTCCGCCACGAGATCGAGGACGCCGCCGGCTTCGGCTGGACCATTCCGCAGGCGAGCTTCGCCTGGGCGACGCTCATCGCCAACAAGGACAAGGAGATCGCGCGGCTGGAGGCGGCCTACACGGCCAATGTCGAGAAATCCGGCGCGCAGGTCGTCAAGAGCCGTGCGGTGATCGAGGACAAGCACACCGTCCGCCTGCTCGAGAACGACAAGAAGATCAGCGCGAAATACATCCTGATCGCCACCGGCGGTGCGCCCAACCATGGCGCCGCGATTCCCGGCATCGAGCACGTGATCTCCTCCAACGAGGCGTTCCACCTGAAAAAGCTGCCGAAGCGGATCGTGATCCAGGGCGGCGGCTACATCGCGCTCGAATTCGCCGGCATCTTCGCCGGCTACGGCTCCGACGTCACCGTGATCTATCGCGGCGACAACATCCTGCGCGGCTTCGACGAGGACGTTCGCGCCCATGTTCGCAGCGAGATGGAGAAGCAGGGCATCACTATCCTCACGGGATGCACGGTGACCAAGGTCGATCGCCACGGCGAGGAGTTCACCACGCATCTGTCGAACGGATCGAGCCTCGCCTCCGACCAGGTGATGTTCGCGATCGGCCGCCACCCCAACGTCGCCAATCTTGGCCTCGAGAACGCCGGCGTCGCCATCAATCCGGGCAACGGCGGCATCGCGGTCGACCATTTCTCGAAGAGCTCGGTCGACAGCATCTACGCGATCGGCGACGTCACCCACCGCTTCAACCTGACGCCGGTGGCGATCCGCGAGGGCCACGCCTTCGCCGACACCGTGTTCGGCAAGCGCGAGGTCAGGGTCGATCACGCCAACATCCCGACCGCCGTGTTCTCGCAGCCGGAGGTCGGCACCGTCGGCCTGACCGAGACCGAGGCGCGCGCGCAATTCAGCCACGTCGACATCTACAAGACGAGTTTCCGTCCGATCAAGGCGACGATGTCGGGGCGCGACACCCGCGTGCTGATGAAGCTCGTCGTCGACGGCGCGACCGATCGCGTGCTCGGCTGCCATATCGTCGGCGATTGTGCCGCCGAGATCACCCAGGCGGTCGCGATCGCGGTGAAGATGAAGGCGACCAAGGCCGATTTCGATGCGACCATCGCGCTGCATCCGACCGCGGCCGAAGAGCTCGTCACCATGCGCACGCCGACCGCGCGCCACGTGCGCCAGGCGGCGGAGTAGGGCGCCGCTCAGCGTCCAGCCCTGCCGAATCCTGATGCCCGTGCATTGAACTTGCAGCCGCGCAGGCTGCCCGGATCAACTGAGACCGCTCACTCGAACGGTTGAAGGGCGGTCCGCCGCTCGGGCTTGCCGGACGGGCTGTCCGCCCACTTCGCCATTTCCACCGCTCGCGCGTCGATGCCTTCGCACCAGAGGCAGGTGAGCTCCGCGCGACCTCTGGCCGACAGCATCGGGACGAGCCCGTGGCCGCAGCCGGCGCAAGATGTGACGCGATTCATGCGTTTCTCCACGATCACCGAAATCAGGAACGACATTGTCGTTCCCCAAGCTTGCGCGGACGCTATGACGGCGCTTGCGCGCTGCGCCCGACTGGGGCGCTCGTTCCGGATAGCGTAGATGTAGCGATCCATCGTGACACGGCTGCGATGTCGTCCCCGTTTTCGCGATAGGCGCGAAGCTGGAATTCTGCGGAGCTGCCACGCTCCACGATGGTCCGGCAGTGCGTGACCTCGGCGGCGCAGTTCAGCGCATCTGTGTCCTCGGCGATGTCGTCGAGCACGCGCGAAAGCAGCTCGGAGATCGTGACCGGCCCGTCCTTCGAGGCGAAGATGCAGTCGGTGCCGTAGCGCTGGGCGCGCCATTTGTTCTCGACCGCAACCGCACGTTCGACGGCGGTGACCAGCTTCGAAAGGTGAGGGCGCAGATAGAGATGGCGCGTCAGGCAGCGATAGAGCGAGGCGATGGCGACAGCGTCGTCAACGAAGGTGCAGGTGTCAGGTGCGCGAAGTTCGAGCGTCGGGAGCCTCATCGAGGGGCGCATCGCCCACCAGATGTGGCTTTCATCGGGAAGCACGCCGGAGCGCTGCAAGGCGCCGACATAGTCGTCGTAGTCTTGCCTGGTCTCGAACAGTTCGGGCAGGCCGGTGCGCGGCAGCTCGGAATAGGCCGCCAGCCGGTAGCCTTTCAGGCCGGTCTTGTGCGAATTCCAGAACGGCGAGGAGGCCGACAGCGCGACGAACAGCGGCAGGTGCGGCAGCATCGCTCGCATCACCGCCATACGCTTCTCGGGATCGGGCAGCTGGACGTGCACATGCATCCCGCACATCATGTTGCGGTAGCCGATGCTGCGCAGATCCTCGATCATCTCCTCGTAACGCGGCTTCGGGCTCGGCTGCGACAGACGCCAGACCGCCGTCGGATGGGTGCCGCAGGCCATGATGACAAAGCCGTATTGCGCCGCGACGTTCGCGACTTCGCGGCGAAGGAAACGGAGCTCTTCGCGCGCGTCGTTGACGTCGACGTGAACGTTGGTGGCGACCTCGAGCTGGGATTGCAGCATCTCGCGCATGGCCTGGCCGCCGGTCGACCAGCTTGCCGATTCGAACAGTTCGTCGGGCGTCTGGATCGCGACCTCCAGGCTGCGGCGATCGGCGAGGAAGTATTCCTCCTCGATGCCGAAGGAATATTCCGCCGCCTTGCCGCCTCCCCCCGCCGAGCGGATGACGAGGTGCTGCCTGTCGTCGGAGGGATCCAGCCGCAGCAGTTTCAAGACGTCTGTAGACAATGTCATCGTGCCACCCGGCCGAGGTGGTAGCTGCGGGCGATAATCCTTCTGGCGGGAACGGGTTCCGCGTTGCACTTACCGGAAATTGCAACAGCGAACGGAACAATCTTCCCGCTTTCGGGCGTACGTGCGATCAGCGCGCGATGTCGGATGGGTCTCGGGGACACAACAAGCGTTTCGTCCCAATGTTCCGCTTGGAGCGCGTGAGCCCTCAGCCAAAACGACCGGTGATGAATCGTTCGGTCTGCCGCTCCTTCGGGTTGACGCAGATGTCCTTCACCGTCCCGAACTCGACCAACTCGCCGAGGTACATGAAGTCGGCGAAATCCGATACCCGTGCGGCCTGCTGGAGGTTGTGGGTCACGATGACGATCGCATAGTCGTTCTTGAGTTCGTCGATCGTCTGCTCGATCTTGATGCCGATCAATCGGCGCGGCGATTTCAGCGCATCCGCGGTGGCGGAAGGCGACGTGCTGCATCATAAAATTGTCACGGACGGCATGCTCCGCTGCCATGGTGCATGCAGGTGTTGCCTAGGGCAAGCCGATAGCCATGCTTCAGATCGGAACCGGGATCATGGGCGCGACCTCTCGATCATGCACATTGTCGCTTGCCGCGAGCCCGGCTGCAACGCCGACACGGTCGGCCTCGGGCCGGTTCTGGCTCATCTTGCGCTTGCCCTCGAACCGGACGACGGGAATGCGCACGCCCACGATCCCGCGCAGTTGCGCGGCGATGAAGTCGGCGGGGGCGTCAGTGACGGCCCACGGTTTTGTGCGCGCGCCCTCGTGCCTGTTCGTTAGCCGTGTCACGGCGTCGAGCAGGCGCTCCGGCTCCTGGAAGAACTCCACCGGGCCGTAGGCATGCACGGCGACGTAATTCCAGGTTGGCACGACCTTGCCGGTCTCCTGCTTGGTCGCGTACCAGGACGGCGTCACATAGACGTCGGGACCGCTGAAGATCGCGAGCGCATTTCCGATCGGTGGCAGCTTCCATTGCGAATTGGCCCTCGCCAGATGCCCGTACAGGACCCCATGCTCGCCTTCGCTCTCGTCGAGGAATAGCGGCAGGGGCGTGGCGACCGGGCCCTCGACGGTGGCCGTGACTAGGTTTGCGAGGCGGGCACCATGGATGGTCGCGCGTATGCTCTCGATGTCGTCGTCCTTGAAGGCGGGGGGAATGTACATGGCGTATCTCCGTTCTCGACCCGGAAATAGCTAGAATCTGGCCTGTCATAAACGTCCAGTTTTTGATGATTTTGTCAGTCCAGTTCGGCGACCGTCTGCGCCAGAAGCTTGCAACCCCGTTCGATTTGAGCAACCTCCAGCGCCGAATAGCCCATGACGAGGCCGACCGCCTTTTGCGCCCGGCGAGCGCCGACGAGCAGCGCGGAGACGGGGTAGATGCCGACGCCCTTTGCGCGGGCGGCCTTGATCAAGGCGTCCTCGCGCCTCGGCGGCAGACCGTCGAACCATGCCACCACATGCAGGCCGGCGGCGGTGCCCTCGACCCGGACGCGATCTCCGAGCCGGCGGCGAAGCGCGTTGAGCAGCGCCTGCTGGCGTACGGCGTTGCGCCGGCGCACGCGCCTGACATGGCTGTCATAGGCGCCGCTTTCGAGCATCGCGGCGAGGGCGTCCTGTTCGATCAGTGGCGTGTGCCGGTCCATGATCTGCTTGGCGGCGGCGAACAGGGATCGCAGGGCGGCGGGAACGACCAGATATCCGATCCGCAAGGTTGGGGAGAGCGTCTTGGAGACGGTGCCGAGATAGATCACGTTCTCGCTGCCCTCCAGCGCATGCAGCGGCGGGATCGGCTTGGTGTCGTAGCGATACTCGCTGTCGTAATCGTCCTCGATCACGTAGGCATCGACCTTCCGCGCCCAGGCAAGCAAGTCGTGTCGGCGTCCGATCGGCATGACGCCGCCGAGCGGATATTGATGTGACGGTGTGACATAGGCGAGGCGGGCTTCGACCCCGTCGAGCCGCGCCGTCTCCAGCCCATCCGCGTCCACGGGAATCGGCACGGTCTCGGCGCCCGTCGCCGCAAAAGTGTGCCGCGCCATTTGGTAGCCGGGATCCTCCATCACGAAGCGATCACCAGCATCGAGCAGCAGGCGTGCGCAGATGTCGAGGCCTTGTTGTGAGCCGTTCACGACGACGATCTGCTCGACCTCGCAGCGGACGCCGCGGGATCGCCAGAGATGACCCTGAAGCGCGGTCCGCAGCCGCAGTGCGCCGCAGGGATCGTCATAGGCGAGCCGCTCGGGCTTGCGCGTCATGGCCGCGGTGACGGCCTTCTTCCATGCCAGCACGGGGAAGTCCGACGGCGAGAGCTCGCCGTAGCGGAAGTTCGCAACGAGCCCGCGCGACGGCTCGATCCAGCGCGGAGGGTCCTGATGCAGCCGCTCGCCGAATTGCGACAGCCGCGGCTTGCGCGCCAACGGACGCGGTGCGGCGCGCATGCGTCCGCGCTCGACGACGGCGCGGGCAACGCGCGGTCTCGCGCCATGGCGGGTCTCGATAAAACCTTCAGCGGCAAGCTGCTCGTAGGCGACGGTTACGGTCGACCGTGCCACGCCCATCTCGCCGGCAAGCGCCCGCGAGGACGGCAGCAGTCCGTCGATCCCGTACACCCGCGCCAGAATCTGATCGCGTAGCGCCTCGTAGATCTGGCGCGCGCCCATGCGGCCGGGATTGGTTTTCATCCGGGCCATCCAGCCTTCAGGAAGGGTCAGTGCGGAGGTTGTATATCTCGGCGATCGTCATTGCGAGCGCAGCGAAGCAATCCAGAGTCTTCCCGCGGAGGGATTCTGGATTGCTTCGCTGCGCTCGCAATGACGGGGCTGATGCAGCGGAAACCGAAACGACGGACTTGAGTTCTGGCCCTGCGGAGCAGCGTTGCACGCGGCAGCGCGTCCGGGGCATGTGCACAACCGCTTAACCAAATCCGCTGACATGGAACCCGATGCGGCGGCTGGTCGCAGTGGTATCGCCTTGATTCCGACGGGCCCATCTTTATTTCTGGCAGGAACAAGAATCCGGGCCCCTCTGACGAGGACGCCGACATATGTCGGTAAACCTCGTGATGTCGGATGACCTGTCCCGCGCGAATGCGATGGATCGGCCGATTGTCGGGCCTTTTGTTAAGTTTCTCCGACCATTCGTCCCCATCGTAGCTCCGTGCGGCATCTCGCAAGACCAAGGGAGCAACGATGTCTGACGCCAAGCATTCAAATCCAGTCGAGATCGAGATCGCCGAGCCGTCCAGCCTGAACGAGCAGGCTGCGGCGGCGCTGGTCATTGCCGGCGCGCTCGTCGCCGTGGCCGACCGGCGCGTCTCGCCGGTCGAGCGCGACGAGGTGATCCGCTTCATCCGCGATCGCGGATTGGCGCCGCATATCGACGACGAAAGGTTGCTTGCCATGTTCGACGCACTCGCCGAACGGCTGGAGGAGCCGGATTTCGCCAACGTGGTGATCGAGACGCTGCGGCCAGTGGCGGACCTGTCACTCTCGGCTCACCTCGTGGAACTGTCGGAGCGCGTCGCGGCTGCCGACGAGGATGTGGATCCCCACGAGGTGCAGGCGATCAAGCTGTTGCGCCTGCTGACGCTGACGCTGCCGCGTGCAAAGCAGGTCGCGCCGGGCGCTGTGCGCGCCGACCGGCGCACCGCCGCCGAGGAGTGAACATGAGCACAGCAGCGGACGAGCGCGCGACAGGGACCGACGGTGCCACCGGCCAGATGGCCGGTGGCGACCCGCGCCTCGACAAGCTCGTCAATCGCCTGCCGCCGCGCATGGGCGACTCCGTCACCTATCTGCTCAAGCCGTCCAGCCGCTGGGTGAGGATCCCCTCGGGTGCGCTGCTCGTCGTCGGCGGCGTGTTCTCCTTCCTGCCTGTGCTCGGCGTCTGGATGCTGCCGCTCGGCCTCGCGCTGCTTGCCGAAGACGTGCGACCGCTGCGCTCCTCGCGTTCGAAGGTCCTGGATTGGGTCGAGCGGAAGAAGCCGCATTGGCTCGATCCGTCCGCATCGAAAAATGATCGATCATGACTGAACTCATCACCACGGACGCGCTGGCCACGCTGCTCCAGGTCGTACTGATCGACCTCGTGCTCGCCGGCGACAACGCCGTCGTCATCGGCCTTGCCGCGGCGGGGCTGCCGGCCGGGCAGCGCCGGCGCGCCATCATCGTCGGCATCATCGCCGCCACTGCACTCCGCATCATCTTTGCCGGCGTTGCGACCCAGCTCCTGCAAGTGATCGGCCTCCTGCTCGCGGGCGGCGTGCTGCTGCTCTGGGTCTGCTGGAAGATGTGGCGCGAGCTGCGCGAGCACTCCGCGCATTCGAACCAGCTCGCCTTCAGCCATGGCGGCGGCGCGGGTGCAGCGCCGGTGCAGCGAAAGACATTCGGCCAGGCCGCGGTGCAGATCGTCGCCGCCGACGTCTCGATGTCACTCGACAACGTGCTCGCGGTCGCGGGCGCCGCGCGCGAGCATCCCTACATCCTCGCCTTCGGCCTGCTGTTGTCGGTCGCGATGATGGGCGTTGCCGCAGATTTGCTTGGCCGCGTGCTCCAGAAACAACGCTGGATCGCCTATGTCGGCCTCGCCATCATCGTTTACGTCGCCTTCGAGATGATCTATCGGGGCTCGCTGGAACTCGCGCCGGTCATCGCGAGTCTCTGAGGCAGCCTTAATATCCGCATTCCGGAGTGATCCATGACGTCTCAATCCAAAGCACCTTCGGCGCAGGCCGCGCCGGCGCCGCAGATCGGCCCGTTTGCCCAGCTCATCTTTGGCTCGCGCTGGTTGCAAGTGCCGCTCTATGTCGGCCTCATCGTCGCGCAGGCCGTCTATGTGCTCTTGTTCCTGAAGGAGCTCTACCATCTGGTCGCGCACTCGTTCGACGCCAGCGAGCAGCAGATCATGCTGGTCGTGCTCGGGTTGATCGACGTCGTCATGATCTCGAACCTGCTGGTGATGGTGATCGTCGGCGGCTACGAAACCTTCGTCTCCCGGCTGAACCTGACCGGTCATCCCGACGAGCCGGAATGGCTCAGTCACGTCAACGCCAGCGTGCTGAAGATCAAGCTTGCGATGGCGATCATCGGCATCTCCTCGATCTCGCTGCTCAGGACCTTCATCGAGGCCGGCAATCTCGGCACGTCGCGCAGCAATTTCACCGAGAGTGGCGTGATGTGGCAGGTGCTGATCCACCTGACCTTCATCATCTCGGCGATCGGCATCGCCTGGGTCGACCGTCTCAGCGAGAGCGGCCACCGCAAGGCGGCCGGCCACGGCTGAGTGC
>NZ_WQNE01000022.1 GCF_009759665.1 Bradyrhizobium cajani
GCCGACATCATCACGACGAGCGCCAACACCATTGCGACCGCGGCCGCGACCCGGCGGACGCAGTTCAGCCCGATCGTCTGCCGTGTCCCTGAAGGCTGCGCAGTGCAGCACATGACGACAAATCCCGAAGCAAAATGGCGGCGCGCAAAAATGCAACACGCGCGGCGCACGCATGCGGCGATTTGCGCCGAACTGTCACGGAGGGTCAACCGGCTGGCACCTCCAGACAAGGGGGATTGCTCCTGATTGTGGTTCTGCTGCCACAGGTCGCAAATTGCACGCGGTGACAGCCGACCCGGTCTTGAAATTCGCGCTCTGCTTGCTAACGCGCGATTTTCATGTTGCAATATCTCACACAATCGGAATTGGCCGCTCGGCTGTGCGTTTCGCGACGTTGAGACTCGAACAGACTTACGGAAGCCCGTTTGTGGCGTGGCACGCGAAAAAGCGGCCGCGTCTTTTTTGTATCTAGTGGAGGAGATGAGCGATGCCGCAAAAGGGCACCGTCAAATGGTTCAACCCGACCAAGGGCTATGGGTTCATCAAGCCGAACGGCGGCGACAAGGACGTGTTCGTCCACATCTCGGCCGTCGAGCGCGCCGGACTCTCGACCCTCAACGAGAACCAGGTGGTTGAATATGACCTCGTGGAGAACCGCGGCAAATCGTCCGCGGAGAATCTCAAGGTCTCCTGATTTCTCTCAAAGCCAAGCGCGAGAGATCATGACGTTGCCCCCGGCTCTGCCGGGGGATTTTGTTTGTATTGAATGATACAAGAAGGAAATCTGCTCTGGAGCAGAAGACTGTGACCACCAAACAACCGCCGAAGACGACTAAAGAGCACCACCCTCCGGCTTCGGAGCACGATGCTCCGCGCGCCCGCTTCGAGGTGAATACTGCTTTCGACGTCTTCGGCTCAGAATTTCCGGATGAGACCTTCGCAGGCGTATTCGATCAGCCTCGTCCAACCTACAAAGGGCACGATTGGGAATTTCGCGGCTTATGAGCCGAGCAAGGCCTATCGACCGACCACTGGCGCAACCAAAAAATTCTCCGACGCAGAGCTTCCGGCTGTCTTGCACACGTCGCCCTCGATCCGGACCTTGCCCGTGGCGAGCAAGCGCAGCGCCTCGGGATAGATGCGGTGCTCGACCTCGAGGATGCGCTCGGACAGCGTATCCGCCGTGTCGTGATCGCTGACGGGGACCGCGCCCTGCATCACGATCGGGCCGGCGTCGGTCTCGGGAATGACGAAGTGCACCGTCGCACCGGACAGTTTGACGCCGGCGCGCAGGGCCTGGCCGTGCGGGTCGAGACCGGGAAAGGACGGCAGCAGTGACGGGTGGATGTTGAGCATCCGCCCGTACCAGGCCCTGGTGAACTCCGCCGTGAACAGGCGCATGAAGCCGCCGAGACAGATCAGCTCGATGCCGTGCTCGTCGAGCGCTGCCTGCAGCACCTTCTCGAAGCCGGCGCGGTCCTTGCCGAACGGCTTGCTCTCGATCACCTGCGTGTTCACGCCGCTCGCCCTGGCCCGTTCGAGCCCCAGGGCATCGGCCTTGTTCGAGATGACGAGCGAAATCTCCGCCGGGAAATCCGCAGCAGCAGCGGCCCTGATCAGCGCGGCCATATTGGAGCCGCGACCGGAAATCAGGATGGCGACACGACGCTTCATCACTGCGCCAGGTCGAGGTGGCCGTTATAGACGACGCGGTGCTCGCCCTCGGCCGGGATCACGGTGCCGAGCTGGGCCACCGTCTCGCCGGCGTCGGTGAAGACCTCGACCACCTTGTCGACCTTGTCCGGCTCGACGATCGCGATCATGCCGATGCCGCAGTTGAAGGTGCGCAGCATCTCGAGCTCGGCGATGCCGGCCTGCGCGGCCAGCCATTTGAACACCGGCAGCACCGGCAGGCGTGCCAGATCGATGCCGACGCCAAGATGCTTTGGCAGCACGCGCGGAATGTTGTCGGTGAAGCCGCCGCCGGTGATGTGGGCGAGCCCCTTCACCGCGCCGGTTTCGCGGATCGCACGCAGGCAGGATTTGACGTAGAGCCGCGTCGGCGTCAGCAGCGCGCCGCCCAGCGTCATCACGGGGGCGAATGGCGCTTGCACCTCGAAGCCGAGCCCGGATTGTTCCACGATCTTGCGCACCAGCGAGAAGCCGTTGGAGTGCACGCCCGACGAGGCGAGGCCGATCACGGCATCGCCCGCGGCGATGTCCTTGCGCGGCAGCAGCGTTCCCCGCTCCGCGGCGCCGACGGCAAAGCCGCCGAGGTCGTAGTCGCCGTCCTTGTAGAGGCCGGGCATCTCGGCGGTCTCGCCGCCGATCAGGGCACATCCGGACTCCCGGCAGCCTTCCGCGACGCCGGCGACGATCGCCGCGGTCGCCTCCGGATCGAGCTTGCCGCAGGCAAAATAGTCGAGGAAGAACAGCGGTTCGGCGCCCTGCACCACGAGGTCGTTGACGCTCATGGCGACGAGGTCGATGCCGATCCCGCCATGCAGGCCGGTCTCGATCGCGATCTTGACCTTGGTGCCGACGCCGTCGGTGGCGGCGACCAGGATGGGGTCCTTGAAACCGGCCGCCTTGAGGTCGAACAGGCCGCCGAAGCCGCCGATCTCGGCGTCGGCGCCGGGGCGTGCGGTGGCGCGCACCATCGGCTTGATCAGGTCGACCAGGCGGTTGCCCGCGTCGATATCGACGCCTGAATCGGCGTAGGTGAGGCCGTTTTTGCGGTCGGTCATGCCCGATTTCCAGTGGGTTTGCGGCTGGTTACGTCGAATTCCGGGGACGCGCAATGGCTCGCATGGCGCACCTCCGTATACTATGTAGAGATATCAACCGGTTCAGCCTCGAAGGGGGCCGGATTCGAGGTCAGGCCGGGTGCCGGGAAGCGCCGCGTGAGTATTCCGAACATCATTACCCTGGGCCGCATCATGCTGGTCCCGATCATCGTCTGGGCCATCGTGTCGAGCCAAATGGAGGTGGCCTTCGCCGTCTTCCTGATCGCCGGCATCAGCGACGCCGTCGACGGCTTCCTGGCCAAGCGCTTCAACATGCGCAGCGAGCTCGGCGCCCTGCTCGATCCGCTCGCCGACAAAGCGCTGCTGGTGTCGATCTACCTGGCGCTCGGCATCTGGGGCGACATCCCGCGCTGGATCGTGATCCTGGTGGTCTCGCGCGACATCATGATCGTCACTGCGGTGATCGTCTCCTGGCTGTTCGACAAGCCGGTCGAGATGAAGCCGTCGAAGGTGTCGAAGCTCAACACGGCGGCCCAGGTGGCCTATGCGGCACTCGTGCTCGCCTCCCTCGCCTTCGGCTTCAACCCGGCGCCCTATGATATGATCCTGATGGGCCTCGTCACCGTCTTCACGCTCTCTTCCGTATCGCTCTACCTCGTCGAGTGGCTGCGGCACATGAGCACGATCGAAGCCAAATGAGCGCGAGGCAGGCGCGATAGCGGCTGCGGAACGGCCCCGCAAAAGGCCAACTCGCGTCCGAATAGGTCGAATCATTTCGAGCAAGGCCGGTCCGCCGGCACGGAGTACAGCAAGCGTGGCAGGCCGCGTTCATCCCCGACAATTGGCATTTTCGCTCCCGCATGCGGAGAGCCGGAGCCGGGACAATTTCCTCGAAGGCCCTGCCAACGCCGCCGGCCTCGCCTTGATCGACAGCTGGCCGGAGTGGCCGAACCGGATCATGTGGCTGGCCGGTCCGGAAGGCAGCGGCAAGAGCCATCTCGCCGCGATCTGGGCCGAGGATGCCGGCGCCCGCTCGACCACTGCCATCGGGCTGACCTCGGAAGCCGTCCCAGGCGCGCTCGCCACCGGGGCGCTGGTGGTCGAGGATCTCAAGGCCAGGGAGTTCGACGAACGCGCCCTCTTCCATCTGATGAACCTCGCCCGCGAGGACGGTGCCTACGTCCTCCTCACTGGACGCGTGGTGCCGGCGTCGCTCGAGATCGAGCTCCGCGATCTGCGCTCGCGGCTGCGCGCGGTCCCGGTGATCTCGCTGCTGCCGCCCGACGACCAGCTGTTCCGGGGCCTGATCGTCAAATTCTGCGCCGACCGCCAGCTCACCGTCGACGAAACCGTGGTCAGCTACCTCGCCACCCGCCTGGAGCGCTCGTCGGCTGCCGCCCGGCAGGCCGTGGAACTGCTCGACAGCGAGGCCCTGCGGCTCGGCCGCCCCGTCACCCGGGCGCTGGCAGCCGAGCTGCTCCGGGACGCCTGACCCGCCCGCGGGCGCTCCAAGGCCGCTTGACGCGGCGGGGCGGCGGAACATCAATGTCATCGAAACGTCATCGCTCTAACACATGCTCCCGCCGGTTTTGCGTATAAGTCGCAAATTGGGGCGAACTGGATGGACCGACTTCTGATGGACTCTGCGCAAGCCGTTGAAATCAAAGAAAAAGCTCCGGAAGCCGAAGGCTTGCCGGCGATCGCCTCCAGCCCCGAGCGATTCATCAACCGCGAGCTGTCCTGGCTGCATTTCAATCGCCGCGTCCTGGAGGAATCGGTCAATCCCAGCCATCCCATGCTGGAGCGGGTGCGCTTCCTGTCGATTTCAGCGAATAACCTCGACGAGTTCTTCATGGTGCGCGTCGCCGGCATCAAGGCCCAGGTGCGCGAGGGCATCGCCGAACGCGCCCCTGATGGCCTGACGCCATCCGAGCAGCTCGCGCTGATCAATCGCACGGTGTCCCAGCTTGCCTCCGACCAGCAGGCGATCTGGCGCGACTTGCGCGGCACGCTCGCCGAGGTCGGCATCGTGCTGGTCGACGGCAAGGACGTCACCAGGGCGGAACGGACCTGGATCGAGGACTACTTCCTCAACAACGTTTTCCCGCTGCTGACGCCGCTCGCGATCGACCCGGCCCATCCCTTCCCGTTCATTCCGAGCCTCGGCTTCACCATCGCGCTCCAGCTGACGCGCGAGGCCGACGGCAAGCAGATGAACGCGCTGATCCGCATGCCCGGCAAGATCGACCGCTTCATCCGCCTGCCGGTTGACGGCAAGGCCGTCCGGCTGATCACGCTGGAACAGGCCACCGCCCTGTTCATCAACCGCCTGTTCCCCGGCTACAGTCTGCATGGCCAGGGCGCATTCCGGATCATCCGCGACTCCGAGCTCGAAATCGAGGAAGAGGCCGAGGATCTCGTCCGCCTGTTCGAGACCGCGCTGAAGCGGCGCCGCCGCGGGTCGGTGATCCGGCTCGAGATCGACGCCAAGATGCCGGAGGAGCTGCGCAGCTTCGTGCAGCACGCGCTGTCGGCTGCCGACGACGAGGTCTTCCTGGTCGATGGCGTGCTCGCCATGAACGAGCTCTCGCAGCTCACCCGCCTCGACCGGCCCGACCTCGAATTCACCCCTTACGTGCCGCGCCATCCCGAGCGCGTGCGCGAGCATGGCGGCGACATCTTTGCCGCGATCCGGCAGAAGGACCTCATCGTCCATCACCCCTACGAATCCTTCGACGTGGTGGTGCAGTTCCTCCAGCAGGCCGCGCGCGATCCCGACGTCGTCGCGATCAAGCAGACGCTCTACCGCACCTCCAACAACTCGCCGATCGTGCGCGCGCTCGCCGAAGCCGCCGAGGCCGGCAAGTCCGTCACCGCACTGATCGAGCTGAAAGCTCGCTTCGACGAAGAGGCGAACATCCGCTGGGCGCGCGACCTCGAACGCGCCGGTGTGCAGGTCGTCTACGGCTTCCTCGAACTGAAGACGCACGCAAAACTCTCGATGGTGGTACGCCGCGAGGGCGGCAGCCTCACGACCTACGTCCATACCGGCACCGGCAACTATCATCCGGTGACCGCGCGCATCTACACCGACCTCTCCTACTTCACCTCGGACCCGACCATCGGCCGCGACGCGGCGCGGGTGTTCAACTTCATCACCGGCTATGCGGCGCCGAGCGATCTGGAAAAGATGGCGGTGTCGCCGCTGACCCTGCGCAAGCGCATCATCGAGCACATCCAGGGCGAGACCGCGCACGCGCGGCACGGCCGTCCCGGCGCGGTCTGGATGAAGATGAACGCGCTGGTCGACCCCGACATCATCGACGCGCTCTACGAGGCCTCGCAGGCCGGCGTGCAGGTCGAGCTGGTGGTGCGCGGTATCTGTTGCCTCAGGCCCGGCATTCCCGGCCTGTCCGAGAACATCCGCGTCAAGTCGATCATCGGACGTTTCCTGGAACACGGCCGAATCTACTGCTTCGGCATGGGCCAGGGCCTGCCGAGCGCGAAAGCGGCTGTGTATATCTCATCGGCCGACATGATGCCGCGCAACCTCGACCGCCGCGTCGAGGTGCTGTGTCCGCTGCAAAATCCCACGGTGCATCAGCAGGTTCTCGAACAGATCATGGTCGCGAATCTGAAGGATAATGAGCAGAGCTGGCAGTTGTTGCCGGACGGGTCCTCAACGCGTATGAAGACCGCGAAGGGCGAGGAGCCTTTCAACGTCCACAACTACTTCATGACAAATCCGAGTCTGTCTGGCCGTGGAAAGTCGCTCAAGGAATCCTCGCCGCGCCGTCTCACGCGCCGGAACGAACGTCATCAGCCCTGATCCGGGATTCTCGACGTGAAGCGGCCGCGTAAGCGCGGCTCGAGCGTCGCGGTCATTGATATCGGCTCCAACTCGGTCCGTCTCGTCGTCTACGAGGCGCTGGCGCGCAGCCTCATCCCGATCTTCAACGAGAAGACGCTGTGCGGCCTCGGGCGCGAGGTGCAGAGCACGGGCCTGCTCGCGCCCGACGCCGTCGACAAGGCGCTGACCTCGCTCAAGCGCTTTCGCGCGCTGTGCCGCGTGATGCAGGTCGGGCGCGTCTTCGCGATCGCGACAGCCGCCTGCCGCGATGCCTCCAACGGCCCCGATTTCATCGCGAAGGCCGAGCGCATCTGCGCCGTGCAGATCGAGATCCTGTCAGGCCCGCGCGAGGCGCGGCTGTCGGCGCTCGGCGTGATCTCCGGCATCCACCGCCCCGACGGCATCGTCGGCGATCTCGGCGGCGGCTCGCTCGAACTGATCGACGTGCGCGGGAACAGCGTGCGCAGCGGCGTGACGCTGCCGCTCGGCGGCCTCGCGCTCCAGGACCTCGCGCACAAATCGCTCAAGCGCGCCGACCGCATCGTCCGCGAAGCGATCGACGAGGTGCCGCAGTTCGCCGCGGGCCGCGGCCGCACCTTCTACGCCGTCGGCGGAACCTGGCGCGCGCTCGCGCGCATCCACATCATCCAGAGCGGCTATCCGCTCCAGGTGATGCACGGCTATTCGATCTCGGCCGCCGAGGCGCTCGACTTCTCTCGCAGGTTACGGCGGCTCGCGGCCGCCGACATGCTCGCCGACATCGAGATCGTCGCCGATGCGCGCCGCCCGCTCCTCACCTATGCCGCCCTGGTGCTCGAGCACATCATCCGCGTGGCGAAGCCCAAGACCATCGTGTTCTCGACCTTCGGCGTGCGCGAGGGTCTCTTGCACGAGAAGCTGGCGGAATCCGAGCGCAACAAGGACGGACTGATCTGCGCGGCGGAAGAGCTCAACCAGCTCCTGTCGCGCTCGGCCAAGCACGCGCGCGAGCTGATTGCCTGGACCGACCGCCTGGCGCGCGTGGTGAAGCTGCGCGAGACCGAAGAGGACCGCCGCCTGCGCCACACCGCGTGCCTGCTGTCCGACATCGGCTGGCGGGTGCATCCCGACCACCGCGGCGAGCAGACGCTGAGCCTCGTCGTCAACGCCAATTTCGGCGCGATCACCCACACCGAGCGCGCCTTCGTCGGCCTGTCCGTGTTCTACCGCTACGCGGGCCTCAGCGAGGAAAACCAGCCGCCCCTCACCGTGCAGGAATTGCTGACGCCGGCGCAGCTCGAACGCGCCCGCCTGCTGGGCGCGGCGTTCCGCGTCGCGCATCTGATCTCGGCGGCGCGTCCGGGTGTCTTGCCCGCCACGCATTTCCGCAGCCAGAGCCGCAATCTGATGCTGGTGTTCGAGCATCGGCTCGGCGACCTCGTCGCCGACCGCGTCGGCAGCCGATTCAAGCAGCTTGCCCGCCTGGTCAGCCGCTCCGGCTCGATCGTGCGGCGCTAACCCTTTAGCCGGGTCCCATCCTCCTGGGACGTCTCTTGAGCCACATCATCAAGCCGCTGACGAACAGGACAAGTGGCGCGAAGCCGGCTGCGAACACCAGCAGGCGCCCTGCGAATCCGAACGTCGCACCGTTGTGGAGCCAGAGCTGTTCGGCCAGATAGCGGTCCCCCATCGACATGGCGCCCGGCGTGCGGTCGTGCACCACTGCACCGCTCCACGGGTCGAGCCAGATCGCCCCACGCGACCGTACGGCGGGATCAGCACCATCAGGACGGAACTGCACCCGCCAAGTGTTGCGCGTTGCGGTTGGCGGGTTGAGCATGGCGATCGTCGCACCGGGTTTGGCCTCCTGCGCGCGTTGCGTGATCGCGTCGGGTGAGAGCAGCGGCGTCCCTGCCGGAGGCGGCACTTCGACCCGCGGCGAGCGATCGGGCGTCGGTTGCGACAGAAGGCCAACGATGGGCCGCACCAGATCGGGAAAGACGATGCCGACGCCGGTGATTGAGATCAACAAGAGCACGGACAGCGCCCAAAAGCCGGCCGCGCTGTGAACGTCCAGAACAAATCGAAGCAGCGAGACGTTCTTGCGCACCGAGACCGATCGCCAGAATCGCCCCGGCTTCGGCCACCACAGGAACAGGCCTGAGACCGCCAAACCGAGCAGCACGAACCCGGCTGCGCCGACCAGCTCCTTGCCCCAGAACTCATAGAGCAAGAGCGTAAAATGGAGACGATAAATCTTGAGCGCGAACGCGTTGGCGTAGTCACGCCGCCCGAGCACTTTCCCGTTCGAAGGATCGACCATGGTCGTCCACCGGTTCGGGTAGCTGCCTGGTGCGGTTTCGTGCGCATGGATCACGATCCAAACCGGCCAGGTCCGGTCCGGCGCCAGGATCGTGGCAATCGGCGCCGGATCCGCTGCCGCCGCGGCGCGCATCACCCCGCTCAATGTGACTCGTTGTTCCGGGCCCGCCGGGGTGTATAGCGCCGGGTTCAGTGCGGCATCGATCTCGCGGTAGAAGACGATGAAGCTTCCCGTGAGGCCTATCAGCACCACGACGACCCCGCCGATCAAACCGAACCATCGGTGAGCCCACAGCAGCCCGCGCCGCACCCGCCCGGACATCATTCTGGGTCGGGCGGGCGCGAAGCTGTCTTGCCGTGGCGCCCTGATTGTTTCGTCCATTCTGGCTCAGAAATCGGTCGACATCGACAAGAGCAGGGTTCGCGGTGCGCCTTGCGCCAGTGCGGAGAAGCTCGCGACGCCAGCCCAGTAATTGGTATCGAACACGTTCTGGACGAGAGCGCGAACCGTGACGGGCCGATTGTTGATGCGCGTGTTGTAGCGCGCGCCCAGATCGAGCCTCGTCCAGGCCGGAACGACCTGTGTGTTCGCCCCATTCAGATATTGGTGCCCGGTATAGATGGTGTTTGCGACCAGCGTCAGTCCGGGTGCGAACGGGGTATCCCATTCGGCGGACAGATTGGCTTGCACCTCGGGCACGCCGATCGGCGTCTTGCCGAGATTGGCCAGCGTGTTCGTCTTCGTCAGCTCCGCGTCGATCAACGTCACCCCGCCAAGAACGCGAATGCCCGGCTGCACTTCTCCGAACACGGTGAATTCCACGCCGCGATTGCGCTGCTCCTGATCGGCCCGGAAGACGTTGTCGGCACCCACTTGTCCCGACGGCTTGGTGATCTCGAACAGGCTGACCGTGGTCGCGAGCATGCCGAAGTCGACTTTGACGCCTGCTTCCTTCTGCTTGCTGAAATAAGGCGCAAGGACTTCTCCCTGATTGGCCGCCGTCGACGGCGCGACATCCCCCTTGCTCAGCCCTTCAATGTAATTGGCATAGAGCGAAACGTTGCTCCAGGGCTTGACGACCACGCCGACCATCGGTGTGTACGCGGTCTGGTCGTAGGCGGAGGTCACGGCTCCCGTGGTGGTGTTGTAGTTGTTCGACTTGACGCCCTGTTGCCTGACGCCGAGGGTCAGCTGAAGTCGCTCCTGGAAGACCGACATGGTGTCTGCCAGCGCAAGGCCGGTCAGCTCGGTGTCCGACAGCCTCGGCACGGTCGCGGGGGCCGGAACGAGCTGCTGGGGACGGGCGATCGGCGCATAGATGTTGGACAGCACCGGCGTGCCGTTCACCGAGCCTCGCGAGATCTCGTCCGTATAGTAGCTGCCCTGGAAGGTGACGGCGTGACTGATCGCGGCGGTGTCGAACCGGGCGCGCACCCCGGCGTCGGCGACGTTCCGGTCGATGTCGAATTTGAAGTGTCCCGGCGTCGACGTGGTGTTGCCGGCCGCGTTCAGGATCGTCGGCGTACCAAACAGACGATCGACCTGGGTCCTGCCGCCACCACCGTCGGCGAAGACCGTGACGGAATCCGTCACATCATATTCGGCGCGCGCCAGCAGCGAGTTGTCGTGAACCTTGGCCCATTCCCAGGCCTGCGTGACATTGCGCCGCCCGACCGGCGCGGTCGGGACGGCTACGCCCGTTGCGACCAGGAACGGCCTCGTGGGCGCGTCGAACTTTTCCTCCTGATCGATGAAATCGAGCGAGGCTCTGAACTTCTCGCCGCGATAGTCGAACGCCGCGGAACCGACATGCGCCTCGCGGGTCTGGTTGTCCAGCGGCGTATCGCCGTTGTGATAGCTGCCATTGACGCGAATCCCGAACTCGCGGTTCTCGCCGAACCGTCGGCTCACGTCGAGATGCGTGCCGAGCTGGGAGTTCGTCGCGTAGTCGGTCGTGACCCGTGTGAGATCGACGTCCCCGGCACGCTTTGGAACGATGTTGATGGTGCCGCCGACACTGCTGTTTGGGGCCATGCCGTAAAGCAGCGCCGTCGGGCCTTTGATGATCTCGATGCGTTCGACGTAATCGGTGAACACGCGGTAGTTCGGTGCAACGCCGTAGACGCCGTTGAAGGCGATCTCTCCGACATTGCCCTCTCCGATCGGAAAGCCGCGGATGAAGAAGGAGTCGAAAATACCGCCGGGCTGGCTCGCTAAGCGGACCGAGGGATCGTTGGTGACGACGTCGGCGATCGTAACGGCCTGTTGATCTTCGATCTTCTTCGCCGTGTAGCTCGTGATGTTGAACGGCGTATTCATGAAATCCTTGTTGCCCAAGAGGCCGACCTGGCCTCCGCGGGCGACCTGCCCGCCTGCATAGGACGGCGGAAGTGCGCCCGGCCTCGCAGCCGTGGGGGCCGCTTCCGTCTGCAACTTGGCTCGCTCGTTCGCCGGCGAACCCTGGCGGTCCGCCCTTCGGCCTGGATTGGATCGTGGACGTGCGCGCTGCTTTGGCGCGTCTGCGGTGACCGTCACCGCCGGCAACGTGGCCGCCCGCTCCGCCTCCGTCGCAGCGCTTTGCGCGTTGCTGCGGTGTAGGAAGCCGTCGCCGAACAGGGCGATGGAGACGACAGAGGCCGCGAAAGCCGTCGGCCTGTGGAACCTGGGACGTGATTTGACCGGAGCGGCAAGAATAGCAACGGGACGGCAAATGACTCTCGACGGCATTTCTCAACAGCTTCCGGTTTGGCAGGAACAAGGATTGCTGCGACCTGCCGCGGGAAGAGCCGCCGAGTCAACAAAAGCGCCTTTATTTTCAGTAGTTTAGAATGAGACAAAGTCTAAATCGCGCGGAGGTTGCGAGCGCTGGGGATCACGGCACGAAGTGCCGAACCGCAACTGTTCGCTACCGCTCCAAGGGCGAGTTTGCTGTGAGGTGCAGATGCTTGCCCGCGTCGTCCGGCCACCCGCCGCTCATCAAGCGATGGTGCTTTCGTCGATGACGACCGGTTCAGTTGGGATGGCTGTCGCAACGTGCGCCGGAATGATCGCGCGCGAGACCTCTCCCCACCGGGAAGAGGCACGCAAGACAAATCATCCCGTCGCGATCACTCCGCCGACGCCTTGGCGTGGCGCTCGGAGGATTCCAGCGCGGCCTGGCTCAGGCTGCGCTGGCGCCAGATGAAGCCGACGACCAGCACGACGACGACCCCGAGAAGCGCGCAGAGATATTCGCCGCCCCCGCCGCCATGGGTGAATTGTGGCGGGATGCGCAACGCGCCGAGCATGTTGTCCAGCGAGGCGCCGAACGGACCGTCGAACAGCGAGTGCAGCTTCGGCGCGATGCCGGGATCGGTCGCGATCACCTCGCCCGCGATCCAGCCGAGCAGCGCCGCGCCGGCCCAGACCAGCACCGGCAGCTTCGCCAGCAGCGCCATGATCAACGCCGCGCCGGCGACGATCAGCGGCACGCTGATGGCAAGGCCGAGGATCAGCAGCGGCACGCTGCCATTGGCGGCGGCGGCCACGGCGATGACGTTGTCCAGGCTCATGACAATGTCGGCGACCACAACGATCTGGATGGCGTGCCACAGATGCGAGGCGGATTCGACGTCGTCCTCGTCCTCGTTTTCCGGCACCAGGAGCTTTGCCGCGATCACGATCAGCGCGAGACCGCCGACCAGCTTGAGGTAGGGCAACTCCATCAGGCTCGCGACGATGCCGGTGAAGATGATCCGCAGCATCACCGCGGCGCCCGCACCGAAGATCATGCCCCAGAGCCGGTGCCGCGGTGACAGGCCGCGGCAGGCGAGCGCGATCACCAGCGCGTTGTCGCCGGAGAGCAGGATGTTGATCCAGATGATCTTGCCGACCGCAATCCAGAAGGTCGGTTCGGCCATCTCACTGCGGAACTGGATGAAGAACGCCCCTATCGTGGCGGGATCGAAGATCTGCCAGAGCCAGTTCACAATGAGTCCTTTCGCCCCGTCGTCCTAACCTGTCGGCTGATGGATCAGCCGACGATCTCGTTGCCCGAGAAGAACTGCGCGATTTCGATCGCGGCCGTCTCCGGGGCATCCGAGCCGTGCACCGAATTCTCACCGATCGACTTTGCGTAGAGCTTGCGGACGGTGCCCTCGGCCGCCTTGGCCGGATCGGTCGCGCCCATCACCTCGCGATATTTGGCGATCGCGCCCTCGCCTTCCAGCACCTGCACGACGACCGGGCCCGAGGTCATGAAGTCGACGAGCTCGCCGAAGAACGGGCGCGCCTTGTGGACGGCATAAAAGGTCTCGGCCTGGCCCTTGGTCATGCGGATGCGCTTCTGGGCGACGATGCGCAGGCCCGCCTTCTCGATCACGGCGTTGACCGCGCCGGTCAGGTTACGCTCGGTCGCGTCGGGCTTGATGATCGAGAAGGTGCGTTCAATCGCCATGATCTTGTCCTTGAGGGAAACCGGGTGGTTCGGAGTTGCGGGGCTTATATCGGCGCCTTTGCCGGACGGCAAGCGACCGCCGGAACGGCCTCACAGGCGCTTCGCCGCAGGGCCGAGGCCTCGGGGGATTCGGCATGGATTACCGCGATTTCACCCAGATGAACCTATTCTGAAGCCCGCATCAGGGTTTGGTTCAGCCTCGCCGGGATAGGGTGAGAGCCATCGAAACGAAAGCCTGCTCATGAAGCGGCCCGTTTCGGCGGCCCTTCCATCGACGCGACAGGCCCGCGCCGGCACTCTTGAGGAGATCACCATGTTGAGGAAAGTTTCGCTTGCCGCCATCGCCGCGGTCGCGCTGGGTGCCGCGGTGGCGCCGACCTCCGCCTCCGCTCACTGGCATGGCGGTGGCTGGCACGGCGGCGGTTGGCACGGCGGCCATCACGGCTGGGGCGGACCGCGCTTCTATGCCCGAGGCCCCGTCGTTTCTTACGGATATGGCGGCTGCTACGTGCGCCGGCTGGTCCCGACCCCCTGGGGACCCCGCTGGCGGATGATCAACCGCTGCTACTGAGCCCGACAGCACCTTCTTAGGGTACCCAGCCCCAGGGTGCCTTCCAAGCGAAGCCCCGGCGTTCCCCCTGCGCCGGGGCTTCGTATTTAAGCGGATAGACGCGAATTCATACAATTTTCACTAGAAGGCCCGGCAATCCCCGCGAGGGGCGAAACCAATTTGGGGGTCAATGACTTGGTATCGTGTCCTTACTTCGAGAACACGGAACCCGCGATGGCTGGCCTTTTTGCCAATGACACCGAACAGATCGACCGGCGCACCAGCCGCTCGATTTGCGATGCCGTGGGCGAGCGGCTCCAGCAGAGCCTCCGTCCCGAGCCCCGGCTCCCGACGCATCTCGAATATCTTCTCAACGAATTGAAGAAGCGCGATCTCGACACGCACTGACCGGCCGCCCCCGAAAAACGGGTTGCGTTTGATCCCGGCTGCGGTGACAAGGCCGCATGCTGTCCATCACCGACCTCTCCATCCGCCTCGCCGGACGCCTTCTGATTGACCAGAGTTCCGTGCAGATCACACCCGGATCGCGCGTCGGCCTGGTTGGGCGTAACGGCACCGGCAAGTCGACGCTGTTCAAGGTGATCCGCGGCGAGCTCGCGGCCGAGCACGGCTCGGTGACGCTGCCGCCGCGCTGGCGCGTCGGCAGCCTCGCGCAGGAAGCCCCGAACGGCCCCGAAAGCCTGATCTCCGTCGTGCTCAAGGCCGACCTCGAACGCGACGCGCTGCTCGCCGAGGCCGAGCGTGCGATCGATCCACACCGGATCGCGGAGATCCAGACCCGCCTCGTCGACATCGACGCGCATTCGGCGCCGAGCCGCGCGGCCGCGATCCTCTCCGGCCTCGGCTTCTCCGCCGCCGATCAGGAGCGGCCCTGCGCCGAGTTCTCCGGCGGCTGGCGCATGCGCGTCGCGCTGGCTGCGACGCTGTTCGCCGCGCCCGACCTGCTGCTGCTCGACGAGCCCACCAACTATCTCGACCTCGAAGGCACGCTGTGGCTCGAAGACCATCTCGCCCATTATCCGCGCACGGTGATCGTGATCAGCCACGACCGCGACCTCTTGGAAAGCTCGGTCGACCAGATCCTGCATCTGGAGCGCGGCAAGCTCACGCTCTACAAGGGCACCTATTCCTCCTTCGAGGAGCAGCGCGCCGCGCGTGAGCTGCTCGATGCCAAGCAGGTCAAGCGCCAGGAAGCCGAACGCGCGCGCCTGCAAGCCTTCGTCGACCGCTTCAAGGCCAAGGCGTCGAAGGCGCGCCAGGCGCAGTCCCGCGTGAAGATGCTGGAGCGGCTGAAGCCGATCACGGCGCTGGTCACCGAGGACGTGCGCGAGATCAGCTTTCCCGCGCCGGAGAAGATCCTGTCGCCGCCGATCATCGCGGCCGACAACGTGTCGGTCGGCTATGACCCGGCCAGCCCCGTGCTCAATCGCGTCACCCTGCGCATCGACAATGACGACCGCATCGCGCTTCTCGGCGCCAACGGCAACGGCAAGTCGACGCTGGTCAAGCTGCTGGCGGGGCGCCTCGCGCCGTTCTCGGGCAGAGTGACGCGCGCGGACAAGCTGTCGATCGCCTATTTCGCCCAGCACCAGCTCGACGAGCTGAACGAGGACGCCTCGGCCTACGATCACGTCCGCAAGCTGATGGGCGATGCGCCCGAAGCGAAAGTGCGCGCGCGCGCCGGCGCGATCGGCTTCTCCGGCAAGGCGGCCGACACCAAGGCTGGCAAACTGTCCGGCGGCGAGAAGGCGCGGCTCCTGCTCGGACTTGCGACCTTCTTCGGCCCCAACATGATCATCCTGGACGAGCCGACCAACCATCTCGACATCGACAGCCGCGCCGCGCTCGCCGAGGCGATCAACGAATTCCCCGGCGCCGTGATCATGGTCTCGCACGACCGCTACCTGATCGAGGCCTGCGCCGAGCGGCTCTGGATCGTCGCAGACCGTACCGTGACCAATTACGACGGCGATCTCGACGAGTATCGCCGCCTGGTGTTGTCCACACGCAACGCGGACGACCCGCGAGAACGCAGTCCCGCGAGCGAGAAGCCGCAGCGCCCGAGATCGGACAATCGCGGCTCGCTGAAGAAGCGCATCGCGGAGGCCGAAGCCGAGATCGCCCGCGTCAGCGAGATCATCAGCAAGATCGACACGGCGCTGGCCCTGCCCGACATTTTCACCCGCGATCCCAAGCAGGCCGCGCAGCTGTCGAAGGCGCGCGCCAATGCCGCCGACGCGCTGGCGCGTGCCGAGGAGCAGTGGCTCGAGGCAAGCGCGCAGTTCGACGAGGCGGCGGGGTAGCCCGCCGCGCGGCCGGCTCAATCAAATTCGGAAAAACAACCCCATGCACAGTACCGGTATTTTGCTGCCTGCACATTAGCCATTGAGCTGGTTGCTCTTTCCCGATCCACCGGCGTCACTCGAGGTGGCGTCTTCGGCGCAATTTTCGCACCTCCGGGCTCAGTCCGCGTATTGCCCGGCTGCCTTGATGATCGGCGCCCAGCGGTCGATTTCACTCGCCAGCATCGCGCCCAAGGCCTCGGGCGTCGCCTTGTCCTGCGGGACTGGCTCCGTGTTGATGTCGTTGAAGCGGGCGATCAGCGTGGGATCCTTCAGCGCCGACTGGAGCGCCGCCGTCAGCTTCTGAACGACCGCCGGCGGCGTGCCCTTGGGGGCATAGATGCCGTGCCAGACGCCGAGTTCGAAACCTTTGAGACCGGCCTCGTCGGCCGTCGGCAGATCGGGCAGGCTCTTCAGTCGCTCCCTGGTGGTGATCGCATAGGCCTTGACCTGCTTGGCGGTGATCGGGCCGGTGGTGTTCGTCGCCTGGTCGCAGGTGAGATCGATCTGCTTGCCGAGCAGATCGTTCATGATCGGGCCGTTGCCCTTGTAGGGCACGGTGGTGAGCTGCTTCTGGATCGCCGTCATGAACAGCATGCCGCACAGATGCGATGCCGCTCCAAGGCCGGCATTGGCGTAGGTCAGCTTGTCGCCCTGCTGCTGGGCGTAGGCGACCAGTTCCTTGAGCGTGTTGGCGGGGAAATCCGGCCGCGCGATGATGGTCATCGGTGCGTTGGTCACAAGCCCGATCGGCGCAAAGGCCGTCTTCGTGTCATAGCTCAAATTGCGGTACAGCGTCGCGGCGGTCGAGATGCCGACATGATGGATCAGCAGCGTGTAGCCGTCCGGCTGCGCGCGCGCGGCGCGGGTCGCGCCGATGGTGCCGCCGGCGCCGGTCGCGTTCTCGACGATGACCTGCTGTCCCAGCGATTTCGCCATGCCCGCGGCGGTCAGGCGCGCGATGGTGTCGGTCGGTCCCCCGGCGGCGAATGGCACCAGCATGGTGATGGGCCTCGCCGGATAGTCCTGGGCGACGGCCGCGCCGAGCGGCAGAAGCAGCGCCGAGATGATCGCGATGAACCGCATACTTTCCTCCAGTTTTTTGTGGCTCCATATGAGCGCATTCCGGGCCGCGCGGCCATCGGGAAAGTGACTTCATCGGAGTGTTGCGGCGGCTGGATCGCAAGAATCTACAGCGCCATCCCAGCTACCGCTACCGCATGATCCGGTGCCGGTAGCGCTGCAATGGCGACAGCAGATAGCTCAGGATGGTGCGTGAGCCGGTCCTGATCTCCACCGTCACCGCCATCCCCGGTGACAGGCTGACGAGGCGGTCGTCCACCTGCATCTGGGTGCGATCGAGCGAGATGCGGGCGCTGTAGCTAAGTCCGCGCGGCATCCGGGGCACGCGCAAGCAAGACGCTTACGCCGGCTTCTTCTTCGGCTTCGGCTTTGCCCCCTTCGGCACGACCGGCGCTTCGGGCACGCCTTCGATCGAGGACAGTCGACCGGAGGTGAACGTGTAGATGCCCGCGCGCGGGCCGGTCGTCCAGGTCACCACGGTAACGCGGCGGCCAGCGGCATCGTTGGAGAGGTTGACGGTCGAGGGCGCGCCGATGCCGCGCACCACGTCACATTCGGTGTGGCCGAGCGCGACCGTGCCGCCCATCGGCGCCGTCGTCGAGGCATTGGCATCGGCCGGACCGGGCGGCGGCGCCATGCCGGGACAGGCGCCGTCGGCGCTGACCAGATCCTCGGCCCCGACCGGTTTGTCGGGAGTCAGCGGCGGCGATTCGATCGAGATGTTCTTGATGAAGAGACGGCCGGGTCTCTGGAACCATTCGGCATCCTTCGACAACAGATCAGAGGCGCCCGAGCAGCCCGCGACAAGCGGTGCTACGGCAGCCAACACAACTATGAGCGAGCTGGGAAGCTTTTGATGTCGCACGATAAACCAAATTCCCCGCGTGAAGGACCAGCCCTAAGCGATTGTCCCAACATCCCTTTGCGGCACGAAGGTGGCCAAGAAGGAGACCAGGACCAGCCTTGCCCGAAAAGTACAAATTATCATTAATTGCGAACGACGCTAATTCCGCCGCTGCCACCGGCCCCGCTCGTCGGCCTGCCAATAGGTGACATCAAATCCGCGCGCCTTGCAATCCGTCCAGGCGCTGCGGGCGAAGGCGAGCGCGTCCGGATCGTCGCCGTTGAACAGCAGCACCATGCGTTCATAGCCCTGCGCGTCCTGCGGCAGCGCGGCATTGTCGATCAGGAAGCGGACAGCGGCGCCGTTGGGATTGTCCTCCTCGACCGCCAGCACGATCGGCTGATCGGCGGCATCGTTCACGCGCCATGTCGCATGCGGCAGGAAGGAATCGTCGCGATAAGTCCATAGATGGGCGTCGAGCGCGTCGGCGCGCTCCGGCGAGGTCGACTGCACCACGACGCGCCAGCCGCGCTCCAGCGATTTCTCCAGAAGCGGCGGCAACACGTCCTCCACCGTCTTGTTTTGCAGATGGTAGAACAGCACTTCAGTCATCTTGGGTCATTTGCGCTCGTAATGATCTGCCACCAGACGATCCAGGAGGCGGACGCCATAGCCGCTTCCCCAGCTCTGGTTGATGTCGGTCTTCGGCGCGCCCATGGCGGTGCCGGCGATGTCGAGATGCGCCCAGGGCGTACCGTCGACGAAGCGCTGGAGGAACTGCGCCGCGGTGATCGAGCCGCCATGCCGGCCGCCGGTGTTCTTCATGTCGGCGAACTGGGAATCGATCAGCTTGTCGTATTCGGGGCCGAGCGGCATGCGCCAGACCTTCTCCCCGCTCTCGATGCCGGCCGCCAGCAGCCGGTCGGCCAGCTCGTCATTGTTGGAGAACATGCCGGCATGCTCGGTGCCGAGCGCGACCATGATGGCGCCGGTCAGCGTTGCCAGATCCACCATGAATTTCGGCTTCACCTTCTTCGCCACGTACCAGAGCACGTCGGCGAGCACGAGGCGGCCTTCCGCATCGGTGTTGATGATCTCGATGGTCTGGCCCGACATCGAGGTGACGATGTCGCCCGGCCGCTGCGCATTGCCGTCGGGCATGTTCTCGACGAGGCCGATGGCGCCGACGACGTTGACCCGCGCTTTACGCGCCGCAAGTGCGTGCATCAGGCCGACGACACAGGCAGCGCCCCCCATGTCGCCCTTCATGTCCTCCATGCTGCCGGCCGGCTTGATCGAGATGCCGCCGGTGTCGAAACAGACACCCTTGCCGACGAAGGCGACGGGGGCCTCGCCTTTCCGTCCGCCGTCCCAGCGCATGATCACGGTGCGGCTCGGCCGCGCCGAGCCCTGGCCGACGCCGAGCAGCGCACCCATGCCGAGCTTGTTCATCGCCTTGACGTCGAGCACCTCGACCTTGACGCCGAGCTTGCGCAGCAGGCCCGCGCGACGCGCGAATTCCTCGGGGTAGAGCACGTTCGGCGGCTCATTGACGAGGTCGCGCGCGATGATCACGCCGTCGGCGACGTGACCGGCCGAGGCAAACGCCTTCTTCGCGGCTGTGGCATCACCGACCGCAAGCGAGACGTCGGCGCGCAAGCCGCCCTCCTCGCCGTCCTTCTTCTTCGTCTTGTAGCGATCGAACCTGTAGCCGCGCAGCCGCAGGCCAGAGGCGATCGCGACCGCCTGCTCGCTCGTCATGGCGCCGTCGGGCAGTTCCGCCATGATGGTCATGGCAGCGGTTCCGGCGGGAAGCTTGCTTGCCGCCACGCCGCCGAATTTGAGGAAGTCGCTGGCCTTCAGGCTCGCCGCCTTGCCGGCGCCGATCACGATCAGGCGAGTGGCCTTCACCCCCTCCGGGGCCAAAATGTCCAGCGCGGCGCCGCTTTTGCCCTTGAAGGCGGCGGCGGAAGCCGCCCGCTTCACGAGCCCGGTGGCATCGCCCAGCGCCTTGGCCGTGGCCGGACCGACCTTCAGGCTGTCGTCACAGAACACAACCACGATGCCACGGGGGGCGGCAGAGAGCGGGACGAAGCCGACCTTGATGGCATCGGACATTGATAACTCCTCGAAAGCATGGGGCTTTTTCCGTTTGGCAGACCCGGCCACAGCCCCGGACCTGAACGGCGATTCACTGACGTTGCGCACTATGGGCCAGCTGCGGCGCAGATGCCAAGCACCCCCCGTGGCCGCCGGGCCACAACGGAGGAAATATTAACCATATATTGACGGTGCCACGGGGCAGCCATTTTGTTGACGGATCAAAGGGATGGTAGTGAGAGAGTAAGGCGGCGGAAGAAGTGGTTGGCCGACCCTTGGGGATCCCGTTTCGGGATGGGTCGAACAATCGGAATTCCGGACCTGAAGTGGGGTCTTGGTGGGAATCGTGCGGTAGCGCATGGGGTCGATCGATAGGTATATTTTCCGCACGACGCTGGCGTCGTTTGCGCTTGTCCTGGTCAGCCTCACCGGCGTGATCTGGATTACGCAGGCGTTGCGCGGCATCGACCTGATGACGAGCCAGGGCCAGACCATCCTGACCTTCCTTGGCATCACCGGCCTCGTCATTCCGGCGCTGGTCCTGATCATCTCGCCGATCGCGCTGATGATCGCGATCTCGCACACGCTGAACAAGCTCGCGACCGATTCTGAGATCATCGTGATGAATGCCGCCGGCTTCTCGCCGTTCCGGCTGTTCTATCCGTTCTTCTACGCCACCTGCGTGGTGGCGCTGCTGGTCGCCTTCATCGCGGCCTACCTCGCCCCCGACGGCATGCGGCGGATCAAGCAGTGGGACGCCGAGATCACCGCGGACGTGCTCACCAACATCCTCCAGCCCGGCCGCTTCGCCCAGCTCGACAAGAACCTGACGATCCGGATCCGCGAACGCCAGCCCGGCGGCATCCTCGCCGGCATCTTCATCGACGACCGCCGCGATCCGAACGAGCGCGTCTCGATCGTCGCCGAGCATGGCGAGGTCGTGAAGAACGAGAACGGGTCGTTCCTGGTGCTGAAGGACGGCAACCTCCAGCGGTTCGAGGCCGGCAAGCGCGATCCCGCGCTGGTCGCGTTCGGCCGCTACGGCTTCGACATGTCGAAATTCTCGGGCCAGGGGCACGACGTCACCCTCGGCATTCGCGAGCGCTATCTCTGGGAATTGTTCGCGCCGTCCGAGGACGATCCCGTCTACAAGGCCGTCCCCGGCCAGTTCCGCTCCGAGTTGCATGACCGCATCATGGCGCCGCTCTACCCCTTCGCCTTTGCGGCACTGACCTTCGCCTTCCTCGGCGCACCGCGCACCACGCGCCAGAGCCGCAACTTCTCGATCGGCGGCTCGGTGATCGCGGTGTTCGGCCTGCGCATGGCCGGATTCGCCTGCTCGGTGATGACGGTGAAGTCGCCGTCCGCGGCTCTGGTGCAATACGCGATGCTGGCGACCGCCATCGGCGGCGGCATCTGGCTGATCGTCGGCGGCATTGTGGTCGAACCGCCCGCTCGCCTCATGGAGGCCATCAACAGGTCGAACGCGCGCATCGCGCGGCTGTTCAGACGGCCGGCCACCGCATGAGCATGCTCACCAACACACTCGGGCGCTATTTCGCCGGGCGCTTCGTCGTCGCGGCGCTCGGCGTGTTCGCGAGCATTTTCCTGCTGCTGGTGCTGGTCGATTACATCGAGATGGTGCGCAAGACCTCTGGCCTTGCATCCGCCTCCGCGATCATGGTGGCCGAGACCTCGCTGTTCCGGGTGCCGCAGCTCCTGGAGAAGCTGACGCCGTTCTGCATGCTGATCGGGGCGATGACCTGCTATCTCGCCCTCTCCCGCCGGCTCGAGCTCGTGGTCGCGCGCGCCGCCGGCATCTCGGCATGGCAGTTCATCTCACCGGCCCTCGGCAGCGCGCTGCTGATCGGGGTGATCGCGACCATCGCCTACAATCCGATGTCGGCCAACCTGCGCGAACTCTCCAAGCGCATGGAGGCGGAGCTGTTCGGCTCGGCCCCCGGCGGCGGCATCCAGGATGCCTCCGGGTTCTGGCTCAACCAGGTGACCAGCGACGGCCAGACGATCATCAATGCGGCGCGCAGCGAGCAGCAGGGCGTGCGGCTCACGGGGCTGACGCTGTTCCGGTTTGACACAGAGCAGCACTTCAAGGAGCGGGTCGAGGCCCGCGAGGCGACGCTCGAATCCGGACATTGGCTGTTCAAGTCCGTCCGCCGCTTCACGCTGGACTCGCCGCCGGTCGACCAGGCCACCCTGGAGATTCCGACGACACTGACCGAAGCACAGGTCCGCAACAGCTTTTCCACACCGGAGACTGTGTCCTTTTGGCAACTACCGAGCTACATCCGCTCCTCCGAAAGCTCGGGCTTCGCGACAGCCGGATACCGACTCCAGTATCACAAGCTTCTGGCACAGCCGTTTTTGCTTGCAGCCATGGTGATGCTCGCGGCCTCAGTGTCGTTGCGTTTCTTCCGGATGGGCGGCGTGCAGAAGATGGTTTTGAGTGGCGTGGGCGCAGGCTTTCTGCTCTACGTTCTGTCGAAAGTAACTGAAGACTTGAGCAAGGCTGAGTTGATGCATCCGATCGCTGCGGCGTGGTTGCCCGTAGTGGTGGGCGGCCTCACCGGCTTTTTGGCCTTGTTGTACCAGGAGGACGGTTAGTGACTGCCGTCCATCGAGGACCCGTGTCTCGTTTGACGCGGCGCACATCGGTGCGCGCGAACGGGGGCGGCTTGTCCATTCGCAGGCTCCTGCTCGCTGTCGTCACTGCCGCCTCGCTCGGCGGGCTGATTGATGCTGCCGCCGTGGTGCCGGCCACGGCCCAGAGCTTCACCTACAATCCGCTGCCGCCGCGTCCGAAGCCGCCGAAGGTCGCCAACGACAACCAGATGCTGGTTCAGGCGACCGAGGTCGACTACGACTACAACAATTCGCGTGTCTCCGCGGTCGGCAACGTCCAGCTGTTCTACAACGGCACCAGCGTCGAGGCCGACAGGGTCATCTACGACCAGAAGACCAAGCGGCTGCACGCCGAAGGCAACATCCGCATGACGGATGCCGACGGCAAGATCACCTATGCCGAGATCCTGGATCTCTCCGACGATTACCGCGACGGTTTCGTCGATTCGCTGCGCGTGGACACCGCCGACCAGACCCGCATGGCCGCGAGCCGCGCCGACCGTTCCAGCGGCAACTACACGGTGTTCGAGAACGGCGTCTACACGGCCTGCGCGCCGTGTAAGGACGATCCGAAGAAGCCGCCGCTGTGGCAGGTCAAGGGTGCCCGCATCATCCACGACCAGCAGGAGAAGATGCTTTATTTCGAGACGGCGCAGCTCGAATTCTTCGGCGTGCCGCTCGCCTACATGCCCTATTTCTCGACGCCCGATCCGACCGTGAAGCGCAAGACCGGCTTCCTGATGCCGGGCTTCACGTCGAACACGCCGTTCGGCTATGGCGTCGAAGTTCCGTTCTACTGGGCAATCGCGCCCGACATGGACATGACCTTCAGCCCGCGCATCACGTCGCGGCAGGGCGTGCTGTTCCAGACCGAGTTCCGCCAGCGCCTGCTGGACGGCGCCTACCAGATCCGTGTCTACGGCATCGACCAGCTCGACCCCGGCGCGCTCGCCGGCCAGCCCGGCGACCGCCAGTTCCGCGGCGCCGTCGACACCAAGGGTCAGTTCGCGCTGAACGACAAGTGGGTCTGGGGCTGGGACGGAGTAGTCATGTCCGACTACTACTTCTTCTCGGACTACCGGCTGTCGCAGTACCGCGATCCGCTGGGCTCGTTCCTGTATCTGCCGACCGACGCATTGTCGCAACTTTACCTGACCGGCGTCGGCAATCGCAGCTTCTTCGATGCGCGCACGATGTACTGGCTGAGCTACTCGGGCAACCAGAGCCAGGTGCCGATCGTCTATCCTGTGATCGACTATTCGAACGTGCTCAACTATCCGGTGTTCGGCGGCGAGTTCAGCTACAAGACCAATTTCGTGAACATGTCGCGTGACACCGCCGTGTTCGACCCGATCACGACGCTCGCCAACACCAGCAGCCTGTGCACGACCACATCGGCCGATCCGCTCGCGCGGACGCCGTCGCAGTGCCTGCTGCGCGGCTTCCCGGGCACCTACACCCGCCTCACGGCCGAAGCGCAGTGGCGCAAGTCCTTCACCGATCCGTTCGGCCAGATCTGGACCCCGTTCGCCAGCCTCCGCGCCGACGCGATCAACTCGTCGATCTCGAACCAGCCGGGCGTGTCGAACTTCCTTCCCGTCGGCGACACCCAGGCGTTCCGCCTGATGCCGACCGTCGGTCTCGAATACCGCTACCCCTTCATCAACGTTCAGCCCTGGGGTTCCACCACCATCGAGCCGATCGCGCAGATCATCATTCGGCCGAACGAGACCTATGCCGGCAAGCTCCCCAACGAGGACGCCCAGAGCATGGTGTTCGACTCCTCGAACCTGTTCAGCGTCGACAAGTTCTCCGGCTACGACCGCGTCGAGGGCGGCGGCCGCGCCAATGTCGGCGTGCAGTCCACCACGCAGTTCGACAAGGGCGGCGCCGTCAAGGTGCTGTTCGGCCAGTCCTACCAGCTGTTCGGCATGAACTCCTTCGCGGTTCAGGACTCCATCAACACCGGCCTCGATTCCGGCCTCGACAAGCCCCGCTCCGACTACGTGGCAGGCGCCAGCTATTCGCCCAACAGCACCTACACGTTCAGCGTCCGCTCTCGCATGGACGAGCAGACCTGGAACGTGCAGCGCTTCGAGGCGGAAGGCCGCGCCAACTTCAATCGCTGGTCGGTCAGCATGATGTACGGCAATTACGCCGCGCAGCCGGAACTCGGCTATCTGACACGCCGCGAAGGCATCCTGACCTCGGGCTCGATCAAGGTCGCGGCCAACTGGGTGGTGAGCGGCTCGGCGCGCTGGGACCTCGAGGCCAACAAGCTCAACCAGTATGTGCTCGGCGCCGGCTATGTCGACGATTGCTTCGTGCTGGCGGCGAACTACGTAACTTCGTATAGCTACTCGGCAGGCACGGCGCCGCCTGTACTGAGCCACGCGTTCATGTTCCAGATCGGCTTGCGCACGCTGGCGACCTCGACGGGGTCCAGCACTTCCGGCCTGACCGGCATGCAATGAACCATTTGAAGTGACGGCCGGGCGTTCCCGATCGCAAGCGCGCCCGGCTGACATGCGAGCGACCATCATGACGACCCCACTGCCTGCCTTCCGCCTCCTCCTCGCCATCGGTGCCGGGCTGATTCTGACCGCCCTGCCCGCGCCCTCGCGCGCGCAGAACATCGTCGTCATGGTCAACGGCGATCCGATCACCGATTTCGACATCGAGCAGCGTTCCAAGCTCGATCAGCTGACGACGCAGAAGACCCCGAGCCGGCAGGAGGTCATCAACGAGCTGATCGACGACAAGGTGAAGATCAAGGAAGGCAAGAAGTACGGCGTCGATCCCGGCGTTTCCGATATCAACCAGTCCTACGACGGCATGGCGCAGCGTATGCGCATCACCCCGGATCAGCTCACCAAGTCGCTCGAGAGCAAGGGCGTCCGTCCCGAGACCCTGAAGAGCCGGATGAGGTCCGAGATGGTTTGGACGAGCCTGGTTCGCGGCCGCTACAAGGAGAAGCTGTTGGTCGGCGAGCGCGACGTCGCGCAGGCCGTGCAGGCCCAGGCCGGCGAGAAGCTCCAGGTCGAGGGCACCGAATACAAGATGCAGCCGATCGTGCTGATCGTGCCGCGCGGCTCGACCCCGGCGTTCCTGGACACACGGAAGAAGGAAGCCGAGAGCTATCGCGCGCGCGTTGCGAGCTGCGAGGAAGCCAACTCGCTGTTCCGCTCGACGCCGAACGCCACCATTCGCGACAGCGTCACCAAGACCACCGCGGAATTGCCCGAGGCGCTGCGCAAGGTGCTCGACGATACGCCGATCGGCCACCTGACGGCGCCCGAGATGACCAAGAACGGCATCGAGATGGTGGTGCTGTGCTCGCGCAAGCCGACCATGATCGACACGCCGAAGAAGCGCGAGATCCGCGAGAAGATGTACACCGAGAAGTACGAGAAGACCCAGAAGGCCTATCTCGACGAGCTCCGCAAGGCGGCGATGATCGAATATCGCAACCGCTGATGGCCAAGTCGTTCATAGAGCCTTCCATCAAGCACCCGGCAAAGCCGCTCGCCCTCACCCTGGGAGAACCCGCCGGCATCGGTCCCGACATCACGATCGCCGCCTGGCTCCGCCGCCGCGAACTGAACCTGCCGGCGTTCTACCTGCTCGGCGACGAGGCGCTGATCGCCCGCCGCGCCAAAGCGCTCGGAGCCGAGATCAGGATCGCCGCCGTGAGCGCCAGCGCGGCCGAAGCCGCCTTCGCCGAGGCGCTGCCGGTGGTTGCGACCGGCGAGCATGCGACGGCCGAGCCCGGCAAGCCCGACGCATCGAGCGCACCGGCGGCGCTCGCTTCGATCCGGCAGGCGGTCGCTGACGTCCGTGAGGGCCGCGCCGGCGCGGTCGTCACCAATCCGATCGCCAAGAGCGTGCTCTATCGCGCCGGCTTCCGCCATCCCGGCCACACCGAATACCTCGCCGAGCTTGCCGCGGAGGACGGCCGCATGCCGCAACCGGTGATGATGCTGTGGTCGCCGCGGCTCGCCGTGGTGCCGGTGACGATCCACGTCTCGCTGCGCGATGCGCTCGGCCAGCTCTCCAGCGACCTGATCGTCTCGACCGTGCGCATCGTCGCAACCGAGCTGACATCCCGCTTCGGCATCGCCCGGCCGCGGATCGCGATCTCCGGCCTCAACCCGCATGCCGGCGAGGACGGCTCGCTCGGCCACGAGGAGCAGACGGTGATCGCACCGGCGCTCAAAATCTTGCGCAGCGCCGGCATCGAAGCCAGGGGTCCATTGCCCGCCGACACCATGTTCCACGAGGCCGCGCGACAAACCTACGACTGCGCGGTCTGCATGTATCACGACCAGGCGCTGATCCCGATCAAGACGGTCGCCTTCGACGACGCCGTCAACGTCACGCTCGGCCTGCCGTTCATCCGCACCTCGCCCGATCACGGCACCGCCTTCGACATCGCCGGCACGGGCAAGGCTAATCCGGCCAGCCTGATCGCGGCGCTCCAGCTCGCCAGCCGCATGGCGGCTGCGAGTATCTGATGAGCGCGATCGACGACCTCCCGCCGCTGCGCGAGGTCATTCGCCAGCATTCGCTGTCCGCCCGCAAATCGCTCGGCCAGAATTTCCTGCTCGACCTCAATCTCACCGCGCGCATCGCGCGCGCGGCCGGGCCGCTCGAAGACGCCACCATTGTCGAGATCGGCCCGGGCCCGGGCGGGCTGACGCGCGCCCTGCTCGCACTCGGCGCGAGGCGCGTCATCGCCATCGAGCATGACGAGCGCGCGATCCCGGCGCTGGAGGATATCTCCGCCCGCTATCCCGGCCGGCTCGAGATCGTGCATGGCGACGCCATGACCTTCGATCCGCGCCCGCTGCTCGATGGCGGCAAGGTCAAGATCGTCGCCAACCTGCCCTACAACATCGCGACCCAGCTCCTCATCAACTGGCTCACGATCGAGCCCTGGCCGCCCTGGTACGAGATGATGGTGCTGATGTTCCAGCGCGAGGTCGGCGAGCGCATCGTCGCGCGCGAGGACGAGGAAGCCTACGGCCGCCTCGGCGTGCTCGCCAACTGGCGCTGCGAGACGAAGATCCTGTTCGACATCTCGCCGTCCGCCTTCGTGCCGCCGCCGAAGGTGACTTCCTCGGTCGTGCGCCTGGTGCCGCGTGAAAAGCCTCTGCCCTGCGATCGCAGGCTGCTCGAACAGGTCGCGGCGGCGGCCTTCGGTCAACGCCGCAAGATGTTGCGCCAGAGCCTGAAATCGCTGGGCGTCGATCCGGCGCGGCTCGCCGCGGCTGCCGGCGTCGATGCGACGCGACGCGCGGAGACCATTCCGATTGCGGGCTTTGTTGCCATGGCGTGTGAATTGGCCAATATACGAGGCGAAGCAGAGAGATAATTTCGGAGGAAGAAATATGGCGCTGATGCGCAGGCAATCCCTGGTCAAGTTCGACGCGCCCTTGTGCGAGACCATCGTCGACACGCCCAAGCCGCAAGGCGCCGAGGTGCTGGTGCGCATCGAGCGCTGCGGCCTCTGCCATTCCGACCTGCACATCCAGGACGGCTACGCCGATCTCGGCGGCGGCAAGAAGCTTGACACCACGCGCGGCATGACGCTGCCCTTCACGCTCGGCCACGAGATCGCCGGCGTCGTCGACGAAGTCGGCCCCGACGTGCCCGCCGGCCTTGTCGGCGCGAAGAAGGCGGTGTTTCCCTGGATCGGCTGCGGACAGTGCCGCGACTGCAAGAACGGCGACGAGAACCTCTGCGTCAAGCAGCGCTTCCTCGGCGTGTCCATCGACGGCGGCTTCGCCACTCACGTGCTGGTGCCCGACGCAAAGTACCTGCTCGACTACGATCCCCTGCCCGTGAACCAGGCCGCGACGCTGATGTGCTCCGGCGTGACCGCCTACGGCGCGCTCAAGCGTCTGGTCGACCGTCCGCGCCAGCGCAATCTCTTGCTGATCGGTCTCGGCGGCGTCGGCATGATGGGACTGTCGTTCGCGCAGGCGATGTTCAAGCAGCCGATCACGGTCGCCGACCTCAGCCCGGCCGCGCGCGACACCGCGCTGAAGAACGGCGCAGCTGGCGCCTACGATCCCGCCGAGCCCGACGTGATCAAGCGCATCCTCAAGGAAACCGATGGCGGCTTCGACGAGATCGTCGATTTCGCCGGCAACGAGAAGTCGATGGCCTTCGCGGTCGCCGTCGCTGCCCGTGGCGGCAAGATCGTGGTCTCCGGCCTGATGGGCGGCCAGTTCACGCTGCCGATGGTGCAATGGGTCTACAAGCGCATGACCATCGAGGGCTTCATGGTCGGCACGCTCGCGGAGGCTCACGAGCTGATGGCGCTCGCCCGCGCCGGCAAGATCAAGCCGACGCCGATGCGCGAGGAGCCGATGGGCGACGTGCAGAAGTGGATCGACGAGCTCCGCGCCGGCAAGGTCGTCGGCCGCATCGTGCTGAAGAACTGACCCCACCGCGGCGGGCCCGACGCAAGTCCTGCCCGCCGCACGGAACGCCTTCGGCTGCGCTGCGTTGGCAGCGCATGTCCATTCGCTGCACCGTCGAGAGCGCATTCTTCATCGCCTGGAGCTTCCTGGAGCAGAGCGGCGAGCTCGGTCCTCCGGACGAGAGCGCGAACGTCATTCTCGATGCCATCGAAGCACAGCTCAAGACCGGCGAGCGCCGGCAGTTGATGCTCGCCAACAGGGCGATCGACGCCTACCGCGCGCACGCCGCGAAAAGCCGACGGTCACCGGACCGCGAAACACGCACCGGGTGACGGAGTTTGTCGATGCCCTGACGGCTAGCCGCTTGGGCCTGCCCGTTCACGGCAACGACTGGCGCTTCAGATGCAGATAGGCCGGAGTGAAATCGCCGAGCCGCTGCAAGTCACGCCATTTCAGGACGATCAGCTCGCCCTCGCGCAAATCCATGGTTCCGCTTCCGCGCAGTTCCGCGAGCGTCCGGTTGACGGTCGCGATCGCCATGCCCAGCGTCTCGCCAAGCTGGGCCAGGCTGATCGGCAGGTGGAAGCGATTGCCGCGAACGAGCTGCGCCGCGCGGGCGCGGTAGAACAGCTCGCAGAACAGGTGCGCCATGCGCACCTGCATCGGCCGGGCGCTGTTGTTGGTGATGGCCTCGCGAAAGATCGAGGCATCGAGCAGCGTCTCGCGCCAGACCGAAAATGCAAAGGTGGGTTGCCGCCGGAACGCTGCGAACATCTCGCGGTGGGGAATGAAGGCGACGGTAGCCGGCCCGAGCGCGCTGAGCCCGTGGTCCATCTGGTCGATGAAGAGGCCCTGGGCGTCAGGCAGGTCGCCGGCGATGTGAAAGCCGAGATACTGCCGCCGCCCGCTGTCGAGCAGATGATAACGCGCGACCATGCCGGAGACGACCAGGGCTGCGACATTGGGCACGTCGCCCTGCCGGATGAAGTCCTCGCTCGGCGCGAAATCGCGCTGAATGAAGGTGAGCGCGCGAATCTCGACGACGTCCTCCGGCCCGAGAGCGGTGTGCTCGCTCAGGTTCCGGATCAGGACCTCGTGCGCCTTGTCCATGCGGCTCGCCGAAAATCGCGCCGAGGGTATCAAATGATACATCTGGCCGGCGCCTCGGGGACTAGAACTCGAACCGGAAGCACAGGTTGCTAACCGCGATGGATGCAGATCTCGCTGGCCTCGGGCAGTCCATCGTCGCTCAATCGCTACTTCTTCTTGTCGCCTGTCCTGCGTTCTCTGGACGCATCTTTCGTCTCGGGCTGGTTTGCCCGATTGGCATTCATGCCTGTGGTGTCCATCGCTCCCTTTTCCGTGGCACCGTTCGTATTCTCCGGCCTTTCCATGCCGGTCTGCGGAGCCGGACCGGTATTCTGGGCGATGACCGGCCCGGACATGGCTGCAAATGCGATCGCCGCAAAGAGCGCTTTCATGGGCATCTCCCTCGTCTCATGAATGACGTGGCCGCGCGAGAGTTGTTCCCCGGTGTGCGGCGAGCTGCGGCCCAGAGCAGCACCGGCCGTGATAGCGAGATGATCCGTGATCAAGGATCGCGCGACGCTACAGGGCAGCACGATTGGCGTTCTTGACGGCGGCTCGGGAACCGAATGCGCGCTGGCTTTCGACCGCATCACCAGGATGCTTGATTTAAGTCAAGTCAGGCGCCGATGAGAAGCTGAGCTTCCCGGAGGGTGCTGATCCTCGCGGGGTGGCATCGCCTTGGTGTTGCACGGCACCCCAACTCACGGAGGAACGCCATGCTTCGATATGTTCTCGCTGCGCTGGCAGCTCTCGTCCTGATCACCGTCAGCCTGATTCCAGATGAAGCCTATGCCCGCCGTGGCGGTGGCGGATATCACGGAGGCGGCATGCGCGGCGCTCACATCGGCGGCGGCGCTGTTCATCGTGGCGGCGGATATCGAGTGGCGGGTCGCGGCTATGGATACCGCCCAATCCCCGGACGACCGGTCGCCAGGGGCGTTTACCGCAATGCAGCCTATCGCGGTGCCTATAGAGGCGCAGCCTATGGCCTGGGAGCGGCAGCAGTAGGAGCCGCCGCAGCTGGAGCTTACGGCTACTACAACAGCGGCTGCACCTACGACAGCTACGGTAATCGGGTTTGCCCGGGACAATATCCTTACGGGTATCGGTACTGACAGAAACCGCTTGGGGCGGACGGTTGTGCGCCGAGAGCACGGCCGTCCGCGTCCGGTTGCCCTGCTGAACGAGCGGCAGAGGTCTCTGCAACGCATGTCGATGCATGCACGTCGAAATCCTCGGCGGTATCGTTGCCGCTCGCATCGCGAAAGGCCCCCATTTCGAGATGCGTGCGCGAGCACGCAGGCCCGGGAAGCCATCGGGCCGCATGCATTGCAAGCGAAATGGATTCCAGGTCAGCGCCTGCGCGCACCGGGGACTTGCGGGTTGCCGACGCCGCCCGGCCTTCCCTGCGCCCTTGGCTTTCATTGGGCGATCAAATCAATGCAAGACCCGGGCAGAGCCTGCCGCGAGAAAGCGAAGCCATGGCCCCTCTCGTCATGGCCGGGGGGCCTGCCCCGGGGCGCCCACGCGTTGCCGCACCGGACAAAGAGCGTGGAAGCCCGGACATGACGACCTGTACGAATGTCGCACCGCTTTTCGCCCGCGCGCCTGGCTGGTAGACTGGCGCTATTACTTTGAGGAATTTAGATGCGCGCGAGGATTTTTGATCGCGTCATGGGGCTGGCGGCGCTGGTCCTGCTTGTCGTCACTGCTGCGCCGGCATCGGCCGAGAAACGCATCGCGCTGGTGGTCGGCAACTCCGCCTACAAGAACATCACGCCGCTGGACAATCCGTCCAAGGACGCGAGCCTGATGGCGGCGACACTCTCGGCGGTCGGCTTCACACTCGTTGGCGGACGCGCCCAGCTCGACCTCGACAAGGGCGCGATGGACATCGCGGTGCAGAGCTTCGGCCGGCAGGTCCAGGGCGCTGACGTTGCGCTGTTCTATTATGCCGGCCACGGCGTGCAGGTCGCCGGCTCGAATTATCTCGTGCCTGTCGGCGCCAACCCGACGCGCGAGGCCGACGTCGATTTCCAGATGACCGACGTCAATCTCGTGCTGCGCCAGATGCAGGGCTCCGGCACGCGCCTCAACCTCGTCGTCCTCGATGCCTGCCGCAACAACCCGTTTGGCTCACGCGGCTTGCGCGCCTCCGACGGTGGGCTTGCGCAGATGCGTGCTCCCGAGGGTACGCTGATCTCCTATGCGACGCAGCCCGGCAACGTCGCCCAGGACGGCAGCGACGGCCACAGCCCCTATACGAAGGCGCTCGCGGCAACTGTCCGCACCGCGGGCCTCGACGTATTCCAGACCTTCAACCAAGTCGGCCTCGCGGTGAAGCGCGCCACCGCCGGCGCGCAGCAACCCTGGGTCTCCTCATCGCCGATCGACGGCACCTTCTATTTCGTGCCGCCGACGCAAACCGCGCCGCCGCAGGTCGCCGCGATGCAGCCCGATCCGCTGGCGGCGGAACGCCTGCGCGCCGATCCCGACCGGGTGCCTTTGCGTGATGCCGCCCTCCTCAGCGAATTGAGCGAGCGGCTGTACGAGCTCAATTTCGACCCTGACACCCCCGACGGACTCACCCGCGCGATCACCAAACTCCAGCAGCGGATTTCCATGGCGCCGACCGGAGAACCGACCGAAGGTCTGCTGCTGCGGATGCGCAAGATGGACGATCTGAGGCCGTGGGGCTCGATCGTCTACGGCGCCGACAGCAGCAAATGGGGCATGTCGTGGAACCACGCCTCGCGGCGCGCGGCGGTGGCGGATGCGCGCGGCAATTGCGCCGGCGCCAAATGTCCGGTCGAGCTCTCGTTCTACGGCAACAGTTGCGGCGCCTTCGCGATTTCCGACAAGTCCTGGTCGCTGGTCCAGCGCGACAGCGTCCAACGCGCCAGGGAGGCCGCGCTTGACGAATGCGGCAAGGCTGGCAAAGCTTGCCGCATTATAGGATCCGTCTGTGCCGACGGCTCCGGCCGCTAATGCAATCTTTCTTTTTTGGATTTTTGCTCATGCGCAATGCCGTCACCCCTGCCTTTGCCCTCGCCTTGCTGCTCGCTCTCGCCACGTCGCCCAGCTTCGCCCAGTCCGGCAGCGCCGGCGGCTCGATCGGCAATGACGAGAAGTCGCTGTCCGGCTCGCGCTCGGAGCGCTCGGCCGAGCCTGCCCCATCCCCGCGCCGGAGCAAGCCGGCGGCCGAAGAGCCGCGCGCCTCGTCGCGGCGTAGCAGCGGTGGTGGAGGCGGCGGTGGCGGCTTTGACGGCGCCTGGGTAGTCACCAGCGTCGGCTGCGGCGGCAGCACATCCGGCGCGGTCGTCGTCTCCTCAGGCAAGGTCATCGGCCAAGGCGTGAGCGGGACCGTCAGCCCGAGCGGCGCAGTCAGCACGTTCGGTCAGGGCGACGGCGTGACCTTCACAAGCTCCGGCCGTCTGGCGGCCCGGCGCGGTTCCGGAACCTGGCGCCGCTCCGACGGCTGCGGCGGAACCTGGAGTTCGTCGAAGCAATAATTCGCGGAAATGCCTGAATTCGCGGCGGAACGAACGCCGCGCAGGCCCAATTCAGGTCACATCGTCTCCGGATTTGCGGCGCATTGCCACCCAAGTCTTTGATGACAAAGGGCCGGTTAACAGTTGCGTCATGCGTAACCGGGAGACCAGGATGGGCAACCGAACCGCCAAATTCATATCCGCGCTTGTTGGCAGCATCATTGCCGGCGCGCCTCTGGCTGCCGTGTCGCAGAACGCGCCGAGCACATCGAGCACGGCCAACGCGGCCGCCGACTGTCTCGGCTCGCCGAAGGGCGCCGCGCCACAGGGGCAGCACTGGTACTATCGCCTCGACCGTGCCACCAAGCGGCAATGCTGGTACCTGCGTGCCGAGGGCGGCAAGGCGGCACAAAGCGCGCAGGCGACAGCCGACACGCCGGATCCGGATTCAGCGGCACCGCCATCGGTGCAGAATGCGCATGCCGAATACATCGCAGCGCAGAACGGTACAGCGCCGAGCACACCGAATGTGACTGCGCCCGCGCCGGCTGCAGCGAGTGCGCCGCCTGTCACGCCGCAGCCTCAAAGCGCGATCCCTGACAATGCGCAGCAGCCGGCCGTCGCCGGACGCTGGCCCGACACCTCCACGGCGGCTGCTTCGCCCGCATCTCAGCCGTCGCCCGCTCCCGCGACAGCCGCTGCACCGCCAAGCGCGAAGCCGGCAAAGTCCCCTGCTCCGATGGCTCTGGCCGCGGCGGACAGCACGACCGACAAGCCGACCGGCTCGCTCCAGACGCTGATGCTCGTGATCGGCGGTGCGCTGGCGCTCGCCGGCATCCTCGCCAGTGTCATCTACCGTCTTGCCGGCAGACGCGTCCGCGTCCAGACCGGCGACCGCCGCGTGAATTGGGACAATCGGGAGCCGCGCGATCACGACCGCGGCCGCGCGCCCTGGCTCAAGACAACGCCGCCGGCCGCGCCCCGTGCGCAGCAACCGCGCCCGGTGGACTTCGACACACTGCGTCCCCGGGCCCCGCAGCTCGCCGCGATCGACCACGCGATCGATGTGGTCGACGCGCGTAAGCCGCGCGCCCACAACGAGGCAGCTGAGCTCGACAAGACCGAGATATTCGACGAGAAATTCGAGATCGAGGCTGCGCCCCAGCTTGCGGTGAAGGACGTCGGCAATAACATCGATGAAGAAGCGGCGGCTCGCGACGAGGATGCAGTCGACATCGACGTCATCACGACGATGCTGGAACGGCTGGCGAAGGAAGGGCCGCGGCTGATGCAGCCTAACCCTGCAACTGCCCTTGCAAACCTCGCACGAAGCCAACGAGGCCAGTCCGCCGCTCGCGCTTGAGGCGTTCGGCCTTCAGGATCGACTGCACCTCGGCGAAAGCCTCGTCGACGTCGTGGTTGATCACGATGTAATCGTACTCGGCCCAGTGGCTCATCTCATGGCTGGCGCGGCTCATGCGCTTGCGGATCACCTCGTCGGAATCCTGCGCGCGGGAGTGCAGCCGTTTCTCGAGATCGCTGGCCGAAGGCGGCAGGATGAAGACGCTGACGACATCGGCGCGCGCCTTCTCGCGCAGCTGTTGCGTGCCCTGCCAATCGATGTCGAACAGAACGTCCTGTCCCGCCGAAAGCGCGGCCTCGACCGGCGCACGCGGGGTGCCGTAGCGGTTGTCGAACACGGTCGCCCATTCGAGGAGCTCGTCGCCCTTCACCATCTGCTCGAACCGCGCCTTGTCGACGAACAGATAGTCGCGGCCGTCGACCTCGCCCGGCCGCATCGGCCGCGTCGTGGCGGACACCGACATCCTGAGCCCTGGCATCCGCTCGATCAGGAGACGCGACAGCGTCGTCTTGCCCGCGCCTGACGGCGAGGACAGCACGAACATCAGTCCGCGGCGTTCGACACCATCAGTTCCGTGACCGCCCGTCGTCATCGATCACTCCAGATTCTGGACCTGCTCGCGGAACTGCTCGACCACGTTCTTCATGGCGAGCCCCGTATTGGTCAGCTCGATGTCGTTCGACTTCGAGCAGCAGGTGTTGACCTCGCGGTGAAACTCCTGCGCCAGGAAATCGAGCTTGCGGCCGATCGGGCCGCCCTTGCCGATCAGCTCGCGCGCCTGCGCGATGTGGGAGGCGATGCGGTCGAGCTCCTCGCGGATGTCGGCCTTGGTCGCGATCAGGATCGCCTCCTGCATCAGGCGGTCGGAATCGAAACGGTCGGAGGTGTCGAGGAGGCTGGCGATCTGCTCGGCGAGCTTCGCCTTGATCGCCTCGGGCTTGCGCCCCGGCGCGGCTTCCGCCCTCTTCGCAAGCTGCTCGATCTCGTCGACCCGCTGGGTCAGGATCTGACCGAGCGAGGTGCCCTCGCGCGTGCGCATCCCGACGAGATCGGCGAGCGCCTTGTCGAAGGCCTCGGCCGCAGCGGCACGCGCCGCCTTGTCCTCCTCCTCGTCGCCCTCGGGCTCGGCGACCTCGACGACGCCCTTGATGGCGAGCAGGCCGTCGATGCTCGGCGCGACCGCGTCGACCTTGCCAGCAATCACAGAGGCGGCCTTCAGGACGGCGTTGAGCACGTCCTCGTTGACGCGGACCGCCGCAGCGGCGTTGGTGCGCTTGACGTTGAGATTGGCGTAGACGGTGCCGCGCGACAAAAGCTCGCCGGCGCGTTTCTTGGCGTGGGCCTCGAGCTCGTCGAACCCCTGCGGCAGCCGCACCCTGAGGTCAAAGCCCTTGGCGTTGACCGACTTCAATTCCCATTCGAACGTGTACGGCCCGCTCGCGCCGTGGCTTCGGGCAAAGCCGGTCATGGACGACAGCGCCATCGGGTGAGATTCTCCGGACAGGTGAGATTCGCTAGGGCGATCAAGGCACGCGAATCTTAAGACTTTTTTGCAGGAAAGTGGAATCCGCAAAGTCCCGTGGGCAAGGCCCCGCGTAAGACTAGCGCTGGACCACCGGCGGCGAGGACTGCACCGCGCCCTGCCGGGCCGGTGCGGGATTGGCCGGGCGAGCCGGCGGTTTCTTCTGCTGATTGGGCCGCGCCGGCGTGGTCGCCGTCGGCGTATCGGCGGCCCCGGGCGCGGCGGCGGCCGGCGGCTGCGCGTCCTCGGCCGGTTCGACCGTGTCGTTCTGGATCTGCTTCTCCATCGCGCGCAGCTTGGCGACGTTCTTCTGGTGCGCGTCGTAGGTCTCGGTGAAAGCATGCCCGCCGGTGCCGTCGGCGACGAAATAGAGGTCGCGGGTGCGGGCCGGATTGGCCGCAGCTTCCAGCGAGGCACGGCCGGGATTGGAGATCGGGCCCGGCGGCAGGCCCTCGATCACATAGGTATTGTAGGGCGAGGGCTGCGTGATCTCGCTGCGCTTGATCGGGCGGCCCAGCGTGCCCTTGCCGCCGACGAGACCGTAGATGATCGTCGGATCGGACTGGAGCTTGATCTTCTGCTTCAGGCGGTTGACGAACACCGCGGCGACGCGGCTGCGCTCATCCGGCTTGCCGGTCTCCTTCTCGACGATCGAGGCCAGCGTCACCAATTGCTCCGGCGTCTTGACCGGAATGTCCTGGCTGCGGCGCTCCCAGATCTCGGCCAGCACGCGCTTGTGCGCCTGCTGCATGCGCTGGATCACCTGCTCGCGCGTGGTGCCGCGCGGGAACTTGTAGGTCTCCGGCAGCAGTGTACCTTCGCGCGGCAGCTCGCGCACGCTGCCGGTGAAGATGTCGTTGTCGGAGAGCCGCGCCACGATCTGCTCGGAGGTCAGGCCTTCCGGAATGGTGACGGCATGCTGCACCACCTTGCCCTCGACGATGGTGGCGATCACGTCGCGCAAGGAGGCGTTCTTCTGGAACGCGTACTCGCCGGGCTTGAGGTCCGAGCTCGCCTTCAGCGCGGCCACGCTGGCGATGAACACCCACGGATTGACGTCGGTCACGCCTTCCCGGTTCAGCGTCTCGGCGATGTCACGCTTGCCGGCGCGCTGCGGGATGTTGACGATCTTGTCTTCCCTCAGCGGCCCGGGTGCTTCCAGCACCTGCCGCCCGTAATAATAGACGCCGCCGGCGCCGAGCATGGCGATCAGCAACAGGGTGATGATGGCGTTGCCGACCACGACGAACGGATTGCGCGCACGGTCCGATCGCTTCGGCGGCGGCGGGAGCTGCTCGGGCTCCAGCGCAGCCCGCGGGCTCCGGGGCGAAATGGGCGGCCTTTCACTCATCGAAGCAACCTGAATCCTGCCGGTTCAATCGCGGCCTGACAATCGCTTGTCCTGCCAAATGCACGCGCCCGCTTCCATGACTATCGCCGAATACGGCAAAACGGTGGATTCGTCGCAACCAAAGACTAATGGACCAGACGCCGGACGATCACCGACGCGTTGGTACCGCCAAAACCAAAAGAATTCGACAACGCAACGTTGACCTCACGCTTCTTCGCAACATGCGGCACGAGATCGATCGCCGTCGCAACCGACGGACTATCCAGATTGATGGTCGGCGGCACGACATTATCGCGAATCGCGAGAATGGCGAAGATCGCTTCGATCGCACCGGCCGCGCCGAGGAGATGACCGGTCGACGACTTGGTCGAGGACATCGCAACCTTGGAGGCCGCATTGCCGAGCAGACGCTCCACCGCTCCGAGCTCGATCTCGTCGCCGAGCGGTGTCGAAGTGCCGTGCGCATTGATGTAGTCGAGATCGGAGGGCGTGAGCCCCGCGCGCTTCAACGCTGCCGACATGCTGCGGAAGCCGCCATCGCCGTCGGGCGACGGCGAGGTGATGTGATAGGCATCGCCGGAGAGCCCGTAGCCGATCACCTCGGCATAGATTCTCGCGCCGCGGCGCTGGGCATGATCGAGCTCTTCCAGCACCAGGACGCCGGCCCCCTCGCCCATCACGAAGCCGTCGCGGTCCTTGTCGTAGGGACGCGAGGCCTTCTCGGGCGTCTCGTTGAAGCCGGTCGAGAGCGCACGCGCGGCGTTGAAGCCGGCAATGCCGATGCGGCTGATCGGCGATTCCGCGCCGCCGGCGACCATGACGTCGGCATCGCCGAGCGCGATCAGGCGAGCGGCGTCGCCGACCGCATGTGCGCCGGTCGAGCAGGCCGTGACCACCGAATGATTCGGACCCTTCAGCCCGTGCGCGATCGAGACATAGCCGGAGGCGAGATTGATCAGGCGGCCCGGAATGAAGAACGGCGAGACCCGGCGCGGTCCGCGCTCCTTCAACAGGATCGCGGTGTCGGCAATGCCGTTGAGGCCGCCGATGCCGGAGCCGATCATGGTCCCGGTGGCGCACTTGTCTTCCTCGGACTCGGGATGCCAGTTGGCATCGTCGAGCGCCTGGCCGGCGGCGGCCATGGCGAAGACGATGAAGTCGTCGACCTTGCGCTGGTCCTTCGGCTCCATCCATTTGTCGGGATTGAAAGTATCGTTCGAACCGTCGCCACGCACGACGGTGCAGGCGTATTTGGTCTGAAGATCGGAGACATCGAAGCTCTCGATCGGCCGCGCACCACTCTCGCCGTTGAGGATGCGTTTCCAGGTCGGCTCGACGCCGCAGCCGAGTGGCGAGACCATGCCGAGACCCGTGACGACAACCCGCCTCATATCCGAAAACTCCGCATCGAAAGATTCACGGCCAATAACAAGAAACCGGCTGACCGCTGGTCAGCGGCCCGTCCGGTTTCAATGTTGTCCCCGCGAAAATGAAGAGCCTTAGCTCTTCGCGTTCTTCTCGAGAAACTTCGTGGCGTCGCCGACGGTGAGAATCGTCTCCGCGGCGTCGTCCGGAATCTCGCAACCGAATTCTTCTTCGAACGCCATCACCAGCTCGACGGTGTCCAGACTGTCGGCGCCGAGGTCATCGATGAAGCTCGCGTTGTCGACAACCTTCTCGGGTTCAACACCAAGGTGTTCGACCACGATCTTCTTAACCCGCTCGCCAATGTCACTCATTGCTTAACCTCGTGTTGTTCCCTGTAGACCCGACCCCCCGGGACGATACGAGCCGTCGTGGTCGTTTGACTGCCTTCGCTTACGAACTTTGATTTGGCCCCATCCTAACCGATGCAGGCCCGGCGAACGATGGCCAAGGCTCCGCATCGCCAATATACAGGGTTTCAAAAACCTGCAATGGCGTTCTTTGCCCATCGGTTGAAGGTCCGGTTATCATACTTCAACTGCCTTGACTACAAGCCTCATTTCGCTCCGGAAACGGCCGTTTGCCGCATCCCGCACCGCCCCCTTGGGGGCGGTCGCGGAACGCCGCTTCAGATCATGGCCATGCCGCCGTTGACGTGGATGGTCTGGCCCGTGACGTAGCCTGCTTCGTTCGAACTCAGGAAGACCGCAGCCGCCGCGATGTCCTCCGGCGTCCCCAGCCGGGCGGCCGGAACCTTGGTCAGAATCGTTTCGCGCTGCTTGTCGTTCAGCGCGTCCGTCATCGGCGTCTTGATGAAGCCGGGCGCGATGCAGTTCGCGGTGACGCCGCGCTTGGCGTATTCGGCGCCCAGCGTCTTGATCATGCCGATCAGGCCCGCCTTCGACGCGGTGTAATTGCCCTGCCCGGGATTGCCGGTGACGCCGACCACCGAGGTGATCGCGATGATGCGGCCGAAGCGCTTACGCATCATCAATTTGGTGGCGGCGCGCGCCAGGCGGAAGGTCGCGGTCAAATTGACGTTGATGACCTCATCCCAATCCTCATCGCGGAGCTGGACGAAGAGATTGTCGCGCGTGATGCCGGCATTGGCGATGAGGATATCGACCTGGCCCATCGCGGCTTCCGCCGCGGGCACCAGCGCCTCGACCTCGTCGGCCTTGGAGAGATTGCAGGGCAGCACAAAGGCGCGCTCGCCGAGCTTGCCGGCAAGCTCGTCCAGCACCTCTTTCCGCGTTCCCGAAATGGCGACCGTGGCGCCCTGCGCATGCAGCGCCAGCGCGATCGCGCCGCCGATGCCGCCGGTCGCACCGGTGACAAGCGCCTTTTTGCCAGTCAGATCGAACATCGATTAACACCTCCAAAGCACGATCCGGAAAACTGCGCAGTGGTTTTCCGCAAAGGTCGTGCGTGAACAAAGAACTCAAGCGCGATGGCGAATCATCGCGCCTCAGGCCTGCTTCGCAGCGGCCAGTGCATCCTTGGCGGCAGCAATGTCGTTCGGTCCGCCGACGGCGACGCCGACGGCACCGTCAGCGATGCGCTTGACCAGACCGGTCAGCACCTTGCCGGCGCCGATCTCGAAGAAACGGGTGACGCCCTGCCCCGCCATATAGGCAACCGACTCGCGCCAGCGCACCGTGCCGGTGACCTGCTCGATCAGGCGGCGACGGATCTCGTCGGGATCGGTGATCGCGCTCGCCAGCACGTTCGACACCAGCGGCGCCGCCGGCGCCTTGATCGTGACCTTCGAGAGCGCTTCCGCCATGGCGTCGGCGGCCGGCTGCATCAGCTTGCAATGGAACGGCGCGGACACCGGCAGCAGCATCGCGCGCTTGGCGCCCTTGCCCTTGGCGATCTCGACGGCGCGATCGACCGCCGCCTTGTCGCCGGAGACGACCACCTGGCCGCCGCCATTGTCATTGGCGGCCTGACAGATCTGCCCCTGCGCGGCCTCGCCCGCGACCTCCATGGCCGCCTCGTAGTCGAGGCCGAGCAGCGCGGCCATCGCGCCGGCACCGACCGGCACTGCCTTTTGCATTGCGAGACCGCGGGTGCGAAGCAGTCGCGCGGTGTCGGAGATCGTCAGGCTGCCGGCCGCCGCCAGCGCCGAATATTCACCGAGCGAATGCCCGGCGACGAAGGCCGCGTCCCGCCCGACGGAAAAACCTGCCTCGGACTCCAGCACGCGCAGGGTGGCCATCGAGACCGCCATCAGCGCCGGCTGGGCGTTCTCGGTGAGTTGGAGGGTTTCGGCCGGGCCATCCCAGATGGTGGCCGTCAGCTTCTCCCCAAGGGCGGCATCGACCTCGTCAAACACGGCACGTGCCACCGGGAAGGCGTCAGCCAAGGCCTTGCCCATGCCGACTGCCTGGGAACCCTGCCCCGGAAATGTGAATGCTGCCGTCATCGGCGCTCCCTGCTTGTCGGGCGTGATCCTCTCGAGAACCGGCAGCCGATTACGCGCGGCCTTGGGCCAAGGTTCCGGATCACGCTCCAAAGGGGGCCGTAGACACTGTCCGGGGTCGGCATGTCAAGCCAGGATGGGAACCCCGGCGGGCATTCAACTGGGGATGCGCCCTCTCAAAATCCACCGGCCGTCTGGTTGGCGTCGACCTCCGCCCCCGCCCGTGCGCGGCGCGCACTGTTCACCAGCTGCCCGGGACGATCCTCGCGGTCTGGTTTCGCCGTGGCGAGCCGCAGCACCGCAGCATAGCCAGGCTGCACCTCCATGCGGCCGGCGTGCCGGCTGGCGCTCAGCAGACGATGCACCTTCGGCAGATTGTAGCAGGGCACGTAGAACAGCAGGTGATGCTCGAGATGATAGTTCACGTAGTACGGCGCGATGAACAGGCGCTCGAGAAGATTGGCATGCGTGGTGCGGGTGTTGCGCAAGGGATCGCTGCTGTCGGGGACGACGGCATGCTCGGCGATGTTGCGGATGCGGGTGATGACCATCATCCAGGTCAGCAGCGGCACCAGCCATAGCAGCGGATAGGCCCACCACACACCGGCCATCGCGAGCGCAGCGAACATCGCAGCGTTGACGAGGCATTGCGGGCCGAGTTTCTCCCAGAAATGGGCAGCGCGCTGCCGCCATGGCCAGTCCCGCGGCCCGAGCGCGTTGAGCAATTGCGCCTTGCGCTGCTGGTAGCCGGTCTGTCCGGTGATGTCGCGAATGAACTTGCGGCGATAGCTCAGTTTCGTGATCGGAAACGGCGCCGACAGCACGAGATCGGGATCGTCCTCCTGCTGGGTGCGCGCATGGTGCTGGAGGTGGTAGCGCCGGTAGCTGCGCGTCTCCGCAAACAGCGGATAGGCGCAGAACCATTGGCTCAGGGCCAGATTGATCTTCTCGTCGGCGGACAGGCAGCCATGCGCACCGTCATGCATCAGGATTGCAAGTCCCAGCTGGCGCGAGCCGATGATGGCGACGGCGAAAATATAAGTCAGCGGATTGGGCCACCATGCGACCAGGGCGATCGCGCCGATCATCAGCGCCCAGGCATGCGCGATCAGTGCGACACCTTTCCAGGTCACGCGCTGGCGCACGTCAGCAAGCTGATCGTCCGTCAGGAAATCGCGGGCACGCATGCGAAGCGCGGTCATGGCCTAGCCCTCCTCGTTCGAATTGTTCGATGGATCGCGTTCGTCGACCAGACGCAGGCGCGCGGTATCGCCAGCGGATTTCGCCTGCTCGCCGAGCACGCGCAGCATCTCGGCGCAGAGCTCCTCGGGGGAGCGCCCCATCGCATAGCCTTCGAGGATGACGCCGATGGCGACCGCCCAGAACCGCCGCGAGCTCTCGTCGGCCGCGCGCAGGGAACGCCAGCCGTGCCGCTCGACCTGGCTCGCATAAGCGCGCGCGCCTTCGCTGTGCAGCCGCTCGATGGTGCGCTCGACCAATGGCGCGAGATCCTGGCGCCGTCGCGTCAGCGTCAGCGCTTCGGCGAAGAAGGCGATCGAATCGCTCGCCGTCACGGTCTCGGCCAGCGCGTGGGTGTAGTCCCGCGGCGTGCGCGCCTTCAGCGCCGCCTGCTCGGTGGCGCGCGCCAGATACAGCAAATCGCGGCAGGCGCATTCAACGAACAGCGCCTCCTTGGTGCGAAAGTAATAGGTGATCTGGCTCGGAAACGCGTCCGCAGCGGCCGCGATGTCGGTGATCGAGGCGCCGGACAGGCCCCGCTCCCTGAACAGCGGGCTCGCCGCATCCAGCAGCAGCGACCGCATCTTGCGGCCGGCCGAGCGCGTGGCCCGTGCAGCGTGCTTCGGATCGCCGCCTGCCGTTTCAGACGGCTCGTGGACCGATTTTCCCGCCATCGGCTCCTCCCTTGAATTATTTGTATGCCATACAAACAAATAACTCAAGCGGCCTGTGGCGCCATTGAGCGGCTGTACCGGGGCGACCTGGGCCAAAACCTTGCCCCCAACCTTGCAAAGTCGCCCAAAATCCGTATAAGCGCGCCATCCGCAGACCCCGGCCGGGAGCTGAACGGACGGTCTCAGCAAATCATTCGTGATTTTGGTGTGGCAGGGCCAGTCGGCCCGTCGTCCCGTGTTTCCGCCTTCTGAGCTTAATCCCAGAGTCCTTTCCGAAGGTCTCTTAAGGGCTTGACGCCGGGCGATGCGCCAACATGAGGAAAGGACTTCCATGCCTCTTTATGAGCATGTTTTTCTCGCGCGTCAGGACGCGAGCCCGCAGCAGGTCGAAGAGCTGACTGCGCAGATGACCGGTATCGTCGAAGGTCTCGGCGGCAAGATCACCAAGACCGAGAATTGGGGCGTGCGCTCCCTCACCTACCGCATGAACAAGAACCGCAAGGCGCACTTCGTGCTGCTCAACATCGACGCGCCGTCCGCGGCGATCGCCGAGATCGAGCGCCAGGAGCGCATCAGCGAAGACGTGATCCGCTACCTCAGCGTCCGCGTCGAGGAGCTGGAGGAAGGTCCCTCCGCGATGATGCGCAAGGCCGATCGCGATCGCGAGCGCGACGACCGTGGCGGTGGTTTCCGCGGCGAGCGTGAAGGCGGCTTCCGTGGCGACCGCGAGGGCGGTTTCCGTGGCGGCGATCGCGACGGTGGTGGCTTCCGCGGTGACCGCGGCCCGCGCCGTCCGCGCGAAGAAGCTGAAACCACGACGGATGGGGAGTAAGATCAATGGCTGAAGCTGGTGCACGCCGTCCGTTTTTCCGTCGTCGCAAGAGCTGCCCGTTCACGGGCGCCAATGCTCCCAAGATCGACTACAAGGACTCCAAGCTCCTGATGCGTTACGTCTCCGAGCGCGGCAAGATCGTGCCGAGCCGCATCACCGCGGTGTCCGCGAAGAAGCAGCGTGAGCTCGCCCGCGCCATCAAGCGCGCGCGGTTCCTGGGCCTCCTGCCCTACGTCATTCGCTAAGACGAATTCGGCCGGCGGCGACATCGCCGCCGGCCGAACTGTTTAGTTTCATAAGGCTTCCGGGTCGTCCGGTCGCCGATGGTTGGGGCGAGATGCCTCTAACCGCTCGAAGGGAGCGGGACAGCTGATGATGGCCTTTGGACTGATAGCCCTGATCGCCGGCACTGCGTCGGCCCTGATGTTCGCCTCGATCATTTCGGGCGCGCTGATCTCGCTCGTCCTGTTCTATCTTGCCCCGCTGCCGCTGATGGTCGCCGCGATCGGCTGGGGACCGCTCTGCGCGAGCCTCGGCGGCATCGCCGCTGCGATCGGGCTCGGCGCCCTGTTCGGCCTGCCCTATTGCATCGCATTCGCCGTCACGGTCGCGCTGCCGGCCTGGTGGCTCGGCCATCTCGTCCTGCTCAGCCGGCAGGTGGGACGCGTCGCGCCGGACGCTTCCGCGGCCGAGCCGGCCGACATCGAGCTCGAATGGTATCCGGTCGGCCGCATCCTGCTGTGGATCGCGGGCTTCGCGACGCTGACCACGATCGCCGCCCTGCTCACGCTCGGCACCGATGCCGACACCATCACCGGCACGCTGCGGCGCGGCCTGATGCGCCTCATTCGCGCCGCCGACCCGCAGACATCAGGCGAAGCCGACCAGTTCGTCGACGCGCTGGTGCGCATCGCGCCGGCCGCCGCCACCATCGCTGCGATGATGACGCTCACGCTCAACCTCTGGCTCAGCGCCAAGGTGACGGCGACGTCGGGACGGCTGCGCCGTCCCTGGCCGGATCTGATGACGGCCGAGCTGCCGCCGATGACGCTGGTCGCGCTCTGCGTCGCGCTCGCCTTCTGCTTCACCGGCGGACTGCTCGCGATCGTCGCGCAGATCACCACGGCGGCGCTGATGATGGGCTATGCGGTGACCGGCTTTGCCGTGCTGCACACGCTGACGCTCGCGCTGAAGAGCCGCGCCTTCTGGCTCGGCTCGGCCTATGCCGTCGTGGTCGTGTTCGGATGGCCCGTGATCGCGATGGTCATCCTCGGGCTCGCGGACGCCGTGTTCGGCTTCCGCGAACGCTTCCTGCGCAGCCGGCAGCCGCCACCGCTGCCAATCCCTTAAGTCCAACCTCGAAACCTGAACTCAAGAGCACTTCAAAAGGAGAACGAATATGGAAGTCATTTTGCTGGAACGCGTCAACAAGCTCGGCCAGATGGGCGAAGTCGTGAAGGTTCGCGACGGCTATGCCCGCAATTTCCTGCTCAAGCGTGGCAAGGCGCTGCGCGCCACCGCCGACAACCGTGCCAAGTACGATGGCATGAAGGCCGAGCTCGAAGCCCGCAACCTCGCGTCGAAGGCCGAAGCGTCCAAGGTCGCCGAGAAGATCGAGGGCAAGAACATCATCGTGATCCGTCAGGCCTCCGAAGCCGGCCAGCTGTTCGGCTCGGTCAACGTGCGTGACATCGTCATCGCGTTCGAAGCCGATGGCGTTTCCCTGGCTCGCCCGCAGATCCAGCTCGACGCGCCGATCAAGACCATCGGCAAGCACTCGATCACCGTAGCCGTCCACCCCGAGGTGGAAGTCGAGATCACCGTCACGGTTGCGCGCAGCCAGGACGAGGCCGAGCGCATCAACCGCGGCGAGGACATCTCGACCCGCAACGAGGACCGCGATGCGGCCGCCGAGGCGATCGCCGCCGCCGGCGAGTTCTTCGATCCGGAAGCCCAGCACGACGAGGTCGAGCCGGCGCCGGCTGCGGAAGAGAAGTAAGCAACAACATGACTCGTCATGCGCGGGCTTGACCCGCGCATCCATCATCAAGAAGCCTCTTGGATGGATTGCCGGTCAAGCCCGGCAATGACCGCTGATCAAAAGCCCGGTCGCCTCAGGCGGCCGGGCTTTTCGTTCTGGCGGCGACGTCCTCGCTCAGCATCGCGATCGAGGCCAGCGCCGTTGCCGTATGTTTCTCGACACCGTCGCTGACGCAGAACACGTCGGCCGCCACCACCGACACCTGACGGCCCGGCTTGATCACCCTTGCCCGGCAGATCAGCTTCTCGCCGACCGCGGGCGACAACAGGTTGAGCTTGTATTCCGCCGTCAGCGCCGGCTGACCGCGTGAGGTGGCGGCGGCGATCGTCGTGGCGTTGTCGACCAGGAAAGCGGTGACGCCGCCATGGAAGAAGCCGTGCTGCTGGAGCAGCTCCGGCCGGCGCTCCACGGCGATGGTGCAGGTGCCGCGCGACAATTCGGACAGTTCGGCGCCGACCAGGTTCATAAAGCCCTGCCGGCCGACATTGGCGTAGATGCGCTCGGCTACGGCTGCGAATTCGGGATCTGCTTCGGCTCGCATGCGATCTCTCCTTATTGCTTGTTGATGCGATCGGGCGGCACAAGCGCACGGATGGCACAGGCGATCAGCGTGTCGGCCTCGCTGCGCGGATCGGTGCGATCGCGTCCCGACAGGAACGCGCGGCAAAAAATCTGCGCCGGCCCGATGAGCTGGCTGACGAACATCACCGGCGTCATCGGCAGCAGTTCGCCGCCTGCGACCAGCGGCGCGCGCCAGCGCTCGATGCCTTCGGCAAGGCGCGCATTCTGTGCGCGCTGGGCGTCGCGAACGTCCTCGCCCCACTCGCTGCGGGAGATCTCGAAGAGATAGCGCGCCTCGCGCCGGCTGCCGACGACCCAGTCGAGATGCGCCCGGATCAGGCGGCCGACACCCTGCTCCGCATCGGGCACCGGATCGAGCGCCGCCAGCACCGCAGCGTGATAGTGCCGCAGCACGTCCAGGAACAGCGCGCCCGCGAGCTCCTTCTTCGAGCCGAACACATGAAAGAAGCTGCCGTTGGAGGCGCGCGCCCGGGCGCGGATCGCAGCCACCGTCGCAGCTTCGAAGCCGACACGATCGAACACGAAGAGCCCGGCCGCCAACAGGTCGTCACGTACGCTGGCCGTCATCGGCGCCTCCTAGAGCAATACTCTAGAGCGATGCTCTAACGATGGTCAAGACGATGCGGAGGCCGTGATGAGCGCGGTCTCCGCTTGTCGATCGGAAAATGTGGTTGGTTTAGCGCGAGATCGGCGGCGCTGGCGGTCCGGAGGACTCCGCCGGCGGCGGCGCAGCCGCGGTCGCGGGCGGTGCCGGCTCCTGCGGCCTGGCTGCCGGTTCGGAGCTTGCGGCAGGCGCGGCCGGTTTGGGAGCGGCCTCTTCTGCCGGCTTGGACTCTGAGGGCTTGGACTCTGAGGGCTTGGGCTCGGCCGGCTTGGTGGCGGCCGCCGGCGGGGCCGGCGTCACTTGCGGCACCGGATCAGGCCGCAGCGCTGGAGCTTCGCCGCCGCGCGGCTCGACCTTGGCGCTGTCCGGCTTGGCTTCCGCTGGCTTCTCGGACGGCTTGCCGCTGTCGGGCTTGGCCTCGTCACGAGTGGGCTCGACCTTCGCGCTCTCGGGCTTGGAGGTCTCGGGCTTTGACTCGGCCTTCGGCTCGCTCTTCTTGTCCTCAGTGGCCGGCGCGGCGGCATCGACCTTCGGCGCTTCCTCGGTCCCGGGCTTGCCGCGACGCTTGCTCTTGCGTCCCTCAGGCGCTGCCTGCCCCTCGGGCTTCGCGCCCTCCTCGGCCGGCCGCGCGGCGCGCTTCTGGCGGGCGCCCTCGGCTGCGGGAGCGGCACCCTCGCCCTCCGGCCTGGCGGCCTCCTGCGAGCGCTGGCGGCGCCCCTGATGCTCCGGTGCCGTATTGGCTTCCTTCTCCTTGGCGCCGTCCTTCTTGCCGTCCTTGGCCTGGTAGCGGGTGTCGGTCGCGCCGTTGGAGACGAGATAGGAGGCGAGGATGCCCGCCATGTCCGAGCTCGTGGTGTAGTGCTGGCGTAGGAATCCCGGCAGCGAACCCGGCGCCACGGACTTCAAAAGTCCGCGCGGGCTCTTGTGGCAGGCATTGCAGGTCTGCGCGAAAAGCTGGGAGGGGGTTTTGCCGGCCTCGAGGTTCGTCGCCTGCGCAAGAGCGGTCTCGGGCGCGCCGAAGCCGATCAGAAGCAATACCGTCGCGAGGCTGAGCGCTCGGCTCGACATTCCCATCATCTCCATTGAATTTACGCGAATGCAGCCCGCATGCGGCGCCGCGGCGGGGTCACCTTTTAGCCGATTGAGCCGCGAATGGAAGCAGGCTCCACGCGCAAGGATGTGATTAAGCGATTTTCGAATATCGGCTGTGAACACAGCGCAATAGCGGGGCCGGATCTCCCTCCCCAGATTTAGATGCAAACGCATAGGAACCGGAGCGGGACCTGCGCGTCAGATATGAAGGCCGGGTTAGTCGCATCTCTTCGGGTTCGCTCGAGAGGAAGGTGTCGATGGACCGCTTGTTGGGTAGATTTCTGTCTCAATTCATCCGCCGCGGGTCGATGACGGTGACCACGGCAGGCGGGGTGAAGTTCGTCGTCGGCGACGGCTCGGGCGAACCGATCGCAGTCCGCTTCGTCACGGCGGACGCAGAGCGGAAAGTCCTCGTCAATCCCGAACTCGGGCTTGGCGAGGCCTATATGGACGGCGAGTTCGTCGTCGAACGCGGCACCATAGCTGATGCCCTCGCGATCCTGCTCGATCAACCCGACCTATTGCCGCAGTGGGCAAAACCCTTCTGGCACCTGCGCTATCTGACGCGGCACCTGAAACAGTTCAATCCGCGCTCGCGCGCCCGCAACAACGTCGCGCACCATTACGATCTCGACGCCCGGCTCTATTCGCTCTTCCTCGATGCCGACAAGCAATATAGCTGCGCCTATTTCGAGACGCCGGAGACGACACTCGACGACGCGCAGCTCGCCAAGAAGCGGCACATCGCCGCAAAGCTGCTCGTCAGGGGCGGTCAGCGCGTGCTCGACATCGGCTCCGGCTGGGGCGGGCTCGGGCTCTATCTGGCCGAGATCACCGGCGCCGACGTCACCGGCGTCACGCTGTCGACCGAACAGTTGCAGGTCGCCAATGCGCGCGCTGCCGAAAAAGGCCTGACAAGCTCGGCCAGATTCCTGCTCCAGGACTATCGCGACATCGACGGGCCGTTCGACCGCATCGTCTCCGTCGGCATGTTCGAGCATGTCGGGGCGAGGTTCTACGACGCCTACTTCCAGCGCTGCGCCGAACTCCTGAACGAGAACGGTGTCATGCTGCTGCACTCGATCGGCCGTTCGCAGGGCCCGGATTCGACCAATCCCTGGATCGCCAAATACATCTTCCCCGGCGGCTACATCCCCGCCCTGTCCGAGGTGCTGCCGGCGATCGAGCGCGCAGGTCTGCTCGTCTGCGACATCGAGATCCTGCGTCTTCATTACGCCGAGACGCTGAAGGCCTGGCGGGAGCGCTTCATGGCGCGGCGCGAGGAGGCCGTGCAGCTCTACGACGAACGCTTCGCGCTGATGTGGGAATTCTACCTCGCGGCTTGCGAGATGACCTTCCGCAAGCAGGGCATGATGAACTTCCAGATTCAGCTGACCCGCCGTCAGGGCGTCGTGCCGATGACCCGCGACTACATCGCGCGCGAAACGGCGCGGCTGCGCGCCCGCGAACGGGGCGCCAAGCCAAGGCTCAAGCTGGCTGGGGAATAGGTGCTAATGACGCAGGGTCGAAATCTGGGAAAGCCGGAAAGAGGCCGTTAACGCCAGTTGCGCCCGCAGCTCCACGAGCAGTTCGGGTGCGACGGGCTGGCGGCGCACTTCGGGCTGCTCGGCGTGCTCCATGGCTGCGATCAGTCCCGACAGCCAGAGCCGGCTGCCTGCCTCGCTTCGCCAAACCTGGTGCTGCCGTTCTGGCCGCATCGCCTGCCTCGTCTCCCTGCCGGGTGGGACAACCCCCTACCGGCCTGCCGGTTCCGGCTCTACCCCGAAAGAATCCGGGAAGTTGTGATCTGCTTCACATAAGTCCGGTCGGGTCTGGCTTAGACCGTCGCCATGAGCAAAGAGACCCAAACCTCATTCGATGTGCAGGACGACCTCCGCACCGATTACGCCCTGATCGTTACCGGCGTTGGGGCGGCCCTGGTTGCGCTGGTCTACCTCCTGCTGGTCTGAGCCAGCCGAAAGCTCCCGGCGCGTGCCGTCTCGCGCGCTTTTCGGTACGTCTTCGCGCCAATCCATTAGGTTCACCGTTTCAGGATTTTTCCATCGCCCGATCGCGGCCGCTTCCTGGCCGCGCCGAGTTCCGCGAAAATCCGTCAAGTGCGGCGCGCGCTGCGGCTGTTAATCATCCACCATTTTAACTGAGCGGTTGATAGCGGCCAGCTTTTGCTTCCGCTTTGAGCCGGGCCGGCGCTTTATCGCCGCCCCGCATCTGCCCAAGAAAATTGCTAAGCACGCTCGACCATGGCCCTGACTGATTCGAACGTCCTCAAACTCGCGCCCGAACCCGGAACTCCAGCCTATCGGAGCGCGCCGCATAATATCGAGGCGGAACAGAGCCTTCTGGGCGCGATCCTGGTCAACAACGATGCTTTCTACCGCGTCTCCGACTTCCTGGAGCCGAAGCACTATTTCGAGCCGCTGCACCAGACCATCTACGAGACCGCCGGCAGCCTGATCCGGATGGGCAAGATCGCCACGCCCGTCACGCTGAAGACCTTCCTGCCTGCCGATACCGATGTCGGCGGCATGACCATCGGGCAATATCTCGCGCGCCTCGCCGCTGAAGCGACCACCATCATCAACGCCCAGGACTACGGCCGTACCATCTATGACCTCGCGCTGCGCCGCGACCTCATCGGCATCGGCGAGGACATGGTCAACGTCGCCTATGACGCCCCGGTCGATTTCGCGCCGCGGGCGCAGATCGAGGACGCCGAGCGGCGTCTCTACGAGCTCGCCGAGTCCGGCCGCTATGACGGCGGCTTCCAGAAATTCTCGCAGGCACTGGCGGTCGCGGTCGATCTCGCTGCAAAGGCGTTCCAGCGCGACGGCAAGCTGTCCGGCATCTCGACGGGCATGCGCGACCTCGACACCAAGATGGGTGGCCTGCAGCACTCCGACCTCATCATCGTCGCGGGCCGTCCCGGCATGGGCAAGACCTCGCTTGCGACCAACATCGCCTACAATGTCGCACGAGCCTACGTTCCGGAACTCCAGGCCGACGGCACTACGAAGGCCGCGAATGGCGGCGTGATCGGCTTCTTCTCCTGCGAAATGTCGGCCGACCAGCTCGCCACGCGTATCGTGGCCGAGCGCACCGGCGTTCCCTCCTCCCACATCCGCCGCGGCGGCATCTCGGAAGCCGATTTCGAGAAGATCCGGGAGGTCTCGATCGAGCTGCAATCGCTGCCTTTCTATGTCGACGCGACTGGTGGCCTGTCGATCGCGCAACTGATGGCGCGCGCGCGCCGGCTGAAGCGACAGAAGGGCCTCGACCTGCTGGTGATCGACTACATCCAGCTGCTCTCGGGCTCGGGCAAGCGCGCCAGTGACAGCCGCGTGCAGGAAATCACGGAGATCACGACCAGCCTGAAGGCGCTCGCCAAGGAGCTTAACGTTCCGGTCATCGCGCTGTCCCAGCTCTCACGCCAGGTCGAATCCCGCGACGACAAACGGCCGCAGCTCTCCGACTTGCGTGAATCCGGCTCGATCGAGCAGGACGCCGACGTCGTGCTGTTCGTTTACCGCGAGGAATATTACCTCGCGATGAAGGAGCCCCGCCCAGGCACGCCTGAACACGAGAAGTGGCAGCTGGACATGAGTCTTGCGCACGGAAAAGCCGAGGTCATCATCGGCAAGCAGCGTCACGGCCCGACCGGCACCGTCGATTTGGCGTTCGAAGCCTCGGTCACGCGGTTCGGCGACCTCGCGCCTGACAGTCAGCTGCCGGCGCGCAGCGACAGCGACTACTGAGTTCCTGAACCAGCAGAGTTCCTTGAACAGTATCCGCCTCTTGCGTAAAACGACGTCATGACAATGGCGTCCGACCCGAAGATGATCCCGCAATCCGGCCTTCTCTCCGCAGAGGCCAACCAGGCTGCCGCGCTCGCTGCCTATGGTGGCGTGCTCACCGTCGATCTCGATGCAATCATCGCCAACTGGCGCAAGCTCGAGAAGACGGCGGTGCCGGCCGAATGCTCGGCTGTGATCAAGGCCGACGCCTATGGCTGCGGCGCCGAGCAGGTCGCGAGCGCGCTGAACAAGGCCGGCTGCAAGACCTTCTTCGTCGCCACCATCGAGGAGGCGCGCAAGGTGCGCGCGGCCGTGCCGGAGCCGACGATCTACGTGCTCGGCGGCTATTTCCAGAACACCGGCGAGCACTACGCAAAGATCAATTGCCGCCCGGTGATCGGCGATCTCAACGAGCTCGCCGAATGGGACGTGTTCTGCCGCCGCACCGGCTGGTCAGGAGGCGCCGCAATCCACATCGACACCGGCATGAACCGGCTCGGCCTGACGCTTGCGGAGGCACAGGCCATCATCCCCCGCATCAATGCCGGCGATCACGGCATCACGCTGGTGATGAGCCATCTGGTCTCGGCCGAGCAGCTCAACAGCCCGGTCAACGCCAGGCAGCTCTCGGCCTTCCGCGGCATCGCCAGCGAATTCTCCGGAGTGCCGGCGGCGCTCGCCAATTCGTCCGGCATCTTCCTCGGCGCACCGTTCCAGTTCGACCTGGTGCGGCCGGGCGCGGCACTCTATGGCGTCAACCCGACGCCGGAGGCCGACAATCCGATGCAGCAGGTGGCCGATCTGAAGGCGCGCATCGTCCAGATCCGCAATGTCGAGCGCGGCGAGACCGTCGGCTATGGCGGCACCTGGACCGCGCGGCGACCGACCAAGCTCGCGATCATCGCGGTCGGCTATGCCGATGGCTACTTCCGCGCCGCCAGCTCCAATGACGGCACCCGCGGCGCCGAAGTCATCGTCGCCGGCAAGCGCTGCCCGGTCGCGGGCCGCGTCTCCATGGACCTGATCGCGATCGACATCACCGATCTGCCGCCGAACGCGGTGCGGCGCGGCCATCTGGTGACGCTGCTCGGCGAGGGCATCACGGTCGACGAGCTCGCGCATCATTTCGGCACGATCGGCTACGAGGTGCTGACCAGCCTCGGCCACCGCTATGCCCGCGTCTACAAGGGCGGCAACGTGGTGGAGCCGCTGGAGCGGCCTGCCCTTGCCCCGAAGGCCGAGCAGCCGCCCTCCCCGCCGCCGGTCGAGCAGCCCGCGAGCCCGCCGCCGCTGCCGAGCTGAGCAATTCGCCGCTTACTTCTTCTTCCTGCTGTCCAGCGCCGCCTTGCAGGTCGCGCTGAGCTGGTCGCGCTTGCCATTGAGGCACGCGACGATGCCCCCGCCCGGCGCGATGCCGGCGCAGAATTTGTCATAGTCTGTCTTGCACGCGCCGCGCGGATCGGACGATTGTGCGGGAGCGGCTCCGGAGAACGCAACGGCGATGACGATGGTGGCAAAGCTCAACTTGGACATTGTGTCTCCGGTGTCGGAAGGCAGAAGCGTCAGCCCTACATGAAGATTGCGACATTCAACATCAACAACGTCAATCGCCGCCTGCCCAATCTGTTGGCATGGATGCGCGTGGCGAAGCCTGATGTCGTCGCGCTTCAGGAGTTGAAGGCAAGTGATGGCGAATTTCCGGTTGCAGCCATCGAAAAAGCTGGTTACGGCGCAGTCTGGCGTGGACAAAAGACATGGAACGGCGTCGCCATCCTGGCACGCAACACCGAGCCAGTTCTCACCCGCGACCGCTTGCCCGGGAAGCCTGATGATCGCGAAGCGCGGTACATCGAGGCCGCCGTGCGCGGCGTCATCGTCACCAGCATCTACCTGCCGAACGGCAATCCGCAGCCGGGGCCGAAATTCGACTACAAGCTCGACTGGTTCGCGCGGCTCAAGCGCCACGCCAGGACCTTGCTCAAGCAGGACCTGCCCGTCGTGCTCGCCGGCGACTACAACGTCGCGCCGACGGAGATCGACATCTATCCGACGCGCTCCTGGGACAAGGATGCGCTGATCCAGCCAAAGAGCCGCGCCGCCTTTGCCTCGCTGGTCGCGCAAGGCTGGTGCGACGCGATCCGCGACTTGCATCCGGAAAAGCGCATCTACACGTTCTGGGACTACAAGCGAAACCGCTGGTCGCGCGATGCGGGTTTGCGGCTCGATCACCTCCTGCTCAGCCCGGCCCTCGCCTCGCGCCTGTCAAAGGCCGACGTGGACAGACACGTCCGCGGCGAGGATGGCGCGAGCGATCACGCGCCGGCGTGGGTGGTGTTGCGCTGACCATCACCACAAATTCCTGCCGTCGATCACGTTCACCGGCACGGCCTCCAGATCGAACTCGTCGAACAGGCGCGCGTTCACGGCGACCTTGGGATTGTCGAAATCGGGCTTGCCGGTCGACCAGTCCGGCGACTCCGAATAGGTGCCGCAGCCGCAACTCGCGCAGAAATGATGTTTGACGGTGCGGCTGCCCCAAAGGTAGGTCGCGACGTTGTCCGCCGGCGACAGCAGGCGAAACTGCGCCGGCTTGTAATAGGCCCACAAGGCGCCGCGCTTGGCGCAAAGCGAACAGGTGCAGCGCGTCACGCTCGACGGCGCTTCCGTCACCTCGAACACCGTCTCACCGCAATGACAGCTTGCCTCGATCGGCATGATCCTACGCCCTCCAACTTGTCAGGAGGCGGTCATAGCCGGCCACTGCTGCCAACATGCCGTCAGCAGCGGGACGCGGGACAGCTACCTTCGATCGCTTCAACAAGAACGTGAAAAACAACCCCATGCACCGTAGCCGACCGCTGTCGGCTCAATGGTTTACGCGTGTCCTCGCATGCGTCGAGGACTGCCGCGCGGACGGCCGATCGCCCAATTCCCCCAGCCAGTTTGCTGCGGCCTCTTGACCTGAAGGCATTGGTTAGCATACTGGTCTGACCAAGATCAGACCAAAGAGATTGGGATGGAGCTCAAGCGGGCCACTGACGGCGAAAAAGGGTTCGAGAAGGTATTCGCCTTCTTGCGCGAACGCCTGCTTGCGGGCTCGCTCAAGCCTGGCGACCGCCTGATCTCCGAACGCGAGCTGTCGACCCTGCTCGGCGTCAGCCGGCCGATCGTCCGCGAGGCGCTCCGTGCCCTCACCGTGCTCGGCATCGTCGAGATCCGCGACCGCATCGGCACCGTCGTGACGCGGCCTGACGTCTCCGTACTGAACGACTTCTTCACCTTCGCGCTTGCCCAGCAAGCGGACATGCTCGACGATGTCATGCAGGCGCGCGTCGCGATCGAATGCCAGGCGATCAGGCTCGCCTGCGAGCGCGCCAACATCGCCGATTTCGAACGGCTGCAGCGCGCGCTGGCGAAGATCGGGGAGACGATCGACGAGGCGGATGCCGGTGGCATGGCCGACTTCGACTTCCACCGCGCCATCGTCGTGGCCTCGCATTCCGAGACGCTGACGGTCCTGCACAGCTCAATGGCAGGCCTCTTGACGCATTCGCATCGCAGTCGTCGCGAACTGGTGCAGGCCTTCCCGTCGATGAAGAACTATCTGATCGACGACCACCGCCGCATCTTCGAGGCAGTGATCGCGCGCGATCCGGAGCGCGCGGACGCAACGCTGCGCAAGCATTTCGCCATCGGCGACGAATACCGCAGGCGCGCCGTCGTCGGTGACATCGACAAGACCAGCGCCTCAGGCTGATCGCGGACGAACCAAGAAACGGATCGATAACATGGGACGGAACGACAAGGGCAATGTCGGCTTCATCGGCATCGGCACGATGGGCCGGGAGATGGTGCGCAACCTCCTGACGGCCGGCCACGCGGTGCGCGTCTTCGATCTCAACGAAGCCGCCGTTGCCGAAAGCGTCAAGACAGGCGCGACCCGCGCGAAGAGCCCAGCCGATGCCGCCGAAGGCGCCGACATCGTCATCAGCATGCTGCCCGACACGCCCCATGTCGAGGCGACCATTTACGGCGCGGAGGGCCTGCTGAAGTCTCCCCCGCCCGGCAAGCTGATCGTCGACATGAGCACGATCTCGCCGGTCGCCGTGCGCCGGATTCATGCCGACCTGCAAAAGATTGGCGTCAGCTTCATCGACGCCCCGGTTTCGGGTGGGCCCATCGGCGCCAAGAACGCCGCCCTATCGATCATGGCCGGCGGCGATGCGGCTGCTTTCGCACAGGCCGAGCCGTACTTCCGAGCGATGGGCACGACCATCACGCATGTCGGCGCGTCCGGCGCCGGGCAGACGGTCAAGCTCTGCAATCAGCTGATCTGCGGCATCAACATTCAGGCGATCTGCGAAGCGCTGGCGCTCGGCCGCGCTTCGGGCCTCGACCTCAATCTGCTCCGCCGGGTGCTGCTCGGCGGCTCCGCGGCGTCCTGGATGCTCGACAAGCTCGGCCCCGCGATCATCGCGGGCGACGTCTCCGCCGGCTTCCGGATCGATCTGCAGCTCAAGGACCTTCGCTTGGTGCAGGAGCATGCGCAGGCGCTGAACGTGCCGCTGCCCGGCACTGCGCTCGTCACCAGTCAATATGTCGATGCGCGCGCCCACGGCGAAGGCAGCAACGGCAACCAGGCTCTGTTCCGCGTCTATGACCGCATGACCAACCAGATCACCGGCTGATCCGACGGTAATGAACCTCCAACTCGACTTTCCCGCCGTGCTGGAGCGTTGGCCAAGTTTCCTGGCCGGCGCCGCCCTCACGCTGGAGTTGGCGTTCTTCGCAACCGTGCTCGGCGCCCTGCTCGGCACACTGGCGGCGGTCGGGCGCGGCACGCGCAATTCGCTGATCGCAGGCGCCTGCAAGGTCTATGTCGAGACCATCCGCAACACCCCGCTGCTGGTGCAGATCTTCCTGGTCTATTTCGGCCTCGCCAGCCTCGGCCTGAAGTACTCCGCCTTCACCGTGGCCGTGGCCGCGCTGACGATCAATGTCGGCGCCTATACTGCCGAGATCATGCGTGCCGGCTTCGAGGCGATCCCACGCGGACAGATCGAAGCCGCCGAGGGGCTGGCGCTGTCGCGCCTGCAGATCTACTGGCACATCATTCTGCTGCCGGCGATCGAGAAGGTCTATCCCGCACTCACCAGCCAGTTCGTGCTGTTGATGCTGGCCTCCTCGGTCTGCTCGCAGATTTCGGCCGAAGAGCTCACCGCGGTCGCGAACTACATCCAGTCGGACACCTACCGCGCGTTCGAGACCTACATCATCGTCGCCGTGCTCTACGTCATCCTGTCGCTGGTGATGCGCGCCGGCTTCTGGAGCCTCGGCCTGGTGCTGTTTCCGCGCCGGCGCCGGCTCGGCACGCCGTTGTGAGATGACCATGGGCGGACATCTCAACATCAACCATCTGATGTTCCTCGGCCAGGGCGCGCTGTGGACGATCGGGCTGTCCGTGATCGCGCTGATCGGCGGCGGCATCGTCGGCTTCGTGATCGCGCTGGCGCGCATATCGCCGCTCAAATTCGTGCGGATCGCCAGCGCCGTCTATGTCCAGCTCGTCCAAGGGACGCCGCTGCTCGTCATCCTCTTCCTCGGCTATTTCGGCCTTGCCGCCATCGGTCTGAAAGTCTCGCCGCTCGCCGCTGCCGGCGCCTCGCTGACGCTCTATGTCGCGGCCTATCTGGGCGAGATCTGGCGCGGTTGCATCCAGTCGGTACCGAAGCCGCAATGGGAGGCGGCCGAAGGCCTGGCGCTGAGCCGGACCCAGCGCATGATGAAGGTGATCCTGCCGCAGGCGATCCGGATCGCCACGCCGCCGACCGTCGGCTTCATGGTGCAGATCATCAAGAACACTTCGCTCGCCTCCGTCGTCGGCTTCGTCGAGCTGATGCGCTCGGGCCAGATCGTCAACAACTCGCTGTTCGAGCCCTTCGCGATCTACGCCATCATCGCCGTCACCTATTTCGCCATGTGCTATCCCCTGTCGCTGTTCAGCCAAAGGCTGGAACGGCGGATGGGGCGTGGCAGGTCCAACCTCGCGCCAGCCTGACATGCAGCAGAACCTCTCCTCCACCGAACCGATCGTATCGCTCCACAACGTGCAGAAGAGCTTTGGCCCGCTTCGGGTGCTCGACGGCGTCTCCTTTACCGTCGCACGCGGCGAAGTGCTGGCGCTGATCGGCCGCTCGGGCTCCGGAAAGAGCACGGCGCTGCGCTGCATCGACCGCTTCGAGAAGGTCGACGGCGGTGAGATCGTCGTCTGCGGGCACCGGGTCGACCGGCCGGACGTCGATCTGCGCGCGCTGCGCCAGGACGTCGGCATCGTGTTCCAGAGCTACAATCTGTTTCCGCACCTCACGATCGAGCAGAACATCACGCTCGCACCGTGCGCGGTGAAGGGCATGGCCGCCTCGCAGGCCAAAGACCTCGCGCGAAAAGTGCTCGCGCAGGTCGGGCTCGAGGAAAAGCTGCACGCCTATCCCGAGCAGCTCTCCGGCGGCCAGCAGCAGCGCGCCGCGATCGCACGCTCACTGGCGATGCAGCCCAAGGTGATGCTGTTCGACGAGGTCACCTCCGCGCTCGATCCCGAACTCACCGCCGAGGTGCTGAAGGTGATCGAGCAGCTTGCGGCTGATGGCATGACCATGGTGATGGTCACCCACGAGATGGGCTTTGCCAAAGGCATCGCCGACCGGATCGTCTTCATGCATCGCGGCAAGGTCCACGAGACCGGCCCCGCCTCGATCCTGACGTCGCCGACGACGCCCGAACTCACGCAATTCGTGGGCACTGGAAACCTGAAATCATAACAGGAGAGGAGAACCAAGGATGACAAACAAGACTTTGCTGGGGACGGCCGCCGCGCTCTGCTGTCTCGTCGTGATGGCCACCACGCCGGCATCGGCCGACCTGCTCGACGACATCACGCAAGCCAAGAAGATCCGCATCTCGACGGACCTCGCCATCCCGCCTTCGGGCATGATGGACGCCAGCATGAAGCCGACCGGCTCCGACGTCGAGGTGGCGCAACTCCTGGCCAAGGACTGGGGGCTCGAGCTGGAATTCATCCAGACCACCGGCGCGACCCGCATCCCGAATGTCCTGACTGGCAAGGCCGACATCATCATCTCGACCCTGTCGGTGACGCCGGACCGCGCCAAGGTGATCGACTTCACCAAGCGCTATGCGACCCTGCAATCCGATGTCGGCTGCCTGAAGGCGTCGACCGTCAAGGACTGGCCGGACCTGAAAGATAAATCGATCGGCGTCTCGCGCGGCACCACCCAGGACACCACCCTGTCCAACATGAAGGACAAGGACCTCAAGATCGCCCGCTATGACGACGATGCCACGATGGTGACGGCGGCCGTCTCCGGACAGGTCGACTGCGTCGCCTCGTCCGCGACGATCATCAACCAGATCGGGGTGAAGAACACCTCGCGCGTGTTCGATTCCAGGATTCCACTCGCAACCTTCGATCTCGCCATCGGCCTGAAGAAGGGCGAGCAGCGCCTGATGGACAAGCTCAACGCCTGGATCGCCGAGAACGTCAAGAACGGCAAGCTCAACGCGATCTACAAGAAATTCCACGGGGTGGAGCTTCCACCCGACATGCGCAGCTGAACCAAACGGAAAATCGTGACAGCCGCATGCGGCTGTCACGATCAATGCAAGACCAAGAAGGACATCACATGCGTCTCGTCATCGGATCCGACCATGCCGGCTGGCCGCTCAAACAGACCGTCATCGATCACATCCGTAAGCTCGGCCACGACGTCATCGACGTCGGTTCCTACGACGACAAGCCGGTCGACTTCCCCGATATCGCGCGGGCTGTGGCGCAGAAGGTGACGTCGGGCGAAGCCGAGCGTGGCATCATGGTGTGCGGCACCGGCGTCGGCGCCTCGATCGCGGCCAACAAGATGAAGGGGATCCGCGCCGCGGTCTGCCACGACGTCCATTCCGCCCACCAAAGCGTCGAGCATGACGACGTCAACGTCATGTGCATCGGCGCGCAGATCGTCGGCGCCTGGCTCGCGGTGGATCTGGTCTCGTCCTACCTCTCCGCCGAATTCTCCACCGACGAGGATTTCCGCCGCCGCGTCGAGAAGCTGCGCGTCATGGACGAGCAAGGCTGACGGTCGCTCCGCCATGATCCTGGTGTTCGGATCGCTCAACATCGATCTCGTCGCCCAGGTCCCGGTCATTCCGGGCCCCGGCCGTACGGTGCTGGCGCCATCCTACCAGACCCATTTCGGCGGCAAGGGCGCCAATCAGGCCGTCGCTGCCGCTCGGATTGCGGGCCCGGGACGCGTCCGCATGGCAGGCCGCGTCGGCCGGGATGGATTTGGCGACAGCGCGATCAAGAACCTCAGGGCAAACGGCGTCAACACCGATCTCATCGTCAGGGCCGACGAGCCGACCGGATGTGCGTTCATCACCGTCGATGAGGCCGGAGAGAATGCGATCACGGTGGCAAGCGGCGCCAACATGACCGCGAGTGCCGCCGATGTTCCGGCCGGGCTTTTCGGTTCCGATACGGTGGCGGTGCTGCAGATGGAGGTGCCCTTCGCACAGGCATGGGAAGTCGCGCGCCTGACGACCTCCGCCTCCGGCACCGTCATCTGGAACCTCGCGCCCGTCCCGGAGACGATGACGGCAGCGATGGTGACCGAGCTTCTCGGCGTCACCGACTATCTCCTGCTCAACGAGCACGAGGCGCTCGATGCCGCCGCCGCCATCGGTCTCGCTTCCCTCGACTACGAGGCCGCAGCCGCAGACCTCGCCAGAACCGGCAACCTCACCTGCATCGTCACCGCCGGCGCACAAGGCGCGCTGGCCTTGACGGCCGAGGGCACCCGCCTGCACGCTCCCGCCCCGCGCATCACACCGGTGGATACGACCGGCGCCGGCGATACCTTTGTCGGCGCGTTTGCGGCCATGCTCAGCGAGAACGTGTCGTTGCAAATCGCACTTGAGGTGAGCTGCGAAGCCGCCGCTTTGAAATGTCTCAAGCCCGGCGCCCAGGCCGGCATGCCGATCCGCGGCGCCATAGGTTCCCTCGCCTAGCCTGAGGCGGATCGCCCGCGCCGTTGGCCACGGCTAAACTCTCCCGATTCGTGGAGACTGTTTTGGCCTTACTCTTCGTCCTCACCGTCGGCCTGCTCGCCGGCACCATCTCGGGCATCGTCGGAACCGGCTCGTCGATCATGCTGATGCCGGTGCTGGTCTATGCCTATGGGCCGAAGGAGGCCGTGCCGATCATGGCGGTCGCCTCCGTGATGGCGAACTTCTCGCGCATCCTGGCCTGGTGGCGCGAGGTCGACTGGCGGGCCTGCGCGGCCTATTCGGTCACGGGCATTCCGGCCGCAGCACTCGGCGCGCGGACGCTGCTGGCGCTGCCCGCGCATGCCGTCGATCTCACCATCGGCATTTTCCTGATCGCGATGGTGCCGGTGCGGCACTGGCTGGCGCAGCACGACCTGAAGGCCAATCTCTGGCATCTGGCGATCGGCGGCGCCGTCATCGGCTATCTCACCGGCATCGTGGTCTCGACTGGTCCGCTCAGCGTGCCGCTGTTTCTGTTCTACGGGCTCAGCAAGGGCGCCTTCCTCGCCACCGAAGCGGCCTCCTCGCTCGGACTCTATTTCGCGAAGTCGGTGACGTTCGAGCGCTTCGGCGCGCTGACCATGGATGTCTTCGTCAAGGGACTGGTTGCCGGTTCCTCGTTGATGTCAGGCGCGTTCATCGCAAAGCGCTTCGTGCTGCATCTGAAGCCGGAAACCTTCCGCCTGGTGATGGACGCGATCATGGTGGCGGCCGGGCTCTCCATGCTATGGAACGCGACGCATTCCCCCTGAGCACGATTGACGCCCCATGGCCAAGAACACGCTTTCCTTTGTCTGCCAGAACTGCGGCGCGGCCTATAACCGCTGGCAGGGCAAGTGCGAGGCCTGCGGCGAGTGGAATACGCTTGCCGAGGAGGACACGGCCGGCGGCGTGCCGGTCTCGATCCGCTCCAAGCGCAAGGGCCGCACATTCGCGCTGGAGAGCCTCGCCGGAAAGAGCCCGGATGCGCCGCGCCTGTCCTCCGGCATGACCGAACTCGACCGCGTCACCGGCGGCGGCTTCGTCCGCGGCTCGGTGCTGCTGGTCGGCGGCGATCCCGGCATCGGCAAATCGACGCTGCTGACGCAGGCCACCAGCATGCTGGCACGCGCCGGCCATCGCATCGTCTACATCTCCGGCGAAGAGGCGGTCGCACAGGTGCGCCTGCGCGCCGAGCGGCTCGGGCTGTCGGATGCGCCGGTGCAGCTCGCAGCCGAGACCTCGGTGGAGGATATCGTCTCGACGCTGTCGGAAGGCGCGGTCCCTCGCCTGATCGTGATCGACTCGATCCAGACCATGTGGACCGACACGGTGGAATCCGCGCCCGGCACGGTGACGCAGGTGCGCGCCTCGGCGCAGGCCCTGATCCGTTTCGCCAAGAAGACGGGCGCCGCCATCATCCTGGTCGGCCACGTCACCAAGGACGGCCAGATCGCCGGTCCCCGCGTGGTCGAGCACATGGTCGACGCCGTGCTGTCGTTCGAGGGCGAAGGCTCGCAGCAGTTCCGCATCCTGCGCGCCGTGAAGAACCGCTTCGGTCCGACCGACGAGATCGGCGTGTTCGAGATGACGGGCCTTGGCCTGCGCGAAGTCACCAACCCCTCCGAATTGTTCCTGTCGGAACGCGATCTCGGCACGCCCGGCACCGCAGTGTTCGCAGGGATCGAGGGCACAAGGCCCGTCCTGGTCGAATTGCAGGCGCTGGTGGCGCCGACCTCGCTCGGCACCCCGCGCCGGGCCGTGGTCGGCTGGGATCCGAGCCGGCTATCGATGGTGCTGGCGGTGCTGGAGGCCCATTGCGGGGTCAAGCTGTCCGGCCACGATGTCTATCTGAACGTCGCGGGCGGCCTGCGCATCAACGAGCCGGCGGCGGACCTTGCCGCTGCCGCGGCGCTGGTGTCGTCCCTGGTTAACGCGCAGTTACCCACCGATGCCGTCTATTTCGGCGAAATCTCGCTGTCCGGCGTGGTGCGGCCGGTGGCGCAGACCCCGGCCCGGCTGAAGGAGGCGGCAAAACTCGGCTTCCAGCGCGCCGTGCTGCCCGAATCGGCCCGCGGTGAGACCGGCGGCGATGCCGGATTGTCGCTGAATGCGGTGAACAGCCTGACGACACTGGTGGCCGAAATCGCCGCCCGCGGCTCCCGCCGGGGCGAATCGAATGCGCCGGCGGAGAAAAATGCCACACCGGCAAGATTCCGCCGCGGAGAGGGTTAGGTGGAGGTGACGTTCCCCGCCCCCGCCGCTATACAGCCGTCACAAAAGCAGCATGGGATTGCGTGGTTGCGGCCTTGCCGGGAACGCCGTCTGGCCCTCACTTAAGGCGGCGGCCAAGCACCGATTCGCTGAGCACCTTTGAGAGTACGAGCGGACCAGACCAGCCGATGCCAGTAACACTCCTCGACCTGATCCTGCTCGGTGTGATGCTGATCTCGGGCCTGCTCGCCATGGTCCGCGGCTTCATGCGCGAGATCCTGTCGATCGCAGCCTGGGGCGCCGCGGCGATCGTGACGCTGTACTCATTCTCGAAGCTGCTGCCGACCGCAAAGACCTATTTCAACAACGACACGGTGGCGAGCGTGGTCGTGGTCGCCGGCGTGTTCATCGGCACCCTGGTCATCGTCTCCGTGATCACGGTCCGCATCTCCGACATGATCCTGGATTCGCGGATCGGCGCGCTCGACCGCACGCTCGGCTTCCTGTTCGGCCTGGCCCGCGGGCTCCTGATCGTCGTGGTCGCCTTCCTGTTCTTCACCTGGCTGGTGCCGGACAAGCAGCGCCCGGACTGGGTCACGGGGGCGAAATCCCGCGTGGTGCTGCAGGGAACCGGGGATTGGCTGATGGCCCTCTTGCCGGATGACCCCGAGAACACCATCTTGAAGAGATTCAAGAAAAACAAACCAGATGATGATCAAGCTGATTCCGAGCAGCAGCCTTCGGGCGGCGGCGACGGATACAGTAAACCGGCTCGTGACAGCCTCAAGAAGCTGATCGAGAAACCTGCGGCGCGTTGATTGAGCCCTAAAGAGAGGCGCGGACCAGATGCGACACCCTGACCAGGACGCCCAACTTGATCTCGACGCCAAGGCCGGTTTGGGCCCGGCAGCGCTAGAGCTTCAGGACGATCTGGAGGGGGATACGCTGCGCGAGGAATGCGGCGTCTTCGGCATCTATGGCCACCCCAATGCGGCCGCCATCACCGCCCTCGGCCTCCACGCCCTCCAGCATCGCGGCCAGGAAGCCGCCGGCATCGTCTCCTACGACGGCAGCCGCTTTCACTTGGAACGCCGCCTCGGGCTCGTCGGCGACACCTTCTCCCGCCGCGAGGTGATCGACCGCCTGCCCGGCAATATGGCCGTCGGCCATGTCCGCTATTCCACCACCGGCGCCAACATCCTGCGCAACGTGCAGCCGCTGTTCGCCGAGCTCAATGCCGGCGGCCTTGCGGTCGCCCACAACGGCAACCTCACAAACGGCCTGACGCTGCGCCGCGAGCTGGTGCGGCACGGCGCGATGATGCAGTCGACCAACGACACCGAGGTGATTCTGCATCTGGTCGCGCGCTCCAGGCGCAGCCGCTTCATCGAGCGCTACATCGATGCGCTGCGCGAGATTGAGGGCGCCTATGCGCTGGTCTCGCTGACCAACAAGAAGCTGGTCGGCGCGCGCGATCCGCGCGGCATCCGCCCGCTGGTGCTCGGCGAACTCGACGGCTTCCCGATCCTGACCTCGGAGACCTGCGCCCTCGACATCATTGGCGCGCGCTTCGTGCGCGACATCGAGCCGGGCGAAGTCATCGTGTTCGACGAGAACGGCCAGGACATCCACAAGCCGTTCCCGCCGATGGCGCCGCGCCCCTGCATCTTCGAATACATCTACTTCTCCCGTCCGGACTCCATCGTCCATGGCCGCTCGGTCTACGAGGTGCGCAAGAATTTCGGCGCGCAGCTCGCGCGCGAGAGCCACGTGCCGGTCGACGTCGTGGTGCCGGTGCCGGATTCCGGCGTGCCCGCCGCGGTCGGCTACAGCCAGCATTCCGGCGTGCCGTTCGAGCTCGGCATCATCCGCAACCATTATGTCGGCCGCACCTTCATCCAGCCGACGCAGGCGATCCGCGAGTCCGGCGTGCGCATGAAGCATTCGGCCAACCGCGCCGCGATCGAAGGCAAGCGCATCATCCTGATCGACGACTCCCTGGTGCGCGGCACCACCTCGAAGAAGATCGTGCGCATGATGCGCGATGCCGGCGCGACCGAGGTGCACTTCCGCCTCGCTTCTCCCCCGATCCTCTATCCCGACTATTACGGCATCGATCTGCCCGATCGCGGCGGTCTTCTGGCGGCGACGCATTCGCTCGAGGAGATGCGCGAGATCATCGGCGCCGACTCGCTCGCCTTCCTGTCGATCGACGGCATGTACCGCGCCATGGGCGAGCCCGGCCGCGACCCGGCCAATCCGAAATTCTCGGATCATTGCTTCACCGGGGCGTATCCGACCCACCTCACTGACCAGACCCAGACCGAGCCGCAGCCGCGGCAGCTGTCGCTGCTGGCGGAGGCGAGCTGACCCTCGGCTGTCATTCCGGGGCGCGCGCAGCGCGAGCCCCAATGCGCAATTGCGCATTGTGGAATCTCGACGTGTTCCTGCAACCTCTGGATTCCGGGTTCGGTCCTGCGGACCGCCCCGGAATGACCGTCGCATGGGGCTTGTCCCGGCCATCCACGCCTGTAAAACCCCGCCATGACAAAACCTCTCGCGGATCGCATCGCTCTCGTCACCGGCGCCTCGCGCGGCATCGGCTATGCCACGGCCATCGCCCTGGCCAAGGCTGGTGCGCATATCGTCGCGGCGGCGCGCACGCAGGGCGGGCTTGAGGAACTCGACGACGAGATCCGCAAAGACGGCGGCAGCGCCACGCTGGTGCCGCTCAACCTCACCGATTCCGACGGCATTGCGCGGCTTGGTGCGGGCCTGCATGAGCGCTACGGCAAGCTCGACATCCTCGTCGGCAATGCCGGAGTGCTCGGCCCCTCCTCGCCGGTCGGCCATATCGAGCTGAAGACCTTCAACGACGTGATGGCGGTCAACGTCTCCGCCAACTTCCAGCTGATCCGCTGCATGGAGCCGCTGCTCAAGCAATCCGACGCCGGTCGCGCCGTGTTCATCACCTCCGGCGCCGCCAACAAGGCGACCGCCTATGTCAGCCCCTACGCCGCCTCCAAGGCCGCGCTGGAAACGCTGGCACGCGCCTGGGCGCAGGAGACGGCGAACACGAAGCTGCGCATCAACCTGTTCAATCCGGGGCCGATCCGCACCCGCATGCGCGCAACGCTGATGCCGGGCGAAGATCCGGCGACGCTCGACACGCCCGAGCAGGTCGCCGCATTCATCGTGCCGATGTGCGCGCCGGACTGGACCGAGACCGGCAAGTTCTACGATTACAAGACGCGCAGCCTGATGAGCTTCCGCGCGCCGGCCTGATTGACTCGATTGCCTCCCCGCGCAATTCCACGGGGGCACGCCATGGTAATCGTCGCCAAGGGTAACGCCTATACCGCCGAGGTGGACACCGGAAAGCGCATCCAGAAATTCAAGCTGACGTCGGACGCACTCAAATAGCGTCTTGACGCATCTTGACCAAAATTTAACCGACGGATGACGCTGCGACGCAGCGTCATCCGGCTTTTGGCGCATTGCCGCCGGCCGTGGGACAGGCTACAGCCATCAGCCGGAAACAAGGCTCCGCAAGAGAGCCGCCGCATATTTGACAATGGAGGAAACTTTCATGACAACGATGTTCGCGCGCCGCTCCGCGGTCCTGCTGGCCTGTGCCGCCTTCGGTTTTGCATCAACCGCCTACGCCCAAAACAAGACCATCAAGATTGGCGTGCTCAACGACATGTCGAGTCTCTACGCCGACATCGGCGGCCCGAACTCGGTGGCGGCAGTGAAGATGGCGGTCGAAGATTCCGGCCTGAAGGCCAAGGGCTGGACCATCGACGTCCTCAGCGGCGATCACCAGAACAAGCCTGACATCGGCGTCAACATCGCCCGGCAATGGATCGACGCAGACAAGGTTGACGCCATCGCCGACACGCCGAGCTCCGGCGTTGCGCTCGCGGTGAGCAACCTCGTCAAGGAAAAGAACGCGGTGCTGCTCAATTCGGGCGCGGCCACCGCCGACCTCACCGGCAAGGCCTGCACGCCCAACACGGTGTCATTCACCTACGACACCTACATGCTCGCCAACGGCACCGGAAAGGCGCTGACCAAAGCCGGCGGCGACAGCTGGTTCTTCCTGACCGCGGACTACGCCTTCGGCCATGCGCTCGAACGAGACACCAGTTCCGTCGTCACGGCGACGGGCGGCAAGGTGCTCGGCGGCGTCAAACATCCGCTCAACACCGCGGACTTCTCCTCCTTCCTGCTCCAGGCGCAGTCGTCCAAGGCCAAGATCATCGGCCTCGCCAACGCCGGCGGCGACACCACCAACGCGATCAAGCAGGCCGCCGAATTCGGCATCGTCCAGGGCGGCCAGAAGCTCGCCGCGCTGCTGCTGTTCATCAACGACGTGCACTCGCTGGGCCTGAAGACCGCGCAGGGCCTGACCTTCACCGAGTCCTTCTACTGGGATCTCAACGACCAGACCCGCGAATGGTCGAAGCGCTTCCAGAAGGTCTCGCCCAAGGGCGCCATGCCTTCGATGACGGTGGCGGGCCTCTATGCGGAGATCCTGCATTACCTGAAGGCGATGGATGCGCTGGGCAGCAATCCGCATGACGGCGCCAAGGTCGTCGCCAAGATGAAGGAGCTGCCGACCGACGACCCGCTGTTCGGCAAGGGCCCGCTGCGCGCCGACGGCCGCCGCCTCATCCCGGCCTATCTGTTCGAGGTCAAGAAGCCCGAAGAGTCGAAGGGCCCGTGGGACTATTACAAGCTCGTCGCCACCATCGCGCCGGAAGACGCGGCCAAGCCGCTCGAGGCGAGCGACTGCCCGCTGGTGAAGAAATAAGCGAGAGCTCGTATCTGTCGTAGGGTGGGCAAAGGCGCGCTTGCGCCGTGCCCACCATCTCTCTACGGCCTCAAGACATGGTGGGCACGCTTCGCTTTGCCCACCCTACGAGACCGTCTTCGCAACGCCCAGTGTCCGCACCGCGATCATCACGCAGACCACCATCAACACCGCCGCAAGCAGGAACGGCGCGCCGGGCAGATGCAGCGGCGCGCTGGCGCCGATGAAGTAGGAAAAGGTCAGCGTGAACAGGAACGGGCCGACGAGCTGCGACACGCTCTGGACGCTCGCGGTCGCGCCCTGCAACCGGCCCTGCTGATCAGGTGCGACCAGCCGCGTCATCAGCGATTGCGAGGCGGCACCGGAGATGCCCCACAGCGACATCAGGGGAATCCCGACCCAGAACAGCGGCCCGGTCGGCGCCGCGCCGAAGATCACGAAGCCGAGCGCGCCACAGCACAGGCCGAGCAGCAGCGCATTCCGCTCGCCGAGCGCGCGCACGATCGGGCCGATGGCGAGCCCCTGCACCGCCATGGCGCAGATGCCGACCATCGCCAGCGTCAGGCCCACCGTCTTGGAATCCCAGCCATAGCGGTAGGTCGCATAGAGCACGAAGGTCGAGGGCAGCACGACGTGGGCGACCTGCGCGATGAAATTGACGACCGACAAGGCGGCCAGCACCGCGTTGGACCGCAACAGATGCAGTGCCCCGACCGGATTGGCGCTCCTCCAGCGGAACGGCGCGCGCTTGTCGGGCGCCAGCGATTCCGGCAGGACGAAGAGCCCATAGAGCGCGTTGGCGAAGCTTAGAGCCGCCGAGGCCCAGAACGGCAGGCGCGGATCGATGTCGCCGAGCAGGCCGCCGAGCGCCGGCCCCAGGATGAAGCCGGCACCGAAGGCGGCGCCGATCCTACCGAAGACCGCCGCGCGCCGCTCCGGCGGCGTGATATCCGAGATATAGGCGAAGGCGGTCGAGATGCTCGCCGAGGTGATGCCGGAGATCACGCGGCCGATGAACAGCCAGACCAGCGACGGGGCCAGCGCCATCAGCACGTAGTCGGCCGCGAGCCCGAAATTCGACAGCAGCACCACCGGCCGCCGTCCGAACCGATCCGACAGCGCACCGAGCACCGGCGAGAACACGAACTGCATCAGCGCCCAGGCGGTGCCGAACAGGCCGAAGATGCGCGCCGCGTGTGCGGTGTCGTTATCGACGAAGCTTTCGATCAGCTTTGGCAGGATCGGCATGATCACGCCGAGCGCGAGCATGTCGAGCAGGATGGTGACGAAGATGAAGGCGACGGCACCGCGCCGGACCGGCGGCGCGCCCTGCGCTGTCGCCTCGCCGGCATCGTTGCTCACGATGGCCGCTTGCGCTTGTGGGCGAAGGGATTGGCCTTCTCGCGCAAGGTGATGCGCACCGGCGTGCCCGGCAGATCGAAGGTCTCGCGCATGGAATTGGTGAGGTAGCGCAAATAGGATTGCGGCACCGCATCGGCGCGCGAGCAGAACAGCACGAAGCTCGGCGGGCGCGCCTTCGTCTGGGTGATGTAGTTCAGCTTCAGCCTGCGGCCGGACACCGCGGGCGGCGGATTGGCCTGGATCGCCTGCTCGAACCAGCGATTGAGCGCGGCCGTCGGCACGCGCCGGTTCCAGATCGCGTAGGCATCCTGGATCGCCTGCATCAGGCGGTCGATGCCCTCGCCCATCAGGCCCGATACGGCGACGATCGGCACGCCCTTGAGCTGCGGCAACCAGTGGTCGGCGTCGCGGCGCAGGCCCGAGATCGCGCCGCCGCCCTTGGTCTCCATCAGGTCCCATTTGTTGACGGCAAGCACGACCGCCCGGCCCTCGCGCTCGATCAGATCGGCGATGCGCAGATCCTGCTCCTCGAAGCGGTTCTGCGTGTCCATCATCAGCACGACGACCTCGGCAAAGCGCACCGCGCGCAGCGCATCCGCAACCGAGAGCTTTTCGAGCTTCTCCTCGATGCGCGAGCGCCGGCGCAGACCCGCGGTGTCGAACACGCGGAAATCGCGGCCCTTCCAGTCGATCTCGACCGCGATGGAATCGCGCGTGGTGCCCGCTTCGGGGCTCGTCAGCAGGCGCTCCTCGCCGAGCAGATGGTTGATCAGCGTCGACTTGCCGGCATTGGGCCGGCCGACGATGGCGACCCGGATCGGACGCGTCGCCGCCTCCTCCTCCGAGAGCTCTGCGTCGTCCTCGTCGTCGTCTTCCTCGACGGGCTCCGGCATCAGCTTGCTGAGCGCATCGTAAAGCTCGCCCATGCCCTCGCCATGCTCGGCCGAGATCTGGATGGGATCGCCGAGGCCGAGCGCGAAGGCTTCCATCGCGCCGGCATCGCCGTGCTTGCCTTCGCTCTTGTTGGCGACCAGCAGCACCGGCTTGTTGGCCTTGCGGGCGAAATCGGCAAACGCGCGGTCGGTGGGCGTGAGGCCGATGCGGGCGTCGATGACGAAGAACAGCGCGTCGGCCTGCGCGATCGCGGTCTCGGTCTGCTCCTGCATGCGCGCGGTCAGCGAGCCCCTGGCGCCCTCGTCGAGGCCGGCGGTATCGATGATGATGAAGTTGAGATCGCCGAGCCTGGCCTCGCCCTCGCGGCGGTCGCGGGTGACGCCCGGCAAATCATCGACGAGCGCGAGCTTCTGTCCGACCAGGCGGTTGAACAGCGTCGATTTGCCGACATTGGGCCGGCCGATGATGGCGATCGTGAAGGACATCGGTCATTCGTGCGCTGCCGGGGCTGCGCCTGTCAATGCAATGAGGATATTTGTTTGAGCATGATCTTTTCGGAAAACCGCTTCACACTTTTCCGGATCCTGCTCTAGCGCGAGAAGCTGCCGCTCGGCAGCGGCGCCGGGAAGCCGCCCTGCGATTGCTGCTGCGTGGTCTGGGTCGGCTGCGCCTGCTGCACGGGCTGATCCGGCGGCGGCGCGGTGGTGCGCTTGCGCACGATCTTCTGCTTGGGCGGCGGAGCGGCCGTGGGCGGCGCTGCCTCCGGCTGAGCCTCGCCATCGACCTCGCCGGCGGGCGCATCAGCCGGCGCCGCGGCGGCGGCCGGCTGCCTGGACTTCGACTTGGCACCCTTCGCCGGCTTGGCCGGCTCGGGCGGCGGCTCAGCGGGCAAGGCTGCCACGGCAGGCGCGTTCGGATCGGGCTGCTGCTGCGCGCCCTTGTATAAATCCCTCGGCACGCCCTGCTCGAGGCCCGGCACGCCTTCCGGGAACACCGGCTTGCGGTCGCCCGGCAGCTTCTTCTTGGTGTCGAGGAAGTCGAGCAGATCGCTCGGATCGAAGCTGGAGCAACCGCCCAGGGCGCCCGAGAAGGCGATCAGGACGGCGGCTGCGATCAAGCGTGGCGTGCGGCGCATCTTGTGTCTCGTTTACGTCAGAGGGCCGTCGTCAGCTTTTGGCGACGGGCGGCAGCAGGGCCTGGAGCGCCTCGGCGCGCGAGCGCAGGCCCGGCGGCGTTTCACCGTCCTCGGCAATCGCGTCGAGCCATTTGCGGGCCGCGGACGTGTCGTTGTTGCGCCAGGCCGACAGCGCCAGCATCTCGCGGGCGCTGTGGCGGAAGGTCGACTTCGGCGCGGCGGAGGCCTCGAGCCGCTGCTGCATGTCGGCGTAGCTCGCGCTGTCGAGCAGCAAGCCAGCCGCACGGATCTTCGCCAGATCCTGCCACTCGCCACCGACGCTGCGATCGGCAGCGATGTCGTCAAACATCTTCGCCGCGGCCTTGGGATCGCGGCTCGCGGCCTCGCCCGCAGCACGCAGTCGCGCCAGGGTGCGATAACCGGAAGGAGCCTTGGCAGCGAGCTCCGTGAAGGCCGTCTCGGCCTCCGCATGCTTGTTTTGCTCGGACAGCTCGACGGCCTTCTCGAAGGCCGCGCCGGCCTCGGCGGCCTTCTTGGCCTCCAGATACTGGTAGCCGCGCCAGCCGCCGACGGCGGCCACGACCAGCACCATCAGGGCGATGAAGTAGATCGAATACTTGTCCCACAGCTTCTTGAGCTGTTCGCGACGTACTTCCTCGTTGACTTCGTCAAATAATTCAGACACTTATGCTAATCCCATGCCCGTTCGGGTGCGCGCGCCAAAGCGATCGCGTCAGGAATCCCGTCCCCCACGTGGCGGCGAGGTACCCTAACGATATGGCGGTGGCAAGGCAAAGCGAGCCCGATCAAGGCGTTAACCACCCGGATGAACCCGGGAGAATCGCCTGCGTGGCTCAGGTTCCCAACAGCTCCCGCAGCTGACGCTTCAGCACCTTGCCGTTGGCGTTGCGCGGCAGTGGCTCGGCGGTGATCACCATGGTCTCGGGGACCTTGTAATCGGACAGGCGTTCCGCGCACCAGGTCCGCAAGACGTCGTCGGCCACCGGCGCGCGCGTCACCACCACGGCGTGAACGCGCTCGCCCAGCACCGGGCACGATTTTGCGATGATCGCGCTTTCGACCACGGCGGGATGGCCGGCCAGCACGGATTCGACCTCGGCGGAATAGATCTTCAGGCCACCGCGATTGATCATGTCCTTCTGCCGGTCGAACACGCGGACAAAACCGTCCGCATCGACCGAGCCGAGGTCGCCGGAGTGCCAGAAACCGCTGGTGAAGCTCTCGGCCGTGGCCTTCGGGTTATTCCAGTAGCCCTTGATGACGGAGGCGCTCTGGATCCAGAGTTCGCCGATCTCGCCATGGGGCAGCTCGCGCCCATCCGCCCCCATCGCGACGATGCGCGCGCCCGGGCACGGCAGGCCGACGCTGTCGATATGGCTCTCCGTCAGCTCGCCCGGCATGATCGTCGAGGGCGACGTCGTCTCGGTCGCGCCGTAGCAGTTCATCAGCTTCAGGCCGGGAATCTGCGCCTTGAGCTTCTCGATGGTCGCAACCGGCATCGGCGCGCCGCCAAAACCGCCGATGCGCCAGCTCGACAGATCGTAGCTGTCGAAATCGGGCTGGAGCAGGCAGAGATTGTACATCGCCGGCACCATCACCGTGTAGGTGACGCGCTCGCGCGCGGCGAGCTTGAGGTAATCGGCGGCCTTGAACTCCGGCATGATGATCAGCGCGCCGCCGCAGCGGATCATGGTCGTGATGTTGGCGACGACACCGGTGACGTGGCCGAGCGGCACGGCTGCGATCGAGCGGTCCGCCGCCGTCAGTTGCAGGCAGGAGACGAACACCATCGAGGAATGGACGATGTTGCAATGGGCGAGCATCGCGCCCTTCGGTCTGCCGGTCGTGCCCGAGGTATAGAGGATCATCGCCGTGTCCTCCTCGTTCACCTCGACCGGCGCAGGCGCCGGCGCGTTGTCGGCGAGCACGGCGAAACGCGACAGCGCCGGATCGTTGTCGACGGCGATGCGGTGGATCACATCCCGAACGTCCCCTGGCTCGGGTAGCCGCTCGGCGAGCGCGGCCTCGTGGATCAGGATCCTGGCGCCGCAATCGGTGAGCACATAGGCGATCTCCGGCTTCTGCTGGCGCGTGCTGAGCAACACCGTCACCAGCCCCTCATGCGCAGCCGCGAACAGAAGCAGCGGAAATTCGATGCGGTTGCCGAGCAGGATCGCAACACGGTCGCCGCGTTGGAGGCCGAGCCTGCGAAAGCCCGCCGCGATCCGCGCGGACTGCTCCAGCGCCTGTCGCCAGCTCAGCCGGACATTGCCGCAGATCAGCGCCTCGCCATCGGCATTGCGGGCGCACGCATCGGCGATCATCGCCCACAGGTTCGCTGGCCGATCCGAAAATGCCGGCACCACCCGATCGCCAAAGCGCGCCTCGAGCCGCATCGGCGGGATCTGCGATTGCGACCAATCCATCGGAGGGCCCTCGGCTTGTTGTTGTGTCACCTTCCGCGCACGGATATCCGGATCCCGTCTTGTGCTGACCGGCTAGACACCGATGACGGGAACACCGATCACGACCGGATGGAACGCGAAGGCCAGCGCCAGATAGGCGACAACGCCGACCGCGACCGCGATCAGATCGTTGGTGACGCCGCCCACCGGAATCGGCGGCCCGCCGCTATCGGTGCGATGTTTGAGCGTGATGCGATCATACACAGCCCAGCCCAGGAACGAGCCAAACAGGATGATGGAACCGAGATCGCCATTGGCGAGCAGATGCGCGGCCGCCCACAGCTTGATGCCGGCCAGCATCGGATGCTTCAGCGTCGCATAGATGCGGCCGCGCATATACGCGGCAACCACCAGGATGACGGCGGGCAACATCAGCGCGAGCGTGATGTGCTTCATCGCCTTCGGCGGATACCAGACGTCGATCCAGCCGGAGCTGCGATAATGAGCAAAGCCCCAGATGATCAACGCGAGCCCTGCCAGCGAGACGAGCGAATAGAGGATCTTGTAGGTCCCCTCGCCCAGCCTTGCGATGGCCTGCGCGCGCGCCTTGCGTTTCGTTGTGAAGCCATGGGCCGCGAAAAACAGCACCAGCCCCAGGATCATGACCAGCAGACCCACGACATCCTCCCCTTTGGCAAGCGCCCCCGTCTCTGAGGTATCATCGATTGGCCGCCATTCGCAACTCTCACTCCTCATGGTGAGGAGGCGCAACGCGGCGTCTCCGGACGATGCGACACATCGCCGGTAGAAGCATGAGGCCCGGCTGGCGCAGCTCGGCCTTCATCCTTCGAGACGCGCGTGAAGAACGCGCTCCTCAGGATGAGGGGATAGAGGAGTCCTCGCGGTTACTTGCCCAAATCGCGGTTATCGACGTACCGGATCGCGATCGGACGGCCCGCCAGGGCGCCTCCGAGGCCGTTGGTGAATTTCAGCGGCAGACATGCATTCAGCGATGAGTTGATGGCGTTCAGATAGCTCGTCCGGATGCCGGCCGGCACGCCCGCGGTCGCGTAGGTGAGGCGCGGCGGGCCGATCAGGCCACCCGCCTTGTTGAAGCTGAAGCGCACCGACATCTGCATGCCCGCGCGCGTGTTGTCTGATGGCGGCGACCAGCAGCTGCGCAGCTCGGCGAAGAGGTCGCCGATCGTGTCGAGATCGTGATCCGGCCTCTGATACTTGGCGCGGTCGGACGCGGAGGGCGCGCTCTCGATGGTGAGCTGGAGGTTCTGCCCGTACGGATAGTCGATTTCGGGAATGCAGGGACCGGGCTCGAGCGGGCTGCAATAGGACGGCGTGCAGGGACGTCCGTCGAGCACACTGCAAGGCTCGTGCGAAAACGGAATCGGATTGATCTGCCGGGGCCGCGCGTCGGCGGCAACCGTCGAGATCGCCAGCAAGAGAACAACAAGGATTCCGCGCCACATGATACGAGCTCACGATGCCGTTTGGACAGACGTGGCATCGCCAATGAACGCGTCAAGCCCCGCGGCCGTTCACATGCTCGCGTTCAAGCGCGTGTCGTGTGCCCGGCCTGACCCAGGGCAATCGCATTTGACGTTTTGGTGGCGGCCTGGGCGCGCGCCTCGTCCTTCGAGACGACCGCTCCGCGGTCTCCTCAGGATGAGGCTAAGCGGCAGGCTTGCCTGTTGAAATTGGTGCCGCACTCTGCCCTCATCCTGAGGGCCCGCCCAAAGGCGGGCGTCTCGAAGGGATGGCAGCAGAGAAACAGCTTGCATATGCGATTGCCCTGCGGCCTGACCGGGCGGCTTTGCCCTGCCCTACGCCGCCGCCTGCTCGCGCGGCTGGTAGATTGCGGTGTGCTGGCAGTGCGCCAGCGGGGTGGTGCCGTTGGCGACGACCAGCGCATCGAGCTCGACGAAGCGGTGGCCTTTCTTTTCGTAATTCGCCGTGACCTTTGCCCGCGCGGTGATCTCGTCGCCGGCGCGTGCGGCGGACAGCAGCTGCATGCGGCTGCCGACGTGAATCCACGGGCCCAGGATGGTGTTGTCGACCAGCAAGCGGTTCATCACGCGCTGGATCAGTCCGGGATGACCGAGCCCCTCGCGCGCGAAGATCGGATCGGCTTCCCTGATGTCGGCGAGGTAGTCAGCCGCATCCTGCCCGGCCCAGCGGCGCGGAATCGTGCCCAGCCATTTTCCGGTCTCGAACGTCGCGGGGCTGACCGGCCTGCGCTCGGCGGCCGCGGGGACCTCGACATAGTCGCTCAATGAAATCGCCGGCGCCGCCACCGGCAGCGACGCCGTGCCGGTGGCGCAGAGTTCGGTGCGGCTGAACACCTCGATCGTGAGAAGCTCATTGTGCTCGGTCGCGTCGACATCCGCGGGCTCGCCGTCATAGACCGGCTTGATGAAGCGGGCCTCGACCAACCCGCGGGCGAGGAAATCGCGGCCCCAGCGCGCCAGGGGCACATGCATCATATAGGCGAAGACATCGACGCCCGGGACCAGTCCGCCCTCGAAGCCGAAGCGGCGCGCCACCGTGTCGTCGTGCATCTTGTTTTCGGATTGTTTTGCGGTGTTGTAGGCCGCGACGCGGTAGGTTTCGAGCCGGTTCGGCATGGCGGGCCTTCCCTGGATTCTTGCCTGGATTCTTGTTGTTTCGGGCCGATGGTAGGCCCTGAGGAACCAGGGTCAATCCCCTCGCCTTTGCGGCCCGAATGAGGTACCACGCCGCCAATGACTGACACCCCCACCCGCATCTATGTCGACGCCGACGCCTGTCCGGTGAAGGACGAGATCTACCGCGTCGCGCTCCGGCACGGCGTGCCCGTGAGCGTGGTTGCCGGCAACTTCATTCGCGTGCCCCACGATCCCCTCATCGAGCGCATCGCGGCGGGGGCCGGCATGGACGCGGCCGACGACTGGATCGCCGAACGCGCCAGGCCCGGCGACGTGGTCGTGACATCAGACATTCCGCTGGCGAGCCGCTGCGTGAAGGCGGGCGCCGACGTGATCGCGCCGAACGGCAAGCCGTTCACGGAGGAATCGATCGGGATGACGCTGGCGGTGCGCAATCTGATGACGGATCTGCGTTCGGCCGGCGAAGTCACCGGCGGCCCGCGCTCGTTCGCGCCGCGCGACCGCTCCGCCTTCCTCTCGGCGCTCGACCAGACGCTGCGCCGGATCCAGCGCCGCCGCGCCGATCAGGCCGCAACCAGCCAGAATCTGAGTCAAGGCTAGTCATGGCGCCGCCGCTGATCCAACTCAAAGACATCAGGCTGACCTTTGGCGGCACGCCGCTGCTGAGCGGCGTCGAGCTCAATGTCGCGCCTTCCGAGCGCGTCTGCCTGATCGGCCGCAACGGCTCCGGCAAGTCGACGCTGCTGAAGATCGCGGCCGGCCTCGTCGAGCCCGACGGCGGCACGCGCTTCGTGCAGCCGGGCGCGACCGTCCGCTATCTGCCGCAGGAGCCGGATTTCGGCGAGCACAAGACCACGCTCGCTTATGTCGAGGCGGGACTTGCGCCCGGCGACGACCAGCACCAGGCGCGCTATCTGCTGGAGCAGCTTGGCCTCACCGGCGACGAGAACCCACACAATCTCTCCGGCGGCGAGGCCCGCCGCGCGGCGCTCGCGTGCGTGCTGGCGCCCTCGCCCGACATCTTGCTGCTGGACGAGCCGACCAACCATCTGGATCTCTCCACCATCGAATGGCTGGAACAGGAGCTCGACAGCCGCCGCAGCGCGCTGGTGCTGATCAGTCACGACCGCCGCTTCCTGACCAATCTGTCGCGCTCCACCGCCTGGCTCGACCGCGGCCGGATCAAGCAGATCGACCGCGGTTTTGCCTCGTTCGAGGCCTGGCGCGACGAGGTGCTGGCCGAGGAAGAGCGCGACCAGCACAAGCTCGATCGCAAGATCGTCGACGAGGAGCACTGGCTGCGCCACGGCGTCTCCGGCCGCCGCAAGCGCAACGTCAAGCGGCTCGCCAATCTGCATGCCTTGCGCGACCAGCGCCGCAACTATCGCGGCACGGCCGGCAGCGCCAATCTTGCGGCGGCGGAGGCGGAACAATCCGGCAAGCTGGTGATCGAGGCCAAGGCCATCACCAAGGCCTATGGCGAGCGCAAGATCGTCGAGACTTTCTCCACCCGCATTCAGCGCGGCGACCGGCTCGGCATCATCGGGCCGAACGGCGCCGGCAAGACCACGCTGGTCAATTTGCTCACCGGCGGCGCGCAGCCGGATTCCGGCACCCTGCGGCTCGGGGCCAATCTGGAGATGGCGACGCTCGACCAGCACCGCGAAAGCCTCGACCCGAAGACGACGCTGGCGGAAGCACTGACCGGCGGCCGCGGCGACCACGTCATGGTCGGCGGCAAGCCGAAGCATGTCGTCGGCTACATGAAGGATTTTCTGTTCGCGCAGGAGCAGCGCGGCACGCCGCTCGAGGTGCTCTCCGGCGGCGAGCGCGGCCGCCTGATGCTGGCGCGTGCGCTGGCGAAACCCTCGAACTTGCTGGTGCTGGACGAGCCGACCAACGATCTCGACCTCGATACCCTCGACGTGCTCGAGGAGATGCTCGGTGACTACGAGGGCACCGTCATCCTCATCAGCCATGACCGCGACTTCCTCGACCGCGTCGTCACCTCCGTGATCGCGCCTGAGGGCAATGGCAAGTGGATCGAATATGCCGGCGGCTATAGCGACATGCTGGCGCAGCGCGGCGCCGACCTGAAGCGCGAGACGGTGAAGGTCCAGCCTGCCACGGACAAAAGAGAGGAACACTCAGCGGCTCCCGCGTCCGCGCCCAAGCGGAAGCTGAGCTTCAACGAGAAACACGCGCTGGAAACGTTGCCGAAGAAGATGGAGACGTTGCACGCCGACATCGCCAAGCTGCAGCGCGTGCTCGACGATCCCAACCTCTACACCCGGGATCGCAAGAAATTCGACGATACGTCGGCCGCCATCGCCAAGGCCCATGAAGAACTGTCTGCCGCCGAAGAGCGCTGGCTCGAACTTGAAATGCTGCGTGAAGAGATAGAACAAGCCTAGCGCGCATTCTGCAAAAGTGGACACCGGCTTTGCGATCAGAATGCGCGCCAACCAAGAGACTTCCATGACAACCACCCTCGCCGCCAAGATCGCCCGCGAATACGGCACGCCCTGCGCCGTCATCGACATGGACAGGGTCGAGCGCAACATCGCGCGGATCCAGAAGGCCTGCGACGACGCCGGCATCGCCAGCCGGCCGCACATCAAGACGCACAAGAATCCGACGATCGCGAAGATGCAGATCGCGGCCGGCGCCAAGGGCATCACCTGCCAGAAGCTCGGCGAAGCCGAGATCATGGCCAATGCCGGCATCGACGACATCCTGATCAGCTACAATCTGCTCGGCGAAGAAAAGATGGCGCGACTCGGCGCGCTCCAGGCCAAGGCGAACATGACGGTCGCCGCCGACAATTCGACCGTCGTTGCTGGCCTGCCCAAGGCAGCCGCCGCATCCGGCCGGCCGCTCTCGGTCGTGGTCGAATGCGATACCGGTCGCAAGCGCGCCGGCGTCGAGACCCCGGCCGAAGCGATCGCGCTCGCCCGCGAGATCGCTGCGTCCAAGGGACTGCAATTCGCCGGCTTCATGCTCTACCCGACCGAAACCGGCTGGGCCGATGCGCAGAAGTTCTACGACGAGGCGCTGGCCGGCGTGCGCGCGCACGGGCTGGATGCAAAGATCGTCTCGACCGGCGGCACGCCGAACCTGAAGAATCTCGGCAAGCTCAAGGGCGGCACCGAGCATCGCTTCGGCACCTACATCTACAACGACCGCATGCAGGTCGCGGCCGGCGTCGCCAGCTGGGACGACTGCGCGCTGCACATCTATTCGACGGTGGTCAGCCGCGCCGCGCCCGAGCGCGGCATCCTCGACGCCGGCTCGAAGACGCTGACCACGGATACCGGCGGGCTCGACGGCCACGGCCTGATCCTGGAGCATCCCGAAGCCAAGATCGCGCGCTTTGCCGAGGAGCACGGCTTCCTCGACCTCTCCCGCAGCAACACGCGTCCCAATGTCGGCGACGTCGTCCGCATCGTGCCGAACCATGTCTGCGTCGTCGTCAACATGATGGACGAGGTGGTGATGGTGCGCGGCGAGGAAATCATCGGCACGCTGCCGGTCGCGGCGCGGGGGAAGCTGCGGTAAGCGGTGCTTCCACAAATGTCATTGCGAAGAGCACTTGCGACGAAGCAATCCAGACTGTCGCCGCGGAAAGATTCTGGATTGCTTCGCTGCGCTCGCAATGACGTAGGTTAGCGCCGCAGCCACTCCAGCACACCCCTGCCGGCGGCCGCGCCTGTCGCAAACGACGCCTGCAGCAGATACCCACCCGTCGGCGCTTCCCAGTCCAGCATCTCCCCCGTGGCGAAGACGCCGGGCAGCTTGCGGATCATGTAGTCCGCATCGAGTTCATCGAACGAAATGCCGCCAGCACTGGAGATCGCGCGCGCGATCGGCGCGACGCCGGTCAGCTTGATCGGCACGGCGTTGATCAGCGCCGCCAATCGTTCGGGCGAGATCGCCGACAGCGACTGTCCCGTCCCGATCGTGGCTTCCTGAAGCAGTCCGACCGCGATGGGCGAGAGCTGCGCGGCCTTGCGCAGGAAGTTGGAGAAGGATTGCTTGCCGCGCGATGCAGACAGGCGCCTGGTCAGCTCGGCCCGATCGACGTCCGGACGCAAGGCAACGTGCAGCACCGCCTCGCCGCTCACGGCAATCGCCTCGCGCAATTCCGCCGAGAGCGCGTAGATCGCCCCGCCCTCGATCCCGGCCCGCGTGACGATCGCCTCGCCGCGCAGGCTGTGCGCGCCGAAGTCCAGCGCAATCCCCTTGAGCGGCTGGCCTTCGAACCGCGTGCGGAAGACATCGGACCAGGCAACGGTGAAGCCGCAATTGGCAGGCCGCAGCGGCGATATCGCGATGCCTTTGTCCGCCAGAATTGTCACCCAGCCGCCGTCGGAGCCGAGCCGTGGCCAGCTCGCGCCGCCGAGCGCGAGGACCTTGGCTTTGGCTGCGATGGCACCTGCACCCTCGGATGTCTGAAACACCAGCCGCCCCTCGCCGTCCCAGCCGGTCCAGCGATGGCGAAAGGCGAAGCGGACGCCGCTGGCATCGAGCCGCCGCAGCCACGCGCGCAGCAAGGGCGAGGCCTTGAACGCCTTCGGAAACACACGGCCGCTGGTACCGACGAAGGTCGGCTCACCCAGTGCCTCACTCCAGGCGCGCAAGGCATCGGGTGGAAACGCCTCGATCGCCGCTTGCAGCCTCCGTGCCGCCGCGCGATATCGCGCCATGAACTGCGGCAGCGGCTCGCTGTGGGTGAGATTGAGGCCGCCCCGGCCCGCCATCAGGAATTTGCGGCCCGCGGATGGCATCGCGTCGTACACGGTGACACGGGCGCCGCCCTGCGCCAGCACCTCCGCCGCCATCAGCCCGGCGGGACCGGCACCGATGACCGCGATGTGGTTGTCCGTTGTGGTCATGGCGGGAGTTTAGGCCAGATTCTCGCACCAGAAACAGCGTCATTCCCGATTGCGCAAGTGCGCAACGGGGGCGCGCGAAGGGCGAGCCCGGAATCCATTGGGCGGCAGAGACGGTGGTGCGATGGATTCCGGGCTCGCCCTTCGGGCGCCCCGGAATGACAGCGGAGCTAGAGCTTTATGCCCGCCCTCGCCGCAGCCTGTGCCACGTATTTCTGCGTCTGCTCGAACGCGCCTTGCAACGCCTTCGCCTTCGACATTTCGCTGATCTCTGCGAAATGCGCGGCGATGGCGTCGGGCGTCCATTCGGACTCCGGCAGGTTGATGCCCTCGCTCTCGACAATCTTGATCACCGCAAACGAGCCGGCACCTGCGCCCATGATGGTACGGGTCGGCGCATCCTCGCTCAGCATGTACTCGACCGCGGGCGTGATCGCGTTCGGCTTCATCAGCTGCAGCGCCTGCGGCGGCAGCAGCTCTTCGGTCATGCGGGTCGCGGCCGTCGGCGAGATGATGTTGACGCGGATGTTGTTCTTGCGGCCTTCTTCCGCCAGCACGTTCATCAGGCCGACCATGCCGGACTTGGCCGCGCCGTAATTGGCCTGGCCGAAATTGCCGTAGAGGCCGGAGGACGACGTTGTCAGCACGATGCGACCGTAGTTGCGGTCGCGCATGCCGGCCCAGGCAGCCTTGCAGCAATAGAAGGTGCCGACCAGATGCACGTCCAGCACCTTCTGGAAATCAGCGGCCTCCATCTTGCCGAACGACTTGTCGCGCAGGATGCCGGCATTGGCGCACAGGAGATCGACGCTGCCCCACTCCTTGGTGGCGCGCTCGACCATGGCGGTGACCTGCTCGAAGTTCGAGACATCAGCGCCGTCGGCCATCGCGGTGCCGCCCGCTTTACGGATCTCCTCGACCACGGCTTCCGCGGGCGACAGCGAACCGCCGGTGCCATCGCGCGCGCCGCCGAAATCGTTGACAACGACCTTGGCACCGCGGCTCGCCAATCCCAGCGCATGCGCGCGCCCCAGACCATTGCCCGCGCCGGTGACGATGGCGACGCGTCCGTCGAACCTGATTGCCATGAGTGCAGTTCCTGTCTGCTTCCCTTCTCCCCTTGCGGGAGAAGGTGGCGCAAAGCGCCGGATGAGGGGTCTCTCTCCACAGATGTGCTCGCGGAGAGAGACCCCTCACCCGGCTTCGCTTCGCGAAGCCACCCTCTCCCACAAGGGGAGAGGGTTCGAGCGCACCGATTTGGGCAGCTTTTGAGCAGCGATGGGTTGCCGGGTCAAGCCCACCTAACGACGAGCGGCATCAGGCGAAATAGATCAGGCCGAGCCATTCCGCGACCAGCGCGGGCTTGTCCTCGCCTTCGATCTCCACCGTGACGTTGGTGCGGGACTGCAATTCGTTCGGCTTGCGCAGCTTGGCTTCCGCCAGCACGAAACGACCGCGGACGCGCTTGCCCGAGCGCACCGGCGAGATGAAGCGTAGCTTGTCGAAGCCGTAATTGACGCCCATCGTGGTGCCGGCGATCACCGGCATCACCTCATAGGACATGATCGACATCAGCGACATCGTCAGGAAGCCGTGCGCGATGGTGGTGCCGAAGGCGGTTTCCTTCTTCGCACGTTCCGGATCGACATGGATGAACTGGTGATCCTCGATCACGTCGGCATAGGTGTCGATGCGGGGCTGGTCGATCAGGTGCCATGAGGACACGCCGATCTCCTTGCCGACCATGGCCTGATAGGCCTCGAGGGAGATGGGCGGCTTCTTCCAGACTTCGTTCATTCAGTCACTCCAACGGCCGTCATTCCGGGCTCGATGCTGCGCATCGCCCCGGAATGACGAGCTCTCTTCGTTCACTTAGCTATCACCCCTGGCTTTCGCCAGCTCCGGAAAATCCTCCTCACGGAATTCCCGTCCGCGCAGCGGATCATTGCGATCATCGTCGCGTTCCAGCCTGCGTAGCTGCACACGACGGATTTTTCCAGAGATCGTCTTCGGCAGCTCCGTGACGATTTCGAGGCGGCGGATGCGCTTGAACGGCGCAAGGCGCGTGTGCAGATGCTGGAAGATCGAGAGCGCCGTCGCCGGCGAGCGCTCCGCTCCCGACGTCAGCAGCACGAAGGCCTTGGGGATCGCGAGCCGGATCGGATCAGGACTTGGCACCACCGCGGCTTCCGCCACCAGCTCATGCTCCAGCAGCACGCTCTCCAGCTCGAACGGGCTGATGCGGTAGTCGGACGATTTGAACACATCGTCGGAGCGACCGACGAAGGTGAGATAGCCGTCCTCATCTTCGAACACGACATCGCCGCTGCGGTAAAGCTCGCCTTCCGCACCGGACAATCCGCCGTCGTCGCCCTGATAGCCCTGCATCAGGCCGGCGGGACGGTCGGCGCCGAGCACCAGCGCCACCTCGCCCTCCTTGGCCGGATGGCCGTCGGCATCGCTGATCTGCACGCGATAGCCCGGCAGCGGCCGGCCCATCGAGCCGACCTTGATCTTTTGCCCTGCCGAATTGCCGGCGAGCGCGGTGGTCTCGGTCTGGCCGTAGCCGTCGCGGATGGTGAGGCCCCAGGCGGCCTGCACCTGGTCGATCACTTCAGGATTGAGCGGCTCGCCGGCGCCGCAGACCTCGCGAAGCGCCACCTTGAACGATGCCAGGTCCTCCTGGATGAACAGCCGCCACACCGTCGGCGGCGCGCACAGCGTGGTGACGCCGCAGCGGCCGATGGTGGCGAGCAGGCCTTTTGCATCGAAGCGCGGCTGGTTGACCACGAACACGGTCGCGCCCGCATTCCACGGCGCAAAGAAGCAGCTCCAGGCATGCTTGGCCCAGCCGGGCGAAGAGATGTTGAGATGGACATCGCCGGGCTTCAGGCCGATCCAGTACATGGTCGAGAGATGGCCGACGGGGTAGCTGCGCTGGCTGTGGCGCACCAGCTTTGGTTTTGCCGTCGTGCCCGAGGTGAAATAGAGCAGCATCGGGTCGTCGGCCCTGGTCGGGCCGTCGGGCGTGAACGCGTCCGACGCTTTCGCCGCCTCGTCATAAGCCAGCCAGCCATCCGAGGTCGCGCCGACCACGATGCGAACGATGTTCTCCGCGCCCAGGCTTGCGAATTTCGCCACCTGGTCCTCTGCGGCCACCACCGCCTTCGCCTTGCCGCGATCGAGCCGGTCGCGAAGCTCCTCGGCGGTGAGCAGCGTCGTCGCCGGGATCACGACGACGCCGAGCTTCATCGCAGCCAGCATTGTCTCCCACAGCGGTACCACGTTGCCGAGCAGCAGCAGGAGATGATCGCCGCGCTTCAAGCCCTGCGCGCGGAGGAAGTTCGCGACCTGGTTGGAGCGCTGCGACAGCGCCGCGAAGGAGAGTTTTGTCTGTCTGTCCTGCGCGGCATCGACAATCCAGAGCGCGGGCCGGTCCTTAGCTTCCGCATCCGCCGCCAGCCCGGCGTCGAACCAGTCGAGCGCCCAGTTGAACGGAACCGGATCGGGCCAGCGGAAATCCTTGACCGCTGTCTCGTAATCCGTGCGGTGCCTTAGAAGAAACGCGCGCGCTTCCTGAAATGTCGTCATGGTCGGGGCCCGTCGAATTGATCTTCGAGCGTAGCCCGGATGGAGCGAAGCGCAATCCGGGGCCGGCACCGCAATTGGAAGCAGCTGTCCCGGATTTCGCTTCGCTCCATCCGGGCTACGGGCAAAGCCTCGCTATTTTCCAGCGAGGCTGCGAACGTGCTTGATAATTCCGGAAAAATCCACCCCGCCCTGGCCGGCTGCGTCGAAAGACTGATAGATCTCCTGCGCGTGCTTGCCGAGCGGCGTGGCCGCGCCCGCAGCCTTCGCGGCATCCTGCGCCAGCGTCAGGTCCTTCACCATCAGCGCCGAGGCAAAGCCCGGCTTGTAATCGTTGTTGGCCGGCGAGGTCGGCACCGGGCCCGGCACCGGGCAATAGGTCGTGAGCGACCAGCACTGGCCCGACGAGGTCGAGGCGACGTCGAACAGCGCCTGATGCGACAGCCCGAGCTTCTCAGCCAACGCAAACGCCTCGCTCACCGCGATCATGGAAATGCCGAGGATCATGTTGTTGCAGATCTTGGCCGCCTGGCCTGCGCCGGCGCCGCCGCAATGGACGATCTTCTTGCCCATCTTCTCCAGCACGGGTTTTGCCGCCGCAAACGCGCTCTCCTCGCCGCCGCACATGAAGGTGAGCGTTGCGCCCTTGGCGCCGCCGGTGCCGCCCGAGACCGGCGCGTCGACCGAGAGCACGCCGTGCTTGCCCGCCAGCGCATGCGCCTGCCGCGCGCTCTCGACGTCGATGGTGGAACTATCGATGATCAGCGCGCCCTTGCCCATGACGGGAACGACCTCGCTCCAGACGCCGAGCACGTGCTTGCCGGCCGGCAGCATGGTGACGACGACCTCGGCCCCCTTCACCGCGCTCGCGGCGCTGTCGGCAATGGCTGCGCCGTCGGCCTTGGCTTGCGCGCGCGACGCCTCGACGAGGTCGAACGCCATCACCTTGTGGCCGGCCTTGACCAGGTTGGCGGCCATCGGGCCGCCCATGTTGCCGAGACCGATGAATGCGATCGTGGCCATCTTCGTTTCCTCCGCTTGAGACGTTATTGGTTGAACTTCAATTCGTCGGCGCCGATCTCGGCGAGATACGGCGCCAGCATCTGCGGCGTCACGTCCTCGATTCGGGGCGGCGACCAGCTCGGATTGCGGTCCTTGTCGATCACGGCAGCGCGCACCCCCTCGCGGAAATCGTCGCTGCGGAAGACTTCGAGCGCGGCACGATATTCGCGCACCAGACACTCCTCCAGGCTCGACGCCGCGCGCGCGAGCCGCAGCAGCTTGAGCGTCACCACCATGCCCCGCGGCGATTTTTCGTTCAGCGTCTTCAGCGTCGCCAGCGCAAACTCCGAGCCGTCGCGCTTCAGCGCGCCGAAGATGTCTTCCATACGGTCGAAGCCGAACAATGCGTCGATAACAGGTTCCTTTGCGGCGACCGGCCCCGCGATCTCACCAGTCGCGAACCCGTTGATGAGCTTGCTGACCTCGGTCGCGCTCACGCCCTGGCGAACCTTCGTCAGCGCCCCGCGCAGCTCCGGCCATTTGGCCGCCGGCACCACGGCATCCGCGAACTTCGCGTGGACGGCATCGGGCCCGTTCATGGTCTGGCCGGTCAGGCCGAAATAGGTGCCGATCTCGCCCGGCGAGCGCGATAGCAGATAGGTGCCGCCGACGTCGGGGAAGAAGCCGAGCCCGACCTCGGGCATCGCAAGCTTGGTGCGGTCGGTGACGACGCGATGGCTGGCATGGGCGGAGAGCCCGACGCCGCCGCCCATCACGATGCCGTCCATGAAGGCGACATAGGGTTTGGGAAACTTCTTGATCCGGGCGTTGAGGATGTATTCCTCCCGCCACAGGATCTTGCCGAGGTCACCATTGACCTTCGAGCTTTCCCAGAGCGTGCGGATGTCGCCGCCGGCGCACAGGCCGCGCTCGCCGGCGCCCTCGAGCAGGATCACGACAACTGCAGGATCGGCCTCGAAACGGTCGAGCGCCTTGTCGATATCACGAAACATCTCCAGCGTCACGGCGTTGATCGCCTTGGGGCGATTGAGCCGGATCACGCCGGCTGCGCCCTCGACACGGGCGACCAGATCGCCCTCTTCCACTGAACTCATCGCGCGCCCTCGATCAGTTTGCGCGCCACGATGAGCCGCATGATTTCGTTGGTGCCTTCGAGGATCTGGTGCACGCGCAGATCGCGCACGATCTTCTCGATGCCGTATTCGCTTAAGTAGCCGTAGCCGCCGTGAAGCTGGAGGGCGTGATTGGCGACCTCGAAGCCGACATCGGTGCCGAAGCGCTTGGCCATCGCGCACAGCATGGTGGCATCAGGGTCCTTGCGGTCCAGCGCGGCGGCTGCGCGCCACAGGAAGGTGCGTGCGGCTTCGAGCTCGATCGCCATGTCGGCGAGGCGGAATTGCAGCGCCTGGAATTCGTCGAGGCGCTTTCCAAAGGCCTTGCGCTCCTTCATGTAGGCGCGCGCCTTGTCGAGCGCAGTTTGGGCACCACCAAGAGAACACGCCGTGATGTTGAGGCGGCCGCCATCGAGGCCGGCCATCGCGATCTTGAAGCCGACGCCCTCCTCGCTCAGCCGGTTGGCGACCGGCACGCGCGCGTTCTCGAACACCACGGCGCGGGTCGGCTGCGCGTTCCAGCCCATCTTGCGCTCGTTGGCGCCGAACGACACGCCCGGCGTGTTGCCTTCGATGACGAGGGTCGAGATGCCGCCGGGGCCGTCGCCGCCGGTCCTGACCATCGCGACCAGCACATCAGTGCCGCCGGCGCCGGAGATGAACTGCTTCTGGCCGTTGAGCACGTAATGGTCGCCATCGCGCACCGCGCGGGTGCGCAGCGCCGCTGCATCCGAGCCGGCGCCCGGCTCGGTCAGGCAGTAGCTCGCGATCAGCTCCATGGTGCAGAGCTTTGGCAACCACTTCTGGCGCTGGGTGTCGCTGCCGTAGGCATCGATCATCCAGCTCGCCATGTTGTGGATGGAGATGAACGCCGAGGTGGTCGGACAGCCCGTCGCCAACGCCTCGAAGATCAGCGCCGCGTCGAACCGCGTCATCGCGGAGCCGCCGACATCGTCGCGGATGTAGATTCCGCCCATGCCGAGGGCCGCCGCCTCGCGCATCACGTCGACGGGGAAATGCTTCTCCTCGTCCCAGCGCAGCGCGTGCGGGGCGATCTTCTCCGCCGCAAACGCCAACGCCATGTCGCGAACCGCGATCTGATCCTCGTTCAGAGCGAACTGCATGCTGACGCCTACCCTCTTGTCCATCGTCATTGCGAGCGCAGCGAAGCAATCCAGGCTGCCTCCTCAGAAAGACTCTGGATTGCTTCGTCGCTACGCTCCTCGCAATGACGGGCTGGGCAACAGCCCTACTTCATCAGCGGGATCGAGAACTCCGCACCTTCCTTGACGCCGGACGGCCAGCGCGAGGTCACCGTCTTGGTCTTGGTGTAGAAGCGGACCGCGTCCGGGCCGTGCTGGTTGAGATCGCCGAAGCCCGACTTCTTCCAGCCGCCGAAGGTGTAATAGGCAATCGGGACCGGGATCGGCACGTTGATGCCGACCATGCCGACGTTCACCTTGGCGGCGAAGTCGCGCGCCGCGTCGCCGTCGCGGGTGAAGATCGCAACGCCGTTGCCGTAGTCGTGGTCGGACGGCAGCGCCAGAGCTTCCTTGTAGTCGTGCGCCCGCACGACCGAGAGCACCGGGCCAAAGATCTCTTCCTTGTAGATCCGCATGTCCTTGGTGACGTTGTCGAACAGCGAACCGCCGAGATAGAAGCCGTTCTCGTAGCCCTGCATCTTGAAGCCGCGACCGTCCACGGCCAGCGTCGCACCTTCCTTGATGCCGATGTCGATGTAGCTCTTGACCTTCTCGACCGCCTCTCGGGTCACCAGCGGACCGTAATCGGCCGACGGATCGATCGAGGTGCCGATCTTCAAGGATTCGACACGCGGGATCAGCTTCTCCATAAGGCGGTCGGCGGTGGCCTTGCCGACGGGGACCGCTACCGAGACCGCCATGCAGCGCTCGCCGGCCGAGCCGTAGCCGGCGCCGATCAGCGCGTCGACGGCCTGGTCCATGTCCGCGTCGGGCATCACGATGGCGTGGTTCTTGGCGCCGCCAAAGCACTGGCAGCGCTTGCCGGTTTGCGCGGCGCGCTCATAGATGTACTGAGCGATCGGCGTCGAGCCGACGAAGCCGACGGCCTTGACGTCGGGATCGTCGAGGATGGCGTCGACCGCATCCTTATCGCCGTTGACGACGTTGAGGATGCCGGCCGGCAGGCCTGCTTCCATCATGAGTTCGGCGAGCAGCATCGGCACGCCGGGATCGCGCTCCGACGGCTTGAGGATGAAGGCGTTACCGCAGGCAATCGCGGGGGCGAACTTCCACATCGGGATCATCGCCGGGAAATTGAACGGCGTGATGCCGGCGACGACGCCGAGAGCCTGGCGCATGGAATAGATGTCGATGCCGGGGCCGGCGCCTTCGGTGTACTCGCCCTTCATCAGGTGCGGGATGCCGCAGGCGAATTCCGCGACCTCGAGGCCGCGCTGGATGTCGCCCTTGGCGTCCGGCACGGTCTTGCCGTGCTCGCGCGCCAGCAGCTCGGCGAGCTTGTCGTAGTCGCGCTGAACCAGCTCCACGAACTTCATCATCACGCGGGCGCGGCGCTGCGGATTGGTCGCGGCCCATTCCGGCTGCGCGGCGCGGGCGTTCTCGACGGCGGCGCGGACCTCGGCCTTGGACGCCAGCGCGACCTTGGCCTGGACGTCACCGGTCATCGGCTCGAAAACGTCGGCGGTGCGGCCCGAGGTACCCTTGACCTCCTTGCCGCCGATGAAGTGTCCGATTGAACGCATGGAATGATCTCCTTGGAAACCGAGCTTGATCGCTTTGACAAATCCTATCGACCTGCATTTTATAGGATTCAAGTCTGAGATATTGCACCATAGATGTGCGAAAATGCTGGATCAAGGCGCTATCGATTGGGACGACTTTCGCTTCGTGCTGGCCATCGTGCGGGGCGGCTCGGTGTCGGCTGCGGCAAAACAGCTCGGGGTCGACCATGCCACGGTGATCCGCCGCGTCGACCGGCTGGAGAAGCACCTTTCGGCCAAGCTGTTTGACCGGCGCAAGACCGGCTATCTCCTCACCGAGGCCGGCCAGCGCGTCGCCGACAGCGCCGAAGCGATGGAATCGACCATCGTCGCCAACCAGGAGCAGGTCGGCGGCTCGGTGGCGCGGCTGACCGGCACGGTCCGGATCGGTGCGCCCGACGGATTTGGCACCGCCTTCCTGGCGCCGCGGCTCGCACCCTTTGCCGACCGGTATCCCGATCTCGATCTGCAACTTGTAGCGACCGCGCGGCTGTTCAGCCTCTCCAAGCGCGAGGCCGACATCGCGATCAGCCTGACCATGCCGAAGGAAGGCCGCATCGTCGGCCGCAAGCTGCTCGACTACCGCCTCGGGCTCTATGCCGCGCCCGCCTATCTCGACCGCTTCCCAGAGATCACCTCGCGGCAGGACCTGCCGCAGCACCGCTTTGTCGGTTACATCGAAGAGCTCTTGTTCACGCCGGAGCTCGACTATTTGCCGCAGGTGTCGCCGAAGATTTCCGCACGTTTCCGCAGCGCCAATCTGATCGCGCAGCTCAACGCCACGCTCTCGGGCTTCGGCATCGCGGTGCTGCCGCATTTCATGGCGAGCGATTATCCGCAGCTCAAAGCCGTGCTGCCGGAGGAGATCTCGATCACGCGCACGTTCTGGATGCTGATGCACGCCGACAGCAAGGACCTCGCGCGAATCCGGGCGGTGGCGGATTACATCGGCGAGATCGTGGAGCGCGAGCGGGCGTTGTTTGCGGGACGGTAGCACCGGCCTCGTAGGGTGGGCAAAGCTACGAGATGCGCGAATGCGCGGCTCGCGGCGTGCCCACCATGCCAACCGCAACCGTGGAGAGATGGTGGGCACGGCGCAAGGGCGCCTTTGCCCACCCTACGGCACCTAATTCTGCTTCGCCTTCCTCGCCGTCGCAGCCTTCGGCTCACGCTTCGCGCCGTCCAGCGCACTGTCCCGGCCCGCCTTGAGCACCTCGTCCGAGAGCTCGCTCGATCCGGCGATGCGCGCCAGCAGCATGGTGCCGGCCATCGTGGCGAGCGTCGCGATCGCCTGTTTTCGCGCGGCCTTGCGCGGCATGTTCGGGATGTAATCGGTCATCATCTCGACCATCTCGTCGAGCTTGCCGGCGAACGCCTTTCGCGTCTTCGGACTCTCGCGGGCGATCTCGGCACCGAGCGCAGGAATCGAACAGCCATGGCCGGGATTGTCGCGGTGCAGCGCGGAGAGATAGCTCTCCGTGATCAGTGCCAACCGCTTTTCAGGAGAGGCCTCGCCGGTGAGCTTGCGCCAATGCTCCATCGAGCGGTCCATGGCGTAGGCAAAGGCCTCGATCACCAGCGCCTCGCGGGAATCGAAATGCGCGTAGAAGCCGCCATGGGTCAGTCCGGCCTCTTTCATGAGGTCGGCAACGCCGATGCCATGGGCGCCCTTTTCGCGCAACCGCACCGAGGCCTTCCTCACGATGCGGTCGTGGGTTTCCTGCTTGTGTTCCCGGGAATAGCGCATGCAATTCTCATTGGATGTCGGAAGTCATCTAATAACACGCAAATCGTCCCGAGTGCGCATTAATTCGCAGTTAAGTTGGTGCCGATCATGGAAAACGTGGCCGTCGCGTGCACCGCAAGCGCCCCCTTGCCGTCGCGAACGAAGCCTTCGGTGTAGCTGGTCTGCCGTCCCAGCTTGATCAATTTGCCTTCGGCGGAGATCAGACCGGAGCGGACCGAGAGCGGCCGCAGGAAGGTGAGCTTCAGGTCGAGCGTCACCGAGCCCTGACCAGCCTCGAGGCGGGTGGAAATCGCACAACCCATGGCTGTATCGAGCAGCGCCGCAGCCGTGGCGCCATGCAGGAGCCCGATGGTATTCTCGAGATCCTCCCGCGGCTCCAGTTCCATCACGATCCGCCCCGGCTCGACCACGGCCATGACGAAGCCGATCAGTTTTGCGAAGGGCGGCGGGGGCAAGCGACCATCGCGAATTCCGAGCATGGCGTCCATGCCCGAAAGTCCCGACGCCACTCTGGCAACCGGTGCCGGAACCTGCCAGTCCACCACGCGTTGGCGCCGGCCCTCCGGCGAAAACAGGTCGCGTCGCTCCGTGTCAGTCATGGCTCGCCCTTAATATGATTTGCATCATACTATACGGCGGACTTGGCGCTGGCAACCGGCCCCGCCCCGCTTGACAACCCGATCATTTCGCTACGGAAGTGAACGCGACCGGCGCGCTGGCGCGCACGCCCACGAAAATGCGAGACCCATCATGGAAATGCTCAACAACCATTGCGGTGTGACGCGCGATGCGCGCGGTGTCGTTCATGTCGCGATCTGCAACGCTGGCTCGCTCAACATCCTCGGCTCGCCCGTGACCGACGCGGTGCGCGAAGGCCTGCAGCAGCTCAGCTCCGATCGCAGTATCCGCGTCGCGGTGCTGCGCGGGCAGAGCGAGAAGAGCCTGATTGGCGGCGCCGACATCAAGGAGATGGCGACGCTCGACCAGAACTCCGCCGAAGCCTTCATCAGCCGCCTGCGCGATCTCTGCGAAGCCGTGCGCGCCTTCCCGGCTCCCGTGATCGCGCGGATGCCCGGCTGGTGCCTCGGCGGCGGGCTCGAGGTCGCTGCCGCCTGCGACTTCCGGATCGCGGCGCACGATGCGCATTTCGGCATGCCCGAGGTCCGCGTCGGCATCCCCTCGGTGATCCACGCCGCGCTGCTGCCCCGCCTGATCGGCTGGGCCCGCGCGCGCTGGCTGGTGATGACGGCGGAGAATATCGACGCGCCGACGGCGCTGGCCTGGGGATTGGTCGACAAGGTCGCGCCGGAAGGCGGGCTCGATGCGGCCGTCGAGCACTTGGTGAAGGCGTTGCTCGAATGCGGTGCGGAGGCGCTGCGCTCGCAGAAGGCCCTGCTGCGGCGATGGGAGGAGCTGCCGCTGACGGAGTCGGTCAATCTCAGCGTCAAAGTGTTCGGCGAGTCGTTCCTGACGGACGAGCCGACGCGGCTGATGCAAGCGTTTGTGAACAGGAAGCGGTAGGCCCGCTCCGACGACGGTGTCATGCCCCGCCACCGGGTCTCGCCTTCGGCGAGCCCGATGACAGGCTCCGGCGGGGCATCCAGTACGCCGCGGCCTCTCGATCCATCACAGCCGTCAGGGAGTACTGGATCGCCCGCCTTCGCGGGCGATGACAGTGTGCCGTGGGTGCGCCCTCCCCCATCGAACGACCAAATCTCATCCGAACCACGACATTTTCTCATCCCTGCCGCGGTTGCATTTTTTGCGCCGCATCATATGATGGTCATAATCTTACCCGTCATCGCAGGGAGTCTTGTCATGGCCGAAGCCGCCGATCCCGTCGTCATCGTCTCCGCCGCCCGCACCCCGCTCGGCCGCTTCATGGGCGAACTGTCGCCGCTCGCCGCACACAAGCTCGGATCGCATGTGATTGGAGCTGCGCTGGAACGCGCCAGGCTCGCACCCGAGAAGGTGGATGAAGTCTTCATGGGCTGCGTGCTGCCGGCCGGCCAAGGCCAGGCGCCGGCGCGCCAGGCCGCGCGCGCGGCTGGCCTTCCCGATGCGACCGGCGCGACCACGGTCAACAAGGTCTGCGGCTCCGGCATGAAGGCGACCATGCTGGCGCACGACATCATCCGCGCCGGCTCGGCCAAGATCGTCGTCTCCGGCGGCATGGAGAGCATGAGCAACGCGCCGTATCTTTTGGCCAAGGCGCGCGGCGGCTATCGCGCCGGCCACGACCGTATCATCGACCACATGATGATGGATGGCCTTGAAGACGCCTACGAGACCGGCCGCTCCATGGGCGATTTCGGCGAGGCGACCGCGGAAGCCTACCAGTTCACGCGCAAGGACCAGGACGCCTATGCGATGGAGACACTCAGCCGCGCCCGCAAGGCGGTCGAGGGCGGCGCATTCAAGGCCGAGATCGCGCCGATCACGCTGACCGAGAAAGCGGGTCCCCGCGTCATCGCCAATGACGAGCATCCGCTGAAGGTTGACCCGGCCAAGATTCCCGGATTGAAGCCGGCGTTCCGTGCCAACGGCACCATCACGCCGGCGGCCTCCTCCGCCAACGCCGACGGCGCCGCCGCGCTGGTGCTGACCAAGCGCTCGCTCGCCGATCGGGGCGGCCTGCCGGTCCTCGCCGAGATCAAGGGCCACGCCACGCACAGCCAGGAGCCGCAATGGTTCACCACGGCGCCGATCCCGGCGATCCGCAAGCTGCTCGACAAGGTTGGCTGGAGCGCAGGTGACGTCGACCTGTTCGAGATCAACGAGGCCTTTGCCGTGGTGGCGATGGCAGCGCAGCGCGACCTCGGCATCCCCGGCGACAAGCTGAACATCAACGGCGGCGCCTGCGCGCTCGGCCATCCCATCGGCGCGACCGGCGCGCGGCTGATCGTGACGCTGCTGCATGCACTCGAGGCGCAGAACCTCAAGCGCGGCGTTGCGGCGCTCTGCATCGGCGGCGGCGAGGCCACGGCAATTGCGGTGGAACGCCTCGCGCACTGACGCAGGAAAGTCTGAAAATGAGGGAACTCTGTCATTTGAGACAGACGCGTTCCGTGTCATTCTGCATCCTCGCGCAGGTCTCCTTACGCCTGCCCATCAACATTGAGGCCCAATGATCTCGAACTGGCTCGCGGCAGCGCTTTCCCGCCGCAACATCCACTACGGCTGGGTGATGGTCGGCGTGACCTTCCTCGCCGCGCTGATCAGCGCCGGCACGGTCGGCGCGCCCGGCGTGTTCATCGTTCCGCTGCAAAAGGAGTTCGGCTGGAGCACGGCGGAAATTTCCTCCGCGCTGTCGATCCGCTTCATCCTGTTCGGGCTGATGGCGCCGTTCGCGGCCGCCCTGCTCAACCGCTACGGCCTGCGCAACGTCACGCTTGCCGCGCAGCTGATCGTCGTCTCGGCGCTCGTGCTTTCGCTTGGCATGACGCAGGTCTGGCAGCTCGTCGCGTTGTGGGGCGTGGTGATCGGCATCGGCACCGGCATGACCGCTCTGGTGCTGGGTGCAACGATCGCGACGCGCTGGTTCGCGGCGCGTCGCGGCCTCGTCGTCGGCATCATGACCGCGAGCGTCGCCACCGGTCAGCTCGTGTTCCTGCCGCTGCTTGCAAGCCTCACCGAGCGCTACGGCTGGCGGCTGGCGCTGGGCTTCGTCTGCATCATGCTCGGCGTCTCGGCGCTGGCAGTCCTGCTCGCCATGCGCGACCGACCGAGCGACGTCGGCCTGCGTCCGTTCGGCGATGAAGGCACCGAGCCCCTGCCCGCACCGCCCGTGAGCCACGGATCGATCACGGGCGTGGCGCTCGGCACGCTGCGCGACGCCTCGAAGTCGACGGCGTTCTGGATCCTGTTCGCGACCTTCTTCGTCTGCGGCGCCTCGACCAACGGCCTGGTGCAGGTGCACCTGATTCCGATGTGCCTCGATTTCGGCATCCCGCAGGTGCAGGCGGCGAGCCTGCTCGCTGCCATGGGCATCTTCGACTTCTTCGGCACCATCATGTCGGGCTGGCTGTCGGACCGCTACGACAATCGCTGGCTCCTGTTCTGGTACTACGGCCTGCGCGGGCTCTCGCTGATCTTCCTTCCCTTCAGCGATTTCTCGTTCTACGGCCTCTCGATCTTCGCGATGTTCTACGGGCTCGACTGGATCGCCACGGTGCCGCCGACGGTGCGCCTCACCGCGCAGAAGTTCGGACCCGAGCGCGCCAATCTGGTGTTCGGCTGGATCTTTGCCGGCCATCAGCTCGGCGCGGGTACTGCCGCCTTCGGCGCCGGTCTGTCGCGGACGGTCTATCAGAGCTATTTGCCCGCGTTCTTCATCGCCGGCGCGCTCTGCGTGTTCGCCTCGCTGATCGTGCTGGCGCTGTCGCGGCAGCCGAAGCCGCAGCCGCAAACGGCGATGGCCTAGTATCTGATCGTGGTGGTGACGCCGAACACAGCGGCGTCACCGATCCTGGAGATGCCGGTCGGATCGTTCGGGTTCGGTACACCGCCGGAGGGGCGGAACACGTACTGAAAATACGGCGCGATCAGCCAGCCCGGCTTGATGTGCGCCTCGTAGATCATCTCGATCAGGGTCTCTTTGCTGCGCACCGGACCCGCAACGCCAGTGTAGAAATTCGTATCGATGTCGAGATTGCGCGCGGTGTTCGAGATCCGCATGTAGGCCATCGCCACGCCGAAGCGGTCGAGGGGACGGCCGGGCGTAAAGCCGACGAAGCCGATGCCGCCGTCCATGTACAGGTCGATCAGATTGCGATCCGGCGGGCTGTAGGCGATGCGGCCGAAGGCGGTCACTCCAGGCAGCGAGGCCGAGGTGCTGGTCTCGGTGACCGACGGCGGGCGGTAGAGCACCTGCTCGATGACCGCGAAGATTCCATAGTTGCCGCGAAGCCTGGCGGGAATGCCGCTGCCGTCGGGATCGGCGATCGACTGCCCCTGCGCGGTGAAGCGCTGGCTGTCGAACGAGCCATAATGCTTCCAGGCGCCCGGCGTGAAATTGCCGGCGAGCGGACGGCCGCCGATATCGATGTCGTAGCTGAAGCGAACCTGCCCGATCACCCACGGCGGATCGTTGACGCGGAAGGCGAGGCCGTGACGGTCGCGCAATTGCGGATCGACATCGCCCGGCCCCGACGGATCGCCGTTGAACACTGCGCCATAGGCCGTGATCTTGTCGGTCAGCGCAGCCTTGATGCGAATGCCGGGCACCGCGATCGGCGGCGCCGGGCCGCCGGCCGGAAGGTTGAACGCCTTGATGGCCGGCCAGCCGAACGTGCCGTTGACGAAGAGATCGTCGGTCTGGCTGTCGAAGAACTCGACGTCGGCGGCCTGTTGCCCGGCCCTGATGTTCAGCCGGTCGTTGAAGAAGCTCTGCTCGAAATAGGCGTTGTAGAGCCGCCGGTCGGGCAGCGCCTCGATCTCGCTGATGGTGGCGAGGTTATGGACGTAGTTGCGGGAAAGCCCGCGCCCGTAGATCACGAAGGCATTGGCGTAGAAGCGCCCGCCGGTCCAGCCGACGAGCTTGTCCAGGTCGGCATCGACCGACAGATCGAGGCGGCCGAAATGGATGGCGCCGCGCGCGACACCGCCCGTCGCGTTGCCGATATTGTCGGCGATGTAGGTGGCGCCGAAATTCAGGCCCTTGTTGGCGAGCCCGTCATGCCACGCGTTGAACCATTTCGGTGCGAGCCACGGCGCCGCGCTCTCGTCCTTGGCGCCGGCGAAGGCGCCCGTCCATGCCACCGATGAGGCCAGCACGGTTGCGGCGGCTCGCAGCGGAAATCCGTGGGCAGTCCCGGTCACGGCTGGCGCAAGCTACTTGAAGATGCCCGTGCGCCGCATGAAGAGATAGGCCGCAGCGACCGACGAGGCCATCAGCACGGCGGCCCAGAGAAATCCGCTCTCGACATCGGTGAGCGGCAGGCCCTTGGTGTTCATGCCGAAGATGCCGGTGACCAGCGTCGGCGGCAGCAAGAGCGAGGTCACGATCGACAGCGTATGGAGGTGGCGGTTGCTCTCCTCCTCGTTCTTGAAGCGCAGCTCCTCCTCGAGCAGGCGGCTGCGCTCGCGGAGCTCGACGATCTCGTGATCGAGCCCGTCCAGCCGCTGCGCCAGCTTGCCGGCATGGATGCGCAAGGCGGGTGAGAGATGATCGGTGTTCTTCTGGTCGAGGCGGTGGAACAGCACGCGCAGGCCGGTGAGCTGACGATGCAGCCTGACGCAGGTCCGGCGCAGCCGGCCGAGATTGCGGCGCATCTCCGGCTTGGTGTCATCGGCCAAAATCCGTTCCTCGATGTCGTCGATCTCCTGCCCGAGCTTGTCGGCCATCCGGTCCAGCGTGTCGGCGACCTCGTCGACGATCTTCTCGAGGAGATGGGCGACGTTGTCGACGCGGTAGCCACTTTCGAGCACTCGGCGCGTCGCGTCGGCCGAGCACAGCGCCTGGTGGCGGCCGCTGACCAGGAGATGCTCGGTCATGGCGAAGCGCAGGAACGCGGTCTCCTCGGTGGCGCTGTCGATGTCGCGCACGAGATCGGAGAACACGCCGTAGACGCAATGGTCGATGACATGAAGCTGCTGGAAGGTGTCGTTGGACAGCAGCAGCTCGCGCGCGAGCGGCGGCAGCGTTGATGCCGCGATCCACGGCCGCACGCGACCATCCGTCAGATTGAAATGCAGCCAGAGCCGGCCATCATGGCTGAACTCGATCGGCTGGTTGATCGGCAGCGGCTCGGCACTGCCGTCGCCGTGCAGGCGGAATGCCCAGACCAGGCCGGGAATGGCGGGTTCGGCGCTCGATACCGCGCTGACTAGCTTCGCCGGCTCAGCCATGGCCAACCCCAACCGTCAACAGATACCCCGTTGCGGAAGATGGCTGACGGCATCTTCCGGACCCCTTGCGGGTACTCAATTACGCCAGTGTTACAGTTTGATGATGGCGCCCTACTCTGCGGCCAGCCCCGTCATGGCCGCCGCCTCGGCCTCCTTGACGTAGTCGTGCACGACACGGCCGAACGGCAGCGTCAGGTCGGCGATGTAATGGTGCGCGCCGAGGCAGCGGCGGACCGGGAAATCGGCAACCGGCGCGTTGACATGCGGCACCAGATGCAAACGGCCGGGGCCCATCCACGAGCCCTTCGGCACGATATCAGTGAGGTTGATCGCGACGAGCTGGCAGACCTCGAGGCGGCCATCGACGCCGGGGATCATCTTCAGATTGATCTGCGTCTTCGACAGCGTGGCGCGGGTGAGATCGCCGTTGCCGGCCATGCTCTCGTGCTTGTAGCCCATCGTGCCCATGGCGACGAGCTGGCCGGCATATTCCAAGGTACCCGTCAGCGTGTCCTTGACGATCTCGAGTTTGGGATGGGCGTATTTCTTGGGAAAGCCCCAGATCTCGCGGCCGGCCGCGATCGGCGGATCGTCGTCCAGATACATCTGTGAAACGAAGTTGACCTCCTCGCCATTGAGGCGCGCGGGGATGACGAGGCCGGACTCGGTGTAGCTGCCGAAGCCGGAGGAGTCCGGCATCTTGATCCATTCGTAGTGCACGATCGGCTGGTCGATCGGCTCCAGCGGCTCGGGCAGACCGGCGCGGATCAGGTCGGGATCGGTCTCGTAGGTGATGACGAGGAATTCGCGGTTGACGAAACGATAGGGTCCGGCGGGATAGCTCGGCCCGGCGGCCGGCATGGACGGAAGTCTCAGCACGTCTTCCCTGCGCATCCTGATCTCCTGTGTGATCTCTGTGATGTCCGCCCGGCAGCGTTCGGCTTGATGCAAATTGCTAGCCGCCGTCATTGACTGCGATGTGAAGGATTTCCGTCAGACGCACGACCTGTCGCCATTCCCGCCGCGGCCATCGTACATGCAGGCGATGCATCGGCGCCGCCCCTGTCATCACGCCGTCACTGCCGGACGCAATCGTTCGAGCCTTGTATTCGGAGCATGATCCTTTCGGAAAACCGCTACACACTTTTCCGGGATCATGCTCGGCAGGGAGGCACACCATGGACGCCCGCACGTCGCACCCGAGCCATCAAACCCATCAGCCTCCGTCGCGAGGCTGGCGGCCCGAGCGCTGCGATCGCGTCGCCCTCGTGCTGCAAGGTGGCGGCGCGCTGGGTGCCTATCAGGCGGGCGTCTACCAGGCGCTGCACGAGGCCGGCATCGAGCCCGACTGGGTCTGCGGCGTCTCGATCGGCGCGATCAACTCCGCCATCATCGCCGGCAACCGGCCGGAGAAGCGGCTCGAGAAACTTCAGATCTTCTGGGAGCGCATCACCAACCGCAAGATCTGGCACTACACGCCCGATGGCGACGTCTTCCGTCAGTGGCGCAATTTCACCAGCGCATGGATGACGTCCGCGCTCGGCCAGCCCGGCTTCTTCACCCCGCACCAGGTCAATCCCTGGCTCAGCCCGGTCGGCGCCAGGACGGCGACGAGCTATTACGACACCACCCCGCTCAAGGAGAGCCTGAACGAGCTCGTCGACTTCGACCTCATCAACGAGAAGAAGGTCCGCTTCGCGGTCGGTGCGGTCAACGTGCTCTCGGGCAACTTCATCTATTTCGACAACGCCCATGACGAGATCGAGCCGGAGCACATCATGGCCTCGGGCGCCCTGCCCCCGGCGCTGCCGATGGTGCGGATCGGCACCGATCATTTCTGGGACGGCGGCATCGTCTCCAACACCCCGCTCCAGCATCTGCTCGACCAGGAGGACGCGCTCAACTCGCTGGTGTTCCAGGTCGACCTGTTCAGCGCGCGTGGCGTGCTGCCGCGCTCGATCCAGGACGTGATGGCCCGCCACAAGGACATCATGTATTCCTCGCGCACCCGCCACAACACCGACGTCTATCGCCGCACGCACAACCTCAAGGTCCTGCTCTACAAGGCCCTGGCAAAGCTCCCCGACGAGCAGCTGTCCGACGAGGAGCGCGAGCTCAAGGCCAGCCTCTGCAACATGCCGGAGATCGCGATTCTGCATCTGATCTACCAGCAGAAGGCCTATGAGGGCGACGCCAAGGACCACGAATTCTCGGGCACCTCGATGCGCGAGCACTGGCAAAGCGGCTACGAGGACACCAAGCGCACGCTGAAGCGTCGCGACTGGATCAAGATGCCGGAGGAAGGCATGGGGCTCGTGGTGCACGACGTGCACCGGGAGACGGAGAGCGCGTAGCTTTCGGGGCGCTTCAAACAAAAAAGTGCGAAAACAACCCCATGCACAGTAGACGGGGTGTGGCGGATCAATACCTTAGCGCGTGCGCTGGGACGTTTGACCCGTCGGGCAAAACACTGGCATGACGCCATCATTGGGCATCTGCGCCATCGTTGTGTTCAACTTGCAGAATGGTCTCCGAGACCTTGCGGCTCCGAAACGCGAACGCTGTCGACATGGGCCACGAAATTATCGCGCACGACGCCCATCTCGCACTGCTCGCCGATTTCTCCCGCGACCGCCCTCGGCACGGCTGCATTTGCGCGCCGCTCTCGCCAATCCGCTGACCTCTCCGCAGCGACCTTCGTCAATGGTGCTGACGGTAATTCCCCGGAATTGCTGTTGCGCGTGCGCCGGTCTGGGATGGGCCAGTCAACGCATCCACTTCGAGAACAAGACGACTGCCCCTGCATCCGCATCGTAGTTTGAGTCTGGAGATGATCATGCGCAACATTGCCTCGGCGATTGCAATCGTGATCTCGTTGAGCGCGCCGGCTTTGGCTCAGAAGGCCGAGATTGAAGCAAACAATGCGAAATGGATCGAGATGTTCAACAAGGGAGATTTTTCCGGGATCGCGTCCCTCTACAGTGCCGATGCGATCGCACTCCCGCCCGGCTCCGCGATGGTGCAGGGGCGACCAGCCATCGAGGTAATGTGGAAAAGCATGGCTGAACAAGTGACCGATCCGAAGCTCACAACGGTGGATGTCAAACCGCTCGGCTCTTCCGCAGCACGCGAGATCGGCACGTTCATCCTGAAGACCAAGGGATCGACACCGCAGGAGGTGACCGGAAAGTATGTCGTCGTCTGGGAGAAGGTCGCAGACGACTGGAAGCTCGCCACCGACATCTGGAATGACGGCAAGTAGCCGTCTTACGTCCATAGTAGCGCTTGCGCCGGAAGCAGGAGGGATCAAACCGACGCGCGTGTTCATTCGCCATTGTTATTCAATACGCAGGCGCTATCGTGCGCATGCGGCGCAGCCGCGATGTTCATCCGATAATTCTAGTCATGGGAGAATCGCATGAAATTCATAACCGCCTGGAGCGTACCTCAAGGCACTTTCAATGCAGCCGTCGCCCGCTTTCTCGAGACCGGCGGCGCACCGCCCGAGGGCGTCAAGATGTTGGGTCGTTGGCATGGCATGAATGGACAAGGATTTGCGATCGCTGAATCGAGCGATCCAAAAGCCATGTATCGCTGGCTCGCGCAATGGTCTGACCTGCTCCCGTTGACCGTCACGCCTTGCCTCGAGGACGGAGACGCGGGCGAGGTGATGGCGTCGCTCCCCAAGCGTTGAGCATCAAGCGCAGAGCATCAAGCGTTGAGCATCAATACTCACATCACTGCCGCCGCAGAAACCGGCGGCAGTGACATGCTCGCCCGTGGTGGCCATCATCGCTCATCAGCGCCCTCGTCCTCCTCAACCTGCAAAATCGTCTCCGACAGCAGGGCCGCGGCCTTTTGCAGCGGCGGGATGAACCGGTCCAGTTCGGCGAAGCTGACGCGCGCCACCGGGACGGAGACGCCCAGGCAAGCGATCAATTCCCGATCCGGTGACAGAATGGGGACAGCACACCCCACCACGCCCTTCACGTATTCTTCGTTGGTCTTGGCCCAGCCGCGTTGCCGGGTGTCCTCGAGCACCTTCATCAGCGCGTGGATATCGACGACCGTCGTGTCCGTGAATTTGGTCAGGGGCAGCGCGCGGCACAGCTTCGCCCTGATACGCTCGGGCAGTCTGCTCATGTAGATCTTTCCGGTCGACGTGCAGTGGAGCGGCGCCGCTTCGCCCGGATTGAACTGAAGACCTTGCGGCTCCGACACGCGGACGCTGTCGACATAGGCGACGACATTGTCGCGCACGACGCCGATCTCGCACTGCTCGCCGATTTCTCCCGCGACCGCCCTCAGCACGGCGTGCCGCCGCGCGGTGCGGAAGGCCGCTCCGATCACGGTAGCGGACAGTGTGACGAGCTGGTTGCCCACGACGTAACGCTTGGTCCCCAACGCCTTTTGAAGCAGTCCGCGGTCTTCGAGATTTCCGATCAACCTGTGCGCCGTCGGAAGAGGCAGCGACAGCGCCTTTGCGATCTCTGCCGCCGAGACGGCTTTGCGTTGGTCCGCGACGTGCCGAACGATCGCGAAGGCGCGATCCAATGGCCCGTCCTTCTCATTGCGCTTCGTCATTGTCCCCACCGGCCAAAATAGGCAGCGAAATCAAGATCAACGCCATATATTATCATTTTTCGGAATAAAACATATTGAAAATCGACAAATTAGTTTGTCGAAATTCTGAAAGCTCATATTCTCAGCGTCGCCGGTGATTGACCAGAAATTGTGCAATGCAGTCTCGCCGTTCCCAGAATCTCGCTCCGCCGCTTGGCCGAGAGCCAAGTCGGCGGCGCGCCCAACAGGAGATGTGCATGTCTCGTCACTACGACGTCGACGCGGTGAGGAGGGAATTCCCCGCCGTCGAACGGATGGTCTATCTCGACTCCGGATTTCAAACGCCGCTTGCGCGCCCGGTAAAGGCTGCGATCGAGCTTTTCCTTCGCGAGGGTATTGAGACGGCCGGACCGAAGAGCGTCTGGCTCGACCGGGTGGAGCGGACCCGCGCCAAGGTCGCGCGCCTGCTCGGCGTGACCGCGGACGAAATCGCCTTCACGAAGAACACGTCGGAAAGCATGAACATCGCGGCGAACGCACTGCCGCTCCAGGCCGGCGACAATGTCCTGATGATCCACGGCGATCATCCGAACAACGCCTATGCGTTCCTCAATCTGCAACGGAAGGGCGTCGAAATCCGCTTCATCCCGATGACCGATGTCGTCGATGCCGAGAGCTTTGCGCCCTTCATCGACGAAAGGACGCGCGCGATCTCGATGTCGCATGTGACCTTCCACGCCGGTCACCGCTTCGACATCGAGAGCATCGGCGCGATGTGCGCCAGCGAGAAGCTCTATTTCGTCGTCGACGTGATGCAGGCGATCGGCGTCGTGCCTGTCGACGCGAAGGCGATCGGCGCCAGCTTCATCGGCTCCGGAAGCCACAAGGGATTGCTGGTTCCGCAAGGGCTCGGGCTGCTCTACTGGGATAAATCCCTTGCAGAGCTCGAGCCGGCCTATCTGGCCGCTGCGAGCCTCGCCGAGATCCCGGATGATCTCATCGCACGCCCCGACAAAATGGCGCCCTCGCCGGCCGCCAGGCGTTTCGAGCTCGGCAACTTCAATCTGCCCGCGGTCCATGCTCTCGGCGCTTCCCTCGACATGATCGAAGAGATCGGGGTGCAGAACATCCAGAACCACTGCTTCGACCTCGGCGATCACCTGATCGCGCGTCTGGACGAGCTGGGCGTTCGCCTCGTCGGCCCACGCGATCGACAGCACCGCGCGCCGCACATCTATGTCATCGCCCTGCCCGCATCTGACTGGCTCGGCCATTTCGAAGAGAACGGCGTGCGGGTGTCGCCCGAACGGGACGGCATTCGCGTCTCGCTCGGCATGTTCAACACTGTCACCGACATCGATCGTCTGATCGATGTCGTTCGCAAGCGAGGGCTCGGACGCCCCTCAGCCGCAGCCTGAATTCGTCAACCGATGGGAAGGTGAAAAGCATGAAGAAGCTCGTTCAGGTGCTGGGACTTCTCCCGGGACTGCTGGTCTCAGGACTGCTGGCCGTCAGTCCAACCCCCTCCGCGGCCGCCGACAGCCCGACGCTGGACAAGATCAAATCCAGCGGTGCGATCACCATCGGCTACCGTGAGGCGTCGATACCGTTCTCATATCTCGGCCCCGACCAGAAGCCTGTCGGCTTCTCGCTTGATCTCTGCGCGGCGATCGTCGATCGCATCAAGGAGGCGCTGAAGCTGCCCAATGTGAAGGTCAACTACACCCCGGTGAACTCCTCGAACCGGATTCCCCTGATCCAGAGCGGAACTGTCGACATCGAGTGCGGCGGCACGGCAAACGACAGGAAGCGGCAGGAGCAGGTCTCATTCTCCGTTGCCACGTTCGTCAGCCAGCCGCGTTGGCTCGTCAAGGCGGATGGTCCGAAGACCGCGGCCGACCTCAAGGGCAAGACCGTCGTCGTGACCCAGGGCTCCAACGCCGTCGGGTTTGCCCAGGGCGTGAACGCAAAGGAGCAGCTCGGCTTCAACATCGTCCAGGCAAAAGACCATGCCGAGTCGTTTCTGATGCTGACCACCGGGCGCGCCTCGGCCTTCATGGAAGACGACATCCTTCTTGCCGGCCTCAAGGCTGCGGCGCCAAATCCCAATGCACTGACGTTCCTGCCGGAGGGATACGCCAAGATCTACTACGGGCTGATGTTCACCAAGGGTGACGCCGGCTTCAAGGCGCTCGTTGACGACGTCCTGTCCAAGCAGATGGCATCGGGTCAATTCGAGAAGACCTATGTGAAGTGGTTCAACAGCCCGATTCCGCCGAAGGGCGAAAATCTCGCGTTTCCTCTCTCGGAGACGCTCAAGGACAGGATCGCGCATCCGAGCGACGCCGTCGACTGACGGCATCGCTCGGCTCTTGCAGGGCAATCCTCGTCCACACTTCCTGGAGGCTCGCGATGTTCGGAGTGCTTTTTGAACAGACGGCGGACGGCCAGCGCTATATCGACTGGCTTCTGTCCGGTCTCGGTTGGACCCTGGCTCTGGCCTTCTTCGGTTGGTGGATCGCCTTCGGCATCGGCGTGATCGTCGGCGTCGGCCGCACAGTCCAGAATCGCTTCTTCTCGGTCCTGGCCCGGCTCTATGTCGAGATCTTCCGGAACATCCCCGTCCTGGTGCAGATGTTCCTCTGGTACTTCGTTCTCCCGGAGGTGGTGCCGAGCGCGCTCGGCGATGCCATCAAGCAGATTCCGCCGCCCTGGGCCTCGTTCTTCCCGGCACTTCTTTGCCTGGGACTCTACACCGCCGCCCGCATCGCCGAGCAGGTCCGGGCGGGAATCGAAGCGCTCCCACGAGGACAGATCGAGGCCGCGAGCGCCCTCGGCCTCGGCGGCTACCTCACCTATCGATATGTCATCGTGCCGCAGGCCTTGCGCCTGATCGTGCCGAGCCTCACCAGCGAGGTAATGGGCATCTACAAGAACACCTCCGTCGCTCTCACGATCGGCTTGATGGAGCTGACCGCCCAGGCTCGTCAGATCAGCGAGGCCACGTTCCAGACATTCTCGGCATTTGGCGCGGCGACGATCATCTACCTTTGCCTGGCGCTGATCGCGTACCAAGCCATGACGTTCATCGACAAAGCCGTCCGGATTCCGGGCAGCAGCCCCGTCAAGCTCACTCCTGACCAGGATCTCGCTGCCGACATGCAGCAAGGCACCCTGCCCGGCGCCATGGAGGCTGTGAAATGAACACCCTCGATTTCTCGATTCTCGCACAATCCTGGCCCTATCTCTGGTCGGGCCTGCTCTTCTCGCTGTCGCTCACGGCCGCCGCATTCGTCATCGGCATGGTTCTCGGCACCGGCCTTGCGCTGGTCCAGCACTTCGAGATTCCCGTGGTGGCCCAGATTGTCCGCGGCTACGTTGCGGTCATCCGGTCGATCCCGCTGATCCTCGTCCTGTTCTGGTTCTTCTTCCTGGTGCCGATCGTGCTTGGGCACCTGAGCGGCAACGGGCGCCCGATTCCGATTGGCGCCACCTGGACGGCCTTCATCACCTTCGGATTGTTCGAGGCAGCCTATTACTCCGAGATCATCCGAGTCGGGCTGCGGGCGGTGAACAAGGGTCAGTTCGAGGCCTGCCAGGCCCTCGCACTGTCCACCTACGACACCTATCGCCATATCGTCCTGCCGCAGGTCCTGCGCGTCGCCAGTCCGATCATCCTGAGCCAGACCATCATCCTGTTTCAGGACACCTCCCTCGTCTACGTCCTTTCGCTGACGGATCTTCTGGGCGCCGCGTCGAAGCTCGCACAGCTCAACGGACGGCTCGTCGAAATGTACCTCGTGGTCGCGGTGACATACCTCGCCATCAGCTCCGCGGCGTCCCAGTGCGTCGCAGCCCTTCGCAAACGATACGCTGTTGCCACATCTCGATAACGCCTCGAATTGGGAGACGATCATGCCTCAAGAGACTGTGAGCGATGCCGCAGCGGCCCCCTCAATCGTCATCGTCGAGAATGTGATGAAGCGGTTCGGCGCATTCACCGCGCTGAACGACGTCAACCTCGCGGTCGGCAAGGGCGAGAAGATCGTGGTCTGCGGACCGTCCGGCTCCGGCAAGTCGACGCTGATCCGGTGCATCAACCATATCGAGAAGCACGACGGAGGCAGGATCATCGTCGACGGCGTCGAGCTGAGCCATCGCCTCGCCGACATCAACAGCGTTCGCTGCGAGGTCGGGATGGTGTTTCAAAGCTTCAACCTGTTTCCGCACCTCACGGTCGCCGAGAACTGCATGCTGGCCCCGATGAAGGTCCGCGGCATTTCGCAGGTGGAGGCGCGCGACCGCGCACTCGGCTTGCTGCGGAAGGTCCGCATTCACGATCAGGCGGACAAATATCCCGCACAATTATCGGGAGGTCAGCAGCAGCGCGTCGCCATCGCGCGGGCCCTGTGCATGCAGCCCAAGATCATGCTGTTCGACGAACCGACATCCGCTCTCGACCCCGAGATGGTCAAGGAGGTGCTGGACACCATGGTCGAGCTGGCGCGAGAGGGAATGACGATGGTGTGCGTGACGCACGAGATGGGATTCGCCCGCGAGGTCGCCGATCGGGTCGTCTTCATGGATCGCGGCTGCATCATCGAGCAGGCAGACCCGGAAACATTCTTCCGGGCTCCTCGCACGGAACGGGCGAAGGGCTTCCTGAGCCAGATCATTCACTAGGGCCGCAATCGGCACGACTCGATCGAGCAAAGATGAAACTAGGCTCGGTCGGTTGTTGCGGGTTCACCTCTCCCCAACGGGGAGAGGTGAACTCGCCGCTAGCATCGATTCAACCCAAACTCATACCGCTTTAGCAGCTCTTCTGCTGCAAATGCTGGATGCAGGTGCAGGTGGCCGTCGCCGGATATTTCACGTCGTAATAGGGAAAGCCCGTGCCGTTCGTCGAGCAGCGCGGGAACAGGTAGTAGCTGTCGGACAGCTTCACGGTGCCGCTGATGGCGTAGCCGAGATTGGGCGTATAGTCGTAGGAGACCTCGGCGAGAATGAGCGAGATGTTGGCATTTTTGCCACCCGAGGTGAAGGATGACAGCGTCATCGGGTCACCCTTGTTTCTCGCCCCTGACGAACTGGTCGACTTGCTCCATTGCACCGTCGCAGTGCCGTTGCTGTCGGTCGAGACTTCCGAGACCGTGATCGTCATCAAGGAGGTGCTGCCGTTCTTGATGGGATACGGCGCCATGATGGCGCTCGCGGCCGCGAGAATGCCGTCCATCTGAGCCGCGGTAACGGCCGTATTCTGCGTGACCATGTCCGCGACACTGTGCGCGGTCGCGCTGACCTTGACGTTCATGGCGAGGCCGTTGCCGAGCTCGACGCCGCCGACATAGAGCAACAGCATGAACGGCGCGACAATGGCGAACTCCGTCGCTGCAACGGCGCGGACATCGGTCAACAGGTGCCGGGCGCGGGACGACAGGGCGGCGATCATCAGGTGGCTCCTGGCTCGTTCTGGAACGCGGCGGACGACATGATCAGCCGGTTGCCGTTGCCGAGGTTCGAGAGATTGAAACCGAGCGGTCCGAGCACCACCGGCCAGACGTACATGACGCGGAGAACGACGATATCGCCGGCATTGCCCGGATCGTAGCTCCAGGCATTGGTGACCGCGCCGGAGCCATTGAAGGTCAGGGTGGGCATAGCTGTATTCGCGGTAGACCAGGAATTGGCCACCTGCATGTCGACCATCAGTCCGCTACAATTGAACAGGATCACGATCTGATCGCAGACCTTCTGCTTGAACGCATCCTTCGTCATGTTCGCGGACTGAACCTGCCCGGTCATGACGAGGCGCGCCGACTGACGCACGATGGTTTCGAGCGTCTGCTGGGCGAAGAAGACCAGAAACGTCTGGATGAGTGCGATGATGAGCGCGAGAAACGGCGCAGCGACAAGCGCGAATTCGACGGCCGTGGCACCCCTATCGTCCCGCGCGAAGGCAGCGCAGCGACTGCGGCGACGGTTCCTTGTTGCGACATCCGGACCGGTCATGATGGTTTCTCTACTGCACCAGGCTGGCGGTGCTTGACGCGACCTTGATGAACAGGTTCGTCAGCGCGGTGGAAATGTCGCCGCCGGTTTGAACGGCGGCATAGAAGCCGGGCGAGGCGCATGATTGGAGATTTTGCGCGATCTTGCCGGTCAAGGAGGTGGGCCCGTTGTACGGGTCGACCCAGGTCATGTACCAGCTGTTCGTGGTCGGGATATTGGGCGTCTTGAGTTGCAGGTATTCCGTGTAGAGGACCGCGATCTTGATGCCCCGGTTCTTGATGGTCGTGCATATCGCCGTGTCGAGCGGCTGCTGGCATCGACTGTTGGAGGCGAAGGTCGCGTTGGGACAAGTTGCGGCGATCTTGTCTTCGAGACCGTCGGTGACAAGGAAGATCACCTCCTGTGGCGTGTCCCCTGCCGTGTTGCTGCCAAGGCCGGGGGTCGGCATGATATTGTTGAGGCTGGTGAGCGCGCCGGAGATATTTGTGCCATTGTCGGTCTTGCAGTTGGTCACAACAACGACGCAGTTCTGGTAGGCGACCGGCATCAGCGTGATGTTGGAAACCTGCGTTCCGGCGCTGGTCGGGGTGGTCAGTGTCGCCAGCGTGTTCAAACCCAGGTCGAACGTATAGAGCGCCGCCTTGTAGGTGGTGTTGTTCAACGCCGCCATGCATTGCATGACGCCCCCCGAGACGCCCGACTGCGGGCAGTTCGACCATGTATTGAGCAGCTGGTTGACGGCACTCGTCACGAGATCGATTCGCAACGTGATATTTCTATTTCGTGCGATCGTGAGGTTGTCCTTGGTCCCGCCGTCGTGAGCGATGTTGGTTTCATGACAGGCGAAGCCGCAATTCTGCGAGGCCCCTGCAGACTGGTACGCGGGGGCGGTGTACTTGATGAGATTGGCGATGTCGGTCGCGGTCGCTCCGATCCCCATGGACGGCGAGTCATCCATCAGCAGATAGAAATTCATGTTGGGCGCGCTCGACGCCTTCGCCGTCGCCGAACCGTTGACCTGCCAGGTCTGCTTGCCGAGAACGCCGGGGAAATTGTTGATGGATTGCGCGGTGTAGGAAACCGTGATGGTCCGCGCGAGGCCGGAGTCCACGATGTTGACTGTCGGCGTCGGGGTCGCCGAGAGCCCGGCAAGATTCGCCTTGGCGGCAAAGACGGCTTCCGCCGTCGCCTTGACGACCGCTTTGTCGGTCTGGGTCAGCATCGCCGGCCTCACGGCCGCGATCGCAGCCGCGTCCGCAGCGGCGTTCAACTGCTCCCGCTTACGCAAAGCCTGCGTGTAGTCGAGCGCCATCCCCAGAAGAAAGATGGTGGGGACCATCATCAGCGCGAAGATGACGGCGACGTTGGCCTTCCGATCTGTCGCGAAACGTAGCACTACGCGGCGGAGCATGACCTTCATCCTGGTGCCGTCGTTGCGGCAACGACCCTTCCCTGAGATCGACGGAGGCCGTGCCGGGTTTGGCTCCCGACACTCGCCGTCATGCGCGGAATATGTGGATTGCCCTCTTAACCAACGCTTACGCGCCATCCACAAACATGGCGTGCGACGGATTGGGATGTGTCAAATCGAGAGAGCATCATTAATTTCTCTTAAACGCGATCGCGGAGATCGACGGTAAGAAGGGGTCCGCAGGCCCCGTTGCGGCCTCAGGGCCCCGGCCGCCGGGGGCCCCCCATCGGTCCTGCCGGCTGTGATCATGCGGCATCGGCCTTCCCCGGTTTCGGCCTTCGCTGGATATTGCCGTTAGACTCGACGGTGCAAACGTGGACAATGGCCGGAGCGCTTCGCGCGCTCAGTACACGCCAAGATGTGCTCAAGGGGAAACAAAATGCCGGCTGCCAATCCGTCGTCCCAACCCGCCATTCCGACCGCCCCCCTGACCGCCCAGATGCGCGATGCATTGCGCGCGATCGTGGGCGACAAGGGCCTGATCGAGGACGACCACGGCAAGCAGCCGTTCGTGACGGACTGGCGTGGATTGCTGGTGGGCAGTGCCGGCGCCGTAGTTCGTCCAGGCAGCACCGAGGAAGTCTCGAAGGTGGTCCGGCTTTGCCATGAGCACGGCGTCGCCATCGTGCCGCAGGGCGGCAACACCGGTCTGATGGGCGGGGCCACGCCCTGGCCAGCGCACACCGGCATCGTGCTGTCGCTCGGCCGCATGAACCGCGTCCTCGACGTCGATCCCGTCGGATACGCGATGACGGTCGAGGCCGGCTGCGTCCTCCAAACGCTTCAGGAGACCGCGGCCGAGCATGACAGGTTCCTGCCCCTCAGCCTTGGCGCCCAGGGCTCGTGCATGATCGGCGGCAATCTGTCGACCAACGCCGGCGGCGTGCAGGTGCTCCGTTACGGCAATGCCCGCAATCTCGTGCTGGGGCTCGAGGTCGTCCTGGCCAACGGCGACGTCTGGGACGGATTGCGCGCGCTCAAGAAGGACAACACGGGCTACGACCTCAAGCACCTCTTCATGGGCGCCGAAGGCACCCTGGGCATCATCACCAAGGCTGTCCTCAAGCTATGGCCGGCGCCCAAGGACGTCAGCACGGCATGGCTGGCTGTCCGGGATCCACGCGCGGCCCTGGAGATCCTGTCCGAGGCGCATGCGGCGTCCGAGGACAATGTCGGCTCCTGCGAGCTGATGAGCCGCGCCGCCATCGACATGATATTGCGCCATATTCCCGGCACCCAGGATCCGCTCAAGGCGGACACGCAATGGTACCTCCTGCTTGAATGGTCGTCCTCGCGGGCGCGCCAGGATGGGGCCGAGGGCATGTCCGAGAAAATGGAGCAGTTTCTGGCCGATCAGCTCGAGGCCGGCCGCGTGCTCGATGCGGTGATCGCGCACACGGTCAGCCAAACGCGGAACATGTGGCGCATCCGGGAAGGCTCAGCCGAGGCCTCCCGGGCCGAGGGACCGGGTATGAGCTTTGACGTGTCGGTGGCGATCTCCAGGATTCCGGAGTTCATCGACAAGGGGCTCAAGGCCGTGCTCGACATTCTCCCGACCATCAGGCCCTATCCGCTCGGGCACATCGGCGACGGCAATCTGCATTTTTCGTTCATGGGGCCCAAGGGCATGGATCAGCAGACGCTGACCCAATACAAGCCCGCCATCACCCGGGCCGTGAACGATCTCGTCACCTCCATGGGCGGCTCGATCTCGGCGGAGCATGGCATCGGCATCGACAAGCTCGACGAGCTCAGTCACTACCGGTCGAAGACCGAGCTCGACATCATGCGAACCATCAAGCGCGCGCTCGATCCGCAGAACATCATGAATCCCGGCAAGGTGCTGCGGCTTTAATCGACGCCGGGCAATTCCGCCGTTTTCTCAGCCGCGCGGGTTGACGACGGTGTAGCCCCGCAGCGAGCGCGCATGCATTCGCGTCGCACGGCCGCCCGAGTTGGCGTCATACGCCATCCACATGTCGCCGCCGAGATGCTGCTCCAGGACGAAGACGTGCCCGCGCCGGGCCGCGACCATTCCGGGTGCCGGCGAGGCGCGCGGAAACCGCAGCCAGTTGGCCGCGAGGTTCAATTCCGGGACCACACGACCGAACACGCGCAGAGCTGCGCCGCAGCCGCAGAAGGATGAGGGACAACCGGCCGGCCGACCGCCAATGACGCGGGCGCCGGCGATGCTCGTCGTCGTGGCCGCGCCACCGACATCGGTCACCGTCAGCTGCGCCGAGCGATAGGCTTGCAATGGGTGCCGGGGGCCCCGCTCGCGACGCGTCTGCGAATACGAGAAGTCGCAGGGCATGGTGACGTTGCATTCAGGGGCTTGAACCGTGCGATAGGGACGCGCTTCCGAGGCAACAGAACTAACGATAACGACAACGCACGCAGAAACTACTCGCTTGATCATTGCAGGACTCCGGCTGGAGGGCCTGCCCCGGAGGAGGAACCAATATTGATTTGGCCGAAATGGGCCCGAAGGGCGGCGGAAAATGGCAGCATTGCGGACTGGCCCGCGCAATCGCCGTAGCCCACGCGTAGCGACCGCGATGATTAACTCGCGGAGAACGAAATGGCGCGTCGTCGAAAACCGAGATCTGACCACGTGCGCATCAGCTACGACTATGTGGCCGCAAACCGCGGTCAGGCGTCCCGGTCAGCGCTCCGGCGCGCGCGGAATCTCCCATCGCTCGAGGCGATCGATTGACGCCTGCCGCTCGTGCTGGCTCAGCCAAATCGTGAGGAGAACCAACGCGCCGGCGAGAGCGCCGATCCCGAAATACAGGCTCCTCATGCGCGGTGAATGCGGCGCGCGGAGAAAGGTTCCCCGCCTGGCGCTCGCAGGACGGCCGAGCTACGGCCTGATCGTCATGTTCTCCGGCGGCCCAACTTTTCGCAGCGGCTCGGCAAGGCGCGCGAACTCGCACAAGAGCGACCTCGTCTTGCGGGGATCGACGATCTCCTCGACCCAGAACTTCTCGGCGGAGCGGAACGGCGAGCGCAGCTTGTTGAGACGCTCCTCGATCTCCTTCAGCTTGCCCGCCTTGTCCTCGGCCGCGTCGATGTCGGCGCGGTAGGCGGCTTCGATGCCGCCTTCGAGCGGCAGCGAGCCCCAATAAGCCGACGGCCAGGCGTAACGGATCGAGAAGCGGTCCGCCGGCTGATGCACGACGCCGGCGACGCCGAAGGCGTTGCGCAGGATCACGGTGCACCACGGCACGGTGGTCTGATTGACCGCAGCCATGGCGCGGACGCCGTGGCGGATGGTGGCCGCCTTCTCGGCATCAAGGCCGATCATGAAGCCCGGGCAATCCATGAGATAGACGATCGGCAGATGGAAGGTTTCGGCGAAGTCGACCCAGCGCACCACCTTCTGACAGGCATCCGCCGTCCAGGAGCCGCCGTAGTGGAAACTGTCGCTGGCGAGCAGCAGCACCGCCCTGCCCTCGAGCCGCGCAAGACCTGTGATGATCGGCTTGCCGAAGTTCTTCGAGACCTCGAAGAAGGAGCCCTTGTCGACGACCGCATCGATGATCGGCCGCATCTTGTAGACCTGCTTGCGGTTGCGTGGCACCGCGTTCAGTAGTGCCTCTTCGCCGCGCTCCGGATCGTCGTTGCAGGGCAAGGTCGGCGGCAGCTCGTAGACCGACGACGGCAGATAGGAGAGGAAACGCCGTGCGCAGGCAAAAGCCTCCTCCTCGGTGTCGACGGCATGATCGACCGCGCCGGCGCGGGTCTGGATATCGGCGCCGCCGAGCTCTTCCTTCGACAGGTCCTGCCCCAGCGCCTTCACCACCGGCGGGCCCGCGACGAACATCGCGGACTTCCGCGTCATGATGGAATAGTGGCTGGCGGCAAGGCGCGCGGCACCGAGCCCTGCGACCGAGCCGAGGCCGAGCGCGACGACCGGCACGCGCGACAGGTTCTCCGTCGTGAAGCGGTACCAGCGCGTGCCGCCGATGCCGCCCGGCAAATTCGCCGCGCCCTTGGTCTCGATGGTCTTGACCGAGCCGCCACCGCCGGAGCCTTCGATGATGCGGACGATGGGCAGGCGGAAATCATGCGCCATCTCCTCCGCCATCAAAGGCTTTGCCGAGATCGACGCATCGGCCGAGCCGCCGCGCACGGTAAAATCGTCGCCGACCACCACGATCGTGCGGCCGTCGACGCGGGCGCGACCGAACACGCAGTTCGCCGGCGTCAATTTCTGCAACTCGCCGCTGGAATCGTATTCGCCGATGCCGGAGACGGCACCGATCTCGTGAAAGCTACCCTTGTCGATCAGTCTATCGATGCGCTCCCGAACAGTCAGCCGGCCCTGGTCATGCTGTCGCTTGACCTTGTCAACGCCGCCCATCTCCCGCGCGAAGGCTTCGCGCCGGGCGAGCTCGTCGAGTTCCGGCTTCCAGTTCATTCACTCCCTCCGAGTTGATCGGCTTGTTATTGTTGTGCACGGCCATCGCGACCGGCTTGCGCGAGATGCGGTTGTTGAACACGTCGCCTTCTGCGCCTTCCATCAGGCTGCCGAGCGAGCGGCCGAGCGCGAGCATCAGCGGCGCGACTTCGTCATGCAGACGCTGCTCGTCATACATCGCCGAGAGCAGACCGATCGTGATCACCACGAAGGTCTGGTACTGCGGCGACCAGATCGGCACCGCGAGCCCGGAGATGTGCGGGCTCCACAGGCCGCAGGCCACGACATAGCCACGCTCGCGCAGCGACTGCCTGTTGGCCTCGATACGGGGCTTGAGGATCTTCGCAGCCTCGGGGGCTTCCCGCTCCATGTCCGCAATGAAGGCATCGCCGATCTCAGGCGCCAGCGCTGCGGTGTAGGCTGCGCCTGCGGCGGTCGAGGCCATCGAGATGCGGCTGCCAGTGCCTTCGTGCAGGCCGAGTGCGTTCGCCGAGCGCGCGAACTGCAGATAGACGAGATGGAAGCGGTCGGGCACGACGAAGCCGACCGTGCCCGGCAATTGCTCGGCGACTTCCTGGAGTCGCTGCCGGATCATGCTGCGCAGCTGCGCGCCCTTCATCATCGAGGCGCTCATCGCCACCGCGCTCGGGCCGATGCGATACTTCTGATCGCGCGGCAGATAGACGAGCTGGCCCATCCGCGTCAGCGTGTGCGTGAGCCGCGACACCGTCGAGCGCGGCAGACCGCAGCGATTTGAAATCTCGAGATTGCCGAGCCGGGCCTCGTGGCCCTCGAAGCATCGCAACACGTCGAACGCGCGCGAGACCACCTGGATGACATCACCTTCACCGGCGTCGCCAGCGAGCGCGCCTTGCCTACTCAACCGCTCCGATCGTCGTCCCATGTTCCCTACCGTCTGTTCCGCTCTGCGGAATTAAATTCCACTTGCAGACGACGCTACCTCAGGCATTTTGCGACGACAACAAAAAGGCGATGGCATGCCAGAAATTAAGATCGTCACCGAAGTCGCGGGACGCATCTGCGCAACTCCCGTGCAAGTTGGAGGAACCGTTGCGGATGGCGATGACGTTGTGGTGGTCGAAGCCATGAAGATGGAGATACCCGTGCCCTCGCCCGCGAGCGGCACGATCACGTCGCTGCTCGTCAAGCTCGACGACGTCGTTGCTGAAGGACAGGCGATCGCGATCGTTGCGAACTGACTGCATTTCTCCGTCGTTTCCGCGACAATCTGTCAGTCTCATTCCTGCATGCACGGTACGGCGTTGCCATCGCCTGATCACGGTGACATGATCCGTCTCAAACAAAATCTGTTTCAAACAAAGAATGAAAATCTTCGCGGCAAAAGCGGAGATCATTGGAGGGAAACATGCTTCGTGGGCTGCTCGTGCTCGCGCCTGCCTTGGTGGCGGGCATTTCTGTTGCGTCTACACGCTATGCATCCGCGGAAGATATCAAGCTGCCGGCGACATTGACGTTCACCGCCTATGACACCGGCACCGCCGGCTTCAACATCGCGGTCGGCGTCGGCAAGATGATGAAGGACAAATACGGTACCGACGTGCGCGTGCTCCCCGCAGGCAACGACGTCGCCCGCCTCGCGCCGCTGCGGGCCAAGCGCGCGGCCTCCGCTGCGATGGGATCGGGCACCTACTTCGCGCAGGAAGGCGTGTTCGAATTCGGCAGCAAGGAGTGGGGGCCGCAGCCGCTCCAGATCCTGCTCTCGAGTGTCGATTGCAATTGCGGCTCGCTTGGCGTTGCCGCCGATAGCGGTGTGAAAGATCTGAAAGACCTGAAAGGCAAGCGCGTCGGCTTCGTGGTCGGCTCGCCGGCGCTGAACCAAAACTCGCTCGCCGTGCTGGCTTTCGCCGGATTGACGCAGAAGGACGTCAAGGCCGTCGAATTCGCAAGCTACGGCGCGATGTGGAAAGGGCTCATCAACAACGACGTCGATGCGGCCTTCGGAACCACCATCACCGGCCCGGCAAAGGAAGCCGAGACCTCGCCGCGCGGCCTGATCTGGCCGCCGCTTCCGGCCAAGGACAAGGAAGGCTGGGCGCGGATGCAGAAGGTCGGCTCGTTCTTCTTCCCGCAGCTTGCCACCTGCGGCGCCGGCATCTCACCGGAGAAGCCGGTCGAACTCGGCAATTACCCCTACCCGATCTTCGTCGCCTACGCCTCGCAGCCGGCCGACCAGGTCTATGCGATCACCAAGGCCATGATCGTGAACTACGACGCCTACAAGGACTCCGCGCCCGGCGCCGGCGGCCTTGGCGCCGACCGCCAGACCAAGAATTGGGTCGTGCCGGTGCATCCCGGCGCGGTGAAGGCGCTGAAGGAGGCTGGCCAATGGACCGACGCGCAGGAGGCGCACAACAACAAGCTGATCAAGCGCCAAGAGGTGCTTGGCGCTGCCTGGACGGAGTACGGCAAGTCCAATCCGCCGTCGGATGACAAGGCCTTCCTCGACGGCTGGATGAAGGCGCGCGCCGCGGCGCTCGCCAAGGCCGACATGCCGAACGGGTTCGAGGAATAGTCTTGCGCTGTCCAAATTCGATCATGCCGACCACGTCCGTTGCCCTCATCCTGAGGAGCGCGCTCTTCGCGCGCATCTCGAAGGATGGACCACGGGCGACATCGTACCCGCGGCCATCCTTCGAGACGCCCGCCTTTGGCGGGCTCCTCAGGATGAGGTTCTCCGAGTGGGCTCTAAGGTAGCGACGGGTTGGCCAAAATGCAGGCCGCTCGCTAAAGGACATGATTGCTGATGTCGTCTGCATCCTCCACCACCAACCTGCAGACTCGGGTCGTGTTCGACGATCCGCATGGCGCCGCCGGCAACATGCAGGAGGCGGAGGTCACGCGGGTGCGCACGCTGCGTGGCGCGTGGCGCTGGACGCTGGTGGCCGCGACCGCGGCGACGATCCTGCTCTGCATCAACCAGCAGTTCTCGCTGCGCTTCTTCGTCGGCTACACCCAGCTCAACACCGAGTATTTCTATCTCCTGATCGCATTGATGCTGCCGTTCACCTTCCTGATCTTCCCAGGGAGTAAACGCGCCCCGCTCGACCGGATCCCCTGGTACGACCTCGTCCTCTTCGTCGCGACGTTCGCGGCCGCGCTGATGCTGATGTCGAACGTGCGCAAGGCGGCGGAAGCCGGCTGGGAGTTCGGCGGCGCGCCGAACAGCGTGATCGCAGCCGGCCTCGTGATGTGGGTGATGCTGATGGAGGCGCTGCGGCGCACCGGCGGCTGGAGCCTGCTGCTGAGCGTCCTGCCCTTCACCGTCTATCCGCTGTTCGCCGAATCCAGTTGGCTCGGCCCATTCCGCGGCACGCAATCGACGCTGGAACAGGCGACCGCCTATCACGTGCTCTCCGGCGAGAGCCTGCTCGGCATTCCCATCCAGGCCTTTGCCGACACCGTGATCGGCTTCCTCGTGTTCGGCACAGCGCTGATGATGACCGGGGCCGGAAAATTCTTCATCAACCTCGCCTTCGCGCTGTGCGGCACCTTCCGCGGCGGCGCAGCGAAGGTCTGCATCTTCGCGAGCGGCCTGCTCGGCATGATGTCGGGCTCGATCATCTCCAACGTGCTCACCGCCGGCACCATGACCATTCCTGTCATGAAGAAGAGCGGCTTCCGCGCCTCCTATGCCGGTGCGATCGAGGCCTGCGCCTCGACCGGCGCGGTGCTGGCGCCGCCGGTGATGGGCGCGACCGCTTTCGTGATCGCCCAATTCCTCAATGTCAGCTACGCCGACGTCGCCCTCGCCGCGATCATTCCTGCCGTGCTCTATTACGCCGGCCTGTTCATGCAGGTCGACGCCTACGCCGCGCGTCACGGGCTGAAAGGCATCCCGCGCGCCGAGCTGCCGCGGATCATGGATACGATCAAGGACGGCTGGTACTACGTCTTCGTCATCGCGCTTCTGATCGTGATGCTGCTCTATTTCAAGCGCGAGAGCCACGCGCCGTTCTACGCGACCGCCCTGCTGCTGGTCCTCAACCAGTTCTTCTCCAAGGACACGCGCTGGACGTTCGCGACCATCGGCAAATTCCTGGAGGTCAATGGGCGCACCTTCGTCGAGCTGGTCGGCATCCTCGCCGGCTGCGGCTTGTTGATCGGGGCGTTCTCGATGACCGGCGTGGTGTCGAGCCTTGCCAACGATCTCCTGCATATCGCCGGCGACAATCCGTTCCTGCTGCTCGGCATGTGCGCCCTCACCAGCCTGATCCTCGGTCTCGGGCTGACGACGACGGCCTGCTACATCTTCCTCGCCATCCTGGTCGCGCCCGCGCTGGAGAAGCTCGGGCTGAACCGGATGGCCGTGCACATGTTCATCTTCTACTGGGGCATGCTGTCGTCGATCACCCCGCCGGTCGCCATCGCCTCGTTCGCCGCCGCAGGCATCGCCGGCTCGCCGGCGATGAAGACGGGATGGGAATCGATGTGGGTCGGCAGCATCATCTACTTCATCCCGTTCTTCTTCGTGCTCAACCCGGCGCTGGTGCTGCAAGGGCCGAGCCCCTACCTCGCCGGCCTCGGCCTGATGGGGCTCGCCGCGTTCGGCACGCTGTTCATCTGCGGCGGCATCCAGGGCTACCAGCCTTTCGTCGGTAACCTCCGCGGCGCGGGCGCGCTGGAATGGCCGATACGCGTGCTGCTCGTGATCGGCGGCTTCGTGGTGGCGACGCCGGGTGGCGGGATCATGCCGCTGTCGCAGATGCAGGTGACGCTGCTCGGCCTCGCCATCCTCGCGCCCACGGCCTTGCTCGCCTTGCTCCTGGTCCGGCGGCAGAGCGTGGTGCCGAACGGGTTGCACGTACCCTGATTGCGTTGCACAAGTGAGGCGATGAAACCGCAATCGCCTCTCGCCGCCGCCTGGACCCGCTCGAAGCCGCCTCTGCTGCGGTTCCTGGACAATTGCCTCACGGAGTTCTCGGCGGAGACCGCAGGCCATGTCGCCGACTACATCCCCGAGCTGAGCAAGGCCGACCCTGCCTATTTCGGCATCAGCCTCGCAACGCTGGACGGCCATGTCTATGAAGTGGGCGACAGCCGCGTGCCCTTCACCATCCAGTCGATGTCGAAACCGTTCGTGTTCGCGCTGGCGCTGGACCTGCTCGGCGCAGGCAAGGTCGAGAGCGCGATCGGCGTCGAGCCCTCCGGCGACCCCTTCAACTCGATCCGGCTCAATTCCGAGAACCATCCGTTCAACCCGATGGTCAATGCCGGCGCGATTGCCTGCACCGGGCTGATCTACGACAGCAAGGGCGTTGAGGCCTTCGAGCAGATCCGCCTTGCGCTCGGCCGCTTTGCGGGCCGCGACCTCGCCGTGGACGAGGCGGTCTACGCCTCGGAGAGCCAGACCGGCGACCGCAACCGCGCGATTGGCTATCTGCTGAAGACCAATGCTGTCATCTCGGACAACGTCGCTGGCGTGCTCGATGTCTATTTCCGGCAATGCGCGGTGTTGGTCACCGCGCGCGACATCGCGGTGATGGCGGCAACGCTCGCCAATCGCGGCGTCAATCCGGTGACGGGCGAACAGGTGCTGACGCCTTACGCGATCTCGCGCGCGCTGTCGGTGATGACGTCGTCGGGCATGTACGACTATGCCGGCGAGTGGATCTACCGGATCGGCATTCCCGCCAAGAGCGGCGTCGGTGGCGGCATTCTGGCGGCGCTCCCCGCCCGCCTCGGGCTCGGCAGCTATTCGCCGAAGCTCGACAAGCACGGCAACAGCGTGCGCGGCATCAAGGTCTGCGAGGCGCTGTCCTCGCACTACGATCTGCACATGCTCAACCGCAGCGACGACGCGCGCAACGCCGTCATCGCCGACTACGACATCGGCAAGAGTCCGTCGCGGCGCGTGCGCCGGCCGCAGGAGCGCGAGATTTTGGCGGCTCATGAGCAGGAGGTGCGGATCATCGAGCTGGTCGGGACGCTGTCGCTGTCCGCGGTCGATTACGTCTCGCGCCGGCTCGCGGGCCGGCCGCGGCCGCAATTCGTGATCTTCGACCTGCACCGCGTCACCTCCACCACGCGCGCCGGCGCACGCCTCGTGGCCGAGGCGTTCGAGGAGCTCGCGGCGCTGAACGTCACGGTGGTGCTGTCAGGCGTCAGGCGCGCCTCCAAGGAATGGAACAGCCTGCGGGAATGGACCGCGGAGCTGAAGAACGTCCGCGACTTCTATTTGCTCGACACCGCGATCGAATGGGCCGAGGACCAGATCGTCTACCGCTATGGCGGCTCGATCGATTTCCACGAGACCACCGAGCTTGCGGAGCAGCCGTTGCTTGCGGGGCTGAGCGAGGCGGAGCTGACCGACCTCGCCGCACTCTGCGCCATCCGCACCTACCAATCCGGCGCAAAGATCCTCGTGACCGGCGATCCCGCCGATTCCCTTTTCTTCCTGCGCAGCGGCGCGGTCCACGTCACGCTGCCCGACGGCGTGCGGCTGGCGACGCTCACCGCCGGCATGGCCTTTGGCGAGATGGCGCTGCTGGAGGCAACACGGTCCGCTGACGTGTTCGCGGACATGGCGGCGACCGCGTTCGAAGTGCCTTTGAAGGATTTCGAGCGCTTCCGCGAGCAGCACCCGCGCGCCAGTGAGCGCATCATGCGCAACCTCGCGCAGATCCTCGCCGATCGCCTGATCGTCGCCAATGCCAAGGTGGATATTTTGACGGCGACGTGAGCGGCGGCGGAGGTTCTTCACCTCTCCCGTAGGGAGAGGTGAACCCGGAACAGCCAACCGATCGTACCCTACCGGCTTGCGGCCTCGCTCAGCCGCCGCTTGATCTTTGCCGCGCTCTTTTCGAGCAGTTCGGATGGCTTCTGGCCGGTCGCCGCGCACAGGCACGCCCAGTAGTAGATGACATCGCCGAGCTCATCGACGAGACCCGCCTGATCGAGCCAGTCGTCGCGGAGCAACTTCTTGATGTGATCGGCGACCTCGCCGGATTCACCGGCGAGGCCAAGCCCCAGATAGGACAGGCGTTCGTTCGACGGATGCTCGTCGACTTTGGCAATGGTTGCAGCCCAGGCCGCGTACTCATCGATCGTCATCGGCATCCCTCGCCGTTGCTGTCGGATCAGCCCACCACTTCCGTGACCGGCTGGAGATCGATCTCGAAGGTCTCCAGGAATTTCGACGTCATGATGTAGAAGCCGACCGAGAGCTGGAGCTCCACCAGTGCGGCCGGCGTCAGCTTCGCCGCGATCGCCCTGAAGGTCGCTTCCGTCGGCTTGTTCAGCTTCACGATCTCGTCCGTGAAGGCGAGCGCAGCGCGCTGCACCTCGTTGAAGCAGGTCGCGGCCTGCCAGTTCTCGAGCGCCTCGTTCTGCTCGTCGGTGACACCGACATTCTTGCCGATGCGCTTGTGCGCGACGATCTCGTACGGCGCCTCGCACAGGATGCCGGTACGGGTGATGGCGAGCTCGCGCACGATGGGATCGAGCTCGCCCTTGTGGCGGATGGCGCCGCCGAGCCGGCAGTATTGCTCAAAGTAGCTCGGCGAGTGCGCCATCATGCGGAAGATGTTGGCGTTGCGGTTCTTGTCGAGAATTTCGCGGGTGCGGTCGGATGCCTTGGACGGATCGCTGTAGTTGATGCGGGCCATGATTTTCCTGAAGTTTTTCCTGAGCTTTTGATGCTTCTTGTCGTTGGCCGACTAAGTTCCCCAAAACTCTATTCTTGCGCGACCGCAGGAGCAACATCATCGAGTCAAAATGCCGCCGCATTGCTGATCGACCCTGACACAGTCGATATTCGCCGCGTGGGGACAAATCGCGGCGGATACTCGCAAATGGGGTGTTCCGAGTAAAACAATTGGCCGTCTTTGCGCTTCAAACGCGCAACGATGAGTCACGCCCAAGTCTAGGGAGAACAAGGCATGAAGGAAGCCACCAAGGGGGCGGCCTCGGGAGCGCTCGCACATATGCTGGCGGTGACGGCGATGCTCGTCATCGCCAGCATATTGTTCTACGGGCGCTAAAGCGCGACAGCGCTTTGGTTTTTGTTGCGCATGATCTTTACGGAAAACCGCTTCGCACTCTTCCGGATCATGTTCAGAGTTTTCGTCATTCCGGGGTGGCCCTCGCACAGGCCAGGCCCAGAATCCCGTTCCAGGCTCGGTCCCTTGGACCGCCCCCGAATGACGGATCCCGCTACTTCCTTCACGCTTCTTTCGTGAAGAACGGCACGAGTTTGCCGGCAAAGGGTTTGAAGCTCGCGGTGACCGAATCACCGATGGCAAGTCCACTCTCGCCATGGGCCATCATGCGGAATCCCTCGGCGCAATCCACCAGCAGGATGTTGTAGGGCACGTGCGTGCGCGTCTCGGGCGTGGCGGCGCGGCAGACCAGCGAGGTCGCATAAACCCTGCCCTTGCCGCTGGCGCGCTGCTCGCGTGGATCGGGCGCGCCGCAGGCCGCGCAGAAGGCGCGGTGGAAATACTGCACATGGCCGCATGCGCCGCAGGTCTGGAAGGTGATGGCCGCTTCGCCCCTGGTCCAATCCGCGATTCGGTCGCTCATCGCACCCGCTCCAGGAACATGCTGACGTGAGACGACAGCACGCCGCCGTCGCCGTGCAAAAGCGCGATCGAGGCGTCGCGCACCTGGCGGCTAGCCGCCCGCCCCGTCATCTGCAAATGCGCTTCGACCAGATGCGCCATGGCGCCGCCGACGCCGCAATGGCCATAGCTGAGCAGCCCGCCATGGGTATTCAGCGGCATGACGCCGCCGCGGCCGAAATGGCCGGCGCGCACGCGCGCGGCCGCCTCACCGCGCCCGGCGAGGCCGAGGTCCTCCAGCAGCATCGCGAGCGTGATCGTGAAACTGTCATAGATGGCGGCATAGCGGACGTCGGAGATCGCAAGGCCCGTGGCCTCCCTGGCGCGCGCGATGGAGATTTCCGCACCGAGCTCGCTGAGCGAAGGTGCTGCCGTGACATGCTGATGGGTGTGTGCCTGGGCGCAGCCGCGGATGCGCACGCCGGCCTCCCCGGTCCGCTCGCGGCTGACGACGAAGGCGGCACCGCCGTCGGAGACCGGGCAACAGTCGAGCAGCTTCAGCGGCATCGCCACCGGCTTCGAGGCCATGACGTCGGCGACCGTGATGGGATCGTGAAATTGCGCGCCGGGATGGGTGCAGGCGTGGGCGCGCATCAGCACCGCAAACTCCGCGAGGTCCTCTTCGGTCACGCCATATTCGTGCATGTAGCGGCTGGCGACGAGGCCGTAATAGGCCGGAATGGTCGGCCCCAGCGGCACCTCGTAATCGGGATTCCCGACCTGCGCCAGCGCCTGGATCGAGGCGTCGCGGCTCTGCCCGGTCAGACGATTCTCGCCGGCGACGACCAGCACATTGCGTGCAACGCCCGCGTCGACGAGGTGATGCGCGAGCATCGTCATCGCAAGCCCGGTGGCACCGCCGACCTGCACGGCATGGGCGTAAGACGGACGAATGCCGAAATGCTCCGCGAACACAGTCGCCAGCATGATGTGCGGCGAGACGGTGGAGTAGCCGCAGAGAACGCCGTCGATGTCGGCACGCCTGAGCCCGGCATCGTCGAGCGCAGCTTGCGCGGCCTTGCTCATCAGGTCGAGCGAGGATGAGCCTTCGTGCTTGCCGAAAGGCGTGAGGCCGACGCCGGTGATGAAGCTCATCGCAGTATGACCTTCCGTGCTCGGCGCGCAGCGCGCTACTGCAACACCATCTCCACCCGGCGGTTCCGCGCGCGCCCGACGTCGGTTGTGTTATTGCCGAGCGGCGCGTAGCTGGCAACGCCGGCTGCCGACAGGCGCCTGGGATCAACCTTGTAAGTCGTCGCCAATGCATCCACGACCGTTTGCGCGCGCGCCTTCGACAAGGCCAGATTGGCCTCCAGCGAACCCTGGTTGTCGGTGTGCCCCACGATGTGGACCTTGAGCGATCCGTCTGACTGGAGCAACTTCGCCATCTGGTCGACTTGAGCTTTCGACTCCGGCTTGATGACGGATTTGCCCGTATCGAAGTACAGCCCATACAGCGCCACCTTGCCGTCGGCCTGGAGGCCCTTCGTCAAGGCGTTCACGTCCACCAGCACCTTGTCGGATTCCATGGCCTTGGGTTCGACGATCTCCACGATCGTGGCCACGTACTTGCTGGACAGCGCAAAGGTGCCAGGCCTGGCCGTGAGAATCCCGACATGCAGCGTCGTGCCGGACGCGTTCACGGTCCCGTACCAGTAGCGTTCGGTCCCGGATTCCTGCCACTGCTGGAGCAGGGTGATCGGGCTCCACCCTTCAAGTTCGGCCTTCGGCAGCGATGGATTGGCCGGAAGCTTGCGAAGCTGGCCAAAGTCCCGCGCCCCGCAATTGTCGGCGCAGCTATCCTGCCTTGCCGCACCGGCGCGCTCCAGCGCCTGCTCGTAGTTGCGCTGGACTTCCAAAACCGACTTTCCGGCCGGCGCGAGGTAGAACAAGCGCGTGACACGGCCCTCGATCTTCGCGACCTCGCCATTCTGGCTTCCTCGCGGGATGCCGACCTGGTCGAAGCCTTTCACATCCTGCGCGACGAGCCAGGAGCCCGCATAACGGCTGATCAGCGCATGGTCGCGCGCATCAGGGGCGTCGGCCGGCATCGCGGCACGAGCGACGACAGGTACGGCAAGTACGATGCTGCACGCGACGGCGAGCAGGCGGGCGAAGGCAATCATGAGAAGGTCCGTTTCGCAGTTCCGGGGCCGCTAGAAGGGGCATGCGGGGGCCCCACTCCGGCCAGCAGATATTGTTGAACAATGGATACATCCTCACGACTACATCGTCGCTTGGCGCAACCTACATACCAATTCCTACCCGTCGGCGACAGCCCTGGTGACGCCGTCGCGAACCATGACTGCGATCTCGTCGGCGGAATAGCCGAGCTCGCGCAGGATCTCTGCGCCGTGCTCGTTGAGGCGCGGCGCCAGCCGCACCGGCTCGGCTTCCGTTTCCGACCAGGTGGTCGTCACTTTCATGCTGCGGATCCGGCCTTCTGTGGGATGCTCGACGATCGGAAAGAAGCCGGTCGCCTCGAGATGCTCGTCATGCAGGATCGACGCGAGGTCGTGCATCGGCATCACGGGCACGTCGGCCTTTGTGAGCAGATCGATCCATTCGGCCGTGGCGCGCGTCTCGAAGATGCGCGCGAGTTCGGCATAGACGACGTCGATATTGGCGGCGCGGCCAGCGAAGGTCGCGAATTTGGGATCGGCACGGAGATCGTCGCGCGCCGTGGCCTTAAAGAAGTTCTCCCACTGCTTGTCGTTGTAGACGATGACGCTGAGATAGCCGTCCGACGTCTTGTAAGGCCTGCGGTCGCGCGAGAGGTGGCGGGCGTAGCCGCCCTTGTCGAGCGGCGGCTCGTAGGTGAGCCCGCCCATGTGGTCGCCCATGACGAAGCCGGCCATGGTCTCGAACATCGGGATGTCGACGCGCTGGCCGCGACCGGTGCGGTCGCGATGCACGAGGCTGGCGCAGATCGCACCGACCGCGGTGAGGCCGACGATGCGGTCGACCAGCGCGTTCGGCACATAGCGCGGCACGCCGTCGCCGGTCTGCGCCATCAGCGCCGGCAACGCGGTGGCGCCCTGGATCAGATCGTCATAGGCGGGCTTTGCCGCATAGGGGCCGTCCTGGCCGAAGCCGAACACGCCGGCATAGACCAGGCGCGGGTTGATTGCGGAGACGACGTCGTAGCCGAGTTGAAGCCGCGCCATCGCCTGCGGGCGGACGTTGTAGACGAGCACGTCGGCATCCCTCAGCAGCCGCAGCACGGCCTCGCGCCCAGCCGGCTTCTTGAGGTCGAGGCAGATCGAGCGCTTGCTGCGGTTGGTGTTGAGGAACACCGGGCCCATGCCGGCGTGCCGCGTCGGGCCGATCAGCCGGGTCACGTCGCCATCGAGCGATTCCACCTTGATGACGTCAGCGCCATAGTCACCGAGCATCTGGGTCGCATAGGGCCCCATCAGCACGGTGGTCATGTCGATGACCTTGATGCCTTTCAGCGGCCCCATCGTTTGCTCCCGATTGCGCAGGGCGCGGCTGGCCCTTGCAATTTCGGTCCAGCTAACGGCAGCACCGCCGCGCGCGCAAGGGCGACCGGCGTATGGCCGCATGCACCGTGCGGCGATACCGGGTCGCTATTTCTTCTGGCGGGATTCGCGGATCTTGAGGAGCCGGTCGAGCTCGTCGTTCTGCTGGTTGATGCGGTCGGCGATCCGTGACTCGTTCTGCTCGCCGGAGGCGGCAGCGGCCTGCTCGATGAGCTGGCGGATATTGTCCTCGAGGATCGCAATGCGGTCGTTGAGTGCGTCCATCGACAGCGAATCTTCGTAGCCATTGCTCATGATGCATTTCCCGCAAAATCAATCAGGAGCGATAAGGTGGGCAAAGCATAGCGTGTCCACCTTGATCTAGCGCAAGGAAGAAGATGGGCACGGCGCATAGCGCCTTTGCCCACCCCACGAGAGCCTACTTCAACGGCTCCAGCACGGAGACGTAGTTGGCAACGGCGGCGCCGCCCATGTTGAAGATGCCGCCCAGCTTGGCATTCTTGAGCTGCATGCCCTCGGGCGCCTGGCCGGCGAGCTGCATCGCGGTCATCACATGCATCGAGACGCCGGTGGCACCGATCGGATGGCCCTTGGCCTTGAGGCCGCCGGACGGGTTGACCGGCAGCTTGCCGTCCTTGAGCGTCCAGCCTTCCTTGATGGCGCGGGCGCCCTGCCCCTTCGGCGTCAGGCCCATGGCTTCGTATTCGATCAGCTCGGCGACGGTGAAGCAGTCATGGGTCTCGACGAAGGAGAGATCGGACAGCGTCACGCCCGCCTTCTCCAGCGCGCGCTGCCAGGCCACCGTGCAGCCCTCGAACTGGAGGATGTCGCGCTTGGACATCGGCAAAAAGTCCTGGGCGTGCGCGGTGGCGCGGAAGCCGATCGACTTGCTCATGGTCTTGGCGGTCGCGGCATCGGCCAGCACCAGCGCGGCGGCGCCGTCGGAGACCAGCGAGCAGTCGGTGCGCTTCAGGGGGCCCGCGACGTAAGGGTTCTTCTCGCTCTCGGCGCGGCAGAAGTCGAAGCCAAAGTCCTTGCGCATCTGGGCGAAGGGATTGGCGACGCCGTTCTTGTGGTTCTTGGCCGCGATCAGCGCCAGCGCATCGGACTGGTCGCCGTATTTCTGGAAGTAGGAGCTGGCGATCTTGCCGAACACGCCGGCGAAGCCGCCGACCGTGTCGCCATCCTCAGGCAGGTAGGACGCCTTGAGCAGGTTCTTGCCGATCTCCGGACCCGGCGTGCGCGTCATCTGCTCGACGCCGACAACGAGCACGATCTTGGCCGCCCCTGCGGCAATCGCGCGCAGGCCCTGGTGCACGGCGGCCGAGCCCGTGGCACAGGCGTTCTCGACCCGGGTCGCCGGCTTGAAGCGCAGCTTAGGGTCGGCCTGGAGCACCAGCGAGGCGGTAAAATCCTGGGGCGAGAAGCCGGCGTTGAAATGGCCAAGCACGATTTCGTCGACATCGGAGGCCGAAACACCGGCATCCGCCAGCGCCTCATTGGCCACGCGGGTGACGAGGCTTTCGACGGTCTCGGTGTCGAACTTGCCGAAGGGCGTATGCGCCCATCCGACGATGCTGGCGGTCATGGTCTTCTCTCCCTCGCGTCTTATCTGAGCTAAGTCTTAGCCCAAGGATGGCAAGACTTCACGCGCCTTTCAGGGCCTTGAGGGTGCGCTGGCAGATGGCAGTTATGCCGGCCCAGTTCCCGGCCCTGATCTCGGCCGTCGGGCACAGCCAGGAACCGCCGACCGCGACCACATTGGGCTCGGCGAGCCAGGTCGCCGCATTGGCCTCGCCGACGCCGCCGGTGGGGCAGAACCGCACGTTCGGGAACGGGCCGCCGAGGGCGCGCAGGCCCTTGATACCGCCGGCCTGCTCGGCCGGGAAGAATTTTGCGACGTCGAAGCCGTGGGTCAGCGCCATCATCAGCTCGGAGGCGGTGGCAATGCCGGGCGCGAACGGCAAGGCGCTGTCGGCGGCGGCCTTCAGCAGGTCAGGGGTCAGGCCCGGGCTGATGCCGAACCTGACGCCGAGCTTCTCGACGCGGGTGAAGTCGGCCGGATTGAGAATTGTGCCGATGCCGACCGCCGCCTCGGGGACTTCGGCCATCATCGCCCTTGCGGCCTCGATCGCAACAGGGGTGCGCAGGGTCACCTCCAGCGTGCGGACGCCGCCGGCGACCAGCGCGCGTGCCAGCGGCACCGCATCCTGGATGCGCTCGATGGTGAGGACGGGAATGACGGTCGCGTCCCGAAACAGCGCGACGAGTTGGTTCTGTTGAGCAGCCGTGGTCATGTCTTGGGTCTTGGCTTTCGTTTCACTTGGTCGCCTGGCGCGAAGATGCCGGCCGGTGCCGCTTCTTCGGTGGCATGGCATAGCCCGGAATGATGGCGCCGGGATAGCAGATCACGAGGCTGGCCAGGCGATGCCCGGCCTGGGCCGCCTCGACCGGCTCGGAGCCGCCGAGCCGGGCCGCGATATAGGCCGCGGCAAAGCTGTCGCCGGCCGCCGTGGTGTCAACGACGGGCTTGGTCATTGGTTCGGCACGAACCTCGCTCGTGCCCCCGGGGAAGCGCAGCAGGCTCACGGGCTCGGCCAGCCGGAATACCAGCTCGGGCGTCGGGATGCGCGCCATCAGCTGCTCGTGGCTCTCGCCGGGATAGAGCGCGAGCAGGTCCTCGGTCGAGGTCAGCACGATGTCGGCGGCCGCGAAGGCTGCGGCGAACACCTCGCGCGCGACATCGCGGTCGGGCCACCCGCGTGCGCGGAAATTGGTGTCGAACACGAAGCGGGTGCCGAGCAGGCGCGCGCGCTTGATCGCGGCGAACAGGCGCTCGCGCCCGGGCGCATCGTAGATCGAAAGCGTGATCGCGGAGAGATAGACGACGTCGTAGCTCATCAGCGAGTTGAGGAGCTCGTCGGTCTCCGGCAGGCTCATCAGCTGGCGCGCCGCCGCGCTGTCGCGCCAGTGGAAGAACTGGCGCTCGCCCTTGGCGTCCGTCTGGATCATGTAGAGGCCGGGCAGCTTGCCCGGCAACCGCGCGACGCGCCGGGTGCCGACGCCCTCGGCATTCCAGGCCGCGATCATCTCATCGCTCAAGGCATCATCGCCGAGCGCGGTGAGATAGTCGACCTTGACATCGAGCCGCGCCAGATACACCGCGGTGTTGAGGGTGTCGCCGCCGAGGCCGCGCGAATACAGGCCGCCGCCCTGCCCGGCAGACTGTCCCGCGGACTGTCCCGCCCCTTGGGCCTGCCTGAGCTCGACCATGCATTCGCCGATGCAAGCAACGCTCGCCATCATGTGACCCGCTCAGCCAGAGATCAGGCGACGAAATTGCCGCCGAGCTCGTCTTCGATGTGAATGCGGATGATGTCGTCGAAATTCTTCTCGGCCGTGGTGAAGCCGAGCTCGAGCGACCGCTTTGCATTGAAATTGCGCGGCCAGCCGCCGACGATGCCGACGATGAAGGGATCGGGCTCCCGCTTGATGCGCGCGGCGACCTTCTCGCCCGCGACGCGCTTCAAGGCCGCGATCTGCTCGCCGACCGTGGCCGACAGGCCCGGCATGGTCAGATTGCGGCGCGGACCGACGGCCGCGAGGTCCATGGTGCCGGCGTGGAGCAGGAAGCCGACAGCGGAGCGCGGCGTCGCGTGCCAATGGCGGACGTCCTCGGAGACCGGCAGGACTGCCTCCTTGCCCGACAGCGGCTCGCGCAGGATGTTGGAGAAGAAGCCAGAGGCCGCCTTGTTGGGCAGGCCCGGGCGGATGCAGATGGTCGGCAGGCGGATGCCGATGCCGTCGAGGAAGCCGCGGCGGGAATAGTCGGCGAGCAGGAGTTCGCCGATCGCCTTCTGGGTGCCGTAGCTGAGCAGCGGCGTGTGGAAGAACTCATCGCCGATCGCGTCCGGGAATGGCGCGCCGAACACCGCGATCGACGAGGTGAAGACCACGCGCGGCTTGTAACCGCCACCGACGAGGCGGATGGCGTCGAGCAGCATCCGCGTGCCGTCGAGATTGATGCGGTAGCCCTTGTCGAAATCGAGCTCGGCTTCGCCGGAGACGATCGCGGCGAGATGGAAGATCACGTCGGGGCGGCCGGCGATCAGCTTTTCGGCCGCGCCCGGCACGGCGAAATCGCCCGACACGGTCTCGACGGGAAAGCCGGCCTTTTCCGGCTTCTTCGGCTCGACCACGTCATGCATGGTCAGCCTGGTGACGTCGCTCTTGCCGAGCCGGCCGTCGCGAAGCAGCCGTTCGCAGAGTTTGCGGCCGACCATGCCGGCGGCGCCCAGAACCAGAATGTGCAAGAGCCTACTCCTTCTTATTGGCTTATTGGCCGGAGCGCGTCAGGCCCGGCGCGCTCTCATGGCGGCCCCGCAATCATTCCTTCACGGCGCCGGTCATCGCCGACACATAATGCTCCACGAAGAACGCGTAAAGGATGACGAGCGGCAGCGAGCCAGCCAGAGCTCCCGCCATCAGCGAACCCCAGCGGTAGATGTCGCCGTCCACGAACTCGTTGACGATCGCGACGGGCACCGTCTTGTTGCTGGTCGATTGCAGGAAGGTCAACGCATAGATGAACTCGTTCCAGCACAGCGTGAAGCAGAAGATGAAGGCCGAGATCAGGCCAGGCACCGCGAGCGGCAGCACGATCTTGACCAGGATCTGCCAGCGGCTCGCCCCGTCGATCAACGCGCACTCCTCGAGCTCGAAGGGAATGGTCTTGAAATAGCCCATCAACAACCAGGTCGAGAACGGGATCAGGATCGTCGGATAGGTCAGGATCAGCGCCAGGGGCGAGTCGAACAGGCCGTACTGGAAGACGACGGTGGCGAGCGGAATGAACAGGATCGACGGCGGCACGAGATAGGCGAGGAAGATCAGCCCACCGACGAGATGGGCGCCCTTGTACCGCAACCGCACGATGGCATAGGCGGCCAGCACGCTCGCAAAGATCGAAAGCACCGTCGCGCAGACGGCCACATACATCGTATTCCAGAGCCAGTGCGGATAGTAGCTCTCGAACAGCAGCTTGTGGAAGTGCTTGAACGTCGGGCTCCAGGTCCAGAACGGGTTGTAGGTCTCCATGTCGAGCAGTTGCTCGTCCGGTTTCACCGCGGTCAGCGCCATCCAGTAGAACGGAAACAGCAGGACCACGACGATGATCGTGAGCGGCAGATAAAGCGTCACGATCCGCCGCGGCACCGACTGCAGATAGCTCATGCCCTCGCTGTGATCGGCCGTCGGCGACGAGCCGGACAATACGGCCTTGAGATCGATGGATCTGGTGGGCAGGTCAGTCATTGCTCTCTCCCTGCTGCCACTTGCGACGCTGCAATCCGAACCACGAAATCATGATGGCCGCGAGCAAGAAAGGAATCATGGCGCTGGAGATCGCGGCGCCCTCGCCCAGCTGCCCGGCGATGATCGCGCGCTGATAGGACAGGGTCGCCATCAGATGCGTCGCGTTGACCGGACCGCCACGCGTCATCGCCCAGATCAGCTGGAAATCGGTGAAGGTGAACAGCACGGAGAAGGTCATGACCACCGCGATGATCGGCGTCAGCAAGGGATAGGTGATGTGTCGGAACATCTGCCAGCGCGATGCGCCGTCGAGGGTTGCGGCTTCATAAAGCGATGGCGAGACGGTCTGGAGCCCCGCGAGCAGCGTGATCGCCACGAACGGAACGCCACGCCAGATGTTGGCGAAGATCACGCAAATTCTGGCCCAAGTGGTGTCGCCGAGGAAGTTGATATTCTGGCTGATCAGTCCGAGATGCTTCAGTGACCAGGAAATGATCGAAAATTGCGAGTCGAAGATCCACCAGAAGGCCAGCGCCGAGAGCACCGTCGGCACGATGAAGGGGATCAGCACCATCGCGCGCAGCATCGCCTTGAACGGCATGTTCTCGTTCAGGAGCAGCGCAAGATAGAGGCCAATGCCGAATTTGAAAGCGCTGGCGAGAAATGTGTAGAGCAGCGTATTGAACACCGACAGCCAGAAGATGGAGTCGTCCCAGAGCCACTCATAGTTCTCGGTTGCGACGAAGTGCCCGACCCTGCCGATGCGGGTGTCCGTGAAGGACAGCCAGATGCCGAGCCCCAGCGGATAGGCCAGGAAGAAGATCAGGATCGCCATGGCCGGCAGCATGAACCAGAAGCCGAGCCAGTTGCGATTGTGTTTGAGCTGGTTCCAGGCGTAGGCCTCGCTCATCTGAGGCTTGGCCCGGGGAACTACGACATCAGCCATGCCCGATATCCCTGATCGAAGTGTGGACGAGCGGGCGGCGAGACTGCCGCCCGCTCCGTGACTGTCAGCGATAGATGCGCTTCAGCTGGCGCTCGGCTTCCGCCATCGCGCCCTTCGCATCCTTGGAGCCGGTGCAGTAGTTGGCGAACATGTCGACGACGATGAAGTCGGCGATCGCGGTTGCCGCCTTCTCGCCGACCGTGCCGATGCCGGATGCCGGCAGGGTACGCTTGGAGGCCTGCGAGAACACGGCGTTCTTGGGATCCGCCGTCCAGATCGGCGCCGTCTCATAGGCGTTCAAGGTCTGCGTCAGGTAGCCTTGCGCGCCATCCAGCCACTTCTCGTAGTTTTCCTTCTCCAGCATGAAGGCGACAAAGGCCTTCGCCGCGTTCGGATATTTGGTGAAGTTGAAGGCGAGAATCGGCAGCGCAAGCTGCAGCTCGGTCGGCTTGCCGACCGGACCGACTGGCCAGAGCGCGTGATAGGTGTCCGCGGTAAGCTCCTTCTTGGTCGCGTCGGTCTTGGCGGCCACGTAGATCGAGATGCCGTTCGCCGTGCAATAAAGCTCTCCGGCGAGGAACGCCTTGTTGTTGGAGGAATCGTTCCACGACGGCGTGCCCGGGATGAAGCTCTCGTACAGCGCCTTGCAATACTCCAAGGCCTTCGCCGTCTCCGGCGAATTGATGATGATCTTGTCGTTCTGGTCGACCGTGTAGGCGCCGTGCCCCCAGAGCACCCAGTGCAGCCACGAATTGCCGTCGCCCGAGGCATGCCCGAGCGCGAAGCCGGCCGGCGTGTTGTTCGCCTTGAGCGCCTTGCACATCTCGAGGAAGCCGGGGAAGTCCTTCGGGAACTCCTTGAAACCCGCCTTGTCGAGCGCCGACTTGCGGTAGGTCATGTAACCGCCGTTGGTGGCGACGGGAATGCCGAGCCAGTCGTTACCGAGCTTGCAGGTCTTTGCGGCCGCATCGGTCCAGCCGCCGTATTTGTTGCCGAGATAATCGGCGACGTCGTTCATCTTCAGCACTTTGGTGGGGAAGAGCTGCGGCAGCGTGTGCAGACCCCAGGCGAGATCCAGGCCGGAGCCGGTGTTGGCCGCAACCGAGGCCTTCGGCTGCACGTCCTCAAAGGACTCGCTGAACACGTTCATCTCGGTGCCGGTCGCGGCCTTGAACGCCGCCACCATCGCGTTGAACGCATCGTCTTCCGCCGGCACGAAGCGCTTCCACCGCATCACGGTCAGCTTGGCGCCCGGCTCCGCCTTCCACGGCGCGCTCTGTGCCCAGGCTTTCGCGAAATCAAACAGTGCCGGCCCCGTCAGCATGCCGGTCGCAGCCAGAGCCGTTCCGCCCTGAAGCAGAGTCCGGCGGGTAAAGTCTTGCATGTCGTCCTCCCTGTGATGCTTTTTCTTGTCTTAACTTACGCTACGCGTTCATGCGCTTGCCCGTCGCCTCGTCGAACAAGTGAACCACTGACGGGTCGGGCCTCAGCCGGACCTTGTCGCCCGGATTGAACTGGTGGCGCTCGCGGAACACGGCCACGACCTGCTCGCCGCCGAGCTTTGCGAACACCTGGGTCTCCGAGCCGGTCGGCTCGACCACGATGATCTCGGCCTCGGCGCCGTCGTCGGCGATCGTGAAGTGCTCCGGCCGCACGCCATAGACCGCGGGGCGACCGTCGGACGCCGCCGGCGCGGTCTTGAGCGGCAGCTTGACGCCGTTCGGTCCCTCGAAGGTCGCAACGCCGTTGACGCGCACATGGCCCTTCAGGAAGTTCATGGCGGGCGAGCCGATGAAGCCGGCGACGAACTGGTTCTCAGGCTTGTCGTAGAGCTCGAGCGGCGTGCCCATCTGCTCGACGATGCCGTCATGCATCACCACGATCTTGTCGGCCATGGTCATGGCCTCGATCTGGTCGTGGGTCACGTAGACGGTCGTCGTCTTCAGCCGCTGGTGCAGCTCCTTGATCTCTGTGCGCATGGCGACGCGCAGCTTGGCATCCAGGTTCGACAGGGGCTCGTCGAACAGGAAGACCTGGGGATCGCGCACGATGGCGCGGCCCATGGCGACGCGCTGGCGCTGGCCGCCGGAGAGCTGGCGCGGATAGCGCTCGAGCAGCGGCGACAGCGCCAGGATTTCAGCGGCGCGCTTGACGCGCTTGTTGATCTCGTCGGAGCTCGCGTTCCGCAGCTTCAGCGAGAAGCCCATGTTGTCGGCCACCGTCATGTGCGGGTAGAGCGCGTAGTTCTGGAACACCATCGCAATGTCCCGCTCCTTGGGCTGGACATTGTTGACAACGCGGTCGCCGATCGAGATCGTGCCGGAAGTGATGTTCTCGAGACCGGCGAGCATGCGCAGAAGCGTCGACTTGCCGCAGCCGGAGGGGCCAACCAGGACGACGAACTGGCCGTCCTCGATCGGGATCGTCACGCCGTGCAGGACTTCAAAATTGCCGAACGATTTCCGCACGTCGCGGATTTGCACAGACGACATCTAGCTCCCTCCTCGAAAGTCCACGACGCCTCTCGCGCCGCGACCGTCTTGTTCTTTTCGGACTTCACCGAACGAAGCCCGATCTTAGCGGGCGACATTGTCGGCAGTTTGTGCGGTTTTGGCAATTTGTCTTTGGTTAGTCGCTGCTGGTAGCGCTGTCAACGTTCCTTTGTTTGCGACGGTGACTGTGTTAAGAGCAGCAAATGGGTCGAAAACGCACCAAGTCAGGCAAAATCCGGCTGGCGGAAGTCGCCGAGCTTGCCGGCGTGAGCCCGATTACGGCGTCCCGCTTCTTCCGCAATCCCGAGGCGCTGTCGGTCGCCAAGCGGACGCGGGTCGAGAGCGCGGCCAAGGAGCTCGGCTATGTGCCGAACCTGGCGGCGCGCGCGCTGGCCTCGCAGCGCACCGAAGTCATCGGCGTATTGATCCCCTCCCTCACCAACAACGTGTTCTCGGACGTGCTGCGCGGCATCTATGACGCCTCCGAAGGCAGCCGCTACTCGATCCAGCTCTCCAACACACGCTACAGTATTCTCCAGGAGGAGAAGCTGCTGCGCCTGTTCCTCGCGCAGAAGCCGGCCGGGCTGATCGTCACCGGGATCGACCAGACCGCAGAATCGCGCGCAATGCTGGAGGCTGCCGACTGCCCGATCATTCAGATCATGGAGATCGGGCCCCATCCGGTCGATATGATGATCGGCTTTTCGCACTATGATGCAGCCCGCGCGGCGGTTGCCCACCTGTTCGCGCAGGGTCACCGCAAGATCGGCTTCGTCGGCGCGCGCATGGATCCGCGGGTGCAGCGGCGGCTGGACGGATATGTCTCGGCGATGAAGGACGCCGCACTGTTCGAGCAGCGCCTCGTCGTCACCACGGCGACACCGACCTCGGTGACGCTCGGCGGCGCCCTGTTCGTTGATCTCCTGGCGCGGGAGCCCGAGATCGATGCGGTGTTCTGCGCCAATGACGATCTCGCGCTCGGCGTGCTGTTCGAATGCCGGCGCCGCGATATCACGGTCCCCGAGCAGATCGCGATCGTCGGCTTCAACGACCTCGAATTCATGGCCTCCGCCGTCCCCACCCTCACCAGCGTGCGCACCAACCGCTACGAGATGGGCAGGACGGCCGCCACCATGCTGATCGAGGCGATCGAGGGACGCCGCCCGGAGCAGCCGGTCCTTGACCTCGGCTTCAAGGTGATCGAACGGCAAAGCTCGTCGTCGCGGCACGCAGACAGCCGGCCGGCCGCTGCCGGCGCCGGCGCCGGCGCGGTGAACAAAATGGTAGCGTTACCAAGTACCCATGACTAGTATCGCACTTGTGAGGAATCGACCCGCCAGCGGGCCGGCAGATCAACGCTCGCGCCGCTGGGCATCGCACAAGCCGACACGTTGAGACGGACGCCAGTGCGTTTGCATTGCAGGAGAGACCAATGACAAAAAAGCCAACCAATGGGCAAGCGCCCGCCAGCAACGGCGCTCGCCGCCACCTCCGCTCGCAGGAATGGTTCAACAACCCGCATAATCCGGGCATGACCGCGCTCTATATGGAGCGCTACCTGAACTACGGGCTCACCCGCGCCGAGCTTCAGTCCGGCAAGCCGATCATCGGCATCGCCCAGACCGGCAACGACCTCTCCCCCTGCAACCGCCACCATATCGAGCTGGCCCACCGCGTCCGCGAGGGCATCCGCGAGGCCGGCGGCATTGCGATGGAATTCCCGACCCATCCGATCCAGGAGACCGGCAAGCGCCCGACCGCGGCGCTCGACCGCAACCTCGCCTATCTTGGCCTTGTCGAGATCCTCTACGGCTACCCGCTCGACGGCGTGGTGCTGACCACCGGCTGCGACAAGACGACGCCGGCCTGCATGATGGCGGCGGCGACCGTCAACCTGCCCGCAATCGTGCTGTCGGGCGGCCCGATGCTGAACGGCTGGCACGCCGGCGAGCGCACCGGCTCCGGCACCATCGTCTGGAAGTCGCGCGAGCGGCTCGCCGCCGGCGAGATCGACTATGAGGAGTTCATGGAGATCGTGGCCTCCTCGGCGCCCTCGGTCGGCCATTGCAACACCATGGGCACGGCGTCGACCATGAACGGGCTTGCCGAGGCGCTCGGCTTCTCGCTGCCGGGCTGCGCGGCCATCCCCGCGCCCTATCGCGAGCGCGGCCAAATCGCCTACGAGACGGGCAAGCGCATCGTCGAGATGGTCTGGGAAGACCTCAAGCCCTCCGACATCCTGACCCGCAAGGCGTTCGAGAACTGCATCGTCATCAATTCTGCGATCGGCGGCTCGACCAACGCGCCGATCCACATCAATGCGCTGGCGCGCCACATCGGCGTCGAGCTGTCGATCGACGACTGGCAGAAGTTCGGCCACGACGTGCCGCTGCTCGTCAACATGCAGCCGGCCGGCTTCTATCTCGGCGAGGAATTCCACCGCGCCGGCGGCGTGCCGGCGGTGGTGCGCGAACTGATGAAGCACAAGCGCATCCATGAGGATGCGGTCACGGTCAACGGCCGCGGCATCGGCGAGAACTGCGCCAACGCACCGGTCCCCGACAACGACGTGATCTGGGCCTACGACAAGCCGCTGGTGAAGGATGCCGGCTTCCTGGTGCTGAAGGGCAACCTGTTCGATTCCGCGATCATGAAGACCAGCGTGATCTCCAAGGAATTCCGCGACCGCTATCTCAACAACCCGAAGGATCTCAACGCCTTCGAGGGCCGCGCCATCGTGTTCGAGGGTCCGGAGGATTACCACGAACGGATCGACGATCCCTCGCTCGACATCGACGAGCGCTGCGTGCTGTTCATCCGCGGCACCGGGCCGATCGGCTATCCCGGCGGCGCCGAGGTCGTGAACATGCAGCCGCCGGCAGCATTGATCAAACGCGGCATCCTGTCCCTGCCCTGCATCGGCGACGGCCGCCAGTCCGGCACCTCGGGCTCGCCCTCGATCCTCAATGCTTCGCCGGAAGCTGCCGCCAATGGCGGCCTTGCGATCCTGAAGACCGGCGACAAGGTGCGCATCGACCTCAACAAGGGCAGCGCCAACATCCTGATCTCCGACGAGGAGCTGAACAAGCGTCACGCCGAGCTCAAGGCCAATGGCGGCTTCAAGCATCCGCCGAACCAGACGCCGTGGCAGGAGATCTACCGCAACACCGTCGGCCAGCAGTCGACCGGCGCCTGCATGGAGCTCGCCACACGGTACCAGAACGTCGCCGGCGCGTTTGGCGTGGCGCGGGATAATCACTGACAGCCACACGTCATTGCGAGCGAAGCGAAGCAATCCAGAGATATCTCCACGGAGACAGCCTGGATTGCTTCGTCGCAAGGGCTCCTCGCAATGACGCGGGGATGGCATTGGAAAACAACGGGAGAACAAGAAAATGGCAGACCGCCTCAAGGGCAAGCGCGCCGTCGTCACGGCTGCAGCCGCCGGCATCGGGCGCGCATGCGCCATCGCATTCGCGCGTGAAGGCGCAACCGTGATCGCGACCGACATCAACGAGAGCGGCATCGCAAGCCTTGCCAAGGAAGGCATCGCCGAGACGGCGAAGCTCGACGTCCGCAACACCGCCGACGTCAATGCCTTTGCCAAGCGCGTCGGCAAGATCGACATCCTGCTCAACGCGGCGGGCTTCGTGCATCACGGCACCATCCTGGAGTGCTCGGAAGAGGATTTCGACTTCTCGTTCGACCTCAACGTCAAATCGATGCACCGGACCATCAGGGCCTTCCTGCCCGAGATGCTGGCGGGCGGCGGCGGCAGCATCGTCAACATCTCGTCCTGCGCGGCGCTGCGGCCGCCGGCCAACCGCTACGTCTACAGCGCGTCCAAGGCGGCGGTGTCGCTGCTCACGCGCGCGGTCGCGCTCGACTTCATCACCAAGGGCATCCGCTGCAACTCGATCTGCCCCGGCACCGTCGAGACGCCCTCGATGCTCGACCGCGCCGCGGCGCAGGGGCCGCAGGGCAAGGAGATGTTCATCTCCCGCCAGAAGATGGGCCGGCTCGGCACTGCCGACGAGATCGCATCCATGGCGGTCTATCTCGGCAGCGACGAAAGCGCCTTCACCACCGGCGTCGACCTCGTCGTCGATGGCGGCTACATGCTCTGACGTTCGGAGATCGCATCTCATGAACAAGATCGATCTCAACGGCCGCGTCGCTGTCGTCACCGGCGGCGCGCAGGGCTTTGGCCGCGCCATCACCGAGCGCTTCGTCGCCTCCGGCGCCAGGGTCGCGATCTGGGACTTCGATGCCGCGCTGGCTGAGAAGACCGCAAAGGAGATCGGCGGCGAGACCCGCGTCTTCAAGGTCGACGTCACCGACACCGCCGCCGTCGAGCAGGCGCGCGATGCGACGCTCGCCGCCTTCGGCAAGATCGACATCCTCGTCAACAATGCCGGCATCGCCGGCGTCAACAAGCCGGTCTGGGAGACCGATCTCGAGGAATGGCGGAAAGTCCTGCGCATCAACCTCGACGGCCCCTTCATCTGCTGCAAGGCGATCGTGCCGGCGATGCTCAAGCAGAAATACGGGCGCATCGTGAACATCGCCTCGATCGCCGGCAAGGAAGGCAATCCGAACGCCTCGCACTATTCGGCCTCCAAGGCCGGCCTGATCGCGCTGACGAAGTCGCTCGGCAAGGAGCTCGCCGCGCATGACATCCTCGTCAACGCGGTGACGCCGGCGGCGGCGAAGACCGCGATCTTCGACCAGATGACGCAGCAGCATATCGACTTCATGCTGTCGAAGATTCCAAAGGGTCGCTTCGTGCTGGTCGAAGAGCTGGCCGCAATGGTCAGCTGGCTCGCATCCGAAGACTGCGCGTTCTCGACCGGCGCGGTATTCGACATCTCCGGCGGACGCGCAACCTATTGAGGACACCATGATCCGGGAAGGCGGCTGCCTGTGCGGCGCGGTGCGGTTCAAGGCCGAAGGCGAGCCGCTCAACGTCCGCATCTGCCATTGCCGCATCTGCCAGAAGGCGATGGGCTCGCCCTTCTTCGCCCGCGCGCAGTTCGACCAGCGCGCCCTGACCGTCGAGGGCGACACCGCCCGCTACGCGTCCTCCGAGAACATCGACCGCGTGTTCTGCAAGCGCTGCGGCACGCGCCTGTTCGCCTGGCGCCGCAACGGCACGCTGGCGGGCGTTGCGCTCGCGACCTTCGACGACCGCAACGCCTTCGCGCCGACCGAGCACATCTGGGTCTCGGAAAAGCTCGCCTGGGTGAGGCTCGACGACGGCCTGACGCAATATCAGACGACGATTCCGGCGTGATGTCAGGATAGGCCTGAAGCGCAGACGCCCGCGGCCTGAGCACGGCGGCCCGGCGTCGTCGCGATCCAGATTCCGGCAAAGACCGCGACAATTCCCGCCGCCAGATTCCAGCGCAGAGGCTCGTTGAGCAAATAGGCCCCGACCAGCGACGCCGTGACCGGATTGACCGTCACCGAGATTGCGACCCGCGTCGGCGTCGTCCGCTCCAGCGCGAAAGCCCAGAGATAGAAGGTCAGCGCGGCGCCGAACGCCCCGAGATAGAGCGCCGCGAGCCATTGCGGTGCGCCGAAGTCGGTGACGGGCGCAAAGCTGCCGCGCACATGCGACAGCAGGATGAGGCAAGCAGCACCTGCTGCCATGCTCATCGTCGTGAAGGCAATTGGGCCGGACCGTCGGATCAACGGTTTCGACCAGATGCCGTACAGCGCCATGCAGAGCGCCGCCGCGATCATCAGGAGATCGCCGCGCCAGGCTCCCGTCGGAGCCGAGGTCAGGTCGGACAGAAGCGCGACGGCAACCCCGAAAGTCGCAACCACGACGCCGATCGATTTGCGCCAGGTCAGGGCCTCGGCGCCGAGCGCCGCCCCGATCACCAGCGACAGCAGAGGCAGCGTCGACAGCGCAAGTGCGCCGCGCGCCGCGGTCGTGAAGATCAGCGATGCGTTGAACAGGATCGGAAACAAGGCGAAGAACAGCATGCCGAGCCCGATCGCAGCGGCCCAATCCCCGCGCTCCGGCCAGCGATCGCCGCGCAGCAGGGCGAGAGGAAAAAGCAGCAGGAAACCGATGCCGAAGCGGAACGACCCGATCGCCAGCGGATCGAGGCTATTCACGAGATAGCGCGTGGCGCCGATCGAGGTGCCGCCCAGCGCGCTCGACAGCACGGCGGCCAGAACGCCGGAGATTTCGCCCACGATTCCTCCCGTCGATGCTTTGACGGCAGCATACGAGGCGCGCCGAAACTGGGAATGGAATTTCCGTCATGCTGGGATAACGTTACGTCATGACCACAACCGTTCTGGATCCCGATCTGCTGAAGGCGTTTCTCGCCGTCGCCGAACATCGCTCGTTCACGCGCGCGGCCCACCTGCTCAACCGGACCCAATCGGCAGTCAGCGTTCAAATCAGGCGCTTGGAGGAACGGCTCGGCACAAAGCTGTTTCAGCGCACCAGGGCCGGCGTCGCGCTGACCGCCGCGGGCGATGAGCTGCTCGTCTATGCGCGCCGGCTTCTCGACCTCAATGCAGAGGCGATCGATGCGCTGCGCGCGCGCAAGCACGAAGCCGTGGTCCGCCTCGGCGTGATGGACGATTACGGCACCATCGTCATTCCGCCCCTGCTGACGCGCTTTGCCACGCACCATCCACTGGTCCGGGTCGAGATCGAGACGGGACTGACCGCGACGATGCCGGCGCGGCTCGGCGATGCCTATGACCTCGTCATCGCCATGCATCCGCAAGGATGCGGCAAGGGCGAGCTGTTGAGGCGCGAGCAGGCGGTCTGGGCCGCCGCCCCGTCCTATCGGGCCGCGGCGCGGAATCCCCTGCCCGTGGCGCTCTACCCGCCGGGCTGCCTGTTTCGGCAATGGGCTGCGGAGGCGCTCGACACCGCCCGCCTGCCCTGGCGGCTCGCCTATGTCAGCCGGACGCTCGCAGCGATCGAGACGATCGCGGCTCAAGGTCTCGCAGTGACGGTGGTGAAGGCCGGGACCTTGCCGGCGAGCCTTCGCGCCCTGTCCGATCGTGACGGTCTGCCAGCCTTGCCGGCGGCGGAGATCCGCCTCCACCGCGCGCGGCACCTGTCGTCCGCAGGCGCCCTCCTGGCGGATCATTTGCAACGGGCAATTTCGGAATTGGGCGCCATATATGGGTAGATCGTGAAGGGTTGTGGCCCTATACGGCCTGCTTTGCGAAGCACGCGGGCAGAACCGGAACGGATGAGCTGGTGAACATTTCAATTTATGACATCTCCGTCTGGGTGCTGCCGCTGGTGCTCGCCATCACCTTCCACGAGGCCGCGCACGCCTTCGTCGCGTACCGGCTCGGTGACAACACGGCCTGGCAGCTCGGGCGGGTCAGCTTCAACCCGTTCAAGCATATCGACCCGTTCGGCACCGTGATTCTCCCTGCGATGCTGCTGTTCGCGCATTCGCCGTTCCTGTTCGGCTATGCCAAGCCGGTGCCGGTGAATTTCCGCAAGCTCAACCACCCCAGGCTCGACATGGTCTGGGTGGCGCTGGCCGGTCCCGCCACCAACATCCTGCTGGCGCTCGCGGCGGCTCTTGCCCTCCACGCCCTGCCTTTTGCGCCGGCCGGCGCCGCGCGATGGATCTTCGACAATCTCAGGAATGCGCTGGTGATCAACGCGGTCCTCGCCGTGTTCAACATGATGCCGATTCCGCCGCTTGATGGAGGACGCGTCGCGGTCGGGCTGTTGCCCCGCCCGCTCGCCGCGCCGCTGGCCCGGCTCGAGCCGTTCGGGATGCTGATCCTGATCGGTCTCCTGATCCTGCTACCGCTTGCGGGTTCGCAGTTCGGTCTAAATCTTGATGTTATTTCAGCAATACTGCGGACGTTGACCGGTTATGTGATTCAGGCTGTTCTCTTCCTGACCGGCAACGCGTAGTTGAACATAACGTCCGAATTCATGCCGAAGGGCCAGAGGCCGACTTGGTCAAAGCTGCCGATATGCTGATCGCGCGACGCGCCGACACCCGCGCCCGCGCCGATTTTGCCACCTGGAAGATGATGGCCAAGCTCAACGGGTTGTCCGCGCTGCCTCCGGAGGCCCAGGAGTTCCTCGAGAGTTACAAGAACCTGCTGGCGCGGATGAGCGAGGGCGAGGCCAGCGAAGCCACCATCGCTGCGATCTACAAGGCCTATTATGCCGAGATGGGCGGCGCGGGAACTCCGCCCGATGTCCGTCCCCGCCCAGCCGAGCCGGCGGCGGACAATGTTACCGCTTTCCGCCGCCCAGCCCCGAAGCCGAAAAAGTCGGTCTCCTTCGGGGCGGCCACCTTCGCTGGAACCCAGAAGCGACCGCTGCCGGTGGCGCTGATCTTCGTCTGCCTAGTCGTGGTCTATGTCGGGATCCGGCTCTACTGGCGCTGAGCCGTCTTCTTCTTTTTCTTCGCGTCCGCGGGCGTGAAGATGATGTCGACGGTGCGCTCGAACCGATCGTCCGTCAGCCCGGCAGGCGGTTGCGGGATGGGATCTGACTTACGGACAATAGACAGCGCGGCCGCATCATAGGCTGCGTCCCCGGACGACTCCACCACATCCACCGACAGCACGTTGCCCTTTCGGTTGATCGCGAAGCTCACCTTGACCTTCTGGTTGTTGGGCTCCTTGCCCTCCGGATTGACCTTGTGAAGCGTGAGATGTGCGCTGATCTTGCGGTTCCAGTCAGCCGTCAGCTTCAGGATGTCCTTGCCGATACCAATGACGGGCGCCAGCGCCTTCTCGGCCTCGCGCGCATCCTCGTCGAGCGTTTGCCGTGCCGTCGCGACCGATTTCGGCGACGCCTCGGCGGCCGGCGTTTCGACGGCCTGAATCTTCGGATCGTCTTCCGTCGGCTTCTTCGCGTTGTTCTCGGTCACGACCCGGTCGGGATCCTCGACCTCTTGCGACTGGTCCTTCGGGAGCTCCGTCTCCTTGGTCTCGGCCTTTTGCTCGGGAAGCGCCTGCTGCTCCTGCATGGCTTCGCTGTCAGGGCCGGGTGGCAGATCGGTTTCGGGCGCCTTGGGCGAGGCCATCTCCACGGCGAACTCCGCGCCGGCCGCACCAAGGCCGTCGCCGTCATCGTCGGTGCTCAAATGAGCCAGCGCGAGCGCAGCACCACCCAGATGGAGCGCAAGCGCCGCCACTGCCGCCAGGATCCAAAGCTTCCGCGATGGTCTGAGTTCGTCCGACATGGCGGGCCTCTAAGGCTGAGCGGCGCCTGACGCAGGCGCCCCGGGAGCGCCTTCCAGCGCAACGAGTTTCACCCGCGTGTAGCCGCCCGAGCGCAGGAGCTCCATGACGCCCATCAATTCGCCATACGGCACCGAACGATCGGCGCGCACGAAGACGTACTTGTCCTTGCTCATGTCGGACAGCCCGTCGAGCGTCCCGATCAACTCGGCCCGGTGGACCGCGTTTTCGCCGATCGCAAGCGTCAGATCGGGCTTGATGCTGACATAGGTCGGCTTGTCCGGCTTCTTCTGCGGCGTCGCGCTCGACGTCGGCAGGTCGATCGGCAGATCGACCGTGGAGAGCGGCGCTGCGACCATGAAGATGATCAGCAGCACCAGGATGACGTCGATGAACGGCGTGACGTTGATGTCATGCGTTTCCGAGAAATCGTCGTCTTCGCCGTCGTTGTCTGCGAGCGAAACGCCCATTGGTTCACTCCTGGCTCACTCCGCCGCGCGTGAATGCATGCTGCCGTGGCTGCGATCCAGATCGCGCGAGAGCAGCCGCCCCGCCGCACCCGAGGCGCGGCTGACGAGCTCGAGATAGCCCTTCGTCACGCGCGCGAAATGGTTGTAGATGATGACGGCGGGGATCGCGGCGACGAGGCCGATCGCGGTCGCGAGCAGCGCCTCGGCGATGCCGGGCGCGACGACGGCGAGGTTCGTGGTCTGCGACTTCGAGATGCCGATGAAGCTGTTCATGATGCCCCAGACCGTGCCGAACAGGCCGACGAAGGGCGAAGTCGAGCCGATGGTCGCGAGCACGCCCATGCCGATGCGGATGCGCCGCTGTTCAGCCCGCACGATCTCGGAGAAGCTCGACGCCGCACGCTCCTTGATGCCGGTATCGCTGGAGAGGCCTGCCGACATCCGCGCCTCGCGCAGTGCCGCCGCCAGGAAGGACGGCAGGATGCCCTGCTTGGTGCCGAGCGCCATCTGCGCTTCCGCGAGCGAGCGCGCCTCCGCAATCTTCTTCAGTGCCGAACGAAGCTTGCTGGAGGCGACCGACAGCTCGATCGACTTGGCGATGAAGACGGTCCAGGTCATCAGCGAGGCGAAGGCGAGCCCGATCATCACCGCCTTCACGATGATGTCCGCCGACATGAACATCACCCAGGGCGACAATTCCTTCATGGCCGGCGCGACAGCGGCCGCCGCATCGGGCTTCGCGGTGGTCGCGGGGGTCGTCGTCGGAGCAGCGGGAGCGGTCGCCGTCGAAGCCGCCGGCGCGGTTGCCACTGGCGCCGACGC
>NZ_WQNE01000023.1 GCF_009759665.1 Bradyrhizobium cajani
GCTGGATCGCGACGGCCACTACGGTGTCTTCTTCGCGAGCTGGCAGGTCGCATCGATCGACTTGACCAATCGCCAACCTGTCAGTGATGTGTCCGAACAGGTGTCAGCTATGTCTCCGGGCTAAACACTTCGCGGGCGATGACAGCGAGTTTGACGTGGGTGCGCTCAAACATCCCCCAAGCCCCATCCCCCAACAATAAAAATCTTCCAAATTCCCCTCTCCACACAGTGAATTGCTTCTCCTTGCGGTCTCCGCCGTAGTAGAATCCTCGAAATCACTCCACGCCGGGGTCCCTGCCATGATCTTCCGTCAGCTCTTCGACAGCGTTTCGGGCACCTACAGCTACGTCCTCGCCAGCCGCCCCGGCGGCGAGGCGCTGATCCTCGATCCCGTGCTCGAGAAGGTCGATCGCTACTGTCAGTTGCTGCGCGAGCTGGACCTCAAGCTGGTCAAGGCGGTCGACACCCATCTTCACGCCGACCATGTCACCGGTCTCGGCGAGCTGCGCGACCGCACCCATTGCATGACCGTGATGGGCGACCAGACCAAGGCCGATGTGGTGGCGATGCGCGTTGCCGACGGCGACAAGGTGACGATCGAGGGTCTGTCGCTCGACGTGATGTACACGCCCGGCCACACCGACGATTCCTATTCCTACCTGATGGGCGACCGCGTCTTCACCGGCGATACGCTCTTGATCCGCGGCACCGGCCGCACCGATTTCCAGAACGGCTCATCGCGCGCGCAGTACGATTCGATCTTCAACCGCCTGCTCAAGCTGCCGGACGAGACGATGGTCTTCCCGGCGCATGACTACAAGGGCGACACCGTCTCCACCATCGGCGAGGAGAAGCGCTACAATCCGCGGCTCCAGGTGCGCTCGGTCGACGAATATATCGAGCTGATGGCCAATCTGAAGCTGCCCAATCCGAAGATGATGGACGTGGCGGTCCCCGCCAACATGCATGTCGGCCTGCACCAGGAGGAGCTCGAGAAAGAGGGCCGCGCGCTGAGTGCGGTGGAGGCGATCCGCGTGCTCGGCCGGCCCGACATCCTGCTGGTCGATCTGCGCGAGACCAACGAGCGGATGAAGCACGGCATGCTCGAAGGCGCGCTGCACACGCCCTATCAATCGGTGGAGGAGAGCCTCAAGCCCGGCGGCATGCTGCGCGAGGTGGCCGCCGCCACCGGACGCCGCGTCGTGTTCTTCTGCGCCTTCGGCGAGCGTTCGGCGATGGCGGTGGCCGCCGCCAAGGACGCCGGCCTCACCAACACGGCTCACATCGCCGGCGGCATCGATGCCTGGAAGAAGGCCGGCGGGCCGGTGGTGCAGTGACGGCCTGCCGACATTCTTGAGATGGATCAGGAAGCTCGCATATATTGGGGCTAGGACGGATGCGGCATTACCATCCGGGAGCAGCCATGGCCAAGATCGGCAAGCCGAGCGCGCCGCCCAAAATTGCGGACAACAAGACGGCAGACGAGCAGGCGAAAAAGCCGCCGCCGGCGCCGCGCAACGTCGATGACGACGATTACGAAGACGGCGACATCGCAACGCCAAAACGCGATCGCTACGGCCCGGACGACGAGCCGTTTTGAGCAGATGCGGGTTTAGTCCGCGCTGACGCCACACCTTCCGCTGTCGTCCCTGCGAACGCAGGGACGACGGTGTGGCGGTGCCGCGCCGCCCCTCACTTTCCCACCCGCACTACCTGCCATGCGCCTGCGTTCATGGACAAATAACCGGCCTCCCCGATAATTTGCGCGCCTCCAGGGAGTTGAAACGGAACTGCAATGGTCGACGTTCTCGCCGCACCGCAGCAAGGCAAGGCCGACAATGCGCTGCGCACGCTGACCGGGATCTCGATCGCGCATTGGGTCAGCCATTTCCATCTGCTGGTCCTGCCGATGCTGTTCCCGTTCCTGAAGGACAGGCTCGGCGTCGGCTATCTCGAGCTCGGCTTTGCGCTGACCACGTTCGCGGTGGTGTCCGGGCTGACGCAGGCGCCGACCGGGTACCTTGTCGACCATTTTGGCGCGCGCAGGATCCTGCTGGCCGGGCTGACGCTCGGCGGCGTCGCGCTGATCCTGCTCGGCCTGCATCTGAGCTACGCCTCGCTGATCGCCTGCGCCGTGCTGCTGGGCCTCGCCAACAGCGTCTATCATCCCGCCGATTACGCGATCCTGGCCGAGCACATGGACGAGGCGCGGATGGGCCGCGCTTTCTCGATTCACACCTTTGCCGGCTTTCTCGGTGGCGCGGTCGCGCCGGCGATCGTGGCTGCGCTGGTGATCCTGTCCGGCGGCGTCGGCGCACTGATCGCATCAGGCGCGATCGGCCTGTTGGTGGCCCTGCTGCTGGTTGCCATGAACATTCCCGAAGCCGGCGCGCACAGGACAAAGCCGGGCAGCGAGAATGCGCCGAAGCAGGCCGTCATCACGCCGGCGCTGATCACGCTGACCGCGCTCTTCATGCTGCTCAGCCTGTCGGTCGCCGGCATCAACAATTTCGGCGTGGTCGCGCTGATGAGCGGCTATGGCGCCTCCTACTCCGCGGCCAATGTCGCGCTGACCGCGTTCCTCGCCGCCAGCGCCGCCGGCGTGCTCGCGGGCGGATTCCTCGCCGACCACACCGAGCACCACGGCTATGTCGCCGCGGCCTGCTTTGCCGCGAACGCAGCGATCGTGCTGCTGATCGCGCTCGTGACGCTGCCGGGCTGGGCTCTCACCGCCGCAATGACGGCCGCAGGTTTTCTCTCCGGCGTGATCGCGCCCTCGCGCGACATGCTGGTGCGCAACGCCGCACCTCCCGGCGCTGCGGGGCGCGCCTTCGGCATCGTCTCCACCGGCTTCAATCTCGGCGGCATCGTCAGTCCGCTGCTGTTCGGCTGGATCATGGACCAGAGCGCGCCGCACTGGGTGTTCGGCGCCTCCGTGATCTTCATGGTCGCGACGGTGGTGCTGTCGCCGTTCACGGAGCGGAAGGCGCGAGCTGCTGCGAATTGAGCCGTCGGTATCGCTACAAATTCAACTGTCGTCCCCGCGAAGGCGGGGACCCATAACCACAGGAAGCGGTTATCGCGCGAGGCTTGTCACCACGAGTCTTCGCCAAACCACTCCCTGTGGATATGGGTCCCGGATCGGCGCTCCGCTTGTCCGGGACGACGGCTGAGAGAGACGCGCACAACCACCAAACAAAACGGGAAGAAACACCATGACCACCCCTGATCTCGTGATCCGCGGCGGCACCGTTGCGGACGGTCGCGGCGGCGAGCTGTTCGAGGCCGACGTCGCCATCACCGGCGGCAGGATCAGCGAGGTCGGCAAGATCTCCGCCAAGGGAGCCGAGGAGATCGACGCGCGCGGCAAGCTGGTCACGCCGGGTTTCGTCGACATGCACACGCATTACGACGGGCAAGTCACCTGGAGCCAGGACATCACGCCCTCCTCGCAGAACGGCGTCACCACCGCGATCATGGGCAATTGCGGCGTCGGCTTCGCGCCGTGCAAGCCCGCTGACCACACCCGCCTGATCCAGCTGATGGAAGGTGTCGAGGACATCCCCGAGCCGGTGCTGAGCGCCGGCATTCCCTGGGCCTGGGAAAGCTTTCCGGATTACATGGAATGGCTCAGCAAGCGCGACTTCGACATCGATGTCGGCGCACAGCTGCCGCATGCCGCGCTCCGCGTCTATGTCATGGGCGAGCGCGGCGCGCGCCGCGATCCCTCGACGGCGGAAGACAATGCGGCAATGGCAAAGCTCGCGGCCGAGGCGGTGCGCTCCGGCGCGCTCGGCTTCTCGACCTCGCGCACGCTCAACCACCGCACCTCGACCGGAGATTTCACGCCGACGCTGAAGGCCGGCGAGGACGAGCTCACCGCGATTGCCGGCGCGATGCATCGCCAAGGCCGCAGCGTGCTGCAATTCGTGCTCGATCTCTCCACCATCCACGAAGACCTGCCGATGATGCTGCGGGTAGCGGATGCCACCAAATGTCCGATCTCGTTCTCGATCACGCAGAACGACAAGGCGCCGCAGCGCTGGAGGCAGACGCTGGACGAGATCAACGCGGCGGCCGGGCGCGGCCTCTCCGTCACCGCGCAGATCGCAGCGCGCCCGGTCGGCCTGCTGCTTGGGCTCGAGCTCTCGCGCAATCCGTTCCAGACCCATCCGAGCTACAAGGCGATCGCCCATCTGCCGTTGAAGGAGCGGCTGGCGCGGCTGCATCAGCCTGACGTGCGCAAGGCGATTCTGAGCGAGACGGCGACCGCGACCGACGATCCGCTCTTCTTTAGCCCGAACTACGACAAGATGTTCCTGCTCGGCGATCCCCCCGATTACGAGCAGCCGCCGGAAAGCGCGCTGGGGCCGCAGGCGCGCAAGCAGGGCCGCCAGCCGCAAGAGCTCGCCTACGATGCGATGCTCTCGGACGAGGGACGCGGCATGCTCTACGTGCCGTTCCTCAACTATTCCGACGGCAACCTCGATGCGACGCGCGAGATGCTGATCGATCCGCAATCGGTGCCCGGCCTCTCCGACGGTGGCGCGCATTGCGGCATCATCTGCGATGCGAGCTTCCCGACCTATCTGCTGACGCACTGGACGCGCGACCGCACGCGCGGCGAGAAGCTCACCATCCCGTTCGTGGTGGCGGCGCAGTCACGCAAGACCGCGCTCTCGGTCGGCCTCACCGATCGCGGACTCATTGCTCCCGGATACAAGGCTGACGTCAACGTGATCGACTATGACCGGCTGCATCTGCATCCGCCGAAGGTGCATTACGATCTGCCGGTCGGCGGCCGGCGGCTGTTGCAGGACGTCGACGGCTATGAGGCGACGATCGTGTCCGGCGTGGTGACGCGGCGGCAGGGCGAGGCGACGGGACGCCGGCCGGGGAAATTGATTCGGGGTGCGCAGGGACTCGCGAGCTAGCGAAGACTGCGCCTGAGGCGCAAAGCCCGCGCTTCAACTTCAGTGTCGTCCCCGCGAACGCGGGGACCCATAACCCCAGGGAGAAGTTGTGGCGCGAAGCCGCCAACTCCGAGTCTTCCCCAAACCACTTCCTGTGGCTATGGGTCCCGGATCTGCGCTTCGCTTGTCCGGGACGACAGTGTTGAATGGGGCCGACGGCGCCGCCCTTACGTCGGCGACACTGCACCCTTCAGCGCCGCGGCCTGCGGGGCCGCACCGCGCGTCAGCCTGGCGCGTTCGGTGTTCGGCCAGAGCAGCAGGAGGCCGAGCAGGCCGGAGCCGACCATGATCGCGGCGTTGATGGTGAAGCCCGTCATGTAGCCGTCGAGCATGGTGCCGGCGCGCTGGATCACGGTGCCCATCACCGCGGGCGCGATGATGCCCGACAGCGTATAGAGCGCGCCGTAGATCGCGAGGATGGCGCCGCGCTGCGACGTCGGCGTGAACTCGCCGAGCATGGGCGGGCAGACCACGTAGATCGCGCCGCACAGGCCGGTACCGACCACGAGCAAGGTGAGCTGAAGGCTGGCGCCCTCGACATGCGGCATCGTCGCCAGGATCAGGCCGCCGATGACCAGCGGCACGGAGCCGAGCACGCCGCGGGCGACGCGCGTGGTCGAGCCGCGGGCCATCATCAGTTGCGAGATCCAGCCCGTCAGGATCACGATGGTGGCGCCGAAGATCCAGGGCAGAGTGGAAATCCAGCCGGCCTGGCTCTGCGAGAAGCCGAGGCCCTTGATGATGAAGGGCGTGAACCAGGTCAGCCCGAGCGACAGCGCCCAGTAGGCGCCGAAGGTCGCCGCGACGCAGCCGAGGAAGGTGCGCGAGGTGAGGAGCTGGAGATAGGGAATCTTCGTCTCGGTGGCGGCAAGGACCTGCGTGTCCTCCAGCGGCCCCTCGCTGCCGAGCGCAAGCCAGGCCGCGACCCAGATCAGGCCGACGACGCCGAGCGCGCCGAACGCATAGTGCCAGGAATGATTGACGATGATCCAGTTCAGTGCCGGCACCGCGAGGATCACGCCGAAGGCCGAGCCCTGCGACAAGATCGCGGTCGGCAGCGTGCGCTTCTCGTCGGGGAACCATTTGTAGATGGCGTGCGCGGCGACCGCGAAGGCCGGCCCTTCGCCGGCGCCCAGCACGATGCGGCAGATCAGGAGCGTGGTGAAGGAGACGGTGCCGACCATCGGAAACTGCGCCAGCGCCCAGATCACCGCGAGCGCGAGCAGCACCCACCGCGTCGGCACCTTGTTGACGATGAAGCCGACCACGATCGCCGAGATCGAGAACAGGAAGAAGAACGACGAGCCGAGCAGGCCGAACTGCTCCGGCGTGAGCTTCAGATCGGGCATGATGGGCACGCCGGCGAGGCCGACGACGATCTTGTCGGCGAAGTTTACCAGCATGAACAGAAACAGCAGAAACGTGATCGTCCAGGCGCCCTTTGGCGTCCCGGTCGTCTTGCTCGCTGCGGACGGCGTTCCCTGAGCGCTCATGATTCTCCCCGTATGTCTTTTGGCACTTTTTTGATTTGGCCCTTCCTGGAGCTAACAACGGCTTCGGGACCAACGCAACCCCCGGCATTTCCGCGGCAAATGTGCTACGCAACATTTCCGTTAATTCCGTCCGGCGCCATTCATCGTGCTGAGTATCCGAAACCTCTCGAAGACCTTCTCCTCTGCCGGCGAGCCGGTCCACGTGCTGCGTGGCGTCGATCTCGACCTCAGGGCCGGCGAGCGCGTCGCGCTGACCGGCGAATCCGGCAGCGGCAAGAGCACGCTGCTGCATCTGATCGCCGGGCTCGATGCTGCCGATGGCGGCACGATCCGGCTGGAGGACACCGAGGTCACGAGGCTGTCGGATGCGGGACGCGCCAGCTTGCGGCGCGACCGGATCGGCCTGGTGTTTCAGCAGTTCAACCTGATCCCGAGCCTGTCGGTCATGGACAATCTCGCCTTCCAGGCGCGGATCGCCGGTCGGCACGATGCAGCCTGGACCAGGGAGCTGGTCGAGCGGCTCGGACTTGACGGCCTGCTCAAGCGCTATCCCGAGCAATTGTCAGGCGGACAGCAGCAGCGGGTCGCGATCGGCCGGGCGCTGGCGACAAAACCCTCGCTGCTGCTCGCGGATGAGCCGACCGGCAATCTGGACGAAGCGACCGCCGACGACGTGCTGGCACTGACGCGCGACCTCGTCGCGCGCACCGGCTGCGGCTTCCTGATGGTGACGCACAGTCTGCATCTGGCCGTGACGCTCGACCGCCACGTCACGCTGCATGCGGGGAGGATCGCATGAAGCGCGCGCTGTGGACCCTCGCCGTGCTGCTGAGCCACTGGCGGCGGCACAAGATGCAGTTCGCAACGCTGCTGATCGGCCTGATCGCCGCGACCGCGCTATGGAGCGGCGTGCAGGCGATCAACCAGCAGGCCCGCAATGCCTATGACCGCGCCGCGGCGACCTTCGGCGGCGTGCGCACGGCGATGCTGGTGGCGCCGAATGCTGCAACCTTCTCCCAAGAGCTGTTCATAAAGCTCCGCCGCGCCGGCTGGCCGGTCTCGCCGGTGCTGGAGGGACGCGTCCAGGTCAACGGGCGTTCGGTGCGGTTGCTCGGCATCGAGCCGGTGACGCTGCCGGCCGATGTCGGCAACGCGCCGCGCCTCGGTGCCTCGGATTTGAGCAGCTTCGTCGCACCGCCCGGTCAGACGCTGGTGGCGCAGGAGACGCTGAGCGACTTGCAGGCGCAGGAAGGCGCGGCGCCCGCAATCAGCAGCGGCGCAAAACTGCCGCCGCTGCGCGTGCTGCCGCAACTCGTGCCCGACGTGCTGGTGGTCGACATCGGCGTGGCGCAACGACTCCTCAACAAGCCGGATCAGGTGTCGCGGCTCCTGATCGGCAAGCCGAAGGGCACGCCCGCGCCGCTTCAAGGCATCGTCGGCGATCAGTTGCAGCGGGTCGAGCCGGATGCGGAAACGGAACTGGAGCGTCTCACCGACAGTTTCCATCTCAACCTCACGGCCTTCGGCCTGCTCTCGTTCTTCGTCGGCCTGTTCATCGTCAACTCGGCCGTCGGCCTCGCCTTCGAGCAGCGGCTGCCGATGCTGCGCACGTTGCGGGCCTGCGGCGCGTCGGCGCGGCTGGTCAACACGGTGCTGGTGATCGAGCTGGTGGTGCTGGCGCTGGTCGCCGGGCTGATCGGGCTCGTCTGCGGCTATTTCATCGCGGCCGCGCTCTTGCCCGACGTCGCGGCATCGCTGCGCGGGCTCTATGGCGCGCAGATCCCGGGACAGCTGACGCTGCGTTCCGAATGGTGGCTGGCCGGTATCGGCATCAGCATTGCGGGCGCGCTGGTGGCGGCCGCGACCAGCCTGATCAAGGCGATCAGGATGCCGGTGCTGGCGACCGCGCAGCCGCGCGCCTGGCAGCAGAGACACCGGCGCTGGCTGATCCTGCAAAGCCTGGCCGCCTGCGCAGTCTTCGCGGTCGCGCTGCTGCTGCTTCACTATGGACAGTCGCTGATCGCAGGCTTTGGCGTGCTGGCAGCGCTGATGTTCGGCGCGGCACTGATTCTGCCGGCCTTCCTCGAAATCATCCTGCTCATCGGCCAGCGCTGGGCGAAAGGGCCGCTGGCGCTGTGGTTCTGGGCCGACAGCCGGCAGCAGCTCTCCGGGCTGTCGCTGGCGCTGATGGCGCTGCTGCTCGCGCTCGCCGTCAATGTCGGCGTCTCCACCATGGTGGAGACGTTCAGCCGCACCTTCATCGGCTGGCTGAACGGGCGACTCGCCGCCGACGTCTACATCAGCGCGGCCGACAATGCGCAAGGTGTCGCGATCCGCAATTGGCTGCGGGACCGCGGCGATGTGCAGGCAGTCCTCTCGGGCGGACGAGCGGAGACACAGATCGAGGGACAGCCGGTGGAATTGCTCGGCCTGCCCGATCACGCGCTCTATCGCGAGCGCTGGCCACTGCTGGAGACCGCGCCGCGCGCCTGGACCCGGCTGGTGCCCGGCAATGCCGCCTTCATCAGCGAGCAGCTCAGCCGCCACTTGCATGTCCGCATCGGCGATGTCGTCGAGGTGCCGGCGCCAGGCGGGACCTGGGAGCTCGACATCGTCGGCATCTATGCCGACTACGGCAATCCCAAGGGGCAGCTCGCCGTCAACGTCGCGGCGCTGATCCGGCAGTTCCCGCAGACGCCGCAGACGCGGATCGGCCTGATCGTCGCGAAGGAGAATATCCCCGGCCTGATCGCGTCGTTGCAGAAGCAGTTTGCGCTCGACGACCGCAGCATCGCCGACCAGGCGACGGTGAAGGCGGAATCGATCCGCATCTTCAACCGCACCTTTGCGGTGACCTCCGCCCTGAACGCATTCACGCTCGGCGTGGCCGGGATCGCCCTGCTGACCAGCCTGCTGACGCTGGCGAATTCCCGCCTGCCGCAGCTTGCGCCGCTGTGGGCGGTCGGCCTCACGCGGCCGCGCCTTGCCGCGATCGAATTGACCAAGACGCTGTCGGTTGCACTGTTCACGTCGCTGCTGGCCGTGCCGCTCGGCCTGTTGGTGGCGTGGTGCCTGATCGCGATCGTCAACGTGAAGGCGTTCGGCTGGCGGCTGCCGTTCCACGTGTTTCCGCTGCAACTGGTCGAGCTGGTCGCGGTGGCGCTGCTCGCCTCGCTGATTGCCGCACTGCTGCCGATGGTCCGGCTGGCGCGGATGCAGCCGGCGAGCCTCGTGAAGGTGTTTGCCAATGAGCGCTGACGCAATCTCCCGGCGGGCCTTCGCCGGCGGCATCGCCGCGCTGGCGCTCGCTCGCCGCGCAAGCGCGCAGGGCTATGCCGGGCTGGGCGAGACCGCCGACGGCTTTGCCAAGGTGACGCCGGGAAAGGTCTTCACCTTTCCGGCCGACCACGGGCCGCACTCTGAGTTTCGGATCGAGTGGTGGTATCTCACGGCCAATCTGGTCGATGGCAGCGGCGCAGCCTGCGGCCTGCAATGGACGCTGTTCCGCCAGGCGACGCAGCCGGGTCCGCAAGGCGAGGGCTGGGCCAATCAGCAGGTGTGGATGGGACATGCGGCGGTGACCCGTGCGGACACCCACCGCTTCAACGAAACGTTTTCGCGCGGTGGCGTGGGGCAGGCCGGCGTCACGGCCAAGCCGTTCGATGCCTGGATCGACGACTGGGAGATGAAGGGGACGGAGCGCACCGACGATCGCACTCTGGCGCCGTTGACGCTGAAGGTCTCCGGCACCGACTTCAGCTATACGCTGGCGCTGGAAGCCGATCGGCCGGTGGTGTTGCAAGGTGATGGCGGCTTCAGCCGCAAGTCGGAGCGCGGGCAAGCCTCCTACTACTACAGCCAGCCGTTCTACCGTGCACGCGGGACGCTCGCCATCGACGGCAAGCCTGTCGATGTCACGGGCCAGGCCTGGATGGACCGCGAATGGAGCAGCCAGCCGCTCGACGCCGATCAGACCGGCTGGGACTGGCTGTCGCTGCATCTAGCGTCCGGCGACAAGCTGATGCTGTACCGGCTGCGGCAGAAGGACGGCAGGGATTATCCGTTCGGCAACTGGATCAGCGCCGCCGGCGAGACGCAGATGATTGCGGGGGACGATATCCGGATGATGCCGAAGGCAACCGCGGACGTCGCGGGCCGCAAGCTGCCGGTGGAATGGCAGATCGACATCCCCTCGCGATCGTTCTCGATCCTGTGCAAGCCGCTCAATCCAAGGGCCTGGATGGGGACCGGCTTCTCCTATTGGGAGGGACCGATCAGTTTTGCCGGCACGCATGACGGCGTTGGCTATCTCGAGCTGACCGGGTATTGAGACGCGGTCTTCGAAGGGATTTGCGATGTATCACCTCACCGCCCTCGTCACCCTGCTGGCGATTGCATTTTATTTCTTCACCTGCATCAACGTCGCGCGGTCGCGCGACAAGACGGGCGTCAAGGTGCCTGCAATGTCGGGCCATCCGGATTTCGACCGCGCCTTCCGCATCCAGATGAACACGCTGGAATGGATGCCGATCTTCCTGCCCTCGCTCTGGCTGTTCGCGATCTATATCAGCGACGCGATTGCGGCGGGAATCGGCGTGGTCTGGATCGTCGGCCGCATCGTCTATTTCATCGGCTATTCGCAAGCGGCGGCCAAGCGCAGCCCGGGTTTTGCCATTCAGGCGCTCGCCGCCTTCGCGTTGTGGGCGGGAGCGATCGGGGCGGTGGTGTTGCGGATGGTGTGAGAGCGACGACGCCACCACACATTGTCACCGTTTGCTTCAACCCCAGCAATCTTGCCGTCATTCCGGGGCGGCGCATCGGCGCCGAACCCGGAATCTCGAGATTCCGGGTTCGATGCTTCGCATCGCCCCGGAATGACGCTACGCGTCACTTCGTCAGCGGGCAGCCGCTGTCCTTGGCGGTGAAGAACGCCTGGTCGCCGGGGACGGTGGCGAGCAGCTTGTAATAGTCCCAGGGCTTCTTCGATTCCGAGGGCTTCTTCACCTCGAACAGGTACATGTCGTGGACCATGCGGCCGTTCTCCTGCACCTTGCCCTTCGCGAAATCGTCGTCGACCGGCAGCTCCTTCAGCTTCTTGGCGACCGCATCGGGATCCTTGGTGCCGGCCGCCTTGACCGCCTTGAGATAGCTCAGCGTCGCTGAGTAAGTGCCGGCGTGGATCATGCTCGGCATCCGTCCGGTCCGCTTGAGGAAGCGTTCGCCGAGATTGCGGGTGCGATCATTGAGATCCCAGTAGTAGCCCTCGGTCAGCACCAGCCCTTGCGCGGCCTGAAGGCCGAGGCCGTTGACCTCGGCGAGCGTCATCAGGAGGCCGGCGAGCTTCTGACCACTGGCGACGATACCGAACTCGGACGCCTGCTTGATCGAGTTGGTGGTGTCGAGGCCGGCATTGGCAAGGCCCACGATCTTCGCCTTCGAGCTCTGCGCCTGGAGCAGGAAGGAGGAGAAGTCGGAGGAGTTGAGCGGCACGCGCACCGAGCCGAGCACCTTGCCGCCATTGGCGGTGACGATCTCGCTGGTGTCCTTTTCCAGCGCGTAGCCGAAGGCGTAATCGGCGGTGAGGAAGAACCAGGTGTTGCCGCCGGCCTTGGTCAGCGCGCCGCCGGTGCCGACGCCAAGCGCGCGGGTGTCGTAGGCCCAGTGGAAGCCATAGGGCTGGCAGGCATCGCCGGTGAGGCGCGAGGTCGCGGCGCCGACGACGATGTCGATCTTCTTCTTTTCCTTGGAGAGCTCATGGATCGCGAGCGCGACCGAGGAGGTCGTCAGCTCCGTGATCATGTCGACATTCTCGACATCGTACCAGCGCCGCGCGATCGAGGTGGCGAGATCGGCCTTGTTCTGGTGGTCGGCGGTGACGAGCTCGATCTTATGGCCGAGCACCTCGCCGCCAAAATCATCGATCGCCATCCTGGCGGCCTCGACCGACCATTTGCCGCCGTAATCGGCATAGACGCCGGACTGATCGTTGAGAATGCCGATCTTGACGCCTTGCGCGGCAGCCGGCGCGGCCAGCAATACAGCCGACGCTGCGGCGGCAAAAAGTGCTGATTTCATATATTAACTCCCAGCAGTCTTCTGTTGTGAAATCGCGCGGATACTAGTGAAGAACCCCGCGCGTGCCCATCCATTTCATGTTGGTCGTTAGTATGGAGGCTGCGCGCTATATTCTCCGCTGTCGTCCCGGACAAGCGAAGCGCAGATCCGGGACCCATAATCACAGGGAGATGTTTGGCGAAGACTCGTGGTTACCTCTTCGCCCCGCACTCCTTCCTGGGGTTATGGGTCCCCGCGCCCCGTGCGCAATTGCGCACTAGGCGGGGACGACACCGACGGTGTTGAAGCGTCATCGGCTCCAACCAGCGCCGTCAGGCCGCCACCTCCGGCTTCTTGTCCCGCCGCCCCTCCGCGAGGTTCCGCACGACCACATAGAAGATCGGCGTGAACAACAGGCCGAACAGGGTGACGCCGATCATGCCGAAGAACACGGCGACGCCGACCGCCTGGCGCATCTCCGAGCCGGAGCCGGTCGAGATCACCAGCGGCAGCACGCCGAGGATGAAGGCGAATGACGTCATCAGGATCGGCCGCAGGCGCAGGCGGCAGGCCTCGATGACGGCCTCCAGCCGCGGCTTTCCTTCGTTCTCGATGTCGCGCGCGAACTCGACGATCAGGATCGCGTTCTTCGCCGCCAGTCCTACAAGCACCACGAAGCCGATCTGGGTCAGGATGTTGACGTCCTGTCCCATGATGCGCACGCCGATGGTGGCGGCCAAGAGGCACATCGGCACGATCAGGATCACCGCGAACGGCAGGGTCCAGCTGCCATATTGCGCGGCGAGCACGAGATAGACGAACAGCACGCAGATCGGGAAGACGTAGAGGCCGGCATTGCCACCGGTGACCTGCTGGTAAGACAGGTCGGTCCATTCAAAGGTGAAGCCGCTCGGCAGCGTGTCGTTCGCCAGCTGCTTGATGGTGTTGAGCGCGGTGGTCGAGCTGGTGCCCGGCGCCGGCTCGCCCTGAAGCTCGGAGGCAGCATAAAGATTGTAGCGCGCGACGCGGTCGGGACCCGAGACGTCCTTGAATTCGACCACGCTGCCGAGCATCACCATGTCGCCGGAGGCGTTGCGGGTGCGCAGTCGCGCAAGATCGCTGGACTCTTTCCGGAACGGGAAATCGGCCTGCGCGGTGACGTGGTAGGTGCGGCCGAACAGGTTGAAGTCGTTGACATAGGTCGATCCGAAATAGGTCTGGATCGTCTCGTTGATGTTGGCGATGGGGACGCCGAGCTTCTGCGCCTTGGTGCGGTCGATGTCGACGAAGAGCTGCGGCGTGTTGGCGGTGAACGGCGAGAACACCGAGGTCAAGCTCGGCGCCTTGCGCGCGGCAGCGACCAGTTCGTCGGTCGCAGCGGCAAGCATTTCGGCCCCGCGGCCCTGACGGTCCTGAACGCGGATGGTGAAGCCGCCGCCGGTGCCGATGCCGGGCACGGCCGGCGGCGGAATGACGATGATGAACGCGCCCTGGATCGCCGACAGGCGCTTGCGCAGCTCGGCCGTGATGGCGTTCGCGGACAGTCCCTTCTTCAGGCGCACCTCGGGTTCGTCGAACACCGGAAACAGCGCCGCCGCATTGCCGGCCTGGGTGCGGGTGGCGCCGGAGAAGCCCGCAAAGGCGGCAACGCGGACGATGCCCGGCGTATCCAGCGATATCCGCTCGATCTCGCGCACGACCTCGGTGGTGCGCGCCAGCGAGGCCGCGCCTGGCAATTGCACGGAGATGATGACGTAGCCGCGATCCTGCGCGGGAATGAAGCCCTGCGGCGTCGTCACGATCAGCCAGCCGGCGCTGCCGATCAGCACGACGTAGAACAGCAGCATCACCACGGAATGGCGGATCACAAAATTGGCGGCGCTGGCATAGCCGTGCGCCAGCCGGTCGAAGGTGCGGTTGAAGGCGCCGGTGAAGGCGTCCCAGCCGCGCGCGATGACATTCCAGCGCGCCGGCGGCCGCTTCTCCTCATGCGGGATCAGGATCTGCGAGGCGAGCGCCGGCGACAGCGTCAGCGAGCAGAAGCACGAGATCGCGGTCGCCACCGCGATGGTGACGGCGAATTGCTGAAAGAACTGTCCGGAAATGCCGCCCAAAAATGCGGTCGGCACGAACACCGCGCAGAGCACCAGCGCGATCGAGACCAGCGCACCGCCGACCTCCTCCATGGTCTTGAGCGCAGCATCACGCCGGCTCATCCCATGCTCGAGATGCCGCTCGACATTCTCGACCACCACGATGGCATCGTCGACCACGATGCCGACGGCGAGGACCAGGCCGAACAAGGTGAGATTGTTGATGGAGAAGCCCAGCGCCGCCATCACCGCGAAGGTGCCGACCAGCGACACCGGGATCGCGATGATCGGAATGATCGCAGGCCGCCAGCCTTGCAGGAACACCAGCACCACGACGACCACGAGGAGCATCGCCTCGTAGATGGTCTTGATCAGCTCGTGGACGGACTGCGCGATGAACTCGGTCGGGTTGTAGCCGATATTGTAGTCGAGGCCGCGAGGGAAGCTCTCCTTGAGCTTCGTCATGGTGTCGGAAATGCTCTTGGCGGTCTCGAGCGCGTTCGACCCGGGCCGCTGTGTCACCAGCATGGCCACCGCCGATTTGCGCAGCAGGAAACTGTTGGTGCTGTAGGCCAGTGCGCCGAGCTCGATGCGGGCGACGTCGCGCAAGCGCACCGTGCGACCGTCGGAGCCGGCCTTGATCAAAATGTCCTCGAACTGCTTCTGGTCCTTCAGGCGGCCGGTGAAGGTGAGGTTCGGCTGGAAGGCGCGATCGCCGATCGGCGGCTCGGCGATCTGGCCGCCGGCGATCTGCACATTCTGGGCGCGGATCGCCGCCAGCACCTCGGTCGAGGTCAGGCCGAGATTGGCGATGCGATCAGGATCGAGCCACAACCTCATTGAGTAGTCGCGCGCGCCGAAGATCTGGATGTCGCCGACACCGTCGAGGCGCAGCAGCTGGTCGCGAACCTGGAGCAATGCGTAGTTGGAGATGTAGAGCTGGTCGAAGGTGTCGTCGGGCGACAGCATGAACACGACCATCAGGATGTCGGGCGAGTTCTTGCGCGTGGTGACGCCGTTGCGCTGCACCTCCTCCGGCAGGCGCGGCTGCGCGATGGCGACGCGGTTCTGCACCAGCACCTGGGCCTTGTCGAGATCGGTGCCGAGCTTGAAGGTGACGGTGATGGTGAGCTGGCCGTTCGAGGTGGCCTGGCTGTAGAGATACAGCATGTCTTCGACGCCGTTGATCTCCTGCTCGATGGGAGCTGCGACCGTATCGGACACTGTCTGCGCGGAGGCGCCGGGATATTGCGTGGTGACGACGACGGTCGGCGGCACCACTTGCGGATATTCCGAGACCGGCAGCGTGGTATAGGCGAGCGCGCCGACGATCAGCAGCACGATCGACAGCACCATCGCCAGGATGGGCTGGTTGATGGAGAGACGGCCAAGATTCATGACTTGCCACCGGCCGGGGCTTGTGCGGTCTGCGGGGCGACCTTGGCGCCGACGCGGGCGCGCTGGATGCCGTTGACGATGACGCGGTCCTCCGCCTTCAGCCCCTCGCGGATCACGCGCAGGCCGTCATCCAGCGGCCCGAGCACCACGGTTCGCGCCTCGACCGTGTCATCCGGCTTCACGACGAACACGATCTTGCGGGACTGGTCAGTCGCAATCGCGACGTCCGGGATCAACAAGGCCTCATAGGGCGCGCTGCCGATCAGGCGGACGCGGCCGAACTGGCCGGGCAGGATCGACAGATCGGTGTTCTTGACCACGGCACGGCTGCGGAGCGTGCCGGTGGAAACATCGAGTCGGTTGTCGAGGAAGTTGATGGAGCCGTCATGTGACGGCTTGGCCTCTCCCGCGAGCGTCACCTGCACCGGGTTCGCGGTGTCGCGCGAGCTCGGGCGGCGGCCTTCGAACCAGAGCTTGCTGTATTTGATGAAGGTCGCTTCATCCATGTCGAAATAGACGTAGATCGGGTCGAGCGTCACGATCGAGGTCAGCAGCGTCGAGGTGCCGGTGTCGCTGCCCTGCACGAGATTGCCGGGGCTGACGAGATGGCGACTGACGCGGCCCGTCAGCGGCGCGGTCACATGCGTGAATTCGATGTTGAGCCTGGCGGCCTTCAGCGCGCCTTCGGCCTGCACCTCGGCGGCGTGCGCGGCCTGCAAGGCCTGGCGGCGCTGGTCGACGACCTGCTCGGAGACTGCACTGGTCTGCACCAGGTTGAGGCCGCGGTCGAGCTCGCGCTTGGCGAGCTCCACCCTGGCGCGGGCATCGGAGAGCTGGCCGTCCGCCTGCGCGGCCACAGCCTCGAACGGACGCGGGTCGATCACGTAGAGCAGGTCGCCCTGACGCACGATGGCGCCGTCCTGGAACTCGACCGAATTAACGAAGCCGCCGACGCGGGGGCGCACCTGCACCTCCTCCACGGCCTCGAAGCGGCCGGTGAACTCGTCCCAATCGGTGACGGTGCGCTTGACCGGCTGGGCGACCGTGACCGGCGGAGCCGGCGGGGCGGCGGCCTGCGACGCCGGCTTGTCGCAGCCGGCGAGGGCGAGCGCTGCGGCAAGGAGCCCGGCGATGGCACCCCGCTGAACGAAATCGTGCTTATTGACAAATCGCTCACTTCCGTCCGGTCCGGTCATCCCAGGTCCTCGCACAATAAACCGCGGGAAAAGCAGGGTATTCGCCATCACGCGGGGAATGCAGGATGGGCGGCAATGATGAATTCTTCAAGACCCATGCACGTGCAATGCTCGGACAGACGCCCTGACCGGATGGCTGGTTGACAGGGAGAGAGACGGTGCAAGCCTGGCGATGAGGACGCGCCGCTCGCCACCTTCCCCTGGAGGGGCAGGACTATTGCATATGGCATTTTGCGTGACCTGAGCGCGCGCCTCGTCCTTCGAGACGACCGCTTCGCGGCCTCCTCAGGATGAGGCTAAGCGGCATCGGTGCTCGTCGAAACTGCTGCCACGCACTCGGACCTCATCCTGAGGGCCCGCCAACGGCGGGCGTCTCGAAGGATGGCGACAGAGAAATTGCCAGCATATGCGATTGCCCTGCCTGGAAGGGGGAGGGCGAGAAGCGGGCAGCGTCTTCGCACATGACGGGCTCGGCAGGCCCGGCTAGATTAGTCCCGCAAAAACAAGACGAATTGTCCGGGAGGACAGGCGTGCATAAGGGACGTGTCGTTTACGGCGCGATCGAGGAGGTCGTGTTCGGCCATCCCGCCGCCGAAGCCATCGTGGCGCAGATGGACCGGCTGGGAACGCGCCGCGCTTTCCTGATGGTCTCAGGCACGCTCAACCGGCAGACCGACGAAATCACGAAGATCAGGCAGGCGCTCGGCGAGCGCTGCGCCGGGCTGTTCGACGCCATGCCGGCGCACACCCCACGCGAGGCGGTGATCGCCGCCGCCAATGCGGCGCGCGAGGTGGACGCCGATCTGATCGTCACCGTCGGCGGCGGCTCCATCACCGACGGCGCCAAGGCGGTGCAGCTTTGCCTCGCCAACGGCATCGACGACATTGCCGGCATCGAGCGCATCCGCGTGCACAAGGGCGTCGCGCCCGAGATGAACGCGCCGATCGTGCGGCAGATCAGCGTGCCGACCACGATCGCCGGCGGCGAGTTCAGTTCGATCGCGGGCGTCACCGACCTCAGCACGCATGTCAAACAGATGCTGCGGCATCCGCTCACGGTGCCGCGCGCGACCATCCTCGATCCCGCCATCACCGTGCACACGCCGGAATGGCTGTTCCTCTCCACCGGCATCCGCGCGGTCGACCATTGCGTGGAAGCGATCTGCTCGCACGAGACGCACCCTTATGCCGACGCGCAATCGGTGAAGGGCCTCGCCATGCTCGCCGACGCGCTGCCGCGGGTGAAGGCGGATTCCGCCGATCTCGACGCCCGGATGGATGCGCAGATCGGCACCTGGTTGTCGATGGGAGCGCTTTCGGCCGGCGTGCCGATGGGCGCGAGCCACGGCATCGGCTACGTGCTGGGCGCGGCCTTCGACGTGCCGCACGGCTACACCTCCTGCGTCATGCTGCCCGCGGTGATGCGCTGGAACGCACGCGACAATGCCGAGCGTCAGATGATCGTCGCCGCCGCGATGGGCCATCCCGGCCACAACGCTGCCGACGTGCTCGACGCCTTCATCCGCTCGCTCGGCATGCCGCGCAGCCTCGCCGAGGTGCACGTGTCGCCGGAGCATTTCGATGGCATCGCCGAGCAGGCGATGCGCACGAACTGGATCCCGCGCAACCCACGCAAGATCGGCGGCCCCGCCGATGTGCGCGAAATCCTGCTTCTTGCCGCATAACTCACAGCCGGAGGACTGATGTACACAGGTCACCATGCCCGCCTACGCCCGCTCCAGCCTGCCTTCATCATGGCCGCCACGGGCGAAACCGTGAGCTATCGCGAGCTCGATGCGCGCAGCAATCGCCTGGCGCATTTGTTCCGCAAGCACGGCTTGAGGCGGCTCGACCACTACTCGATCTTCATGGAGAACAATTCGCGCTATCTCGAGGCCTGCAGCGCGGGCGAGCGGTCGGGACTCTACTACACCTGCATCAACTCGTTCCTGACGCCGGGCGAGCTCGCCTATCTCCTCGTCAACAGCCAGTCCAAGATCCTGGTCACGTCGGTGGCCAAACTCGACATCGCACGCGAGGCGATCCAGGCCTGTCCCGACATCAAGCTCTGCGTCGTCGCCGACGGTCCGGGCGAGAGCGATCGCATCGTCGGCCTTGCGGAGGTGACCGCCGACCTGCCCAAGACGCCGATTCCCGACGAATGGCTCGGCACCGCCATGCTGTATTCGTCGGGCACGACGGGGCGGCCGAAGGGCATTTTGCGGCCGCTGCCGGAGGAGCCGCCGAAGCACAATCTGCCGCTATTCGATTTCCTGACCAAGCTCTGGCACTACCGCGAGGGCATGGTCTATCTGTCGCCGGCGCCGCTCTATCACTCCGCGCCGCAAGCTGCGGTCAATCTCACGATCCGTATGGGCGGCACCGTGGTCATCATGGAGACATTCGATCCGGAGCGTTACCTCCAGCTCGTCGAACGGTGGGGCATCACCCACACGCAGCTGGTGCCGACGATGTTCTCGCGCATGCTGAAGTTGCCGGAGGAGGTGCGCAGCCGCTACGACCTGTCCTCGCTGGAGATCGCGATCCACGCCGCCGCGCCCTGCCCGGCCCTCGTCAAGGAGGACATCATCAAATGGTGGGGGCCGATCATCCACGAATATTACGGCGCGACCGAAGGGCTCGGCTTCACCGCCTGCAACAGCGAGGAATGGCTCGCCCATCGCGGCACCGTCGGCAAGGTGCTGCTCGGCGACCTCCACATTCTCGACGAGAACATGAAGGAGTGCCCGACCGGCGTGCCCGGCCAGGTCTGGTTCAAGACGGGCTCGCCGTTCGAATATTTCAACGATCCCGAGAAGACCAAGGAGGCGCGCTCGGCCGACGGCAGCATGAGCACGGTCGGCGACGTCGGCTATGTCGACGCGGACCGCTTCCTCTATCTGACCGATCGCGCGACCTTCATGATCATCTCCGGCGGGGTGAACATCTATCCGCAGGAATGCGAGAATCTGCTGATCACCCATCCGAAGGTCGCCGATGCCGCCGTGTTCGGCGTGCCCAATCCCGACCTCGGCGAGGAGGTGAAGGCGGTGGTGCAGCCGATGACCGGCGTCGTGCCGGGCCCGGCGCTCGCCGAGGAGCTGATCGCGTTCTGCGCAAAATCGCTGTCGCGGCAGAAGGTGCCACGCTCGGTCGATTTCGAGAAGGAATTGCCGCGGCTGCCGACGGGGAAGCTGTACAAGCGGCTGCTGCGGGACCGGTATTGGGGGAACAAGGCGTCAAGGATTGTGTGAGCCGCGCTAAAGGCGTCCGCGAGATGCTGAGAAAGTAGCCGCACGTTCGGTGTCGTCCCCGCGAACGCGGGGATCCATAACCACAGGGAGAGGTTGTGGCGCGATCTGGTAGCTCCGAGTCATTGCCAAACTTCTCCCTGTGGTTCTGGGTCCCGGATCGGCGCTCCGCTTCGCTGCGCTTGTCCGGGACGACAGCGGAGTGCTTGAAGAGCAGCGACATGCGTCAGTTCCGCCGATTCCTTCGCACCTGCACTCTCACATGGTGAGAGTGTGAAACCCTGCGGCCTTCCGTCATCCGAATTGTCGAGGCGGCAATTGGCCTTGCCGGTTGCCTCGCTGCGCCCGCGTCGCTATCGTCCCCTCAAACAGGCCAAAAGGCCGATGTCCAGGGAGGACGAGGATGCGGAGCGTGTGGGCGCTCGCCGCGACGGCGGCGCTATCTTTGCTGGCGTTTTCGACCATTGCACTCGCCGGCGAGCCCAAGCAGGGCGGGATCCTGCGGATCTATCACCGCGACAGCCCGGCGAACGCCTCCATTCTCGAGGGCGCGACCTATTCGGTCAACGTGCCGTTCATGGGCGTGTTCAACAATCTCGTCATCTATGACCAGCACATCGCGCAGAACAGTCCCGATACGCTCAGGCCTGAGCTGGCCGAGAGCTGGTCCTGGAGCAGCGACAACAAGAAACTGACGTTCAAACTGCGCCAGGGCGTCAAATGGCATGACGGCAAGCCATTCACATCGGCCGACATCAAGTGCACCTTCGATCTCCTGATGGGCAAATCGCAGCAGAAGCTGCGGCAGAATCCGCGCAAGGCCTGGTACAACGAGGTCAACGACGTCACGCCGAACGGCGATTCCGAGGTGTCGTTCGACCTGAAGCGGCCGCAACCCTCGCTGCTGGCGATGCTCGCGTCCGGCTACACGCCGATCTATCCCTGTCACGTCTCGCCGGCGGACATGCGCACCCATCCGATTGGAACCGGCCCATTCAAGTTCGTCGAGTTCAAGGCGAATGAATCGATCAAGCTGACGCGAAACCCGGACTATTGGAAGAAGGGCCTGCCCTATCTCGACGGCATCGAGTACACGATCATCACGAATCGCTCGACAGCGATCCTCGCCTTCGTCGCCGGCAAGTTCGACATGACTTTCCCGACGCATATCACCATCCCGCTCCTCAAGGACATCAAGTCGCAGGCGCCGAACGCGACCTGCGTCGTCGAGCCGACCAACGTCTCGACCAACATCATCGTCAATTCGGCTTCCGCACCGTTCGACAACATCGATATCCGCCGGGCCATGGCGATGGCGCTCGACCGCAAAGCCTTCGTCGACATCCTGTTCGAAGGCCAGGCCGATATCGGCGGCACCATGCTGCCGCCGCCGCAAGGCATCTGGGGCATGCCCAAGGACAAGCTGGAGACCATTCCAGGTTATGGCCGGGACGTGAACGCGAACCGGGAGGAAGCCAGGAAGCTGATGCAGAAGGCCGGCTACGGTCCCGACAAGCACCTCGCGGTGAAGGTCTCGACACGCAATCTCGCGGAATATCGCGACCCCGCGGTGATCCTGATCGACCAGCTCAAGAGCATCTACATCGACGGCGAGCTCGACGTCGTGGAGACCGCGAACTGGTTTCCGAAGGTCGCGCGCAAGGATTACATGCTCGGTTTGAACCTGACCGGAAGTTCCGTCGACGATCCCGACCCGTCCTTCTACGAAAACTACTCCTGCGGCTCGGAACGGAACTACACCAACTACTGCAACAAGGAGATCGAAAAGCTGTTCGACGTGCAGTCGCAGGAGATCGACACCAACAAGCGCAAGCAACAGGTCTGGGAGATCGACAAGAAGCTGCAGGAGGATGTCGCTCGCCCGATCATCTTCCATGCGCGGGCCGGCACCTGCTGGCAACCCTATGTCAAGGGAGTCACGATCATGTCGAACAGCTCCTATAACGGTTTTCGCTACGAGGATTTGTGGCTCGAGAAGTAGCGCGCGAGGCTGACGACTAGCGGCTCGCGGAGGGCGAAGGATGTTTGCCTATCTGGTGCGGCGCCTGTTCCTGATGCTCGTGACCCTGTTCGGGATCTCGATCGTCATCTTCTTCCTGCTGCGCATCGTCCCCGGCAACATCGTCGACATCCTGTTCGCCGCCGCCGGCTATGTCGATCCCGCCGACAAGGCCAATCTGGAGAAGGAGCTCGGCATCGACCGGCCGCTGATCGTGCAATATTGGCACTGGATCAGCGGCTTCCTGCGCGGCGACTTCGGCTACTCCTACGTCTCCGAGAAGCCCGCGCTTCAGGAGATCCTGCCGCGAATCCCGATCACGGCGCGGCTCGCCGGGCTCGCGCTGCTGTTCTCGGCCTCGATCGGCATTCCGCTCGGCGTCATCAGCGCGGTGAAGCAGGGTACACGGCTTGATTACGCCCTGCGCGTCGTCAGCCTCAGCGGCCTGTCGCTGCCCTCGTTCTGGCTCGGCCTTCTCATCCTCACGGCGTCGGTGGCGATGTTCGGCCAGATGCCGATCTTCAATCCGAATCCGCGGACCTGGCTCGAGGCCTTTGCCACCTACGCCGTGCCGGCCGCCGCGGTCGGCTTCCGCAGCGCCGCGCTGACCATGCGCATCACGCGCTCCTCGATGCTGGAGGTGCTGCGGCAGGATTACATCCGCACCGCCCGTGCCAAGGGCGCCTCCGATGCGGCCGTGAACTATCACCACGCGCTGAAGAACGCGATCCTGCCCGTCATCACCGTGATCGGCATCGAGGCCGCGTTCCTGATCGGCGGCCTGATCGTCACCGAGACCGTGTTCAACATCCCCGGCGTCGCGCGCTTCCTGGTCGAGGCGATCCGCTGGCGGGATTATCCGATCGTGCAGAACCTCGTGATGTTCATCGCGGTCGTGGTGGTGTTCGCGAATTTCACCGTCGACATGCTCTACGCGGTGTTCGATCCGCGGATCAGGTATACGGACTAGGAGACCAGTTTGGCCGCGATCGACTTCGACGTTGAACTCAGGCGCGCAGGCGCATATGCGACCGGCGGCTGGCGGCGCGTGCTGTACATGGCGCGGCGGCATGTGCTCGGCGCGGCCGGGCTCGTCATCATGACGTTGTTCGTGCTCACCGCGATCTTCGCCGACTTCATCGCGCGCTACGATCCGCTGACGGTCGACTCGGCACGCGCGCTGGCCCGCCCGAGCCTGGCGCACTGGATGGGCACGGATTCCTTCGGCCGCGACGTGTTCAGCCGCATCATCCACGGCGCCCGCATCTCGCTGGCGGTCGGGCTCGGCTCGACCGCGCTCGGCGGCACGATCGGCGTCATCGTCGGGCTGACCTCGGGCTATCTCTCCGGCTGGGTCGATCTCGTGTTCCAGCGCGTCTCTGACGTTCTCCAGGCTCTGCCCCTATTGGTGCTGGCCCTGGTGATGACCGCCGCACTCGGCCCGTCGCTTCCCAACGTGATCCTCGCCATCGCCATTCCGCTGATCCCGACGGTGGCGCGCGTGATCCGCGCCAACACGCTGGCGCTGCGCGAGCAGCCGTTCGTCGAGGCCGCCAAGTCGATCGGCATGAGCGAGATGCGGATCGCGCTCCGCCATGTGCTGCCGAACACGCTGGCGCCGCTGATCGTGCTGGCGACCGCCCAGCTTGGTTCGACGATCCTGACCGAGGCGTCGCTGTCCTTCCTCGGCCTCGGCATCCCCGAGCCCTATCCATCCTGGGGCCGCATGCTGTCGGAATCCGCCGCCGAATATGTCCGCACCGCGCCGTGGCTGGTGATCTTCCCGGGCATCGCCATCAGCCTCGCCGTGTTCGGCGCCAATCTGTTCGGCGACGCCCTGCGTGACATCCTCGATCCCCGGCAGCGCGGCTGATGACGAACAAATCCGATCTCGTGCTCGACGTGAAGAACCTGAAGACGGTGTTCTTCACCAATTCCGGCCTGTTCAAGGCCGTCGACGATGTCTCCTTTACCGTGAGGCGCGGCGAGACGCTGGCCATCGTCGGGGAATCCGGCTGCGGCAAGAGCGTCACCGCGCTGTCCCTGATGCGGCTGGTGCCCGATCCGCCCGGCCGCATCGTCGGCGGCTCCGTCACGCTCGAAGGCACCGACCTGCTGGCGCTGGATGAAGCGCAGATGCGCGCTGTCAGGGGCAACCGCATCTCCATGATCTTCCAGGAGCCGATGACCTCGCTCAATCCGGTGATGCGGATCGGCGACCAGATCGTCGAGGCGGTGCGGCTGCACCGGAACCTGTCGAACAAGGAGGCCCAGAACATCGCGGTCGAGATGCTGCGTCTGGTGCGCATCCCCGAGCCGGCGCGGCGTGCACGCGAGTATCCGCATCAGCTCTCCGGCGGCATGCGTCAGCGCGCGATGATCGCAATGGCGCTGGCCTGCCGGCCGGCGCTGCTGATCGCGGACGAGCCGACCACCGCGCTCGACGTCACCATCCAGGCGCAGATCCTGGCGCTGATCCTCGATCTCCAGAAGGAGCTCGGCACCGGCCTCGTGCTGATCACGCATGATCTCGGTGTCGTCGCGCAGACCGCGCAGCGCGTGATCGTGATGTATGCCGGCAGGAAGGTCGAGGAAGCCAGCGTCGAGGCGCTGTTCGCCGCGCCGAAGCACCCCTATACGCGCGGGCTGATGGCCTCGATCCCGGCCGTGCCGGCGTCCGGCGTCGCCGCGCCGGCACGGCTGAACGAAATTCCGGGCACCGTACCGTCGCTGGTGCGGCTGCCGAAGGGTTGCGCCTTCGCGCCGCGCTGCAAGCTCGCGATCAAGCGCTGCGAGGCAGAATATCCGCCGCTGGCGGACTGGGGCGGCGGCCATCTCGCGGCATGCTGGCGCGCAGAGGAAGTTGCGGAGGTGGCATGACCGAAGCGCTGCTCGAAGTCACCGACCTCAAGAAGCACTATCCGGTGCGCGCCGGCGTGTTGCGCCGGCAGGTCGGCACCGTGCATGCGGTGGACGGCGTCTCATTTGCGGTTGGTGTCGGCGAAACGCTGGGCCTGGTCGGCGAATCCGGCTGCGGCAAGTCGACGGTGGCGCGCAGCGTGCTGCGGCTGGTCGAGCCGACCTCAGGGCAAATCCGCCTCGAGGGCGAGGACATCACCCACCTCTCCAAGACCGCGCTGCGCCCGCACCGCCGTTCGATGCAGATCGTGTTCCAGGACCCGTTCGCCTCGCTCAATCCACGCATGACGGCGGGCGACATCGTCGGCGAGCCGCTCGCCGTGCATGGGCTCGCGGCCGGCAAGGAACTGGAGGCGCGCGTCGCAAGACTGTTCGAGCAGGTGGGACTGCGGCCGGACCAGATGGGCAGCTTCCCGCATCAGTTCTCCGGCGGACAGCGCCAGCGCATCTGCATCGCGCGTGCGCTGGCGCTGGAGCCGCGGCTGATCGTCTGCGACGAGCCGGTCTCCGCGCTCGACGTCTCGATCCAGGCCCAGGTGATCAACCTGCTGATCGACCTGCAGCGCCAGCACGGGTTCTCCTATCTGTTCATCGCGCACGACCTCGCCGTGGTCGCCCATATCAGCCACCGCGTCGCCGTGATGTATCTCGGCCGCATCGTCGAGATCGCCGACAAGGACGAACTGTTCCGTAATCCCCGCCATCCCTATACGCAGGCCCTGCTCGCCTCGGTGCCGATCGCCAACCCGCTCGCGAAGAAGCTCGCGCCGCTGGTCGACGGCGACGTGCCGAGCCCGGTCAATCCGCCCTCCGGCTGCGCGTTTCATACCCGCTGCCGGTTTGCGATGGATCGGTGCAAGACGGAGCGGCCGGCGCTGTTGGAGGCGGGTGACGGGCACCGAGTGGCGTGCTTGCTCAATGAGGGGACGGGGCGAAGCCAGTAGGCCGCAGCGCCCGGATCACCGGCCACGCCGCCAGCGCGGCAGCCAGATGCTTGAGCGTGTGCCCCGAGACGATGTGCCCGGTCGCTTCGAAGATGGTCGCGTCGCCGAGTTCGAAAAGCTTGGCCAGCACGTAGAAAGAGATCACGCCGCCCAGCGGCACGCCGAGCGCACCGGGCCGGGGCCGTGTCAACGCCAGCCCCACGGCAAGCGCCATGCCGCCGAACTGCACGACCACCCATGGCGTGAGGTTCTCGCGTGCCACCCAGGCCGCGAGCAGGCCCGCAACCATCATCAGCACCAGCACCGCCTCGCCTGCGCGCACGCTGATGCGCTCGCCGGTCGCAATGCCCAGAAAGCCCGCAAACGCCACCGCCATGCCGAGGCGATCGGCCACGAGTCGTTGCGGCACGTCGGGGTCCAGATGATAGAAGCCCGAGCCGAGGCAAGTGAGGATCAGGCCCACGAAAAACCAGCTTGCACCGACGGGCGCGTCAGTGCGGGCGCGCAGCCGCTCCGAGCCCCAGACGCCCATGGCGAGGAAGGCGAGATTGCTCAGCACGTCGCCAGCATTGGGCACGCCGAGCCAGGCGCGAGTGTCGACGAAATGCGGGATGTGCCAGCCGGCGGCCGGCAGCGCGGGCGCCAAAAGCGCCGCCAGTGCGAGGACGAAGAGCGCGCCGATCAGGCATTTTTCGCGGGCGGTAAGCAGGAGTCGGCTGGATGGCGAGGGGAGTATGGCATCGGTCGCTTGGGCGGAATCATTTGCGCTCAACATGCAGGCCTCCAAGTTGATTGAACAATGTTCAATATCTATAATCTGGAAATGAACAACGTTCAATAGAGATCGCACGCAGAACGTCGAGAGCTATAACCATATTGAAATCATTTAGATTTTCGGAGTTTGCGCCCTCCGGGGTGATGTCGCGCGGGCAAAGCGAAGCGTGCCCACCGTCCCGCATACAATTGCCGGACGTTGGTTGGCACAGCGCGTCGCGCCTTCACCCACCCGACGATACTGGATTGCTTCGTCGCTTCGCTCCTCGCAATGACGACGAGCGCGCTACTCCGCCCCGATCTCCACGACGATCCGTCCTGTCGTGACCTGCTCGCCCTCGGCGACGTCGATCGCGACGACGACGCCGTCGATGCCGGCCTTGTGGACGTGCTCCATCTTCATCGCCTCCAGCGTCAGCACCGGCTGGCCGGCGGTGACACGGTCGCCGGGGTTGACCAGCACGGCGACGACGCGGCCGTTCATGGCCGCGCGGACTTTTCCATCACCGCCGTTGCCTGCGGCGGCCTTCGGCGCGGCAAGCGTGAGATCGGTGACCGCGAACGGGATGCCGCGGTGCTGGAGGTAGAGGCGGTCGCCGTCGCGCAAGTATTTTGCGCCATCCATCACGCCGTCATGGCGGAAGCGGACTGCGTCCGCATCGAGCTGGTCGATCTCGAACTTTTCTCGCCGTCCGTCGCTGGTGACGATATAGCTGCCGTCACGCTCGCGCGTGACCTCAAGCTCGTGCGGGTGGCCGGCGATCTCGATCTTGACCGGCAGAGGGAACGTTGCGGACAAGCTTCGTCCGCTTCGCCATGATGGAGCGCGCGGGTTGGTGACGTAGAGCAACAGGCCGGCCAGCGCCGTGTCGAATGCTGCGTCCGGCCGCGACGCCAGCAACTCGTCGCGATGCGCCTCGATGAACGCCGTTGTCGCCTGGCCCTTGGCAAAGCCGGGATGGCGCAGGCAGGACATCAGGAAGGCCTGGTTGGTGGTGACGCCGAACGCCGTGAGATGCTCCAGGCCGACGATCAGCCGCCCCCTCGCCTCCTCGCGGCTCGCACCATGGCTGATCACCTTGGCGATCATGGAATCGTAGAACGGCGGGATCTCTGCACCCGATTGCAGCGCGTGCTCGACGCGAATGCCATCGGGCACCTGCCAGCGCGCCATGCGCCCGGACTGCGGCATGAAATCGTGTGCGGTATCTTCCGAGCACAGCCGCACCTCGATGGCATGGCCTTCGAAGCGGATGTCCTGCTGCTTCACGGTGAGCGGCTCGCCGCGCGCGACGCGCAGCTGCAATTCAACGAGATCGAGCCCGGTGATCGCCTCGGTCACGGGATGCTCGACCTGGAGGCGCGTGTTCATCTCCATGAAGTAGAACGCGCCACTCGCATCGAGCAGGAATTCCAGCGTGCCCGCGCCCTCGTAACGCAACGCCTTGACGGCGGCGACGGCAACCTCGCCCATCCTCGCGCGCAGCTCCGGCGTCACGGCGGGCGACGGCGCCTCCTCGATCAGCTTCTGGTGCCGCCGCTGCACCGAGCAGTCGCGCTCACCGAGATGGATGGCATTGCCATGGCTGTCGCCGAACACCTGGATCTCGATATGGCGCGGGCTCTGGATAGCCCTTTCGAGGATGACGGTGGGATCACCAAACGCGGCCTTGGCTTCCGACCGCGCGCTGCGCAGGGCATCGGGGAAAGATGCGGCGTCGGCGACAAGCCGCATGCCGCGCCCGCCACCGCCGGCGACAGCCTTGATCATCACGGGGAAGCCGATCTTTCGGGCTTCCGCGAGCATGACCTCGTCGCCCTGCTCGGCGCCCTGATAGCCGGGGACGACAGGCACGCCGGCCTTCTTCATGATCTCCTTGGCGCCGGCCTTGTTGCCCATCGCCTCGATCGCCTGCGGCGAGGGACCGATGAAGACGAGGCCGGCCTCCTTGCAGGCCCGCGCAAAATCCTCGTTCTCGGCGAGGAAGCCATAGCCGGGATGCACGGCGTCCGCGCCGCTCGCCTTGGCGGCGGCGATGATCGAGGGAATGTTGAGATAGGATTGCGCCGGCAAGGCTTCGCCGATGCGCACAGCCTGATCGGCCTGGCGTACGTGAAGCGCATCGCGATCCGCGTCCGAATAGACTGCGACGACACCGAGGCCGAGCCGCCGCGCGCTGCGCATCACGCGCAATGCGATCTCGCCCCGGTTGGCAATCAGGACCTTGAAGAACGGCCGGTGCTGCACTGATCCGTTCCTCATGGGCGGGCCACCGAGAACTGCATGCGCTGGGGCGCGCGCGCGTCGCCCTCGCGGCAGATCGCGAGCACCTCGGACAGGACCGCGCGAGTGTCGCGCGGATCGATCACGCCGTCGTCGAGCACGCGCGCACTGGTCGAGAACACATCCATCTGGCCGTCGAACACGCCGATGATCTGCGCCTTCATGGCATCGAGCTTGTCCTTCTCGACCGGCTTGCCGCGGCGCGCCGCGGCGGCCTCGGTCACGATCGCCATGGTTTCGGCGGCCTGCTCGCCGCCCATCACCGCCGTCTTGGCGTTGGGCCAGGAGAAGCAGAAGCGCGGGTGGAAGCCGCGCCCGCACATGCCGTAATTGCCGGCGCCGAAGGAGGCGCCGCAGTAGATGGTGATCTGCGGCACTGTCGCCGAGGTCACCGCCTGGATCATCTTGGAGCCGTGCTTGATCATGCCGGCTTCTTCATAGGCCTTGCCGACCATGTAGCCGGTGGTGTTGTTCAGATAGAGCAGCGGCGTGCGGGTCTGGCAGCAGGCCTGGATGAAATGGGTCGCCTTGTTGGCGCCGGCCGGATCGAGCGGCCCGTTATTCGTGATGATGCCGATGGCCTGGCCTTCGATGCGGGCATGGCCGCAGACGGTGGCGGGGCCGTAGTTCGGCGCCATCTCGGTGAAGTCCGAATCATCAATGATGCGCGCAATCACCTGCTTCATGTCCACGGGACGCTTGTGGTCCATCGGCATGATGCCGATCAGCTCGTCCTGATCGTAGCGCGGCGGCTTGAATTGCGGAGCGACCCTGCCCGGCCGCTCCCATTGCAGCGCCGCCATGATCTCGCGCGCGATGCGCAACGCGTCGCGGTCATCCTCGGCAAGATAATCGCCAAGGCCGGAAATCTGCGTGTGCATCTCGGCACCGCCGAGCTCTTCCTCGGTCGCGACCTCGCCGGTTGCGGCCTTCAGCAACGGCGGGCCGGCGAGGAAGGCGCGGGTGCGGCCGCGCACCATGACGATGTAGTCGGACAGACCGGTCTGATAGGCGCCGCCCGCGGTGGACGAGCCGTGGGTCACGGTGACGACCGGAAGACCCGCCGCGGAGAGCCGCGCGAGATTGCGAAAGATGTTGCCGCCGCGGACAAAATCCTCGACGCGGTAGCGCAGGAGATTGGCGCCGGCACTCTCGACCAGCTGGACGTAGGGCAGCTTGTTCTCAAGCGCGAGCTCCTGCACCCTCAGCGTCTTGTCGAGGCCGTAGGGCTGGAGCGCGCCGGCATCAATGCCGGCATCGTTGGCGCTGACCATGCAGCGGATACCCGAGACGAAGCCGATGCCGGCAATGACGCCGCCGCCGGGCACGCTCTTGGTCGCATCCGGCACGTCGAACATGTACCCGGCGAGCGTCGACAGCTCGATGAAGGGCGCGCCGGGATCGAGCACCAAGGCGACGCGCTCGCGCGGCAGCAACTGCCCGCGCTTGTGGAAGCGGTCTTTCGCGGCGGCGGACGCCGCCCGCGTGCGCTCTTCCAGCGCGCGCATGCGGTCGATCAGCGCAAGCATGCCGTCACGGTTGGCGTGGTAAGCGGCGCTGCCGGAGGAAATGGTGTTTTCGAGAATGGACATGACTCTATCCTGCTCGTCATTGCGAGGAGCGAAGCGACGAAGCAATCCAGGCTGTTTCCGCGGAGAGATTCTGGATTGCTTCGCTTCGCTCGCAATGACGGTTGAGGCGATACCTTACCTGTTCGTCCCAAAGATCTTCCGCGCCTCGGCGGGACTCGCGATCTCGCGGCCCGCGCGCCGCGCGCAGGCGGCGACGGCTTCGATCAGCTGTCCGTTCGACGTCACCTTCTTGCCGTCGGCGAGATAGAAGGTGTCTTCGAGCCCGGTGCGTAAGTGGCCGCCGAGCTCGGCGCAGCGCTGGTGCAGCGGCCAGATCTCCTCGCGGCCGATCGCGGTGACCTGAAAGTGCGCCTCGGGACGCTTCAGCTTGATCAGGATCGGCAGCAGCTCCGGGTCCGACGGCATGCCGGAGGCGACGCCCATGACAAAATTGTATTCGAGCGGGCCCTTGTACATGCCGACCTGGTGGTACATGCCGACGCAGCGCACGATGCCGACGTCGAAGCACTCGAACTCGGGGATGGTGCCGACGGCGTTCATGACGTCGAGATAGTCTTTCACCTTCTCGACCGCGTTGTCGAACATCATCGGCGGCCAGGCCCAGGTGTTGTCGGCCTTGACCTTCAGATAATTCAGCGAGCCGGCGTTGCATGCCGCGATCTCGGGCTTCGTCTCACGAATACAGTCGAGCGCGCCAGAGTAGTTCGGCCCCGACACGCCCGAGGTGTGGTTGATGATGACGCCGGGGCAGGCCTCGCGGATCGCCTGCTGGATCTCCTTGCTGACGCTGACGTCCCAGGACGGCAGGTGTCCCTTGTTCGGCGCCTGCTGGCGCAGATGGATGTGCATGATGGAGGCGCCGGCATCGAACGCAGCCCTGGCCTCGCGCGCCATCTCTTCCGGCGTGACCGGTACGTTGTGCTGCCTGGGATCGGTAAGCACGCCGTTCAGCGCGCAGGTGATGACGGCCTTGTCGCTCATGCCTCGGATGTCTCGCACGTTGAGAATTCAACGCTTGCGATCATGTGACGCGCGACATGCGGCTTCTTGCGCGGAGAAGCTAGCGGAAAACTACGAATCGTAGGGTGGGTTAGCCGAAGGCGTAACCCACCAAAGTCTATCCCCGCGGATCCGGAAGTGGTGGATTACGCCTTCGGCTAATCCACCCTACGACGTGATCAACTCGCCTCCGCAAGCCTCACCGTCTCGGTGCTGCGATAGATCGCAAGGTCGCGCGAGCCGACGAAGATCGCGCGCGGCTTCAAACCGTAGAAGCGGCGGATCGAGTGGCTGAAATGCGTCGAATCGGGATAACCGATGTCCTGCGCGAGATGGGCGAGGTTGAGGTCCTGGTTGGCGAAATGCAGCAGGTGCCGCGCACGCTTCCAGGCGCGGAAGGAGCGGAACGAGATGCCGGTCTCCTCCTTGAACAGATGCAGGAAGCGCGAGGCCGAGAGGCCGGCTTCGGCCGCGCAGGTATCCGCCGTCACCGGCTCGCCGGAAAAGCGCTCGATGCGCGCGACCGCGCGTGTCACACGGGGGTCGAGCACGCGGCGTGGCAGCGCCTCGCCGAAACACATCTCGTCGAATTCGGCGGTGGTGATGTCGCCATAGCGGCGCTGGCGCAGCAGCGCGTAAGCCGCGAGAATCTTGCGGGCGTAGACGGCCTTGTCCGGTCCGGTCAGCCGCTCGGCCAAGGCCTCCAGCACGCCGTCCGGCATGCTCTCGGGTTCGAGCGTCACGCTGATTGCAGTGCGATAGTCGCTGGCGATCGAATGGCGCTGGTTCGGCAGGGTGACGAACAGCTCGCCGGAGGCAAAGACATCGTCGATTGTCAGGTGCAAATTGCCCTTCACCGCCACATAGACGTGACAGCAACCGGGCGTCCGCTTGCGGGGGCGGCCGAGCAGGCCGGCATAGAATACCCGCTCCGGCGTGATCAGCATCAGATGGTCGGATTCGCGACCCTTGTCTTCCATTGGCGGTCCTCCTCGCGCGGCTCTCTGGCCGCTGCGAACGGACGTCACCTTAGCGGAAATCTGGGCGCTGTCACGACGCGATAGCGCTGTCATGGAAACACGGTCAGTCGTTCCGGGGCGGTCCGCAGGACCGAACCCGGAACCTCGAAATTCTGAAGCGCGCAACTGCGCACCGTAGTCGACGCTTCGCATCGCCCCGGAATGACAGCTTCGCTTACGCCCTCACGCGCGGCGCGACATTCTGCTCGACTCCTGCCTTCTGCTCCGCAGCAACGGCACGCTTGAAACCGTCCCGCTGCTGAAGTCGCGCCCAATAGGCTGCGACATTTGGCCCGAAATCCTTGGCGAGCCCGATATTGTCGGCGAGCCGGAGCGCATAGCCGATGACAATGTCAGCGGCCGTGAAGCGGCCGGCGCACAAGGTTTCGGCATTCGCGGTCGCTGCCTCCACGGCGCGCAGCCGCCCCAGGAACCATTTTGCATAGTCGGTGGCGACCTGCGGATTGCGGCGCTCCTCCGGCTCGAGCTGGGTGTAGCGGAGCACCAGCGTCTGCGGGAAGGTTAATGTGGCGTCGCTGAAATACATCCAGTTCAGGAACGCGCCATAGGCGGGGTCTTCCGGCCCGACCATCAGCGGCGTCGGGCCGTATGTGATGCCGAGATAGTGGCAGATGCCGGAGGACTCGGTCATCCGCGTCTCGCCATCGATCAGGAACGGGATGGTGCCGAGCGGATTGATGCCGAGATAATCCTTGGCAAAGACCCGCGGCGGGAACGGCAGCATCTTCAACTCATACGGCAGCCCCATCTCCTCCAGCATCCAGAGCGGGCGGAACGAGCGCGCGGCGTCGCAGTGATAGAGCGTGATCATCAGGCGTTCCCCTTACTTCCCGGCAGCGTGCCCATCATCTTGCACAGGACCATCAGCATGACCTCGTCGGCGCCGCCGCCGATCGAGGTCAGGCGGCTGTCGCGATAGGCGCGGCTGACCGGCGTCTCGTTGGTAAAGCCCATTCCGCCCCAGAATTGCAAGCAGGCGTCGGTGAGCTCGCGGCCGAGCCGACCGGCCTTCAGCTTGGCCATGGTCGCAAGCCTGGTCACATCCTCGCCGGCCACGAGCTGCTCGGCGGCGCGATAGATCAGCGCGCGCAGCAGCTCGACCTCGGTCTGCATCTCCGCGAGCTTGAAGTGCACGACCTGATTGTCGAGGATCGACCTCCCGAACGCCTTGCGATTGCGGGTGTATTCGATGGTTTGGTCGATGATGTATTCGTGCGCCTTCAGGCAGGCCGCCGCGCCCCAGAGCCGCTCCTCCTGAAACTGGATCATCTGGTAGGTGAAGCCCTGGCCCTCCTCGCCGATCCGGTTGCGCTTGGGCACCCGGACATTGTCGAAGAAGATCTGCGCGGTGTCGGATGAGCGCATGCCCATCTTGTCGAGTTTTCGCGCGACGGTGACGCCCTTGCTCTTCATGGGGACACAGATCAGCGACTTGTTGCGGTGAACAGGCCCGTCGCCCGTATTGGCCAGCAGGCAGATCCAGTCGGCCTGGGTGCCGTTGGTGATCCACATCTTGCCGCCATTGATGACGTAGTCGTCGCCGTCCGAGCGCGCATTGGTCTTGATCGAGGCGACGTCCGAGCCCGCGCCGGGCTCGGAGACGCCGATGCATGCGACATAGTCGCCGGAGATCGAGGGCGCCAGGAATTCGCGCCGCACCTCGTCCGAGCCGAACCGCGCCAGCGCCGGCGTCGCCATGTCGGTCTGCACCCCGATCGCCATCGGCACGCCGCCGCAGGTGATGGCGCCCAGCTCCTCCGCCATCATCAGCGCATAGGAGTAATCGAGGCCTGAGCCGCCGAACTCGACGGGCTTGTTCAGCCCGAGGAAGCCGAGGCTGCCCATCTTCTTGAACAGCGCATGCGCCGGGAAGATGTCGGCCTTCTCCCATTCATCGACATGAGGGTTGATCTCGTTCGCGATGAATTTTTGCAAGGAACGGCGGATATCGTCGTGGTCGGCGGTGAACAGCATTGTCTCTCAGCCTCGTCATTCCGGGACGCGCCTCTTGGCGCGGGCCCGGAATCCATAACCACCATCGTGAGTATGGATTCCGGGCTCGCTCCGCTTCGCTCGCGCCCCGGAATGACGCGAGGAGAGAGCTTTCACAACCCCATCTGCCGTGACGCCAAGTCCTTCATGATCTCCTCGGTGCCGCCGCCGATGGCGTTGACCTTGACCTCGCGATAGATGCGCTCGGCCTTGATGCCGCGCATGAAGCCGGCGCCGCCGAAGATCTGCACGGCTTCGGAGGCGCAAAACGCCATGGTCTGCGTCGCCTGGTTCTTCATCATGCAGATTTCGGCGACCGGGCTCTCACCCTGCTCGAGCCGCCAGGCCAGCATCTCCAACATCGCTTGCGATGCCGCGACCTTCTGCGCCATGTCGACGATCTTGTGGCGGATCACCTGGTGCTGGGCGAGCGGCTTGCCAAAGGTCTTGCGCTCCTTGGCATAGGCAATCGCCTCGTCCAGACAAACGCGGGCGTAGGCGGTGCAGCTCGCCGCCATGCCCATGCGCTCGCTGTTGAAGTTCCGCATGATGATCTTGAAGCCCTGGCCTTCCTCGCCGATCAGATTCTCGGCGGGCACACGGCACGCGTCGAAATGCAGCGTCGCGGTGTCGGAGGCCCACCAGCCCATCTTCTTCAGCTTGGTGCGAGACAGGCCGGGCGTATCGCCCTCGATCAGGAGCAGGCTGACGCCGCCGGCCCCCTCGCCGCCCGTACGCACCGCAACGGTCAGATAATCGGCGCGCACGCCTGAGGTGATGAAGGTCTTCTCTCCGCTCACGACGTAGTGATCACCATCGCGCCGCGCCCGCGTGCGCAGGTTCGCGACATCGGAACCGCCACCCGGCTCGGTGATCGCGAGCGCGGAGATTTTCTCGCCTGACAGCACCTGCGGCAGCACACGTGCCCTCACCTCGGGCCGTGCCGCGCGCGCGATCGGCGGCGAGCCGATGGTGTGGCTCATCAGGCTGGCGCTGATACCGCCGGCGCCGGCCTGCGCTAGCTCCTGACTAGCGACGATCTTCATGAACTGATCGGCGGCGATCCCGCCATATTCCTCGGGAAATCCCAACCCCAACAGCCCGATCTCGGCCGCCTTGCGATAGAGCGCGCGTGGGAATTCGCCGGCCTCGTCCCATTCATGGGCGAACGGGGCGATCTCCTTCTCGACGAAGCGGCGCATGACGTCACGGAAGGCATCATGCTCGGCGGTATAGAACGGGCTCTTCATCGCAGTCTCGCCTCGCGGACGGATTCGTCTCAGCCACCATGGCCGGAACATTGTTGGCCCACTTGCGCGGAGTGGCTGACCCGGACGGGCCACTCCGCGCAGACCATGGTCCAGCAACTCAACGCAAGACGATTTTCGTCCGTCGCAGGCCAACTCCGGAACAAAAAAGCGACGCACAAACTCCGGCTGGCCCCAGGGCCACGCCGGGCATGGTGCACGACAACGAGGATGTGGGCGGCGCAAGACCGCCGAGGGAGGAACTTTTGGCCGTTCGTTACTACGACTGGATCGCCCACCATGGCCGCCGTACGCCGAACAAGGTTGCGGTGATCGACCTCGCAAGCGAGCGCCGCTTCACCTATGCGCAGCTCGATGCCCGGGTCTCGCGCCTCGCCTCATTCCTGCGCCACACACTGAACGTCTCGCGCGGCGACCGCGTCGCGGTGCTTGCGCTGAACACGACCGATACGCTGGAGGTGCAGTTCGCCTGCGGCCGGTTAGGGGCCATCTTCGTGCCGCTGAACACCCGCCTCACCGTGCCCGAGCTCCAGTTCATTACAAGCGACTGCGCACCGAAGGTGATGATCCACGACACCGATCTCGCCGAGACGGCGCTTGCCGTCGCAAAGCTCTGCGGCGTTGCGACCAGCCTGCTGCTCGACCCAGGCGGTACCTATGAGGCCGGCATCGCCGCCGCAAAGCCGCTCGAGAAGATCGAAGAAGTCACGCTCGATGACGTCTCGACCATCATGTACACGTCCGGCACGACGGGTCATCCGAAGGGCGCGACCATCACCCATGGCATGACCTTCTGGAATTGCGTCAATCTCGGCGGCCCCGCCTGTATCGGGCCATCCTCGGTACTCCTGACCGTGCTGCCGCTGTTCCACACCGGCGGGCTGAATTGCTACACCAATCCGGTGCTGCATGCCGGCGGCACCGTGATGATCATGCGCGCCTTCGATCCCGGCACGGCGCTCGGCCTGATCAACGATCCCGCGCAGGGCATCAACGTGTTTTTCGGCGTGCCCGCGATCTACCAGTTCATGGCGCAGCATCCAGCTTTCGCGACCACCGACCTCAGCCGGCTGATCGTCGGCGGTGTCGGCGGCGCGCCGATGCCGGTGCCGCTGCTCAAAGTCTGGGAGGCGCGCGGCGTCGCGCTCCAGCAGGGCTACGGCATGACCGAGACCTCGCCAGCCGTGCTGGTGCTCGACCGCGAGGATGCGGCGCGCAAGGCCGGCTCCGCCGGCAAGCCGGTGCTGCACACCGAGGTCCGCATCGTGCGGCCCGACGGCAGCGACGCCGATATCGGCGAGCTCGGTGAGCTCTGGGTCAAGGGCCCGAACATCACGCCGGGCTACTGGAACAGGCCGGAGGCGAACAAGACCTCCTTCACCGACGGCTGGCTGCACACCGGCGATGCGACCCGCGTCGACGAGGAAGGCTTCTACTACATCGTCGACCGCTGGAAGGACATGTACATCTCCGGCGGCGAGAACGTCTATCCGGCCGAGGTCGAGAACGTCCTGCACCAGCTCAACGCCATCGCGGAAGCCGCCGTGATCGGCATTCCCGATTCGCAATGGGGCGAAGTGGGCCTTGCGATCGTCGCGATCAAGCCGGGGCAGAAGCTGACCGAGGCCGATGTCTTTGCGCATTGCGCGGCCAATCTCGCGCGCTTCAAATGTCCGCGCCAGATCCGCTTCGTCGATGCGCTGCCACGCAACGCCACCGGCAAGATCCACAAGCCGACCTTGCGCAAGGATTTTTCGGTGACCTCCGAAGTCGACAAGAAGGTCGCCAACGCCTGACCAAAGCGCCCCTCTCGCGGGCGCTTTTCTTTTTTGAAGTGCCTGCTCCACCCACAGGAAACCCCAAGGAATTGCCATGAAGAACAAGAAACGCGCCCTGCTCGCCGCGGCAACGGCCCTGACACTGCTTTCGGTCCAAGGCGCCTCTGCGCAGAAGAAATACGACACCGGCGCGAGCGATAGCGAGATCAGGATCGGCAATGTCGAGGCCTATTCCGGCCCGGCCTCCGCCTACGGCATCATCGGCAAGACCGAGGAGGCCTATTTCAAGATGATCAACGACCAGGGCGGCATCAACGGCCGCAAGATCAACTGGATCTCCTATGACGACGGCTACTCGCCGCCCAAGACCGTGGAGCAGGTCCGCAAGCTGATCGAGAGCGACGAGGTATTCCTGGTCTTCAACGCGCTGGGCACCCCGACGCAGACCGCCGTGCAGAAATATCACAACACCAAGAAGGTGCCGCAGCTCTTTCTCGCCACCGGCGCCAGCAAATGGAACGACCCGAAGGGTTTTCCCTGGACCATGGGCTTCCAGCCGAGCTATCGGGTCGAGGCGCGGATCTTCGCGAAGTATATCCTGCAGGCGAAGCCCGATGCCAAGGTCGCGGTGTTCTATGCCAATGACGATTTCGGCAAGGACTACGTCGCCGGCATCAAGGAGATTTTTGGCGAAAAGGCAGCTTCGCTGATCGTCGCGGAAGAGAGTTACGAGACCACCGAGCCGTCGATCGATTCCCACATCGTCAAGCTGAAGGGCACCGGCGCCAACGTCTTCGTCAACATCTCGACACCGAAATTCGCGGCGCAGGCGATCAAGAAGATCGCCGAGCTCGAGTGGAAGCCGATGCATGTGATGACCGACGTGTCGATTTCGATCGGCGCGGTGATGCAGCCGGCCGGCTTGCAGGCCTCCGAGGGCGTGCTGTCGGCGACCTATCTGAAGGACGCGTCCGACCCGCAATGGAAGGACGACGAAGGCATGAAGAAATTCATGGCCTTCATCGACAAGTACATGCCGGGCGCCAACGTCTCCGACACCAACCTTGTCTACGGCTACTCCGCCGCGCAGACCCTGGTCCAGACCTTGAAGCAGTGCGGCGACGAGCTGACGCGGGAGAACGTGATGAAGCAGGCCGCGAGCCTGAAGGACTTTGCGCCCGATACGCTGATTCCCGGCATCAAGATCAACACCGGCGCCAACGATTTCGCTCCGATCGAGCAACTCAAGATGATCCGGTTCAAGGCCGGTCAATGGGAGCTGTTCGGCGATATCATCAGCGCCGAAACCGGTGGCTAGCTCTTCGCGCATGTCCTTGTCCAAGCATCGGAGCCGCTCCTTGCAGGGGAGGCTCCGCGCCAGCAAGGAGCCCGGGCCTAGCCTGGCAGAAACAGCGCGAACGGCTCCTCGACCGTGCGCCGCAGATGCTTTCGATACAAGGCATGGTTGGCATCATCAGGCGAAACCCGTCCCAATGACGGCTTCGGAACGTTCCTGAGCGGCACATAGGCGATCGGCGCGGCGATCGGCGTCAGCTGCGAGCCGGGGCCGGCGCGAAGCGTCGAGATGATGCCATACATCTCGCCGGTGACCGTCGGCCGCGACACCGTGATCACCCGATGCTGGCCGTGCTTGATGATGACGAGGTAGATGAAACCGGACTGGTGCGGCACCGCAACCTCGCCAGTATGTTCGTAGGCAGCATCGGTGCGATCGCCCTCACGGAAGACCAGCGAAGGTATCTTCGGCTCCCAGACGATCTCGGTGCGATAGGCGAAGATCGCGTCCTTGTCGCCGAAGGACGGCCGCAGTGTGATGTAGACATCCTCAAGCCAGGTCACCGCGCGACGGGCATAGGAGCCGAGGCTGTCGGGCGCGACATCGTTTGCTGCCGGAGGCGTCACCAGGACAACGCTTTTACGCAAGGAGACACCGAGTGCCTGCTCCAGCCGCACGGTCGTTGCCAACGTGAACGGCCGCCGGCCGCCGAGCACCTTCTCCAGCGTCGACAGGCTGAGCTTGGCCTGCTCGGCCAGCGCCTGCCGGGAGATGCGGCGCCTGGCGAGCTCCTCGCGAATGGTCTCTGCGATCTCACGGCTTTGCTCGTCCGAGAGCTGCCCGTCGGGGAGTTTGTCCTGCGTCTGCATCGTTAACCCTGCTCCAGCAGTGATAGTCTAGCAGGACGGACAAACCAGCACAAAACCGCACATGGCCGCCCCGGCGGCGGCTCGGCCGGGCCGGCCGCGGCGGAACATTGCCGATCATTCTGCTCGCGAAATCGGGCTCTCCCGATCGATGCTGAAGGCCAGCAAACATCCTCCGGGAGCAGGCCAAATGGATACCTACGACGCAGCCGACGGCGACGAACACCCCCTGTTGGGCCGGCTGATCAGAGTCGGATTTTTTCTTCTCGCGCAGAGCATCGCGGTGATGCTGGTCGCCTTCGTGGCCCTGCTGGTGAGCTTCGGGACGAGCTGGTCCGCGACGACCGAACAGGCCAGTCTGCTCCAGCCCGGCGATGCGCGCTCCGGCAGCCTGCTGCTGAAGGAAGACGGCACCACCACCGAAGCGATCCGCCTCGGCACCGACGTCGACATCACGGTATCGGGCCCGACGCTGCGCGCCCGCGTCACGCAAGCCTTCCGCAACCCGACCAAGGACTGGGTCGAGGCGACCTATGTCTACCCGCTCGCGACCGACGGCGCCGTGGACACGCTGAAGATGGTGGTCGGCGACCGCATCATCGTCGGCGACATCAAGGAGCGGCAGCAGGCCCGCGTGATCTACGAGCAGGCGCGCCGCGCCGGCCAGAAGGCCGCGCTCACCGAGCAGGAACGGCCGAACATCTTCACCAACTCGGTCGCCAATATCGGCCCGGGCGAAACCGTGCTGGTGCAGATCGAATATCAGGAGCCGGTGCATCAATCCGGCGACGAATATTCGCTGCGCGTGCCGCTGGTGGTCGGACCGCGCTACAATCCCGCGCCGATCGTGCAGAGCGTCGACTTCCGCAAGGACGGCTCGGGCTGGGGCGCGACAACGGACCCGGTGCCGGACCGCGACCGCATCTCACCACCTGTGCTGGACCCCGCCAAGAACGCGCCGGTCAATCCGACCAGCATCACGGTCCGCCTGAACGCCGGCTTTGCGCTCGGTGAGGTGAAGAGCCACCACCACAACGTCAAGGTCGAGAGCCGCGACGACACGACACGCGTGGTCACCCTCGCCGACGGCGCTGTCCCCGCCGACCGCGATTTCGAGCTGACCTGGAAGCCGGCCGCGGAGAAGGCGCCGTCGGTGGGCCTGCTCCGCGAGCATGTCGGCGACGCCGATTATCTGCTCGCTTTCGTCACCCCGCCCAGCGCCGGGCAGGCGGCGCAGAAGCCGCTGCCGCGCGAGGTGGTGTTCGTGATCGACAATTCCGGCTCGATGGGTGGCACCTCGATCGTTCAGGCCAAGGTGAGCTTGACTTATGCCCTCGGCCGCCTCCAGCCGAATGACCGCTTCAACGTCATCCGTTTCGACGACACTATGGACGTGCTGTTTCCGGCCTCCGTGCCGGCGGACGCCGCGCATGTCGCCGAGGCAACCTCGTTCGTCAGCGCGTTGCAGGCGCGCGGCGGCACCGAGATGGTGCCGGCGATGCGGGCCGCGCTGTCCGACAAGCTCGGCGACACCGGCATGGTTCGTCAGGTCGTGTTCCTGACCGATGGCGCGATCGGCGACGAACAGCAATTGTTCGAAACGATCACGGCGATGCGCGGCCGCTCGCGCGTGTTCATGGTCGGCATCGGGTCGGCGCCCAACACCTATCTGATGACGCGCGCCGCCGAGCTCGGCCGCGGCGCCTTCACCCATATCGGCTCCGTCGAGCAGGTCGAGGAGCGCATGCGCGGCCTGTTCGCCAAGCTGGAAAACCCGGCGGTGACCAGCCTCAGCGCAAGATTCTCGGAGTCCAAGGCCGACGTCACCCCGGCGATCATTCCCGACGTCTATCGCGACGAGCCCCTGGTGCTGGCGGCAAAACTCGACAAGCTCGCGGGCTCGCTCGAGATCAAGGGACGCGTCGGCGACCGTCCGTGGTCGGTGACGTTGCCGCTGCAAAATGCCGCCGAAGGCAAGGGCCTGTCAAAACTCTGGGCGAAGCGCAAGATCGGCGATGCCGAAGTGGCGCGCACCTTGCGCGAGCTGACGCCCGAGGATGCCGACAAGACGATCCTCGCGCTGGCGCTCGACCATCAGCTCGTCACGCGGCTGACCAGCCTCGTCGCCGTCGACAAGACGCCGAGCCGGCCCGAAGGCAAGCCGCTCAAGCTGAGCGAGTTGCCGATCAACCTGCCCGCCGGCTGGGATTTCGAGAAGGTCTTTGGCGAACGACAGCAGCCGACGCAGCTCCGCGAGCGCCACGCCGATGCACGCAACCAGCCCGCTGCCAGGCGACCGACTCCCGCCGCGCCTGATGCGATCCGTCTGCCCAAGACTGCAACATCGGCCGAGCTCAAGATCATCGCAGGCCTGGTCCTGATCGTGCTCGCCCTGATCCTGTTCGTGTTCAACCGGCGTCAGCCCTTGCTCACTGACGCCGCTTGAGAGAGGAGCAACCCCGAACTCCTCTGCTTCAGCGCGCGCGGCCGCCCGTCCCACACCAACGGCCGCGCGCGCCTTTTTTCAACTATCTTTGCGACCGCAGCGAAGCAATCCAGACTGCGCCCGCGGAAAGACTCTGGATTGCTTCGCTTCGCTCGCAATGACGATCGTGGAACCAATGCCCCGCCTCATCCCTCCCTTGGCTCTCGCATTGATCGGCCTCATCCTGTTCGGCGACGGCGCCTACATCCATGCCAAGGCCTGGCTCGCCCAAGTGCTGCTGGAGCGTGCGTTCGACAGAAGCGTTGCGTCCGGCGAGGCGGTCAAGCCGTGGTCATGGGCCGACACCTGGCCGGTCGCGCGGATCGAAGTGAAGCGGATCGGCGCCAGCGCGATCGTGCTGGAGGGGACAAGCGGCCAGGCGCTGGCTTTCGGGCCTGGCCATATCCGGCAAACGGTTGATGCCGGCGAGCGCGGTGTTGCCGTCTATGCCGCACATCGCGACACGCATTTCCGGTTCCTGCGGAACGTTGCCATCGGAGACATCATTGAGATCACCCGGCGCGACGGCAGGCATTTCCGCTATCGCGCGGACGTCTCGGACGTGGTCCGTTTCGACGCCTCGGGCATCGAGCCCGCGACGCACGACTTCGAGCTCGTGCTCGCAACGTGCTGGCCGTTCGACGCCGTCACGTCCGGACCCGAACGCTTCATCCTGCATGCCACCTTGATCGAAGCCGACCGATAGACGTGTGATCGGTCTCAACTCGCCGCGAGCTTCGGCAGCACTTCGGCGGATCGTTCGCACTTTCGCCAAAAGTCTGGTGATGCTAGCCTTATCACGACGCCTTGCTGCATTCCGTCTCGCGGCATGGAGCCCGCCACGATCTACCCCCGCCAGAACCCGGCGCGTGCCAGCGCGCTGCAACAAGAACAAGAGGTGAGGAAGCGCCATGGAAGCTCAGGTATCTGCGTCGATTTCTCCGCGCTCATGGTCTCCGCCGCCCGACGCTTCCGACATCGTCAAGAGCATTCATGCCCTGCTGCACCCTCACAACATCGTGCTGGTGGGGGCGACCGACAAACCCGGCAACTATGCCGAGCGCATCTGGAATAATCTGGTCAAGTACGGCTACGAGGGCGGGCTCTATCCGGTCAATGCCAAGCGCGACGCCATCTGGGGTGTCCCGTGCTACAAGGACTTTGCCAGCCTCCCTGAAAAGCCCGACCACGTACTGGTGCTGGTGCCCGCGCGCTTTGCCGTACAGGTGATCCGCGACGCCGCCGCGGCCGGCGCGCGTTCGGCCACCATCGTCACCTCGGGCTTCAGCGAGTTGCAGGATGACGAGAGCCAGAAGCTCGCCGCCGAATTGCAGGCGGCCGTACGCGAGACCGGACTGGCGGTCACAGGGCCGAACTGCCTCGGTAATTTGAGCGCTGGCGAAAAGCTCTTCACCAACATCGACGACCGCGTCGTCACCATGGAGCAGGGCGCGGTGGCGATCGCCGGGCAATCCGGCGCCATCGTGATGGCGATCCGCCAGGCGCTGGAAGATCGCGGCGTCGGCGTCGGCTATATGGTGACGACCGGCAACGAAGCCGGACTCGAGACGCCGGACCTGATGCGCTACTTCGCGGAGGATCCTAGCATCAGGGTGATCGTGGTCTATCTCGAAGGCGTGCGCGACACCAAGGCGTTTCGCGACGCCTGCAAGGCGGCGCGTGCGGCGAGCAAGCCGGTGATCGCGCTCAAGCTCGGCGCATCCGAGGGTGGCCGCGCCGCGGCGATGGCTCACACCGGCGCGCTCGCAGGCTCGATCGAGACCTTCGACGCCATCGCGACCCGCGAAGGCGTGATCCGCGTTGGCGGGCTCGACGAGTTGATCGAGACCACCGAGTGCTTCGTTCACTCTGTCGTACCCAAAGGCGACCGGCTCGCCGCGGTCACGCTGTCCGGCGGCAAACGCGGCATGCTGATCGACGCCTTCTATGCCGCGGGCCTGAACTTCGCGCCGCTGAGTCCGCATGTCAGCGGCGAGCTGGCGAAGATGCTCGGGCCCGGCTCGATCGTCGGCAATCCGCTCGACGCCGGCTTTGCCGCAGTGGTCGATCCCTCCGTCTACATGAAGTCGATCGAGTTGATGATCGACGATCCCGATATCGACATCGTCATCGTCGATGCGGAGCTGCCCAAGGCGCCGCACGAGCTGCGCGAGCGCAATTTGCGCATCGTCAACGGGATGGCGAGCCGGGCCTCGAAGCCGGTGATCTACATCAGCGCGATGTCGATTGGTTTCACCGAGTTCACCAAGAGCTTGCGCAAATCGCTGCCGCATCTCGCCGTCATGCAGGGCATGGACCGCGCGGTGACCGCGATCAAGTCGCTGCTCGACTATGCCAGGCTGCGCAAGGAAGTGCCCGACATCGTGTCGAGCTCGAAGCCTGCGGCGCGCGCCGTGCTGGAGAAGGCGCTGAAATCGGCCACCGGCGCCGCGCTCGACGAGGTCGCCTCGAAGAAGCTCCTGAAGGCCTACGGCATCCCGATCTCGAAGGAGGCGATCGCGCAGACGGCTGCGGAAGCCGTGAAGATCGCCAAGCAGATCGGCTTTCCGGTCGTGGCGAAAGTCGTCAGCGCCGAGATCCTGCACAAATCCGACATCGGCGGCGTTGTGCTGAACCTCAACAGCGCCGCCGAGGTGAAGAAGGCTTTCACCGACATCACGGCGCGGGTCAACAAGCTGAAGGGCAAGCCCAAGCTCGATGGCATCCTGATCGCGCAGCAGGTTAAGGCCGATCTCGAGCTCGTGGTCGGCGCCTCACTCGATGCCGAGATGGGTCCGGTGGTGCTGTTCGGCACCGGTGGCATCGACATCGAACTGATGAAGGACGTGGCGCTGGCCGGCGCGCCGCTGGACGAGGCCGAGGCGCGGCTTCTGGTCGGCCGTACCAAGGCCGGCATCAAGATGCGCGGCTATCGCGGCAAACCGGCACTGCACGAGACCTCCGCGGTGAAGGCGCTGGTCGGCCTGTCCAACCTGATCGCGGATGCCGGCGGCCGGATCGCCTCGATCGACATCAACCCGTTCCTGATCAACACCAGGACGGGTGTGGCGGTCGATGCCCTGATCGTGCTGAACAACGCTGCGGCAAAGCGCGCGGCAGGGCATTGAGACCGTAGGGCGGATTGGCGTAGAGCAATCCGCCAATTCGATCCCATCCGCACGCCAGACTGTGGCGGGTTACGCTTCGCTAACCCGCCCTACATAGAATCGCCGCCATCCGGGCTCCTTCCAACTTCCCTGCTTTGGCCGTAGAATCGCACCTTATGGCACGCGCGAGCAATTTGGTGATCGGAACGGCGACGCTGACGGCGATCGCCGTGGCATTCGGCGGCCTGCTCGGCGTGCAGAAATGGCGCACGATCCAGAGCCGCAGCCAGTTGCGCGTCGTATTCGAGGGCGGTTCCGCCAGCGGGCTGCGCCGCGGCGGCCCGGTCAATTTCGACGGCGTGCCCGCCGGCCAGATCCTGTCGATCAAGCTGGATAGTCCGCGCAGGATCGTGGCGCTGGTGATGCTCGATAACAACGCGCCAATCCGCAAGGACACCGTGGCCGGCATCGAATTCCAGGGTCTGACCGGCATCGCCGCGATCTCGCTGATCGGGGGCGCGCCCTCGGCACCGCCGGTGCCGCTGGATTCGGACGGCATCCCCGTATTGACGGCCGATCTCAGCGACGCCGGGTCCATCGTCGAGACCCTGCACAGTGTCGACCGCACGATCGTGAGCAACGCCCCTGCGATCAAGGACGGGCTGCGCACGTTCGAGAACTACACCGCCGATTTCAGGAGCAAGGGCGCCGAGATCGATTCCGTCATGGCCAAGGTCGATAGCGCCTTTGCCGGCTTCGACAAGGCGGTCACGAAGATCGAGGGGGTGGTGCCCGGCTTCGTCGATGGCAAGGCCGACGAGCTGTTCGAGAAGGTCAAGGAGCTGCACGAGCTCGCCGACACCATGAAGAAGAAGTCGGCGGGGTACCTCGAGGATATCCGCCGCTCGCTGCTCGACGTCAGCGAGACTGCCAACAAGATGGCCGGAACGCCCATGGCAACGCGACCGCCGCGCAGGCCTGAGCAGCAGAAGCGGTGACTGTTTACCCTGCCCCTCCAGGGCAATCGCATGTGCAGGCTGTTTCTCTGCGGCCATCCTTCGAGACGCCCGCCTTTGGGCGGGCCCTCAGGATGAGGACGGAGTGTGCGGCAGCAATTTCAACAGGCAACCCTGCCGCTTAGCCTCATCCTGAGGAGACCGCGGAGCGGTCGTCTCGAAGGGCGAAGCGTGCGCTCAGGCGCCGCCAATAGTCATATGCGATTGCCCTGCACTCCAGGGGGATGGCAGCGTCGCCGATTGCTCGCGCCTACCAAGCGTAGCGCACGACGCCCTTGCCGGCATAGGAGCGCGTGACGTTCGAGAACTCGCCCTCGAAGGTCGCCGACGCAGACCAGCCGTTCATCCAACTCATCTGCACCGAGGCCGTGGTCAGTGCGGAATCGCGCGCCAGCGTGGCGCCGTTCACGACGAAGGCCGATCCCGGCAGGGTCTGGAACACCGCTCCGACGCTGCGGTCCGGATTGTAATCATGCGCCCAGGCGAGGCGGCCGCGCAGGGTCATCAGGCCGCCGGCCGCGGCGAATGACCTGTCCGCGCGCAGGCCAAGCTCGGTGCGCGTGCTGGTCACGTCCTTGGCGGCATAGTTGAGCGCGAAGGTGTTGTTGCCGACCACCGCAAACTCCGAATAGCTCGGAAGACTGAACATGGTGGCCTGGAGCGCCGCATAGGGCGTGAGGCCAATCCACTGCATGGCATATCGATAACCGCCCTCGATGCGACCCGAGACGGCATTGGCGGTGAACTGCGCGCGCAGCTGATCGGCGCCGGCCGCCGTGACAATGCGGTTGGTCGTGACGTCCTGCCAGCCATAGGCCAGCGCAGCCGTGATATAGGCGGGTCCAGCAGTGTGATGCACGAAAGCGCCGGCCTGGAACAGGTCGGAGCGGCCCCAGCCGAGTCCGTTGACGCCGAAGCTGGTGCCGCCGCCGGCAAGCGCGAAACCCGCGATGGTCGACGGCGAGAAACGGTAGTCGAGGCCGACGGCCGTGCCGTAGACGCTGCTGGTGGTGTTGCTCGAGCCGAGGACGGCATGGCCGTCGGTGGTCTGCGAGCCGCCGTAGCCGGCCGCCCACACATCCCAGCGCTGCTCGAAGGTCGCAACCGGCGCCTTGTGGTAGATCGAGGCAAGAGCGTCGCGCGCGCTCTTCTCACGCGGGGTCCTGCCGTTCGCGGCATAGGCATTCGCATTCGTGTCGTCGGTATAGGGCGTCGCACCAGGCGTGCCGCTGCGTCCCGAGCTGAAGACTTCGGTCAACAGGCCGAGGAACTGGTTCATCGCGTTGAACGTCGTCTGCTGCGAACCCGTCGCCGACTCGCCGGACGCCTGCGTCAAGCCGTTGGGGCCGAGGCCGGCGAGTTCGGCTTGCAGAAAGCCATTCGCGTTGAAGAAATTCTGAAGCGTGGTGGCGACGTTCTTCTGATTGATGTTGAGCGCGTATTTCGCGCCATAGTCGAGCGTGAAATCGAGCAAGACTTCACCCGACCCAACGGTTGTCGTGCCAATGAGGCCGCCGGCCGCGGCGACGCCAGCGAAATTGCCGGTGGCGGCGCCGAAGAAATTCAAAATCGAGTAATGCCGCATCACCGTGCTGCCGGGGTACAGCGAGACGCCGACTGTGCCATTCAGCGTAACATTGCCGCTGACGAGAGCATGGCTCGTGCTGAACCCGCTGCCGGCCTGCACGAGGTAGACCGCGCCGGACTGGAAGGTCAGATCACCCTGAACGAACATGCTGGAGCCCGGCCCGCCATCGCCGGGCGCATAGATGCCGCCGTTGGCGATAAATGTGTTGCCGACAATCCCGGCGCCGAACAGCGCGCCGCCCGCGTTCACGGTGGTCAGGCTCGATTGCGAGATATTGCCATCGACCCGCAGGATGCCGCCATTCACCGTGGTGGTACTGGTATAGGTGTTGGTGCCGGAGAGTATCAGCGTGCCGCTGCCGACCTTCTCCAGCGAGCCGGGGCCAGCGGGACCGCAACTGCAGGGATCGAAATCGCCGATGACGCCGCTGACCTCGGTCGAGAGGTTGTTGCCACCGACGACAAGGGTGTTGCCGCCGCCGATATAGTAGAAGCCGCTGCCTTCGATCGAACCAGCGGTGATGCGGCCGTCGCTGTTCGGGCCGGTGCTGACCCCGAAATCAACGATACCGGTCCCGGTGGTGATGAAGCGCGCGTTGCCGCCGGTGGAGTTGTCAAAGAACTCGGTCTTGCCGCCGTCGTTGGTGTAGATGGTGGCATTGCCGGCCGTGGTGAACGCGCCGAAATTGGTCCGGCCATTGGCCTCGTTGATGATTGTCGCGTTGCCGGCGGTCGCGGTGCTTCCAGGAAATGCACCGAAGCCGGTGCTGCCAAAATCCTTGTTGATGATGGTCGCCGACGCGGCCGAGGATTGATCAGAGAATGCGGTGGTGCCGCCATTCTGGTTTGTGATGCTGGCCGAGCCTGCATTGGTTCGGCCCAGGAAGCCGATCAAGCCACCGTCGTTGACGATGGTCGCGCGGCCGGCTGTGGCGGTGTCGATGCTGCTGCTCGCCGACGGATCGCCGAAATACAACTGGCCGCTGTTGGTGATCACCATCGAGCTGGCGGAGGTCCCGTTGAGGAACATCGTCGCGCCGGAGAATTCGTTGACGAGCGACGTGACGCTCGACATGTCGGCGTTGACGATTTTGAACAAGCCCTCGTTCTTGACGGCACCGACAATGCTGGCGGTATGGGTCGCATCGCCAAGCTGCAGTGACCCGCAATTACAGATGAAAGTATCACCGGTATAGGTATTGGCGCCGAGCAGCGCCAGGAAACCGGGTCCCTGCACCGAGATGCCACCGCTGCCGGTGATGCGCGAAGCGATCGCCGCCGAGGGGTCCCCGGTCCCGGTGACATCGTTGGTGAAGAACATGGTGCCGCCCGCGGCCAGCCTGAGGTCGCCACCCTGGATCGTATAGATCGAACCGTCGCCGGTGAGGTCGAAGACCACTTGGCTCGTGAGCTGCACGCCGCCCGGCGTGACCGTCACCGTGCCGCCTGTTGCCGGGGTCGAGGGACCGCCGCTGCCGAACAGGGTCGCCGACGACGACGGATCGTAAGCGCTGCTGATCGAACCGGAAGAGTCCGTCCAGTTGGTGGTGGTCGTATCCCACACCCCACCGCCGCCATTGACGGCACCGTTCGGCGTGGTCTGCGATCCGTTGAAGAATTGCTGCGCCCCGGCAGGGCTCGTCGCGACAGCTGCACCCAAGACGAAGGCCATCCCGAATGCCCTGCGAATTGCCGCGGCACCCCGGCGCGCGCAACCCCGCCCGCTCAATGGCAACCAAGCCTCCACGCTCTTCCCCTCACCCGCAGCGCTCCTCAGCGGCGCCGCGGGAACTTAGGCCATGAGGATGGCGGGTAGAACCACGGGAGCATCGAGAATCCGCCAATGGGACCGCAACTTGAGCAGATTCAACAGCCCATGTTGCAACCGCGCCACGGTTTTGCCGGGGCGCTCTTCCCATTCCGCGCATGCGCCTTGCGTTAGAACGCCCGTGCCCATGGACGGCCATTCACATCAACGGCTTAGTAGTTGCTCGGGGCCGCTCCGTTTGGAATGCCGTCGATCGGGCACTCGTCGGTCCCTGGCGTCGAACGCGTCATCGCCTCGACCATGTCTCGCGTGCCTTCGGGATCGGCGATCCAGTTCTTGTAGAAATCGTACGGACAAGCCGCGACGCCGCGCGGGCTTTCGCCGGAATTGATCATGCCGGTGTAGCCGCGGTGGACCAGCTTGTAGAGATGGTTCTGCGATTGACCGTTGCGGCGCGCATCGCGGATCAAATTCTTCGACAGCTGGGCGTACTGGATGCCGTACTCCTCCTCGCCGCACTCACCGAGGGTGCGACCATCGAAGCCGATGATCGCGGAGTGGCCGAAATAGGAATAGACCCCGTCGAAACCGGCCGCATTGGCGACCGCGACATAGACATTGTTGGCCCATGCCATCGCCTTGGAGATCATGACCTGCTGCTCCTTGGCCGGATACATGTAGCCCTGGCAACGCACGATCAATTCGGCGCCCTTCATGGCGCAGTCGCGCCAGATCTCCGGAAAATTGCCGTCGTCGCAGATGATCAGGCTGACCTTCAGGCCCTTCGGGCCGTCGGACACGTACGTGCAATTGCCGGGATACCAGCCCTCGATCGGCACCCACGGCATGATCTTGCGGTACTTCTGCACGATCTCGCCCTTGTCGTTCATCAGGATCAAGGTGTTGTAGGGTGCCTTGTGCGGGTGCTCCTCGTGGCGCTCGCCGGTCAGCGAGAATACGCCCCAGACCTTGGCCTTGCGGCAGGCCTCCGCGAAGATCGCGGTTTCCTCGCCTGGCACCATGGACGCCGTCTCGTACATCTCCTTGGAGTCGTACATGATGCCCTGGGTGGAATATTCGGGGAAGATCACGAGATCCATGCCGGGCAGGCCGACCTTCATGCCGACGATCATGTCGGCGATCTTGCGGGCGTTGTCGAGCACCTCGGCCTTGGTGTGCAGGCGGGGCATCTTGTAGTTGACGACTGCAACGCCGACGGTGTCGTTGCTGCTGGAAATGTCACCGTGAAGCATGTTGACCGCTCCTGTTCCTTATTTGCTTGGGTTGCCGCGATTGGTCCAGCCGCATGCGTCAGTGGCTGATCATCCAGGGTCGTGCGGTGGGAAAGCCCTTGGCGCCGCCCTTGGTCTTCGTCATCAGCCGGGCCGGCTTCCTCTTGCCCGTCGCACAGCAGCCGCAGCCCGGGCCATGCGAGGCCTTGTATTGCGCGAGCGTCTGCGGCGCATGTGTGCTGCGCTCGTTGACGGCGTGCGCCTTGCGCTTCTCCGCCGGCATGCAGAAGAAATTCGGCGCCGTCAGGATCACGCGTGGCGCCAGCGTCTCGCAGTGCGGACAGTTCTGCGGATCGTCGCATTCCGCCATCGGTCGAAGGTCCTTGAACGGACCGCAGTCGTCACAGAGATATTCATAGACCGGCATCTTTTGCCCCTTCGCGTTCGGTGATGACAGAGCGTCCGCTTCACCTCGCCCCGCTTGCGGGGAGAGGTCGGAACGCATCGCAAGATGCGTTCCGGGTGAGGGGGACTCTCCGCAAACTCACGGCTGCTGTTCGGGCGGAGACAGCCCCTCACCCCAACCCTCTCCCCGTAAGAACGGGGAGAGGGAGCGCAACGTCATTTGTCCGGTGAGATCGGCATCTGGATATCGCCGGTGATGTGCTTGATGGGTCCCGCCGCCGACGGCATCACGTCGAAGTCGAAGATCTCCGTCGGCAGCCACAGCGTGGCGCAGGCGTTGGGCACGTCGACCACGCCTGAGATGTGGCCCTGGCACGGCGCGGTGCCGAGGATCGAGTAGGCCTGTGCGCCGGAGTAGCCGAACTTCTTCAGGTACTCGATCGCATTCAGGCAGGCCTGGCGATAGGCGATGTGAACGTCGAGATAGTGCTGCTTGCCGGCTTCATCGACCGAGATGCCCTCGAAGATCAGATAGTCCTTGTAATTTGGCGTGATCGGCGACGGCTTGAAGATCGGGTTCTTGATGCCGTACTTGGCGACGCCGTCCTTGATGATGTCGACCTTCAGATGCAGCCAGCCGGCCATCTCGATCGCGCCGCAGAAGGTAATCTCGCCATCGCCCTGGCTGAAGTGCAGATCGCCCATCGAGAGACCGCCGCCGGGCACATAGACCGGGAAGTAGATCTTCGAGCCGCGCGACAGGTCCTTGATGTCGCAATTGCCGCCGTGCTCGCGCGGCGGCACCGTGCGCGCACCTTCGGCACCGATCTTGGCTTTGACATCGCCCTTGGCGCGACCGCCATGGGCGGTCGGCGGGAATGGCGGATTGGCAAGGCCGGGCACACGGGTCGGGTTGGTCGAGATCAGCTCGGCCTCGCGCTTGTTCCAGGTGTCCAGCATCTTCGGATCGGGCAGACAGCCGATCAGGCCGGGATGGATCAGGCCGGCGAAGTTGACGCCGGGCACGTGGCGCGACGAGGTGTAGAGGCCCTTGATGTCCCAGATCGACTTCTGCGCCAGCGGGAAATGGTCGGTGAGGAAGCCGCCGCCGTTCTGCTTGGAGAAGAAGCCATTGAAACCCCACAGGCTCTCCTTGAGCGGGCCGACGTCGAGCAGGTCGACGACGAGCAGATCGCCCGGCTCTGCGCCCTTGACGCCGATCGGTCCGGAGAGGAAGTGCACGATCGACAGGTCGATGTCGCGCACGTCATCGGCGGAATCGTTGTTCTTGATGAAGCCGCCGGTCCAGTCATAGGTCTCGATGATGAAATCGTCGCCGGGATTGACCCAGGCCACGATCGGAATGTCGGGGTGCCAGCGGTTGTGCACCATGTCATTTTCATAGGCCGACTTGGTGAGATCGACCTTGATCAGTGTCTCTGGCATCGAGATGCTCCCCTTTTTACTACGGTTGGTTAGACGGACAGATATTTTGAGACCTGCGCGGCATCGACGGCGTCGCGCGGATCATCGCGCACGATCTCGCCGTTCTCGATCACCAGCACGCGGTCAGCGATGTCGAGCGCGAAGCTCAGGACCTGCTCGGACACGACGATCGAGAGGCCCTTTTCGTCGCGGATGCGTTTCAAGGTGCGCGCCATCTCCTTGATGATGGAAGGCTGGATGCCTTCGGTCGGCTCGTCGAGCAGCAGCACTTTGGGCTTGGTCGCCAGCGCCCGCGCGATGGCGAGCTGTTGCTGCTGCCCGCCGGAGAGATTGCCGCCGCGGCGGCCTTTCATCTCCAGCAGCACCGGAAACAATTCGTAGATGTCGCCTGGGACCTCGGATCCGCCGGAGACGACAAGCCCGGTCTCGATGTTCTCCTTCACCGTCATGGTGGAGAAGATCATGCGACCCTGCGGCACATAGGCGAGGCCCTTGGCCACGCGCTCGTAGCTCGGCAGGCCGCCGAGCTCGGCGCCGTCCATGGTCACCGAGCCGCTCTTCGCCGGCAGGATGCCCATCAGCGACTTCATCAGCGTGGTCTTGCCCATGCCGTTGCGACCCATGATCGCCACGATCTCGTTGGGCGCGACCTTGACGTTGAGCCCGTGCAGCACCTCGCTCTGGCCGTAGGCGACGTGAAGATCTGAAATAGCCAGCATCGTCGTGCCTCCTCAGTGCCCCAGATAGACTTCGATGACCTTGGGATCGTTCTTCACCTTCTCCATGGTGCCCTCGGAGAGGATCTGGCCCTGGTGCAGCACGGTGACCTTGTGCGCGATGTCCTCGACGAACTTCATGTCGTGCTCGATCACCAGCACCGAGCGGTTCTTGATGATGCGGTTGAGCAGCTCGGCGGTCTTGGCGCGCTCGGACACGCTCATCCCGGCGACGGGCTCGTCGAGCATCAGGAGGTCGGGGTCCTGGATCAGCAGCATGCCGATCTCGAGCCACTGCTTCTGGCCATGGCTGAGCTCGTCGGCATAGGTATTGAGCTTGTCCTTCAGGAAGATCATCTCCGCGACCTCCTCGACCCGGTCCTTCACCGGCTGGTCGCGCTGAAAGGTCAGCGAGCCGAACACGGTGCGGCCGCGCGGAAACGAGATCTCGAGGTTCTCGAAGACGGTGAGGTCCTCGAACACCGACGGAGTCTGGAATTTGCGCCCGACGCCGGTCTGCACGATCTCGTTTTCCTTCATCTTCGTGAGCTCCTTGCCACGAAACTGAATCGAGCCCGAGGTCGCCTTGGTCTTGCCGCAGATCAGGTCGAGCACCGTGGTCTTGCCGGCGCCGTTGGGACCGATGATGACGCGAATCTCGTTCTCCTCGACGTAAAAGGAGAGATCGTTGACGGCCTTGAAGCCGTCGAACGAGACGGTCAATCCGGAGACAGCGAGCAGGAATTCCTTGGGCTGATGACCGACGAGCATGATCTACCTCCTCACTCCCAGCGCGGCATCGGCATCGTGATGACCGACGAACATGATGGCCTCCTCACTCTGCCGGTGCGCCGTCGGCGACCGAGTTGTCGTTCCAGCCCGACTTCGACTTGCGCGAGGCGAACAGCCGGTCGATGCGCGGCTGCACGTAATCGGCCCAGAGCCCGGACAGACCGTTCGGGAAGGCGAGCACGACCGCGATGAACAACGCGCCGAGGCCGAACAACCAGAGCTGCGGGAAGGATTCCGACAGGCTGGTCTTGGCGAAATTCACCAGGATGGCGCCCCATATCGCACCGAAGATCGACATGCGCCCGCCGACCGCGGTGTAGATCACCATCTCGATCGACGGCACGATGCCGACAAAGGACGGCGACATGAAACCGACATTGAGCGCGAACATGGCGCCGCCGATCGCGGCGAAGACCGCGGCCATGCAGAAGGCGAAGATCTTGAAGTTGGCGACGCTGTAGCCGGAGAAACGGACGCGATCCTCCTGTTCGCGCATCGCCACCAGGATACGGCCGAGCTTGGTCAGGCGGATGAACTGCGCGATGCCGATGCAGGCGAACAGCAACACCACCTCGACGAAGTACAGGATGATCTTGGCGTGGTCGGGCCGGATGTCCCAGCCCTTGAGCGTGCGCAGGTCGGTCATGCCGTTGATGCCGCCGGTATAGCCCTGCTGCCCGACGATCAGGATGGTGAGGATGGCGGCGACGGCCTGGGTGATGATCGCGAAATAGGTGCCGCCGACGCGGCGCTTGAACATCGCGGTGCCGATGATCAAAGCGAAGAGGCCGGGGACCAGGATGATGGCGAGGATGGTGAAGGTGAGGCTGTGAAACGGCTGCCAGAACAGCGGCAGCGACGTGATCTGATTCCAGTCCATGAAGTCGGGGATGCCGGGCGTCGACTGGATCTTCGTGTTCTCGACGCTGGAGGCCTCGAGCTTGAGGAACATCGCCATGCAATAGCCGCCGAGGCCGAAGAACACGCCCTGCCCCAGGCTCAAAATGCCGCCATAGCCCCAGCACAGCACGAGGCCGAGCGCGACAAAAGCGTAGGTCAGATATTTCGCGACCAGATTGAGGCGGAACACATCCAGCGTCAGCGGCAGGATCACGAACAGCACCGCGGCCAAGACGATGAAGCCCATGAGTTCGGATCGATTGAAGAAGCGTGAGTTGATGATCATGGCTTGCCTGCTTCCCGTTATTTGCGGACCTTGAGGGCGAAGAGACCCTGCGGCCGCAGCATCAGGATGCCGACGACAGCGAGCAGCGTGAGCACCTTGGCCATCGAGCCCGACATGAAGAATTCGAGCGTCGATTGCGTCTGCGAGATCGAGAACGCGGAAGCGATGGTGCCGAGCAGGCTGGCGGCGCCGCCGAACACGACGACCAGGAAAGTGTCCACAATGTAGAGCTGGCCCGACGTCGGCCCGGTCGAGCCGATCATGGTGAAGGCGCTTCCGGCGATCCCGGCGATCCCGCAACCGAGCCCGAAGGTGTATCGGTCGACCTTTTCGGTGTTGATGCCGACCGCGCCGGCCATGATGCGGTTCTGCACCACGGCGCGCACCTGGCGGCCCCAGCGCGACATGTAGAGAACGTAGGCGACGCCGACGGTGATCAAGACGGTGAGGCACATCACGAAGACGCCGTTGATCGGCACTTCGATGCTGTCGGTGACGTGCAATGAGCCGAGCATCCATTGCGGCAGTTCGACGCCGACTTCGCGCGCGCCGAACACGGACCGATAGGCCTGCTGGAGCATCAGGCTGAGGCCCCAGGTGGCGAGCAGCGTATCGAGTGGACGCTTGTAGAGGTGCCGTATCAGCACCCACTCCACCAGCATGCCCAGCGCGCCTGATGCGATAAAGGCCAGGATCATTGCGAGGAAGAAGTAGCCGCCGAACAGGCTCGGCAAATAGGACTGAGAGAAATTCGAGGTCATCCAGGTGACGTAGGCCCCGAGGATCATGAACTCGCCGTGGGCCATGTTGATGACGCCCATCTGGCCGAAGATGATGGCAAGCCCAAGCGCCATCAGGACGTAGACCGAAAACAGGATCAGCCCCGCAAAACCCTGCATGACGAAGATGGAGCCAAGGTCACCAATCGAGTAGTCGCCGAACATCGATCATCCTCCGTCGGGGATAGGGTCCCCGCGTCGCGAGCAGGTTCGCGACGCGGGGGTCTTGGGGCATGGACTTGCGATCCACGCCAGGGAGCGGCCTGGTGTTGGAGAGAAAGCGCGAGCGACGCCGCGTCTCTTACCGGTAGCGCTTCTTACTGGTAGCGCTTCTTACTGGTAACCCTTGGGGAACGGATCCGGCTCGACGAGATCGGCGGTCTCGTAGATCAGCTCGAACTGGCCATCGAGCTTGGCGCGCCCGACCCGGGTCTTCGACCAGAGATGATGGTTTTCGTGGATGCGCACGTAACCTTCGGGAGCGCCCTTGAACTCGACGCCCGGCGAGGCCGCCGCGATCTTGTCGACGTCGAAGGAGCCCGCCTTCTCGACCGTCAACTTCCACAGCCACGGGCCGAGATAGGCAGCCTGGGTGACGTCTCCGATCACGGTCTTCTCGCCCCACGCCTTCTTGAACGCCGGAACGAACGCCTTGTTGTTCGGATTGTCGAGTGACTGGAAGTACTTCATGCAGGCATAGGCGCCCGCGATGTTTTCGCCGCCGATGCCGTCGATCTCGTCTTCGGTGACCGAGATCGTGAGCAGCGGCTGCTTGGCGAGGTCGATGCCGGCGGCCTTGAGCTGCTTGTAGAAGGCGACGTTCGAGCCGCCGACGACGTCGGTGAAGATCACGTCCGGCTTGGTCAGCTTGATCTTGTTGATGACCGAATTGAACTGGGTGCTGCCGAGCGCATAATACTCCTCGCCGACGACCTTGCCCTTCAGCACGTTCTCGACGTGCTTGCGCGCGATCTTGTTCGAGGTGCGCGGCCAGATGTAGTCGGAGCCGATGAAGAAGAACGACTTCGCGCCCTTCTCCTTGGCGATCCAGTTCAGGCCGGCGAGAATCTGCTGGGTCGCCTCCTGGCCGGTGTAGATCACGTTCTTGGACTGCTCGAGACCCTCGTAGAAGGTCGGGTAGTAGAGCATGCCGTTATACTGCTCGACGACGGGCAGCACCGCCTTGCGCGAGGCCGAGGTCCAGCAGCCCATGATGGCCGCGACCTTGTCGTTGACGAGCAGCTTCTTGGCCTTTTCGGCGAAGGTCGGCCAGTCGCTGGCGCCGTCTTCCTGGATGAACTTGATCTTGCGCCCGAGCACGCCGCCGGCGGCGTTGATCTGCTCGATGGCGAGCTTTTCGGCCTCGATCGAGCCGGTCTCGGAGATCGCCATGGTGCCGGTCGCCGAATGCAGGATGCCGACCGTCACCTCGGTATCGGTCACCGCGAGGCCCGTGGTATTGACCGCCGAGGTCGCCGGGGCCTGCGCAAAGGATGCCCGCGGCAGCATCGTGATGGCCGGCACGGCCGCCATCCCCATCAATAGTTTGCGCCGGAGTGGCGACAACAGGCCCTTGTTTGCTTCGTCTGACATGAGCACCCCACTTTTGTTCGAGGACACGCGTTGGTGTCGTGAGGATGGCTCGAATTTGTGCAGCTCAAGCATACGCAAGATCGCGTATACTGCACCGCAAAATACCGACGTAGGCTTTTGGTACGGAATTTGCGAGGGATCCGCGCGGGTATCGGGAGTGGGGTTTTAGGTGGCAGGGCGGCAGCGAATAGACCGCGTCAGGCGCCAGTACAACCAATGGGTCGCCAACCAGACGCTGGAAGACTACGCGCTGCGCTTCACGGCCAAGAGCGCACGCCGCTGGTCCGCCGCTCGCGTCGCCAACACGGCGCTCGGCGCGATCTCCTTTCTGGCGCTGGAGGCGATCGGGGGCACCATCACGCTGAACTACGGCGTCACCAATGCCAGCGCCGCGATCCTCGTCGTGTCCACCATCATCTTCTTCTGCGGCGTGCCGATTGCCTACTACGCTGCCAAATGCGGCATCGACATCGACCTGCTCACCCGCGGCGCCGGCTTCGGCTATATCGGCTCGACCGTGACCTCGCTGATCTACGCCTCCTTCACTTTCATCTTCTTCGCCATCGAAGCGGTGATCCTGGCCACCGCGCTCGAAATGTGCTTCGGCATTCCGCGCCCGATCGGCTACCTCATCAGCGCGGTCGCGATCATCCCGCTCGTCACCTATGGCATCACGCTGATCAGCCGCTTCCAGCTCTGGACGCAGCCGATCTGGGTCATCCTGCATATCCTGCCCTTTGCCGCGATCGCCTGGGCCAATCCCTATTCGTTCACGGAGTGGCGCAAGTTCGCCGGCGAGCACGGCGACCCCAGCGGACATTTCGACCTGTTGCTGTTCGGTGTCGCATCCTCCGTGGTGTTTTCGCTGGTGGCGCAGATCGGCGAGCAGGTCGACTTCCTCAGGTTCCTGCCGCGCGACCGCCGCACGTCGCGAACGTCGTGGTGGATTGCCCTGCTGATCGCAGGGCCCGGCTGGATCATCTTCGGCGCGCTGAAATTGCTGCTGGGCTCGTTTCTCGCCTTCTTCGCGCTGAGCCACGGCCTCTCCGGCGAGCTGGCGGCCGAGCCGGCGCACATGTATCTCGAAGCGTTCCGCTACGTGCTGTCGCAGCCGGACATGGCGCTGGCGCTCACCGGCGCGTTCGTCATCCTCTCGCAGATCAAGATCAACGTCACCAACGCCTATGCGGGCTCGATCGCCTGGTCGAACTTCTTCTCGCGATTGACGCACAGCCATCCCGGCCGCGTGGTGTGGCTGGTGTTCAACGTCACGGTGGCTCTGCTCCTGATGGAGATCGGCGTCTACAAGGCGCTGGAGCAGACGCTGGCGCTCTACTCCAACGTCGCGATCGCCTGGGTCGGCGCGCTGGTCGCCGACCTCGTCGTCAACAAGCCGCTCGGCCTGCGTCCGCCGCAGATGGAGTTCAAGCGCGCTCATCTCTACGACATCAACCCGGTCGGCGTCGGTGCCATGACGATCGCGACCATCGTCTCGATCGCGGCGTTCTACGGCCTGTTCGGCCCGACCATGAAGGCGCTGGCGGCGTTCGTTGCGCTGACGGTCGCCTTCGTCACCGCACCAATCATCGCCTGGCTCACCGACGGGAAATATTACATCGCGCGCAAGCCCAAGAAGAGCTGGGCCAATATCGAGGCGATCCAGTGCTGTATCTGCGAGCACCATTTTGAGCCGGAGGACACCACCTCCTGCCCGGCCTATGCCGGCCCGATCTGCTCGTTGTGCTGCTCGCTCGATGCGCGCTGCCACGATCTCTGCAAGCCGCATGCGCGCGCGCAGGTACAATTCTCCGATGCGCTCGGCAGAATCCTGCCGCAGCCGATCTATCAGCGGATCAACTCGCAGTTCGGCCACTATGTCGGCGTGTTCGTTGTCTCGGCCGGCCTCGTCGCGCTGGTGCTCGGACTGATCTATCTCCAGACCTCGGCCAGCGTGCAAGGCGAGAACGCGCTCGTCTCCAACGTGCTATGGAAGGTGTTCTTCTCGCTCAGCATCATCATCGGCGTAGTGGCCTGGCTGTTCGTGCTGGCGCAGCAGAGCCGCCGGGCCGCGGAAGCCGAGACGCGGCGGCAGACCGCGCTTCTGATTCAGGAGATCGATGCGCATAAGCGCACCGATGCCGAGCTCCAGCGCGCCAAGGAGGTCGCCGAATCCGCCAATCTCGCCAAGAGCCGCTACGTGGTGGGCCTGAGCCACGAGTTGCGCTCACCGCTGAATGCGATCAGCGGCTATGCGCAGCTCCTGGAGCAGGACGCGTCGCTCGCCACCAAGCCGCGCGACCAGGTCCGCGTGGTCCGCCGCAGCGCCGACCACCTCTCCGGCCTGATCGACGGCATCCTGGATATCTCCAAGATCGAGGCGGGACGGCTGTACCTGTCGCGCGACGAGGTTCGCCTGAGCGAATTCCTCGACCAGCTCGTCGGCATGTTCCGCCTTCAGGCCGCCGCCAAGGGCATCGATTTCGTGTTCCGGCGGCCGCCGCATCTGCCGGTCGTCGTCTATGCCGACGAGAAGCGGCTTCGCCAGGTGCTGATCAATCTGCTCTCCAACGCGATCAAGTTCACCCAGGCCGGCAGCGTACAGTTCGTGGTGCACTATCGCAGCCCCGTGGCCGAGTTCGAAGTGATCGACACCGGCCCCGGCATCCAGGGCGACGATCTCGAACGCATCTTCGCGCCCTTCGAACGCGGCGCGCTCGGCGTCGCGCAGCCGCAGACCGGCACCGGGCTCGGCCTGACCATCAGCCGGCTGCTGGCCGGCGTCATGGGCGGCGATATCAAGGTCATGAGCACCGTCGGCACCGGCAGCACGTTCAAGGTCAAGATCCTGCTGTCGGAAGTCACCAATCCGCAGCGCATCGCGCCGGTGGAGGCGCCGGTCTCCGGCTATCACGGCGCGCGCAAGACCATCCTGATCACCGATGACGACCCGGTTCATCGCGACCTACTGCGCGAGGTGCTGACGCCGCTCGGCTTCATCCTGCTCAGCGCGCCCGACGGGCCCGGCTGCCTTGCGCTGGCGCAACATTGCCGGCCCGACCTGTTCCTGCTCGACATCTCCATGCCGGGCATGGACGGTTGGGCCGTGGCGGAAGCCTTGCGCGCGAGCGGCCACCACCAGGCGCGCATCCTGATGGTCTCCGCCAGTGCGCTGGAGGCCCACGGCACACCGCTGGCGCAGCCCTTCCACGACGGTTATCTGATGAAGCCGATCGACATCCCGCGGCTGCTGGAGACGATCCGCCAGCTCCTCAAGATCGAGTGGCAATACGGCTCGGACGAGATTGTCGTCCCGTTCTGGCGGCCGGAGAGTGGATCGAAGCCGCCGGTGCGGCACATCGAGGCACTGATCGGGCTCGGCCAGATCGGCTATGTCAAAGGCATCCAGTTGAAGCTCGACGAGATCGGCAGCGAGCATCCCGAACATGCCGACTTCGTCGCGCAGATGCGATCGCTGGTCGATCGCTTCGACCTAGACCAGTATATGGCCACCTTGAAGACGTTGCATGCGCATGAGCATTGAGCCCAAGAAGCGCGACGTCGCGCTCGTTGTCGACGACTCCCCGGAGACGCTGCGGCTGCTCACCGACGCGCTCGACGGCGCCGGCATGACGGTGATGGTGGCGCTCGACGGCGCGGCCGCGATGCGCATCGTCGACCAGATCACGCCCGACATCGTCCTGCTCGATGCGGTGATGCCCGGCATTGACGGGTTCGAGACCTGCCGCCGCCTCAAGCGCGATGCGGGTCTTGCCAATGTTCCCGTGATCTTCATGACGGGCCTGGCCGAAACCGAGCACATCGTGCGCGGGCTGGAGGCCGGCGGCGTCGACTACGTGACAAAACCGATCGTGATCGAGGAGATGCTGGCGCGCATTCGCGTGCACCTCGGCAATGCCAGACTGACGCAGAGCGCGCGCGCCGCGCTCGACGTCTCCGGACGCTTTTTGTTCGCCGTCAACCGGAAGGGTCACGTGCTCTGGGCGACGCCGCAGGCGCAAAAGCTCCTGGCCGATCACCGGAGCGCGCAGGCCGACGACGACTTCGTCCTGCCGCCCTCGCTTCTGCAATGGCTCGAGCAGGCGAAGGTCAAGGGCAGCTCGAAGTCTCAGGCGGCGTCCCTGCCGGACAATCCGCAGCTCCGGCTCTACTACATGGGCGAAACCGCGCCGAACGAGTTCCTGCTGCGGTTGTCCAGGGAGTCCGGCACCGCGCTGCCGCCCGAATTCACCAGCGAGCTCGGCCTCACCACCCGCGAAGGCGAGGTGCTGGCCTGGCTCAGCAAGGGCAAGACCAACCGCGACATCGCGCAAATTCTGGGATTGAGCCCGCGCACGGTCGACAAGCACCTCGAGCAGATCTACGCCAAGCTCGGCGTGGAGAACCGGACGGCGGCGGCCGCGATCGCCACGAATGCGACACGGCGGAATTCGTAGCGGTACTAATAATCTTCGACGCCGCTAGCCCAATTAAAGGTGTCGTCCCGGCGAACGCCGGGACCCATACCGTGTGATCTCTCGATCTTGGGCGGTCGCAATACCGAACGACGAATCTTCGCCAAACTCCTCCCTGGGGGTATGGGTCCCTGCTTTCGCAGGGACGACAGCGGAATATGTGGCGATCGCGATCGCCCCTCACACGAACAAGCCCTCACCCATACACGAACGCCTTGTCATCGAGGTCCGTCTTCGGAATCTCGTCCTTCTCGGTCCAGTAATCCTGGCTGTGCTGCCATTCCGGCTTGTCTCCGCGCTTGGGCAACAGATCCATGTTGCGCATCATGTAGCCCGGGTTGAAGTTCTCCGGATCGATCCAGGGCAGGATCGGCATGTTGTGGTCCTCGGCACGCAAGCTGACCTCGACCTTCCTGCTGCCCTTGGCCTTCATGTGACCGAGCAGCCGGCAGACGAAGTCGGCGACGAGGTCGACGCGCAGGGTCCAGCTCGCACGGAAATAGCCGAACACCCAGACCATGTTCGGCACGCCCGTGAACATCATGCCGCGATAGGTGACGGTATCGCCGAAGGCGAGCGGCTTGCCGTCGATCTCGAAGGCGATGTCGCCGAGGGCTGCGAGGTTGAAGCCGGTTGCGGTGACGATGACATCGGCTTCCAGCAGCTTGCCGGATTTGAGCTGGATGCCGTTCTCGACGAAGCACTCGATCTCGTCGGTGACGACGGAGGCCTTGCCGCTGGCGATGCCCTTGAACAGATCGGCATCGGGCACGAAGGCGATGCGCTGCCGCCACGGCCGGTAGCTCGGCGTGAAATGTTTCTCGACGTCGTAGTCGGGACCGAGGACCGCGCTGATCTGCCCAATCAGCTCCTTCTTCACCTGCTCGGGCTTTGACACGCAGAGTTTCGTGAATGCATCTTGCTCGAACAGGATCTTTCGCCGGACGATCTCGTGGATCCATTCCTCGTCGACCTGAAGCCTGCGCAGCTCCTCCGCGATCTCGATGGCGTTGCGGCCGAGCCGGAAATAGGTCGGCGAACGCTGGAGCATGGTGACGTGCGCGCACTTGTCCGCGATGTTCGGCACCAGTGTTGCCGCGGTCGCGCCGGAGCCGATCACCACCACCTTCTTGTTCGCAAGGTCGATGTCGTCGGGCCAGGTCTGCGGATGGACGATGCGGCCCTTGAAGCGATCCATGCCCTTCCATTCCGGCGTGTAGCCTTCCGAATGGCGGTAATAGCCCTGGCACATCCAGAGGAAGTTGGCGGTGAATATCTTCGGCTCGCCGGTATCGGTTGTCACCGCCTCGATGGTCCAGAGATTCTCCTCGCTCGACCAGCTCGCGGAATTGATCTTGTGCTTGTAGCGGATGTGCTTCGCAAGATCGTTCTCCTCGATCACCTCGTTCATGTAGGCGAGGATCTCTTCGGCGGTTGCGATCGGAGGCCCGCCCCAGGGCTTGAAGCGATAACCGAAGGTGTGGAGATCGCTGTCGGAGCGGATGCCGGGATATCTATGCGTGATCCAGGTGCCGCCGAAGCTCGCCTGCGTCTCCAGGATGACGAAGCTCGTGCCCGGAAGCTGCTTCGTCAGATGATAGGCGCTGCCGATGCCGGAGATGCCGGCACCGACGATCAGTACGTCGAAATGTTCAGAAGCTTGCTTGGTGGCGGCGTGGCCGCGAACAGCGACATTCATTGTTGCTTGTTGCCTTGCTTATTCTGTGGCCGGCCTTGACTGGACGGCGCGTTTCCTCCGCGACGGGCAGTGTCGCCCGCCGCGCTTCCGCTTCAAAATGACATAGATCAAGTCGCGGTCAAATCACAGCGCTGCACCCCAGCTCCGTGCGGTCTGCAAGATCCAGTCGCGATAGAGCGTGAGCGGCGTGACGCCGGTCAATCCGCCGCAACCGGCGGCATTGTTCGGTCCCGTCGACCAGCTGATGAGACCGACGAGCACGGTACCGTTCGGCTTGTCCTCGAACACGGGGCCGCCGGAATCGCCCGTGCAAGCGCCGATTCCATCGCGAACACCGTTGGTTACGGGATCGACCAGCCGGATCTGGAGCGTGCCCGGCTGACCCGTGGCCACGAGCGCCGCAACGCGCGTCGTACCGCCGCTCTTACCCTCACCGCGGACAGTGACGCCGATTCCGGCGATGACAAAGCGGCCACCGACCTGGATTGGAATGTTCGGCGCACCGACTGGCACGGTCGATTTTCCCTTGAGTGGAATATCGAGTTGCAGCAGTGCCACGTCGGCGGTCGCCCGATGCGTCTCCATCGCCTGCATGTTGAAATTCGGATGGATCGCGACGGTGCGGACATTCAACAATTGCGGCTGACCGTTCGCGTCGCGATCGACGATCTTGTAGTCCGCCCCGGGCTGGACGCAGTGAGCGACGGTAAGAACGACCCTTGGCGCGATCAGACTGCCGGTGCAAAAATTGCCGCGCGAACCGACGATGGTGACGACGGCCCGCGCAACGCCATCGACCTGCGGCGTGCCGCCACCGACGATGGCGTGAGCGGGCGTGGCAAGCAGCGCAGCGGCCGTGGCGAATGTCGCGATGGTCTTCATGGGGAGCATGTCTTGTCGGTTCGGTGGGGGGCGTCGTTTGCTTCGGGCTGGCCCTTGCCGATAGCGCGTGCTAGCCGTCTTGTCAGCTATCTTGGCACGAAATTGACGAGGGCGGGACCTTGACGATCGAGGCTGTGATCTTTGACTTTGGCGGTGTGCTGACGACCTCGCCGTTCGAGGCGTTTGCGCGGTTCGAGACGGAGCGCGGCCTGCCGATCGACATCATCCGCCGCACCAACGCCGCCAATCACCTGGAAAACGCCTGGGCTAAATTCGAGCGCGCCGAGGTCGATATCGACACGTTCGATGGTTTGTTCGCCGAGGAGTCGCGCGCGCTCGGCGCGGAGGTCCGCGGCCGCGACGTGCTGCCGCTGCTCCAGGGCGATCTGCGTCCCGAGATGGTCGTGGCCTTGAAGCGCATCAAGGCGCAATTCAGGACCGGCTGCATCACCAACAATCTGCCGGCGAACGCGATCGGCAGCCTCACGGGCCGCACGCTCTACGTGGCCGAGGTGATGGCGCTGTTCGACCACGTGATCGAGTCCGCCAAGATTGGTCTGCGCAAGCCCGATCCGCGCATCTACCGGATGATGGTCGAGACTCTGAAAGTCGATCCCGGCAACTGCGTCTATCTCGACGATCTCGGCGTCAACCTGAAGCCCGCGCGCGAGATGGGCATGACCACGATCAAGGTCGCCAGCGGCGCGCAGGCCATCGCGGAGCTCGAGAAGGCGACGGGGCTGAAGCTGGGGTAGTCTATCCTTCGTCATTGCGAGCGAAGCGAAGCAATCCAGAATCCCTCGGCGGCGACAGCCTGGATTGCTTCGTCGCAAGGGCTCCTCGCAATGACGGCGTGGGACGACCTCGCCCGGCGACCTGACTACTCCGCTCCGGCTGCGATCCGTTCCGGAAATGCCGCCGCCAGCGAAGCACGATCCGGTTTCAACACGCCACGCTCGGTGATCAGGCCGGTGACGAGCCGCGCCGGAGTCACGTCGAAGGCATAGTTCGCGACCGGCGATCCCTCGGGCACGATGCGCACAGTTTCCACCCGTCCGTCCGCCGTGCGGCCGGTCATGTCGGTGACCTCGATGCCGCTGCGCTGCTCGATCGGGATGTCGCGGATGCCGTCATTGACGGCGAAGTCGATCGTCGGCGACGGCAGCGCGACGTAGAACGGCACACCGTTATCGTGCGCGGCAAGCGCCTTCAGATAGGTACCGATCTTGTTGCAGACGTCGCCATTGGCGGCGACGCGGTCGGTGCCGACGATGGCGAGATCGACCATGCCGTGCTGCATCAGGTGCCCGCCGGTATTGTCGGGGATCACGGTGTGCGGCACACCGTGATGGCCGAGCTCCCAGGCGGTGAGCGAGGCGCCCTGGTTGCGCGGTCGGGTCTCGTCGACCCAGACATGGATCTTGAGGCCGCGCTCATGCGCGAGATAGATCGGCGCCGTCGCCGTGCCCCAGTCGACGGTGGCGAGCCAGCCGGCGTTGCAATGGGTCAGGACGTTGATCGTTTCGCCCGGCTTCTTCGCCGCGATCGTCTCGATCAGCTTCAGGCCGTTGCCGGCGATGCCGCGGTTGATCTCAACGTCCTGCTCGACGATCTCGTCGGCGCGCGCGTAGGCAGCCTCGGCCCGCTCCAGCGGATCGATCGGCGCGAGCGTCGCGCGCATCTCGTCCAGCGCCCATTTCAGATTGATCGCGGTCGGCCGAGCCACGACCAGCGTGTCATAGGCACGCTTCAGGCCGGAATCGGAGGCATCCTCGCGCATCGCCAGCGCCATGCCGTAGGCGGCGGTAGCGCCGATCAGCGGCGCGCCGCGCACCAGCATATCGCGAATCGCGACCGCCGCGTCTTCGCAGGATGTCAGCTTCGCAATGACGAACTCGTGCGGCAGCCTGCGCTGGTCGATCGCACCGACCGACCAGCCGTCACGCTCGCGCCAGATGCTGCGGAAATGCTTGCCGTCGACCTTCATGGCATTCTGCCTTTCGTATCACGCCCGCAGGATGCGTCCGGCCACCGCATCGAGCTTCTTCAGAAGCTCCGGATCGCGCGCCTCGGGCGCGGTGATCAGCGCGGTGTCGAGCGCGCGGTCCGAACCGATCGGGCACGGCTCGTGCTCGCGCGGAAAATCTTTCGCCAGCCGTGCCACCAGCGCCTTCGCCTTGTCGGCATTCGAGGTCAGCACGCGGATGATGTCCTGGACGGTGACGGCATCGTGGTCGGGGTGCCAGCAATCGAAATCCGTCACCATCGCGACAGTAGCGTAGCAGATTTCGGCCTCGCGCGCGAGCTTGGCTTCGGGCATGTTGGTCATGCCGATCACGGCATAGCCCAGCGTCTTGTAGGTCATGCTCTCCGCGTACGTCGAAAATTGCGGCCCCTCCATGCAGACATAGGTCCCGCCGCGCGCAAACGCGATGCCCTCGGCTTCAGCGGCCGCGGCAAGATGAATGCGCAAGCGCGGCGAGACCGGATGCGCCATCGACACATGCGCGACGCAGCCCCGGCCGAAGAACGAGCTCTCGCGCTTGTGGGTGCGATCGACGAACTGATCGACGAGAACGAAGGTGCCAGGCGGCAGTTCCTCCTTGAAGGAACCGCAGGCCGACAGCGAGATCAGGTCGGTGACGCCAGCCCGCTTCAGGACGTCGATATTGGCGCGATAGTTGATGTCGGAGGGCGACAGCCGATGGCCCTTGTCATGCCGCGGCAGAAACACGATCGGCAGACCCGCCATGGTGCCACGCCGCACGGGCGCCGACGGCTCGCCCCAGGGGCTCTTGATCGCCTCTTCGTGCGCACCCTCCAGGCCCGGCAGATCGTAGATGCCGGAGCCGCCGATGATGCCTAATACCGCTTGCGCCATGCCTGCTCCACCCGTTCGCCACGTGCGACATGGTTAAGCTATGCCAGCTTTGAGGCGGATTTGGAACGGGGATGGTAGGGGTGGATGCCGGCGCTGTGAGGGGCGCAAAGGTGGCGCGTCAAACTCGCCGTCGTCCCTGCGAACGCAGGGATCCATAACCACAGGCGGTGGTTTGGCGAAGACACGTAGTTTGGTACTGCGACCGTCAGAGGTCGATAGATTCCGCGGTATGGGTCCCTGCGTTCGCAGGGACGACCCGGGGAGAGAGTAGCGACCCTGGCTTAAGCCGCGTTCGCCGGCTGCAACTGGCTGGCGACCATCCGCTCCAGCGTCTCGACGGACTGGAAGTTCTCCGGTGTGATCTCGGCCTGCGGGATGGTGAAGTCGAACTCGGCTTCGACGCCGAGCATCAGATTGACCATGTCCATCGAGGTCAGGCCGGCATCGACGAGCTTGGCCGCCGGCGTGATGTCCGCGGTGAGCGAGTTCTGTTCGAGGATGCCCTTCACCAGGTTGATGATGCGATTGCGCACGTCGGTATCGAAGGCCTGCATCGGCAAATTCCCATTGTCTATCGAGGTTGGACCAGACTGCCGGCTACGATGGGCACGGCCGGTCGATCCCGCAATGGCGTCACCATTACTTCGCGTTTCTTAGTAAACGATGACTCAGATTGTCCGGAATTCGGGCTTCTTCCAGATCACTAACGCGATCGCGGAAATCCGGGCCATGCAAACAACCGGACCTTAACTGTTCATTCGGAATTGGGCTTTGTTTACCCTCTATTTCATCGACGAATTTGAATTAAATCCGTAGCCTCTCCTCACAAGCAAAGATGGTCGGAGGATCGCTGAAGCGACATCGCAGCCGGCGATCTCGAACGGCGAAACCGGAGGCGGACGAGTATGAACGTGCGTGAAGCAGTCCTCACTGTCGACGAAATGCAGACGAGCTTTCTCGAGCAGGGTCCCTCTCTGATCGAACGCGTGGCCCGGACCGCCGCCGCAGCGGCTGCCGACGCGGACGGCGTCGACCGCGACGCCCGCTTCCCGCACAAGGCTTTCGAGGTCGCACGCGAGCAGAAGCTGCTGGGCGTCATGATCCCGGTCGAATTCGGCGGCTTCGGCGCCTCCATCTACGACGTCGCCGACATCTGCTACACGCTCGGACGCGCCTGCGCCTCGACTGCGATGATCTACGCGATGCACCAGACCAAGGTCGCCTGCGTCGTCAGGCACGGCCACGGCATTCCCTGGATGGAAACCATGATGCGCCGGGTCGCGCGCGATCAGTGGCTGCTCGCCTCCTCCACCACGGAGGGCCAGAACGGCGGCAACATCCGCGCCAGCGCGGCCGCTGTCGACCACGCCGGCGACACCGTCTCGCTGGCGCGCGACGCCACCGTGATCTCCTACGGCGCCGAGGCCGACGGCCTCGTCACCATCGCCCGCCGCGCCACCGACGCCGCCGCATCGGACCAGGTGCTGCTGGCACTCGCCAAGGACGACTATTCGCTGAAGCAGACGCAGGGCTGGGAAACGCTCGGCATGCGCGGCACCTGCTCGACCGGTTTCGAGCTGAAGGTCGACTGCCCCGCCGACCGCGTCTTCCCGGAATCCTACGACAAGATCCATGCCCAGACCATGACGCCGTTTGCACATCTGTGCTGGTCCTCGGCCTGGGCAGGCATCGCTGCTGCCGCGGTCACCCGTGCGCAGGCCTTCATCCGCAAGGCGGCGCGCAGCTCCGGCGGCCAGATGCCGCCGGCCGCGGCGCACTTCACCGCCGCCAAGATGTCGCTGGCCAAGCTGCGCGCGCTGATATCAGCCAATATCGACGCTTTCGCGAGCGCCGAACATGACGAGCGTGCGCTTGGCTCGCTCGACTTCCAGTCCTCGATCACGCTTCTGAAGGTGCAGGCTTCCGAGCTCGCGGTCGAGACCGTGATGCATGCGATGCGCACAGCGGGCCTTTCCGGCTACCGCAACGACGGCGAGTTCACCATGGGCCGCCACCTGCGTGACGTACTGTCGTCGCCGATCATGATCAACAACGACCGTATCCTGGCCAACGCCGCCACCTCGACGCTGATGAGCAGCGTTGCTTCGAGCCTTCGCGATTAAATCAACAAGAACAATTTTTCAGATAGCAGGACATCGACCCATGAACATTGCCGTCCTCCCCAATTCGCCCGAGACCGCGCCGCAAATCATCGATCCGCTCGATCATCTCGCCGACAAGCTGTTCCACCCCATGGGCTCGGACGGGGTTTACGCCCGCACCGCACTCTACGAGGACGTGGTCGAGCGTCTTGCCGCGCTGATCACCCGACACCGCGAGGCCGGTACCGAGGTGATGCGCTTCCCGCCGGTGATGAGCCGTAGCCAGCTGGAGAAATCCGGCTATCTCAAGAGCTTCCCGAACCTGCTCGGCTGCGTCTGCGGCCTGCACGGCACCGAACGCGAGATCAACGCCGCGGTGAGCCGCTTCGATGCCGGCGGCGACTGGACCACCTCGCTCTCGCCCGCCGACCTCGTGCTGTCGCCCGCCGCCTGCTATCCCGTCTATCCGATCGCGGCGAGCCGCGGACAATTGCCGAAGGGCGGCCTGCGTTTCGACGTTGCTGCGGACTGCTTCCGCCGCGAACCGTCGAAACACCTCGACCGTTTGCAATCGTTCCGCATGCGCGAATATGTCTGCATCGGTAGCCCCGACGACGTCGCCGATTTCCGCGAGCGCTGGATGGTGCGCGCGCAGGCGATCGCCCGCGACCTCGGCCTCACCTTCCGCGTCGACTATGCCAGCGATCCGTTCTTCGGCCGCGTCGGCCAGATGAAGGCGGTGAGCCAGAAGCAGCAGCAGCTCAAGTTCGAGCTCCTGATTCCGCTGCGCTCCGAAGAGCAGCCGACCGCCTGCATGAGCTTCAACTATCACCGCGAGCATTTCGGCACGACCTGGGGCATCCAGGACGCCAATGGCGAGCCGGCGCACACCGGCTGTGTCGCCTTCGGCATGGACCGTTTGGCCGTCGCCATGTTCCACACCCACGGCACTGATATCGCCGCCTGGCCCGCCAAGGTGCGGGAGATCATGGGCCTGCAGCCGCAAGTCGCGGCCGATGCCCATGGCGAAGGCTGGCGCTAGCAGAACTCACGAGGCCTGCCATTTCCACGGGTAAGACGAGCGTGATCCACACCAAGGTCCGATGCCGCGAGATCACCGAGTCCGACGTCGAGAAGGTCGCGGACCTGCTGACGCGCGGCTTCGTCGGGCGTTCGCGCGAATACTGGATCCAGGGCCTGCGCCGGCAGGCCTTCCGGTCCGTGCCGGAAGGCTATCCGCGCTTCGGCTACATGCTTGACGATGACGGCACGCCGGTCGGCGTGCTGCTGCTGATCTACACTTCGCGCAAGGACGGCGAAGAGACCGCCATCCAGTGCAACCTGTCGAGCTGGTATGTCGATCCGGCCTACCGCAACTATGCCCCGCTGCTCACCAAGATCGCGCAGCGGCACAAGGACGTTACCTACCTCAACATCAGCCCGGCGCCGTGGACCTGGCCGATCATCGAGACGCAGGGTTTCCGCGCCTACTGCCATGGCATCTTCTTCTCGGTGCCGGCGCTGGCGCGGGCCCCGCGCTGGAGCAAGATCGAGGTCATCTCGCAGCACGCCAAGACCATCGAGGGGCTTTCCGACGCCGAGACCGAGCTGCTGACGCGACATGCGCGCTACAACTGCCTCAGCCTGGTCTGCCGCACCCCGCAGGGGACATTCCCTTTCATCCTGCAACCGGTGCGCATCCGCCGCGGCTTCATTGCACCGCCCGCGATGAAGCTGATCTATTGCCGCAGCGCCGCCGAATACGCCGCATGCGCAGGCCGCATCGGCCGGCTGCTGCTGCGCCTCGGCAAGATCTCGGTGGCGGTCGATTCCAATGGCCCCATTCCCGGTCTGGTCGGTATTTATACCGAGCGACGAGGCCGCAAATATTTCAAGGGCCCGCACCGGCCCCAGCTCGCCGACCTCACCGACACTGAGCTGGTGCTGTACGGGCCGTAGGCCCCACTTGTAGCCCGGATGGCGCGCAGCGAAATCCGGGATCAGTCTATCCGGATGCAGCGGCCCCGGATTGCGCTGCGCTCCATCCGGGCTACAGGAGTCTCGGCCAACTCTGGCTTGCAGGCTCTTCCGCATTCGCGTGTTGGCCCACACCTCTCTTCATCGCCGGTCACCCTCCGTAAACTACTGCGCTTAAGGGAATTTTCCGGCCTCTTCGCTACCCTCGGCGACTGAATTACGTTGCGTTAAGTCTGTTGCCCGCCGAGACCTGCCGACCCCATGACGTCGACCCTCGACAACGAGCTTGGTGCGCGCCGCGAGCAGGGCAAGCAGCCCCTGGTCGCGCTGAGCCAGCTTGCGCTCGACCACATGGAGCAGGGCGTCTGTGTCTACGATGCCGACAACCGGATCGTGCTGGTGAACCAGCGCTACCTCACGCTGTTCGACATGTCGGCCGAGATCGTGCGGGTCGGCACGAGCTATCGCAAGGTGCTTGCGCATAGTGCGAGCCGCGGCAACTTTCCGGAAAACGAGCTCGACGCGCTGTATTCAACGCGGATCGCGCAAATCGCAGCGGGCAAGCCGTTCCGCACCGAGCAACGTCTGGCGAGCGGCCTCGTCATGGCGCTCGAGCTGAAGCCGCTCCCCGGCGGCGGCTGGATGACGATCTGCGACGACGTCAGCCGCCTCGCCCGGCTCGAGGCGGAATTGCATGTGCAGACCGAACGCAGCCAGCACGCGCTCGCCAACATGTCGCACGGCCTCATCATGTATGACGCCGACAGCCGCGTCGTCGTCTGCAACGAGCGGTTCCTGCGCCTCTACAACCTCGACCCCGAAATCGTGAAGCCGGGCGCCGCGCACAGCACCGCCATCGAGCATTGGCTCTCGCGCGGCAACCTGCCGGGCATGTCGGGCGACGAATTTCACGGGAGCCGGCTCGAAGACGTACGCGCCAGGAAGGCGAAGACCCTGCTGGTGATGCGCTATGATGGTCGGATGGTGCAGGCGGTCTCCCGCTTCCTGCCCGACGGCGGCTGGGTGACGGTGCACGAAGACGTCACCGAACGGCTGCAATACGAGGAGACGCTGCGGCAGCAGAACTTCATGCTCGATGCCGCGCTGGAGAACATGGCGCACGGGCTCGCATTCTACGACAGCGACATGCGCCTGCGCGTCTGCAATACCACCTACCGCACGATCTACCGGCTGTCGCAGGAGGAAACCAGGCCCGGCACGCATCTCGCCGAGCTGATCGAGCGCTCGATGGCGAACGGGGCGTTCGCTTCGGAATACACCCCGCAGCAGATCCTGGAAGCCGCTCGCGTCCGCATCGCCAACCGCGACTGCTCGCCGATGCGCCGGAGCATGTCGAACGACACCGTGATCTCGGTGCGTTATTGCGCGCTAGCCGAGGGCGGCTTCGTCGCCACCTACGAGGACGTTACCGAGCACGAGCGTGCGGTCGAGGAACTGAGCGAGCAGTATCGGCGCTTCGACGCAGCGCTGAACAACATGAGCCAGGGCCTGTGCATGCTCGATTCGAGCCTGCGCGTCATCGTCTGCAACCGCCGCTACATCGAGATGTACGGCCTGTCGCCGGACATCGTGAAGCCCGGTGTCTCGATGCGCGAGATCATGGAGCACAGCTGCGAGCTCGGCATCCATCCGAACACGACCGGTGCCAAGCTTTATGCCGACTACGTCGAGAGGCTGCGCGAGGGCGAGCACACGCTGCACCGCCACTTGAGCGACGGCCGCATCATCAAGCTCAATCACAAGCGGATGGAGCACGGCGGCTGGGTCGTCACCTATGAGGACGTCACCGAACGCCACAAAGCCCAGGCCCGCGTCGCGCACATGGCGCGGCACGATTCGCTCACCGACCTGCCCAACCGCACGCTGTTCCGCGAGAAGATGGGCGAGGGGCTGAACCAGGTGGCGATCGCCGGCGGCGCCATGGCCGTGCTGTGCTTCGACCTCGACAATTTCAAGACCGTCAACGACCGGCTCGGTCACGCCGCCGGCGACCGGCTGCTGCGTTGGGTCGCGGCGCGGCTGAAGGAGAATGTCGGCGAGCACGACACCGTCGCGCGACTCGGCGGCGACGAGTTCGCCGTTCTCCAGCGCGGACCGCAGCCGCAGTCGGCCGAAAAGCTCGCACGCCGCCTGGTCGAGATCATCGGCCATCCGCCGCCGCTGGAAAGCCAGTCGATCCATGTCGGCGTCTCCGTCGGCATCGCGATCGCGCCCGATCACGGGCTCGATGCCGACGAGCTGATGAAATGCGCCGACCTCGCGCTGTACCAGGCCAAGGCCAAGGGACGCGGCGCCTATCAGCTGTTCGAGCCCGAGATGGAGGAGGAGGCGCGCAGCCGGCATGCGCTGGAGCACGATCTGCGCGGCGCACTGGAGGCACGGGAATTCCACCTGGTGTTCCAGCCGCAGGTGCGGCTCGATTCGTCCGAGCTCACCGGCTTCGAGGCGCTGCTGCGCTGGAAACATCCCTCGCGCGGCTTCGTCTCGCCGGCCGAATTCATTCCGATCGCAGAGGAGACCGGGCTGATCGTCCCGATCGGCGAATGGGTGCTGCGCAGCGCCTGTGCGACCGCCGTGTCCTGGCCCGACGTCACCGTCGCGGTGAACCTTTCGCCGGTGCAGTTCCGCGCGCGCGGATTGGTGGCAATGGTCACGAGCGCGCTGGCGGAAGCCGGCCTGCCGCCGCAGCGGCTCGAGCTCGAGGTCACCGAGACGGCGCTGCTCGACGACAGCGAGGCGACGATCGAGATCCTGCACCAGCTCCGCGCGCTCGGCGTGCGGGTCAGCCTCGACGATTTCGGCGTCGGCTATTCCTCGCTGAGTTATTTGCGCAAGTTTCCGTTCGACCGCATCAAGATCGACCGCTCTTTCGTCGGCACGCTCGGCGACAGCCCGGAGAGCGTCGCCATCGTCCGCACCATCGCCAGCCTCGGCTCCGTGCTCGGCGTCGAGACCACGGCGGAGGGCGTGGAGACCGAGGAGCAACTCGACTTCGTCCGCGAATGCGGCTGTACGGCCGTGCAGGGCTATTATTTCGGCAAGCCGTGCCCCGCAGCGGAGGTCGGCCATGCCATCGAGACGCTGAGCGCAGTCCGGCGCGTGGCGTAGCGGCCTCGCCCGCTCAAATTCCGTATCTCGGCACGCCTCCAAACGACCAATTGTCGCATGGATCGTTTCCGGCGGAATTGCCGTTTGGCGCTTCCCTGACGCACGCGCAATGGCGCTTTTCTTCTCTCGTGATTTCGGGAACAATCGCCGAGAACAACGAGAAACGGCGGCCCGAACGAGGCCGCTGCGAGGGAGGCGTTACGATGTCGCGATACGGGCTGAAGACGGTTGCCTTTGCCGCCATGCATGCGGTGATGGGCGCATTGCTCTCGACTGCCGCCGGTGCGCAGGACTATCCTACCAAACCCATCACGCTGATCGTCCCATGGCCCGCCGGCGGATCGACCGATATCTCGATGCGCGCCATCGCCGACAGCGCCTCGAAAGTGCTGGGGCAGCCGATCGTGATCGACAACAAGGCCGGCGGCGGCGGCACGGTGGGACCCGCGACCATGGCCGCGGCCGCGAAGCCGGACGGCTACACCATCTCGCAGATTCCGATCACCGTCTTCCGCCTGCCCCTGATGCAGGAGGTGTCGTGGGATCCGGCCAAGGATTTCACCTACATCGTCCATCTCACCGGCTACACCTTCGGCGTCACCACCAACGCGGAGTCGCAGTTCAAGAGCTGGAAGGACGTGGTGGAGTTTGCCAAGGCGAACCCGGGCAAGGTGACCTACGCAACGCCGGGCACCGGCACCTCGCTGCATATCGGCATGGAGCAGATCGCCGCGATGTCCGGCATCAAGCTGACGCAGGTGCCGTTCAAGGGCGGCGCGGAGACCAATGCCGCAGTGCTGGGACAGCACACCATGCTTCAGGCCGATTCCACAGGATGGCGGCCGCTGGTTGACGCCGGCAAGCTGCGGCTCTTGATGGTGTGGACCGGCGCACGCTCGCCGAACTATCCCGATGTGCCGACGCTGAAGGAACTCGGCTATCCCATGGTTTATGATTCCCCGTTCGGCATCGCGGGGCCGAAGGGGATGGATCCGAAAATCGTCGCCAAGCTGCACGATGCCTTCAAGAAGGCCGTCGAGGACCCGGCTGTCGTGGCAACGCTCGCCAAATACGACATGGTGCCGAACTACAAGAACACCGAGGACTACAGGAAGTTCGTCGTCGAGGTCACGGAGTCCGAGCGCAAAGTCATCGACACGCTCGGACTTGCGAAGAAGTAGACCGGCGAGGAACGACTTGAGCTACCGTAAACATCGGCGTCATCCTGAGGTGCGAGCCGCACTTGCGGTTCGCCTCGAAGGATGGACACGGGCACCGTCGCCCTTCGAGGGCCGCTGAAGAAGCGGCCGCCTCAGGGTGACGATGGTCTAGAGGCGCTTCATATGAACAATCCAACCAACGTCAAACTTCGCCTCGGCAACTCCGAACTCTGGGGCGGGCTGATTGGGCTCGCGCTCGGCGGCTTCGTGATCTGGTCGGGCCTTAAACTGAAGCTCGGCACCATCAACGATCCCGGCTCCGGCTACGTGCTGTTCTACACGGGCATCTTGATGTGCGTGTTCGCAGGCTCCATCATCATCTCGGCCATCACCGAGGGCGGGCCGACGCTGGCCTCGCGATGGGAAAACGCACGCTGGAGCAAGCCGCTTCTCGTCATCGCCTGCCTCGTCGCATTCTCTTTCGCCCTGGAGCCGCTGGGGTTTCTGTTGTCGTCGATCCCGCTGATGCTGCTGCTGTTACGGCTGATCGATCCCGTGCGCTGGACGCTGGCCATTCCGATCGCCGTGCTGGTGCCATCAGGCATGTGGTGGGTGCTCAAGCGCCTGTTGTTGATTCAACTGCCCTCCGGCCTGCTCGGGATCGGCTGATCGCATGGATACGCTCGCCAATGTCGCGCACGGGTTCGGCGTCGCGCTGACCGGGATCAACCTGCTCTACTGCTTCATCGGCGTCTTCATAGGCACGCTGGTCGGCGTGCTGCCGGGCATCGGGCCGATCTCGGCGATGTCGCTGCTGCTGCCCGTGACGCTCTCGGGCACGCCGGAATCCGGCATCATCATGATGGCCGGCATCTATTACGGCTCGATGTATGGCGGCTCGACCACCTCGATCCTGGTCAACATTCCCGGCGAAGCCGCCTCCGTCGTCACCTGCATCGACGGTCACCAGATGGCGAAGCGGGGCCGCGCCGGCCCCGCGCTCGGCATCTCCGCCTTCGGCTCCTTCATCGCCGGCACCTTTGCGCTGGTCGCGCTGATGCTGGTGGCGCCTCGGCTTGCCAGCATCGCCATCGCGTTCGGCCCGGCCGAGTATTTCAGCCTGATGGTGCTTGGCCTCGTCGTGCTCACCTTCCTCACCCAGGGCTCGATGCCGAAGGCGCTGTTGATGGCGTGCATCGGCGTCGTGCTCGGATTGATCGGGCTCGACAGCATCACGGCGCAGCCGCGTCTGACCTTCGGTCGCATGGAGCTGATCGACGGCATCGGCCTCGTGCCCGTCGTGATGGGCCTGTTCGGCGTCGCCGAGGTGCTGCTCAACACCGAGCAGGCGATCAAGCGCGACATCATCAACGCCAGGATCACGCAGCTCCTGCCCAACAAGGCCGATTGGCAGGCAAGCGCCGGTCCGGTGGCGCGCGGCACCCTGCTCGGCTTCCTGCTCGGCATTCTGCCGGGCGGCGGCGCGGTGGTCGCCTCCTTTGCGTCCTATGCGCTGGAGAAGCGGCTGTCGAAAACGCCGGAGCGTTTCGGCCATGGCGCGATCGAGGGCGTCGCAGGCCCCGAATCCGCCAACAACGCGGCGGCGGGGGGTGCCTTCATCCCGCTGATGACCCTGGGCATCCCGCCGAACGTGGTGATGGCGCTGCTGTTAGGGGCCTTCGTCATCCACGGCCTGCAACCGGGACCGCTGCTGATCACGCAAAACCCCGGCCTGTTCTGGGGCATCGTCGCCAGCATGTATATCGGCAACGTCATGCTGCTAATCCTCAATTTGCCGATGATCGGCATGTGGGTGCAGCTCCTGAAGCTGCCCTACAACATCCTGTTTCCCCTGATCATCCTGTTCACGATCCTGGGCGTCTACTGCTCGAGCAACAACGTGTTCGACGTTTATGTGATGATCGCGTTCGGGATCATCGGCTATTTCATGCGCAAGCTCGGCTATGAGCCGGCGCCGCTGGTGCTCGCCTTCGTGCTCGGACCGATGCTGGAGAACAACCTGCGCAAATCGCTGATCCTGTCGCAGGGCGATCTCTGGACCTTCGTGCAGCGTCCGATCTCGGCGGCGTGCCTTTCGTTGGCGCTGGTGCTGCTGGTCGCACCGCTGTTGCCCGCGCTGCGCAAGAAGCGCGAGCTGGTGGCGCTGGACGAGGGCGCGTGAAGGTCTTGTAGGGTGGGCAAAGCGAAGCGTGCCCACCCTTCGCGCCGCATTGTTGGAGAGATGGTGGACACGGCGCAAGTGCGCCTTTGCCCACCCCACAAACCTCAACTTGCCGCAGGCAGCGCGCTGTCCGGCGGCGCACTCCATGGCCGCTCGGCTGACGCCAGCCCGATCAGCCGGCCCTGGATGTAATCGCAGCCCCAGTCGCGCAGCATGCCGGCGGCCTCTTCGTCCTGCACCCATTCGGCGACGGTCTTGATGTCGAGGCGGCGGGCGAGGTCGATCAGGGTCTGCACGAAAGCGCGGTCGTCGGCGGAATGGGTGATGTTCTGCACGAAGGCGCCGTCGATCTTCACGATATCCACGCCGAGCTTGCGCAGATTGCGGAACGAGGTGTAGCCGGCGCCGAAATCGTCGATGGCGATACGGCTGCCGAAATGCTTGAGACGGCCGACGAAGGCGCGGACGTCGTCGATGTCCTGGATCGCGACCGTCTCGGTGATCTCGACGATCAGCCGCTCGGCAACGCCCGGGTGCGCTTGCATCAGCGATTCGATTCCCGCCCACCAGTCCGGATCCATGGTGGTATCCGGCGAGATGTTGAGGCTGAGCCTGACATCGGGCGCGGCCGCGAGCTCGGCGACCACGAGCTCGAGCACGCGATGGTCGACCAGGCGGATCAGGCCAAGCCGCTCGGCGACCGGCACGATGTCGGGCGCTAGCAGCACCTGGCCGTCGCCCTGGTCCATCCGCACCAGGCATTCGTGGAACGCGCGTTCGCGCGAGGCGGCCGACACCACCGGCTCGTAGGCGAGCCTGATGCGGCGCTCGTTCAGCGCGGTGACGATCTCGTCGGTGACGCGGATGTTGACGCGGCGCTGTGCATCGCGCGCGGCATCCGGGCGCCATGCGGCAAAAGAGCCGGCGCGACGGCGCTTGGCGGCGTCCAGCGTCTCGTGGGCGCGGTTGACCGCCTCATCGGTGTTGCGGGCATAGCGCGGCACGCTGACCGCGCCGATCGAGGCGGTGACCGAGACCGGGCCGGATTTGGTCGGCACCACCTCGTCGCGGATGCCCGCGAGGAAGCGCTCGGCAGCGACGTTCATATCGTCGACGGTACAGTTCTTCAGGATCAGGCCGAACTTGTTGCCGGAGAAGCGCCCGAGCACATCACCGCCGCGCAGGCGGGCGCGGATGCGCTTGGCGACGTCGAGGATCACGGCATCGGCAACGTCGAAGCCGAAGGCGTCGTTGACACGGGCAAGATGATCGATGCCGACCAGCATGAAGGCGGCGGTCGATCGGAAGCGGGTCGTCTCCTCGATCGCCTCGGCCAGTGCCGCGATCAGATGCAGCCGGTTGAGCTCGCCGGTCAACGGATCGAGCCGCGCCAGCTTGGTCAGCTCCTCGTCGCGGGCGCGGCGCTCGTTGTTGATGCGGACGGAGCCGATCGCGCGCGTGGGGCGCCCGTCGGGACCGGCGAACCAGCGGCCGGTCTCCTCGATCCAGACCACGGGATCGGCGGCGCTCATGCGCACGCCATACTCGACACGATAGGGCGTGCCGTCGGCGCCATGCACGGCGGAGGTCTGCGCCAGCGCGGCGGTTCGCAGCGTTTGCGCGGGCTCGATCAGCTTGGCAAATTCGGCGCCGGTTGCGAGCCGGTCGGCCGGGATGCCGGGGAAGATGGCGCCGACCTGCTCACCCCAGACGATGACGTCGCTGGTGATGTCCCAGGCGAACACGGCCTGACCGAGGGCGGCCAAGATGTCGGAGGCTTGCGGCAATGCGGGGGTCAAGAGCGCCTCGTTTCGGGACAGCGGGAGAGTCCTAAGCCGGCACAGAATAAAGCCAGATTCGTCGCCGACCCTAGGCAAACTTGATAAACAATTTGGAAACCATGTTTCGCAGGCCCAGGGAACCAAACCGGCCCGGCCGGCATAGGCCTTGCGAGTACTGACACGCACCCGGCGCCAGCGTCCCGAAACGCGACAGGCTTCGCCGGATCAACGGTGATAGCGATGTTGGGTACTGATCGATCGGACGAGGCGGCGGGCGGCACGGGCACGGCCCTGGTGCCGCTGGTGCCGACGCTTGGATGGATCCACAAGACGTCGCGGCCTCGCCCCGATCCGAGCTTCGTCACCCAGCTCATCGCCAATGCCGAGCACCTGCCCCAGGCAAGCCGGCTCCGCCGCGCCTCTTGCGAAGACGCGCAGATGGCCTATGGCAGCAAGCGACCGCTTCCGAGCGTCAGTGCGCGCACGCGGCAAGTGGCTTGAGCAGCAGCAAATGACATAAGGAGAGGCGGTCTCCCGCTTCACCTCTCCCCGCAAGAAGCGCGAGGAAGCGCGCGGCGGCAGGGTTAAGCTCAGCGCTGCGGCGCGTCAGGCGAGGGCGGCGTGCCGTTGCCCGGCTGCAGGTGCGGCGAGGGAATTTCCGGCGAAGACGTATTCTGCACAGGCTTCGGCGCGGGGTGATCCATCAGCACGGATTCGGCGACCGACTGTGCCGAGGGGGCCGGTACGGGCTGCGCCGGAGCGACCGGCTCGAACTTGGGTTCGGCGGCCGCTTCGTCGATCGGCGCCTCCGCCTGGCGCCTGGCCTTACGCGGCGCCGGCACCGTCTCGGCAACATAGGTGACACGGCGACGCGTACGCTGGGCGATGCCGGCGAAGAAATCAGCCATCGCGAGCAGCACCAGCAGGAAATAGGTCGAATTGCCGAATTTGGGCCACATCACGAATTCGGCGGCGGCCGCGCCGAACACGACCAGCGACAGCAAATGGTCCATCAGGAACTTCGAGCCGGGGCGCGCGCCCTTGACCACCTCGAGCAGCAGCAGCACCACGCCGAGCGCGAGCAAGAGATCGGCGAGCGTGACCGGCCAGGTCTCGCCCGTGATCATCGGCACCTTGAACAGCACGTCCGAGAAGGACACGCTGGGCATCAGGAAGGCGATGATGTTGTAGACCGCGAGCGGAATCAGGAGCAGCGGGAAACCGACCATCGGCAAGATGCCTTCTCGATCATGATGTCCAGACAGGACAATGCGGCGGCGAAGCATTGGCTCCGCCGCCGTCACCGTCATATCTCATGGGTTGGCCGAAATCAGGCAGGTCAAATCATCCCGCCACGAGAAAGGTCCTGCCTTCAGGACTCTTTCTTCTTCAGGACCTGACGGCCCTTGTACATGCCGGTCTTGAGGTCGAGATGGTGCGGACGACGGAGCTCGCCGGAGTCCTTGTCTTCCACGTAGGTCGGCTTCTTGATGGCGTCTGCCGAGCGGCGCATGCCACGACGCGACGGCGAGGTTTTTCTTCTCGGAACGGCCATTTCAATATCCTCTAGGGATTGGTGTCATCAGGGCATCGTCCGCGAGGGGACGGCTCAGCACCCGCAATACGAGGCGAGCTGAATGCCGATCAAGGCCGCGCTTATAGAGGAAGGCTGGCCGTAAAGCTAGGCTTTTGGGCCGGAAAATACGCCCAAAATGGGCTCGAAATCAGCGATTTTCCCGCCAACAGGTCGCAAGTGAGCTCGCCTGCCCCCGCGCCACATAGGTTGCCGCCAACCGCCTGACGCCCGGACCAGGGGTCCTGGCGCTGCGTTTGACCGGATTCGGCAGGATCGAGGCCAAAAGCGCTGCTTCGCGCGGGGTGAGGTTAGCCGCCGATTTGCCGAAGGCGTAGGCGCTGGCCGCCTCGACGCCAAATTGGCCCTGCGGGCCGAGCTCGGCGATGTTGAGGTAAATCTCCAGGATCCGCGGCTTGGGCAGGACGAGGTCGATCCACAACGCAAGCGGGAATTCCAGCGCCTTGCGGACAAAATCCCGGCCCTGCCAGAGGAACAGGTTTTTCGCCACCTGCTGGGTGATGGTGGAGGCCCCCCGGAACGGCGTACCGTCCTCCTTCGCATCGTCGATCGCCTCGCGCAGCGCGCCCCAGTCGATGCCGTGATGCTTGCAGAAATGCGCGTCCTCGGCGGCCACCACCGATCGCGGCAGGTAGGGCGACATCGCCGCCAGATCGATCCATTCCCGCTGCATCGGCGCGCCCCGGAGCGAACGCCACGCCATCAGTGTCGAAACCGGATGGCCGGCGCGGTAGAACGGCGCAATCACATAGGGCGCGAGCAGTGCGACCACGAGCACCAGGAGAAGGATTTTGACGATGCGCAAATCAACCTTTCCGGCGCAAAATGAAACGCAGCCACGGGCCCGATCATTAAGTCTGTGATAATTCTGGCCTTTTCCAGCACTTTTTAGGCCTTCCAAACGATTGACTGGGGCGGGCGCATAAAGGATTGTCCCGCCGAATTTTAGTTCTGGAGCCTTTCTTGATGACCGGCACGTCCCCGTCCGATTTCGCCAAACGTCTGGACAAGACCGCTGATGATACCGAGGCCCTGCTCGGGCACCTGCTAGCGGACGACATCCTGCACGATGAGATCGCCCGGCCCAAGCGACTGATGGACGCAATGCGCTATTCGAGCCTCAACGGCGGCAAGCGCCTGCGGCCGTTCCTCGTGGTCGAGAGCGCGGCCGTATTCGGCGTGCCGCGCGAGGCGGCACTGCTCGCCGGTGCGGCGCTCGAATGCATCCACTGCTATTCGCTGATCCATGACGATCTTCCGGCGATGGACAATTCGGACCTGCGCCGAGGCCGTCCCACCCTGCACAAGAAGACCGATGATGCGACCGCGATCCTCGCCGGCGACGGCCTGTTGACGCTCGCCTTCGACATCATCACCCGCGACGAGATCCATCGCGACGCCAATGTGCGGCTGCTGCTGACGCGCGCCCTGGCGCGCTGCGCCGGCATCGGCGGCATGGTCGGCGGCCAGATCCTCGACCTCGCCGGCGAAGGCCGCTTCGGCGGCAATGAACCGATCGATGTCGCCCGTATTCAGCAGATGAAGACCGGCGCGCTGCTGCGCTACGGCTGCATCGCCGGCGCAATCCTCGGCCAGGCGTCGCAAAAGGAATATCAGGCGCTCGACGATTACGGCCGCGCGCTCGGGGAGGCATTCCAGATCGCCGACGACCTGCTCGACGTCGAAGGCGATGCCACGGCGCTCGGCAAGCCCTCAGGTCAGGACGCAGCCCTCGGCAAGACCACGTTCGTCACCCAGCTCGGCATCGAAGGCGCCAAGCAGCGCGTGCGCGACCTGCTCGCGCGGGCCGACAGCGCTGTGTCGATCTTCGGGGATCGTGCCGCCGTTCTACAGGCCGCCGCGCGCTTCGTCGCCGAGCGGAAGAACTGACGCAGCGCACGATCTTCACCGGGGGCGAGGGAGCGTACCGCCGCTGCCGCAACAGTGAGAGAGCCGACACCATCATGGCTATCGGCAAAGAAGATCCCGTCCTCGTCCGCTTCCGCCAGATGTCGCGGCCGATGCGGTTGCTTTATGCGCGGCCGCGGACGTTTATCGCGCTCGCGGCCGGAATACTGGTCTGCCTGCTGCTGCCGGGCACACACCGGCCGGTGACGCGACTATTGTTCGGCTGGGATGCGCTGATCGCGGTCTATCTCGTGCTGGTCTACGCAATGATGTTGTGCAACGACCACCAGCACATTCGCCGCGCCGCTGCGATGCAGGACGACGGCCGCTTCGTGATCCTGCTCGTGACGGCGGTCGGCGCTTTCGCCAGCATTGCGGCGATCGTCGCAGAACTCGGCACGCCACATCGCGGCGCAGCGGATCTCACCGTCGCGATCTCCACCATCGCGCTGTCCTGGGCCGCCGTGCACACCACGTTCGCGCTGCATTACGCACACGACTACTACCGCAACGCCAGGCCGGGCGGCCTGCAGTTTCCGGGCGCCGACCAGGAAGACCACGCCGACTATTGGGACTTCGTCTATTTCTCGTTCGTGATCGGCATGACCGCGCAGGTCTCCGATGTCGGCATCACCGACAAGACCATCCGCCGCACGGCGACGGCGCACGGCATCGTCTCGTTCATCTACAACACGGCGTTGCTGGCGTTGACGGTGAACATCGCGGCAAGCGCGATTGCAACTTGAATACCTGCCCGGAAGTCGTCCTCGCCAAAGCCGGCACGACCGTGTGGCACTGGTTCGCGCCTAAAGCATGATCCGGAAAAGTGCGCAGCGGTTTTCCGAAAAGATCGTGCTCAAACAACAACCTAAAGCGCGATGACGATTCATCCCAATCTCATCGCGCTTTAGTTACAAACCTCGGCATTGGCCACAACATTGCCCGGGCCGCCACCGCCGCGATATTCGAGATGGCAGCCTCGGGTGACCTGGCGGCAGACCCTGGTGTCACAATAGATCTGGCCACCGCCGCCTGACGAACGGCCCGCACCGCCGGCGATCCCGGCCGCCGCACCGCCAATTCCGCCCGTCTGCCGACGCTGCCGCGCCGGACGGTCCTCGCTGTCATCGCGCCGCGATGTCGTCGCGGGCTTCGATGGCGCAGGCTTGGCGGCGCGCTTCCTCTCGCACTCATTGTCGTCGTTCAGCGCATAGCCGTCGCCACAGACGATCTTGGTGCATTTGTCGCCATCGACCTTGAAGCCGTGTTCGCAGACCAGCGGGCAGATGCGCGACGGTTTCGACTTGACTGCATCGAGCGCATCGGTGCTCGCCACCTTCACGTCGAGCTTGGTGCCGGCATAGCGGTTGAACTGTGACAACGACCGCTGCGAGGACGTATTCCAGTTGCCGTCGGCGGCGCCGGAGAAGCAGCCGACGCGGCCGAGCTCGGTCTGCACCGAGCGGTTGAGATCGGCCGGCGCGGTCGCCGGCGTCAGGGAGGCGACGTTGGTGCCGGCCGGGCTCGCCGTACTGGCCGGCGCAGCGCCCGGCGCAGCGGCGGCGAGGTTGACGCGCTGCTGCTCGGCTGCCGCGGCCTGCTGCTGCGCCTGCTCCTTGGCCTTCTGCGCGGCGAGCTGCGCCTGTTCGGCGGCCTTCGCGTCAGCCGCAGCTTTGGCCTGCGCGTGTTTCTGCGCGCCGAGGGCGGCGAGACGGTCGCGCTCGGCTTCGGCCTGCCTCGCCTTCTCGATCGCCGCCGCATGGGCCTGCTCGGCGCCGATTTTCTCCAGCTGGAGCTTGGCGAGGCTGGCATAGAAGCCGGCGGGGTGCTGGACGAGGAAGGCTTCCCACGCCGCCCTCTTGCCGAGCTGGAGCGCGAGCTCGTAGTCGCGGCGGATGTCGGCTTGCGGGTTCGGCACAGGCGCCACTGGTGCTGCGGCCACCGCCTTGACCGGCACCAGCGGCACATCTTCGCCGCCAAGCGAACCGTAGACGAACGGCTCCTGCTTGTTGCCGGTCGACTTGAGCACGTCGTCGCGCACGAAGCCGAAGGCGCGGCGGACGTCGAGACCCGGCGTCGTCAGATGCTTCGACAGCGCGACCGTGAACGGACTGTTGGCGCCGTCGCCGTCCTGCGCCGTGAAACCGGCCTTGGCCGAATAGGCGATCAGCGTGTTGGGACTGATCGGCTCGACCTGGGCGAGGCCACGGCCGATGCCGCGCGAGGCGACCGTGCGCTTCATGGTCTTGCTGAACGGATTGTCGCGGCAGGCGTCGAGGATCACCAGGCGAAGCTGCTTTGCCGGCTCGACCGAGACCAGGACACGCTCGAGGGAAAGGGCCTCGTCATAGACGTCAGTGTCGCGCTCAAGCCTGGCGTCGACCGGGATCAGATAGTTCGAGCCTTCGACCTCGATACCGTGACCGGCATAGTAGACCACGGCGATGTCGGCATCGCGGCTCGCATCCGCAAAGTCGCGCAGCACGCGCCGCATGTCCAGGGCCGGCAGATCGTGCCGGGAATCGACGATGTCGAAGCCGGCTTCCTTCAGCGTCTTCGCCATCACCGCACCGTCATTGACGGGATTGGCGAGCGAGGGCGCGCGCTGATAGGCCGAATTGGCGATCACCAGGGCCACGCGCTTGCCAGCAAAGGCGGGCTCGGCGCCGAACAGCAGCGCGAAAGCGAGGAGAAGCGGGCAAAATCTGAGCAGATTGCGCATGACACGACTTCCGACAGTTCAGGGCCGTCCGGGGCCCCTTGGGATCGCTTTGGCAAGATCGACCGCCGGCGCTCGTGATCAAGGTCACAAAGGCAGCCCCGGCGTCGGGCCGAAAGGCCGCTTTTGTTTGTCGCGCCAACGCGATGGCGGTTCGCCCGCAAATGCGTGTGCGTGCCGGATTGCCTTATCCATCCCCGATGTGCCCCCGATATTGCGGCAGATTGTCCGTAATGTCGTGCCAGGGCGCCTTCGAGCCCACGAAAATGTGGGCACTCGGCCGGATCGAGGGGGCATCGACCAGGGTTCCCATGGCGACATGGACCCACTGTCCCTCACGCACCTGGGAATAGAGCAGCGAGCCACAGCGGGCGCAGTGGGCGTCATGGGTGACGTCGTCGCCGACTATGATCCGCTGCTCGTCACCCTGGACGATACGGAGCTTGTCCCGCGCGATACCCGCGAACGGCTTGAAGGCGGAGCCGGTGGTGCGGCGGCAGTTCGAGCAATGGCAGTTCATGGCGTAGGAGAACGCGTCGGCCACCTCGAAGCGCACGGTGCGGCAATAGCATTCTCCGATCAGGATACGAGCGTTCGACTTCTCTGATCCGGTCATCGCAATGTCCCCGCACAAAATGGCGCGGACACCCATAGCGCAATTTGATGAGTACGACTAAGTTCCGTCCGACACATCAGGCAAAAGGATGAGCCATGAGCCAGAACCGTGCGAGCGTCGAAGCCGTCGTGCAATCCTATTTCGACGGGCTCTACGAGGGCGACGCCGACAAGCTCGGCGCCATCTTCCATCCCTCCGCCGATTTGCGCTGGGTCGAGAAGGGCGAGCTGCAGGTTCTGACCGTGCCCGACTGGCTCGACCGCGTGCGCAAGCGGCCCTCCGGCAAGGCCGAAGGCAAGCCGCGCGAGGATTTCATCGTCACCATCGACCGTTCGGATGACAAGACCGCTTTCATCAAGGTCCGGTGCCAACTCCCGCCGCGCTATTTCACCGACTATCTGGTGGCGATGAAGCTTGCCGACGGCTGGCAGATCGTGTCGAAATCGTACCGGTATGACCTGAGGGAGTGACGGGCCTTTCGACCCGCTTGCCACAGCTGGAGCTTCGGGACGCTCCATCCTCCGTCATTGCGAGCGCAGCGAAGCAATCCAGAATCTTTCCACGGAGACAGACTGGATTGCTTCGCTGCGCTCGCAATGACGGCGCGGATAAATTGTACGCTCCCTGACACGCCCAAAGGTCCCTCATGCTTCTCGATCGTCGCTCCCTGCTCGCATCACTGTGCTGGATGACCGCTTCGCCCGCGCTGGCCGCGGAGGCGCCGCCTGATCTCGAAACCTATGAGCGCGAGAGCGGTGGGCGGATCGGGGTCTATGCGGAGAACCTAGCGACCGGCAAGAAACTCGCCTGGCGCGCCGACGAGCGTTTCGTCATGTGCTCGACATTCAAGGCCTCGCTTGCGGCCTGCGTGCTGGCGCGGGTCGATCGCGGCGAGGAGCAGCTCGCAGCGATGATCCCTTATGGCCAGGCCGATCTGCTGGAGTACGCACCGGTGGCGAAGCAGAATCTCGCTGCCGGCACAATGTCGGTCGCCGAGATGTGCAAGGCGATCGTCGAGCTCAGCGACAACACCTGCGCCAATTTGCTGCTGGCGCGGATCGGCGGACCCGCCGCGCTCACCGCATTCTGGCGGTCGCTCGGCGACGCCACCTCGCGGCTCGACCACAACGAGCCCGAACTCAACCGTTCCAGGCCCGGCGATGCCCGGGACACCACGACGCCTGCGGCGATGGCAGGCAATCTGCGCCGGCTGGTGACGGGCGAGGCACTTTCCGCCGCTTCGCGTGCCCAGCTCACCGAATGGATGGTGAACTGCAAGACCGGCGCGAACCGGCTGCGCGGCGGCCTGCCCGCAGGCTGGAAGATCGGCGACAAGACCGGCAACAACGGCAAGGATGCATCGGGCGACATCGCGGTGGCCTGGCCGAAGCCCGACACGCCGATCCTGATCGCGGCCTATGTCCAAGGCGGCACGCCGAGTACCGCGCAGATCGCGGCGACGTTCGCGCGGATCGGGCGGATGGTGGCCGAGCGGCTGGCGTGATCCGCGCCGCATTGACCTTGCGGGCGCTTCCGGGTGAAGACAGGCCGTCATGGAAGCTAAATTTCAGACGTTTCTCATCCTTCTTGCCGTGCTGGCAGGCGTGGCGCTGGCCGCACGCCGCTTCAACGTCGCCCCCGCCATCCTCCTGATGCTGGCCGGCGTCGGCCTCGCCTTCGTACCGGGCATGCCGCCGGTGGAGCTGCCGCCGGAACTGGTGCTTCTGATGGTGCTGCCGCCGCTGATCTACTCGGCGAGCGTCGCCATGAGCTGGCGTGAGTTCAAGAAGAACCTGCGCCCGATCGTGCTGCTCGCGGTCGGCGCGGTGATCTTCACCGCGGCCATGGTGGCGGCCGCCACGCATTACCTGATCGGCCTGCCCTGGACCGTCGGCTTCCTGCTCGGCGCGATCGTGGCACCGCCCGACGTGGTCGCACCGCTTGCGATCGCGCGCCGCCTGCACATGCCACGCCGGATACTGGTCATTCTGGAGGGCGAAGGGCTCGCAAACGACGCCACCGCACTGATCCTCTACCGCTTCGCGCTCGCCGCGATCATGGTCGGGCATTTCTCGCTGCCGCTGGCGGCCGGCGAGTTCCTGCTGATTGTTGCCGGCGAGATCGCCTTCGGCATCGGCGTCGGCTGGCTCTCGCTTCGCGCCCGCAAATGGTCGAGGGATCCGCAGGTCGAGCTGACGCTGTCGCTGATCACGCCTTACGTCTCGTATTGGCTGCCCGAGCATGTCGGTGGCTCCGGCGTGATCGCCACGGTCGCCTGCGGCCTCTATGTGAGCTGGAACGGGCCGCTGCTGATCTCCTCGGCGACACGCCTGCAAGGCATCTTCTTCTGGGATCTCGTGATCTACCTGATCGAAGGCCTGCTGTTCCTGCTCACCGGCTTCCAGATGCGCGCTCTCTACGAGAAGTCGAAGGCGTTCCCGCTCGACGACATCCTCATCGCAACCGCCGTAGTTCTGGTGATCGTCGTCATCGCACGCTTCGCCTGGCTCTATCCGGCGACCTATCTGCCGCGGATGCTCAGCAAGTCGCTGCGCGAGCGCGATCCCTCGCCGCCATGGCAATGGCCGTTTACGCTCGCCTTCACCGGTGTGCGTGGCGCGGTGTCGCTCGCGGCCGCATTGGCGCTGCCGTTCACGCTGCCGAGCGGCGAGGCCTTTCCGTATCGCGACCTGATCCTGTTCGTCGCCTTCGGCGTCATCTTCGTCACGCTGATCGGCGTCGGCCTGACGCTGCCGCCGGTGGTACGCTGGCTCGGTGTCGCCGAAGCGGGCCGCAGCGAGCATGTCAGCGAGCACGAGGCCGAGATCGCGGCGCGGCGCCAGGCGCTCGATGCTGCACTGAAGTCGCTCGATGCGCTGACCGGGGAGAAGGAAGTCTCCGACGAAGTGATGCGGCTCCTCCGCGCCCGCCACGAGATCCGCGTCAACCAGTTGCCGGACTCGCTCGACCCCGCCCACCACGACGTCTCCGCTGCTGGCACCGCACTGACCCGAGAGCTGATCGCCGCCGAGCGCAAATTCATCCACAACCTCCTGCGCGACGGCGAGATCACCGACGAAACGCGGCGGCGGATCGAGCGGGATCTGGATCTCGAGGAGGCGAGTTTGGCGAATCGGGAGTATCGGGGGACGCCGCTGTAGCCTTGCGTCATTGCGAGCGCAGCGAAGCAATCCAGGATCCTTCCGCGGCGACAGTCTGGATTGCTTCGCGGAGCGTGTCATCGGGCCGCGCTTCGCGCGGACCCGTTGGCTCGCAATGACGGCTTTTGATACAGCGAAGCAAACTATCGCCGCTCGCAAAACTCCCCCACCCCCGCTGCCACGGCTCCGGCAATCGTCTCCTGCCGCTCCGCCGAGTTCATCTCCATCTCCTCGTCGCGGTTGATGATCGAGCCCGCCTCGAGCAGCACCGCGGAGCTCCTCGTCCGCGACAGCACGACGAGTCCGTCATAACGGTAGACGCCGACATCCATGTCGAGCAGCTGGCGCCGGTAACGGCCCATCACCGGTAACGTGTATTGGCTGGCATAGTGCAAGCCCTGCTCTTTCAACCGCCGGCCAATCATGCGGGCGAGCATCAGGCTGGTGGCGAAGTGCGGATTCTGCCGCGACACGAACAGCGAGTGGCCCGAGAATCGGTCGCTGAAATAGCTGCTTGCGCCGTCAAATTCCCAGGTCTCGAGCAGCTTGTCCGGCACCGAATCGTGATGGATCGACAGGAAAAGATCGGCCCGGGCGTCATTCGCGGCACCGACGCGCTTGAACAGGCTCGGTCGCGCCTTGCCGTCCGTGACGAGCAGACGGGTCGCGGCAAAGCCCTCGGATTTGAGCCTCGCCGTGACGAGTCTTGCGAGGCGGAAGTTGAAGCCGAATTCCGGATCGTTGCGTGCGCTCAGCGCGCCGTAGGAGTCCGGAGTGTGCCCGACATCCACGACGATCCGGAACTTCGGCCTCTCACACTTGACCGGCGACGAGGGCTTCTGCCTCGGTTTCACAATCTTCCGCGCGGCCGCGACCTGGCCGCTGCCAGCAGGCGCAAGCGACGACAGCACGATCGACGCAACGAGCCCCACGATGATGCTTCGCGCCCGTGACAAGCGCTACTCCGCTGCCGCGACCTTGGGGCGGCCGACGAAGCCCGCGGCATCGCCGAAGCGTTCCAGCATCACCGCGGGCAGATCCTTGGCGTTGAGATCGGGATAGGAGGTCGGCATGTCATGGCGTTTCCCCGGGATTGTTTCTTGGTTTTCCCGGAGCTTGGCGTAGCGGATGCGAGACGTCAATGCGATTGCCGGCGCTGCGGGCCACCCTGTCCCGCGAGCGCGAGGATTTGCAGGCGTTTTCTGCGCCATGCGGCGCGTCCTCGCTCGAAGGGGCTCAAAGCAAGCTGCCCCTCCAGCTCACGGCTTCACGTAGCTCCATCCCTTTTCCTGTAGTTCCATCACGCGAACGACGCCCGACTTCACGACGTCCGCCTGCTTGAGGATCGGTATGGACTTGTTCTCGGCCTTTTGCATTTTTTCCTGGGTGTTACCGCAGGCCTTGAACGACACGTCGGGCGAACTGAGAGCCATTTCTTCGATGCGAGCCTTCACCGGCGACGTATCCTCGCGCAGCATATGCAGGCCCGGGCCGAACGTGACCACCTCGATCTTCACCTTCTCGCCGAGACCCTTGTAGTAGTCGCTCACGTTCGTTGCATTGTTAAGCGTGAGATTCATGGCGGCAGGATCATTGGAGTTCACCTGCAGAATCAGATGATGCTCCTTCCCTTTCGGCGTCGCAGGATTGTGCATGCGCGCAAATGCGGATCGCTTCCGTGTTTCCGCAGTGGCTCGCGGCCTTTCAGATTTCCGGACGTCGCTCGCCCGGTGGGTTGCGGACTGCTCGTTCGGCACCCAGTATTTTCCACCCTGCTGGGCCACCGTGCATGACGTGGAAGCCAGTACGGCGACGGCCCCCATCGCAATCAATTTCACAACAGATTCAAAACTGCGCATCAGGCATCTCCATCTCAAAAAAAGATCAGCGAACACCATTCTCAATTGCCCGGCCTAGCGATAGCGAGCGGCCATTTGCAGATCGCGGCCATCCTCGCGCGCATTGCGTCCAGCCCTGCGAGAGAGAATGTTGCGTCATGGGCAGCCCCGGTACGGGGTGAAAGGCGGACCGCAAGGTCCGCGTTGTCGGGAAGCGACTGCAGCAAGCGAACGACATCACCGGCGACCGCGACGCCGGAGCCGAACGCCGGCACGATCGCCGCGACCTGCACCGGCTGGCCGTTGTTGACGCGATAGGAAATCGCATAGTCGTCGCCTCGGCCGGAGATGCCGGGCCCTGCGAGAGACAGCTCGGTCCGCCCGCCGCGACATCGGATCGACAGCTTCATGGATCGCTCGACCGAACCGACGCGCGGCGATGTCGTCGCGGTGGCGATCGGTGAATAATCGACGGGCGACGTCGTCTCGCTGATCGTCCAATTATCGGCTCTCGACGCTTCGCGCCTGGTTGGCGCGGCCGCGTGCGACAGCTTGTCGAGACACTCCAGACGCGCCTCGCGTCCCATCTGGGAACAGGCACGAAGCTGAGCCAGCGGATCTTCCGTCCCTTGCGCCAGGGCAATCCCGTTGACGAAAGCGATTGCGGCAAGGAGCGGGACGGCGAGCCTGGTCATTGCGATGCCTGTGTCGTGCGCGGTTGGCGATCGAGCCAATTCTGCGCGGCAGGAAAGCGCGCAAGGCCGGGCACGGTCGCGCTGAGGTTGATCGATTTCCATTTCGCATCGAAGCCGGGTCCCTGCAGCTTGTCGATGCGCGAGAACAGATGATCGACGAAACGTGCGACGCGCTCGAAGCGGTTCGTGCGGGCCGGCCAATTGAAGGCGACGAGCGCGGTCGGCACGGCTATCGTGGCCACGCGATCGCCCTTCTTGATCAGGTTCGGGTAATCGGCCGCGTCGAGGGCCGCGGGAAGATAGTAGTCCTCGAACTTGTCCTCATACGGAACAGGCAGGAACTTGAAGCCCGGTTCAAACCGGCCCTTCACGAAGGCATCGACCGGCTTCGAGGTAATGAAGACGACGGCCGCCACCTCGCCTTTGCGCATCTGTTCGAGCGCGATCTGGTGCGGAATGAACATCTTCTCGATGTCGATGCCGAGGCGACTGAAGATCAGCGGTCCTGAATAGGCAGCGGCCGTACCTTGGCTGTTGAAGTTCACCTTCTTGCCGGCAAGATCGCCCAGACTCTGAATCTCCGGTCGCACGAAGACATGCAGTTCGGACGGAAACAGGTTCAGGACGTAGGCGATCCGTCGCTGGATGTCCGGCACCTGGCTCTTGTATTCCTCGAGCGCGTCGGAGTTGATGATCGCGGCGTCAATGCCGCGCAGATACAGCAGCGAATTCAGATTCTCCGTGGCCCCGCGCGTCACCACCGGCAGAACGTGCAGATTGTCGCCATCATCGACCACGCGGGCGATTTCGGCGGCCAGGCGAATCGGAGCGCCGTCGAGAAGACCGCCGGCGAGGCCCACGGTCCAGGCGTTCATTGCCTGGACTTCGGGCTTGGGCTGGGGCGATGCGGCCTGGATCAGGCGAGCCTTGTGAGGCCGAGCGTGTTGCTGCCGCGCATCCGACGGAAGCGGCTGCAGGGCCAGGAGCAGCGGCACCAGGGCCGCAAGCAGGAACAGCCGGCGCAATCCGATGGACCTTTTCATCAACGAGCTCCTTTGCATGACACCCTGTCGTGGCGTCCGTCCCTGCCGCGCAGATCGTTCTATCGACGCAGTGCTTCGAACCGCGCCTTTGCTTCCTTGATTCCTCCGGCCTCGGCCTTCGCGTAGAGATCGCGCGCCTTGGTCGAATCGCCGCGCGTTCCATACGTTCTCCAGCTGGAAAGGATCAGCGGATCGTAGGTTTCCGCGAGCGCGAAACTTGCCTGGGCACTGCCCATCTCGGCGACGCGTTCCAGCACGATCCGCGCACCACCGACGTCTCCCCGTTCCAGCAGCAAACGCGCCCGCGCCATCAGTCTCGCCTCTTGCACGCTATCGTCGGGATGGACCTCGGCATTGCCCGCAATACGCACGGCTGTGGCCTGGTCCTCGGCTGGCCCCATCGGCGCGCTCGCCGGCTTTTCCGGCACGGGCCGCCCAGCGGCGGCGGCGGTGACCACCTGAGACGCAACAGGCGCCACTTTCGCAGCGGAGATACCAATGCCGCGGTTGGCCGATGCGAGATCCCTCTCCAACTGCTCGGCCCTGCCACGCTCCCGCTGCAGCAGGCTGCGCTGCTCGGCCATAGCCTGCTCCGCAGCTTGCTTCATTCCGGCGACCTGCGCGTTCGCTTCGGCTGCCCGCTCGGCCTGCGCGTCGCGTTCGCGGCTTTTGATTGCAAGATCGCGAGCCAGCTGCTCAGCCCGCTGCCGCTCGCGTTGGAGCAATTGTCGCAACTCGGCGGTGTCGTTTGCTTCCGCCTGTTTCTGCTGTGCTGCTTCGTTGGCTCGTGCGGCATGAGCCTCGTATGCATAGATCTTGGTGCGCGCCATCGAGAGATCCTGTGCCAATGCATTGGCTCTCTCGTGCTCCCTCTGCATCGATCGACGCAGTTCCGCAGCGCTCGCTTCCGCCGCCTGCTTCAGTCTGGCGAGCTCATCGCCGGCCTTCGCCGTCAGCGCAGCTTGCGTTTCCACGTCGCGACGGGACGCCGCGAGGTCCTGTTCCAGTCCCACAGTCCGCGAGTGTTCCTGCTCCAGTGCCTTCTGCAGATCCGTCGCGTCGGTTTGCGCGGCCTGCTTCAGCTCCGCCGCGTCATCGTTTGCCTTGGCCGCCAGGGCGGCCTGCTTTTCCACCTCGCGACGGGACGCAGCGAGGTCCTGCTCCAGTCGCACAGTCCGCGCGTGTTCCTGCTCCAGTGCCTTCTGCAGATCCGTCGCGTCGCTTTGCGCGGCCTGCTTCAGCTCCGCCCCTTCATCGTTTGCCTTGACCGCCAATGCAGTCTGCTTTTCCACCTCGCGACGGGACGCAGCGAGGTCCTGTTCCAATCGCGCGGTCCGCGCGTGCTCCTGCTCGAGCGCCTTCTGCAGGTCCGCCGCGCCGCTTTGCGCGGCCTGCTTCAGCTCCGCCGCGTCATCGTTTGCCTTGGCCGCCAGAGCGGCCTGCGCTTCCACCTCGCGACGGGACGCAGCGAGGTCCTGCTCCAGTCGCACAGTCCGCGCGTGCTCCTGTTCCAGTGCCTTCTGCAGATCCGCCGCGCCGCTTTGCGCGGCTCGCTTCAGCTCCGCCGCATCATCGCTTGCCTTGGCTGCGAGGGCGGCCTGCGCTTCCACGTCGCGACGGGCCGCCGCGAGGTCCTGCTCCAATCGCGCAGTCCGCGTGTGCTCCTGTTCCAGCGCCTTCTGCAGATCCGCCGCGCCGCTTTGCGCGGCTCGCTTCAGCTCCGCCGCATCATCGCTTGCCTTGGCTGCGAGGGCGGCCTGCTTTTCCACGTCACGACGAGCTGCAGCAAGGTCCTGTTCCAGCCGCGCGGCTCGCCCGCGCTCCTCTCGCAGGGACTTCTGTACGTCGGCCGCGCCATCCTGAGACGTCTCCTTCAGCGATTTTCTCAGTTCCGCGGCTTCGCTCCACAAGGCGGTCCGGGCTCGACCCCACTCCTCGCGCTCTTTATTCAGCAAGCCCTGCTGCAATTCGAGGTCACGTCGCGCCGTCGCGAGATCGCGGGCGAGCATCTCCGCGCTTTGCTCCTGGTTTCCGGCCTGACGCGCATCACCCGCATTGCTCGTCCTTGCTTGTCCAGGCCGCAGGGAATCGCCCGCGACGCCATTGGACTGCGCGTGCGCCCCGTCGCCGGGACGCGGTACATCCGAAAGGCACGACACCACGAGGGTGGCTGCAAACCATAGCGAAGCCGCCGGACGTTTTGTCGTCCTGCGAAGAAGTGGCACTCGATCCGATGTGACGCGCGAGCCGGCGCTTTTGCCGGTTGAGTTCCCGTCATCGTTGCGAATGACGATGCTCTGATATCTCGGCGCGTCCACTATCACCTGTGGCATGGTGATATGGCCCATTCTGATGCGGCACCGTAGGGCTCACCGGCTCGCGAATTCAATTACCCGCAGGGATGACCTGACCTACCCCTTTTGGGGTAAGCTGCGAGCCTCGAGCGCAGCGGCGATCGACGCGGCACCGCATGGCAAGAGCCGCACTCACACGGGCCTTTCGCCCTTCACCGTCACCCGCGTGCCTGAGCGGGTATGCGGCCAGTAGTCCCACATCGCGCGATGCTGGGTGCAGCGGTTGTCCCAGAACGCGATGGCGTTCTCGGTCCAGCGGAAGCGGCACTGGAACAGCGGATTTTCCGCGTGCTGATAGAGATAGGCGAGCATCGCGTCGCTCTCGTCGCGGGGAATGCCGTTGATGTGGCGCGCGAAGCCGCGGTTGACGTAGAGCGCCTTCTTTCCCGTGACCGGATGCGTGCGCACCACCGGGTGCTCCGCGTTCGGATAAGAGGGGCGGTCGGCGACGCCATAGTTCGCATAGAGCCCGCGATAGATCGGCTCGCCGTCGTGCAAAGCAGTCAGGCCGTCGAGATAGGCCTTCATGCGATCGGACAGAGCCTCATAGGCCGCATACATGTTGGCGAACAGCGTGTCGCCGCCGCGCGGCGGGCATTGCTTGATGTAGAGGATCGAGCCCATCGGCGGCTCGAGATCGCAGGACACGTCGGAATGCCAGCCCTCGCCATTGGCCCGCGGCGAGTTCTTGTCGGCGTAGATCTTCATCAGCGCCGGGTCTTCGTCCTCGTGCGGCGCGGCGGGGTGAAAATGCAGCTCGCCGAACTTGCGGCCGAACGCGAGATGCTGCTGCGGGGTGATCTGCTGGTCGCGGAAGAAGATGACGAGGTTTTCGGCGAGCGCGCGGTGGATCTCGTCCATCTGCCGGTTGGAGCGGGCATCGCCATCGACGAGCTTGCCGATATCGACGCCAATGATCTCTGCGCCGATGATGGGAGTGAGCTTTTCGACCGCGATGGTCTCGTAGGGCGCGCCGTCCTCAGTCGTGTGGCGATAGCGCGGGCCCTGCTTGCCGGCGAGTGAACTCATGGCGTGTCTCCCGATGCGTTCTTAGTTGGCAGCCATCGTAGGCTTTGCACGAGCGGACGCAAAGGGCAGAGCTGCAACCACCTCTTGACACACTTATAAAGCTTTAATAGTGTTAGTAGCAGTTGGAGGGTTTCGACATGGGTAAATACGAGCGGCTCGGTGAATTTCTGAAGTCCCAGCGAGCTAGAGAGGTCCCCATGACCTTTGCCGAAATCGAGCGGATCATCGGAAGCAAGCTGCCCCCTAACTCACCTCAGTATCCGGCTTGGTGGAGCAACAACCCGACGAACAACGTCATGACCAAGGTCTGGCTAGCCGCGGGCTTCCGTACCGAGCAGGTCGACACGAAGGCTCGCAAGGTCGTGTTTCGGCGGGTTGAGCCGAGCTCCGCGGAGCCCCCGCCCGCTCGCGCCAAGAAGCTTGGCCGCCATCCGCTGTTCGGCGCGCTCAAAGGATTGGCACATATCCCACCGGGCGTAGACCTGACGGAGCCGGCAGATCCCGATTGGGGCAAGGTCTATGAATGAACCGGCGCCTCTTCTACTCGATACGCATGCGGCGATTTGGATTGTTGAGGACAAGCCCATCGCCTCGGAGGCGAGGGAAGCGATCGAGGCCGCGTATCGCGCCGGAACCGCAATCTTCGTGTCCGCAATTACGGCATGGGAAATCGGCTTGCTCGTTGCACGCAACCGGTTGGGCCTCTCAACGAGACCAGAACGTTGGTTTCAACGGCTGCTTGACGTCGAGGGAATACGGCTCGCCGAACTGACGCCCGATATCTTGATCGCGTCATCTTTTTTGCCGGGCGAGCCGCCACGCGATCCCGCGGATCGGATCATCATTGCAACCGCTCGCGACCTTGGCGCCAGCGTAGTCACCCGGGACGGTCTGCTGCTGAGATATGGAGAGACGGGCCAGGTCAGCACGATTACATGCTGACCTGATAAAACTACTCCGCCGCAGTCACCGGCACCTTGGCGCCCTGGCCGTAGCGCTGGTCGATGTAGTCGATCACCAGCGCCTTGAAGTCGGCGGAGATGGTCGGGCCGCGCAGCGTGCGGAACTTCTTGCCGTCGACGAAGACGGGCGCGGCCGGCGCTTCGCCGGTGCCCGGCAGCGAGATGCCGATATTGGCGTGCTTGGATTCGCCGGGGCCGTTGACGATGCAACCCATCACCGCAACGTTGAGCTCTTCGACGCCGGGATACTTCGTCTTCCAGGTCGGCATCTCGTCGCGGATGAAATCCTGGATCGAGCGCGCCAGCTCCTGGAACGTGGTCGAGGTGGTGCGGCCGCAGCCGGGGCAGGCCGCAACCAGCGGCACGAAGGTGCGGAAGCCCATGGTCTGGAGCAGCTCCTGGCCAACCTGCACCTCACGGGTGCGGTCGCCGCCGGGCTCCGGCGTCAACGAGATGCGGATGGTGTCGCCGATGCCCTGCTGAAGCAGGATGCCGAGCGCGGCGGACGACGCCACGATGCCCTTCGAGCCCATGCCGGCCTCGGTGAGGCCGAGATGGATGGCGTAATCGGAACGCGACGCGAGATCCTGGTAGACCGCGATCAAGTCCTGGACGGCCGACACCTTGGCCGAGAGGATGATGCGATCCTTGGGCATGCCGAGCTCTTCGGCGCGCGCGGCCGACAAGAGCGCCGACTGCACCATGGCCTCGCGCGTCACCGCGCGCACGTCGCGCGGATTGGCGGACGCGGCGTTCTCGTCCATCAGCTTGGTCAGCAGCTCCTGATCGAGCGAGCCCCAATTGGCACCGATGCGGACCGGCTTGCTGTTCTTGTTGGCGATCTCGATGATGTCGGCGAACTGGGTGTCGCGCTTGTCCTTGAAGCCGACATTGCCGGGATTGATGCGGTACTTGGCGAGCGCCTCGGCGCAGGCCGGATAGGCCGCAAGCAGCTTGTGGCCGATATAGTGGAAGTCACCGATCAAGGGCGTGGTGATACCGCGCTTGGCCAGGCCGTCGCGGATGTGCGGAACGGCGGCGGCGGCCTCCTCGCGGTCCACGGTGATGCGGACCATTTCGGAGCCGGCGCGCGCGAGCGCTGCGACCTGGGCGATGGTGCCGTCGATGTCGGCGGTGTCGGTGTTGGTCATCGACTGCACGACGATCGGCGCGCCGCCACCAACGGCAACGTTGCCGACCTTGACCTGGGTGGTCCGGTGCCGGGGCGCGGGGCCCGCGATGTCGGAATCAATGGGGTTTTCGAGCTTGTTCATGGGGTCCAAATATCAGGTTTTGGTGACGTTCAGCAATGCATCGCGCGGCGCCGCAGCACTTTGGCTCGGACGGTTAACCAGAAAAAGCCCAGCAATTACAAGGACTGCAGCCGCCCCGAATGTCAGGCTTAGGGTGTCGTGCATGATGAAATAGCTACCCACCACGCCAAACAAAGGGGTGATGAAGGTAAAAGCCGACAATTTGCTGGCCGAATAGGCCTTCACCAGCGCGAACCAAAGCGTGAACGTGGTTCCCACCACCCAGATCGCCTGGAAGGCCATGAGGCCGAGGGACAGTGGGGCGGGCATGTGCGTGATGGATTCGCCGAACAGCCAGGCCGCTAGCCCCAGGATCGGGATCGAGGTTGCGACCTGATAGCCGAGGGCCTTTTCGGGCGCTGCAAAGCGCAGCCGGGTGCCCTTGGCGACCAGCGTGGTCGCGGCCCACAGCGCCGCGCCGCCGACGATCATGAGGTCGCCGAGCAGCACCTTGGCGTCGACATCCGGCTGCGGCACGCCGATCGCGAGTGCGACGCCGGCAAAGCTCACCGCGAGCCCCAGCCATTGCGTGCCGCCGAGCCGCTCGCCGAGCACCTGATAAGAGCCGAGGGCGACGAAGAACGGCGCGGTGTAGAGGAACACGACCGCCCGCGACGCCGGGGTGAAGCGCAGGCCCTGAAAGATCAGAACGAACTCGATGCCGAACATCAGTCCGGCGATGATGCCGGGCTTCCAGGTGCCGTCGCGTTCAAAGAATCTGACGCCGCGAAACGTGCCGATGATGAACAGCACCGGCAGCGCCCCCATCGAGCGGATCGTGGCCTGAAGCATCGGGGGGATGTCCGGCAGCACCAGCTTCACCGCGATCTGGTTGAAGCCCCAGGTCAGGCACAGCATGAGCATCAGGGCGATGGCGCCGGCACTGAGGGGACGGCCGGCGGACGGTATGGCTTGTGGTGCGGACATCTCTTCCCGAAACCGGCTTTGCGCCGTTGTTAATCTTATGCAGCTTTCTGGCAATGGGTGCAGACGCCCGTGATCTCCACCACGGACAATTTGGGAGCGAAGCCCGAGCTGCGCGCGGCCGCATTGAGGTCCTTGGCGAAGGATGCCGACGGAATCTCGCCGACCAGGCCGCAGCGCTCGCAGATCAGGAACGCCACCGCCGAGGTCGCGTCGTGGTCGTGGGCGGCGCAGGCCAGATAGGCGTTGCGGCTCTCGATGCGGTGCACGAGGCCGTTGGCCATCAGGAAATCGAGAGCACGGTAGACCGTGATCGGCGCCGGCCGCGGCATCGACTTCGCCAGTTCGTCGATCACCTCATAGGCGCCGAGCGGGCGGTGGCTGGAGAGCAGCGCCCCCAGCACCTGGCGGCGTATTGGCGTGAATTTCTGGGCGCGCTGTTCGCAGACCTCCTCGGCATGCGCCAGCGCGTCCGCGGTGCAGCGGCCGTGATCGTGGTCGGGCGCGGGAAATGCCGGTTTTGCAGGGGTCATCGGCCTCGCTTCTAGCATTTCGGCAAGGGAACCCAAAGCGAGACCGGCAAATGGCGGTCAGCCATGCTCTCGCTGCGGGACAGCGTCCCGGTAACTCGATCGTGAAATAATCATAAGCTTGCTTATTATATTGCAAGCTTATTGGAGACCAAGCTCATGAGCCGTGGGGCCGTGGACCAGAACTTCCTGTTTACGCTTGCCGAACTCTACCGCCTGCTGCGCGTCTATGCCGACAAGGAGGCATCGCGCTTCGGCATCACCCGCGCGCAATGGGCGGTGCTGGCCAAGGTCGAGCGCAGCGAGGGCATGAAGCAGTCGGAGCTCGCCGAGCTCCTGGAGATGCAGCCGATCACGCTGACGCGCCTGATCGACAAGCTCTGCGACAACGACTGGATCGAGCGCCGCAGCGACGCGTCGGACCGCCGCGTCAAGCGGCTGTACCTGAAGAAGGCCGGGCGGCAATTGCTCGGCAAGATGAGCGGCCTGAAGTCCGAGCTCACGGCGAACGCGCTCGATGGCATCAATCCGGCGGACGCCCACCGTCTCCTCACCCAGCTCGAAACAATCAAGGAAAACGTGCGGAACGCGATCCAGACCAGCGGCGCGGACCAAGCACGCAAGGAGCAGCGCTATGGCTGATCAGGTTCTCAAGTTCCAGCCCGAGCAGAAGGCCGACAGCGGCAAGCCGACCAAGAAGGCCGGCGCCGATCCGCGTCGCCGCATCCTGGCCGGACTGCGCCGCTATCGTCGCTTCCTGCTGATGGTCGTGCTGCCCATCGTCGTCGCCATCGGCGGCCTCACCTTCTATCTCAATGGCGGCCGCTATGTCGGCACCGACGACGCCTATGTCGGCGCACAGAAGGTGCTGGTGACGCCCGACATCTCCGGCAAGATCGAGAAGGTCGTCGTCAGGGAAGGCCAGCTCGTCAAGCAGGGCGACGTGCTGTTCGAGATCGACCCCGTGCCGTACCGCCTTGCGGTCGACGAGGCCAAGGCACAGCTCGCCCAGGCGCAGACGACCTATGACAATCTCCGCGCCAACATCAAGATCTACGGCGACATGCTCAACCTCGCCCAGCAAGGCGTCGACCTGAAGCAGCGCGACGTCGAGCGCAAGCAGGCGCTGGTCAAGAACAGCTACGGCTCGCAGCTCGACCTCGACAACGCCGCGAACGCGCTGGTCACCTCTGGCTCGATCGCGCAATACGTCAAGCAGCAGATCTCGACCGCCAAGACGCAGCTGCTCGGCGATAGCGACCTGCCGCTGGAGAAGTTCCCGCCCTATGCGCAGGCGAAGGCCAAGCTCGACAATGCGGAGCGCAATCTCGACCACGCCGTGGTGCGCGCCTCGATGGGCGGCGTGGCGACGCAGGTCGAGCAGATCCAGCTCGGCCGCTACGTCGCCGCCGGCACGCCGGTGTTCTCCATCATCGACGTCGCCCATCCCTGGGTCGACGCCAATCCGAAGGAGAGCGACCTCACCTACGTCACGGAGGGACAGCCCGTTACCCTCGAGGTCGATGCGTTCCCGAACCACGTCTTCAAGGGCAAGATCGGCTCGCTCGCACCCGGCACCGGCGCGCAATTCGCGATCCTGCCGCCGCAGAACGCCACCGGCAATTTCGTCAAGGTGGTGCAGCGCGTGCCGATCCGGATCTATTTCGACGAGACCGACAAATATGTGCGGAAGCTGAAGGCCGGCATGAGCGTCTACGCCACCATCGACACCGGCCACAAGCGTTCGCTCGCCGGCCTGCTCGGGCTCTCGGCGGCCGCGAATCAGGACAAGGACTGATCCGGATGTCCGGCCCCGATGCCAGCCTGATGGTCCCCGGTCTGCGCCGGAACATGGTGACGATCTGCGCCATGACCGCGACCATCATGCAGGCACTGGACACCACCATCGCCAACGTCGCGCTGCCCTACATGCAGGGCACGCTGTCGGCCTCGCAGGACCAGATCAACTGGGTGCTGACCTCCTACATCGTCGCCGCCGCGATCATGACGGCCCCGGTGGGCTGGATCGCCAACCGCTTCGGCCGCAAGCGCATCTTCATCATCTGCTCGGCCGGCTTCACCATGGCCTCGGTGCTGTGCGGCCTCGCGCAGGACATCAACCAGATGGTGCTGTTTCGCCTGCTGCAAGGCGTGTTCGGCGCCGCGCTGGTGCCGCTGTCGCAATCGGTCATGCTCGACTATTACACGCTCCAGGAACGCGCCAAGGCGATGTCGATCTGGGGCATGGGCGTGATGATGGGACCGATCATGGGGCCGTCGCTCGGCGCCTGGCTGACCGAGACCTATTCGTGGCACTGGGTGTTCTTCGTCAACCTGCCGTTCGGCGCGATCACCGTGATCGGGCTGATCGTCTTCATGGACGAGACCAGGAAGGATCTCAGCCTCAAATTCGACTGGTTCGGCTTCGCGGCGCTGGCGGTCGCGATCGGCGCGCTTCAGCTCGCGCTCGACCGCGGCGAGCAATTGGGCTGGCTCGAATCCAACGAGATCATCGCCGAGTTCGTCGTCTCGGCCGTCGCCTTCTATTTCTTCATCGCACACTCCTTCACGACCTCGACGCCGTTCATCCGCTTCGCGCTGTTTCGGGACCGCAACTTCGTCACCGGCTGCATGTTCATGATCGTGATGGGGCTCGTGCTGTTCTCGACCATGGCGCTGGCCTCGCCTTACATGCAGAACGTGATCGGCTATCCCATCATCACCGCCGGCCTGCTGCTCGCAAGCCGCGGCTTCGGAACTTTCTTCGCCATGATGCTGGTCGGCCGCATGATGCGTTATTTCGAGGCGCGCACGCTGATCATCACCGGCCTGACGCTGACCGCGGGCTCGCTGTTCCAGATGACCGGCTGGACCGACCTGACCCAGGTGCCGGAGATCGTCACCGTCAGCGTCATCCAGGGCTTTGGCTTCGGCCTTGTGTTCGTTCCGCTCTCGACCGTGTCGTTCCTGACACTGTCGAACGAGCTCCGCACCGACGGCGCCGCGATGCTGACCCTGATGCGCAACGTCGCGAGCTCGGTCGGCATCTCCGTCGTCATCGCCGAGCTGACGCAGGGAACGCGGCGGACCTACGCGATCCTCTCCGAGCACATCAATCCATTCAACCACGCGCTCCAGATGCCCGACGTCAGCGGCATGATCAATCTCTCCACCGACGCCGGCCGCGCCATGGCCGACAGGATGGTCAGCGTGCAGGCCCAGATCATCGCCTTCGCACACGACTACCAGCTGGTGATGCTCTTCATCCTCTGCACCATCCCGCTCGCCCTGCTGATCGGCTCGACCAAGGCGACGCTGCGCAAGCAGGCCGCGGGGCCGGAACATGCGGTGATGGAGTAGTTGAAGGCTCGCGCCTCCTCGTCATTGCGAGCGCAGCGAAGCAATCCAGAATCTTTCCGCAGCAAGCAGTCTGGATTGCTTCGTCGCAAGTGCTCCTCGCAATGACGGCTTGTGGCACGAGCCCCCTACAACAACTCCTCACACCCCAAATCCTCGACCGCCATCATCACCCGCTCCAGATTATTCCACCAGATCACCGGCGGGATGTTGACGCTCCACTGCCAGACCGGCTTGGTGATGTGCCAAAGCACCGACTGGCGGTAGTCCCGGTCGAGCGCGCCACGCGTGTAGCCGGTGACACCGTGCTGCATCAGCGTCTCATGATAGAGGTTGAGCAAGGGCCGCTCGAGTGCCTGCCGGCGGTCCGGATACCATTGCGTCGCCATCATGTAGGCGAGATCGCCGGTCGGAACGTTGATGCGCCACTGATCGAAATCGAAAATGCGCACGCTATCGTTGGCGCCGGCGCGTGGCAGCAAGAAATTCCAGATATGAGCATCGCCATGAGCGATGGTGAGGTGGCGGCGCGAATGATAGCGCTCGAACAGACGGTCCGACTGCTCGATGAAACGGCGATAGAGAATGCGCCGCTCTTCGCTGAGGCGGTCACCGAGTAGATCGGCAAAACGATCGTAATGGCCCGCAAAGGTCTCCATCAACCTCGTTGAGTCGTCCGTGCTCATCCAGGTTCCGACGGTGTCGCCGAGGTCCGCGTGGTCCCACCACGCCGCATGCATCCGCGCCAGGGTGGTGACGATCGCCATCGCCTGCTCGCGCGATGGCGACAACGGCCATTGGGTCGCGATCTCGTGGGTGTCGGTAAGATCCTCGGCCAGGAGATGCCAGGCCTGGCTCTCCTCGTCAAAATTCCCGTCGAAGCAGCGCGGCACGAGTCCCGATGGCATGATTGGCGCAAGCTTCGTGTAGAAGGCGACCTCGTTCCGGCCGCCATTTGCAAGTGTCTTCGCGAAGGCGGCATGCGCGGTCTTCAGGATCAGGGACTGCGGCGCGCCAACGGACTCCCCGACATAGCGCAAGCCGAGACGCACGATATGTGACACGAGCGTGTCGCGCTGATGCAGCACCTTCACCTCGCGCACGGCACCGGCGTCCAGCGCGCCGGCCCTGCGCAGCGCGGCCGTGAGGTAGGCAGGCTCGGCAACCGCCGACAGTTGCGGATTCGTCATGAAAACCACGATGCCCCCGTGCCGCGCCATATTGCACGATCACAACCGCCGGCACCAGCGGCAGGCATCGCGCCGAGCGTCACGCCGCCGCGGTCGAGTCACGCACGGTCCGGACCACGACCGAACGCAGCTGTTCGAGGTTGGTCGCCATGCCGACGATCGCCTGCCTGACCTCCGAGGCGCGCTCGTTCACGGAGACGGCGTCGCGGCTGACATTGCCGATCTTGGCCGAGACCTCCTTGGCTGCGGACGCCGATTCGGAAATCGACCGCGTGATCTCCCGCGTCGCTGCGTCCTGCTCCTCCATCGCGGCGGCAACCGAGGTCGCCACGCCATCGATCTCGGCGATGTGGCCTCCCATGGTCTCGACGGCATCGACAGCGGCCTGCGTCGAGGTCTGGATCTCGGCAATCAGGCGCGTGATCTCCTCGGTGGATTTGGCGGTCTGGTCGGACAGCGATTTCACCTCCGCGGCGACCACGGCGAAGCCGCGGCCGGCCTCGCCGGCGCGTGCCGCCTCGATCGTGGCGTTGAGCGCCAGCAGGTTGGTCTGGCCGGCGATGCCGCCGATCAGGTCGGAGACTTCGGCGATCTTCTTCACCGAACCGGCCAGCGCCTGGATGGTGGACCGCGCCTGCTCGCGGCCGGCGACAGCGGATTTGGTGACGGTCGAGGTGCGTAGGACCTGGGTCGCGATCTCGCGGATCGAGGCGCTCAGTTGTTCGGCCGCGGCCGAGACGGTCTGCGAGCTGCCGAGGGCCTGGGTGGAGGCTGCGGCGACCGCCTGCGACTGGGCCGAGAGCGAACTTGCGATCTCGGACAGGCTGGAGGCGGCCCGCTCAACGCCTTGGCTCGCCGCGCTCGCGGTGTCGACCGAGCGGCCGGTCTCGCGCTCGACGGTCTCGGCCATCTGGTGCAGGGCGCTGCGCTTGGCCAGCGCCGCCTCCTGCTCCTTGCGCAACTGCTCCTCGCGCAGGCGCGAATTCTCGACCGCCGCCTGCTTGAACACCACAAGCGCGCCCGCCATCGAGCCGACCTCATCCTGGCGCTGCGCGAAAGGAATGTCGGCGGCGAGATCGCCGGTCGCGAGCTTCTGCATCGTGTCCGTCATGCGCACGATCGGGCGCACCACGCCGAGGGCAACGCCGAGCAGGCCTGCGGCAATGAAGGCAAGGACGGCGGCAGAGACACCGAGGAGGATATAGAGCATCGCGCTGTCGCGGTCCGCGGCCAGCTTCTCCATGTCGGCATTCTGCTTGTTGGCGCTCTCGACGATGCTGTCGATGACGGCACGATGCGCGGTGTAGGCGTCCTTGAGCTGCGCATAGGCGCGTTCGGAAGCAGCCATATCCTTGGCCTTGAGGGCCGGCAGGAGCTGGTCGGACAACAGCTTCCAGAATTTCTGTACTTCGGCGTCGGACTTCGACACCAGCGCCGTCTTCAGGTCGGCGGAGAGGCTGGAGGCGACCCAGAAGGCCTTGCGCTCGTCGTAATCCTTGCGGAGCTGGACCAGACGCTCGCCATGGGCCGCCAGCTGGTCCGGCTCGCGCATGGCGAGGGTGGCTTCGAGATAGGCCTCGATGACATATTCCGGCGGTGGCAGGATATCGGCGATGAGGTCGTTGCCGAGCTTGATGTCGGAATAGAGCGGTCCGCCGACCTTGAGCTCTTTCAAGGCGTACAGGCTGGTGGAGACCACGGCCGTGAAACCGAGGGCCAGGACGATGCCGAATGCAATGATGGCAGAAGAAAGCGAAAGACGAATTTTCATGGAACAATCCGATGCCGCACGTCGAAATCCAACGGACTCTAAACGACTGCGGTAAACACGGGATTGCTTCGCGTGGAAATTGTACCCCACGAACTCCGGAAAACTACGGGAAAACGGGAGCGACTTTCTGTGCGGAGGGCGGTTGTGCCCGGCCGTCGTCCCGGACAAGCGCGCCCCAAGCGCGCGTAGATCCGGGACGACGCTGGGATTAAACGTCGAAGAACACCGTCTCGTTGTCGCCCTGAAGCCGCAGGTCGAGCCGATAGACCGCCTTGCCGGCTTCGCGCACCGCCGTCAGCGTGGTCCGCCGGTCGGCGGGCACCAGCGCCAGCACGGGATCGGCGGCATTGCCGGCCTCGTCGCTGAAATAGATGCGGGTGTAGAGATGCCGCAGCATGCCGCGGCCGAACACCGCGACAAGAATGTGCGGCGCCTGCGGCTTGCCATCGGGATCCGGCACCGCGCCCGGCTTGATGGTGTCGAAGGAGTAATTGCCGTCCTTGTCGGTGCCGCAGCGGGCGAAGCCGCGGAAGCTCGCGTTCGGCAGTGCGCGCTTGTCCTGCGGGTCGGCGAAGCGGCCCTGCGCATCCGCCTGCCAGATCTCCAGCATGACGTCAGGCACGGCAATGCCGTCACCGTCGAACACGCGGCCCTCGATGCGAACGCGCTCGCCGGAGACGTCGGGCGTCAGCGTCGAGTTGGTGAACGCGTCGTTCCAGGCATATTCGCCATTCGGCGTCAGGCCGTATTTGAAGAACGGACCGACGGTCTGTGATGGGGTGATCCCGTTGTCCTGCACTTAGTGGTTCTCCATAGGCGTGGCGTTCTTGCCGCGCAGCACGATGTCAAAGCGGTAGCACAGCGCCCATTCGGGCTGGGTGTTCTCGAGATCGAACGACGACACCATCCGCGCCCGTGCCTTCTCGTCCGGCACCGAGTTGAAGATCGGATCGAACGGGAACAGCGGATCGTTCGGGAAATACATCTGCGTCACGAGACGCGTGACGAAGGAATGCCCGAACACAGACAGATGGATGTGCGCGGGACGCCAGGCATTGTGATGATTGCCCCAGGGATAAGCGCCGGGCTTGATGGAAACGAAGCGGTAGTAGCCAGCCGCATCGCTCACGGTGCGGCCGGCGCCGGTGAAATTCGGATCGAGCGGCGCCGGATGCTGGTCGCGAACATGCACGTAGCGGCCGCAGGAATTGGCCTGCCAGATCTCGACCAGCGAATTCGGCACGCCGCGCCCGTCCTCGTCGCGCACATGGCCGTGCACGATGATGCGCTCGCCGAGCGGCTCGCCACTGTGCTGGCGGGTGAGATCATTGTCGCCCTCGCGCACGGTCTCCTGGCCGTAGACCGGGCCGGTCAGCTCCGACAGCGTGTGGCGCATCGGGATCAAGGGCTTGTTCGGCGCGCGCTTGATCGAGCTCTTGTACTCGGGCGACAGCGGCAGCGGATGCGCCTTGTTGCTGTCTGTGGGATAGATGAATGTCATTGGCGAACTCCTCCCCGGCCATTTTGGTCCGGCCGGTCAACGCTTCCGCCAATCATTATAGGATATAACTAATTTGGGGAAGCTCCCTGTCATTCCGGGATGGTCCGAAGGACCAGACCCGGAATCTCGAGATTCCCGGGTTCAGCCCTGTCGGGCTGCCCCGGGATGACGAGACGTTGCGCGTTTCGTCAATTCACCTTCTCGATCGCCACGGCAACGCCCTGACCGACGCCGACGCACATGGTGGCGAGCGCGAGCTTGCCGCCGCGCTTCTCCATGCCGTGCACGGCGGTGAGCGCGAGGCGGGCGCCGCTCATGCCGAGGGGATGGCCGAGCGCGATGGCGCCGCCATGCGGATTGACGAAGTCGGCATCATCAGGCACGCCGAGCTGGCGCATGCAGGCGATCCCCTGCGAGGCGAAGGCTTCGTTGAGCTCGATCAGGTCAAAATCACTGATCTTCTTGCCGAGCCGCTCCATCAGCTTGCGGGTCGCCGGCACCGGGCCGATGCCCATGATGCGCGGCGGCACGCCGGCCGAGGCAAGCCCGAGAATGCGCGCGCGCGGCGTCAGACCATGCTTCTTCACGGCGGCTTCCGAGGCGAGGATCATGGCGGCGGCGCCATCATTGACGCCGGAGGCGTTGCCGGCGGTCACCGTGCCGGGATTGCGCACGATCGGCTTCAGCTTGGCGAGGCCCTCCAGCGTGGTCTCGGGGCGAGGATGCTCATCCTTGTCGACCGTGATCGGGCCGGCCTTGCCACCGGGAATGATGATCGGGGTGATTTCTTCCGCGAAATAGCCGGCTGCGATCGCAGCTCCGGCGCGCTGCTGCGAGCGGATGGCAAAGGCGTCCTGGTCGGCGCGCGAGACCTGGAATTCCTCGGCGACGTTCTCGCCGGTCTCCGGCATCGCGTCGACGCCGTACTGCGCCTTGAGCAGCGGATTGATGAAGCGCCAGCCGATGGTGGTGTCGAAGATCTCGGCCGAGCGCGAGAAGGCCTCCTGCGCCTTGCCCATCACGAACGGCGCGCGGGTCATGGATTCGACGCCGCCGGCGATCGCAAGCTCGATCTCGCCGGAGCGGATGGCGCGCCCCGCGGCACCGACCGCATCGAGGCCGGAGGCGCAGAGCCGGTTCAGGGTCTGGCCGGGAACCGAATCCGGGAGGCCTGCGAGCAGGAGCGCCATGCGCGCGACGTTGCGGTTGTCCTCGCCGGCCTGGTTGGCGCAACCGAAGAAGACTTCGTCCACCTGCGACCAGTCGAGCTTGGGGTGCTTGGCCATCAGCGCCTTGATCGGGGCGGCGGCGAGATCGTCCGCCCGCACCTTGGCGAGCGAGCCGCCGAAGCGGCCGATCGGGGTCCGCACGGCATCGCAGATAAAGACGTCACGCATCGTTGTTCTCCCTGAATGCCGCGATCCGGCCCAAATTCTTCAATGTCGGCGGAGTTTTAGGAGGGCGCCCGCGGCAGGTCAATTGACGGTTTCGCGGGCGGCGTATTCGGCTGAGCGCATGAAACTCCGCCGTCATTCCGGGGCGCCCGAAGGGCGAGCCCGGAATCCATAACCACCAATCGGGGTTATGGATTCCGGGCCTGCGCCTGTCGGCGCATCCCGGAATGACGACCGAATATTGGCACTCATTATCCCGTGGTGCGGACAACGTGGAAAACCTCCTCTCGGCGGCCAAAGCGATAGGAGCAGGTGCCGAAATTTTGTAGGTTGCGCCGCCCATGACAATGCAACAGCCGATACCTGTACCGCCCCCCGACGATGTGCCCGCGCCGCAGGCGGAAGTTGCCGCGCGCGTCACGCCGATGATGGAACAGTACCTCGAGATCAAGGCGGCGCATCAGGGCCTCCTGCTGTTCTACCGGATGGGCGATTTCTACGAGCTGTTCTTCGAGGACGCCGAGATTGCGTCCAGGACGCTCGGCATCGTGCTGACCAAGCGCGGCAAGCATCAGGGCGCGGATATCCCGATGTGCGGCGTACCGGTCGAGCGCTCCGAGGACTATCTGCACCGCCTGATCAGCGCCGGGCACCGGGTCGCGGTGTGCGAGCAGACCGAGGATCCCGCCGCTGCGAAGGCGCGCGGCAACAAGAGCGTCGTGCGCCGCGGCGTGGTGCGGCTGGTCACGCCGGGCACGCTGACCGAGGACACGCTGCTCGATGCCCGCGCCAACAACTATCTGCTGGCGATCGCGCGTGCCCGCTCGTCCGCCGGCGGCGACCGTTTTGGTCTGGCCTGGATCGACATCTCGACCGCCGAATTCATGGTGACGGAATGCTCTGGCGGCGAACTCGCCGCAACGCTCGCGCGCATCAATCCGAACGAGGCGATCGTCACCGACGCGCTCTATAACGACAGCGAACTCGGACAGACCCTGCGCGAGCTGCCGGCGGTGACGCCGCTGACCCGCGACGTCTTCGACGGCGCCACCGCCGAGAAGCGCCTGTGCGACTATTTTGCGGTCGCGACCATGGATGGTCTGGCGCAGCTGACGAGGCTGGAAGCTACCGCTGCGGCCGCCGCCGTCACCTATGTCGACCGCACCCAGGTCGGCAAGCATCCGCCGCTGTCACCGCCCGCGCGCGAGGCATCGGGCGCGACCATGGCGATCGATCCGGCCACCCGCGCCAATCTCGAGCTGACGCGGACGCTGGCCGGCGAACGGCGCGGCTCGCTGCTCGACGCCATCGACTGCACCGTGACCTCGGCGGGCTCGCGTCTGCTGGCGCAGCGGCTCGCGGCGCCACTGACGGACGCGCCGGCGATCGCGCGGCGGCTCGATGCGGTCAGCACCTTCGTCGCGGACTCCGCTGCGCGCGAGGACATTCGCAGCATTTTGCGCGGCGCGCCCGACATGTCGCGGGCGCTGGCCCGTCTCTCGGTCGGCCGCGGCGGACCGCGCGACCTCGCGGGCCTGCGCGACGGCATCATCGCCGCCGACCAGGTGCTGGCACGGCTTGGCGAGCTTGATCAGCCGCCGCAGGAGATCGCGGCGGTGATGGCGGCCTTGCAGCGCCCGTCGCGCGAGCTCGCAGCCGAGTTCGCCAGCGCGCTCGACGAGCAATTGCCGCTGATCAAGCGCGACGGCGGCTTCGTGCGTCAGGGTTATGAGCCCGCGCTCGACGAGGCGCGCAACCTGCGCGACGCCTCGCGCCTGGTGGTGGCCTCGATGCAGGCGCGCTACGCCGACGTGACCTCGGTGAAGGGCCTGAAGATCCGCCACAACAACGTGCTCGGCTATTTCGTCGAGGTCACCGCGCAGCACGGCGACAAGCTGATGTCGCCGCCGCTGAATGCGACCTTCATCCATCGCCAGACGCTGGCGGGGCAGGTGCGCTTCACCACCTCCGAGCTCGGCGAGATCGAGGCCAAGATCGCCAATGCCGGCGACCGCGCCCTCGGGCTCGAGCTCGAAATCTTCGAGCGGCTTTCCGCGAAGGCCATGGCGATCAGCGACGATCTGCGTTCCGCCGCCCATGCCTTTGCGCTGCTCGACGTTGCGACTTCGCTCGCCAAGCTCGCGGTCGACGACAATTATGTCCGGCCGGACGTGGACAACTCTCTCGGTTTCGCCATCGAGGCCGGCCGCCATCCCGTGGTCGAGCAGGCGCTCAAGCGCAATGGCGAGCCGTTCATCGCCAATGCCTGCGACCTCTCTCCGGCGCCCGGACAAAAATCCGGCCAGCTCTGGCTGCTCACCGGCCCGAACATGGCCGGTAAATCGACCTTCCTGCGCCAGAACGCGCTGATTGCTCTTCTTGCTCAAATCGGAAGTTTCGTGCCGGCGACGCGCGCGCGGATCGGCATCATCGACCGCCTGTTCTCGCGCGTCGGTGCCGCCGACGATCTCGCCCGCGGCCGCTCCACCTTCATGGTGGAGATGGTCGAGACCGCGGCGATCCTGAACCAGGCCGGCGAACGTTCGCTCGTGATCCTCGACGAAATCGGCCGCGGTACCGCGACCTTCGACGGCCTCTCCATCGCCTGGGCCGCGATCGAGCATCTGCACGAGAGCAACCGCTGCCGCACGCTGTTCGCCACCCATTATCACGAGCTTACCGCGCTCTCGGCCAAATTGCCGCGCATGTTCAACGCCACGGTGCGGGTGAAGGAATGGCAGGGCAATGTCGTGTTCCTGCACGAGGTGCTGCCGGGCTCGGCCGACCGCTCCTACGGCATCCAGGTGGCCAAGCTCGCCGGCCTGCCGCCCGCGGTGATCACGCGCGCGAAGTCCGTGCTGGCAAAACTGGAGGCGCAGGACCGCGGCCAGACCGCGCGCGCCCTCGTCGACGACCTGCCGCTGTTCGCCGTGCCCTCGCGGGCCGCCGCGGAAGCCGCGCCTCCGAGCGACGCGGAGCTGCTGATGGACGCCGTGAAGGCGCTGCACCCGGACGAGATGTCGCCGCGCGAGGCGCTGGACGCGCTCTATGCGTTGAAGGCGAAGCTGCCGAAGCAGTGACCGAACTGTCATTCCGGGATGGTCCGAAGGACCAGACCCGGAATCTCGAGATTCCGGGTCCGATGCTTCGCATCGCCCCGGAATGACGGTGAGCCAAACTACGCTCTCGCCGCGATCGCCGCTGCCTCCGCTGCCGCGCGCTGCATGCTGGTCGACATCTCGTTCGTGACCGTGCTCTGCTCCTCGACGGCGGCGGCGGTCGAGGTCACGTATTCGCTGACATTGTTGATCGCCTGCTTGATCGAGCCGAGCGCATTGACGACGTCGCCGGAGATGCCGTTGAGGCTGCCGATCTCCTGGCCGATCTTGTCGGTCGCCTGCTTGGCCTGGTTGGCGAGGCTCTTCACCTCGGAGGCGACCACCGCGAAGCCGCGGCCGGCTTCGCCCGCACGCGCCGATTCGATCGTGGCGTTGAGCGCGAGCAGGTTGATCTGTCCGGTGATGTTGTTGATCATCTCGATGATGCCGCTCATTGCCTGTGCGGCTTCGGTGAGGCGCTGGGCCTGCGCGTCGGCGGCTGCGACCTGCTCGACCGCGCCCATCGCGGTCTCGCGCGACTTGGTCATGGCTTCGGAAATCTCCCGCACCGAGGCGTTGAGCTCCTCGGAGCCCGCGGCGACCGATTCCATCATGCCGCGGACGCGCTCGTTGCCCATGCGGACCAGCACCTGCCTGGTCGTGTCGGTGGCGTATTTCACCACCTTGAACGGCTTGCCGTTGAGATCGAGGATCGGATTGTAGGAGGCCTGGATGTAGACCTCCTTGCCGCCCTTGCCGATACGCTTGTATTCGGCCGCCTGATACTGGCCGCGATTGAGCGCGGCCCAGAACTCGCGATAGGCGGCGCCGTCGCGCTCGGAGGGGTCGACGAACAGGCTGTGATGCTTGCCCTTGATCTCGGCCAGCGAATAACCGAGCGTGCCGAGGAAGTTGGCGTTGGCCGTGATGATCGTGCCGTCCATGTTGAACTCGATCACCGCCTGCGCCTTGTCGATCGCCGCAATCTGGCCGGCGAGATCGGCATTGCTCAATTTCTCCGCGGTGACGTCGGTCGCGAACTTGACGACGCCGTACGGCTTGCCGTTCTCGTCGAGCAGCGGGTTGTAGGAGGCAAGGATCCAGACCTCGCGGCCGCCCTTGCCGATGCGCTTGTATTCGCCGGCCTGGTAGTCGCCGCGATTGAGCGCGGCCCAGAATTCGCGATAGGCCGCACCGTCGCGCTCGGCCTGGGCCACGAACAGGCTGTGATGCTTGCCTTCGATCTCGGCCAGCGAATAGCCGAGCACCTTGCAGAAATTCTCGTTGGCCGTGACGACGGTGCCGTCGAGCTTGAACTCGATGACGGCCTGGGCACGGCTGATGGCGGAGACCTTGGAGGCCTCCGTCATGGCATGGACCTTTTTCGCAGTGATGTCGGTCGCGATCTTCACGACCTTGACGGGCTTGCCGGCATCGTCGAGCACCGGATTGTAGGACGCCTCGATCCAGACCGCGCGGCCGCCCTTGGCGATCCGCTTGAACTCGGCAGCCTGGGGCTCGCCGCGGTTGAGCTGCGCCCAGAACGCCTGGTACGCGGCGCCGTCGCGCTGATCGGCCGGCACGAACATGGCGTGTTTCTTTCCCTTGATCTCGTCGAGGGAGTAGCCGAGCGCCTTCAGGAAATTCTGGTTGGCCGTAAGGACGGTGCCATCCATCGCAAACTCGATCATGGCCTGCGAGCGGCCGATGGCGGCGAGTTGAGCGTCCGCGTCATTGCGGGACTTGCGACCAAACATCAGGAAATCTCCATCTCAAAATAATGCCGATGGGGGACATGCCCGTCGGAATCAGGGGAACCAATTGTGCGGCATGCTGCCGTATTCCAACCGGCGGATCCCGCAGGTCCGATGACTTGAATACCGGTCCCTCACAATTCGCGCGGACGGTATCGGACGCGGGTACGCAGCCCGATTCTGTATCGGAAAAACTCGAACAAAGTTCTAATAGAATTGTCGGAATTCGGCGCGCGATGGGCGCTGGCGCTCAGGACCGGGAAAATCCGGCAGGACTTGAAATGAGTTTTCTCGGTCAACGGCTTGAGGGGATGCCTCGGCACCGATTGGCGTGAACTGAGCTCGCCGCAATGTCTCTTCGCCACGCCTCGCCGCGCGCCACCGTAGTCACACGGCTCTTGAGTCTCACCGCTCTCGCCGCGCCTTGTGCATCCCGCGCCGGCCGATCCCCCACAGCGTCAGGTTCCAGGCGATGCAGGTGCCGAGCGCAAGACACAAGCCGACGGCGGAGCCGAACTGCACCACCGCAACGTGCATCACGGCAATTGCCGTACCAAACCCGAGCAGGCCCCAGGCGGAGTTGGCGAGCACGGCGGCGGTCGGCGGGCCGCCGATGCGCGGATGCAGAATCACCATCATGCTGGTGAACACGACCGGATACAGCGCGATGATGCCGCTGATCCGGGGGCCAACCCAGCCGGACGTCGAGACCACGATGGCGACAAGGGTGGCAACCAGCGAAGCCCGCATCGGGACGTCGTACCAGCGGCGCGTCACCAGCGGCATCTTCACGTGACGGTAACGTGCAAGCAGCGGGATGCAGATGCCGAATGCAATGAGATTCACGGCGAGCCCGGCGGTGAGCGGCCAGTCGAACTGGCGGATGATGGACGCAAGCACGATCCAGACCGCAATCGCACTTCCACAACTCGCGAGAAGCCCATGTCGCTGCGCCAGCACGACATAGATGAGCGCGAGAAAGATCGTCGCTGCGTTGACCGGAAGGCTCGACAGCGCACCTTGGGCGATGAAGGCGGCATCATGGTCGAGCGCGAGGAAGACGTAGGACGGGCCGGCGGAGATCGGCAAGGTCGCCACCAGTGCACCGATCACCGGCCCCGAGCGCTCGGTGATGATCGACGCCGTGACGACGAACGCCGCCGCGATCGCCATGCGCAGAAGAAGGAAGATGATGAAGTGGAGGTCGAGGGACATTTTCTTGTCGTCCCGGACAAGCGAAGCGCAGATCCGGATAGAAGGCAGGGCATTCTGTCTGTCATTCCGGGGCGCGCGGAGCGCGAGCCCGGAATCCATAACCACAGGCCGTAGTGGTTTAAGAGCTGGAGCGACGACCGTCCGAAATCACGACGGCCTGGGGTTATGGGTTCCCGCCCCCCGTGCGCAATTGCGCACTAGGCGGGAACGACACCGATTGTTGGGGTACGGCCTTCGACTCACATCCGCTGCATCGACACCGAGACCTTCGGGCCGTTCTTGATGGTCTGATAAACCACGCAATAGCGCTCGGTGAGTTTCAGCAACAGATCGAGCTTGTCCTGGGGGGCGTCGGTGTCGACCTCGAAGCGCAGGCGGATCTCGGCGAAGCCGACCGGGGTCTCCTTGTCGACGCCGAGCGTGCCGCGGAAATCGAGGTCGCCCTCGGCATAGACATTGCCGGTCTTGAGCGGCATCTCGATCGCGGTCGCGACCGACTTCAATGTGACGCCGGCGCAGGCGACCAGGGCTTCGAGCAGCATGTCACCGGAACACAGCTCGAGGCCGGAGCCGCCGGTGGCCGGATGCAGGCCGGCGACGGCAAGGGCACGGCCGGTCTCGACCTTGCACGCGATGCCGTCGCTGTCGGTGGAGCCCTTGGCCCTCAGCGTGATCAGCGCGGCCTTGGGATCGGTCTTGTAGCGCTCCTTGATCGGAGCCTGCATCTGGCGCAGTTCTGCGGCGTCCATTTTGGTTCTCTCCCGGCAAAATCGCTCTCCGATGTACCGGCTCAGTGCGCGATTGTCACCACCACATGGCCTGACCGGGACCCTGGGTTGCGTCACGGTCGGGCACGCTGCGGTCGAGCGAACGGTCGAGTGACGTCAGCACACTTCGCTTGAAATTCTCGAACAGCGGCGAATTGCGATCGCGTGGCCGGCCCAGATTGATCTCGATCTGATCGAACAGGCGGCCCGGGCGCGGCCGCATCACCAGCACGCGATCGGCAAGCACCACAGCCTCGTCGACATCGTGTGTGACGAGGATCAGCGTCGGCCGCGTGTCGGCCCAGAGGTCGAGCAGATGGTCCTGGAGGTCGCGGCGGGTGAAGGCGTCGAGCGCGGAAAAAGGCTCGTCGAGCAGCAGCACCTCCGGCTGCGGCACCAGCGCCCGCGCAATCGCGACGCGCTGCGCCTGTCCGCCGGAGAGCTCGCGCGGCCAGGCCTGCGCCTTCTCAGTGAGCCCGACGCGCTCGAGTGCGCGCGCGACCTTCCCGCGCCGCTCGGTCGCAGGCAGATCGGCAAGGCCGAAGCCGATATTGTCGGCGACGCTGAGCCAGGGCAGCAGCCGCGGCTCCTGGAAGATGATGCCGATCTTGGCGTGCGGCGAGGCGATCGCCTCCTCGTCGAGCGTCACCGTGCCCGAGCTGGCGCGGTCGAGCCCGGCGATGGCGCGCAGCAGGGTGGACTTGCCGCAGCCGGAGCCGCCGATGATGGCGATGATCTCGCCCTGCCTGATCTCGGCCGAGAAGCGCGCCAGCGCCTGCACGCCGTTGGGATAGGTCTTGCTGACCCGGTCGAGCGCCAGCATCGCCTCAGGCTCCCTTCGCGCGCCCGAAGGCGTCCTGCCAGCGCAGGAATGGTGCGGCCGCGAGCTCGATCAGCCAATCCGTGAGCTTGCCGAGGATGGCGAAGATCACGATGGCGGCGAGGATCTGCGCGGGCTTGCCGAGCTGCTGGCCGTCGAGCAGGAGATAGCCGAGGCCTTCGGAGGCGCCGATCAGCTCGGCCGCGACCACGAACATCCAGCCGAGACCAAGACCGACGCGCAAGGACACGACATAGGCCGGCAGCACCGCGGGCAACAGGATGCGGCGGATCATCGCGAACCCGGAGAGGCGGAAGGTGCGGCCGACCTCGACGACCTTGCGGTCGACCGAGAGGATCGCGCCCATCACGCCGAGATAGACCGGAAAGAACACGCCGACTGCGATCAGCGCGATCTTCGAGGTCTCGAAGATGCCGAGCCAGAGGATGAACAGCGGCACCCAGGCGAGCGAAGGGATCGCGCGCAGCGCCTGCACGGTCGGATCGAGCAACCGCCGCGCCAGCGACCAATAGCCCGAGATGGCTCCGAGTAGCGTTCCCGCAACGACGCCGAATGCAAAGCCGAGACCGACGCGCCACAGCGTCGCGGCGATGTGGCGAACCAGCTCGCCCGAGCGGGCGAGTTCGGCGATGGTCGCAAGCACGCGCGAGGGTGGCGGCACCAGCCGTCCATTGGACCAGCCGAGCCAGACCACGAACTCCCAGCCGAGCGCCAGCGCGAGCGGCAGCAACAGCCCCAGCAGCGGCCGCCCATAACGCGACAGCCGCGACGGCGCAGCCGCACCCTCGGCCGGGTCCGAAGTCTGTTGCAGGACGGGTGCGTCGGAGATCATGGCCGGTTAGGAAGCGCGTCTGGTCGGGGAATGCAAGGGCGTGCGTCAATCTCAGCTGTCGTCCCGGACAAGCGTAGCTCTAGACAACGCGTAGCGTTGTCTAGAGCGGAGCGCAGATCCGGGACCCATAGCCCAAGGGAGAAGTTGTGGCGCGAGCTGCCAACTCCGAGTCTTCGCCAAACCACGGCCTGTGGTTATGGGTCCCGGGCTCGCGCTACGCACGCCCCGGGACGACACCTGAATTTGCCGCGCGCGCTCGCCGAACTAATCCGTCGGCAGTGGGACCTGGTCGTCGATCAGGGCATCCAGCGTCGCCTTCACGTCGACCTTGGCGTCGACGACGCCGGCCTGCTGGAGCGCGAGGCCTGCGGCGAGGATCGACTCGCGCTGGGGCGCGCCGATGCGGCTGTGGGTGAGCTCGGTGCGCTCCTTGAGCTGCTTGTCGACCACGGCCTCCGGCAGCTTGGTCACGGCAATGAACGTCTTCTTCAGCTCGTCATAGTTCGCCAGCGAATACTTTCGTGCTTCCTCATAAACAGCGAGGACGCGGCGGGCGGCGTCTGGATGATCTTTCAAGAACTGCTCACGCACATTGAGGATGCCCCAGGTGTTGGCATCGGCCTTGCGGTAGAACAGCTTTGCGCCCTCCTCGACCTCGGCCTGCGCCATCATCGGATCGAGCCCGGCCCAGGCATCGACATCGCCGCGGATCAGTGCGGTCTTGCCGTCGGCGTGCTGGAGCAGCACCGGCGTGATGTCCTTTTCGGTGAAGCCCGCCCCTAACAGCGCGCGCACCAGGAAGATGTGCGGATCGGTGCCGCGCGTCACCGCGACGCGCTTGCCCTTGAGATCAGACACGCTCGCGATCTTGGAATCCTTCGATGTCACCAGCGCGGTCCATTCGGGACGGGAATAGACGTAGATCGACTTGATCGGATTGCCGTTGATGCGGGCAACCAGCGCCGCCGATCCGGCCGTCGAGCCGAAATCGATCGAGCCGGCGTTGAGGAATTCGAGCGCCTTGTTCGAGCCAGCCGACTGCACCCAGATGATGCTGATGCCGTCCTTGGCGAACTCCTTCTCCAGCAGGCCCTTCTGCTTCAGCACCAGCGACACCGGATTGTACGTCGCCCAGTCGATGCGGATCTCCTTGAGCGGCTCCGCCGCTCGCGCCGCAGGGGTCACGGCGAGCACTATTGCTCCCGCCAGCAGAATGCGTCGTGAAATCCCGATCATGCCCAGCCTCCTCCAAAACTTCATTGTTTTTCAAGGAGTTATATCTAGAGGTCAACGAGAAAATCTGCCCCTTGAAGGCGCAGTAGCCGAGGACAAGTTTGCCCAAAGCCGCACCTTTCCAGCATGGAACGACTATTGCCAGAGAATGGCGGGTGACAGCGCCGGCCGCCTCTTATATCCGGTGAGACATGGACAGCGTCACTACTGAGCAGAAGCCAGAGACAGATGACCGCTTCGACACCGCGCGGGTCACCGCCGCGGTCGATGCGCTTGCGGAAAAGCACGAGGGCCGCGAGGACGCGTTCCGCACCGCCGTAGCGCAATTGCTCAAGGCCGAGCTGATCGCGGCGCGCGCCGCGGCGCAGGCGATCCTCTTGAAGGACCGTCACGGCCGGCGCTGCGCCGAGCGGCTGTGCCATGTGCAGGACGAGATCATCCGCATCCTGTATTCGGCCGCGACCCGGCACCTCTACCGCTCGCCGATCCCGAGCGGGGCCGAGCGCATGGCGGTGGTGGCGACCGGCGGCTATGGCCGCGGCCTGATGGCCCCCGAGTCCGACATCGATCTGCTCTTCATCCTGCCCTACAAGCAGACAGCCTGGGGCGAGCAGGTCGCCGAAGCCATCCTCTATTGCCTCTGGGACATGGGGCTGAAGGTCGGCCACGCCACGCGCTCCGTCGACGAATCGATCCGCCAGGCGCGCGGCGACATGACCATCCGGACCGCGATCCTGGAGACGCGCTTCCTGACCGGCGACAAGCCGCTCTATGACGAGCTCGTCGAACGCTTCGACAAGGAAGTGGTGCAGGGCACGGCATCCGAATTCGTCACCGCCAAGCTTGCCGAGCGCGAGGAGCGTCACCGCCGCGGCGGCCAGTCGCGCTATCTGGTCGAGCCCAACGTCAAGGACGGCAAGGGCGCATTGCGCGACCTGCACACGCTGTTCTGGATCGCCAAATACGTCTACCGCGTCCGCGACACCGACGAGCTGGTCGACCGCGGCGTGTTCGATGCGCAGGAATATCGCAGCTTCCGCCGCTGCGCCGATTTCCTCTGGTCGGTGCGCTGCAATCTGCATTTCTACTGCAATCGCGCCGAAGAGCGCCTCTCCTTCGATCTCCAGCGCGAGATCGCGGTCCGGCTCGGCTACACCTCGCATCCCGGCATGCAGGATGTCGAACGGTTCATGAAGCACTACTTCCTGGTCGCCAAGGAAGTCGGCAACCTCACCGCCATCCTCTGCGCCAAGCTCGAGGACCAGCAGGCCAAGCCCGCGCCAGTGCTGAGCCGGATGATGGCACGGCTGCGTCCCACTCCGGTGAAGCGGCGGGTGCCCGACAGCGACGACTTCATCGTCGACAACAACCGCATCAACGTCGCCGCGCCCGACGTCTTCAAGCACGATCCGGTCAATCTGATCCGCATCTTCCGCCTCGCGCAGAAGAACAACCTCGCCTTCCACCCGGACGCGATGCGCGATGTCACGCGCTCGCTCGGCCTGATCAACGCACAGCTTCGCGAGAATCCCGAGGCCAACCGGCTGTTCATGGAGATCCTGACCTCCGACAACGCGGAGATCGTGCTGCGGCGGATGAACGAAACCGGCGTGCTCGGCAACTTCATTCGCGCCTTCGGCAAGATCGTCTCGATGATGCAGTTCAACATGTATCATCACTACACCGTGGACGAGCACCTGATCCGCTGCATCGGTTTCCTCCAGGACATCGAGCGCGGCGGCATCGAGGAGTTCACGCTCGCCAGCGACCTGATGCGCAAGACCCGGCCCGAGCACCGCGCGGTGATCTATATCGCCACGCTGCTGCACGACGTCGCCAAGGGAAGGCCCGAGGATCACTCGATCGCGGGCGCCAAGGTGGCGCGGCGGCTCTGCCCGCGGCTCGGCTTCAGCCCGGCCGACACCGAGCTCGTGGCCTGGCTGATCGAGGAACATCTGACGATGTCCACGGTCGCGCAGTCGCGCGACCTTTCCGACCGCAAGACGATCGAGAATTTCGCCGCCGTCGTGCAGTCGGTCGAGCAGATGAAGCTGCTGACGATCCTGACCACCGCCGACATCCGCGGCGTCGGTCCGGGCGTGTGGAACGGCTGGAAGGCGCAGCTCTTGCGCTCGCTCTATTACGAGACCGAGCCGGTCTTGACCGGCGGCTTCTCGGAGGTCGACCGGGGCAAGCGGCTCGCGGCTGCACACGCCGAGTTCCGCATGGCCTTCGCCGAATGGCCGAAGGACGAGCTCGACGCCTATATCGGCCGGCACTATCCGGCCTATTGGCTCAAGGTCGAGCTGGCGCGCAAGATCCGCCACGCCCGCTTCGTCCGCTCCAGCGAGCAGGCCGGCCACAAGCTCGCGATCAATGTCGGCTTCGACGAGGTGCGCGGCGTCACCGAGCTGACGATCTTCGCGGCCGACCACCCCTGGCTGCTCTCGATCATCGCCGGCGCCTGCGCCTCGGCCGGCGCCAACATCGTCGACGCGCAGATCTACACCACGACCGACGGCCGCGCGCTCGACACGATCTCGATCTCCCGGGAATACGACCGCGACGAGGACGAGGGCCGGCGCGCCACGCGCATCGGCGAGATGATCGAGGACGTGCTGGAAGGCAAGTTGCGTTTGCCGGAAGCGGTGGCGCGGCGCACCGTGCGCAGCAAGGCGAAGCCGTTCGTGATCGAGCCGGAAGTCACCATCAACAACCAGTGGTCCGATCGCTACACCGTGATCGAGGTCTCCGGCCTCGACCGTCCCGGCCTGCTCTACGAGTTGACCACCGCGATCTCGAAGCTCAACCTCAACATCGCCTCGGCCCATGTCGCGACCTTCGGCGAACGCGCGCGCGACGTGTTCTACGTCACCGACCTGCTCGGCGCGCAGATCAACGCGCCGACCCGGCAGTCCGCGATCAAGAGCGCACTGACCCATGTGATGGCCGGCGACAAGGCGGTGCAGCCAGCGGCGTAGGCGGTGGCCTGCGCGCTTCTCTCCTCTCGTCATTCCGGGGCGCCGCGCAGCGGCGAGCCCGGAATCCACTCATCTGCACCGTCGGTGTGGCTCGATGGATTCCGGGCTCGCGCTTTGCGCGCCCCGGAATGACGGTGGGGAGAGAGCTAAACCTCCACGCCCTCGTGCCGCAGCAGCCAGCGCTTTCGCTCCAGCCCGCCGCCGTACTTCACCAGCGAGCCATCCGCGCCGATCAGGCGATGGCAGGGCAGCACCACGCTGATCGGATTGGAGCCGTTGGCGTGGCCGACGGCGCGAATGGCCTTGGGCGTGCCGATCTTGGCGGCGAGTGCACCGTAGCTCATCGTGGTGCCGGCGGGGATGCGCGCGAGCGCGGTCCAGACCTTCTGCTGGAATGGCGTGCCGGCGATACGCCATGCGATCGACGAGAGCTGTGCAAGGTCGCCCTCGAAGTAATTCGACAGCGCCGCCTTCATCGCAGCCGGCGCGGAGCGCTCGCCCAAATCCACCGCGCCGTAATGCAGGCGCAAGAGCTCGCGCATGCGGTGCTCGTAATCGTCCCAGTCGAGCGCGCGCAAGGCGCCCTCGGCATCGGTGACGAGCAGGGCGATCCCGATCGGCGTTGCCAGGCGATCGAGGCCGAAGCGTTCGGGCGTCTTGGTTGGTCGGGTGGCCATTGCGGCACCATTGCATCGAAACACACGTCGCACTTGCCATGCCGGTCATGCTATCGTCCACCCGAAAGCTGACGCTTTTGGGGGAGCTCAACTTGATCCTGATCGCCAATGTCCTGGTGGCGCTGGTCGCCATCCTGCATGTCTTCTTCCTGACCCTGGAGATGTTTCTCTGGGACAAGCCACTGGGCTTGAAGGTGTTTCGCAATACGCCGGAGAAGGCCGAGATCACGAAAGTGCTGGCTGCCAATCAGGGCCTCTATAACGGCTTCCTCGCCGCCGGCCTGGTCTGGGGCCTCTTGCACGGCAATCCCGCCTTCGCGTTCCAGATCAAGGCGTTCTTCCTGCTTTGCGTGATCGTGGCCGGCGCCTATGGCGCGGCGACGGTCAGCACGCGCATCCTGCTCGTGCAGGCGGCACCCGCGGTGATCGCACTGCTCGCGCTTTACGTCGCCTGAGACGCTACGGCGCAGCGCCGCGATCCTTGCGCGGCGCGCCACCTTCCTTCACAATCTTCGGCAGCGATGGCGACCGTTGCAATCAACGGGACAAGACCGTCGGTCGAAAATTCCGTCAGGAGGAACAAACCACCATGAGCAATCGCAGAGCCTTCATAGCTGCCACGGCGGCGCTCGCCTTCGCGTTCTCCGCCAGCCAAGCCTTCTTAAGTGAAGCCCTCGCCCAGAAGAAATACGACACCGGCGCGAGCGACACCGAGATCAAGATCGGCCAGACTGTGCCGTTCTCCGGCGCCTACTCCGTCTACGCCAATATCGGCAAGACGCAGGCCGCCTATTTCAGGATGATCAACGATCAGGGCGGCATCAACGGCCGCAAGATCAATCTGATCCAGTATGACGACGCCTATTCGCCGCCGAAGACCGTCGAGCAGGTGCGCAAGCTCGTCGAAGGCGACGAAGTGCTGTTCACGTTCCAGCTGATCGGCACTGCGGCCAATGCCGCCGTGCAGAAATATCTCAACGGCAAGAAGGTGCCGCAGCTGCTGGCCTCGACCGGCGCGGCGCGCTTCAACGATCCGCAGAACTTTCCCTGGACCATCGCCTACAATCCCAACTACGTGTCAGAGGGGCGGATCTACGCAAAGTACATTCTCAAGGAGCATCCGAACGCCAAGATCGGCGTGCTCTACCAGAACGACGACATGGGCCGCGACTATCTCGCGGGCCTCAAGAGCGGTCTCGGCGACAAGGCCGCCAGCATGATCGTCGGCGAAGTGTCCTACGAGGTCACCGACCCGACGGTGGACTCGCAGGTGGTCAAGCTGAAGTCGATGGGTGTCGACGTGTTCTTTGACGCCTCGACGCCGAAATTCGCGGCACAGGCGATCAAGAAGCTGGCCGACCTCGGCTGGACGCCGGTGCACATCCTCGACATCAATGCGAGCCCGATCTCGGCCACGCTGAAGCCGGCCGGCCTCGAGATTTCCAAGGGCATCATCTCGACCCAATATGGCAAGGAGCCCAGCGATCCGCAGTGGAAGGACGATCCCGGCGTGAAGGCCTTCTTCGCCTTCATGGACAAGTATTTCCCGGAAGGCGACAAGCTCAACACCGTTAACACCTACGCCTATTCGGTGGCGGAGCTGCTGGTCCAGGTGCTGAAGCAATGCGGCGACGACCTGACGCGCGAGAACATCATGAGGCAGGTCGCCAACATCAAGGACTTCACCCCGAGCTTCGCGCTGCCCGGCATCAAGATCAACACCGGACCGAACGACTTCCGCGTCAACAAGCAGATGCAGATGATGAAGTTCAACGGCGAACGCTGGGAACTGTTCGGACCGATCATCGAGGATACGGGGCCGTCGGGCTAGGCGCTTCGTAGGGTTGGTTAGCCCCGCGGCTGCGCGAAGCGCAGTCCGCTGGGCGTAACCCACCTCTTCTGCGTCCGCGGTGATAGACAGTGGTGGGTTGCGCGTCGCTAACCCACCCTGCGAACCAATGCCCCCTACCAACGCCCACCTTGCGTCGCAGCAACGCCTCCTCCACTATCGCCCTCAGCGATGGCGTCGGACGCGCAGCAGTGCTGCCCGACAGACCATCGGCAATAACAACACTGAGGAAATTGCGTATGAGGAATGGAATTCTGCATGTGGTCACGGCAACGGCGCTGACCCTGGCGCTGTCGATCTCGTCGGCCAATGCCCAGAAAAAGTATGATCCGGGCGCCAGCGACACCGAGATCAAGGTCGGGCAGACCGTGCCGTTCTCGGGCCCGGCGTCGGCCTATGCCACGATCGGCAAGACGCAGGCCGCCTATTTCAAGATGGTCAACGATCAGGGCGGCATCAACGGACGCAAGATCAATCTGATTCAGTATGACGACGCCTATTCGCCGCCGAAGGCGGTCGAGCAGGTGCGCAAGCTGGTCGAGAGCGACGAAGTGCTCCTGACGTTCCAGATCGTCGGGACGCCGTCCAACGCCGCCGTGCAGAAATATCTCAACTCCAAGAAAGTGCCGCAGCTCTTTGCCGCCACCGGCGCGTCGAAGTTCACCGATCCCAAGAACTTCCCGTGGACCATGGGCTACAATCCGAACTATTTCGTCGAGGGCCGCATCTACGGCCAGTACATCCTGAAGGAGCATCCGAACGCCAAGATCGGGGTGCTTTATCAGAACGACGACCTCGGCAAGGACTATCTGAACGGCATCAAGGCCGGCCTCGGCGACAAGGCCGCCAAGATGATCGTCACCGAGGCTTCCTACGAAGTCTCCGATCCGACCGTCGATTCGCAGATCCTCAAGATCAAGGATGCCGGCGCCGACCTGTTCTTCAGCGCCACCACGCCGAAGCAGGCCGCGCAGGCGATCAAGAAGATCGCCGAGCTCGGCTGGCATCCGGTGCAAATCGTCGACATCAACGCCACCTCGGTCGGCGCGGTGATGAAGCCGGCGGGGCTGGAAGCCTCCAAGGGCGTGATCAGCGTCAACTACGGCAAGGACCCGCTCGACCCGACCTGGAAGGATGATCCCGGCATGAAGAAATATTTCGACTTCATGGCGAAGTACTATCCGGACGGCGACAAGGATTCGAACTTCAACGTTTATGGCTACGGCACCGCCCAGCTGCTGGTGCACGTGCTGCAGCAGTGCGGCGACAACCTGACGCGCGAGAACGTCATGAAGCAGGCGGCATCGCTGAAGGACGTCACCGGCGACACCGGGCTGCCCGGCATCAAGGCCAACACCTCGGCCACCGACTACCGCGTCAACAAGCAGCTCCAGATGATGAAGTTCAACGGCGAGCGCTGGGAGCTGTTCGGCCCGATCCTGGAGGATACGGGTCCGGCGGGTTAGAGGTTTACACGGTCATTCCGGGATGGCGCGAAAGCGCCAGACCCGGAATCTCGAGATTCTCAGGTGCGCAACTGCGCACCATAGTTCGATGCTTTCGCATCGCCCCAGAATGACGTTGCTCTACTCCGGTATCTCCCCAAAATTCTTGCCCACCGGCAGCACCGCATGCCGGATCAGGCGAGAATCCTCCACCGCCGCCTGGCGGTGTTTCACCGCTTCGCGATAGACGGGATCGCGGATCATCTCAACGAAGGCGCCGACGCTCGGATATTCGGCGATGAAGCAGTGGTCCCAGCGTTCCTCCTGCGGACCGATCAGCATCAGCTCGAACCTGCCCTGCCAGACGATGCGGCCGCCGAGCCGTTCGAACACCGGGCCGCTCTCGCGGCCATAGGCCGCATAGGCCTCCGCACCGCTCGCCTTGCGGCCGTCCGGATAGGCCGCCTCCTTGCGCAGGCGCACCAGATTGAGCATGTGGATCGGGCCCGGGCGGTCGTTGTCCCGGAATTGCGCAAAAATCTCCTTGGCCGGATCGATGTGGCCCATGCGTGTTCCCTGTTGTTTTCTGCCGGCAATCCTAGCTCCGGCACCTTCGAAGCGGAACTGCGGCCGGCGAATGCCGCACCTCCTAATCGCGCGTTAACGCTTGGGGTAACCGGGCCTTAAACAGCGACCGCTAGCGTGCGACGGGGCGGGCTGACCGGGCGTTTTGCGTATGGCGTGGGGAAAGAAAAAGGGTGGGCGGAAGGAGCCGCTGTTCGGCTTGCCCGCGGCGCTTGCCGATCTGCGCCTGACGGCGGCCGACCGCATCCCCGGCGGCGACGACAAGCCGAAGAAGTCAGCGAAATCATCCGCCAAGCGCAAGAGCGACGATGCCGGCGACGAGCCGCCGCGCGAGCGCAAGGCCCAAGCAAGCCGCAGCGGCGCCAAGCGCCGGTCGAAATCGGGCGGAGGATTCAGCCTTGGCCGCCTGGTCTATTGGGGCGCGGTGCTGAGCCTGTGGTGCGTGATCGCCGTGATCGGCGTCGTGGTCTATGTCGGTGCCCATCTGCCGCCGATCCAGTCGCTGGAAATCCCCAAGCGCCCGCCGACGATCCAGATCGTCGGCATCGATGGCAGCATGCTGGCGCAGCGCGGCGAAATGGCCGGCGCCAATGTCTCGCTGAAGGACCTGCCGCCTTATCTGCCCAAGGCCTTCATCGCCATCGAGGACCGCCGCTTCTACTCGCATTTCGGCATCGACCCGATCGGCATCCTGCGCGCCCTCGTCACCAACGTGCTCCATCGCGGCGTATCGCAGGGCGGCTCGACGCTGACGCAGCAGCTCGCCAAGAACCTGTTCCTGACCCAGGAGCGCACCATGCAGCGCAAGCTGCAGGAGGCCGAGCTGGCGATCTGGCTGGAACGCAAGCACTCCAAGAACGAGATCCTGGAGCTGTATCTGAACCGCGTCTATTTCGGCTCGGGCGCCTATGGCGTCGAGGCCGCGGCACAGAAATATTTCGGCAAGTCGGCGAAGAACGTCACCGTCGCGGAGGCCGCGATGCTGGCCGGCCTCGTCAAATCGCCCTCGCGCCTTGCGCCGAACCGCAACCCCGAAGGCGCGGAAGCGCGCGCGCAGATCGTGCTCGCAGCGATGGCGGATGCAAAGTTCATCACCGAAGCGCAGGCGAAGGCCTCGATCGGCCATGCCTCCTACGACGTGAAGCCGGCCGGCGCCGGCACGGTCAACTATGTCGCCGACTGGATCGGCGAGGTGCTCGATGACCTCGTCGGCCAGATCGACGAGAGCATCAAGGTCGAGACCACGATCGATCCGAAGCTCCAGAGCGTCGCGGAAGCCGCCATCATCGACGAGCTTGCCGCCAAGAGCGTGAAGTTCAATGTCAGCCAGGGCGCGCTGGTGGCGATGACGCCTGACGGCGCCGTGCGCGCCATGGTCGGCGGGCGGAACTATTCCGACAGCCAGTATAACCGCGCGGTCACGGCCAAGCGCCAGCCGGGCTCCTCGTTCAAGCCGTTCGTGTACCTCACCGCGCTCGAGCAGGGGCTGACGCCCGACACGGTCCGCCAGGACGCGCCGATCGAGGTCAAGGGCTGGAGACCCGAGAACTACACTCACGAATATTTCGGCGCGGTGACGCTGACCCAGGCGCTGGCGATGTCGCTCAACACGGTCGCCATCCGCCTCGGCCTCGAGGTCGGGCCGAAGAACGTGGTGCGCACCGCGCACCGGCTCGGCATTTCCTCCAAGCTCGAACCCAACGCCTCGATCGCGCTCGGCACCTCCGAGGTCTCGGTGGTCGAGCTGGTCGGCGCCTATGCGCCCTTCGCCAATGGCGGCCTCGCGGTAACGCCGCATGTCGTGACGCGGATCAGGACGCTCAGCGGCAAGCTGCTCTACATGCGCCAGCCGGACGAGCGCAACCAGGTGATCGATCCCCGCTATGTCGGCATGATGAACACGATGATGCGGGAAACGCTGATCAACGGCACCGCCAAGAAGGCGGAGATCCCCGGCTGGCCGGCCGCCGGCAAGACCGGCACCAGCCAGGACTACCGCGACGCCTGGTTCATCGGCTACACCGCGAGCCTCGTCACCGGCGTCTGGCTCGGCAATGACGACAACTCGCCGACCAAGAAGGCGACCGGCGGTGGCCTGCCGGTGGAAGTCTGGACGCGCTTCATGCGCACGGCGCACGAGGGCGTGCCGGTGGCAGCCTTGCCGAACTCGCAAGCGACCTGGGGCCTGTCGAACCTCGCGCAGGCGGCCTCGCAGGTGTCGCCGCCGACAGCGGCCCCGTCAGCTCCTGCCAACAATGGCGGCTATCGCCCGCCTCCGCCCACCCGCGCCAATGTGCGGCCTGAAGCAGCGGCGGGACTCGATGGCTGGCTGATGGACCGCCTGTTCGGCGGGAACCGATAGAAGCGGGCTGAGGCCTGGCCTCAAAACAAAAACTGCGAAAACAACCCCATGCACAGTAGAACGCGACATCCGACGTGACGCCGGGTGGATCGTTCGAAGCGCTTGATGCGGCAAGGCTAATCAGCCACGCGGCGCAAATCGTCGCGACGTGTGACGAGAATCGCGCGAGACGCCGCGGCGTAGTCGTTGCCGCGCATATCGCGCCACCGCTTCGGCAAGTCCTGCCTACCGCGGCAGGTTTCTCCGCGATCGGCGTCCCCCTGGACGCAAAAACACCAGTCTCTTCAAGCTCCCGTCATCGGCCCGGAATTTGCTCTCACAGGTTGAGCGAGTAAACCGAGGAACGTTCCATGATGTCAGGTGTATCCAGCGCGGCGTTGCCCTATCTGCGGCCCGCGTCGACGTCCGCTTCACATGCGACATCGGGTCTCCAGCCGGCGGCATCTGCTACGACCGACGCGGCGACCAGCAGCCCCGGAATTCCGGTCTCCCAACTCAAGCCGGTGCAAGGTGCCAAGGCAATGTCGGTGGCGGATAATCCGGCCCTGCACGACCTGATGGCAACGAACTGGCTGATGACCCACGGCGCCAGCGGAACTCAACCGGCCGTCTCGGACGACGCACCTGAGAACACCTATGCTCAGGTGAAAGTCGACGGCAAGGTGGTGGCCACTCTGTACAATGGCGGGTCCTCGACGATGACCAACGCGGCGGCCGCCAAGATCGGCAAGCTCGAGGATCCTCCCGGCCTGAGTGGACCGGACCTGGCGCAGTGGCGGGCGGACAACTACGCGAGGCTGCTTGGAGGCACCGTCGAGAAGGCTCCCACCGCGATCACGCAATCGCAATGGACACCGCGCGAAAGCAGGTCCACGACCTACAGCCGCGAACAACTCGATGCGGCGTTCCAGGCCATGCTGGCAGAAGGCCAGAAGGCGATCGCGCAACGGCAATCGTCCTATCTGGCGTCACGCACGCCGCCGGGGACGAGCGCGGATATCAGTGCTTGATGTGAGAGGGATGAATTTGGAGTGATTGTTCCGAGGGTATTGGTAAGCTGTCGCCTCACCTTCGGTGTCGTCCCGGCGAAGGCCGGGACCCATACCGCGTGATCTATCGATGGCGAAAGGTCAAAGTACCGAACAACCAATCTTCGTCAAACCACTCCCTGTGGCTATGGGTCCCGGATCTGCGCTCCGCTTCGCTGCGCTTGTCCGGGACGACGAAGAGAATGAGAGCCACCTTCGCGAATAGCGGGCGAAAGCTAATCATCGACCCCGTAGCGGTGCAGATCATTCCCGTGGGTGTCGAGCCACTTCTTGGCGCGCTCCATCGACGGACAGACCTTGCCGCACACGCGCCAGAACCGCGCCGAGTGGTTCATCTCGACGAGATGGGCGACCTCGTGGGCGGCGAGATAATCGAGCACGTAGGGCGGCGCGAGAATCAGGCGCCAGGAGAACGACAGCGAGCCCGCCGAGGTGCAGGAGCCCCAGCGGCTGGACTGGTCGCGGATCGAGAGGCGCTTGACCCGGACGCCCAGCTCGGTGGCGTAAGCCTCGGCCGAACGCTGAAGGTCGCGGCGCGCCTCGCGCTTGAGGAAGTCGTGGACGCGGCGGTCGACATGGTCGACGCCACCGGCGACGCAGAGAATGCGTTCACCGCTGTCGCGCATCTCGGTCCACACCGTGCCGCGCTGGCCAGCACGATGAACGATGCGATGGGAAACGCCGCGAAGCGGTATCACTGTGCCAGGCTGAAACGGCGCGGCCTTCGGCAGACGACCGAGACGCGCGGCGATCCACGCGCCGTGACGCTGCGCAAAATCCTTGGCATCGGCGAGCGTGCCACGCGGCGGCATTGTGAGGATGGCTTCGCGATCGCTCGGATGAATTCTGAGCGTGTAGCGGCGCGCTCGGCGGTGCCGGCGCAGTCGAATCGCAAAGAATTGCGATCCGTGGGTAATGACGAGGGTCTTCGGTTCGTGGGGCCGCCGATAAAGGAGCGCGCGAGTGGCCATGTCTGTCAGTCCGGGGGGCAGGAGTGCGCCCGGATTCTGCCATAACCGCCGCCAGGGAAAGCGCTCGGCGCAAAAACAAATCATTTGCCCAATATACAGGGGTCTGGCGTCCGGGAGACCCTACAGACTGGGGTTGGAACCCGCTTTTTTCGCCCCCGTTGGATGCATGCGACACCCCCAAGGGATGAGGAGAGACTCACTCCTAGAAAGCTACCTAAATACCGCGATTCTGGAGGGAACCAGGCCCTGTCCGAGCCTCCGACGGGACCTCAATTTTCGACGGGAAAGCCGAAAAACGCGATTATTCGGCTGCAAGAGCCTGTAACGAGCTCGGATTGGCCGCCGAGACCATGAAATCATGAATCCGCGGCACGATTTCCGACTTGAAGCGCGAGCCGTTGAACACGCCGTAATGTCCGACGCCCTTCTGGACGTAATGAACGCGGCGATGATCGGGAATCTTGCTGCACAAAGTGTGCGTCGCTTCGGTCTGACCGAGACCCGAGATGTCGTCGTTCTCGCCTTCGACCGTCATCAACGCGACGCGCGTGACCTTCGACGGATCGACGCGGGTTCCGCGATGGGTCATCTCGCCCTTCGGCAACGCATGTTTCACGAAAACGGTGTCGACGGTCTGCAGGTAATACTCGGCGGAGAGGTCCATCACCGCGAGATACTCGTCATAGAACTCGCGATGCTTGTCGACGAGGTCGCCGTCGCCCTTCACCAGATTGGCGAAGAGCTGCTTGTGGGCATTCATATGCCGGTCGAGATTCATGCTGATGAAGCCGTTGAGCTGCAGGAATCCCGGGTAGACATCGCGCATCATGCCCGGATGCGGGAACGGCACCTTGGTGATGACGTGGTTGCGGAACCAGTCGATGCCGCGCTCCTGGGCAAGGTTGTTCACCGAGGTCGGATTGCGGCGGGTGTCGATCGGGCCGCCCATCAGCGTCATCGAGGTCGGCACGAAGGGATCGCGCCGCGCTTCCATGATCGAGACGGCGGCGACGACGGGCACGGAGGGCTGGCACACCGCCATGACATGGGTGTTGCCGCCGAGGACGTGCAGCATCTCGATGACGTAGTCGATGTAGTCGTCGAGATCGAAGCGGCCTTCGCTGAGCGGCACCATGCGGGCATCGGCCCAATCGGTGATGTAGACCTCATGCGCCGGCAGGAAGGCCTCGACCGTGCCGCGCAGCAGCGTCGCATAGTGGCCGGACATCGGCGCCACGATCAGCACGCGGGGCTGCGGGCTGCGCAGCGGGCGGGTGAACTTGCGATCGAAGTAGAGCAGCCGGCAGAACGGCTTTTCCCAGACCGAACGGATCTCGACGGGAACGCGGATGCCGTTGACCTCGGTGTCGTCGAGGCCCCATTCCGGCTTGCCGTAGCGGCGCGTGGTGCGCTCGAACAATTCGCAGGCCGCGGCGACCGACTTGCCGACCTCGGTGCGTGCCCAGGGATTGAGGGGATTCTGAAACAGGAGCCGGGTCGCGTCCGTGACCGCACGTGCCGGGTTGAGAGAGGCTTGCGCCATCTCGTACATCCAGTACATCGGCGTCGTCAGGACCGGACTGCCTTCCGCCGCCAGGGGCGGCGCGCCGCCGAACTCACCAATAGGCATCGCTATATTCCTCTTCGCATCGCAACATACTGCCGAATGCGTAATATTGCGTCAATGCATGGTTCCGTACATCTACGTAAGCAAAACGGCCAAACGGGCCTGAATCCACGGGAAAGTGAAGCTATTCGCCGCTCGAGAGCAGCGAGCCGTGCTTTTTGGCGCTGCGCAAAAGGGCAAGAAATGCCCAAAAAGATGCAACCAGAAGTCCGGCATTCATCGCCAGCGCACCCAGCATCAGGTCGGTGCGGAAGGTGTTCTCGATCAGGAGCGCGCGCATGCCCTCGAACACGTAGGTCGGCGGCAGCGCCCAGGCGACGTATTGCAGCCAGACCGGCAGCACGCTGACGGGATAGTAGACGCAGGCCAGCGGCAGGATTGCGAACATCAGGGTCCAGACGATGCTCTCGGCGCCGAGGCCGTTTCGCAGCACCAGACCCGAGACGAAGATGCCGACCGACCAGCTCGTGAAGATGAGATTGCAGAAGAACGCGATCAGCGGCAGGCCGAGGGCATAGACGTTGAAGTGAAACATGACCAGCGCGAGCAGCGTCATCGGGATGATGCCGATCGCGAGCCGGATCAGGCTCATGACCATCAGCGACAGCAGAAACTCGATCGGCCTCAAGGGGCTCATCATGAGGTTGCCGATGTTGCGCGCCCACATCTCCTCCAGGAACGAGATGGAGAAGCCGAGCTGGCCGCGGAACAGGATGTCCCAGAGGATGACGGCGCCGATCAGCGTGCCGCCCGCGCGCGCGAAGAAATTGGCGTTCTCGGCAATGTAGAGCTGGAGAAAGCCCCAAGTGATGACCTGGAGCGCCGGCCAGTACAAGAGCTCGAGCAGCCGCGGCCAGGACGACAGCAACAGATACCAGTAACGCAGGATCATCGCACCAATGCGATGGAGGGAGATGCCACGATGGAGGGACAGCTCGCTCATCGCGCCAACCCGTAGCCCGGGTGGAGCCCGTCATCCCGGGGCGCGACATCGTCGCGAGCCCGGGATCGATAACCACAGGATTCAATTTGACGAAGACTCGGAGTTACCAGTCTCGCCCAACAACCACCGTCTGTGGTTATGGATTCCGGACTCGCGCTCCGCACGCCCCGGAATGACGGGGCTCCATCCGGGCTACGACTACAACCACGGCCGAAACGTCGGAGCCCGCTCATTTCGCCGCCTCCTTCGCACCGTTCACCCGGCCGCGCGCGACGTCCAGGAACACCTCTTCCAGCGTAGTACGGTTGTAGCGCGCCATGATGGAATCGGGCGTGTCGTCGTCCTCGATGCGGCCGCGCTTCATGATGATGACGCGGTCGCAGAGCCGCTCGACCTCGAGCATATTGTGCGAGGCCAAAAGGATGGTGGCGTCGTGCTGCCTGCGATAGCGCTCCAGATGCGCCCGCACCCAGTCGGCGGTGTCGGGATCGAGCGAGGCGGTCGGCTCGTCCAGCAGCAGCAGCTCCGGCTGGTTGATCAGCGCCTTCGCCAGCGCGACGCGGGTCTTCTGACCGGCCGACAGCTTGCCGTTGGCGCGGTCGATGAAATCGGTGAGGTCGAGATCGTCGGCCAGTCTTGCGATGCGGTCGGACAGGTTCGACACCGCATAGAGCTTGCCGAACACGGTGAGGTTCTGCCGCACCGTGAGCCGCATCGGCATGTCGACATAGGGGCTCTCGAAATTCATCCGCCCCAGGACGGCCGCACTCTCCTCCGGCATCCGATGCCCGAGCACCTGCACCCGGCCGGAGGTCGGCAGCACCAGGCCCATGATCATCGCGATGGTCGTGGTCTTGCCGGCGCCGTTGCCGCCGAGGAGGCCGGTGATGCTGCCGCGTGGCAGCGAGAAGGAGATGTCGTCGACGGCGCGGGTCTGCTTGTAGACCTTGACGAGATGATCGACCGCGATCGCCGCGGCGGCGCCGCGATCCGCGACAGTCGGCGGACTTGAAGCCTTGTCATTCTCGGTCATGCTGGGCCGTTCTTCTGCTATTGCAGCTGATAGCGCAAGGCTTGTAATTCCCGGACGGTTCCGCGAGCTGCGCGCTGTAATCGAGAAGGCACCGCCAAATTGGCCGATATGACCGAAATTGCCGCTTCCGACTTTCGCCACGCGCAGCGGCATATCCGCCTGGACACGATCCTGCGGCTGCGCTGGCTCGCAGTGCTGGGCCAGCTCGCCGCGATCTTCATCGTGGCGCAGGGGCTGGAGTTCAACGTCGAGATCGTCCCCTGCGTCAGCATCATCGCCCTGTCGGCGGCGCTCAATCTGGCGCTTCAGACCGCGGCCAATCCGATGCAGCGGCTGGAGCCGATGCAGGCGGCCGGACTGCTCGCCCTGAACATCGTGGAGCTGGCCGGGCTGCTGTTCTTCACCGGCGGCCTCCAGAACCCGTTCTCGTTCCTGTTCCTCGCGCCGGTGCTGATCTCGGCCACGGCGCTGCCGGCCCGCTTCACCTTCGGCCTCGGCGTGCTGGCCGTTGCCTGCGCCTCGATCCTGTTCTTCTTCCATCTGCCGCTGCCCTGGGATGCCGACGATCCCCTGGTGCTGCCGCCGATCTATCTCGTCGGCATCTGGCTCTCGATCGCGCTCGCGATCGGCGTCACCAGCCTCTATTCGTTCCAGGTGACCGAAGAGGCGCGCAAGCTCGCGGATGCGCTGGCTGCGACCGAACTGGTGCTGACGCGCGAGCAGCATCTGACCCAGCTCGATGGCCTCGCTGCCGCCGCGGCGCACGAACTCGGCACGCCGCTCGCAACGATCTTCCTGATCTCGCGCGAGCTGGAAAAGACGGTGAAGGACGCAAGCATCGCCGCCGATCTGAAGACCCTGCGCGAGCAGACCCAGCGCTGCCGCGACATTCTCAGCAAGATCACCCAGCTTTCCTCTACCGGTGCACCGTTCGACCACATGAAGCTGTCGGAGCTGATCGAGGAGGTGGTGGCACCGCACCGCGATTTCGGCGTCGACATCAAGGTGCGGATCGCGATCACCGCCGCGGCCGAGCCGGTCGGCTCGCGCAACCCGGCGATCCTCTACGGGGTCGGTAACATTGTCGAGAACGCGGTCGATTTCGCCCGCACCACCGTCGAGGTGAATGCGTGGTGGAACAACGACACGATCGAGCTCCTGATCTCCGACGACGGCCCCGGCATCCCGCCCGACATCCTCAACCGGATCGGCGAGCCCTATTTGTCGCGGCGACGGACCCAGGATGAAGGCGGCGGCCTCGGTCTCGGCGTGTTCATCGCGCGCACCCTGCTCGAACGCACCGGCGCCAAGGTCTCGTTTACCAACCGGGTGTTTCCGGAACACGGCGCGGTGGTGCAGATCGCATGGCCCCGGCAGCGTTTTGAGGCTATCGAGACGCTCGAAGAAACAATAGGATAGACCGCGACCTTGCGTCGCACGGAAGGGCCGGTCGACCATTTGTCGCCTTGGCACAGCCCGATTGCGACGCCATATGTCAACGCGCTGGAGAGAGGACGAAACCTTGAACGCCATCGCTGAACTGAACGAACAGACCGACCGCTCGCTGCTCATCGTCGAGGACGACAAGCCGTTTCTGGAACGGCTGTCGCGCGCGATGGAGACCCGTGGCTTCACGGTGACCTCGTGCGACACGGTTTCGGACGGGCTTGCGCAGATCGGCAAGGCGGCCCCCGCCTTCGCCGTGGTCGACTTGCGGCTCGGTGACGGCAACGGCCTCGACGTGGTCTCGGCGCTGAAGAAGAAGCGCCCCGAGGCGCGCGCCATCGTGCTGACCGGCTATGGCAACATCGCCACCGCCGTGACGGCCGTGAAGATGGGCGCGATCGACTATCTGTCGAAGCCTGCGGACGCCGACGACGTCGTCGCCGCGCTGCTCTCGACCAGCTCGGAGAAATCCGAGCTGCCGGCGAACCCGATGTCGGCCGACCGCGTCCGCTGGGAGCATATCCAGCGCATCTACGAGATGTGCAACCGCAACGTCTCGGAGACGGCACGCCGGCTCAACATGCACCGCCGCACGTTGCAGCGGATTTTGGCCAAACGCGCGCCTAGGTAATTTTCCGAGGTCAATCTCTCACCGTCACCCTGAGGCGCTCGCCTTGCAAAGCAAGGCGAGCCTCGAAGGGCGACGGCCCGGCTGCATCGCGGCCGCGCATCCTTCGAGGCTCGCTGCGCGAGCACCTCAGGATGACGAAACCGCGAACCCCCTACTCCCAGAAATCCGCGTGTCCCTGCGGATCGACCAGGCGGTTGATCCGCAGCGCCGCCGCCATTGCGAAGCGCACCGTCATCTGCTTGCGGGTGGCGGCAGCAAGCTTGTGCTCGGGCGCCTCGCAATGCATGTGCGCGCCATAGGCGTCGGCGATGATCAGGCCGGTGTCTTGCGGAAAGATCTCGCACGGCAGGTCCTGCATGAAGGCGAAGAACAGCCGATCGCAATGGGCGCGGTATTCGTGCCATTTCTGGTCGGCGCGGAGATCCTCGACCGATGACTTGATCTCGACGATCCAGATCTCGCCACGCTCGTTCAGCGCCACCAGATCGGCGCGCCGGCCCGACGGCAGCGGCAATTCGCTGATGCAGGAGAAGCCGAGCGAGCGCAGCAGCCGCGCCGTGCCGCGCGCGATCGCCAGCGCCGTCTCCGACTGGCGGCGATCCGGCGGGGGAACGAGGGCGATGTTGCGGGCGGTATTGTCCATGGGGGGAGAATAGCCGATTCCATTCGGTGCGGACACTGCCCGATCGAGGCGAGCTGCGGCCTATTCTCAGCTGTCGTCCCCGCGTTCGCGCTAGAGCATGCACATATCTGGTGCGGCGGATTGACTCGGGTAGGCGGCGGGGGATTCCAGAATCGGAAGTCTGTGTGATTTCTATTCCACACTCCATGGTTGGACGGGGTGC
>NZ_WQNE01000024.1 GCF_009759665.1 Bradyrhizobium cajani
CTTGCTTGACGCAAGTGCTCTGTCGAGAGAGAAATTGTTGCCGGCTGCGTGAGGTCGGACATGAAATCTTTGTCGGACACCTGCCGCGACAAAGCACCCACTGTCAGCTCAAGTCCCTTCTTTTACACCTCGATCTTCCATCTCAAAGCATACCATTCGAGCTTCTCAATGACGTCGGTGCGGGAACCAACGGGCAGGTCGGTGATCAGCTTCCAATCGATCTTCTTTCTGTTTTTCGGCGTCCCGCGCTCTTCGGCATGGATCACCGTCAGGGTCAGAGCGGGATAGCGCTTCTGCTTTCCGATCGGCGGTAGGACGCGAATCTTGCGATACCTGAGTTCAAGAACGGCCTGGTCGGATCGCCGTTACTATCTTTGACTTCGATGCGATGGAGCCCTTTGACGGCGACCTCGTCCATTTCGTCCGCGATCGTGTGATCCCCATCTCCAGCCAAGCGGTGGACGCAGGTCCTGATCAGGAAATGAGTTCCGATCTCGTGTGCTGCGCAGAAGAGCTCATAGATGTCACTCTCGCGATCACCAATATGGATGCATCGTCCCGGATGATCCAAGAGTTGCGTAGACTGCTTGAAATTTTCCAACCACCGGACACTTTCCTTTTTCTCGATGGGAATCCGGCAACGCCCAGAAGGGCGCCACCGGCCTGACGCTCATCCACGTGTTGCCGGTCATCTTCATCCTGCTGCACTTAACGGCCGCCAACCCCAGCGGCACCCCCTCGATTGTAACCGCGAGGCTCGAATGCATCAGGATGCCGTAAACCGTGTGCGATCTGAGGCGACCTGCCTTATCTCGTCCACTGTTTATGCTCTTGGTGATGCCGATCGCTTCTGACTTCTCGCGTTGATAGCTGAACTCGGTATCGTGCAGCACAAGAACGAGACCTTCAGTGGCGGTTGCACGATCACGTGTCGATTGGAAATGGCCGGCCAGAATGTCCGCTTCGCTGACCCGGTCGTTAGAGAAGAAGCGGTAAGCTGCCTTGGTATTCGCCTAATCCTGGCAGGCGAGCGGAATGCTTTGTCCATGGCGCTTCCAATCTGCGAGAGCAGTTTGCGGAATCCGTCGCCGAGCCGCGCATCCCTAAACTCGCATCCACTACTCTCTCGATCAATCCAACATTCACCTTCCAAGGACCGCAAACAGCCTTTTGCCGATCGATCCCTAAATTCAGCCCCATAGAGCACCCCTCGCGGATCAGGTGCTCAGAAAGGAATCACAAGCGATTCTTTCGATTCAAGATTTCCCCGATCAGCGGATCAGCCCGAGCGGTCAAAGTTATGGGTAATTGAAAGCCGGCTTGGATGGATACGTAGAACAGGCTTTTTTGGCTATTTTGTATTGCTCAACGGACCGCCTCGCCATGGTGGCGCGGCCGTCTAAGATTTGCCTATAGCGCTTCCTTCGAGTCGTGCGGTCAGGATGCACCATCAACGCCCTTTGCTAAACGCCTAGTGCGCTCGCCAAAATGGCGGAATTTTTGCGCCATCTTGCTCGTTCTCATTATGATTTGCTGCTTTTATCCTGGCTTCACGGCAGGATTGCTCCGCCTGCACAGCCGGGCGGACGGGCTTGAGCAGAAACTGGGTCGGACCATTTGGATAAGCGGTCCCCTCAATGATAGGCGGCTCGAACGTAGCGGCGACGACGTAGTCCGCCTGCCCCGCGCCAAAGGAGGCCATAATACTGGGTTGGTCAAGATGACTCGGGGCACCCGGCTCGATTAGTACCCAGGCCTTGGCCAAATCGGCGCAGTTTTCAAGTCCGAGCGCTTGAACCGCGACCGCGTTACTGCCGGGATATCCTCCGATCAGCCATGGCGAACCGAGTGCCCGCGTCTCGAGTACATACATCAGGCTGGGCGCGAGGCCAGTAAGATAGAGGATCGGGCTCCCAACTTTAAGGCCCGCCGCACGAGCCAAGGCCTTAGCCGTGGTCAAATAGTCATGGAAAGATTGGGATAGGACTAACTTTCCGCCACCTGGCATGGGCATTACAGCGGTATTAGCGCGCAAATCTTTCACCTCACTCCATGGATTGAGGATGCCCGCATTGATGACTAGTGCAGTGAGCAACTGTGCGAACACTGTCAGGGACAATAGCATGGCGACGCCGCGCCCCCGTTGCGCTAGGGGGCTCAGAAACGCGACTACGGCGAGCATCCAGAACAAGGCGTCCATCGAACCGACGAGCCAATAATTGAGACCGGACCCCAGTGCGGACAGGTGCGGCAGCACTAAAAACGTTAGCGCCAAAGCAATGGTGGTGGGAGTCTGCGTGCGTAGAACCGATCCTTGACGATAGAACGTCGCACCAATGCACGTGAACGCCGGAACCAGGAACAGGGTCGACGGCTTGATGCCGACCGGATCGGTCCCCAACAGCGCAATTGCTATTGTTACGATTAACATCGCAGCAAAAGACAGCGAGAGGAGCAACCTATGTCTCCTCATGAGAACGCTTAGTAGAAGCGCTATGGCCGCTAACACATCGATAGCGAATTGCGCGCGGCTGGTGGGGAGCCGATCGATCCGAAACATCAGAGACAGCTCATGCCCGTCAGCCCTCAAGATTTCCATCGCAGAGCTATTGACGATGCGGGTCACGAACCCGGTGATGCCGCCGTCAATCATGTAGGCGGTACCACTCAGTAGAGTGAGAGCGACCAGCGCCGCGCCAAGCATGAGCAGCGGCGACCTCCGGCGGCAAACGGCGAAACGGAGGATAACGACGGCGGCAATAGCTGCGGCGGTGGGGGGCCTAGCCATGAAGCAACACCAGCCGCCAACGCCGACCAGGATCGACCCAACGCCCCTGTGGATGCGCCCTGGCCAATCCGCCAGCAGCAACCCGATCATCACCATTAAGATCGATTGGGAGGTTAGTGAGTAGTGGGTGGGGGTACGCCCCCAAAGCCCCCAGCTCGGACTAAAGTGGCATAAGATTAAGCTGGCGATCCCTGCCGATAGCACCGCCGACTCCAGCCAGCCCACTGCCCAGAGGCGCCGAATCACTAGCAAACTGAGAATCCAGCCCAGCACCATGTTAAGCGTGATGTTCGCCATACGGAGCACTGCGATGTCGCCACCCACTAACTCATAGAGCCAGTGATAGACGAAGCCGAAAAGGGACACTGAAACGTTGATTGCATAAAGGAATGGATTGGCAATAGAGAGGAGGTAGAATCCTTCGGTTTTGAGATCGAGACCGTAGCTGCTGTAGTATAGGAGCCGAGTGAAAAGGATTGCCGTGGTTCCGGCCGTCAGAGCCATCAGCGTGTGATCGAGCAAGACTGATAACTTCGTTTCCTTGGCAGAGTAGTTGTCTCTTCGCATAGGCCTTACCGTAGAGATGAGGCCACTTCAGTGATATCAGCCTCGAGGCGCTTCTAATTCACCGGAGCGTCGCGTTCGCCTCCCAAGATTGGTAGACCTCAGATCGGACTTGTGGCGCGGGGCGCTTCCTGCGCAGCATAGCGTCTGCGGAGATGATGAAGACACTAGCAACACCAACGGCGAGGATCTCGCCTGCGCGGCGATCCTACAGCCTACGAAAGTCGGTGCTAGACGGTGCGGGCGGGTAATCCCAAGGCTCCAACTGGTCGCTGCGGACGCTGACATTCCTTTGTGAGCATCACGACGACCGCACGAAGCTCCTGCGTAATGGACGCATCGACCAACGGCGAAGCTTCCGAGCAAGTGGCGTTCAAGCCAATGGTCGAGGCCCCCGACATGGTAATCGTCGGCGCGTCGCCAACCACAAGGAAAGACCGTCCTGCCGTGATCAGACGACTTGTTCCTGTATCCCAGGAAAATCGCGCTCTTGCGTTCGAATGAAGAAATGCCAAAAATTTTGCGAGAAGGAGACAGCAATTATGAGCACTTCCGCCGAAGACAAACCAGTGAGGTCCACGCTAGTGCCCGGGACTCCAACCGCTTGTCCGCAACCATTCACGAAAATCGGTGCGCAATTTTCTTCAGTCCGCCCTGATCCACTGGCGTTGCTTGCGCTACGGCGCGGAAACTCTTATCCGATCGGCTTTGTTACCGCTACTGCACTATCGTGAGATGTTTGGAGCTCTGTGTTCTGTACTTCTTCAGGATTGAGCAAAGGGACCACTAATCGAGATCTCCTCTGGGGTTTTGTTAGCGGGTAGCAAGTTTCGCCTGGGCAGTTGCGGCGACAAATCGCAACGACGTGATTCCGCGAACAAACGACGGCTGATGCTTGTCCGCTTTCTAACAAGATACAACGGCTGTCCGGTTCAACACACTGGCCGCAGCTTGCGACGTGCAAACTCTATTCAACGTGAAGCAGACGCTTAGTTGCTGGCGGCGCTGGCACGGCAATTGCTATCGAGATACACCAACATTGAGTGGCGATGCACGCAGACAAGACGGCTGATGCCCCCACTAGGTGCCTAACTCTGAGAGCGAGAAAGAGCTCAAGTTGCGTTGGCAATTCTTTGGAGAGCAACATGGTCCTCCGAACTGAGTCTCCGGCTCCTCCGATCAAAGTGGAGACCTGGCTGCGTGGTCAGCCTCTCACCAGTTTCCAACCAGGCAAGGTGTACATCGTCCACTTTTGGGCGCCTTGGTGCGGGTCATGTATGGCGACGATGTCCCATCTGGTACAGCTCCAAGAGAGGTACGAGGACAGCGGGCTACAGGTTGTCGGAGTTGCGGCTCTTGAACGCCCTCGAACCGCAGACGAGGACCGAACCGAGTTGGACGCCTGGCTGACCAAGAACTTCCCAAACCTAAACTATCGCATCGCTCTCGACGTAACGGGCGAAATGGACAAGCTTTGGATGGAGCCGAGTATTTCTTGCGAGAGTCCCACCTCGTTCGTTGTCGACCGTGCCGGCCGCATCGCATTTATCGGGCGTCCGACTCAACTCCATGAAATTTTACCGAAGGTGCTCAATCGCACATCGCGCACCGTCGACGATGATGGCAAGCCGTTGGTCGTAGATTTGGACGGATCTTTGCTGCTAACTGATGTGCTATATGAATCATTGTTGAACGTCTTGACTCTCGGATTGCAGCCGAATCTCGCAGCGATCCGCGCTCTGGCTCATGGCAAAGCCGCCGTAAAGCATCATTTTGCCCAAGCTTCCGAATTGGATTATACGACTCTGCCGTACAACAGTTGTGTGCTGCATCTCATCCAAGCTGCCAAAGCCCGGGGCAGAAAAGTCTATCTAGCCACAGCAGCCAATGCGAATCACGCGAAAGCCATCGCAGATCACTTGGCCTTCTTCGATGGCTGGTTCGCTTCCGACGCAAAGACGAACTTGTCGGGGTCTTTGAAGGCCAAGTTACTCACGGCGGCCTTCGGCAAGAACGGATTCGATTACGTTGGCAATGGCCCCTCGGATCTTCCGGTGTGGAACGTGGCCGATAAAGCCTATGGCGTCGACCTTTCTGATTCCGTAAAGAGTCGCCTCATCTCAATCAAGGGCACCTATGTTGCATTAACGGACGGGAGCGCGGGTCGGAAGGCGTGGCTCAAGGCTGTTCGAGTCCATCAATATGTCAAGAACCTGCTTGTGTTTGTGCCGCTGGTGACCTCGCATCAATTTACGCTGGCTAACATCACTGCAAATGTGACTGCCTTTCTAGCGTTTTGCGCTTGCGCGTCAGCCGTCTACACCCTCAATGATCTACTAGACCTTAAATCTGATCGTGCGCACTCTAGCAAGCGTGCACGACCGTTCGCGAGAGGCCTTATCCAACTTCGGACCGGCCTGCTCATGATTCCGGCGCTTCTCTTCCTTTCTCTGATACTGGCAACCACAATCTCAGCAGAGTTTACTTACGTATTGGTTGGGTATTTTGTGCTGACGAGTGTCTATTCTGTCTATTTGAAGCGCAAGATGTTCGTCGACGTTGTTGTGCTCGCAATCCTCTACACGATACGGATCTTCGCAGGTGGCGTGGCAGCTGACATTCAAATCTCGCATTGGCTCTTCATCTTCTCTATGTTCATGTTCACATCGCTGGCGCTGGTCAAGCGCTACGTTGAACTGTCGACAAGAATCGATCTCCGCCTTCCGGATCGTTCAGACCGCGACTACAGGATCGGTGACGTCGAAGTCGTTACCGCTCTAGCGGCTGCGTCTGGCTTGACCGCTATCACGATCTTTGCGCTCTATGTTGCATCACCAGATGTTCAGAGACTCTATCGGCATCCGAAGGCGCTTTGGCTGATCTGTCCAATTCTTCTCTATTGGATAGGCCGAATACTCATGATGGCGCACCGGCGTCTAATGGACGACGATCCCATAGTCTTTGCACTGAGGGACCATATCAGCGCGATTACCATCGCCTCGATCGCAGCCGTAGTTATAATCGCCATTTGAATCTCCCGCACACTGCCATGGCCCGAGCCCTCCCCGATATCTTGCCGGCCTATCCCACCGCAGGGTTTCTCCAGCGGATCATGATCCGGCATCGGCCAGACATCTGCCCGCCTTGGCCTCTCTATGAACACATACCTCAGGGAGCCTCCGTCCTTGATATTGGCTGCGGAACGGGGGCGCACCTGGTTACACTCGCGGCGCTCGGTCAGATCTCGATCGGTCACGGAGCGGATATTAGTTCGAAAGCTATTGCACAAGCTGCGCTGGCGGCAACAAATTACCCGCAATGCGACTTGACATTTCAGGCCATAAAATCGATCGACGACGTTCCTCAAAAGCAGTTCGATGTGACGATGATGATCGATGTCATGCACCATGTGCCGCTAAAGAACCGCATTGCTACACTTGCAGGATGCGTCAAACGTCTCAAGCCGCGCGGCTTCTTTATCTACAAAGACATGGCAGACGAGCCGTTCTTTGATGCCTTTCTCAATCGGTTGCATGACCTAGTCATCGCTAGAGAATGGATCCGTTATCTACCCCTCGAGGTCGCGGTGGAATGGGCTGCACACTTCGATCTCCAATTGATTCGTAGCTCCCAGTATCGGAAGTTGTTTTATAGGCACGAGCTTTTGGTATTTCGCAAACCTTAGATGGCCACGTTTGAGCGGCTTCCTGCCCGTTCAAGCATTGGGGCGAAGAATCAGATGACGGTCAGACGCAGATTACGCGTCTTCGCGCTGGCGGCGCGCTTTACCTCGAGATTGGTGAGGAACTCGCCGATGAACGTTGCATGCAGCTCGGCGAGCGACAGGGCCGACGGGGGACTTCCGCAGCCGCACATGTGTGAACATGAACAGCAGCCGGAACATGTTCCCTGTAAGGGGCGACCGTGTTCCCGCTAACATTACTGGCGCATGAGCCGGTCGGTGAAGAAGCGCTTGATCAATGTGACGACATTGCAGGCGGGTATCATCGCGTCACCCGCCGATCGAGACGCCGCGCCGCTTCATCAACTTGGGGCAGACCGCGGCGTGGTCGAGGTAAATGGACCGCACCGGGAGTTGGTGCTTGACGTCCTTGCGTTCGCGATACCAGTCGAGGAGCGTCCGGATGGCGGCGTGGTTATAGAAGCCGTGCGCGCGCGGTCCGGTACGATCACCATGGGCGCCGCGCCCGATCTCTCTCTCTCTCTCTCTCTCTCTCTCTCTCTCTCTCTTTCTCTATCTCTCTCGATCTCTCTTTCTCTATCTCTCTCTACAATCACCAGGTGACGCGATGAACGTACTGGTGCAGCAAGCGGCCTTCGTGCTCGACAACGAAGAAGGTCGAGCCGCAGCGTGTGGGATGCTACGCATGATCAGGTATTTATCGAGTGCGGAGCGCAGATTGGTAATTGCAGGCCTCCGAGCAGGGGCAGGATCGATGTTCTCAGCGTATCGGATGCCGAGGTGCGCGTAGATCGAGGTGGTGTGATGGTCTCTCGTGCCGCATCAACTGTACCATCTCCGACAAGCTCGTCCCAGCTCAGAGAAGCTCGGTACCGAGACTGTGTCGGAAGGTATGTTGTCCGCACAACCGTCGAGTCCACGCGATTGAGAGCGGCCTTGGCGATCATCGTGATCGCACATCCTGAAGCAAAGCCGACGTGTGGCACGAGTGTGCGGACGAACAGCGGTTGGCAGGACGATGTTGGGCGGCCAGTGCGCAGATATGCAACGATAGCCGCGCCGATGTCCCGCGGTATCGGCATTCATGCGCGCTGTCGGCCCTTGGCGCGAACGAGTATCTCGTTCGTGCGCCAGTCGATATCGTCGGGTGAGCGTCGCAATCTCGTCGGCCCGAGGGCCGACCTTGGCAGCAACAACAGAATGGGTAGTCGCGCCGTGATCACCGTCTCTCGGTCGCGACCTTCGATAGCCTTCCGTACCTGAGCGGCAGGCAGATAGGTCGGTAGAGTTGCGAGCTTCCATCGGCGCCTTGATGGAACGACAACCCACGAAGCGGCGCGCTCCTTCAGTTCCCGATGGGGGGTAACGGAGAAAGGCTCGGTACGATCAGCACGTCGCCTTGCCTCGTCCCGGGCTCCAGTCCCGGACGTGGCGCTCAACGTAGCAGATCTGTCCCCTTGCCTGATCTTGGACAGGGCGGCGCCGCCGGAGCACACCTCGTCCAGGAACCTGCGAAAGACCGTGAGATGGTGTACGGTGGCCTCCTGGCTAAGCCCCGCTCTGATCGCAGGTAGGCATCGACTCCTTGAAGATCCGTTTGTGCCGGGTGAGAAGCGGAAACGCAACGGCGCGATCGCGCCGTCCTTCGCGCGGCACTGGCAGGCATCGTTTGAGCGCGGCCCGGTCACCGGGTTGGATAAACCAGCTTGTAGTGACTGCCTGCGATCCAACTCAGGAGCCAGCCAACCACGTTGAGGCAGCCACGGCGGCTGGCTCGAGTGCCGCGTCGACTCGCGGGCACCCTCTTTGCGCAATCCACGCGGTGCCAGCTCCGCGGCTTCCACGCCTGTAGGCCCCTCGCTGCGCCCGCCTAGCGCCACACGCGCTTGCCTGCAGATGTAAATCGTCCATGACGGCGGGGCGTCAAACGAAATGTTTGCGATGAATTACACAGGCGGGAGCGCGCCTAAACGCGAGGCAGCGCATGCCAGGAAGGTCGACGAGGCGCTCGCGGCAGCTGCCGTCGTCATCCGGCGGCGCTTTCGCGTCCACCGCTCTGCCGATTGAGCTGCGCGGGCGCGATGGCGACCTGGGATGACGACGGGCTGAGGGTCTGTGACGGAACGACCACCTATCGACCGCCTCGCGTTGTTGTCTGACGTGCTTGAAATCTCTTCGGACAAGGTTCGGGTGATCGCGCTGCGCGATAGGCACTGCTGATCCGATTCGTACGATCGATCCCTCAAATGCCGGTAATATATGTATGAAGGTGCCGCTCTGCGACTGTTGAGAGCGCAAAGCTGTCACGGCGGGTACGCTCCGCGGAGGACTGAACAACGGCTGCGGGCTTCAGAGTTTCTTGTTAAGCAATCGAATGCTAGTGCATCCCATCAGGGCTGTAATGAGCAGGCAGTACTTTCCCTGGCGGCGAGGTCGGACACGTCGTCCTTCCAGCGCACCGATCCGAACGGGACGCCCAAGCATCCGTCGGATGCGCACGAGCTCAGGCCCGACATGAAAAGCCGCCGCCCAATTTCCAGTGCGCGCTCTGACTGCGACCAGCGGTTGCGCTGGCACAGATCGCCGAGCCATGTCGGGCAGTGATGAGCATTCTGTCCAAAGCTCGGGATCAGCAATATCGCGCGCAATCGACCAGCTGGAGGCCCATTGCGCTGACGTAAAGGTGCACCTCTTGCATAACGTTGTGGAAGGAACGGGCATGCTCCAGCACAACGCGGGTATTCGATCCCGACTGCGAACGGGCTGCTGCGGTAGCTGAGCGGGACGCACCGCGGGATCGTGCCGATCGCGATACCACCGTAAAATGCGAGCTGCCACGCCGCACGCGAGCGGCCGTCGACTCAGCAGGTGCGGAGTGCTGCACGCCAAAGTTGAATAGTGTCCACGTGAACTCCAGACGGAGCGGTCAGGATCGCCGCGGCAGCGGTCAAGATCGGCTCGCGTTGAGTGCGATCGCTGCAATTGTGCCGTTCATCGAGATAGTGCAGGCATGCACGGTAGCTTCGCCGCTCATACGCTTGCGCATTTCGCCGATGGAGAGTGCCCAGATCATCGAGCAAAATCCGAGCGCGCCAACGGCGTAGGTACGTGCCCTGCCATTTTAAAAGGTCGCGGGCGACCAGCGGCAGGGGCCCTGTGACCGACCCGCCGAGCATGTCTGCTACCAGGCTGCCAGCACTATCTTTATTAGAGCGGGAAAGTGATATACCGCACGCCCGAGATGATGGCGTGGCTCAGTTGCTCGCGCGGCAACCGCGCATTGCAACACGATTTCACAGGAATAGCGCCACAAGCAGCGGCACATATAGAAGCGCGTTGAGAGCAACGGCTGCGACTGCGCCTACAGTCGCCACCACGAAGCCACTAATCGCCGGCCCGTAGCTGCGGGCCATATTGCAGCTGATGCCACAGAGCGTCACCGCCGCTGCAAGCGATTCGGCGGGCACCTGCTCGGTTACGGAAGATTGCCAAGCCGGGCTCATCATTGCCATGCCACTGCCAACCACAAAGCAAAGTATCAGGAGTAGATTTGGCGTTGCAAGGCCGGAACGATCGAGAGCCGAGGGCCAAGTCGCCCCGCATAGAGCTACCGAGAATACATATCGCCGGCATCGCAATCAGCTGTATGGGAAGCATCAAGGCCATGTGGTCTAGCGCGATTTTGTCAGCCGACCTAGTCAGCTCTGTCATCGCTCGAGCCGCCCGACTCCCTGGATCTGGGTGCCGAGGTTGGAACAAACTCGCCAACAATTCGCCGGAACGTTGTATAGCGCGAGGCTTCCACCTCTGAGGGCTCAAGTTGGAGGCTGCTGTCATGTCGACTTCTGCCTCGCGTGCAAGGCGTTATTCTGATCCATTATAAAATGGACGAAAGACTGCTAGAAGTGGCCAATGCCTTTTCCAATCATCTTTACGGTACAAAAATGTGCTGCGCAGAACGAAGTTTCTTGAGCGGCACCCCGTTACGCCGATCCACCCATGTACTGCTGCGGATGTAATATTCACAACCAAAGCGAGCTCCTATCATTTCGCAGGGCAACTCTTACGATCCTCAGCAATGCGCTTCTCTCTTCAAGCAAACCTAAAATCTCTCTAATATTGGCGCCTGCTAATGCATCCCGCTAAATTTGGAATGGGCGGGCTCGAATTCGTTCGTCGCACGGTCGGACACCTCTTCTTTCCAGCGAACAGATCCGAAGGGGCGCTCCAGCATGCGGCGGATGCGCATTGGGCCAGGTCCGATATGGAAAGCCGCCGCCCGATTGTCCAGTGCGCGCTCTGACTGTGTCGACCGGTTGCGTTGGCGCAGATAGTCGAGCCATGTCGGGCAATGGTAGCGCTCTGTCCACAGCTCGGGATCGGCGATATCGCGCGCAATCGACCAACCATAGGCCCCATTGCGCTGGCGGTATAGCTGCACGTCTTGCATCAGATTGTGAAACGGCCGAGCGTCCTCTTGCGCGACACGATACTCGATCTCAACAACAAGCGGGCCGCTGCGCGCCTTGAGCGGAAGCTGCACCTTCGGATCGGCCAAAACCTCGGCGTCCTCATCTCGGGTGAGGATGCGCGGCATGTGCAGCCAGAATCCCAGCAGGGGCGAGGCTACCAACAGAGCGGCCGAGACCAGAAGCCCAGTATCGACTCCCGCAGCATCAGTCAGGTGTCCCCAAGCCCAACTTCCCACCGCTATCCCACCTGAGCTCGCTGTCTGGTAGGCAGCCAAGGCGCGCCCAGCAACCCATCGCGGCGCCGACAGCTGCACGCCGATGCTGAAGATCATCCACGCCATCATCCACACGGTTCCGGCCAAGATCAGCGCGCCCGCTGTCAAAACTGGCTCGTGGCTCAGGGCGACTGCCGCAACCGCTCCGCCCATGGATATTGAGCAGGCGCGTATGGCAGCCTCACCGCTCATCCGCTTGCGAATTTCGCTGATGGTGAGTGCACCTAAAACCGCGCCTAGACCAAAGGCGCTGAGCATAGCGCCATAAGTTTTCGCGCCGGAATGCAAGAGATCGCGCGCGACCAATGGCATGAGCGCTGTAATCGCCCCCCCAACTAAGCCGATCACCATGGAGCGGATCACCACGATCCTGATCGATGGCGAATTAGTAATGTAGCGCACTCCCGAAATAATGGCGCGGCTCAGCCCTTCAGGTGGCAGACGCGAGGGGCGGGAAGGGCGTTTCCAGACGAACAGCGCGAACATTAGTGGGAGATAGAGCAGCGCGTTGAGGGCGAACGCCGCCACGGCACCCCAAGCTGCGACAACGATCCCACCGATGGCCGGACCCAAGCTGCGTGCAATATTGTAGCTGATTCCATTTAGAGCAACCGCCGAAGCCAACGTTTCCGATGGCACCTGCTCGCCGACCGAAGATTGCCACGCCGGCCCCATCAGAGCCATGCCAGTGCCAACGGCGAAGCAGAGCGCCAATAAGATGTTCGGCGTGACCAGCCCCACCCAGGCGAGCACCGTCAGGACTGTTGCGCCGGCAAATGCAATGCCGAGCGAAACCAGGGTGACAATCCGGCGGTCATACATATCGGCGATAGCCCCAGCGGGCATCGCAATCAGCATCACCGGCAACATCAGGGCCGTCTGCACGAGCGCAACGTTGTCGGCCGATGGCGTCATCTCAGCCATCGCCCAAGACGCGCCGACGCCTTGAATCAGGAGGCCCAAATTGGAAAACAAGCTCGCCAGCCAGATCCGCCGGAACGTGGAATAGCGGAGCGGAGTAGTGAGGCGCTCGATGTTGAGAGTCTGAGGCTGCTCAGTCATGCGGGCTCATATTAGGTGCTCTTGCGTCCGTCGCGCTTGCGGGATTGCGCCTTATCGGTCCGTACGGCCTGCTGACGCCGAAATTCGGGAACGTCGCGGAATGAAAAACCGTGTCTCGTCGGCAAGGTTCAGGCGCTCCCGGCGCGTTTTGCTCATTGATACTCTCTGTTGCGCATCAATGGGAGGCAGGCTGTCGAATTGAAAGCCTCTGCCACAGCTGTGCTATCAAAGTCTCCCGGCGGAGACGTGCGCAACCGCTTAACCGCTTGGCCACGAGCGTCTGTCAACTGACCGGCATCAACTTGACGAGCGCGGCGCAACCCGCTCTCCCATGAGGTCTCTCGCTTAGAGAAATTAGAGTACCGGTACGGCTCTGCGGGTTTGTCGCGTTCTCATTAAATAAGCGATGAAAAAGTGCGCGAGCAGGGTGGCATGCGTTGTGAGACACCACTTTCGGCTCTCGTCAATCCTCGTCTGGGAGCTCCACGGGAATCGCAAAACCGGCCTTTACGCGGTCCATCACGACCATAGTCTTGAAGCCTTTGATGTCTGGGTTCTCATAAAAGAACCGGCGGGTAAACTGCTCGTAATCCTCCATCGTGCGCGCGGTGATATAGAGGACAAAGTCAGCGTCGCCCGTCACGTAGAATCCATTGACCACTTCGGCTGAGGCTTTGATGGCCTTCTTGAACCTGTCGATAATGTCGGCACGCTCGCGCTCCAGACTCACAAGTACAAGCATTTGAATAGGTCTTCCGACCATCTTCGCCGAAACAATCGAGACGTCGGCTTCGATAATGCCTTCCGAACGCAATCTCTTGAGTCGCCGTTGGCAAGCAGTCGCCGAGAGGCCGGCCAACTCGCCAATGACCTCTGAAGTCAGGCGGTTGTTCTTTTGTACGAGTTCAAGGATGCGGGCGTCTGTTCGGTCATATTGCACGGGCGGACCTCCGGTGAAATTCATCGCGAAACAGCGATTTGGCGTTCAAAGGCTGCGCCAGATCCGGCGAAAAGCGACGCAAATCTGTTTCAGAGGTGAGTATCTTGATTGCGGAGAAAATTTCAAGAAATCACCACGGCGCCCGGCCAATGATTGTTGAATAGCGTCGGAGGAATCTAAAGCTGTCGGCCATCTGGCTGCCAACAGAAGGGTTTTGGACGATGGGTCGTTACCCTGAAAGTCCGGCTAGAACTCATGCGGGAGCATTGGGCCAATTGAGGGGGGCATGCGCGTTATCCGGGTCGATGTTGATCGAGATGGAGGGCGGCTGTGGCAGGTTACCGATAGAAATGTTTCTGCGAAAGCGTGCGTCGAGGAGGAGAGATCTTGGTTTTGAGCCCTGAACAGAACGCTGGCGGCATCCGGCTAGCTGCTCGATTGAACGATGGTGAGTTGTTGGCTTCGGCCCAACGTTCATTCCCGGTCAGCTATAGACAAGCGAGAGGCGAGTTTCTTGCGATGCTGCCGCAGGCGCGTTCCTTCGTGCTGCCTGACCTCCGCGGCCCGGACGGAGAAGAGCTTTCCGTCGATGGCGGCTGGGTCGGGGATCCTCAAGCCGAGTGCGTCCTGGTGCTAATCAGTGGCACCCATGGCCCCGAGGGGTTCTGCGGTGCCGGGATCCAGATGGACTGGCTAGCGCTGCTGGAGGAGGGGCGTCTTCCGCAAGATGTTGCCCTTCTCTTCATTCACGGTCTGAACCCGTACGGCTTTGCTTGGGATCGCAGAGTAACGCACGAGGGGTGCGACCTAAACCGAAATTTTATAGACTTCACCATCGGTGCCCCAGCCAATCCTGGCTATGAAGAGCTGCGTGTCCATTTCGTGCCGCCGACGCTGGATGGGCCATCATTCGAAGCTGCGCGGCAGGCCATCCGGCAGTTCAAGAGCCTGCACGGCGAGCGGGCATTTCAGATCGCCCGGAAGGCTGGTCAATACACGGATCCCAATGGAATGTTCTTTGGCGGATTCGGGCCGTCCTGGTCGGCTGGAGCGCTGGATGCGATCGCTCGTGAGCACGGGCTGGCAACACGTAAATTCGTCGCGGTCATTGACGTGCATACCGGGCTCGGTCCGTACGGTTACGGCGAACTCCAGAGTGAGCATGTCGCGGCCAGCAAGTCGCAGGCCATTGCGGATCGCATGTTCGGGCCGAGCGTAACCTCCGCAGATCTCGGTACGTCCGCTTCGATCCCGATCCACGGCTCACTGCAGCTCTATTGGGAGCGTCTTCTTGGTGACGGTCGGTATCTCTATCTTTGCCTAGAATACGGTACGTTCGACACTGAAGCCGCCCAGCGGGTGCTTCTGGCAGATCAATGGTTGCACGTTCATGGTGGCGGCGATCGAACGGGAGCGTTTGGCCGCGAGGTTCGGGCGCGCATGCGGGCGCACTTCTGTCCCGACGATCCCTTCTGGAAGGAAGCAGTGCTGTTTCGGGGACGGCAGGTCCTGCGGGACGCGTTATCGGGCTTGCAGCAGATCGGAGAAGGCCGCTTCGCATTGTCGCAGGTTCCGGTGCTGGCCACCGGGCGGCTCCCCATCTCACCTCGGGCAAGGCGACTGAGCCGAATAGCCCATAAAGGAGATTCTCAATGTCAAAACGAATGATGAGCATCGGAGCGTCGATCCGCGGGCTTGGCTACAACGCATCCGCTTGGCGGCACCCTGACGTCGATCCCACCGTCCAGGAATCGATTTACTTTTATGCCGAGGCAGCGAAGAAGGCCGAAGCTGCCAAACTGGATTTCGTATTCCTTGCGGACAACCTCGCTGCCACTTCGATGGAGGATCGCCCCAAAGGGGCGCTTGGCCGCGGGCACGACAACATTACGCTCGAACCGCTGACCGCCATGGCCGCTATCGCCGTCCTGACCAATAGAATCGGATTGGTCGCTACATGCTCCACGAGTTATCAGCAGCCCTATCATGTGGCTCGTCAGTATGCTTCCCTAGATCATATAAGCGGCGGCCGGGCGGCGTGGAATGTCGTTCCTTCCTATCGGCAGACCGAGGGCGCGAACTTTGGCCTGGCGGCGCCGCTGTCCCATAGCGAGCGCTATGAGCGCGCAGAAGAATTTGTCACGGTTGTCCAAGGTCTGTGGGATAGCTGGGATCCCGACGCATTCCTCTACGATAAAAAGTCAGGCGTCTTTTTCGATCCCGCCAAAGTGCGAGCTTTGCATCACCGTGGAAAATTCTTTCAGGTGGAAGGACCGCTCACGGCCGCTCGGTCACCTCAAGGCAGACCAGCGATCTTTCAGGCGGGTGAATCGGGCGCGGGCGTTGAATTGGCAGCGAAATTCGCGGACGCGGTTTACACCGTTCCATTAGAGAAATCTGCCTCCATTCAACAGCGACAGCTCATTCGACAAACAGCGGCTAAGCACGGGCGCAGCGAAGATGCCGTCAAGGTCATTCCGGGCATTCAACCGATCGTTGCTGCAACAAGAAAAAAGGTAGAAGAGAAGCTGGAATTGCTGCGCTCGATAGCTGATCCTGTCAAGGAAATGGGACGGTTGATCATCCAATTCAAGGACATCTCGAAATTCGATCTCGACGAGATCCTTCCAGAATCCTTCGTTGAATCGTGCGTCACAAGTTCAGCAAGACCTCTTGCCGAGAAGGCCGTCGCGTCAAAGTGGAACGTCAGACGTTTATGTCAGGAGATGGCAATCGGGCAGCAACGGATTGTTGCGGGAACGCCCGAAGAGATTGCGTCGGACCTCGCTGACTGGTTTGACAGCGGGGCATGCGACGGCTTCAACGTTTCACCGTCGCACATGCCGGGCGGGCTCTTTGAGTTTTTGGACCAGGTCGTCCCGATCTTGCAAGATCGCGGCTCCTTTCGAGCCGAATACGCCGGGCGTACATTGCGGGAGCACCTCGGAGTTGCCCGCAATCTGTCGTGATCGTCGTCACTTCCGGTGCTTTCGCAACCATCAGCAATTCGCACGCCCTTAACCGCAGACGGCGTGCTCACGAGATTAACCGCACAAGGTCGAAGTCGCTATGCAGCAGGCCCACGTTTCATCGATTGACCCGCGATCGCTCCGGTATACGCTGAGCCGCTTTGCCTCTGGAATTACCATCATTACGGGGTTGGTGGACAACGTACCCACCGGGTTCACATGTCAGTCTTTTTATAGCGTCTCTTTGACGCCACCTCTGGTGTCTTTCTGCGTCATGAAGACGTCCAAGAGCTGGCCCGGGATCCGCTCGTCTGGTCGTTTCACCGTAAATGTTCTATCCGAAGAGCAGCAGGCCATTTCCGACGGCTTCGCCAAATCGGGCGCCGACAAATGTACACACGTTGACTGGGCTCGACGTCCCAACGGCAAAGTCGTCATTGCTGGAACTCTGATGTGGTTGGATTGTTCGCTTCATTCCGAGCACGAGCTCGGAGATCATTTCCTGGTTGTTGGCAAAGTCGAAGAGATGAGCCCTGTTGATTGGGATACGCAACGAAACCCATTGATTTACTTCAGGGGCCAATACCGCCAGCTTCAGAACTCTTAGATTCTTGTCCTCCTGAAAGGCTATTTGAGAAATCATCCCTGTTGCACAGGGCGCATCGCGCATTCCAGACGGCCGGATGCCAGCTCTAGCCATCTTCGTGGCGTCTTGCCTGAGCAGCGCGAAGAGTCGGGCTGCCGAGCTGCCGGTTTCCCTGAAGACGAAGCTCCTGCATCCGCAGCTGATGGTTAGGAGACTGCAATTTCGTCCAATCAGCCGGGCACCTTTGATACAAATGCACCACGCGCGAAATCATCCACTCTGACGTCTTCGCCTTTAGGCGGCGCGGGAGACCGATTGGAGTGGAAGAGAGCCGTTGTTCTCAGTCAGCGCCTCTACTCTTTTCCAAAATCTCAAGCCTTCGCCGCCCGCTAGCGTACGCTCGCCAAGTATGGCTGCGTCGGAGATGAGCCGCGAACACGCGCATCCATCCCCCGCATTCGGTCTCTAATCGAAAGGGGTGTAAGAGCTTGAGCCGAAATGTGGCGATAATCGCTGGACTAACGCAGGAAATCATCAGGACTGCACGAAAATGCGGCGCGAATGCATTCGCCATGCCTATAGCATGCAAGCGCAGGGCGTTCACGAACACGAGTTTCCGGGACTTTCAAATGACCTTTCACGGCTTTCGGTCTGCGACCACGACCGGTCTTGCTGCGCGGTGCTTGCAAGATTTGCGTCGCCGGGATTTCGTCTGTGGCGCGGCGTTGATTGATGGCTCGTGGATTGCAGGTCAGGAACGCGACGTCGTGATCGATCCGGCAACTGGCGAAGAGATAGCGGATGTCGCTCGTTGCAGCGCTGCAGATATGAATATTGCGATTGCTGCAGCCGAAAAGTCATTCGCTGCATGGCGAGGGCTGCTGCCAGCAGGGCGCAGCGCGATCCTCAGGTCCTGGGCATCGTTGATGCTTCATCATTCGGAAGAGCTCGCAATGTTGTTGACCTGCGAGCAAGGCAAGCCAATCACCGAAGCGCGCCACGAGATTGCTTATGGTGCTGGCTTCCTTGAATGGTTCGCTGCGGAGGGAGAGCGCGCATACGGAGAAACGATTCCTAGCCATAAGAGCGGGAGTCTGCTTCAGGTGCGAATGCAGCCTGTCGGCGTCGCGGCGGCAATAACCCCGTGGAATTTTCCGGTCGCTATGATTACCCGGAAGGCGGGCGCTGCTCTGGCGGCGGGTTGTCCGATGATCGTGAAGCCTGCTCCCGAGACGCCGCTCTCGGCGCTCGCGGTCGCTAGATTAGCTGAGCAGGCCGGCGTGCCGCGCGGCGTGTTTCAGGTTGTTGTCGGCGATCCGATCGAGCTTTCGGCCCCCCTGCTGAGCGACCCTCGGACGCGCGCACTTTCGTTTACGGGCTCAACCCAGGTTGGTCGGCTGCTTCTGGAGGGGGCTGCCAAAACCGTAAAGAAAGTCTCGCTCGAGCTCGGAGGGCATGCGCCATTTGTTGTCTTTGATGACGTGGCTGTTGACAAGGCTGTCAACGGTGCAATGGCTGCAAAGTTCGCGACGTCCGGTCAGGACTGTCTGGCAGCAAATCGCATCTATGTCCAAAGGAAACTCTACGACGCATTCGTCGAGGCCTTTGCTGCCGCCGTGACGCGGCTCAAGGTTGGTCACGGTCTAGATCTCGCAACAGACATTGGCCCAATGACGAAGGCCTCGGTTGCGGACAAGTGCAGGATGCAGATTGATGATGCCGTGACAAAGGGCGCGCGAGCTGTTTGTGCCAAACAAGATGATGTGCTGGGTCCAAACTTCGTTCTTCCGACGTTGCTGAGCGATGTCACGGAGGACATGCTCATTGCGCAGGAAGAAACATTTGGACCGGTGGCCGCCGTACTGCCGTTCGATACCGAAGAAGAAGTTGTCGAGCGAGCAAATGCGAGCGAAATGGGACTGGCCGGGTACATCTACACAGATAGCCTTCGCCGAGCGATCCGCATTTCTGAGCAACTCGAGTACGGAATGCTTGGCATCAATACAGCCTCGTTTACCGGGCCACCCATCCCCTTTGGTGGATGGAAGCAGTCGGGACTTGGTCGCGAGGGATCTCGGCATGGGTTGGCCGAATATATGGAACTGAAATACGTCTGCTTCGGCGACCTGGCCGCTTAGGAGAAATGAGCATGAACGAAACTAAATCCATAGCTGAAATGGATCGCTCGAGTGTTTTGCATCCTTTCACCCAGCTCAAGGAATTCGCCAGCGGCAAGATGGGTGATCCCACCATCGTGACGGGGGGGAAGGGTATTCGCATCCACGATGCGCGCGGGCACAGCTACATTGATGGCTTTGCAGGCCTTTATTGCGTCAACATCGGCTATGGGCGGACGGAGGTGGCTGAGGCCATCGCGCGGCAGGCTTATAAGCTTGCCTATTATCACACCTATGCGGCGCACACGACTGAAGAACTCGCGATCTTGTCCGATCGTCTCGTGCGAATGGCGCCTGGCAAGCCCAGCAAGGTTTTCTATGGGTTGTCCGGCTCGGACGCGAACGAAACCCAAGCCAAGCTTGTGTGGTACTACAACAATCTTCGTGGTTTGCCGAAGAAAAAGAAGATTATCTCTCGGGAGTGCGGCTACCACGGGTGTTCAGTAATTTCGGGCTCCATGACCGGGATGTCCTTCTATCATGATCACATGGACCTTCCATTTCCCGGCATTTTGCACACGGGCACGCCGCACCACTATTGGGGTGCTGAGCCCGGGGAAACAGAGGAGGCGTTTTCCCGCCGGCGTGCAGACGAACTCGAAAAGCTGATCCTGCGAGAGGGGCCGGAGACAGTCGGCGCATTCATCGCCGAACCTGTTTTGGGTACAGGAGGCATCACACCGCCCCCTGCCGGTTACTGGCGCGAAATCCAAGCGGTCCTCAGGCGCTACGACGTGCTTCTGATTGCCGATGAGGTCATTTGCGGATTCGGTCGGACTGGTGCGGACTTCGGCAGCACGCTGTACGGGATGGACCCGGATCTGGTGACGGTTGCGAAAGGTCTGACATCGGGCTACGTGCCTCTGTCGGCAGCGATCGTTGGTGAGAGGGTGTATGATGTCATGGAGGAAGCTGCCGATCGCGTTGGAGCTTTTTCGCACGGATACACGTATTCTGGACATCCGATTGCGGCTGCTGCCGCAAATGCCGTCCTGGATATTGTTGAAAAAGAGAAGCTGAGCGAGCGCGCGAGAAGCATCGGCTTGCATTTTCAAAGGCGGCTCAAGGAGCGCTTTGCACAGCTGGAGATCGTTGGAGAGGTCCGCGGCGTTGGCCTGCTTGGCGCTGTCGAGTTCGTCGCAGATCGCCAGACCAAGCGCCGCTTTGACCCTCAGCTGAAGATCGGTGCCCGCGTCTCGAAGGCTGCCCGCGATCGGGGACTTATTGCTCGAGCCATGCCACACGGAGACATTCTGGGATTTGCGCCACCTTTGGTCGTTTCCGAATCGGAGATCGATGAGATTGTTGATCTTGCGTATCGAGCGACGAAACAGGTTATGGACGAACTAGCGAAAGAATCGACGCCCGTCTAAGATTCGCCTCAGAGCATAGCTCGGTCTCCACAGCCTTCGAACGCTGGGACTTCCCAGTTCGGTGTGAGTTCGACCATGTCGATGCGTCGGAGGGGCGCCGGCAATTGCCGACGCAGCGGTGGGCGGGGAGCCTGGGGCTTGTCGATCATACCAATGCAGCCGCTTCCTGTATACCGATGACCGGCGTTTTGTGTGCGCTATAGATTATGAGCTGCGGCATGGGCGCGGGTCCCAGATACCTTTCGGGAAACGGCAGCGGGGCTCCGCTCGGCGAATACCGCGCCTATTGGATAGGCGGATGCCGCCCAAGAGCGGAGCCACTTCGCCAAATCGAGTTGGCGTTGATCGGTCCTGTTGATGCGCGGAATGCATTTCGAGGCCACTTTAGTGAGCGACAGTACCTCGCGTTCGTCGCCGGACGGTAGGTCACGACACGTCTGCCCTGAACTTTTCGCGTAGAACCGGCACGTCATCTGCCGATCGGGCTGGCGACGGCAGAAGACCGCGGAAAGCAACGTGATTACGCTGGATTTCGGCGCTACCGGGCGAATCATTGCATGTAATCCCTCGCCAAGGGGGATACCGTCGGGAAAACGGGCGAAAGCCCTCCGCCAGTGCGGACGGGGATATAAAGAACGAGGAGATCAGGGATGGCAACCTTCGTGGTCAAGCCAATTGTTCCGGACTTCGTTGGAGAAATCAGCGATTTCCCGATCCATGCCATTGACGAGCAGCTGGCCGCGGATTTGCGGAAAGCGTGGACAACATATCCGGTGTTGCGCTTCCGCAATGTCCCGATGGGCGATGCCGAACAGGTCGCGCTCACAAAGGCGCTGGGCCCCATCTTCCTTACCACAAATGTCCAGCACGGCCGGCGCGAGGACTCCCCGGAGATCTTTGTAATCGCGAACAAGAAAAATCCAGATGGATCTCCAATGGGCGATCTTGGAGACGGTGAGGTGCAATGGCACACCGATCACTGGTGGATCGAAAAGCCGCCTTCGGCCGCTCTCCTCCGTGCTTTGGAGGTGCCTCCAACGGGCGGGAACACGTACTGGGCCAACATGTACAGTGCCTATTCAGCGCTTCCGGAGTCGATGAAGGCGCGACTCCGTGGGTTGTACATTCACCATCAAGACGTGCTCGACATTTCCGGTGCTCCACGATGCGGCAAGGAAATGCCGACGTCTGAGGACTTTGCAACCTGGTCAGGCGTCGATCACCCGATTGTTGTCCGGCATCCGGATTCTGGTAAGCCTTGCCTCTATCTTGGCGCCAGTCGAGAGCGGCAGGCGATCGTCGGTATGAAGCAAGACGAGGCGAACAAGTTGCTGGAGCAGCTCTGGCGGCATGCTACTAGCCCCGCTCACGTCTGGCACCAGGAGTGGAAGCCGGGTGATATGATGATATGGGACAATCGTTGCCTTCTCCACCGTCGGGATCAGTTCGATCCGCAATCCGTTCGCCTAATGCACCGTACGACCGCCGGGGGTGAACGCCCAGTGGCGGCACTCTGAACAGGAGCATCCAGAAGCGCTCTGGACGCTCGCGTTTTAACCCCGGGCGACCAGTGCACTCATACGAGGCCGATTATCAGCTCGTAAGTACGGGGCGTTCAGAGGTGCAGGGGGGAATAGTATCGGTGCAGACGGAGGTCGGACGTAGAAGTCGCTGGCATATGTTGCCCGCAGCCCAGCGTTGGGCGACCGTCCCCTCGTTCGGTCTAGCGATGCGCGTTCATAGCGTATGCATTGCTGTCCCAATGTTAGTCGCGTCCGAACTTACGTCGACCGAGGAGCGCTACAAGATTACTACTTAGATTTACCTCGATCCGAGCGACTCCCTGGCGGGGCTCATCGGGACGGAAACCAGGAAGGGTGGTTGCCATGACTGATTTGATGAATAAAGGACTTCAGCATTCAGGCTTGAGCCGCCGCACTCTGCTGCGGGCTGCCGCCGCCGCATTGACCATCCCGGCGATCACGAAGACAACCATTGCCTTTGCACAGGAAAAGCTCGCCGGCAGTGGTGAAGTCGTGGTGTACAGCTATGGCGGCTCTTTCACCGAAGGCGTTCGGCGACTTGTCTATGAACCGTTCACGAAGGCCACAGGGATAAAGGTTGTAGATGTCGTGGCCGACCTCTCAGAACCTCAGGTCAAGGCGATGAGCCAGGCGGGCCGGATCGACTGGGATATCGCCTATGTGCAGCCGCAGAACTATCCAGCAATGCACGAAGCCGGGACGTTCGTGCCGATCGACTACAGTCTCTGGGATGAAGAGTCGCTCGCGGGCACGCCGGCTCGTACGCGTCTCAAAGACGCGGTCGCGATATTCTCCGTGGGATTGTTGCTGGTTTATGATGAACGCGCTTTCCCGAAGGGCGGCCCGCAAAACTGGGGGGATTTTTGGAACATCAAGGCGTTTCCGGGACCGCGAGGGCTTGCGGGCGCCGATCCCGTGCGCAACCTGGTGTCTGCGCTCCTCGCCGCCGGTGTCGCAAAGAAGGATATCTGGCCTCTCACCGATGACAAACTTGATCGCGCATACGAAAAGCTCAGTGAGATAAAGCCGCACATTACAAAGTGGTGGACGGCGGGAGGAGAGCCGATTCAACTCCTGATCAACCGCGAATACGCGATGACCAACGCTTTCGACGGCCGAGTGCTGGCGGCGATCCGGCAAGGCGCGCCGATCAAGATGGTCTGGGACGGGGCTTACCTCAGACCCAACTACGCAGTAGTTCTGAAGGGTGGTCCCAACACAGCTAACGCGCAAAAGCTGATCGCCTTTTTGAACCGCTCGCAGATTGCGGCCGGTTGGACGCAGGGCACCGGCTATCCCGGGCCGAATACCAATCAGCTCGATCATCTGCCGGCCGACTTGATCCCGCTGCTCAACATCAATCCGGAGAACGCGTCGAAAAGCGTCATCGAGGACGCCGCCTGGCTCACGACGAAGCGCCCGGACGGCAAGACGAATATAGATTATCTCCAGGAGCGTTGGCTGGCATGGCGGGCACGATGAGCTCAATTGCACTGAACGGTCGGCCGAACCCCGCTCGGGCCTCGGCGGCGCCTACACCGTGGGCTTGGCTGCTGCTGCCCGGAAGCATCTTCCTCGTAGTGCTCTTTGTCGTGCCGCTCGTGGGGCTTCTGTTGCTTTCACTTGGCATGCCAAACTGGACACTTGCGAATTTCATACGCATCACTGACAACCCTGCATATGTCAATGTGTTGCGCACGACGCTGGAGATCAGCGTTTCAGTGACTGCGCTCGCCTTCGTGCTGGGCTATCCCATCGCCTACGCCCTCACGACGGGCGGACCAACCCTGCGCACCTTCCTGCTCATTGCGGTCGTGCTGCCGTATTTCACGAGCGTTCTGGCGCGGACCTTCGCCTGGGTCGTCCTTCTCGGACGCAACGGTGTCGTTAACCAGATCCTGCTCGAGCTCGGCTGGGTATCTCAACCGGTCACGATGCTCTATAACAGGTTCGGTGTCATCATCGGCATGACCCACATCGTTATGCCGCTGATGATCCTGCCCATGTACACGGTCATGTCCGGCATCGATCGGAGGCTGCTGCGTGCCGCGAGATCGAATGGAGCCAGCCCGCTTGCCGCCTTTCTCACAATATTTCTGCCGCTGAGCCTGCCCGGTCTGATTGCTGGGGTTCTGCTCGTCTTCATCTACTGTCTTGGTTTCTATATCACACCTGCGTTGATGGGCGGGCTCTCAGATCTTACCATTACGATGGAGATCAGCGCCCAGGTTGTGGATCAGCTCAATTGGAACTTCGGCTCTGCCCTCTCCATGGTCCTTCTGGTAGCTGTGCTGGCCATACTGTGGATCGGCTCGCGCTTCTTCCCGATTGAGCAGCTCCTGGGATTCTCCGACGGCAAGGCCGCTTCGGAGACAATCTCGCGCCGGCAAGTGGGAACGCAGTGGCTGATGCGGCTCGGCGCTGCGGCGAACGTGCTCGATCGCTCGCTCCCTTCGTTGGGGGGGCGAAGTATCCCGGCCTTAGCGAGCTTCCTGGCCGTGCTTCTCCTACTGCCAGTACTGATCGTCGCCTACCTGTCGTTCAGCGCCTCATCCTATTTCGTCTTTCCACTGCCCGGGTACTCGCTGCGCAACTACGAGGCCTATGTTTCCGATACGCTATGGGTGCGCGCAACGTTCACCAGCATCCGCATTGCCCTGATGGCGGCCGGCATGGCGACCGCTCTTGGCAGCATGCTTGCGTTTGGCCTATCGCGGGGGCGCATTCGCGGCCGCGGCGCGATGGTCGCACTCGTGCTCTCGCCGATTATCATGCCGACGGTTGTAGTTGCGGTTGCGACCTATTTCCTGCTGGTGCGCGTGGGGCTGCAGGGCACCGAGTTTGGCTTGGCACTTGGTCACGCGGTCCACGCAATCCCCTACGTCGTTGTGATTGTGGTCGCCAATCTGCGTGACCTCAACCCGACATACGAGCGTGCAGCACGCAGCTTAGGCGCGGGCCCGCTGGCCAGCTTTCGAACGATCATCGCGCCGCTCGTCATGCCGGCTCTGATCGTTGCGAGCTTTTTTGCGTTCCTGGCCTCGTTCGATGACCTCGTGTACGTGCTGTTCCTCGGCATTGGAAAGATCACGACCTTGCCGATGCGCATGTGGGAAGGAATCCGGCAGGACATCAATCCCACCATTGCAGCTGTGGCCACGCTGCAGATGCTGTTCGCCGGGGTTGTTATCATCATCGGTGCCCTGCTTGGGCGACAGAGAAATACCTGACAGCTTCGAGTGAGATCACAGGTCAAACTAGAAATCACGAAATTCCGCCAGGGAGCCGAAATGTTGATGAGAGCCAAGGTGAGCGGCACGGATCTGAAGACCGGAGGCATTGCGCTGCACAACCTGCAAAAGCGGTATGGTAGCGCAACGGCCGTCGACGATGTCAGTCTTTCCGTATCGCCCGGAGAGTTCATTTCGTTGCTCGGTCCCAGCGGATCCGGAAAGACGACAACTCTGATGATGGTCGCCGGTTTCGAGCTGCCGGACAGCGGGCGGGTGCTGTTGGACGACAGGGACATTACGCGCCTGCCGCCTCACCGCCGCGAACTCGGCGTGATCTTCCAGAACTACGCTCTCTTCCCGCACATGACGGTCGCCGAGAACGTGGCGTATCCACTCCGGATGCGGCGGGTGGCAAAGGCGGAGGTCGAGGCCCGGGTTCGCCGTGTTCTCGATCAGGTGCACCTCGGGGCTTTGGCCTCACGCCGCCCGCACCAGATGTCCGGCGGTCAGCAGCAGCGAGTTGCGATTGCGCGCGCACTGGTTTTCGATCCGCCGGTTCTTCTTCTTGACGAACCGTTGGGCGCGCTGGACAAGAAGCTGCGCGAGCACCTCAGGGGCGAGATCAAGACCTTACACAAGGAGGTCGGCAAGACGATGATCTACGTCACGCACGATCAGGATGAGGCGCTCGCCATGTCCGATCGGGTCGCGGTGATGCACGAAGGACGGATCCGGCAGGTCTCTGCACCGCAGGAGCTCTATCGCAGACCGGCCGACTTGTTCGTGGCGAGCTTTGTCGGTGAGGTGAATCTCATCCCGGTCAAGCTCAAATCCGGCGTCGTTTACGGTGGCGCAGGCGAGAAGCTGCCTGCAGCGCCATGGCCCGATGCGGACGGCGATGCAACGCTTTGCGTACGGCCCGAGCATTTGCATCTGGACCCCAGCGCCGCCGGCTCGTCACATGGGGTTCCGGGGCACGTCGTCGGCAGAACGTTTATGGGAGATGCAACCATCTTCGAATTCCGCAGCGATTCCGGATTAAGGCTGACGTCGAAGGTACTGAACATCTCGGCTGAATCGATGCCCGATGTCGGGGATGCCTGTGCCGCCTCGTGGGCCGTATCGGACGCAACCGTTCTGACGGAATAGTCCGCCGGCATTAGACAACAGCATTTTCCGGCCTGCCGTGCCCTCAAACGGTGCGCAGGCGCCACCGACGCACAACCATAGAGATAAACATGACTCGCGAAAGCCAAGCACTTACCTTTGTCCTCAACCATCCTGCCGCAGAATCCTATGCGCGGCTTATAGGAGAGCGCTTCCCGCAAGTTCGTACGATCGTCGCCCCCGACTCTGGCCGGCTAGAGCAATACATAGGGGAGGCCGACGCGCTGCTCGCGTTCCGCTTCCCCGTCGAGGTGTTCGACAAGGCGAAGAAACTGCGCTGGTTCCAGTGTACCGGAGCCGGTGTCGATTCTATCCTCCCCGTCCGCGACCGAGCGCGTCACATCACGGTGACAAATGCACGCGGGATTCATGGAGATATCATTGCGGATTACGTCATGGCGGGTGCCACAATGTTGTATTGGGATTTCCGCAGGTTTTTGCGGGAGCAAGCGGAGCGGAGATGGAATCCACGCAGTATGGCTCCATTGGCCGACAAGTCGCTTGGCGTCGTCGGGCTGGGCTCAATCGGCGCGACGATCGCCAGGCGTGCGAAGAGTGCTGGAATGACCGTCCTCGGCTCGAAGCGTGACATATCTACGCCGGTCGAAGGTGTTGACCGACTGTTTGCTTCCGAGTCGCTCAAGGATTTGCTGCCGCTCTGTGATTTCGTTGTCGTAGCCGTGCCGGGAACGGCTGAAACGGTGGGTCTCATCGGCGCAACCGAAATCGCATGCATGCGGCGCGATGCTTTTCTGATCAACATCGCCCGCGGTAACGTCATTGCTGAGGCCGAACTGGTCAAGGCTCTGCAGGCAGGCACTATCGCCGGGGCGATGCTGGACGTGTTTGAGCGAGAACCGCTGCCGCAAGACAGCCCGCTCTGGGAGATGCCAAATGTGATCGCAACACCGCACGTGGCGGGAAGTCCCTCAAATTACACCGAACGCGTGTTCTCTTCCATCCTGGCGGACAACATCGAACGCTTTCTCAAGGGGCATCAGCTGAAGAACGTGGTGGATCTGGGACGCGGCTACTGATTGCGGCGTGTTCGTCCGCTAGTTCCGGATTGGAGCCGTCGCTCAACTGTTTCTAACCGATTCCCGGAGCGGCGGCTCATATCTATGTCGATCCATAGCGCAGCGATAAATGCTTCCGGCATGCGTTGGAGACGCAGGATTATCTGCCTTGGACCATCCTGGGCGCCAGGAGCGCAATAATGTCTGACAAGCCTCTCGGCCTGGACAACGGCCTGACGAATTATGGCGACTTCGACTTCGCCCGCTTTCTGCGCCGTTCCTTCGCGCGATCAATGGGGATCTCACGCGAGGGACTCGATAAGCCAATCGTCGGCATTGCGATGACGCCATCGGGTTTCAATAACTGCCATCGCTACATGCCTGACCTGGTCGATGCGGTCTCCCGCGGTGTGCTTGCTGCGGGTGCGTTGCCACGGCCGTTCCCAACCATCTCGCTCGGTGAGGTCTTTCTCAATCCGACGAGCATGATGTATCGAAATCTTATGGCGATGGACACAGAAGAGATGATCGGTGCTCAGCCGATGGACTCAGTCGTGCTCATCGGCGGTTGTGACAAGACGGTGCCGGCACAGTTGATGGGAGCCGCCTCCGCAAACCTGCCGTCCATCCAACTCGTCACGGGACCGATGTCAACGGGGCGGCATAGAGGCCAGAGGCTTGGCGCCTGCACCGACTGTCGTGGTTTCTGGGCCAGATATCGGGCCGGCAAAATCGATTCCGCCGAGATCGCGGCGGTGGAGGGGCGTCTCTCCGTGACAGCTGGCACGTGCGCCGTAATGGGGACGGCATCGACCATGGCTTGCATCGCGGAAGCACTTGGTATGTCTCTGCCGGGAACGGCCACGATTCCCGCCGTTCACGCCGATCGCTTGGTGGCGGCGGAACAAAGCGGTAAAGCCGCGGTAGGGTTAATCGCCAGCAAACTCACTCCACGCGACGTCATCACGCGCAAGTCCGTCGAGAACGCGCTGCGCGTTCTGCTGGCGGTAGGCGGCTCTACCAACGCCGTGGTGCATCTCGCCGCGATCGCCGGCCGCCTGGGCATCAAGGTCCCATTCTCGCGCTTTAACGAGCTATCCGACGAGACGCCTGTCCTCGTCGATCTGAAGCCGGCCGGCGAAGGCTACATGGAGGACTTTCATGCCGCCGGTGGAATGGGGGCCCTGTTGCACGAATTGCGTCCGCTCCTTCATCTGGATACTATCGATGTCGGGGGGCGCCGTCTGGGCGATCGTCTTGCCGAGCCCATCGATTGGGTTGATCGGGCTGTTATCCGTTCGCTCGATAACCCAATCTCAAAAGTCGGAGGACTCGTTGCGCTGACCGGCAACCTGGCGCCCGACGGCGCGATCTTCAAGCGGGCTGCCGCGACTGCGTCGTTATTCGAGTCCGAAGGACGGGCGGTGGTATTCACCGGACTTGAGGACCTGAGTAAGCGGATTGATGATCCGGATCTGGACGTCAGGCCCGACGACATTCTCGTCCTGCAGAACGCAGGGCCGCATGCCGCCGGTATGCCGGAAGCTGGTTATTTGCCGATCCCGAGGAAGCTTGCTCAGGCAGGCGTGAGGGATATGGTGCGAATTTCTGATGCGCGCATGTCTGGTACCGCCTTTGGATCCATCGTCCTGCACATCGCGCCCGAGGCGGCGGTGGGAGGACCCCTTGGGGCCGTTCGCAACGGCGACCGTATCCGACTCTCGATCGCTAACAAGAGTATCGACCTTCTCGTTGAAGAGGCCGAGATCAAGCGGCGTCTGGCGGGGCATCGCCCGCCGCCGGTACCCGCGCGTGGGTACAAGTCGCTCTATCGCCGCACGGTGCTTCAGGCGCCAGACGGCTGTGATTTCGACTTTCTGACGCCTTGTGAGCCCGCCCGCCATGGACGAACCCCTGGCGCGCTTGACTAAGAGGCGCGCCAGCAGCTGCAACTTGACATGACACTATTGCAGGACCGGCAGCGCCTTTCGGCATCACGCTGCTTGCGCCCGCCGGCCGCGATGGGGGCCTTGCAAGCATTGGCCGCGTCTTCCACGCCGACACCAAGCTCAGCGTCGGCGCGAAGGGCCTTGCGCAGCCTGCGCTCCCGACGCGGCCGGCCAGCAGCGGCGACGAGATTGCGATCGCGGTGGTCGGCGCGCATATGTCGGGTATGGCATTGAACGGCGAGCTGAGGGCGCTGAACGCACGGCTGATCGAAGCCACGAAGACGGCGCCCGACTACAAACTCTACGCGCTCGACACCACGCCGCGGAAACCCGGCATGCTGCGCGTTGAGGCCGGCCGGGGCGCATCAATCGAGCTGGAGATCTGGTCCTTGTCGGCGTCTGCCTTCGGCAGGTTCGTCAACGCGATCCCACCGCCGCTGTCGATCGGCACCATCAAGCTCGCTGACGGTCGCGGCGTGAAGGGCTTCATCGTCGAACCGGAAGTGCTTGGCGGCGCCCGCGACATCACCGCATATGGCGGCTGGCGCGCCTTCATGGCGGGCCGTGCGGCATCATAGCGGCTCTCTTGCCTCGGGCGCAGCGCAGCGCGAAATGGTGCGCTGCTGACCCAGTGACCCAGCGGCGCATCCTTACAAATAGAGCCCGCCCTCTGCAGTGCAGCGCTGAAGTAGCGCTGCACTGCGTCAGGAACACGGAGTGTGAACTCAACGAAGCTCGCTCTCAAAAGTCGCCCGTCAAAATGCCCATGCCCAGCCATTGAGGGTGGCGATTTTTGGCTCCCTGGTGTGAGATTGCATGCGCTTGACAAGTGAAAATGTCGAACCTGCTAAATCCGATTTGAAGAGCCCTCGAATCAGCGGTCATGATTCCGTGTTCGCAGCGGAGGGAACGATGCGACCGAAGAAGTTTAGAGGCGAGAAGGCGATCTCTTTCGCGCCAAGCTGGATGCTTCTGCACCTTTTGCGGGCACGCGATCTGCATCAGCTCCAGGTTTTCATTGTTTTATTGAGCCGGTGACGATGTGCGCCTCGCGCGATTCACTGCCTGATGCGCCGAACTGCGCGGTCGCAAGCCCAGGCCTGCAGCAGGTCACGGGCTGCTGGATGAAGAGGTCGTGAACGTCTGGATATCGAGCAATCCGCTGCACCTGATGCGGCTTGTAGGTCCCATAGGCCAGAGCTCATTCACGCAGGCCCGACAGTTCGCGGGTGGTCACCTATCCGCGCCCGCCGTACACTTGTTGCGCGTCACTTGCGCCAACGCTTTTTGGACGATCCTGCGCCCCACGGCCATCGAGTCGGAATCCTGCGTTGTCTGGCGAAAATGGCTGAATTTGTGCGTGTTTCGGCCTTCCGCATTATGATTTGCAACTACTGTTTGATTAGAAATCAGGCAGTGAAACGGTCACCTTGAGGCCGTTCGACGCCAACAGCCTGATCGCAGAATGGAGAGAGACACTATGCCAGTTTTCAGAAGCGGAGAACAGCCACCGAGCTGGTGCGAACTCAGAGGTTTCGAGTTTGTGGAGCTTAGCGGACCACCGCGGCCGATCTCGGTAGCTGACAAGAAGCAACGTCTCCTCGTTACGCGCGGAACCTGCCGGCTGACGAGCAAGAGGGGGGCGAACGTGCTCACCGAAGGTCAGTTCTGGGACATGGATGAGGCGGACGGTCCGTTTACTGCGGACGCCTGCGACCGATCCGCCCAGGTCCTCATCTTTTTCGGCAGGTGGGGCGCTGAGATCGGGGGCTGCGGCGTTTTCTTCTCGAATTACCCAAGGACGGCAAAGGGAGATCCGGTTAGCTATCCCAAGTCGACCAACTTTGACGCCCACTATCACGATAATGACGAATACTGGGTCATCATCAAAGGATCGGGCACTGTTGTGGTCGGATCGCGCACCTACGAAGTTGAGCCGGGCGATTGCATTCCCATCGGAATGGGACATCATCACGATCTCCCTCAGGTACGCTCGGACATTACGGGCGCCTATTTCGAGACAACGCTCGAAGGCAAGAAGCGATTTGGGCACCTTTGGGAGCACACGCACGGACCTGCTGATGTCCGCTCCGATCGCGTCTAATTCTCACTCAAGCCCATCTGGAAAAAATGACACGTAAAGTTCTGCATATCGGAGCTGGTGGCCACGGAGCGCGCTGGTGTGAAACGTTCTTGCCGCCGAACGTGGCGGACGGGACCATCGAGGTGGTCGGTTTGGTCGATATCAATGCGGAAGTCTTGGAAAGAGGACGGAAGCAACTCGGTTTAAAGCCGGAGCAGTGCTTCAGCTCGGCAAAAGAAGCTTTCGATTCTGTGGCCGCAGACTTCTGTACCATCGTGACTCCGCCCGCCCTGCACGAGTCCATCGTCGATCTAGCCCTCCCTCGCGGGATGCATATCCTTTCGGAGAAGCCGATCGCCGATACTATGGAGGCTTCCGTCCGGATCGCTGATAAAGCGAAAGCGGCCGGCTGCAAGATGGCGGTGACCATGAGCGTGCGGTTCGATCAGGATAAATCGACACTGCGACACGTTGTAAGTGGCGATACGCTCGGACGTGTCAATACGGTTTCGTGTCGACACTCTAGTGACTATCGCAAATACGATTCCTGGCGGCGTTTTCGTCATGAGATGGCTTATCCTACGCTCATCGAGGGCGCAGTGCATCATCTCGACATCATGGCCGATCTGGCGGGGGCGCCCTGCACATCTATTTTCGCCCGCAGCTGGAAGCCGGAATGGGCGGAATACAAAGGCGACACAGACGTCATAGCTTTGATGGAATTCGCAAACGGTGTCCATGGAGTTTACGAAGGATCCGCCGCGCAATCCACAGGGCTCAACGATTGGCATTTTGAGTATTTCCGAGTGGAAGCGGAGTCGGGCACGGCTATCCTCGACCATCGGGAGGTCGAGGTGTTCCATCGCGACCCGAAGCGAATTTATCAAAGAAACCGGCAAGGGAAAGGGCAACAGGTCTCCTTGCTTACGGGCAAGAAGTGGAATCATTCGCTGTTGATCGAGCAGTTCTGTCATTGGCTCGACGGCGGTCCGGCTCTGGCCACCAATGTCGAGGATAACCTGCAGTCCGTGGCTATGTTATTCGCCGCCATTGAAAGTGCGCGGCTCGGCCGGCCTGTCAAAGTACAGGAATTCCTGCAATCCTTCCGAAAGGGTATTTAAATTGCTTCTCAGGCCGCACCTGCGCTGCAATGACCATGACGTCTGGTCGGACTGTTGCTTCGGCGGACTAAACGGCGGCAGCCTGCCGCCGGTTCGACAGATACCTTGACCTGAGACTGCGGAGCGCATCTCCATCGGAATTTGCGGTGATCGGTTTTTGGACATGTACCAGCCCGACTGCAATGGCCTGGATAGGACCTGGGCTCAGTAACAGGCGCCTATTGCACGACAAACTTGGTGCTCCGTCTCGATCAGCTTTCTGCGCGAGCGTCAGCGGATTTTTCCAATATCACACTCTGGCGACATTGATCCCTGCACACATCAGAGAAGAATCGGTCCCCGTCGAAAAGGCGCCCTAGTTCAGCCAAGTCGACGTCTCCTCTAGCCGCCCGAGAACAAAACACCGACGGGGAAAGTCATACAAATGATACATCAGAATCTTCAAGCCATCATCTTGTCTGACGACTTGCGCGCGGATTGGGTTAAACGTGGCAGGACCTTGCTAGAGAGCAAGGTCTCGACCATGATCATCATGGTCGATAATCCGACTTGGAAAGAGGACCTGCGCGCCAATCTGCCTAGCGCTGATCTGTTGCTGGTCGCGCCGTGGTTAACACCGGACATGTTCATCGATGAAGAACTACTCGACGTTGCGCCCAAGCTGCGCGCGATCGCCGGCACATTCGATAACCGCTTCACCAGCTTCGTCTCGATCGAGTCGCTGCGGCACCGCAGAATCCGGCTAATCGACACCTCGCGTTCTATGACACCTAGTGTAGCCGAATTCGCCCTTACCCAAACTTTGAACCTCTTGCGCGATGTTCCCGCTGCGATCGCGCTGATGCGTGCCGGCGGCTGGAGGCGTCCGTGGGACACCTTCGGCTATATCTATGGCGACCTCGCAGGCAAGAAGGTCGGGCTCGCCGGCTACGGCAGCATTAACCGTCGCTACCATGAGCTCCTCAGGGGTTTTGGGTGCCCGACATCCGTGTATGATCCAACGCTAGACAACGCCGCCGCGCAAAGACTCGGACTTACATATACGTCGTCGCTCATTGAGCTCGCCGCTGCCTGTGAGATCTTCGTTGTCGGAATCCCACCACTCAAATCCTCGCTGCGCCATGTTAACAAGGCAGTGTTTGATGCCCTGCCGGTGGGTGGCATTTTCGTGCTGGTGAGCCGTATGGCGGTCGTCGACGAGCCTGCGCTGTGGGATGCAGTCAACACACGAAAATTGCGGGCGGCAATCGATGTATTCTCGACGGAGCCAGTTCCGCCCGACGCACACTACCGGTTCCATCCAAATGTGTTGACCACCCCGCATATTGCTGGAGGTGCAGTCTACTGCCACGAGCGCTGCTTTGCTGATGCCTGCATCGACGCACTCGCCGTCATCGCGGGCGGCGAGCTCCGCTTTGAGGCAGCGCCGGTGGACGCATCAATGTACAGCGGAGTCGATCAGTCCGGGAGGGCACAGCAGTAGCTGCGGCGTACTGCGGATGGCGCGAGTCGCCGCAGCGGAACATCGTGGTCGATCCTAAGAGGGATTTTCACAATCTGCGACTAGCTCGAAAACTGTGCTAACGCGGCTCTGCGTCAAGGGTGGCAAGAAGATTCGATGCTTCGTGGAGAAGATTTGCAGCCGAACGCCAATTAGCGGAACTAATGCGGACCATGGCTGTGAGGACGTGTTCCGGCGCAGCGAGACCGATGCGCCGATCGATTATCCTCCGTTGGTCTACGTGCGCCTGTGTCTCAACAATGGTGGCGGCATGGAGTTATCAGACATCAACCGTTGCTGTCGGAAGGTCGCCCTGTCGAATGGCGGCCAGGCATTCCTCGCGTACCGTCGCCGTCATGCGCCGGGCCGCAACCGTCAGCGGGCGCGTTCTCGCTGTAGCGACCTGCCAAGTTATGCTTACGTCTTCAATAGGGGCCGCGGATATTCCGTGAGTCGTGATGCGGCCTTGAACACCGCTAGACGGGAGCACTGTGTAACCGTAGCCGTCTTCAATCAGAGCGAACATCAATCCACGGGTATTCACCTCGATCACCGGTCTATAGACGAGATCGCTACGGCCCAGCGCATGTTCAACGATCCGTCGGAGGCTGTTGGTGCGCGTCGTCGCGATCTGCGGAAGGTCGGCCAGCCTTGTGGCAGGTACCGGCCGGTCCGGCGACAGGTCGCTGGAGGCCGGACCAACCAGCATCAGGGCTTCGGTAAACAACGGGCTGCAGTAAAGGTCGTTTGGCCTTTCCATGGTCGAGATGACCCCGACATCGACATCGGCCGCGATGATCCGCTCGCGCACTGCGGCCGTGGTGCCCTCGTAAAGGCGGATCTGAACCCGTGGGTAGGCCTCCTGAAAACGGCGAAGCACGCGTCCAACCATCAGCGCTGTAAGCGACGGCGGGAAGCCCAGGCTGATTTCGCCGGAGGGCTCCTCCTTCTCTTCTCGGATTTCCTCTCGGATATGGTCAATTTGCGAGAGCAGTGCGTGGACTCGCGTCCGCAACAACACTCCTGCTTCCGTTAACTGAACGCCACGGGCATGGCGGTCGAACAGCTCGGCCCCAAGCTCGGCCTCCAAGAGGCTGATCTGCCGGCTCAGAGCCGATTGGGAAACCAGCGCCACATTGGCCGCACGACTGAAGCTACGTGCGTCCGAAACAGCCAAGAAATACCGCAACCCCTTGATATCCATGTGGTTCGGTTGATCCTCTTCGGTATCTAATAGTGAGATAGTGTTTGTGCAAAGTATGCATTTGTCAAATGCCTTGGTCTCCGCTCAGCTTGCTGTAGGGCAGCAAAGCTGCCGGCGATCAAGCGAGATCCCGGACAGCAGAGCGAAGGGAGGACGCATGTTTCCAGCACCCATTCTCGAGTACTTCAGGCCCGCTTCCGTAGGCGAGGCAACACGGCTCCTGTCTGGAGGCGCGGGCGAGAATGCCCATATCATTGCTGGCGGTCAGAGCCTTATGCAGGCGATCAAGTCGCGGCTGATTTCGCCAGATGCTTTGATCGATCTTCAGGATATCAAAGCGCTCCGCAGCATTCATTTCGACAAGAATGGCTTGGTGATCGGTGCCATGACGTCCTATGCGGACATCGCATCAGACAAACGCATTCCAGCGGCTTTCGCCGCGCTTTGCGACGCAGCAGGCCACGTGGGCGATCGGCAGGTCCGCAATCGCGGCACAATCGGCGGTTCGCTATGCTGGAACTATATCGCGGCTTGTTTGCCGCCGACCTGCCTTGGTTTGAGCGCGACGCTCGAACTGCAGAATGCCGCAGGCAGACGGCGTATGGTCGAGGCCCGTGCCTTTCTAAAAGGTCCGCTCGAAACCGACCGTTCAAGCGACGAACTGCTGATCGCCATCCATCTCGGGCCAGCAGCCGCTCGTACAGGTAGCGCCTACCGCAAATGGGGACTGGTCACCGATGCGCTCCCCGTTGTCAACATCTGTGTATCACTTGAAGTCGGCGCCGATCACATCTGCAGGGAAGCGCGTGTAGCGCTGGGCGCGCGTAGCGAAGGACCGACGCGTGTGGAAGCTGCCGAGTTGGCGTTACGTGGAGTCCGCAAGGGGGACGTCCGCGCGATCGACGCGGCACTGGACGCAGCCGCCGAAGCCGCGGACTACCAGTCGGATCTATGGGCTGATGCCCCATACAAGAAAGTTCTTTTGCGCAAGATCGGGCGCGAGGCCGTGACTGTTGCCTTCGCGCGGGCAAGCGGAGAGGTGGGCAAATGAAGCGGGCGATCACGATTACAGTCAACGGCCAGGAGCATGAGGAGATGGTGGAGAATCGGCTGTTGCTAGTCGATTTCCTGCGTGACGTGATCAATCTGACCGGCACCCATGTGGGCTGCTCGTTCGAGGGGGTATGCGGCGCTTGCACGGTGCACTTGGACGGCGTGCCGGTCAAATCATGCCTGATGCTCGCTGTGCAAGCGGACGGACGATCGATTACTACCGTCGAGGGGCTTGCCAAGAATGGCGTTTTGAGCATCCTCCAGCAGAGTTTCACCGAGCATCATGCCTTGCAATGCGGTTACTGTACGTCCGGCATACTTATGAACGCGACTGAGTTCCTGCAGTCGAATCCATCGCCGAGTGAGGACGAGATACGGGCTTCGCTAATTGGAAACATCTGCCGCTGCACTGGCTACGTGCACATCGTTGCGGCTATCAAGACCGCGGCGCAGCGTTTGGCGGCAACAAGGCTTGAGGTGGCGAAATGAACGCGCATATTCGCAATGAGGGCGACTGGGTTGGCGCCAGCGTCAATCGCAAGGAAGATCGCCGGTTGACTACCGGTCAGGGTCAATATTTTGCAGACAAGAAAATTCCGGGCACGTTGCACCTTGTGTTCGTCCGCAGTCAGCAGGCCCATGCCCGGATCGTGTCAATCAACACCGACGCAGCACGTGCGCTGAAGGGCGTCGTGGCCGTGGTCACGGGTGCGGATATCCGCACCCAGATCAAGGGACTGCCTCAACCTGTGGTGGTGCCATCCTTCGCCGCGAATTATCCGGACTTCTGGCCACTCGCCGTAGACAAGGTGAAGTTCCACGGTGAACCCGTCGCCGCCGTGATCGCCCGCGATCGCTATGTAGCAGAGGACGCGGCTGCGCTCGTTGAAATTGTTTACGACCCACTACCAGTCGTGACCGACATGGAAGCTGCGCTTGCTGAAGGTGCGCCGATCGTCCATGACGGCTGGGCTTCAAACGAAATGTTCGCCATGAACTATACAGGCGGCGGCACGCCTGAAAGCGAAGCAGCGCATGCCAGGAAGGTCGACGAGGCGCTCGCGGCAGCTGCCGTCGTCATCCGGCGGCGCTTTCGCGTCCATCGCTGCGGTGTCACGCCGCTCGAGCCGCGCGGCGCGATGGCGACCTGGGACGACGACGGGCTGACGGCCTGGATTACGACGCAGCGACCACATATCGACCGCCTCGCGTTGTCTGACGTGCTCGAAATCCCTTCGGACAAAGTTCGGGTGATCGCTCCCCGCGATCAGGGCGGAGCCTTTGGCGTGAAGGCGCCATTCTACCGTGAACCGATCCTGGTGTGCCACATGGCGCGTGTGCTCGGTCGACCAGTGCGCTGGCTCGAAACCCGCGAGGAGCACCTGATGTCGGTCAGCCAGGAGCGCGACCAGATTCACAATATCGAGATCGGTGCGGACGCCAGCGGCAGGATCGTGGCCTTGCGCGACAACGCGATCGCGGACAATGGCGACGGCTGCGAAGGCGTCTACTGGGGCTTCGTCATGCCGTTCTTCGGCGCGGCTGTGCTGACCAACGCCTACGACATTCCGCTTTGCGATATCCGCATTAGGGTCGCCTGCACCAACAAGGCCGTGCTGTCACCGGCGCGTTCCTTCGGCGCCTTTGCTGCTCGCTTCGCGCTCGACCGGGCAATCGACCTCCTGGCGCGGGAGCTGAAGATTGACCCGGCTGACGTGCGCCGTCGCAACTTGATCGCCGAACTGCCCTACACAACAGCCACCGGTGTGCATCATGACAGCGGTGACTACGCCAAGGTGTTCGACCATCTGACCACCCTCGTGGACCTGAAGGGTTTTCGCGCGGAGCAGGCAAGGTCACGCGCCGAAGGTCGGCACATCGGAATCGGCTTTTCCGTCGGTGCCGAATTGTCGGGCGTGTCCTCTGCCGTGCTTGTGTCGATGGAGAACCAGCCCGGCTTCGGCGCTGCGACAGTGCGGGTCGACCCGCGCGGCAAAGTGCAGGTTTTTGAGGGCGATGCACCGCAAGGGCAAGGTCATGAAACGTCGATGGCCCAGGTTGTCGCACAGGAGTTCGGCATACATCCGGCGGATGTGTCGTTGACCACCGGCGACACCGGTACGACGCCCTTCGGCTCGGGCACGATCGGAGCGCGCGGCGGCAGTTACACCGTCAGCGCGGTCGCCAATGCCTGCCGCGCGCTGAAGAGTAAGATGGCCACAGTGTTGCTGCATGACCTCAAGGTGGAGGGTGTGCCAAGCGACGTGAGTTTCCGCGACGGGCGTGTCTTCCTGACCGCCGATCCCACCCAAGGGAAAAACTTCGCCGCATTGGCCGAGCGGATCGTCATGGCGCCTCTGGGGCTGCCTGCTGGCATGCAAGCCGGACTGGACCAGACCGAGTTCTTCGAAGCCGACGTCCCGATGCTGACGTTCGGCGCTCATGCTGCGATCGTCGAGGTCGACCCGGAAACCGGCATATTCAAGATCCTGCGCTATGTCGCATCGGATGATTTCGGCACGGTAATCAACCCGATCGTCGTGGCTGGGCAGGTGCACGGTGGCGTGGTCCAAGGCCTCTCGAACACCATGTTCGAGGAGTTTGTCTACGACGAGAACGGGCAGCAGCTGACCGCGACGCTCGAGAACTACAAGATCGCCAACGCCGCCGACATGATCAACATCGAGTCTCATCACGAAGCCGGATCCGCGTGTCCTCATACACCGCTTGGCTCGCGCGGGCTGGGCGAGGGCATCCCTGGTCCGGTGCCGGCCGCGCTCACAAACGCGGTTTGTGATGCGCTGGCGCCGTTCGGGATCGAGGTGAACCGTCTCCCGCTCCGCCCCAACACGATCTGGCGACTGCTCCAGGACAAGGCCGCAAGCAAAGGCTGAAGCTGTCCTGAGCATCAATGCACCCATCCCTGGCGCGACCGCGCCCGAGGTTTAGCGAGCGCATGCCCGCATCAATCCCACGAAAACGAGGAATGAGACATATGATCGACATCGAACCCGAAAAATTGAAGCGCATACGCGCCGAAATGGCTCGTGACAATATCGACGTTCTGGTGTGTCGCCTGGCCGAAAACGTCGTCTTCTTGAGCGGTTTCTTTTGCGTGCTAGGCTATGCCGCTGTGGTTTTCCCGCGCGAGGGCGATCCTGTCCTGATCGCGTCGAGCCGCGAGGAAGAATGGTACGGCCGGGGATGGGTGTCGGACGTGAGGACCTTCCCGATGTGGGACGCCCGCGATACGACGACGCCGCAGGCAACGCATTTCAGCTCGAGCGAGCACATCAACCGATTGCTTAAACAGATTGGCGACGAGCGCAAGTTCCCGGCCAAGCGCGTCGGCTACGAGGGCAGCTTCGAATTCATTGCGCCGCCCGTGATTGTGCCTGAGCCTGTCGTGCCGGGCGAGCCCTCAATGCGCGGACTACGAGCCGCTTTCCCGCACGCCGAATTAGTCGATGCAACGGGCGCGTTGAACCGCGCACGTGCCTTCAAAACGGCGCGCGATGTGAAGATGCTGCGCCGGACGCATGAGGTGACGGCGATGGGCCTCGAAGCCTGGAAGGCGGCGTGCCTGAATCTGTCGACGGAAGCCGAGGCCGCGGCGGCATTTCAGTCCGCAGTTACGGCCAAGGGCATTGGCCACGATGGCGCGATGTTCGCGATGGGGTGGCCCCAGGTCTTTTCGGGCCCTTACACCGAGCAATGGGTCTATCGCCCAAGTTCAACGCGTCGGATCCGCAAGGGAGATTTCGTCATCATCGAACTCGCAGTCTGCGTGGATGGCTACTATTCCGACCTGACCCGAACGCTCGTCGTGGGCGAACCAAACGACCGGCAAGTTCATTTGTTCGACACCACGCATCGGGCGCTCAAGGAAGGCCTCGCATTGGCCAAGCCAGGAGTAGCCGCAGCCGACATCGACCGCCACTGCAAGGCCACTCTCGGCGAATATAGTAAATATTTGCTGCACCATTCTGGTCACGGACTTGGCTGGAAGTATCACGAACCGATCCCTACACTAACCGGCAGTTCGAGCGATGTGCTGGCCGAGGGCATGTACTTCGCCATTGAACCTGCCGCCTACGTTCCTGGCCTCGGTGGAGTACGCAACGAACACAATGCCGTCGTGACGAAGACGGGTGTGGAAGTCCTGTCGAACATCTTCCCGGTATCAATCAACTGAGCCCTGCACGCCCCGGGGCCGGCGGCCCATAGTCCGCCGGCCCTATCTGTTCTGCATACATTGGGATACCCACGATGACCTCAGCCGGATCTATCTTCTTGCCGAGTTTCCGGCTTGATGGGCGCCAGGCGATCGTCACGGGGGCGTCTCAAGGTTTGGGGCGGCATATCGCGCTGGCGCTAGCCGAAGCCGGGGCGGACTTGGCTCTCGTCGGCCGAAGCTTGGGAAGCCTAGAGTCCGTCGCCGCAGAGGCGCATGCGATGGGGCGACTCGCGGTGTGTGTCACGGCCGATCTATCGCAGATCGACGAGGTGCGCAAGATGACGGCCCAGATTGCTGAAGTCCTGGGAAGGATCGATATCCTTGTGAACAATGCCGGCACCAATATCCAGCAGTTGGCCGTCGACGTGACCGAAGAGGCTTGGGACACGGTCATGAATATCAATCTCAAAGGCGCCTTCTTCACAGCGCGCGAGGTTGGTTTGAGGATGATCGCCCAAGGAGGAGGCGGCCGGATCGTCAACATCGCCTCGCAGATGGCCGCGGTGGGTTTTTATAAGCGCTCGGCCTACTGCGCGAGTAAGGCTGCGGTGGCGGCCTTCACCAAGGTGCTAGCACTCGAATGGGCGGCGGAAGGTATCCGCGTGAATGCTGTTGGGCCGACCTTCATCGACAGCCCGCTCGCACGAAAAGTCTTCGAGGACAAGGAGATCCACGCGGCGGTTTTGCAGCGCCTCCCGATCGGACGGCTCGGCAGAATGGAGGAGGTGGCCGCCGCCGTGGTCTACCTGGTTTCCGACGGGGCGGATCTGGTGACGGGACATACACTGATGGTGGACGGCGGGTGGACGGCACAGTGAGGCGCGCGCAATGATGAACATTGAGGGCACCCATTGCATTGCCGCCAGTCGAGAGGTCGTTTGGGCTGCACTGAACGACCCCGCCGCACTCTGCGCTTTTATTCCCGGCTGCGAAAGCATCGAAGCCCATGGGCCGAACGACATGGCCGCCGTCGTAGTCGTGAAGGTCGGTCCGGTGAGGGCGCGCTTTACGGGCCGGGTGAAGCTGGCGTGCGTCGATCCGCCGAACAGCTACACAATTGTGGGCGAAGGGCAGGGCGGCATAGCTGGGCATGCAAAGGGCGAAGCGAAGGTCCGCTTGGTATCAAATGCCGCGGGGACGGTCTTGACTTATGTCGTGACCTCGCAAGTCGGCGGCAAGCTGGCACAACTCGGCCTCCGTCTGATCGAAGGTACGGCGCGCAAGCTGGCGGGCGAATTTTTTGCGAGGTTCGCCGCGCGGCTTGAGCCCAAAGCATCAGCTGCACCACGCGAGCCGAATGGCGAGAGCCCGGTGTCCGCGCGGTGACGGCAGGTCAGCCCATGGCGGCACGCAACTGAACGTGCATGGCGATGCGCACAAGGGCGTCCGGTCCGCCAAAATGGCCTGGCTTCGTAACGATCAGGCCTTTCGAGAGAGCAGGCAAGGCGGCGCGCAGAAGCGGCGCGCCGTCGATAACCGATCGCCCGACAAGGTCCAGCCGGCGCACATCCAGAGCGCGCAGAACCACGTTGGCCGTATGGCCGCCAGTCAGAATCAGCCCGAAGGCACGATCCATCAGATGCGGCGCTAGCAGTGCAGCACATTGTCGAAAGGCGGCATCGGCATCGGCCGTTGCACCTGGGCTTGTGGCGGCCGGCATGGTTTCGATGACGACGGGACGACACGCTGACCAGGCGGAGCCAAGGCGTGCCGCCAGTCTGTGTTCATTCAGCTGCAGGACCAGCGCCCCCAGACCGCGCATGGCTTCGACCTGCGGGGCGATATTTGGCTGGTAGGAGCCGACCACGGCACCGAGCGGCATTCGATCCGTAATGCTGGCCCAGAGCAGGACCGTCATCAGGCCGACGCCGCCAACCCACAGTGTTTGTCCGGTGCTGTAACAGCTCGCTATTTGCGAGGCCGCCAGATAGGGGTTTGCCTCCTCAATGAGCACCGCGCCATGCGGGAGGTTCGAGGGCGCTGCACCGCTGACGATGACCGGTCTGGCTTCCGTAGCGGCTGCAGCGACGAGCGCCATCGGATCCCCACGCCCACGCGAATCGATCTTCAGGAGCAGGTGATCGGCGCCCCAGTCGCGCATCCGACCGATCCCAGCGCGGACGAGCGCTTGGCTTTGCTTGCTGCCGGAGTCGCGGCTGGCAAGATCGATGCCCCAGACGTCGACGCGTTCGGGCACACCGTCTTCTTTGGCATCGGTGACGATGCAGCGCATTCCCAGCTCGGCCGCCTCCGTTACGACCGCGTTCACGCCGGTCAGATCGTCCCCCAGAACGCCAATGCGATATCGAGAAAACCCAGTCATGCTCGGTTAGTAACCAGATCGGCGGCCAGATCGGCCGCTCGCAGGAAGAGGTCCGGCCGCACAACGCCCTTCCAGGCAATGTCGAAGGCCGTGCCATGTCCGCATGTTGTACGCAGGAAGGGTGCGCCAGCGATCACAGTGACATATCCGTAGCGCTTCAGGGGAATAACGCCCTGGTCGTGGTACATTGCAAGCACGGCATCATACCTGCCCTTTTCCGCTTCATAGAAAAGCGAATCCGAGGGTCGCGCTTCCGTGAAGCGCAGACCCTCCGCTCTGAGTCCAGACATAACCGGATCGATGGTGTCGATTTCCTCGCGACCGAACAGCCCGCCGTCGCCGGCGTGGCAATTCAGGCCCGCGACCCCGATGACAGGATCGGGAATATGAAAGAGCGAGCGAAGCGTCGCGTGGGCCTGTCGGGCGATACGGTCGACGCGGTCACGCGACAGCTTGTGTAGAGCATCGGCCATTGAACAATGGCCCGTCACCAGAGAGCACTTGATCTGACCGCCGATCAGCATGATATGAGCGTCTTCGGTGGTCATCCCCCAACGTTCGAGGAACATTTCGGTTTGACCGGGATAATGGTGACCCGCCAAGTTAAGGGAAACCTTGTTGGCCGGCGCCGATACGACTGCTGACACGGCACCTGCCCGCACAAGATCCGCAGCCGCAAAGATCGCACGCGCGGCTGAGCGCCCGCCTTCCGGGGTTGCGGTGCCGATCTTGAGCTCCTCCGGAGCGAGCCCGCCGACGTTCATGACCGGCACAGCGTTCAGTGGAAGCTCATGGGCCTCAAGCGGGTCTGTGATGATGCTGATAGGCCCATCGGCACCGGATGTTGAGAGCGCCGATGTCATGACGTGCGCGTCTCCCAGTACAACAAATCGGTACGTGGGAGCCGGCTGGCGGCGGAACAGATGCGCGACCAGCTCAGGGCCGACGCCCGAGGGGTCGCCCATGGTCACTGCAATAAGCGCGGGCGAGGTCATGTCTGCCTTCACTCCTTTCTCGTGAAGCCAAGCTTCCCAGGGTTGAGAATGCCCTTCGGGTCAATAGCGCGCTTCACCAAATCAAGCAGCAAGGCCGACGATCCGAGGGAGCGGTGTACGTAGCCGGTGCGCACCAGACCAGTGCCGTGATGATGCGAAATGGCCGCCCCGGACTCCAGCGCCGCCTCCATCGCCACTCTCCAGATTTCGTGCAGCCGCGCCTCGGCGGCGGCTGCATTCGCGGCCTTCCCGAGTAGGATGATGTAGAGGGAAACGCCGTCGGCGTAGGCATGGGAAAAGTGCCCGAGCACCTCGTCCGCGAGCGGCGCCATGCGCCGCTTCAACGCCGTGTAGATTTCGCTGATTCCGGACCAGCTGTGCGATACTTCGATCGTCTCTGCCACTCCGCCTGGGGTATTGAGGATCCGCTCTATCGTGGAAAAGTCGAACCGGCGCTCCATCCAGGCCAGCACGCCGCGCTCGCCGATCCTTGCCCCGCCGTGGCGCAGGCAGATGTCAAGGCACTCATTCATTTCGAGTTCCGACATCGCCCGTGAGCCGTCGGTGCCCAGGAACATCGCCGGTCGGGCGAAACTGTGGTCGACCATGGCGTGGCGCGCCTCCTCGACATCGTAAAGGCGCAGCAAAAAGGGACGCAGTCCAGACTGCATGATATCGCGCATCGCGGCGATACCCCCATCCAGCGCATCGAATGTCAATGTCTGGAACCGACGCGCCGGCGACAGTCGGAAGATGCGCAGAGTCACTTCGACCACAATTGCGAAACATCCTTCGGAGCCGATCAGCAGCTGGCGCAGATCGGGGCCTACCGCCATGCGCGGAACAGTGCCGGTGTCGAGAAGGCGGCCGCCCGGAAGAACGGCCACGAGACCGGAGCAAAGCTCCTCGATCCCGCCGTACCGGCTCGAGAACTGGCCGGTCTCCCGCGTTGCGACCCATCCTCCGATTGAGGAGCGGTGCAAGGACTGGGGAGAGTTGTTCAGTGTGTAGCCATGCTCGTTCAGGTGCGCCTCGAGCTGACCCGCATTCAGCCCCGCTTGGGCGGTAACCAGAAGGTTCTCGTGGTCGATCCGGAGAACCGCAGTCATCTTGGACAGATCGAGACTGATCCCGCCACGGATCGGAATAGGGCCGCCCACGACGGAGGAGCCAAGGCCGCGCGCGGTGACCGGAACACCATTCGCGTCGGCCCAGTCCATCACCGCCGCAACATCGGCAGTGCTCTGCGCCATTACAACCGCGTCCGGGCGATACGGTACGCTACCCTGCTGGCGCCATTTGGTCGTGACTGGCCAGCAGTCGTAGCTGTAGGCATCCAGCCTCTCCCCAGGCAGGTCGTGGATCTTGTCCGCTCCCATAGCGGCTTTGAGTTTCGAAAGTCTGGCGGCGTCGATCATTTGTGCTCCGACCCGTGCGCTTCGGGAAATCCGCCCGGACAAGCCCGAACAGACCGGGATGGCTTAGCCACATTGCGCTTGATTGAAAAATTGATTTTTGCCGGTCAGAAAATAGATCACATCACTATCCGATCTTGCCCGCGTTCGATGCGCTCGCCGACCCCCGGCAGTTTTGCGAAACGCGGCTGAAGTTTTGAGGGGAAGTAAAAGTCCACGATCATCGCTCAAATCAAGGTGCTGGGACCAACCGAGTTGAACTCCCATGCGAACAGTCATACGTGGATGGCCCCGCGTCTTTCAAGACAACTCGGCAGCTCCTTGCAACTGGAGAAAGATGCGATGCCTCTGCTCGACGGCACGGCGTCAATGAGATCGGGCGTCCTGGTTCGGGCGCCACGGGCGCTTTGTCGAAGATTCACCCAGCAGTATCGCAGTGTCGACGGCATTCAACTGTAATCGGCCAAACTCCTCTTATGTGCTGGAGCGGATAGCGAAGTGTTCACTGGTCTTCCCGTTCTCGGCGGGCATGAGGACCTGCAAGCCTGCAGGACGCCATTTCTTTTCAGGTCCCGAAATCGCACTAATCGCGGATCGCGATCATCCGCTCCTGATGTCTGCTGGTATTGCTCGGCAGGCGTTCTCACAAATCTGCCTTCACTGAAGACGATGCTGCGTGCCAGACGAGCGGCCCGCTTTGCTGTGGAGGTGCAGGCTCAGGCGAAAATTCGTTACCGAAAGTTCAAACTCTCGATCAAGATGCTCGGCACGATCGGTTCGTACACTAGAAACGCGGAGGATTGCCGGACCACTCGAGCAACAGCTCGCCGACGTGGAGGGGACGCCGCACAAGGTGAGGCGCAAAGCGCAAATGGCTGCAGCCGAAAAAATCGCGGTCACATGGTTTGAGCGGTAGCGGCTCGCCCGTTGACTACCGCTGAGCGTTGGCGCAGGAGCGCCTTTTCCGCGGCACTTGCAAACTGTCGCTACTGCGGTGACTCGCGAGTGCGCGGGATCGGGGAGGGGAGGCCCGAGATGCTGGAGCTCATTCCGCGACAGTGGAAAGTGATGGAATCGTCCGGTGAGGACCCCCACCGGAGGGCGCTGTGCGCGAGAATATGTGCAGGCGGTCGCGCCCCACACCCGATTGCGCGTGGATGTGCGACCCCGAAGCTGCTCGCTCTATCTTGGCAAGTAGGATTGGAATCTGCCGGTCGATCGTTAGAGCGCATCTGTTGCGCGGGGCGTCGACTTGATGTATCGACGCTCGGCAGAGTGCCCAGGCGCATCCTCGTGAACTTGGACGTACTTAGCGGTGGCACACGGCCAAGCTCAGCGGCCAAACTTTGCGACCCGGGACGTTTGGAATGTGGTCGCACTTGTACAGCTGATTGTGATCTACAGTTAAATGGCTTTCCAGGTATTAGAATTGCTACCGCACTTCACCGATGATCGTGGTCAACAATTCCCGAATAAGCGGAGAGTGTCGACGCTTCTTGAGACAAACCAGGCGAAGCGTTCCAAAGACTCGAAAATCCGAAAATCTAACAATCTTATATTCTTTTCGCGGCTCGATTTCGTCAGCCGACACAATTCCGATGCCGATCCCAGCAGCTACCGCGGCGCAAACGCCTTCCCGACTGCCAATTTCAAGAGCGCGACCCGGTACATAGTTGTGACGATGCAGCTGTTCTTCTGCTAGCTGGCGCGTTTCCGAACCCGGTTCACGCATCAAAAGAGTCTCTGACTTGAACGCTGCCCGGTCGATAATGCCCGCCCGGTGAATATGGTGCCCGCTGTGCGCAATAAGAACAATTTCGGGCGAGGAGAGTGGATACATATCGCATGCCGGATGGTCTTCATGAGCGCCAAGGAAGCCTACATCAATTCTGCAATCGATGACAGCCGACAGGATTTCCTCGGAATTAGCAAACGTTAGCTTGACATCCACGTTCGGGTAACGCTGATGAAACTTGCCAAGCATGTTTATCGCACTACGCGGCGCGATGGCGCCGATCCGTATGATGCCGTCCCGAAGCTTACCAGCACTCGAAAGAAGATTGCTGGCATCTTCTTCAAGTTGAAAGAGAGCCTGCGTGATCTCAAAGAGACGCTCTCCCAGTGGCGTCAGTTGAGACGTGCGTCCCCGGCCGCGAAAGAACAGCTCGACATTATAGCGGCCCTCGAGATTCTTTATTTGCGCTGTAATTGTAGGCTGCGAGCGATTCAAGATCCCGGCTGCGCGAACAAATCCGCCCCCCTTCGCAACGGCTGTGAACGCTCTCAATTCGACCAAATTCATGGTTCTGCCCCATAGAAGCGATCTACCACTACCCCCGAAATTCAATTTCCGTCAATTCGCACGACCACTGCATTGTTGGACGTTTGCCCGAGGCGAAGGACTTGGTGCGGCCCCAAGTTGGAGACGAATGGAAGGAGGGGGCAATACAATCCAACATCCAAATCGGCGATCAGTTTCTGGCGGCCGATACGCAACTCCAGCGCGCGTAAGCGGCGACCGGCCCCGTCGACGTGGCGTTAGGCCGCGGCTGACGAGCCTTTGTATGACTGTCTCCCCCGTTCGACCACGTCAAAGACCCGTTCCCGGCGCCTCAAGGACTACGAACTTGCAGGGCGGGCACATATCCTGAAGTGGGTCTGGCAACAGCTTGTCGCAACGCCTTCGACCGGAGCAGAGATGACACGCGTCGAGCCGACACCCGTCATGCCAGGGCCATTCCCGCCCCGGGGGCGGTGGTCGCAGCGATCGAACCGACCCAATCGCTCTTGTGGTCAATGGAGGCACATAGCGAGGATTCCATTACTCCTCCAACTGTTTTTTGACGCATCACGAACCGAAATGATCTCGCCCTTCGATTGGCTACGGTCTTCAGTCCCAAGCGTGCCTCGGTTCGCGTGGTCGGTTTAGGGAGTTCCCAAACAGCGGGTGAACCCCACAGCCACCGCATGCCGCGAACTGCATGAGATCGCTCAATACAGCTGAGCATTCTCTCCTGTTGCGGGACAATTCGCACAATTTCTGCATTACAAAGCGTCAAATGGGAGGAATTCGGCGGTTGGCCGAGCTATCCTCCGTCCATGGCATCGCAAACTCCAAGCTCTCTCGGGATCCTGCACCTAGAACGCGGGTTGCGGCCTGGCGCCAAGCCGCCGACGCCAGTGCCCGGGTCAATGCTGAGCCCCGCTACTTTCACCTTCCCGACCATCTCGGAGACCGTTGCGGGAGCTTGGGTGGAGAACGTCGTGCGAGGAGATCCGGCGCTCGAACCGGCCTACATCGCAGCCGCCCAGCGGCTGGTCGAGCGAGGCGCCGTTGCGATCAGCTCGACCTGTGGCTTCTCCATCCGCCACCAGCGGGCGGTCGCCGCATCGGTGAATGTACCCGTAGTAATGTCCAGTCTGCTCCTGCTGCCAGCGCTGCTCCGCCAGTCGGCTCCGCAGGCCAAGATCGCCGTACTGACGTATGATTCGGCGCATTGCGGAGAGGATCTGCTCGGGATCGATGATCCGGGCCAGCGGGCGAGGATCGTGATAGGTGGCATTGAAGGCGGCAAGTTCTGGCATGATGAGTTAAAGCGTCCGGCGCCGCCGACCGACGTCGCTGCCATTCAGGCGGATGTCGCGGCCTGCGTCGCGCGCCTCCGCTCCGCGCATCCAGACATCGCGACCATCCTTTTCGAATGCGCCGCGTTCCCAGCCGTTGCGCCGGCAATCCGCCGTGTCGTGAAGCTGCCTGTCTACGATATTACGGATCTCTGCCGGATGACGATGGCGTCCATCGCCTGAGGCCGTCGTTACATGCACCCGAAAAGGCGGATTCCGAACACGAGCTCAGGCAGATGTCCGCAACGGAGTCGGTTCGCCAAAGAAACTTCTGCGGGCACGCAGACACAATGCCACACATTGCCGCTGCGAATGTCTCCAACTGAACTCCGGAGAACCGCTCTTGCCCGCATTTGGTCAACAGAAATCTCGCGGATCGGGCTCCTCGGCTGCGCAAGTCATCGCGCGCAAGAGGAAAACAGCAGAGAATAGTCAATTGTCAATTGGAGATCCAAGCTCATGAAAAAAGAACTGCATTTCGAGCGGGCTGAGTTCGCGGCACGCGTGGCGGCCGTCAAAAGCGAGATGGGCAGGCGGGGCATCGATATTCTGCTCCTCTCGGAGCCGGCCAATCACAACTATCTGACCGGCTACAACGCATACTCATTCTATACGCCACAAATGGTGATCGTCGCGCTCAATCACGACGAGCCAATCTGGATCGGGCGGTTCATGGACCGCATCTCGGCGCTGATGACCACCTATCTTACGGACGAGAACATCAGGGCCTACTCCGACCGCTATGTACAATCGGCCTTGTCGCCGTACGACTTTGTGGCTGATGTTGCAAAGGAACTGGGCGGCGAAAAAGCGCGAATCGGCGTCGAGATGGGAGGCTATTATTATTCCGCGCGGGCGCATGCTGATCTCGTCCGGGCGCTGCCGCTCGCTCAGTTTGTAGATGCCGACGTGCTGGTCAACTGGATCCGGATTGTAAAGAGCCCGGCTGAAATTTCCATTATGCGCCAAGCCGGCCGCATAGCCGATGCGATGATGGAGAGGGCCATCGACACGATCGAGCCCGGTGTGCGCGAATGTGATGTTGCAGCTGCCGTCTACCACCAGATGATGTCGGGGACGCCCGAGTTTGGGGGCGCCTACGCTTGCACGCCTCCCTATCTTTGCATCGGCGAACGTCAGATTGCGCCACATGCCGCCTGGACGGACGAGCCGCTGCCAGCTTCAACGACAATCAATCTCGAACTTTTTGGAAACCGGCATCGGTATCAAGTCAACCTCAGCCGTTCGATCTCGGTCGGAAAGCCTGCGTCCAGCTATTACAAGCTCGCAGACGTCGTAGTCGAGGCTTTGAATGCTGGCCTTGAAAGTGTCCGGCCCGGGCGGACATGCTCGGAAGTCGAAGACGCCTTTCGGCATACGCTCGCCCGCCATGGATTTGAGAAGGAGGCGAGGCTCGGCTATTCGATCGGGGTGGGCTTCCCACCTGCGGTCGGCGAGCGCACCGCCAGTCTGCGCAAGGGGGATCAAACTCTCCTCCGTCCCGGCATGGTTTTCCACATGATGCCAGGCCTATGGCTCGATGACGTTGGAATCACCATCACCCAATCCTTCGCTGTGACTGACCGTGGACACGAGCCGTTGACGTCGACACCGCGCAAGCTGTTCGTCAAATAGTCGAAGCAGGCGGCTGAGTCTGCCCGACTACGCGCCGGCAGTGCGATCTGCACTGCCAAAGGAGCTGACAATTTGAGGCGCAAGAACTCGTCGGCTCGGCGCAGCCCTGCTGACGTACCTTGCTCGTGGGATGAGCCCCACCCAATCGGGTAGAAGCGGCTCTCGCTTATGCCGCGCAGGCAGCCGCTGAGCACCTAAAGTTAATTTTAGTTCAGAAAACTTTCGGCAGAAGAACTCTGCGATAGCTGCTAACGGAGGGCCGGCCGGAAGCGAGATGGATTTCACCGTGACCGCAATCCATAATGATCGAGAATGCTGTCTCGGTTGGCTCCTCCGGCGAGGCGGTCTTGCAAACAGCATTGGGTGCCCCCGTTTCGTCGCAGAGCACTCGCTTTACGCCCTCTACGCTCAGGCTCTCGCGTGTAAAGGCGCATTGGAGGGCCGCAAGGCGTGCAGCCGATGACGGGTAGATACCGCGTAGCGCGTCCTGATTTTCCTGTCTGCGCGTTTCGGGCAGCAATGAGTTGTTCGTGTGCAAGTGGGCCTCTGCAGCTGGCAGGAAATACGCCCCTCCGTTGGCCGACACTTCCGCGGCGGCGATCTCGCCCCTCCGATCGCCGATCAGGTAGGAACGGCCACCCATGTGAGGCAGAGCGGCAAGCGCAGCGGCAGCGGATGCGACGTCGGCCATGGCGAACACGATGCGGCGTACGACCTGGCTTGGAATGCCGGCCGCGCACCCGTTAAGGATGAGATCGTTGTTGACCAGCGCGAGACCTGCGCTGTTCATTCCGGCCCAGCCAAGGCCGCCAAACGAGGCGACAACCGCAAATTCGAAGGCGCTCCGGGAGAAGTGCAGAAAGAGAGCAAGTTCGGAGTGCTTGTGAACGGGCGCGTCCCAGTTCTGAGCGGCAATAGCTCCCGCCTTCGTCTTCAGTGCGATAGCGCTGCATCCACTGTCGCTGTTCGGTTTCAATAATTCGAACCCACTGCGCAGGACGATATCGGGCACGGACTGACATGCACCTTCGGCAATTCCCTCGATTTCCTCGGCTGTCTCAGGTGATGTCTCGCGAATTGCATCAAATGCCGCAACGGCCCGCCGGCCCGCCGCGGATCGCTCGGCTGCTGGAAGTGCACCGACATCGTGCGCAAGAACACGCGCGATGTGATCGCGGAACCTGATGCCGTGGGCGACGCCTCTTTGGTGAGGCGTGCCGGTTAGAATCACGACTGGGATTTCTGCTTTCTGCACCTAAAATCCTCCATAGTACCGCAGGTTCTGCTTATAGTATAAATTCAGCTCGTTCGTGCAAGTGCGTTTTTTTCATTTAGTGAAAAATCCAGCCGAGTCGTGTTTGCTGCACCCGCGCGGATGGGCGCCGGAAGCAATCCTCTCCAGCTCCGGGCCTCCGAGCGCGAGAAACGCGCGAAGAGCTCCGCAAGCTTCGGCGTATCCGTGTGAGCTTCGCGCGTGGCGAGTGTGCGGGCGCGGCGGCCGCAGGATGGCTGCTGTTCTGCAAGATCGCGCGTGATGCTCGCCGGCGCTCCGGCCCGGATCTTACGGCCTAACTCCGAATGTGTGCGCCACCGCGTTTCCCAACAATCGCGTCGACCGTCAATATGATCCCGATGTTGAAGAAGATCGTCAGCGCAGAAACTGCAAAAATCGCTGGACTAAAGGAAGTATTGGACTGCTGAAACAACCAGATCGACAGGGGAAACACATCAACAGTGTAAAGGAAATAGCTGAGCGTGAACTCGTTGAACGACAGAATGAAAACCAGCAGGACGCCCCAAGCGATGCCGGCCCGCATCAGCGGCAGGACGATCTCAACGAAAGTGCGCAACGGCGAGGCGCCCAACGTTTTTGCGGCCTCCTCAAGTTCCGGATCGACTCCCTTCAGCGCGGTGATGCAGTTGCGCATCGTGAAGGGCAAGAAGGTAATCGCATGCGCAGCCACGATCTGCCATAAGCCAAATTCAATGCCGCTGACGCTGACCAGAATGAGCAGCGCAATGCCGAGCACTACGGCCGGAAACACAATCGGCAAACCGAGGAGTTCTTCGACAGCCGAACGGCCCGGAAAGCGATAGCGTACTAGCGCATAGCTTGCAGGTACACTTGCCAGGACGCAAAGGAAAGCGGTCAAAGCGGCAATCGCAACGCTGACCCGAAACGACTCGGTGAGCCGCGTGAGGCTTGCGGCGTCTCCGGTCGCCATATGCCAGACCTCAAGATACCACCTAAGAGAAAAGCCGGGCGGCGGAAATTGCAGGGTGCTGGCGGCCGTAAACGACATCACCACCACAATGGCAATCGGCGCCAGGATCAGCGCGATGAGGATCGCGGTCACCGAACCGATCAGCGCCGATTCCGCGCCATGTCGGCCAATTCCTGACATTGTGCAGCTATCTCTCAAAACGCGATCTGGAGCCCATGTGCCGGTGGGCGACCTGGACCGAGAGCGCAATGAAAATCAACGCCATCGAAAGCGCGGCGCCCAGCGGCCAATTGGAAAGCGTGCCCATTTGATCGCGGATGATCACCGCGATCGTAGAGACTCGCGAACCGCCAAGAAGGAGCGGCACCACGAAAGCGCCGGTGTTAAAGCCAAACACTAGGATCGTGCCGGCGGCGATACCTGGCATAGCCATGGGAAGGATGACATGGCGGTAAGTCTGCAAACGCCTTGCCCCGAGCACGCTCGCAGCTTCCTCGAGATCGGACGGAATCACGCTAAGCGACGAGACCAGCGGCAGCACCGCGAGAGGGATCGTGGTTTGCACAAGGCCAAGCAATACACCGGTGGTGTTGAACAGGAGGCTGAAGGTGCGCGGCTCACCGGTTATCAAAAAGGCGACCTGATTGATCAGCCCATCCGGGCCCAGGATCGCAACCCAGCCGAAGCTTTGCACCAGAAGACCAACCACCATGGGCAACATGATGCAAATCAGCACCAAATCGCGCGCCAGTCTCGAGGAAGTCCGCACCATGAAGAGTGCGATCGGGAACGAAACTACCGTTGCAAGAACTGCGCTGACAAGGGCAAGCCAGATCGTGTTGAGAATGATTGACAAAAAATATGGGCTGAAGGCCTCGACAAAGGCTGCGAGGCTCCATCCATTCCACTCGGCATAGCGCGGACCGAAGCTGATGCGCAATAAGGTGAGCGTACAAACGAGCAGCAGCCCAGCCAACAGACCTGCAGGCAGCAGCAGCCAAATAATCGGACGCCGAATGGGGCTCGCTATCGCCGACGCCAAAGGCGCTGCAGCGGCTTCGCTCGTGCCGACTGTCGTCATGCCTCTACCACACGCGTGTGCTCGGGATCGACAGACACCCAGACAGATTGGCCCGTACTTGCGCTTGCCAAGTAGTCTCTGGTTGATCCGGCGGAGAGCGAGGTACCATCAGGCAGTTCCATTTGCCAATGGTAGAACCCGCTGTTGAAGCTCACCGAAACCAGCTTCGCCTGCATCCCCCCTCCTGGGTCGGCCACATCGACTTGCGTCTGGCCAGGCCGGAAGATGATTTTGCCGCCCTTGGTGAGATGCTCGCAAGCTTTCACCCTGAGCCGGCAGCCTGCTTCAACCTCGACTTCTGAGATATCCCCGTCGACGCTCAAGACCTTCCCCACCGTCAGGATGTTTGCATCTCCGACAAATTCGGCAACGAAGCGATTGGCTGGTGCATTGTAAATATCCGGCGGTGGGCCGACCTGCAGGACCTTGCCGCCGCTCATTACCGCAATCCGGTCAGACATCGTGGACGCGGTTTGCTGATCATGAGTAACGTAGACGGCAGCGATACCCATTTTTTTTTGAATTGCACGTAATTCCACGGCCATATAGTCGCGAAGGCGGCGATCGAGTGCAGCCATGGGCTCATCAAACAGCACGAGGGCAGGCTGGGTCACGAGGGTACGTGCCAGAGCGACGCGCTGCAGCTGGCCCCCGCTTAATTCGTTCGGCCATCGCGCCGCGAAATTGGCGGGCGGCAATTGCACTAGTTCAAGTACGTCCCTGACCTTGGCCCGAATAGTTTCGGAAGCGACGTTCCGCATCCTCAAGCCAAAGGCGACATTCTTTTCGACGGTCATATGCGGGAACACGGCAAGAGACTGAAAAACGAGCCCCACATTGCGCTGCTGCGGGGTAAGGCCTGCTACGTCACGACCGTGAATGCGAATGTATCCCTGGGTCGGCGTCTCAAGACCAGCAATCATCCGCATGAGAGTCGTCTTTCCACAGCCCGAAGGGCCGAGAATGGAAAGGATCTCGCCCCTCGGGACACTCAGTGAGACGCCGTCGACAGCGCGCACCTTTCCCTGTGCGAAATGGCACTTCACGTCTCCGAGCTCTAAGGCGTTGTCTTTCTCGGTCATGGCTGAAACCTTATGGTTCGGGACGAGATGCCATCAGGCATGGCAATAGGTACGTTGCTTTCCGTTCCAGGCCATCTACCCTCCAACCGCCTGAGCGTATCGGCGCACCCAGTCGTCTCGCACGGAGGCAAGAAACTTGGCGTCAAGCGTGATTGCGCGTTTGGCAATCAAGTCCGGCGATGCAATATACGGGATGGCTCTTGCTTTTTCTGAAAGCACCGCTTGCGCGTTGGTGGGGCCATACCAGACGTCTTCAGCCATTTTTCCCTGCACTTCAGGGGCTAAGGCTTTGTTCATGAGAGCATGTATCGCCGCCCGGTCACCAGGGGCCCCTCTCGGGCTCACCATGAGTTGCAAGTCCACGAAGAAGCCCTCGGCTATATCGTAGGTGCCGCTCATGTTGTATTGGGGATCGGGAATGTACTGGGTGTACAGTAGCGGAGAGTACGGCGCAGCCAAGCGACCTGAGTTGGTACGAAATAGTTCTGCTACCCGCGCTGGATTGTTAGTGATCGTAAGGATCCGATCCTTCAACTTCGCCAACAGCGCAAATCCTGCGTCCGGATTGTTCGCATCACCGCCCGCCACCTTGGCAGCAGCAATGACCAACTCCATCGCTCCGCCGCTTTGCGGGGGCACTAAAATGACTCCCCCTTTGCTTTCCTCCGTCCAAAGGGCCTGGTAGGAGGTAGGCGCGCGACCATAGACGTTCGTGTTGTAGAGAATTCCGTCGGTCCACAGGAAGTAGCCGACGCCGTATCCGTCTGCGCCAGATCGGTACTGTGGAAGCAAGCTTCGCGAATTGGGAATCTGTGCCCAATCGGGCTTTTCGAGAAGATTTGCCTCTCCTAGCGTCGCTGCACCATATCCACCAAGAATGACCAGATCGTACTGCGGACGAGAGGCAGAGGCCCTGATTTTGGCAATCATGTCCGAAGTGGTCCCTGTAAGATCAGGTATCACTTTTGCTCCCGTCTCTGCTTCGAATGGCCGCAGAATATTGCGAACCGCTGCCTGCCCGGTGGGATCGGACCAGGTCAGGACCCTCAGCACCTTTCCAGCGAATTCTTGCGCCGACGCGGTTTTGACCCACGGCATGGAAATGACGCTTCCCACCGCAGCGGATGCAGCGCCCCTCAAAAAAGCCCGGCGCCTCAGAGCAGTCTTCGGAATGTTATCCATAATGGCCTCTCTTACCTGGTTGCTTCCCCTGGCTCTACCGCGGGCCTGCAGGCGCTCCGGCACTCAAATTGTGCAACGGCGGCGCTGCGCTCCCGAAGTACCAGCCCGAGCGCGGTTCGCTCGCATTTCTTCATTGGTTCCAATTTGAGCCGATACATTTTTTTCTTGTCAAGAAAAATATTAAAGCGACCTGGTCTGGCATTATTCTTCTGCTGGGACCAAATCGGTTTGCAGCCGGCACGTACATGCCGGTCAGGCGGCAAACCAGGAGGCCTCCAAGGGGCGCTTGTTGATGAAGCAGGTGGGGTATGGCAAAGTCGAGCCACACGATTGTTAAAGCTCAGAATTTGAGATCCGAGGCGGCTGAGGGCAAGGCGGGAATGAGCGCGCCGTTAGAAGGCGATATCAGCCAAGTCGTGGGGCAGCGCATTCGCGAGGCGCGAAAGGCTGCCGGGCTCAGCCTCGAGGTAATGGCGCAATCGGTTGGCATTTCCGTACCGCAGCTTTCTAAGCTGGAGAACGGAAAGAGCACAGCAACCATCCGCTCATTGGCCAAGATAGGCCTGGAGTTGCAGCGGCCCCCGAACTATTTTCTGCAAAGCGACCAGCAGATGGCTCGCTGCCTCGGTACGCTAGTTCCATCGTGGGATACCGAGGGCCGCGCGATTGAGAAGTTTGCCGAGCTGGTTGGTAAGAGGACCGGGTCCCGAGTGACCGTGGCCGTGTTTCCGGCTGCGCAGCTTGGATCGGCTGCTACCCAGATTCAGGCGCTCATGAATGGCGTGCTGGATCTATTTGCAGAAAGTATTGGTTTTTTTGAGAGGTTCTCTCAGCCGCTGCGGCTGGCATCGCTTCCTTTCTGCTTCGTTAGCGAAACCCACTACGAGCGATTTCAGACGAGTAAGCTGTTTAACACGGACGTGAGAGACACCCTCAGGGCAAAATCTGTTGAGCTCCTGAATGCCAATTGGAAGTGGGGCCAGGCTCCGTCGGTGGTGCTAATCTCGAAGAAGCTCATCACATCGCCGGATGAGTTGAAGGGCTTACGCGTCCGATGCCCGGAGAACGAGACTTTTCGCGCCTACCTGGAGCGCTTGGGCTGCGAGCCGGTCGTGGTCCCCTGGGCGAAGGTTGAAGCTACCTTTCAAGCGGACCAGATCGACGCGATGATTTCCAAACTCAGCCACGTTGTGAGTATGCGCTTCACGCGCTACGCGCGCTTCATGACGCAGCTTGACTACCGGCCTCTCGATCTATCCTTTGCCATAAACCGGCAACTATATCAGATGCTCTCGCCCGCGCTGCAAGATGGCCTCAATCAGGCCGCCGCCGAAGCCGGACAGTACTGCATCAATCTAATGACGCAGACTGCGGATCAGCTGCCCAGACTGCTCAATGAAGACGGCGCCGTCCTGGTGCAAGCCGCCGCGGGCCCGTGGCACGCGAGATCGATGGCGATTTTTGATGATCTGGAGCGGGCAGGTTGCTGGGATAGGGGCCTTGTCGCCGAATTCAGGGCTTTGGCGAACAACTGAACATCGCCGGGCTCAAGATAGCGACGTGAAACAGATCAACATCCGCATCGAGGCCTTGCCGGGCTGTGGGGCGACCCGGTTGAGACCGCAGCCGCCTTGCTGCTCAACATCGAAAACGACCCGCGCCTGACCGCAGCTCTGCTGCCAACGTTGATCTGAACCTGCTGACCGGCGATGTAAATGGTCAGCCTCCGCTCTCGTCTTTGCGCTGGGTTGCCCTTGTAACCGATCGCCCTGCTGGGCGAAATCGGCGGTGATGTGAATGAATGCATGGGCCTCTTTTGGACCCTGATTTCCAAAAAGAGATAAATCCTACAGCAGGCCGTTGGCGGCATTCAAAGCAATCCGGGGGAAGACAACGCGAAGGCGCGCGATTCCCCCTCGCCGTTAGAGGTGGGCCCGTTCGGAAGCGCCAGAGGATTTGCTCCCTTCTGCACACTTGGCCGCTTGGCCTGAGCGCCTTCGAGGCCCGGTTTCCGCATTGCTTTGGCTGGCTTCGGTGTGCTCGAAGCTACGCCCGCTAGGGCGTTGGGAGGCGGGTCAAGAGCCTTCAGTACGCGCCCGCTCAGAAAATTTTTGAGCTGCATCTTGGTTGTAATTTTTCTTGACAAGAAAATTGGCGCCTGTTCTCATATCGTGCAGTGAAGGAGGTAAGCGGCTTCCAGCCGGGTAGTTTTGCCCGATAGCGGCTCCGCTTCCGGTGGCGCGCTGCCGGGTTAGCAATCCGACCTGGGTGAGTGGGGCACCGCTGCCAAAAAGGAATACGTGGGTGGGGAGTTCATGAGCGTAACCAAGCAGGCTGGGCCAGGACGGCAGGGACCGTGCTCCGCGCTGGTATCGTCCTAGGTATCGAGCGTCCCACCCGGTTACGGCTTTTTCGAAGCATCGCGGAACACCCAGTTCTGCGTAAAGGAGGAGGGCGTCATGACCAAACAGGATTTCGCGGCCCATTCATTCAAGGATCGGAGCCGCCGCTCACTGCTGCAGTCAACGGCGGCCTTACTAAGCGTACCGTTCGTCGCCAAAACAACTGCAGCGTGGGCAGTGGAAAAGCTCGCCGGCAGTGGCGAAGTGGTCGTTTATAGCTACGGTGGCTCCTTCACGGAAAATGTTCGGCGATATGTCTATGAGCCGTTCACGAAAGCGACGGGGATAAAAGTCATAGATGTGGTGGCCGATTTGTCTGAGCCCCAGATCAAAGCAATGAACCAAGCCGGCCGCATCGATTGGGACGTCGCCTATCTTGTGTCACATAACTATCCAGCAATGCACCAAGCCGGAATGTTTGTGCCGATCGATTACAACCTGTGGGACCAAGAGTCGCTCGAGGGCACACCGTCGCACACGCGCCTCGAAGACGCAGTCGTAATTTTTTATTCGGGGGTCGGCCTCGCTTATGATCAGCGCACGTTTCCTAAAGGCGGCCCAAAAAACTGGGGGGATTTTTGGGACGTCAAAACGTTTCCCGGACCGCGGGGGTTCTATGGTGGTTCCGAGCCTGCGCCCAACATCGTGTCTGCGCTCCTCGCCGACGGTGTCGCACCCAAGGATGTTTGGCCGCTGAGCGATGACAAACTGGATCGCGCGTTGAAAAAACTCGGGGAGATCAAGCCCTACATTACCAAGTGGTGGGTAGCCGCCGGGGAGCCGATTCAACTCCTGATGAACCGAGAATACGTCATGACCAACGTTCACAACGGCCGTGCCCTCGCCGCGATCCGTCAGGGCGCGCCGATCCGATTTAGCTGGGAAGGTGCCTCGTTGGGCTATACCTACGCAGTGATTTTGAAGGGCGGGCCTAACACAGCCAATGCGCAAAAGCTGATTGCCTTCCTGAACCGGGCGCAAATTGCGGCCGGGTGGACCCAGGGGACAGGCTATCCTGGGCCGAACACAAATCAGCTCAAGTATCTCCCAGCCGAGTTGATACCGCATCTCAGCATAAGTCCCGAGAACGCGCCAAAGACGGTCCTCGTTGACGCAGCCTGGCTGGCGGCGAAACGATCCGACGGCAAGACCAATGCAGGTTACATGCAAGAGCGTTGGCTGGCATGGCGGTCATGATGAACTCGATAACAATCAACGGCTCGCGGCTTCGACATCGTTGCAGCTGGTGTTGAGCTCCTGCAACGCCGCCGCACGGTGTGTTGGATCGCATACTGATCGAGACCGGAGCTCGCGCAGAGGCGATCTCAGGACAAGAGCCGGTACGGCCTAGCCGAGGCGGCCCAACATTCACCTCGTACAAGTCCTTCAGGATAGCCTTAACGTGACATCCTCGGGGCAGAATTCTCGACCTCTTCGATCAACCAACAACCTAGCCATGGAACTCGACAGAATCGATGCTCGTCTTCTTGATCTTCTGCAACGCAACAATCGACTGAGGAGTGAAGAACTCGGCGCGAAGATCGGTTTATCTGCATCCGGAGTTCAGCGTCGACTGAAGCGCCTACGATCGAAAGGCGTCATAGAAGCAGACGTTTCGATCATTTCTCCAAAAGCAATCGGACGGAACGTGACCGTGTTGGTTCTCATTTCATTTGAGCGCGGCCGGACCGACATCGTTGATCGCTTCAAGCGCGCAATCTGCAAGATGAGCGAGGTAATGAGCGGATTCTACGTTACCGGCCAGACCGACTTCGTCTTGCTAGTCACAGCAAATGATATGGAAGATTATGAGCACTTTACGCGGCGCCTGGTACGCGATAATCCAGACATAATGCGTTTTGAAACGATGGTCGTTCTAGATCGGGTCAAAGCCAGCTTCACATTACCAATGGCTTCTTTCGCGTGCTGGTGACCAATCTTGGCATGGGATTGGACAGGAAGAGAACCGATTCAACTCCTGAGCCTCCAATGGCCTCGTTCGATGACCTCGTGTACGTGCTGTTCCTCGGCATTGGGAAGATCACGACCTTGCCGATGCGCATGTGGGAAGGAATCCGGCAGGACATCAATCCCACCATTGCAGCTGTGGCCACGCTGCAGATGCTGTTCGCCGGGGTTGTTATCATCATCGGTGCCCTGCTTGGGCGACAGAGAAATACCTGACAGCTTCGAGTGAGATCACAGGTCAAACTAGAAATCACGAAATTCCGCCAGGGAGCCGAAATGTTGATGAGAGCCAAGGTGAGCGGCACGGATGTGAAGACTGGAGGCATTGCGCTGCACAACCTGCAAAAGCGGTATGGTAGCGCAACGGCCGTCGACGATGTCAGTCTTTCCGTATCGCCCGGAGAGTTCATTTCGTTGCTCGGTCCCAGCGGATCCGGAAAGACGACAACTCTGATGATGGTCGCCGGTTTCGAGCTGCCGGACAGCGGGCGGGTGCTGTTGGACGACAGGGACATTACGCGCCTGCCGCCTCACCGCCGCGAACTCGGCGTGATCTTCCAGAACTACGCTCTCTTCCCGCACATGACGGTCGCCGAGAACGTGGCGTATCCACTCCGGATGCGGCGGGTGGCAAAGGCGGAGGTCGAGGCCCGGGTTCGCCGTGTTCTCGATCAGGTGCACCTCGGGGCTTTGGCCTCACGCCGCCCGCACCAGATGTCCGGCGGTCAGCAGCAGCGAGTTGCGATTGCGCGCGCACTGGTTTTCGATCCGCCGGTTCTTCTTCTTGACGAACCGTTGGGCGCGCTGGACAAGAAGCTGCGCGAGCACCTCAGGGGCGAGATCAAGACCTTACACAAGGAGGTCGGCAAGACGATGATCTACGTCACGCACGATCAGGATGAGGCGCTCGCCATGTCCGATCGGGTCGCGGTGATGCACGAAGGACGGATCCGGCAGGTCTCTGCACCGCAGGAGCTCTATCGCAGACCGGCCGACTTGTTCGTGGCGAGCTTTGTCGGTGAGGTGAACCTCATCCCGGTCAAGCTCAAATCCGGCGTCGTTTACGGTGGCGCAGGCGAGAAGCTGCCTGCAGCGCCATGGCCCGATGCGGACGGCGATGCAACGCTTTGCGTACGGCCCGAGCATTTGCATCTGGACCCCAGCGCCGCCGGCTCGTCACATGGGATTCCGGGGCACGTCGTCGGCAGAACGTTTATTGGAGATGCAACCATCTTCGAATTCCGCAGCGATTCCAGATTAAGGCTGACGTCGAAGGTGCTGAACATCTCGGCTAAATCGATGCCCGATGTCGGGGATGCCTGTGCCGCCTCGTGGGCCGTATCGGACGCAACCGTTCTGACGGAATAGCAAACGGCACAGCTTAGATGCCTTGCGAAGCACTGCAGCGCCGTTTGGAGAAGCGCGGGGCTGTCTTCGCATAGCTGCGCATATCGCCAGTTCGTGCCTTTCAACAGCACTCCTAAGTCGCTCTCTTTCTGCACTTCTCCCGCAGCGCCTAGCTCGACTTACCACCGAGTTCCTCTTGAAGGCTTGCCCCTCGCGGCAGCGATAAGGTCATGAAAAGAAATCCTAGGTCGTGACGCCCCTCAGTGCTTCGCTGAGAAAATACGACCTGCGCCGAGCGTATTATTTTTTTCTTGACAGGAAAAGTTGGGCCTGTTCATAGTCGATGGGAGCCGCGAAGTGCTGTCAAGACAGCAACTCCGAACAGGAGGAGAGAAGCTTTGGCTGGAAGAAATATGGCCTTTTCGCCTCAGGAGTATCGAGAGAGGCTTGAAAAGGTTCAAACTGCGATTCAACAGCGCGGCATGGTGGGCCTGGTTGTGAATTCGCCGCATAACATCTGCTACCTGACGGGCTATCACACCTCCGGTTATTTTGCTTACCAGGTGTTTCTTGTTCCGGCCGAGGGCGAGCCACTGTTGTTAGTTCGCGAATTGGAGCGGCCAAACGCCGATGAGTATTCATGGCTCGATCGCGATCAACAAGCCGTCTACCTCGATAACGAAGATCCGCCGGTCGTCACGGGCCGGTGGCTCGCAAAGTTAGGTTGGACCGAAGCAGGCAAACCAATCGGCATTGAGAAGACCTGTTTCACACTCGCTGTAGCGGATTTCGAGAAGCTTTGTGGTACTGCATCACCAAATACAGTAGTCGACGGATCGGGCATCGTTGACCGCGTGCGGCTCATCAAATCTCCGCAGGAGATCGCTTATGTGCGCCGCGCTGCGGCAATAACCGACATAGGGATGCGAACAGGTTTGGCCGCACTAGCAATCGGGAAGAAAGAACTCGAAATTGCGGCTGCCATTCAGCAGGCGCAGACGCTGGCAGGCTCTGAATATCCAAGTCTGCCGAATTACTTGTCGTCTGGCTATAGAATGACACTCGGTCATGCTACTGCAACCGAGAAAGTCATTGAAGCCGGCGATGTCCTGAAGTTTGAGATCACCAGCAGCATCAGGCGTTACACAGCCGCAATGATGCGCACTGCAGTGATGGGCAAGCCCACCGGCAAAGTCGCGGAAGTCGCTGATCTTTTGATTCGCAGCCAGGACCGAGCCTTCAGCATGATGAAGCCGGGGGCAGTTGCAGGCGAAATTGACGCCGCCATACGCCAGCCAGTTCTAAAAGCAGGACTGCGCAAGACGTACTATTCTCGTGTTGGATACTCCCTGGGCATCGGTTTTCCTCCCTTTTCCGGGGAATGGGAGACATGCGACTTCATGGAAGGTGACACCTGGCTGCTGCAGCCGGGCATGATCTTCCACATGATCGTCAATGCCAATGGCATCTCATTCAGCGAAACCATTCTGGTGACAGAGACCGGCTCGGAACGTCTGACGTCTTTACCCCGCGAGCTCTTCGTTGCGGGATAGCCGCTCCACCTTCATTGGCAGGCCACGGCGCATACTGGCATTCGCGGCATCGCTGGTCCACTATCAAAATGGCTGGAGAATCCATGAGCGGAATGAGATATTCTGGACCAGGACATGGGCGGCGGGCCGTCGTACTCGGCGCTGGAATTGTCGGGGTCACGGCTGCTCGCGCGCTGCAACGCGAGGGATTCTCTGTCACGATCGTTGATCAGGGCGAGCCCGGCCGAGGCTGCTCCTATGGAAACGGTGGGGCAATAAGTCCCGACTTCTGTGTCCCCATCGCTATGCCGGGCATGTTAAGGCGCGTTCCGAAGTGGCTGTTCGATCCTAACGGACCTCTGGTCGTTCGGTGGTCCGATCTCCCAAGTTCAGCTCCCTGGCTGATGCGCTGGATCCGAGCCGGACGCCTCGATCAACTTGATAGCCTTTCCAATGCGTTGAGGCAGCTTCATGCAACGAGCTACACGCGATACCAGCAATTACTCGGTTGCCGAGCTACTGGGCTGATAGAAAGGACCGGGCAGCTGTATGTCTGGGCAACGAATGCGCCAAACGCAACAGAAGCCTTGGCCAATGAGATCAGGAAAAAATTCGATATCGAAACGAGAGCCCTCGATCGCGACGAGATCCGCGAAATGGATGCCAACTTGGCTCCGATTTTCTCTCGCGGGCTCTACTTTCCGGACAACGGCCATACCGTCAATCCTTTGCGCCTGGTTCAGACCATCGCCGATATGATCACTAGTGAGGGCGGCGTGATCCTCAAGCAGCGTGCCATCCGGTTCGAGTTCGATGAGCGGCGTGCGAGGTTTTTACGCTGCGACGGCGATCTCCTGGAAGGGGACATCTTTGTTGTCGCAGCGGGTATTGCATCGAAAGATTTTGCCAAGGGGCTAGGAGATGAGGTGCCGCTTCAGGCCGAGCGTGGTTACCACGTCATGCTCCCGAACCCTGGTGTCTGGCCGCGCGTCAAGGTTAGCAACCGCGATTACATGTTCGGCATGACTTCGATGGAGCACGGCGTGCGCATCGCTGGGACAGTGGAGATCGCGCGCGCGGACGCTCCGATCGATGAACGGCGCCCGAGAGCAATGCTCAAGATGGCCAAGCGAATGTACCCGAAGTTGAATGACGATGGCGCTGAATTCTGGATGGGCTGCCGCCCATCTACGCCAGACAGCCTGCCGGTAATCGATCGTTCCCGTGCTGCCACCAACGTTATCTACGCGTTCGGACACGGGCATACCGGCCTTACAGGAGCGCCAATGACAGCTGAGATCGTGGCTGCTTTCGCCGCCGATATCCAGCCGCAGATCGATCCGAGCCCATACTCATTGAAGAGGTTTGGCCGATCATGCTTCGCGCGAATATTAGGCTAGCGCCGCGCGGCAAACGCGTCTCAACCAAAGGCTGATCGAGCATATCGCGGGCGGATATCGAGCACCCGCTGAAGCTGCGGGCTCGACCGGGTTGCTGCGGCACGACTTTATCAAGATCTTACGTACCGCGCCAAGCAGGATCACAAGCTATGTCCTGCCGAACAATTGTATCGTCACCTGACAGTTATACGTTCTAGCCGGAGATTGGCCAAAGCCATCTCAAAGCTGGTGATGTGGACCATGCGCTCGCGCCCGCGTACGCCCGCTATTGCGATGCGCTGGACGCGCCCCGGTTGCGAATTGGCTCGGCTCGTGCCTCAATGGCGCGTGAACACTCACGATGGAAGGTCGAGGCGCAGTCGTCCTTGTTAGGATAATGTCGCAATCGAGGTGTGGATAGGGCTTCTCGGGTTGCGACATCCCAAGTGAAATCAAGCGCTTTCTGTATTTGCCCTCGCGGCGAACCGGGCAGATCATCTCACGGGCGCGATTTGCATCCACCATGGTTCGATTATCGCGCGCCATGGAAAACTGCCCGGGGGGCGACATCGATGTTTGAGGCTTCTTTAGCAGACGTTTAGCGCGCTCCACGATCGTCGATTACTTACTTCAACGCGCACTGGTCACACTGGAGTCTACTGCTGTCATGGTGACATCGATGGCTGGTTGTCGATTAAAAGCCTAGAACGCCTCGACCGTGTTGCCTACTCCCGCATCTCGAAAGGCGATGTCCACGCCTTCGAAAATCTGCGAATTTTGGCGGAGGAAGCAGAATTTCGGCGGAGATGGCCCTACATTGGAGAGCTTTTGCTTTAAGGCTCGCTAGTATTTGGAAAAGATTGGAATAAGCAGCTGCTGAGCCGGCTATTGTAAATCCGAGCGCGCGCCCAGCGTCATGGTACGAGAAGGTTGTTTGGAAAACCCAGGCGACCGGTGAGGAATTGCACCAGGGGGCGAATGGGATGTTGTGCGCGACTTGGCCTCAATTAAGGGGTAACCTTGCATCCACACGGCGCGAGGCCGAGCTGTTCTTAGATGGTTTTCATGACATTCGTGAGTCTCCGAGCCGGTCGCATTGGGCGGCAAGATGGATGAATATCGGAGATGCTCACTGCCTTGTAGGAGAGTTCAATTTCGAAAATGGGGTCTTTAACAAGGCCACCGAAGCTTGGCTTTGTGCGCTGACTGCGTTTGAAGTTGCCAGGCGGCTAGTCGAGGAAAGTGACCACGAAGGCGCAGACCTTTCCGCGAAAGTCGAGGCGAGCATTCAGCGGTTCGGCTCTCTGGAGCGGAAGGTGGAGCGAGTACGAATTGCGTTCTGTGACGAGCTCAAGTATGCCTACTACTTAACCGCTGGGGACCGCCATTTTAGCGCTCCGGCGATCATTTGCGTTAGCAGCGAAGAAGAAACGGATACGACACTGTTCGCAAGGCTCTTGCCAGTGGCCATTGGCCGCGGCACGTCGGTTCTCGTGGTCTCTCACGACGATGTCTCCAATCGCTTGCGCGGTCAATCGGAAGTGTTCTTGTCCTGCTGTTTGGACTACTTAACCGCTCGGCCTGGCGTTGATGCCACACGGATAGCTATTTTTGGCGAGGGACTATCGGCAGCCCTATGCACTGATTTCGCGGTATCTGACCGTCGTGTTGCTGCGGCCGTTTGCGACGGCGGGCTGTGGAGTTGGGCTCGCACTCGGGCGACCGTTGGATGGATGACGAGCACCCCTGATGTGACGGACGAAAGCGTGGTCTCGATGCGTCGTTCGCGATTGGTACGACAGCTAAAATGTCCGGTTCTCGTGGTTGCGGGCGGGCGCGGGATCGTCAGCGTGCCGGAGGCGGTCAAACTAGAATCGGATTGTACGGCGGAGGGTATCGATATCGAGCTGGCCTTGCCGCGCACGACAAAGACTCCGATGGGGGGGCTCGAAAATTTTGTTGCCGCCGACGAGCACATCTTTGGATGGCTGGAAGGTAAGCTCGCGCGCAGTGTCGCTCCATAGAGACTGTCCGTCAGGACGGTCGGGAGACTCTCGTGGGCGCCAATATTGCGTGGAAGGGATTTGAAGGTGGCGATGTCGAGACCGCAATCCTCCGCCGTTATATTATAGCCATTCCAGAGGCGCAGACGAGGAAATATAGGCACGCGTCGGAGCTAGAGCGGTGGTACGCTACGTAGCGTGGATCACTCGTTCGCCATCTCCCGTGACTTATCAAGGAGCTAGCAGCTCTCGACTAGCTTCCAATCTGATGGTTCTTACACCAAGCCTATGTTTAGTTTTTGAGATGCCAACCGGCTATTCTTGGCAATCGAGCTTAGTCGCTTGTTGAGGTAATCCAGCGACTGCTCGTCCAGATCGCCAAAGATTGTTGCATAAATTGCTCGTCTCTTCTGAGCCAGCTTGGTGATTTCCGCCCGCGCCTTTTGAGTAAGGGATATCTGCAGAAATCTTGCATCTTCCGGCGAAGTCGTGCGCGCCAGCAGCTCCATTTGCTCGAGCTTCTTGGTTTGATTCGTGACGAAGGCGGGGTGGATGCGCAGTTTAGTAGCAACCGCGATTCCCGAAACGCCGCGGCCTTGGTCGAGTTCATCAATGGCCATCAGGATCAACCATTGTGGCTCCGTTATTCCCAAGAAGTCGGCCCAACCCTTATGTATCGCGTCAAGCTGAGAGTGAATCTCGACAACATTCCAGATAAAGTCCCTAGCTGCTCTATCCAATTGATCTTGTTCAGACTTGGGCTTTTCGCCAATGCTCATTGTTGGTTCTCTCGGCCTCAAAAGAGATTCGTCGCTCGACGATGCATCCTATCCTCGGTCCATCTTCCAAAGAAGTCAGCGAAGCACATACTCGCCATGTAAATTATCAATTGACAAATGCAATTAATTTCGGTAGTGTCGGCTCGATCGTTTAGGCTCTTTGGTCCGACGATCTGGCAAAACCTCCAATCAGAACCCCTGGGATGCCCCCTGGGGGTTCTTTTTTGCGCTAGGATTGGCCGTCTGCGAGCGTGAGTTGCTCAACTGCAACACGGCACGCCAAATATATAGCGCTCTAAATTAATTAATTGAAACAATTTACGGACGGAACTAAGGATTGGGCGACAGCGAGGGGGTCCTCGAAGTCGTTCCGTCGAGCACCTCTGGAGTGAGGCTCGCAGAGGCGGATCGAAACGACGTTTCCATCTTGGAGGTTCATCGATGAAACTGACAAAGAGTCTCATCCTCGGTTCTGCGGCAATGTTCGCTGGCGCCGGGGCACAGGCAGCGGATCTGCCCGTCAAGGCCAAGGCGATCGAGTACGTGAAGATCTGTTCGCTGTATGGTGCGGGGTTCTATTACATTCCGGGCACCGATACGTGCATAAAGCTAGGGGGCTACCTGCGTGTCGATACCACGATCAACACGAACGCCGACTTTGAGGGCCAGGCAAACTACCTGAGCGGCGCCCGCAACCGCCTCAGCAACTACTACACGACTCTCGCCCGCCAAGATCTGCAAATCGATACGCGAACCGCGACCGAATACGGCCTTGTCAGAACCTTCTTCGAAGGCCAGTTCACTTGGATTTCAGGCGGCTATGCGGGTGCCGGTACGACTAACGTGAATGGTTCGACCGCCTATGACGGCAGGAATCCCGCAGGAAGCGGTGGCGGCCAGGTTGCCGGGGGTAAGCTCGCCGTCTACTACGCCTTCATCCAGTTCGCCGGGTTCACATTTGGACGGGCAGAATCACAGTTCAGAACGCCTTGGGCCGAGTATCCGGCGAACAACTATGAGCTGCCGGGCAGCGCGGGCTGGGAGCCGGTGAGCCAGGTCACGTATACAGCCGACTTCGGTCAGGGCATTACGGCTTCGGTCTCAGCCCAGGATCAGGTCACTAACTACCAAAGCAACGTCTGGAACGTAAGTGGCGCAACGGCCGCCGGTCTGGCTACAGGCACGTACGGTGCCAACGACATCGGCGGTTCGCGAGCTCCAGACCTAGTCGCCAAGATTCGTGTTGACCAAGCCTGGGGTCTCTTCCAGGCTTCAGTCGCCGCGCATGATAACCATGCTGGTTACTATGGTGCGTCCGAAGTCACCGGCCATCCGAGCGATAAATGGGGCTGGGCAGCTCAGCTGGCCTTGTCGATAAAGAATCTCCCGACTGGCGCGGGTGACTCGATCAACTTGACGGGCGTGTATACGAACGGCGCGAGCCGTTACAATTTCCACGACTTCATGTCGAGCACGTTCGCGGTGTATGGCGGCACGGGCGTGGGAGGTGCTTACCAGAGTCTGGGCCTCGCTGGTGTCTCTGACTCCGTGTTCGTCGCCGGTGCCGACCAGGAGCTGACCACGACCTATGGCTTCAATGGTGGTTACACGCACAACTGGGACCCGTACTGGAACACTTCCATTTTCGGTGGGTGGGCAGCTGTGCGTTACAATAACACGGCGAAGGGATATATCTGCGGAGCCTTCGTTACGACCCTCGCGCTCTCAAGCGGTACTGGTGGCTGCAACCCCGACTTTAACTACGCAGTTGTTGGTACCAAGACGGGCTGGACTCCGGTCAAGGGTCTGACCTTCACGGCAGAGCTCGCGTACATGATGCTCGACCAGAAATACGCCAGCGGAAGCACGGTGACCCTCCCGCTGCAATCGACCATCGCAAAGCCAGCCGCGACTTATGAGCTGAAGGACCAGAACAGCCTCGTGCTGCTCCTCCGCGCTCAGCGCAACTTCTAAGTCCTCTGTAATCCAACGGAAGGAGAGATAACTAACGGCTCTGATGATCTAAAGTTTAACCTCCAAAGAAGGCCCCCGGTATGCCCACCGGGGGCTTTTTCCGCACGTCAGATCCAGTTTTCGAGTCCCGCTCCATGGTCCTGTTGGACTTAAGCGGCAATCGATACGGCCTCGTTTGATCAGCCAAATCGACGAGAGGTTTCCTGAGCTCTCGTGTCAATAATCTCCGATTCTTATGGTCGCGGAATCTCTGCACGCCGCAAGAAGTTCGTAAGCAGCGTATGCCCTTGTTCGGTAAGGACCGATTCCGGATGGAATTGCACGCCATAGGTTGGGTGGCACCGATGTGAGAGTGCCATGATCTCGCCTTCGTCCGAGCGGGCTGTCACCGTGAGATGCGGCGCGCATGCCTCATCAAGCTCAACAATGAGCGAATGGTAGCGTCCAACGCATAGTGGGGATGGAAGCTTGTCGAACAGTCCTTGGCCCTCATGCAACACGTGCGAGGACCGGCCGTGCATGGGACGGCGTGCCCGCGCCACGCGTCCGCCAAATACGCTTCCAATACACTGGTGCCCGAGGCAGATGCCGAGAATTGGGACGCGACCGGAAAGTTCGCGCACAACGGGAATTGATATTCCGGCCTCGAGCGGGGTGCAGGGGCCGGGTGAGATGACTAAGGCGCGAGGCTTGAACCCAACCAGATCGTAAACTCTGACCGCGTCGTTTCGGATAACCTCGGTTTTTTCACCAAGGTTGTGAAAATACCGCGCAATGTTGAAGACGAAGGAGTCGTAGTTGTCGATGATGACAATCAAGATGCAGCCGAGGGTGCGGGGTCAAATGCATCGAAGATTCGCTGCGCCTTGACGAGCGTTTCCTCGTATTCGGCCGCAGGGTCTGACATCGCCGTTATCCCGCTACCTGCATGAAGCACAGCCAGATCGCCGTCGATCATCACCGTTCGTATGGCAATATTCGTGTCCATGCAACCGTTGAAGCCAATGAAGCCGATTGCGCCACAATAGACCTCTCGCGGGAAACGTTCGATTTCGGCGATAATTTCCATCGACCTCACCTTTGGCGCCCCGGTAATTGAGCCGCCGGGGAAACAGGCGCGAAGCAATGCAACGGCATCCTGGTCTGCTGCCAGTTCACCCGTAACAACAGATACGAGGTGGTGCACCGAGGCGTACAATTCCAAACCGCACAACACGGGAACATCGACGGACCGTGGAGTGCAGACTCGCGATAGATCGTTACGAAGGAGGTCGACGATCATTGTGTTTTCGGCACGGTCCTTTTCGGATGTCACCAGGAGTTCAGTGCGGCGCTGGTCTTCTTTCGAATCAGCGGACCGGGCGATTGTGCCCTTGATGGGGCGCGTTTCGACGCGTCGTCGGTCGAGCTTTAAAAACCGTTCTGGTGAGCTCGATGCAATGGTCAGCTTGCCATAGCGCAGCAGGGCCGCAAAGGGCGCCGGATTCAATAACCTCAGCCGGCAGTAGAAGGCAACCGGATCAAATGAGGCTGATAGCCGCGCACTGAAACGCTGCGCAATGTTGGCTTGGAAGACATCTCCAGCCAGAACTAAACCGATGACGCACTGTACCGCCGCAATGTAGCCGTCACGGCTGAAATTGGAGCGCCAAGGTCCTGCCGTGCCCAAATATTCGTCCGGGGTCGCTTTTCGGCCGGCAAGAAGAGCAGCAAACTCATCGGACCGGCGGCGCGCCCGCTCGCTGCGGCGTGCCGGATCCTGCTCCGGCCATCCGGTCGAGACGATCCAGCATCGGTTGTGACGGTGGTCGAAGCTGATGACTACATCGTAGAGATGCAAGATGGATTGTGGCAGACTTAGCCCCGGAATTGTCGGCGCCGGCAATCGCTCCAATGTCCTGTTCAAATCGTAACCCAGGAACCCGGCCGCGCCCCCCTGAAATGGAGGAAGATGGGGACGAAGCTCTTGCGGAAATCTGGCGAGAAGGGTGCGAAGCCCTTCCCATGGATCGCCTTCCAGAGCCGCACGGTTGCAACTCAGCTGCCCGTCCGCGATGACGCAAGTGCCGAACGGGTCGCACGTCAGATATGAGTAGCGACCAAGCAACTCGTGTCCTGCCGCGCTATCGAGAAACGTAAGGTGCGGCCGGTGCGCCAGACCTCGCAGGACCGTGGCAGGATCAATCCACTGCAGTTCGCGAACATGCATCGGGCTATCTGTCAATCACCGGTAGGACGCCCTGCGAGATCCGCTTCGATTGTGATCACCATCCGCCCCCGAAGATCTTCAGATTCTCAGGTTGATCTTCGGGCCAGGCGCACGAAGAGACTAGTGACTGTCTATTTGAGGCCGTTTCCGAAAAACCTGGGCTGGAGGCCGCATCGTAGTCAGCCGCGAACCGCAGCTCCCGGAGTGGCCGGACCCGCTTGATCGACTCTTGGTATAGATTGTGCGCCTTATATGCCGCGAGTTCAGTCTCGTTCTCGAACTCACCGTAGACCACGACGTCAATCTCGTTGCCGAGCTGGTCGGTCTTGCGATTGCGAGCGACCTCGAGCCGGCGTGAATGCGGGATTGTGGTGAGTAAGGACAGACCGTCGACCATTCGGTCGATATGAGCTTCGTCCTTGGCGGTGAACAAGACGATATGACGGATCATGGATTACCGTAGAAGTGAGCTCGGGAAGCAGTTCTTCATAGCTATCTGGAGTTCGTGTCATTCGCAACGTTATCGCCGCATGTTCGCCATTCCGCAAGACAGGTCGGTGTTCGATGTGCAACACTTTGCTGCAACTGAACTCGCCAGACGTTCAAATCAATCAACGATGATCCTGATTGAAGCACGGTCGCCAGCTCGCACCTGTGTTCTCGGCCAGTGGTGATTTCGCAAGGTGCGTCGGCCCTGGCTGGCGAGCAGGAGACCATCGCGACCGCGCCAGCCGTGTCATAGACGTGATTTTGTTCTGTGTCTCGCCAGAGATCGCCAACAAACAAGCAAGCGTTGGGTTCGAGGCGGTGTATTCAGATGAAGCAGTCGGCAACGCTAGCCAAGTCTGCGTGAAATCGCAAGAATTGCCGAATGGTTGCAGGCTTTCTGCGTTGTTGTGTGGCTTTTCGCTCCCTTTACGCGCTGGCTAGCCGTTACAGCTCTCGTGAGCATCAGTTGGGCGGCAAAGGTTGCACGCCTGGAACGCTTTCCCAAAGATCGCGGCCTCGAACGTTCGGCTGGTGCCGATCCGTGAACCGCTACTTCGATCACTGCAGATGGTCTCTATGATCGGCTCGTGGCTCTGGAAGCAAACCTGATGATGGCCGCTATGCAAGTGGAGCGCCACCACGGCGCCAGCGCGCCGGTTCGGACTGATTGGAGGCGCGCCGAGGCTGAAGCGCTTTATGGCTTGCCCTTTGCTGACCTGATCTTTCAGGCGCAGACCGTCCATCGCGGCAACTTCGATCCGAACCGCATCGAAACCGCGAGCCTGCTCAGCATCAAGACCGGTGGTTGCCCTGAAGATTGCGGCTACTGTTCGCAGAGTGCGCACTACGAGACCGGTGTGAAGGCCACTCGGCTGATGGATCGGGCCGATGTTGTTGCCAGCGCGCAGCGCGCCAAGGACGCCGGTGCGACCCGCTTCTGCATGGCCGCAGCCTGGCGCAGTCCCAAAGATCGCGATCTCGATCAGATTTGCGAGATGCTGAGCATGGTTAAAGGTCTCGGCATGGAAACCTGCGTCACGCTCGGCATGCTGACGATGGAGCAGGCCGAGCGGCTCTTCGCCGCCGGCCTCGACTTCTACAATCACAACGTGGATACCTCGCCAGAATTCTACGGCAAGATCATTACCACTCGTACCCTGCAGGATCGCATTGACACACTCGCGCACGTGCGTGAGGCCGGCATCAAAGTCTGCTGCGGCGGCATTATCGGCATGGGCGAGCACGTCGATGATCGCCTGGGAATGCTCCTGCTGCTGGCCAACCTTCCGAACCACCCAGAAAGCGTGCCGCTCAATTTGTGGAATGAAGTCAAGGGTGTGCCCGTCAACGACAGCGCAAGCCCTCACGATCCGATCGCGGTGGTGCGACTGATAGCGACGGCCAGGATCATGATGCCGAAGAGTGTCGTGCGGTTGTCGGCGGGACGGCAGTATATGACGGACGAGTTGCAGGCGCTGTGCTTTTTGGCCGGCGCCAATTCCATCTTCATCGGCGATGTGCTGTTGACGACCAGGAACCCGCAGCGAGACCGGGATGCGAGTTTGCTGCGCCGACTCGGCATCGCGTCGAAGCTGGCTTAGACGAAACGGAAGCAGCCTGCGCGCTGCTCGCAAATCCGGCCTGGATGAGAGATGCAGATTACGGTGATGAAAGGCAGGGTTCATCGCGCAACGGTGACCGAAGCCGATCTCCACTCTGAAGGATCAGTTTCGATCGATCGTGAGCTGTTGGACGCTGCAGGATTTCTGATCAATGAACGGGTAGAAATCTACAACATGGAAACCGGAACGCACTTTTCTACCTATGTAATAGCAGCCCCTCGAGGATCTGGCTCCGTGGACGTGAATGGCGCGGCTGCGCGGCTCGCGCTACCCGGAGACAAGATAACTATAGTTGCATATGCCTCTCTCGATGAGGCGGAGGCTAAAGTCTTTTCACCGCGCGTTGTTGTGGTCGGTCGAGAAAATCGCATCTTGCGAGATTAGAAGCCAAAGGCGGATACGGTACACTCTTGTTCTTGCTGGTGGCCAGAACTCTTGTGCAACAGATCGCCGCGGTACGGGTAAAAGAATGAATTCGATCCATGCAGCAATGCTTGCCGAGTATGCCTCATCCTTGTATGCCCTGAACGAAGATGGCCGGCTGCGCGGCCTGAAGCAGCATGCGGGCATCGATTTCGTATCGAACGATTATCTGGCGCTTGCTAATGCGCCGCGCATGAGAAAGGCCGTTTCTGCTGCGCTGGAGGCCGGCACAACCATCGGAGCTGGCGGATCACGGCTTCTGCGCGGCAATTGTGCAGAACACGAAACTCTCGAAGCGGAGGCGGCTCAGTTTTTTAGGGCCGAGACGGCGCTCTTCTTCGGCGGTGGGTATATGGCGAATTTCTCTGTCCTGACAACGCTACCGCAACGGGGTGATCTGCTCGTTCTCGATTCTCTCGTGCACGCGAGCATTCATGAAGGTGCGCGCGCTGGCCGGGCAGATTTTCGGATAAGCAATCATAACGATCCCGAGTCCGTCGTAGACACGATTCGAGACTGGCGATCGAAGGGCGGAACGGGCCGCATCTGGATCGTGGCCGAGAGCCTGTACAGCATGGATGGGGATTTCGCGCCCCTGGACGACTTGGTCGCAATCGCGGACCGTCATGACGCATTTCTGATGGTGGACGAGGCGCATGCCACTGGTGTTTATGGTGAGCAGGGGCGAGGGCTCACCGCGGCTTATGAGGGGCGCGAGAACCTCCTGACTGTTCATACCTGTGGCAAGGCGCTGGGTGCTGCTGGTGCGCTTGTCACAGCCTCAGTTGTGTTGCGTGATTTCATGATCAATCGCTGCCGCCCCTTTATTTTTGCCACTGCGCATCACCCTTGATGGCTGTTGCCGTGCGGGAGGCACTCTTGATCCTGCAGGAAGAGCCGGAGCGTCAGCAGCGCCTGTGCGAGCTGGTCGCGTTCACTCATCGCGAGATCCGTCAGCGCGGCGAGTGGAGTACTTCGGAATCGCAGATCATCCCCTACATCGTTGGCGATAATGCCAATGCGATGCAGCTCGCCGCAGCACTGCAAAGTCGCGGCTTCGATATCCGTGGAATCCGGCCACCAACCGTGCCGGCGGGAACGGCTCGCTTGCGGATTTCATTGACACTCAATGTAGAGGAGGATGACGTGCGTGCAATGCTGGATGCGCTCCTTGAAGAGACGAGGGGCATGTCTCGATGAGCCGGCGGATCGTGGTGACAGGCACGGATACCGGGATCGGAAAGACCGTATTTTCCGCCGGCCTCGCCGACCTCCTTGGCGCCAGCTATTGGAAGCCAATTCAGGCCGGTCTTGAGGGACAAACCGATTCGGAATCCGTCGCCCGATTGAGCGGTCTATCGCCCGATCGCATCGTTCCAGAGCTTTACCGACTCCGAACGCCAGCCTCGCCGCATCATTCCGCGGAAATCGATGGCGTTCGCATCGACGCGGGCTCGCTGCGCGTGCCGAACACCGGAGCGCGGCCGCTCGTGATTGAGGGCGCCGGCGGGCTGATGGTGCCAGTCAGTGGCGGCACGCTTATTATTGATATTTTTGAGCGATGGCAGCTTCCGGTCGTGCTTTGTACGAGGACGGCCCTTGGGACCATCAATCACTCGCTGCTTTCCATCGAGGCTCTCCGAAAGCGTCAAATCCGCATTCTTGGTATAGCATTCATTGGCGAAAGGAACTCTGCTACGGAGAGCGCAGTTTGCGAGATCGGGCGAGTCCGTTGGCTGGGACGATTACCCTGGATTTGTCCTCTCACGGCAGACACTCTCCGGGCGGCGTTCAAGGAATCGTTCATCGGCGATGATTTCTTGGATTCATGATGCCAAAGAAGAAGTTTCCGATTTGGCACCCGTTCACCCAGCATGCCCTCCAGGGCGAAATAACAAGTGGTGACGGTGCTTATCTTTACACCGCGGATGGCCGCCGCATCATAGACGCAATCTCCTCTTGGTGGGTCGTGACACATGGCCATTGCCATCCCCAAATTGTGAGCGCGATTCAGGAACAGGCAGGCAAGCTTAACCAGATCATTTTTGCCGGTTACACACACGATCCCGCTGAGGAGGTGGCGGAGATGCTTTTGAAGGTCGGCCCCCGCGGCCTCGACCATGTCTTCTTTTCCGACAGTGGTTCGACAAGCGTCGAAGTTGCCCTCAAAATGGCGCTCGGCTATTGGCGCAATATCGGCGAGCGGCGAACGAGCATTGTCGTTCTGCAACATTCTTATCACGGCGACACGATTGGGGCGATGTCGGTCGGTGCCCGCGGCGTATTCAACGCTGCGTACCGTCCCCTTTTGTTTGATGTCATCTCCATCCCGTTCCCTGCGAAAGGTCGCGAGCGAGAGACGCTGAATGCGCTCTACGCCGCATTTCAAGACGAATTTCCGGCGGTTTTAGTTGTGGAGCCTCTGATACTGGGGGCAGGTGGAATGCTGATATACCCAGCCTGGGTACTCAGAGAGATGAAGCGGATCTGCGAGAGCTTTGGCGTCCTGTTCATTGCTGATGAGGTCATGACGGGTTGGGGCCGCACCGGAACACTATTCGCCTGCGAGCAGGCCGACATCACACCTGATATCGCCTGCTATTCGAAGCGTCTCACCGGAGGCGCGCTTCCATTGGCGGTGACACTCTGTCGCGCGGAAATCTTCGAGGCACATTATTCGAAAGACCGTGTGCGGACGTTCTTCCATTCGAGTTCATACACGGCGAATCCGCTAGCCTGCGCCGCCGCAAAAGCCAACCTGGATCTCTGGCAGGATCAGGAATCTTGCAAGCGCGTGACGACGGTTGCAGCAATGCAAGAGCACGCAATCGAGCCATTTCGGGCCGATGCGCGCTTTGAAAACGTTCGTCGCACCGGGACCATCACTGCGCTCGATCTGAAAGCGAGCGATGGTGGCTATCTTGCGAGCATAGGTCCGAAGCTTCAGGCCTTCTTTAGGGACCGGAATCTTTTGCTGCGTCCGCTCGGCAACACGATCTATGTGATGCCGCCTTATTGCGTCGCGGCGGCGGATCTTGATGAAATTTATGGCGCCATTCGCGCTGCCGCTGATGCGGTGACATGACTTGAGCGCGCAAGAACTTATTGCGGAAAGACCACGCATGTCTAATCACTTTCGTGAGGAGTTCTTACAACAGCGCGGACGATTGTGGTCGGTTTGTACGGCCGAAGGCTCTTTGATCATGGCCGGGTTCAAGAACCAGCCGGCCTGCTGCCGCTACCAAGCAGACGGGTCGCTTCTTCTCTGCTGTTCAGCGCGCCAAGTGGTCGCCGCTATCAGCTGTTGTGCGCCAATACGAGCGGAAGAGGCTCCGCCGACAAAATAACGGCTGAGACGTTCCTGCCTGAAAGTTGCGCGTTCACCGGTGTTGCTTTGCGTCCATTCTCTGGTTTTGGGAAGGAAAGAGTCTTCACCTCCACGCGGTCGACAGTTTTCTGTCGGCCAAGTACAAACTACAGGAAACAAAGCATGAGCCACAGCGTAGACCGGCCCTGTGAACGCGTCACCATCCGAGTTCTGCAGCAATGGAAAGAGGAGGGGCGCCGCGTCGTAATGACGACCGCTTATGACGCGGTTTCAGCGCGCATTGCGGATGCAATTGTGGATGTCATTCTTACCGGCGATAGTGTTGGAAACGTCTGCCTTGGTTCGAAAACACGCTGCCGGTCAGCATGGCCATGATGAATCATCACTTGGCGGCGGTTGCGCGCACAAAGCCGCATGCTCTCCTCGTCGCTGACATGCCCTTCCTTAGCTTTCATCTCAGTCCCGCGGAGACGATACGGAACGCCGGAGGCTTCTTGAAGCGCGGCGCCGACGCCGTAAAGCTGGAAGGCGGTGCCAAGCGTGCTGAGATGGTGCGTGCCTTGGTGGATTGCGAGATTCCCGTGATGGGCTATCTTGGCCTCACCCCGCAAAGCGTCAATGTCATAGGCGGATTCAAGGTGCAGGGCCGGAAAACCGATGATGCCTTACGTCTGCTCGAGGACGCGCACCGCCTACAGGAAGCCGGCCGCTTCGCGTTGGTCCTTGAAGGCATTCCGGCGGAGCTCGCTGCACGAGCGACTGAATCTCTGACGATACCGACTATCGGTATCGGGGCGGGCCCCAATTGCTCCGGTCAGGTGCTCGTACTCCATGACGTTCTTGGTCTGATCGAAGGTCATCATCCGAAATTTGTTCGTGCCTATGCAAATGGTTTCCAGCTGCTGCGGGAGGCGCTAGCGTGCTGGGCGGCGGATGTCCGCAGCAGTGGATTTCCGGCACCACAGGAGTCCTACCTGCTTCCAGATGGACTGCGCGACGCGATAGCAAACTGGGTGCCTTCCGATTCAATCTGAGGTCAAGCTCAAGATTCAAACACTTAGTACGGTCGTTGATCTGCGTCACGTTCTGGCAAACGCCCGCAAGGCCGGTAAACGTATCGGTTTCGTGCCGACGATGGGTTACCCTGCACGATGGTCACTCGGCGCTAGTTGAGGCGAGCCGGGCGCGGAGCGATCTCACAGTCGTAAGCATATTCGTCAATCCAACTCAATTCGGAGCGAATGAGGATCTCAACGCCTATCCGCGGGACTTCTTGCGCGACGAAAAGCTATGCCGTAACGCTGGGGTTTCAATCGTCTTCGCACCGGATGCACGAGAGGTCTATCATCCATCTCGATTTGAGACCTTTATCGAGCCGGGCGAGCTTGCGAACCAGTTGTGCGGAGCTTTCAGGCCTGGGCACTTTGGCGGCGTTGCGACTGTGGTCTGCAAGCTGTTCAATATGGTACAGCCGGACGTCGCCCTTTTCGGCCAAAAGGATTTTCAGCAGTGCGCTGTCGTGCGCCGCATGACAGCTGATCTCAATCTTCCAATCGAGATTGTCACTATCCCAACTGTTCGAGACCCTGACGGACTCGCGATGAGCAGCCGCAATAAGTATCTCTCTGCGGAAGAACGCGGGCGAGCCCTTGCTATCAGCCGCGGTCTGTTCGCTGCAGGGGATGAGTTTCGCTCGGGAGGGCGCGATGTCGGGAAGCTGATTGCGATCGCAAAGAGGCATTTTGAAACCGTTGATCGACTGCAGTACCTTGAGCTGGTCGACGCCGATACACTCAAGGGCGCCGAGAGCCCTCTGCGGCGCCCAGCGGCGCTGTTTGCTGCAGCGTACGTTGGTTCAACACGGCTGATTGATAATGTGATACTGCAGTTGCCTGCCTATCATGTCGCACACCCGAACGACCGAAGTTGCCTAGGGAAGGATGTGGTCGGCCTCTCCCTGCTTGATGCCTGCGTCCATCTAGCAGACCCTACGCAAAGCCACGGCGTGACCGGGCAAGCGTTAAGTGGCCCAGCCATTCGACGGATCGCTGGCTGTCTACGGAAGCCGATGTGAACAGCGGCGGAGCGATTGGCTGTTGGGCGGGACGAAACGATGCGACCCTAGGAGGCAAAATCTTCCTCGTTATCGGCGACGCCCTCGCTCTTGAGGAGTCGTCGGCTCATGCGACATCGTGCATTCTCAGCGCCCCGCCGCAGATTTCAGGCTAGCGGCCGATGCCTCTGCGCCTAACCTGAAAAGTCCACCTCGTTTTGCAGAATTTCCCTAACTCTTGGCCGGATTGTGAGTTTTTGTACATCGGCAGCCCCTTACGATCTCATCAGAAGGACGCGCACAATAGTACTGCGTCGTGTGGAGAGGGCGAACGGATGGCCGAGCTGAATGAACAGCAATGGAAGAAGTGTGGCTACTCTCTCGATGGCCGGGTCGCGCTGGTGACTGGAGCGGCCGGAGGGCTTGGGAAAGCGATCGTGGCCGAGCTGCGCGAGCGCGGTGCAAGGGCGAAAAGCAGTGCATCCTCGTGCTGATCGGTACGAAACCGGAAGACCGCAAGGAACTGGTCGGCTTCACCGATGGTGCCCGCGAGAGCGCGCACGACTGGATCTGCTGCTCGATCTGAAGCGGCGCGGGCTCGACGTGCCGCCGCGGCTCGTCATCGCCGATGTCGCACTCGGCTTCTGGAAAGCCGCCGGCGAGGTCTGGCCGAAAACGCGCGAGCAACGCTGCTGGCTGCACAAGACTGCAAACGTGCTCGCCAAGCTACCGAAAGAGCCAGCAGCCGAAAGCCAAGCGCGCGTTGCAGGAGATCTGGAATTGCTGCTTCGTCGATCGGGAAGCAACCGCGGGTCGTGATGATCTTGCGCAAGACTGCGATGCAACGCCTCGACCGCATTGGTGGTGTAGATCACTTTGCGGATGCATTTTGTTGAGGCTCGGCAATGGTCATTGCTTTCCGCCTGCTCGCCGATTGGATGGCCAGCTTCTTCAGAAAGGCGTCGTGAGTTCCGGAACTTTGTTGCTTTTTCACAACGCCTTCTTGGAACGACCCAATCCGTGCATAACAGTGCTCGTATTCTTCTCGGGCACAGTGATGCGAGAACCGTGAATCAGTCTCCGGCCCGGACGGCTCAGACCGAAGGAAAGACTTGCCGCGTCATCGACATCCTAAATGGTCCACCGTGAAGAATGCAGATCCACCTGAAAGATAGACAGAATTTGTCTCGGTAAAGTATTCGATTTTGCAGGAAAGCTGGGTGTTGTACCTGGCTTTCTTGCGTTTTGGGATTTTGCTCTTGAGCGATTCGTGATTCCCTGACGGCGTCGTCGACATTGGGGAATGCGATGAGCAAACCGCGGGATGATCGTCAGAAAGACCTGCTGCTTCCGGCGCTGGATCAGATCATCGACATGGGTCATCCGCTGGTTCGGTTGGCGGCGCTGATCGACTGGAAGTTTCTGGATGAGCGCTTTGGTTCGGTGTGCCAGGCGGGGTCGGGGCAGCCTGGCCTGCCGACGCGGCTTGTCGCCGGCCTGTTCATTCTGAAGCACATGCACAACCTGTCGGATGAGGTGCTGTGCGCCCGCTGGATCGAGAATCCCTACTACCAATACTTCTGCGGCGAATTGAGCTTCTGCCACCGGCTGCCGTTCGATCGATCGTCGATGACACGCTGGCGTCATCGGCTCGGGGAGGAGCAACTCGTCGCGCTAATCCAGGAAAGTCTGTCGGTGGCGCACAAGACTGGCGCGATCGGCGCCAAGGACCTGGAGCGGGTGGTGGTCGATACCACAGTGCAGCCCAAGGCCGTTGCGCATCCGACCGATGCACGGCTGATGCATCGGGCCATCATCAAGCTCGTCGGGCTCGCCAAGCGCAACCGTGTGCCGCTGCGCCAGAGCTATCTGCGCCTGGCCAAGCGCGCCGCCATCATGGTCGGCCGCTATACCCACGCCCACCAGTTCAAACGCGCCCGGCGCCAGCTCAAGTTTCTGCGGACACGGCTTGGCCGGATCATCCGCGACATCCGCCGCAAGATTGATGGCGATTCGGTGCTGGAAGCGCGGTTCGGCCCGCTGCTCGGTTTAGCGCAGCAGGTGCGCAGCCAGGATCAGCATCAGCGCGGTCCGAAGGTCTATGCGTTACATGCCCCTGAGGTCGAGTGCATCGGCAAGGGGAAAGCCCGCGCGCCTTACGAGTTCGGGTGCAAGGTCAGTATTGCCACCCCTGTGACGCCTCCGAAGGGCGGGCAGTTCGTGTTCCATGCCAAGGCGCTGCATGGCAATCCCTTCGACGGGCACACGCTCGGCCCTGTGATCACCGATATGGAGAAGCTCACCGGCGTGGAGGCCCGCCGCATCCACGTCGACAAAGGGTACCGCGGCCACAACCACCCGCATCGGTTCAGGGTCTGGATCTCGGGTCAGGTCCGCCGCGTTACGGCTGCCATCCGGCGCGAGATGAAACGTCGCGCGGCTGTCGAGCCTGTCATCGGCCACGTCAAGGCCGAGCACCGCATGGACCGCAACTATCTCAAAGGCCGCGCTGGTGACCGCATCAACGCTGTTCTCGCCGCAGCCGGATACAACTTCGGACTGCTGCTGCGATGGCTCGCAGGACTCTTACGTGCCATCATCCTGGCGCTTGCCCCGGCTCAAAAGATCGCTTGAAACGCCATTCGGCCGCGTTCTTCACGGGGGACTAAATGGTCGGCAGATGAGCGCGCATCGGCCAACGCCTCGCGCCACCGCGCCTTCTGTAGCCGGTTCACGATGAAGCCCGATTTTTTGCGCATCATGAGCGGGTGCATGACCGGCGATCGGCGGACTTTCGCCGCTCGCTCCAGCAGCGCGGGTCCGGGCAGCACCCTCCACGCACTTCTATCAGCGGCAACAGGTAGACGGAATTGAGGGCTGACCAACAAGTACACGCGCCAGGCTGCTTCGCCTTTGCCGGCCGCAGCGAGGGAAATCCGATATTGAGGAACAGATCACGGTTGCCGGGCTGGAGTCGGCAATCATATGCTACTTGAGCTCGAGAAGCTCGGGAGCAGAATCCTGTACGAACTCTACATCGCGAACCGCCTCCTCCGCTCTGTAATCGCGGCATTGCGTACCGGTTGAGCTGTCTGGGAACGGTCGAATACCATCGGAGGAGCAATCCTCTTCCCTACTCCACGATGAAAGCCTGCGGCATCAGCGCGCATTCGGCGGATATGGGCGCCTCTGCCGCCAATCTTGCAATTTTTCTTCGTCGTTCCCATGGAAGGTATAGGCCGGTTCAACGCCTGACTAGTTCTGCCGCTCAATAGGTCGTCATGACAACGCTCCCCGATATTATGACCGCGATTGAGATCAGTCGCCCTGGTGGCCCCGAGGTGTTGGTCCCGACTAACCGTCCCGTGCCAAAGCCGCAACGGGGCGAGGTCCTGATCCGGGTCGTTGCGGCGGGCATCAATCGTCCCGATTGTTGGCAGCGCCAAGGCGGCTATTCGGCTCCGCCTGGCTCGTCTGACCTGCCTGGCCTCGAAGTCGCGGGAGAGATTGTTGCCGTGGGGCCTGCGGGTCTAAACTCCACCCTGCTTGGTCGCGCTCCTTGGAAGGTTGGCGATAGAGTCACCGCGCTGCTGGCCGGCGGCGGCTATGCCGAATACGTCTGCACCCCCGGTGTGCAGTGTCTGCCAATTCCCGGGCGACTGACCTTAGTCGAAGCGGCCGCGCTTCCGGAAACATTCTTCACTGTCTGGACTAATGTCTTCGATCGTGGCCGTCTAAAAGCGGGTGAAGTCGCGCTGATCCACGGCGGCTCAAGCGGCATTGGCACGACTGCGATCCAACTCGCGCGTGCCTTTGGCGCGCGGGCATTCGTCACCGCCGGCAGCGACGAGAAGTGCAAAGCGTGCGCCGCGCTCGGCGCCGAGCGCGCCATAAATTACCGAAACGAGGATTTCGTCGAGGTGGTGAAGCAGACGGCGGGCGGCGCCGATGTGGTGCTCGACATGGTGGGCGGCCCTTACGTCTCGCGCAATTTGGCGGTGCTTAACACTGAAGGAAGATTGGTACAGATTAATACTGAGCAAGGCGGTAAAGTCGAGTTTGACCTTAACCTAGTCATGCGCAAACGGCTCTTCGTTACCGGCTCCACCTTGCGGCCACGCACGCCGGAGCAGAAGGCTAAGATCGCCACCGCATTACTTGCACAAGTCTGGCCCCTAATAGCCGACGGCAGAGTGAAGCCGCTAATCCATAAAACGTTTCCACTCAATGAAGCGTCCAGCGCACATGCTCTGATGGAATCAAGTGAGCACATCGGAAAGATTGTGCTCACTATTTAGCGGGAAAGCGGCGTCTTCCTGTACGGTGCAAATTGATCATCAAGCAAGAGCAATCGACGGTCACTGCGCCCCGTGCTGGAAGCGATATTGCCATAGTCTATGATTATCTAGCACTCAAAGCAGGGTGAAATTATCGAAAAACGCGAGCGTCCACCCTGTGCGCGAACAAGCCTGAACGAAAAGGCTTCATGTCGGTAATAACCGCTTCAGCTTTCATGGTATATGGGATTGGCCTTTGAGGTAGGAGCATCCGTCTCGTATGAACTTCAAACGCACGATGAGGAAGGCAGGATATCGAGCCAGAAAGAAACTGCCCTTCCTCAGGTCCTTAGTGAAGCGGCAAATTTCTTAAGCAATCCGCCAGATAGGACGCTGCCTCGAAAGGACAGCTCACGAGGCTGCTATCGATCGAAGTCACCGCCTGTTGGACACTGTGAAAAGAAAGGACAGATGGCCGACTTCATGAACTACGAACAGCAATCCCGAGCACGCGGATGGTCACTTAAGGGGAGAGTTGCGCTCGTAACCGGGGCGGCAGGCGGACTTGGAAAAGCCATTGTAGCCGAACTGCGCCAACGCGGGGCTAACGTGCACGGCGTTGATGTCTCTGGTGAGGACTTGTTCCACGTCGATCTTTCCACTCCGAGTGGGAACCGGGATATGGTCGCGCATGTACTTGCAACCGCAGGGCGACTCGACATCCTCGTTTTGAACGCTGGATGTCAGTTTCTCGCGCCGCTCGCTCAGTTTCCAGACGCCGAATGGGAGCGTCTCAGATCTGTGATGCTGGATGCACCTTTTTACGCGCTAAAGGCTGCATGGCCAGCTTTGACAAGCTCGCGGGGTGGCAGGGTCATTGTCACGGCATCGGTCTCCAGTTTTAGCGCGACGCCCAAAAAGGCTGCATACACTGCTGCAAAGCATGGCGTTCTTGGTCTCGTCCGCGTTGCAGCTTTGGAAGGAGCTGCGCATGGCCTTACCGTGAATGCAGTCGCGCCGGGCTGGATGGATACCGGATTAATGCGCGGTCAAGTCGAGGCTCAGGCGGCAAGCCGGGGCTTAAGCGCCGACCAGGTCATCGCGCAGTTTCGAGCGTGGCAACCGGGTGACCGGTTCATCGAGGTTAATGAGGTCGCTGCGGTCATTGGTTTTCTTGCGAGTCCCTCTGCTTCCGGAGTCAATGGGGAGTGCGTCACCATCGATCTTGGTGCAAGTGTCGGCTGACCAAAATGAGCGATATACCCGAGAGTGCTATCACCGTTGCCCATTCACGATGAGAAACAAAACGAGCGCAACTCATGAGACACACGAGGCGAGAGACGCCGAGAGGCAATACCTAAGCGTGTGCTAGGAATAGTGCGCTTTGCAGCGCGCGCCTCGTGCCGGCGACTTCTTTGCCGAGGCAGTGCCAATGCACACAGCGCTAAACTAGCCAAACTCACGTCTCGGACACCCCTACCATCATCTGTTTGCGACACAGCTTGTAAACTGCACAAACGGTCGCCCGGAGGACTATAAAGTGATAGCAACGCAATGCGCGCCCCTTCCTCTCTTCGGCGTCAAGGTTGTCGATCTCGGCCAGTACATTGCCGGGCCGGCAGTGGCGATGATCCTCGCAGATCTTGGGGCCACCGTCGTGCATGTCGACCCGCCGTCTGGGCCTCTATGGGACAGTCCGGCGAATGCGACCCTTAATCGAAACAAGCTGATCGTATCAATCGATTTGAAAACCGATACGGGCTTACTGCAAGCGCAGACTCTTATTAGTGAAGCTGACATCGTAATTGAGAACTTCCGTCCAGGTGTGCTGCGCCGTCTCGGGGTCGACTTCGCAGCCCTACGCGAGGTGCGGCCGGACCTGATCACGGTATCAATTCCCGGCTTTGCATCTAATGACGAATTGCGTCGCGAGTGGCGCGCGTTCGAAGCGGTGATCGAGGCTTCTTCCGGCGTTTTTGCGGATATGGGGCTAAGCCGCGTGCTGATGGGCCTCAATCCATCATTCTCGCCACTACCCTTGGCATCCGCCTATGGCACTATGCTGGCCGTGTCGGCCGTTGTCTTGGCGCTCCAAGCGCGGGAGCGCACCGGGTCCGGCGATCAAATCGAGGTACCTCTTGCATCTGCTGTTATGGAGGGCCTCGCGTACAACTCTATCGCCATTAACAACCTTCCGCTCCGCTACAAATCCGCACGCGAGCGCGAGATAGAGCGACGGAGTGAAGCGGGCTTGCCCATGGATCTCTCTTATGGCTCCTCGCAGCAGTTGCTTTCTCCATTTAGTCGCAATTACAAATGCAAGGATGGGCGCTGGTTCTATCTATTCTGTTCCACGAGCCACAAGCGTCATGCCCGGCGTTGTTTGCAAGTTCTGGGGCTCTACAATAACCTTGTCGCAGAGGGGCTTGCGGACGAAGAAGATATCTATCTGCCTATTCGCGATTGGCAGTCCAGCGTCTCGCTGGCATCGTTGCCGAATGCATGGGTCAACAAAATAGCCGACCGGATGACGACCATATTCATGACCCGGACCGCAAAGGAATGGGAGCGCATTTTCGGGAAAGCAGGCATACCCGGTGCCCCTCAGCGTTGGTTACAGGAATGGATCAGCGATGATCACGCTGAATGCGGGGGGCTGATGATTGAGGTCGACGATCCAGTGTATGGTCCGATGACTCAGCCCGGACCTGTAGTGTGGCTGCAGGAAAGCGGGGAAGCGATGCTCAACCCGGCGGGGCGTAAATGGGTCTCCTTCGACCAAGCGGTTGCCGCGCTCTCGGCTTTGCCTAGCCGGTCGTGGCGGCCGGCAAAGTCGTCCGCCGGATGGCTCGACGGCGTGCGGATTCTGGACCTGTGCAATGTGATAGCTGGCCCGCATTCGGCATTCTATCTCGCTCGTTTCGGCGCTGAGATTATTAAGATCGACCCGGTGACGCCGCTTTACGATCCATTGTGCACAGTCATTTACGGATTGACGCATATGCGCGGCAAGCGCTCAGCTTTGATAGATATTGCCTCTTCGGGTGGCCGGGAGATCTTCGCCAAGCTGGTGAAGTCCGTTGATGTCGTGATTTGGAATGCAACCGATCGCCAGGTTAAACGTATGGGCCTCAATCTGGACGGCCTGAAGTCGCTCAATGCGGACGCAATTTTCTGCCAGCTTGATTCCTTTGGTGGCGTTCGTCACGGCCCACGCAGCGACTATCTCGGCTACGAAAACACAATCCAGGCAACCACCGGAATCATGTTGAGGTCCGGAGGCGACCCGGAGACGACCGAGGAATACGCGCACGTCGGTACACTCGACGTCATGGGCGGCTTTGCTGCGGCGCTAGGTGTTGCTGTTGCGCTTTATCAAAAGGCCAAGACCGGCCGGACGGGCCGGGCCAGGACTTCGCTCTCCGCACTCTCCGGTCTCTTGCAGATCCCATTTTGCTATGACTATGCAGGGCGCGCACCGTTCGATGAGCCATCTGGTTTGAATGCTAAGGGTTACGGCGCGCTAATCCGTCTATATGAGACGGCCTCCGACCGGAGCCTCTTGCTCAATGCTCTCGAAAGCGATCTCCCTCGATTCGCTGGTGTTGAAGGGCTTCGAGACCTCGCCAATGTACCAAAAGAGGAGCGATCTGCGTTCCTTGAGGCCGCTTTTCGGAGAGGATCCGCAGAGGAATGGTTCCGCAGGCTCAGCGCAGTCGATATTGGTGCTGCAATCTGTGAGAGTGTCGCTGCAACACGGTCAGCAAATTCGAGGCCTGGCGACGATGTTCCGGGGCTTAGACAGGGCAGCTATTCCTTCTCAACATTCCGAAATCACCCCAGCGGGCATATCGTTACGCAGGTTGATCCTTGCGCAATCCGCACGACTCATGGAACAATCTGTACGCTTCCCCCAGCGGAAAAATATGGTGCCTCGACCCGGGAAATTTTGCGGCAGTTGCGGTACGCAGAAGCTGACATTGACGCGTTGCTAAGCATGGGCGCCATAGGAGAAAGCTGGAGCAAAGAGTATTTGCCTAGCTAAGGCACCTGCTACTCGCTTTGGCCCCGTATTGATCCCAAGCTCGCGCTGATGGAGGGGCAAGCGGCCACGCGAGCAGATGCAAGCCAAGATCAAGCATACTCGCCAAAATCTCTGCGTCGCGATTGTCTATGTGACGCATGAGCAAGTCGAGGCGCTGACCATGTCGGCCCGCATTGCATTGTCTAAATTGTTTAACGACGTGCTAACGAAACAGGTACCACGCCCGCCGAGCTTTACAATCGGCCACAAAACGCCTCCTGGGCCTAAGACGCCGAAGATCAGCTCGTCCGCATCGTTCGGGAGGCGTCTGTGTTCCCGATGATCCCGTGAAGGTGACTTCGCAATGGCCAGGGCAAGGCGGATTACCGGCCTGACAGCGGACTGTTCGGGGGCTACCGCGACCGGTGGGCTGTGGAAAACTAGAGCCGACTACTACCCTCCGTGTCATCATTTCAAGGAAAACCAGCAGCGGAGCCGTTGTGTGACGAAAGCGGACGGAATTCCTTATTTCCTTGCCGATGAACGAAAGCGGCGTTCGAAGCCGTTGTTTTGTAAATCGACGGCGCTTCCTCCCCCATTTCCGCGGAAATACGTGTGCCTCCCGTTGTTATCCTTTCGGATGCACAATGAGGAGCTCAAGTAGTTGCTGAACAGCAACGGCAAGCCGCGGACGGCGACGGTGCCACACGCGACAGAGCATACCAGATAGGGGAGGGAACGAATGAAAAAGGTGGATGTCCGTACTAATGCGCCCGGACTCGACGAGCATTTCCGACGCGGCGCATCGCGCCGCGAAGTTATCAGCATGCTGATGGCGGCTGGCATGTCAACTGCCGCCGCCGGGGCCGTTACGATGTCGGCCGATACCGCCTACGCACAAACACCGCGCCGGGGCGGCAGGATCAAGGTAGCCACAAACCAGAGCTCCACCGCAGACACGCTCGACCCAGCAAAGCCTAACACTCCAAACGATAGTGCGCGTCACACGATGTTCTACAATGGGCTGGTGCGATTCGATAGCACCCTGACGCCCCAGCTTGAGCTCGCCGAAGAAATTACGCCGAGCGATCGAGCAACGATATGGCACATCAAGTTGCGCCAAGATGTGCGTTTCCACGACGGCTCCTCGTTGACTGCTGCTGACGTTGTATACTCTCTGCAGCGCCATAAAGATCCGGCCGTCGGCTCTCTCGGGCGCAGCCTCGCCGAGCCGATGCAAGAGATCAGCGCCACAGGGCCGCGCGAGGTGCGCGTCCGGCTTTCCGGGCCCAACGCCGACTTACCCGCCGTCCTCGGTATGTCGAATTTCTCGATCATCAAGGCTGGCACAACCGACTTCCGCTCGGCAAATGGCACCGGCCCCTACAAGTGCCAGGAATTTCAGCCAGGCGGCCGCTCCATCGCCTTGCGTAACGACGAGTACTTCAAGCGAGGCAAGCCTTATCTCGACGAGATCGAGCTTTTTGGCATCCCGGACGAGTCGGCGCGCGTCAATGCGCTGCTCTCGGGAGACGTTCATTTTATTGGCGCGGTGGGCGCGCGCACAGCGCAGCGCATCGCTTCGGCTCCGAATCTTGCCCTATTCGAAACCAGGGGTGGAGGCTACCTCAGCTTCGGTATTCGTCTCGATCAAGAACCCGGCTCGAATCCTGACTTCGTGCTGGCGGTCAAGCACCTCTTGGACCGTGAGCAGATCCGCCGTGCAGTCTATCGCAATTATGCCGTCATCGCAAACGACCAGCCGATCGATCCGACTAACCGCTTCTACGATCCAAGCCTGCCCCAACGCCCGTTTGACCTTGAGAAGGCGCGTTTCCACCTGCAGCGCTCTGGCTTTGCGAACCAGACATTGCCGATCGTCGTCTCCCCGGCAGCCGGAGGCTCAGAGGAGGTCGCGCAGTTCCTACAGCAGGCCGCCGCGCGGATCGGCCTCAACTTCAACCTTCAGCGCGTTCCGGCCGACGGCTATTGGTCGAACCACTGGATGAAACATCCGCTTGGCTTCGGCCGCATTAATCCGAAACCAAGCGCAGATGTCCTGTTCTCGCTTGGCTTCAAGTCGGATTCGCCATTCAATGAGAGCGGCTGGCGCAACGAGCGTTTCGACCAGCTGCTTCTCGAGGCCCGCGCCGAAACCGATACCGACAGACGTCGCGAGATGTACGGCGAAATGCAGCGCCTCGTGCACCGGGGCTCCGGCGTATGCATCCCAGCGTTCGTCACTATTCTAGACGCGCACGTGAGCAATCTGAAGGGTTTGAGCCCAATACCGATCGGCGGCATGATGGGGTATAATTTCGCCGATAGTATTTGGCTGGACCAATGAGCGTTGCCACAACCGCCCCTAAGTGGTGCGTTTTGGGGAGGAGACCATGAATACGGCCGTGGTCCGTCTCATCGCGGGCAGGATCGTGATTGCGATCCTGACGCTCCTTTTCGTCTCGCTGGCGGTGTTCGTCGGCACGGAGATCCTGCCCGGAGACGTCGCTCAGGCGGTGCTTGGGCAGAACGCCACACCGGAGGCAGTCGCCGGCTTACGACACGCTCTGCACCTCGATCAGCCTGCCTATATCCGCTACTTTCTCTGGCTTGGCAGCTTGCTGTCTGGCGACCCAGGCCGGTCGCTCGTCAACGGTTTGCCGGTCGCGACGCTGATCGCGAGCCGCTTGCCGAACTCGCTGATGCTCGCTTTCGTGACGGCGGTCATATGCGTACCGATTGCGCTGATGCTCGGCATCCTCTCCGCGGTCTGGCGTGGCAGCCGTTTCGACCGTGCAGTTAGCTTCGTCACCATGTCCATCATCTCAGTTCCGGAATTCATGATCGCAACCCTGCTCGTGATTGTCTTCGCGGTGAATCTACGCTGGTTTCCAGCCCTGTCCTATGCAGCGGGGAAGGTCTCGCTTGATCAGTTCTTTCGATTGTTCGCGCTGCCGGTGCTAACGCTAACATGCGTGATGATCGCGCAGATGATGCGCATGACGCGCGCGGCAGTGATCGACACGCTGCGCTCGTCCTATGTCGAGATGGCGGTGTTGAAGGGCGCCAGCCCGATCCGCGTTGTGCTGACCCACGCCTTGCCGAATGCGATCGGTCCAATCGCCAATATCGTCGCTCTGAACCTGTCTTTCCTTCTCGGCGGTGCAATCATTGTCGAGGTCATCTTCAACTATCCGGGGTTGGCACGACTGTTGGTCGATGCGGTCTCGACTCGCGACATGCCGCTCGTCCAAGCCTGCGTGATGATCTTCTGCGCGACTTATCTCTTTCTCGTTATGCTCGCTGACATCAGCGGTATCCTCTCGAATCCAAGGCTTCGTCACCGATGAAAAATGATCAAACGATCACGGTTATCGACACGTCCCCTCCGCGTCGCCTGCGCCTGCCGGTCGCCGGCATGGTCGGAGCCGGGATCATCGGCTTTTGGATTCTGATCGCGATCATCGGGCCTTACATCGCCCCGCATGAGGTCGGCGCGCTGGTCGACGATGACCTGTTCGGGCACATGCGGTGGTCGCTGCCGCTCGGCAGTGATTATCTCGGGAGAGATGTGCTGAGTCGTATCCTCGTTGGGGCGCGCTACTCGATCGGCGCCGCGGGCGCGGCGACATTCCTTGCCATCCTGATGGGCGGTACGCTCGGCATGTTGGCGGCCGTCTCACGCGGCGCGATCGACATGGCGCTGAGCCGCTTCTTCGACGCGCTTATCTCGATCCCTAGCAAGATGTCTGCGCTCGTCGTTATCGCCGCCCTCGGCTCCTCAATTCCGGTGCTGATCAGCACCGCCGCGGTTATCTACACTCCTGGTGCCTTCCGCATCTGGCGCGCGCTCGCGGTCAACGTGAACGAGCTCGACTTTGTTGAGGTCGCGCGCGCGCGGGGGGAGGGCACTCACTACCTTATCCGCGAAGAGATCCTGCCGAATATTGCCGGGCCGGTGCTGACTGATTTCGGTCTGCGCTTCGTCTTCGCCGTACTGCTGCTGTCGAGCCTCTCGTTCCTTGGTCTCGGCGTGCAGCCGCCGAACGCTGACTGGGGCTCGCTCGTGCGCGAAAATATTGATGGACTTGCAGGCGGCGCCCCGGCCGTCGTCATGCCGGCGGCTGCAATCGCGACCCTGACCATCGGCGTCAGCCTACTGATCGACAACTTGCCGGGGCGCTGGTCCTCGACCGGGGAGCACTGACATGGCGCCCGTCATCAAAGTCGAAAACCTGCGAGTCACGGCCCAAGACGAGTGCGGGCGCACCAACATAATCGTCAAGGATGTGAATTTCGAGGTTCAGCCCGGCGAGGTCGTCGCGCTGATCGGTGAATCGGGCTCCGGAAAGACCACTATTGCGCTGTCGCTGATGGGCTATGCCCGCTCGGGCGCAAAGATTGCCGGTGGCCGGATCGCTTTCGGTGGTCGTGACCTGCTTGAGATGAGCTCGCGCGAGCTAGCCTCCTTACGCGGGCGGGATGTCGCCTATGTTCCGCAGAGCGCGGCGGCCTCGTTCAACCCGGCGCGTGCACTCCTGAAGCAGGTAATCGAGAGTTCGGAGATCCACCGCGTCATGCCACTTGCCGATGCCGAAGCTAGGGCGATCTCGCTCTTCCGCGAGTTGGTGCTTCCTAACCCTGAGCATATCGGTGACCGCTATCCGCACCAACTTTCCGGCGGTCAGCTGCAGCGGCTGCTTGCAGCAATGGCGCTCGTTACCAACCCGAAGCTGGTTATCTTCGACGAGCCGACGACGGCACTCGATGTCACAACGCAAATCGAGGTACTTCGCGTCTTCAAGAAGGCAATCAAGGAACGCGGCACGACCGCAATCTATGTTTCGCACGATCTTGCTGTTGTCGCGCAGATGGCCGATCGTATCATCGTCTTGCGTGACGGCGCAATCCGCGAGGTCGATGAGACCGGCCGCATCCTCAAAGAGCCGAAGAACGATTACACCAAGAGCCTACTCGCCGCTGCCGAGCCGCGGGTGCGCGCGGCGACGGATGAGGCGCTGCGGGAAACGTCCGCACAGCCGGTGCTCGAGGTGAGAAGCGTTGACGCCGGTTACGGCGCGCTGGACGGTGAAGGTTCCCCAGCATTGACCGTGCTGCGTGATGTGAGCCTCACCATCAAGCCGGGTACGACCCTTGGCGTCATCGGCGAATCCGGCAGCGGCAAAAGCACGCTTGCCCGCGTCATCGCTGGGCTGCTGCCGGCTGCGCGGGGGGAGGTGCTGCTCAACGGGGAGAGGCTGCCGCGCAGCGCCGCTCAGCGCACGCGCGACCAACTGCGGCGCATCCAAATCGTCTTCCAAATGGCTGATACCGCGCTCAACCCGGCGCGCTCGATCGGCCGCATTCTCGGCCGGCCGCTCGAATTCTACCACGGACTTGGCGGCGACAAGCGGCGCCGCCGCGTCGCCGAACTCCTTGACATGGTGCGGCTGCCGGCGACCATGGCGGAGCGGTATCCGAGCGAGCTCTCGGGCGGACAGAAGCAGCGCGTCAACCTAGCAAGGGCGCTCGCGGCAGACCCTTCGCTGATACTGTGCGACGAGGTGACCTCAGCGCTGGACACCGTAGTCGGCGCTGCGATCCTGGACCTTCTCGCCGAGCTGCAGCGCGAGATCGGCGTTGCCTACCTTTTCATCAGCCATGACCTCTCGACAGTTAAAGCCGTTTGCGACGAGGTGATGATCCTCTATGCCGGACAGATGGTGGAGCACGGCAGCCGCAGCGCCCTGCATCAGCGTCCCCTGCATCCTTATTCGGAGCTGCTGATCGCGTCGGTGCCGGAACTGCGCGAGGGCTGGCTGGATGGTATCAGCGAGTCGGTGCTGAAGGAAGCCTCGGCCGGCGTCGCCCTGCCAAGCCGCGGGGAAGCCTGTAGCTTCTTCAACCGCTGTTCAGTGCGCATTCCGGGCCGCTGCGATGTCGAGCCGCCGCCGCTGCGGCGCCTCACGAAGGGGGCACACATCCGGTGCCAACGCACGGAGCAAGAGCTCGTCCAATTGCCTGCGGTGGCCATTCAAAAAGACGAGGAAAGACGCGTCGGGACCGGAACAGCGAAGACGGTCGCTGGATAGTTTGCTTTGGCACCGATCGCCATTTCTCGGACGCGATGCAAGAGTGCACCAAGTGACCTACGGCCGCCTAGTTGTCTGCGCGACATGCTTGGAAGCGGCGATGACCTCAGGGTTTGAGGAAAGCGGGGCCGGTTTGGGCGGCTTGAAGCGGAAAGTGGCCAGTTCGGACTCGCCAGGCGGACAGTTTGTTTTGGGTATTAACTTCCGCGCAACTGAACAGGAGCTGATGGACGACCGCACACCGACAGATGGGTGCTGCTGGCGAGACCGCAAGACGCGGTGCACATCTCGCTCGGTCTACTATTGTTGGTACGCGCAGGATCGTCTGCGATGTAGTTCCTCTCCTATTGACAGCTTCCTCCCTTTTTTCCTGGGAGGCGCTTCCCGAATGTGCGGGAGAGCTGAAGGACCAACAATCGCAAGATGATCTACATTTCTGAGCGAGATTTTGAGCGGATCACAATTCCAACGCTGAATCGGTGGGAAAAGGAGAGAAGACCTGTCGCAATGACGACAGCTTACGACGCAGTGATGGCGCGCATCGCCGCCCCAATCGTCGATATCCTCCTGCTTGGAGATAGTGTTGGCAACGTCTGCCTCGATTAGACAATACGCTGCCAGTCAGTGTGGCGATGATGAACTATTACTTGGAGGCAGTCGCGCGCACGAAACCTCGCTCCTTGCTGGTCGCCGAGATGCCCTTGTTTAGCTTTCAACTCAGTCCAAGGCGGCGATACGCAACGCCAGTGGCTTCTTGCAACGCGGCGCCGACGCGTAAAACTGGAAGGCGGTGCCAAGCGGGTTGAGATGGTGCGTTTGGTGGATTGCGAGATTCCCATAGGTCGCTTTGTACCCCCCAGAGCTCAATATCATGGGCGGATTGACCGGAGAGCCGTGACTGCCTTACGTCTGCTCGAGGATGCGCACCGCCTGCACGAAGCCGGCTGCTTCGCGTTGCTCCTTGAAGGCACTCCTGCCGAGCTCGACAGACGCGCAACCGAATCTCTGAGGATACCGACTATCGGGATCGGAGCAGAGCCCAATTGCTCCGGTCAGGTCCTTGTATTCCATAACGTCTCAGGCGTGCTGGAAGCCTATCGCACGAAATTTGCTCGTGCCCACCAACTCAATTCGGAGCAAATGGGGATCTCAACGTCTATCCGCGGAACTTCTTGCGCGACCAAAAGGTATGTCGTAACGCCGGGGTTGCAATCGTCTTCGCACCGGATGCACCTTTGCGCAGGCGGGCCGTCGTTCGACCGCTGCGGCAATCCACAATCGGTTCTGATGCGATACTTCCGATGTCCGTAGATCGGCGAAGTACTGAAGAGTCCTTGTCTGCTCGGTTTCCGGAGATTGTCTCTGACGGAGCGATCCAGCCTGCACTTGAGGCGGATCGCATTTTCCAAGAGTGATGCGGCTTGAGCATCAACCCCTAAATAATCAACTCCTTCTGAAGAATTGGAGACGCTCCGTACGCGTCCGGCAGCCAGGTGTCCGCTTTGAAGGTTTTCTTTGACTTTCCGCACTTTGCTCGCGCGCAAGACAAGCTGAAGGTAAAACTCCACGTGCAGGCGTTTAGACGCAGAATTACTGCTCAAAAGCTGTAGATATTGCTTAATCCGGGATCGTTTCCTCGGTACTTATTTTCATCCAGCCGAAACGTATCTGTGGTCTGGCCCCAGCTTCGGGCTGGACGAACTTTCGCGAGAGGATAGGGTGCGATGATTTCCGAAGTGTTCATCACCTGTGCGGTGACCGGGGGCGGGGATGCGCCTCGCCAGAAAAATGTGCCCGTAACCCCGGAGCAGATCGCTGACTCAGCGATCGAAGCCGCGCGTGCGGGAGCGGCTGCGGTGCACCTTCACGTGCGCGACCTCACGACGCAGGAAGGGTCGCTGGATCCGGCGCTATGGCGATCCGTAGTTCAGCGGATTCGACAGTCCGATGTGAATCCGGTGCTCAATCTCACCACTGGCGAGGGCTGCGGCATCGTGGTGGGTGGGCCGGAAGCTCCGCTGCCCTTGGCAACCGGGACCTGGATGGCGAGCTTGCGTGAGCGGCTCGTGCATATTGAGGAGCTCCGCCCCGAGATTTGCACGCTCGATTGCGGCTCGAAGAGCAGCAAGGGCAACGTAGAGGGCGTCATGGTCAACACCGTTGGAATGCTGCGGGCGATGGCTGCGCGTTGCAAGGAAATCGGTGTAAAACCTGAACTCGAGGTATTCGATACAGGCCACGTCGTGTTGGCGAACGATCTCGTCAAAGAGGGGCTTGTTGACGGCGTCCCATTGTACCAGCTCTGTATGGGTACAGGCAACGGCGCGCCGCCAGATGTCTCCACGCTGATGGCGATGGTTAACCTGCTTCCGCCGGATGCTGTCTATTCAGCCTTCTCGGTCGGGCCGATGCAGCTTCCGTATGCTGCCCTGTCACCGTTGGTCGGCGCGAACATACGCGTGGGGTTGGAAGACAATCTGTACTTGTCCCGTGGGCGGTTGGCTACGAACTCTGAGCTCGTGCGGCGGGCGGTCGAAATTCTTGAGCGTATGGGGGTGCGGGTGATGAGCCCGGATCAGATGCGGGACAAGCTGAAGCTGAAAGTTCACGCCTGAGGGAGGCGATTGTGGTGCCTGAGAATCCAAACTCCATCACAGCGCATCCGCGGGCCGTCGGGCTGCTGGGTGGCGGTGTCATCGGTGGCGGCTGGGCCGCACGATTCATCCTCAATGGCGTGGATGTTCGGCTGTACGACCCGGCCTCCAATGCCGTCGAGTATGTTCAGAAAATCCTCGCGAATGCGCGCCGGGCGTATCGACGGCTGACGGATGTGCCGCTGCCGGCCGAAGGCGCGCTCACCCTTGTCGACTCGGTCGAGGACGCTGTGCGCGACGTGGATCTCGTGCAGGAATCCGCGCCGGAGCGCGTTGAGCTTAAGCAAAAACTGCTGGCTGCTGCCAGCCGGGCAGCCGGGCCTAGTGCCCTGATCTGTTCGTCGACCTCAGGATTTCGTCCTTCATTGCTTCAGGCGGAGATGGATTATCCCGAGTGCTTCCTCGTGGCGCATCCGTTCCAGCCGGTCTACATGCTGCCACTTGTCGAGCTCTGCGGCGGCGAGCATACAGCGCCCAAGATGTTAGACCGGGCGGCGGCGATTTTCCGATCTATCGGCATGCACCCACTGGTCGTTCGCAAAGAGGTGGATGGCTTCATCGCGAACCGGCTGGGAGACGCGATCTCGCGAGAGTCGCTGTGGCTCGTACACGACGATGTTGCCACGTTGCAGGAAATCGATGATGCCGTCCGCTATTCTTGGGGGCTTCGGCGCGCAGTCATGGGTGCTTACCGCATGGCCGATGGCGGCGAGGGCATGCGCCAGACAATCGAGCAATGGGCTTTCAAGTGGCCGTGGTCAAGGCTCACTGAAAAGCCCAACATGGATCAGGCATTCCTGGACAGAGTAACCGAGCAGGCAGATGCGTTGGTTAAGGCCGACCCTCTTGACATTCCCACAGTGCAGAAGCGCGACGACCTGCTCGTGGCTGTACTCCACGGGTTGCGCTCACAAGCGTACGGCCCGGGCGAGACGCTTGCGCGATGGGAGCAGGGGCTGCGCAAGCGCGTACCGGGACCTCAGCTGCGTGATGGTTCCGCCCCACTGTTGACGCTGGAAATTGCTGTTCACTCTGACTGGATTGACCTCAATGGACACGTCGCCGAGAGCCGCTATCTTCAGCTATGCAGCGATGCGACCGGCACGTTGACGAGTTATATCGGTATTGACGCCGAGTATCGAGTTAGGAGTGGTGCTTATTACACGCTAGAGACACACCTGTGCCATTTAGGGGAGCTCCATGCTGGCGACCTCGTTAAGGTAAGCACTCAGGTTCTCGGTGTCGATGACAAGCGCCTTCACCTCTTTCACGTGATCACGCAAGAGGGGCGTGAACGGCCGGTGGCGACCGGGGAGCAGATGCTGATTCACGTAGATGCTGCTACCAAACGAAGCGGACCCGTGAAGGGCGATGTGCGTGAGCGCCTCCGGGGGCTGGCGCGAGCGCACGAACAGCTTCCTCGTCCCGAGCGCGCAAGCGCAAGCATCCGCTCGCCCCAAAGCGCGGCAGGCTAGGGCCGGGCCTTCGTATTCGGTTACACAGGCGATCGCTGTCCTAAAGAGGAAGGATACGCATATCCACGAGAATCTCGGCCTCGCCCTGGTCAATATGCGCCAGTGAAACGGCATTTGCGGCCGGACCTACCACGCATATTGCAGCGGAGGGCTTTTTGAGGCATTGATGGCTACTTTTCGCGGCATGGTAACAGCCGCGGTCGGCAGGCTCATGGCACGAGGTAATCATGCGAGCCGCCGGCCGGAGATTGATGGGTGTTGTTCAGCACGTTGGTGAGATTAGCGCGCAGCACGATGCCGGCGAGCTTGCAAGTCTCGATCCGCCGCGCTGGCACGCCTAGTTCTTGGTGCGGAGCACAGGTGCGATCATCTGCGACCTTGTGCGGAAACCAAGATGAGCGCAAGCGGCTGTTTAGCCGCCGCTACCGAGTCACGGAGCAATATGCGAACCATGCTCAATAATCTCTGTTCGCGCACGAGAAGTGGCGGGCATTCAGTCCAACCAGTCGCGATGCCCTTGAGAGTCAGCGTCTGGACGAAGCTACCCCGTGCCGAAGGACCGCTGTAAGCAACAAGATCGGCCTCCTCGAAACCGCGCGCAGGATCTCGCCAATCCGCTGAAGTACGAGCGGGACGCTGGGTCGCAGAGCACTTGCAACAGAGCTGCCGGCCGCGTTGTCACGAATGCTTCGAAGCGCCCGATCGATCGTTGCCGCACTCAGCGGCAACAATTCGGCGAACCTATGGCGTCAGGTCGATATGGCCATGACGCTTCATCGATTCAATCAAGATCGGAAGCACGGCCTTCAGACGCTTGCCGCACACCCGGCCTGCGGAGGAAGGCGACGCGCACCACATCCGAATCGTTTTGAAAGCGCTACGCGTGATCGGAGCTCGCGAAGGCACAGGTGGTTTGGGTGGCCAACGGCATATGAGATTGGACTTGGACATGCGCGCTGGATATTCCTGCGGTGTTTTTCCCTGGATCGCAGCGAACTTGCGCAGAAATTCTGCATCGAGGCGTCGTATTTGAAAGAACTAAAGAGCTGGGGGTGAGTATTTTGCGCACGCTTTTGAGCGAGCGGCAGATCCGAATAGCGGGAGACAAGCGGCCATGATTTCAGAACCGAATGCGCCGGTTTCCCCGGAGCAGATCGCGGGCTGGGCGATCGACGTGTTGCAGGTATTGCTGCCGCACGCGATTGGGGTGTGATCAATGCATGCACTGGAGCGCCTTTTACGTCCGAAGTCGATCGCCGTGTTCGGTGGCCAGTGGGCCGCAGCTGTGGCCGCGCAATGCATCGAGACGGGTTTTACCGGCGAGATCTGGCCCGTCCACCCGACGAAGGAGCATGTTGCCGGTCGCAAGGCTTATCGTTCGGTGGCCGATCTGCCTGATGCGCCGGATGTCGCCTTTATCGCCGTCAACCGACGCCTTACTATCGAGGTGATCCAGGCTCTAGCTGAGCGCGGTGCGGGCGCCGCCGTCTGTTATGCTTCTGGCTTCCTTGAAACAAAGTCTTATGATGAGGATGGAGAGAGGCTGCAGAGAGAACTCGTCGCCGCGGCTGGTGAGATGCCGTTCATCGGCCCGAACAGCTTCGGAGTAATTAACTATGCCGATGGTGCGCTTTTGTGGCCCGGTCGGCATGGCGGCGTCCGACTGGCACGAGAAGGGCGTGGAGTTGCCGTCGTCACACAGTCAGGAAGCATTGGTGTCAATTTAACCATGCAAAGGCGAGGGCTACCCATTGCCTTTCTGGTGGCGGCCGGCAATCAAGCGCAGGTCGGCCTTTCCGAAATCGCGCTCAACCTGATTGAAGATAGTCGCGTCACCGCCATCGGCCTGTATATCGAGGCCTTTGATTCCGCGGGCGGCTTCGAAAAGCTCGCGGCGCGATCACGGGAGCTGAAGAAGCCAATCGTCGCGTTGAAAGCTGGTCGTTCCGAGCAGGCGCGACAGGCCACGGTATCGCATACAGCTTCGCTTGCGGGTTCCGAGGCTGCTTCCGGTGCCTTCCTAAAGCGGCTCGGCATCGCGCATGTCGATTCCATTCCCGCTTTCATTGAGACGCTGAAGCTGTTGCATATCTCCGGGCCGCTGCCCGGATACCGACTCTCGTCCATGAGCTGGTCGGGCGGGGAAACCGCGTTGATGGCAGATGCTGCGGAAGGGCGCTTACCGCATTTCCCAAAGCTAACTGAGCAGCACCGCGCTCGGGTCGAATCCGTGCTCGGGCCACTGGTGGCTGTAGCCAACCCGCTGGATTACAATAACTACATAGCGGGCAACGAACCGGCGTTGACTGAGGCTCTTACTGCTATGGTGTCGGGTGGCTTCGACCTCAATATGCTTTTGTTGGATATCCCGCGCTCCGACCGCGACCCAAACTCAGAAGAATATGGCCGGCCGAACGTACGCGCTTTTGAGACGGCATTGAAGTTAAATGGCGCGCGAGGCGCGGTGGTGTCCTCGCTGCCCGAGAACATGCCGGAGGCGTACGCAATCGACCTAATGGCGCGGGGCATAACGCCGCTGTGCGGCGTTGTGGAGACCATGGATGCAGTTCAGGCAGCCGCCTCCATTGGAGCGGCTTGGCGCGCGCCGAAGGCTCAGCCGATCTGCGTCGCGGCTGCTGGTACTGCCCGAGGCTCGCACGTGACGCTAGACGAATGCGAGGCCAAGGAACGGCTAATTAAGGCCGGTTTGCCGGTGCCCAAGGGCGCTCGTGTCAATAACGCAGCGGAGGCAGTATCTTCCTCCAAGGCGCTCGGCTTCCCGGTGGCGCTGAAGGCGCTAGGCGTCGCTCATAAATCGGAAGTTGGAGGGGTGCATCTGAACCTGAAGGACACTGTGGCCGTCATGCACGCTGGCCAGGATCTATCGCGGCTTGGCAGCGCGCTCTATGTCGAACGCATGGTGAGCAACGGCGTCGCCGAATTGATCGTCGGCTTCACTCGCGATCCGATCCTTGGTCCGGTGATGACGCTGGGCACTGGCGGTGTGACGGTCGAGCTTTTGCGCGACATCGGGACCCTCCTTCTGCCGGCGACCCGCGATGACATTGAAGCGGCGCTGCGCGCTCTGAAGCTCTACCGACTGTTAGATGGCTATCGTGGTAGGCCCAAGGCAGATGTCGATGCGGCAATCAATACCATCGCGCGTATCGCCGAATTCGTTCGGATGAATGCCGACGAAATCGAGGAACTCGATATCAACCCGCTGATCGTTTGCGCAGAAGGCCATGGCGCCTGGATCGCCGACGCCCTACTGGTCCTTCGGAATAGGAATGGAACAAAGAACAATGACTGACATCATCTCCACACGACGAGAAGGTTCGATCCTTGAGGTCACGCTCAATCGACCGAAGTTCGCCAATGCCATCGACTGGGAGACGTCGCGGCTGATGAGCAAGACGTTTAAAGGGTTTCGCGACGATCAAGATTTGCGCGTCGCCATTCTCAAGAGCGCGAGCGACAAGCACTTCTGTGCAGGCTGGGATCTCAAAACGACGGCTGCCGCGGAGATCCCTGGCGCCGCTCCGGTCAACAAGGACTTCGGCGTCGGCGGCTTTGGAGGAATCCAAGAACTGCCCCACCTGAACAAACCTGTGATCGCTTGCGTTAATGGGGTGGCGCTGGGTGGCGGCTTCGAGCTCGCGCTTTCATGCGACCTGATCTACGCCTCGGAGCACTCCTCCTTCGGCTTACCAGAGATCATCGCTGGAACGCTCGCCGACGCAGCATCATCCAGATTGCACAAGCGCATGCCCTGGCACATCGCGATGGAATTGCTGTTCACCGGACGCAGGATGGACGCCGCCGAGGCGCATCGTTGGGGACTCGTCAACGAGGTGCTTCCCAAGGAAAAGCTCGAGCAACGGGTCTGGGAAGTCGCACGATTGCTCGCAGCAGGCCCGCCTCTCGTGTTTGCCGCCATCAAGGAGACGGTGCGCGTAGCCGAGGCGCTGTCCTTCCAAGACACCATGAACCGGGTGAAGCGACGCCAGATTGCAACGGTAGATACCCTTTATGGCTCAGATGACATGCTTGAGGGAAGTCGGGCCTTCGCCGAAAAACGCAATCCAGTTTGGAAGGGGAAATAGCGTCGCGTGAGGTCCTGATCGAGTACTAAAGCACAACGCCTTGAGACGATCGAGAAAGCAATCGTGCTAAGCACAAGCCCGCAGACAACTCTCGAAATTAGCCGATGCCCCTCTGGGGCTCGCAGGAAAGTCGCCGGAGAAGAGCATGGGAGCCATCGTCACTTTTAAGCGTCCCGACGGTAAGGATGCCTCAGGTTATCTGGCCAATACGCCGAGTGGCGACGCGCCGGGCGTGGTTGTTATCCAAGAGTGGTGGGGGCTGTCCGACCAGATTAGAGGGCTGTGCGACCAATTTGCGCTGGAGGGCTTCGAGGCCCTGGCGCCGGATCTCTACAAGGGCAAGATTGTGCCGTATCACGATCCGGACTCTGCCGATCGTGAAATGAACTCGCTTGACTTTATCGATGCGACCACGCAGACGGTCCGCGGCGCGGCGCAATATCTGGCGCGCAACCGAGTCAAGGTTGGCCTGACTGGCTTTTGCTTGGGCGGAATCGTGACAGTCATAGGCGCGGCCACGGTCCCGGAGTTCGCAGCGGGGGTTGTGTTCTACGGTATCCCGCCGGAGCATGTCACGAAGCCCGCCGATGTGAGGGTTCCTTTACAGGCTCATTTCGCCAACAACGACGTGTGGTGCACGCCGAAGATGGTCGATGACTTCGAAAGAAGCATGAAAGCGGCCGGCAAATCGCTGGAACTATTCCGCTACGACGCGGACCATGGCTTCGCCAACGAACAGCACCGGAACTATGACCGCGGTGCCGCCGAACTCGCACTGGGGCGTGCTGTCGAGTTTTTCAGGAAACACTTGGGGTAGCCTATGCACATAGTTCGCGATTTCGCTCCATTCCGCGAACTTAACACGCATTGAGCCAGTTCGGGATTCTTTAGGACGAGGCAGCGGCAAGGAGTTGGTCGCGCGCGTCTCAGCATCGACTGTTGGAGATGTTGCAGCCAAGCATGTGGCCACTAAGTCGCACCGCGTCGAACAAGACGCGCGCTGGAGATGCTATTTTCTGCGTTGCCTTTACGGTTGAGCCACGTGTTCAAACCAGCGAGGGTTATCGAGTCAATCCGCCATCGTATCGGCTTCGCTACCGCGAAGATGCTCCGGGAGTTGGGAGAATGGCGTCCTGAACTGCTGAATCGGGTCCCGAGCGGCACAGCAGGAGCGACCGACAGCTCATCGTCGTGTTGGCAGGGATCCTGTTCGCGCGGTACCGCGCCAACAACTCGGTTCGAAGTGGTTTCGGTTTGACTCTCGAGCGCTGCTGCCTTTAGCGTCTTAGCCGAATTAGCATCGACATGAGCCGCTTGTCATGTCGTTTTACCTGCCGTCGTGAGGTTCATATCTCCGCGAAACGACGAGAGCGCCGACAAGCCTCGCAGCGCGCGCCTCCGGTGAGCAGCAAAGGACTCAAGAAACGCGTTGATCAAGAGCCATTGTAGGCCATGAGGACCAGCAGTTCCAAGCTGGACTTTGATGCACTTCCGCGCATGGTCCCGGCGCGTCCCAGACGGCCGCGCAGCGGAGTGATTAATTCAGTCATGTGGCCAGAACGCCGGATTTAGGCGCGAACACATCGCCAATTGCAGAAAGGAGGAACTGAAGCTGGATATATTGTTCAAACACTTTCAACGTCGTTCCGCCGTAGGAAAGCCTTTCGCATGATGATCCTGCATTCAAATGCCACCTCGCCCTATGTGCGTAAGGTACGCATCGCCATTCAGCTACTTGGTCTCTCCAATCGCATCGAAGAACGTGAAGTCCGTTTCCGCGATCCCACCGACCCGTTCCACCAGAATCCGCTCAGTAAGGTTCCGGTTTTTGTGGGCGAGAATGGCAGCCTCATCTACGACTCGCCCGTCATTCTTGAATATCTCGATCATCTCGCGGGTGGCGGATGCATCATTCCGAGGGATCCCGACGCGCGGTTCGCCGCCTTAACGCTGCACGCTTTATGCGATGGGGCGCTCGATGCGTGTGTGCTTGTCATGTCCGAGACCTGGTTCAGGCCTCCTGACCTGCGCGTTGAGAGTTGGGTTGATCGCCAGTCAGGAAAGATCGAGCGCGCGCTTACCGTGCTTGAAGCCGCGCCGCCGACGCTGTCGGACGTGCCTGATGTTGGTCAAATCGCGCTCGCCTGCCTGCTCGGTTATCGCGATTTTCGCTTCGACGGTACTTGGCGCAAGGCTCACCCTCGCCTGCATGCGTGGCACGACGCCTTCGCCGCAAAGGTGCCGGCTTTCGCAGCCACCACGCCGGTCGATCCGTAGGCTACTTCGTCCTAGATCGATCACCTTGTGTGTGGCCGCTGCCGTCTAACGATCAAGGGTGCCCTCAGAGGTCGTGACATTGCAAAATAATGGCCTTTCAAGCAATCCAGTCCGGCCTGAAGAACATCAATGGGAATAGATGTCCGGCACGCCAGCCGGATCTTGGCTCAAGCGCTTCAATCCCGACAGAAACCAGGCATCCGGCTCGCACTGAAACAAATGCTGGCTTGGCGGCTTTGCAATCGTGATTTTTTCAATAGCGAGGGACCGGAGCCTGAGCGTAACCGCCTTCATGGAAGGCGGCTCGGAGGATCGACGCGCTCCAGCCGGCGGCCGACGTCCTTCAGTAAGATGAGCCGCTTGGGCCATCGTAGTCTCAGCCCACCTCGAGACGCAATCGAAAGGAGTGTTCGTGTACAGAGAAATTCTTTATTCGATCGCCGACTACGTTGCGACGATTACACTTAACCGCCCAAGTCGACTGAACGCTTGGACTCCCCAGATGGCGGCAGAGGTGCGCGACGCAATGACTGCGGCAGCTGCTGATAACAGCGTTCGAGCGGTCGTGGTCACGGGGGCCGGACGTGGCTTTTGTGCTGGGTACGACATGTCGCTTCTGGGCCCCGAGCCCAGCAGCGCTGACGGGGTGGATTTAGCTGGAAGCTCCGACAACTTTAACCAGCAATTCTCCTACCTGCTGGCCGTGCCAAAACCGATCTTCATGGCGATCAACGGTCCAATCGCAGGAATCGGGCTGGTCTTTGGGGTGTTCGGTGATTTCCGGTATATGGCCGAGGGGGCAAAGCTCACAACTGCTTTCGCCAAGCGCGGCCTGATCGCTGAGTACGGTGTATCCTGGCTGCTGCCTCGCCTGATTGGCACCATGAACGCCCTCGATCTCCTCTGCTCGGCTCGCGTCATCGAGTCACGGGACGCGGAGCGTCTCGGGCTGGTGCGCACATTGCCAGCAAAAGGCTTTCTTGAGGCAGTGCAAGGAATCGCACGCGAGATGGTGACGACGGCCTCACCGCGCTCCATCGGGGTAATCAAGCGGCAGGTCTATGATTCGCAGTTCCAGTCGCTCGCTGAAGCTTGCGTGCTGGCCGACAAAGAAATGAGGGCTTCCGTCAAATCGGAAGATTACAGGGAGGGAGTCGCGCATTTCGTGGAGAAACGAGCGCCAAACTTTGCCGGGCGCTAGACGAAGCATCAAAGCAGTTCGACAAGGCGAGAATTCGACGTCGGGGTACGAGCTTGAAGTTCAGCCGTCTCAATGTGGCGAATGCCATTGATGCGAAATAGTCGGGACTGAGTGCTTAGATGTTCAGGCCGTTGGGCAACGACCCGTATCTGCGCGTCGTATCCTCGCTAAACAGCCGCGCGCTATAAGGAAATGAAGGTTCATGGCGCTGAGTTCAAAGACGACATTCCGAAACCGACCGCGGGTCGTGGGGTTACTGGGTGGTGGCATCATCGGCAGCGGCTGGGCCGCGAAGTTCATTCTTGAAGGCGTCGACGTTCGACTCTACGACCCGGCTTTCGCTACACCCCTGTGCAGAAGACGCTGGCCGCCGCGCGCCGGGCGTATCGAGGGTTGACTTTTTCCCCGCTGCCGGCCGAGGGATCGTTCACGATTGTGGGTTCGGTTGCGGAGGCAGTTTGTGATGTAGAGTTCGTACAGGAGTCCGCTCCGGAGTTGCTCGAGCTCAAGCAGCGATTGATTGCGGAAGCCAGCCGGGTTGCTGCGCCTGAAACCCTGGTCTGTTCCTCGACATCGGGGTTTCTGCCGTCGCTTCTGCAGGCGAAGGCGGAGCACCCCGGACGCGTGCTCGTCGGCCACCCCTCGAATCCCGTGTACTTGCTGCCTTTGGTAGAAGTTTGTGGCGGGCAGCTCACGGACCCGCGCGCGCTGGAGCGGGCGTGGGAAATTTACCGATCGTTGGGCATGCACCCGCTCGTCAGGCGCAAGGAGGTTGATGGCTGCACTGCGAGCCGGTTGCAGGAAGCGCTGTGGCGCGAGGCGCTCTGGCTGGTGCACGATGATGTGGCGACGGTTCAGGACGTCGATGATGTGGTGCGTCTTTCCTTCGGGCTGCGCTATCCGGCCTTGGGCCTAATCCAGGGTTCACGCATTACTGTAGCCGAGACTAACACCCGCACTGCCATGCAGCGATTAAGCCTTTCGTTCAAGAAATACTGGTCGAAACTCACCGATGTGCCGGAATTCACTGATGCGTTCCTCGACAAGTTGACCGTCCAGTCGGACGAACAGGTGGGAAGCATGAGTCTCGCCGAGCTTGAAAAAAACGCGACGACTGCATCGTCCGCACACTGCGGGGTCTGCGCAGGCAGAACCATGGTGCAGGCGAGACGCTTGCGCAATGGGAGCGTGAGCTGGCTGAACGCGGTCCGGTGCTCGCCAACCTCTCCGACCCGCTGCAGATGCCGACGCTCGAGTTATCGACTGCTTGGCTGGACTTCAACGGCCACCTCACGGAAAGACGCTTCCTCCAGCTCTGTGGTAGTGGCACCGAGTACCTGTTGAGCCATCTGGGAATCGGCAACGAATACCGCGGACGTGGGAGTTTCTACACGCTCGAAACTCACTTGTCTCATCTGGGGGAGCTGCACGCCGGCGACCGCGTCGTGGTGACGACGCAGGTCCTCTCGGCAGACGAGAAGCGCCTCCATCTCTTTCATGTGATCAGGCGAGAATTCGCAGAGAAGCCGGCGGCCACAGGCGAGCAGATGCTGATTCACGTCGACGCACCTACCGGACGCAGCGCGCCCGTGCAGGGCATGGTGCGTGAACGCATCCAGGAGCTGGCTGAGCTGCACGCGCACCTACCCCTTCCGATGCAGGCCGGTGCCGGCATTCGGATGCGGCTGAGCAGGACACCGACTTCAGCAACCACTCGAGAGCAGGTAAGTAGATAAGCAAGAAACGACCGTTTGTCGCACTCGACCGACACGTCGAGATTGTGGTCCGCGCCGGCCTATGCAACGGCTGTGGGATGTTGGCCGAATTAGCAGCTTGGTGATTGAGGATGCCAGATTCGTGCCGCGCAACGCGCACCGAGGACCTTCCGCCTCGCTACCGAAATCATCCTGTTCGCGAGATCGCCCGGCGGCGCGAAGCAGGCTTGAGATGAATCTTCCTTGCGAGTCCGTGCAGGATCTTCTGGACTCTTTTTAGCGGAATCCGGGTTATTGTGCGAGGACGGGCGCGTGTTCTCAGTTGCCTACTCCGGCCAGAAGCATCATCTCAAGCGCTGCTTTCAAGCTCTCAACTCTACGACGAGCTCGTATCCGAAGGGCTGGTTGCTGATTCCGATCGATGTCGCCCACCATTCCGGAATGATCTCGCCCACCGTTCCGATTTGATGTCGCCCACCATTCCGAGATGATCTCGCCCACCATTCCGGGATGATGTCGCCCGGGTGACGAGGCTTCTTCTGGCTCCGATACGGTCCCGTCTTTCGGCTTTGCGAAGGGGGACCTGGATGCCGACGGAGAGGCTTGCGATGCGCCACGTGCGCGAAGTGATCAGATTGAAGTCGGCTGGGATGCCGACCCGCGAGATTGCGCGGCGGTTGGGGACGGCGCCTTCGACGGTGCGGTTGACGATCCGCCGTTTTGAGGCAGCGGGGCTGAGCTGGCCGTTGTCTGGCGATATCACCGACACTGATCTGGAGGCCCGGCTGTTCGCCAGCGCCGGTGCGGGTTCCGGCACGCGGCGGGGCCATCGCCGGCAGGCGGAGCCGGACTGGGCGGCGGTGCACCGCGAACTCCGGCGCAAGCACGTGACGCTGTCGATCCTGTGGGAAGAGTACATCGCAAGCGAGCCCAGCGGGTATCGCTATTCGCGTTTCTGCGAGCTCTACCGCGCCTGGGAAGGCCGGCTGTCGGTGACGATGCGCCAGTCGCATGCGGCCGGCGATAAGCTGTTCGTCGATTATGCCGGTGACGGCGTTCCGGTCGTGATCGACCGGCTCAGCGGCGAGCAGCGCGCCGCGCAGATCTTCGTCGCGGTGCTCGGCGCTTCCAGCTTCACCTACGCGCAGGCGACCTGGACGCAGGGGCTCGCCGACTGGATCAGCGGCCACGTCGGCGCCTTCGAGGCGATCAACGGCGTGCCGGCGCTGCTGGTGCCGGACAACACCAAAGTCGCGGTGATCAAGGCCTGCCTCTACGATCCGCAGATCAACCGCAGCTACGCCGACATGGCGGCGCATTACGGCTCGGCCATTCTGCCGGCCAGGCCGCGACGACCACGAGACAAGGCGAAGGTCGAGCAGGCAGTCCTCATGGTCGAGCGCTGGCTGCTCGGGCGGCTGCGCCACCGCACCTTCCACAGCCTCGCCGAGGTCAATGCGGCGATCGCCGAGTTGCTCACCCGGCTCAACGAGGAGCGGCCGATCCGGCGGCTCGGCGTGACCCGCCGCAAGCTATTGGAGGAGATCGACTGGCCGGCGCTCAAGGCCTTGCCGGAGGACCCTTACGTGTTCGCCGAGTGGCGGATCTGCCGGGTCAGCATCGATTATCACGTCGAGGTCGAGGCGCATTATTACAGCGTTCCGCATCGCTTCGTCCGCGCCGAGGTGGAGGTGCGCTTCACGGCTCGCACCGTCGAGATCTTCCACAAAGGTGAGCGGATCGCCGCGCATCAGCGCATGAGCGGCAACCACAAGCACACGACCGTGCCGGAGCACATGGCCTCCAGTCATCGGCGCTACGCTGGCTGGACCATTGAGCGCATCCGTAAGGACGCAACCTCGATCGGGCCGGCCACCGCGGCGCTGTGCGACCTGATCCTCGACGAGCGCGCGCATCCGGAACAGGGCTTCCGCGCCTGTCTCGGCATCATCCGGCTCGCCCGATCCTACGGGCACGAGCGGCTCGATGCCGCCGCCATGCGGGCGATCGATATCGGCGCGCGCACCTACGGCTCGGTCAAATCGATCCTTGCCAACAATCTCGATCGGCGTCCTTCACCCAAGCGCTCCGCGGACGACGCGCCGATCCTTCATCCCAACATCCGCGGGCCGCGCTACTACAATTAGGAGATCACGTCTTGCTTACGCATCCGACCCTCGATCAACTCTACGCGCTCGGCCTGCATGGCATGGCCAAGGCCTTCGCCGACATCGAAGCCGGCGGCGAGGCCGCAAGCCTCGGCCACGCCGAATGGCTTGCGCTGCTGCTCGAACGCGAAGCGTCATTGCGACGCGACAAGCGGCTGTCGAAGCGGCTGCAATACGCCAAGCTGCGCCAGGAGGCCTGCGTCGAAGACATCGACTACCGCACCCCACGCGGCCTCGACCGCAGCCTGCTGACGATGCTGGTCGAAGGCCGCTGGATCGATGACCACGCCAATCTGCTGCTCTGCGGGCCCTCCGGCGTCGGTAAAAGCTGGCTCGCCTCAGCGCTCGGCAACAAGGCCTGCCGCGACAATCGCTCCGTGCTCTACCAGCGCGTCCCGCGGCTGTTCAGCGAGCTCGCTTTGGCGCGCGGCGATGGCCGCCACTCCCGCCTGCTGCGCGCGCTTGGCCGCGTCGATCTCCTCATCTTCGACGACTGGGGTCTCGAGCCGCTCGACGCCGCAGCCCGCCACGACCTCCTGGAGATTCTCGAGGACCGCTACGGCCGCCGCTCCACCATCGTCACCAGCCAGCTCCCGGTCGATCAATGGCACGCGCTGATCGGCGATCCCACCTACGCTGACGCCGTCCTCGACCGCCTGGTCCATAACGCCCACCGGATCAATCTCAACGGCGAAAGCATGCGACGAACCCGCAAACCCGACCGAAAGGCCTGAGCCTGTGGCGCTGTGGACATGCCGCTACGCTTGGACAACGCAAGAGCGTTGCCCACATGCCCACAGCAGCAGCAACAGAAAAACCCGCCCGTCGCGCCGCGATTCAAGATTGACCACGCGGCTTCGCCGATGCCAGAAACCAGACAGCCAGAACGCCTCGCGCCCCGGGCGACATCAAATCGGAATCGTGGGCGAGATCATCTCGGAATCCTGGGCGAGATCAAATCGGTACACCCGGGCGAGATCATCGGAATCAGCAGGCTGGTCGAGCAAGCTGATTGCTACCTTCCGATCCGCGAATGGCATATCCGACGTCGCTCTCAGCGCTCCTCCCTTGCCAAAATATCCAGGACAAGATTACGGCGCGAATGACGGCTGTCTTCGTGACCCGGACTTCGGAGGGATGGGAGCGCATCCTCAGGGAAGGCCTGGTTGAGGTCGACGATTCGGTGTATCGGCGAATGATTCAGCCCAGCCCAATGGACTGGCTGGAGGAAAGCGGGGAAATGATGTTGAGCCCCGTGCCCCGTAAATGGGTATCATTCGACGAAGCGCTCGCAGCACTTTCGGCGGCCCCGGCTTGGCGGCGGTCGGCCAGAACGGCGCAAACCCCGGGACGGCTTGCCGTACGGACCGTTGACTTGTCGAACGCATCGCTGTGCGGGTTGAGGGGCTTGCACAGGCGCCGGCGGAGGACCGAGCCACCTTCCTTTCCAAGGCCGCAGCAGAGGATTGGTTGTCGAGACTTGTTGGTAATATCGGCGTATGCGAGAATATTGGTGCCATACGTTCGGCAAATTCCAGGGCTGCCGACAGTACTCCAGAAACCGACCAAGGCAGCTACTCCATCGATATATCGTGGCCATCCGATGGCATGCCGTAGCGTAGCTTGATCCCTACGCCGTCCCCTCGGCGGTCGGACAGATTTATGCACTGTCCCCGGCGGAAAAATACGCCGCATCAACCCGGCGCGTCGTGCGGAGCTTGCAATATACCGAGGCCGAAATAGACGCGTTGCTCGCGCGGGTCCATAAGCGAAAGCGGGAGTCGCGAATACTTGCCTAGCTGAAGACGTTTGTCCAAATTTCAACTAGCTAATTCCTTTGGGTTTGAACATCGATGATACATGTTCTAAGTCAAACAGCGCTCCTAAAAGTCTGCGCGCAAGGGCAATGAGCGAGACCGACGGGCTCCTGATCGGCGCCCCAGTGCGCGCGCGAGCTTCAAAAAGCGCAATCGGGTGCTAATGGACCGATGATGTTCAATGCGGCCCGTGATGATACGCTATTGGTGCTATGGGATCGCATCGAGCATCCGCGCCTGCCGATAAGGTGGTCCGTATTGCCTCACATATCGATGCTCCCGAGTGCGATCGGTTGCCTCATTTATTTTGCTCCCGGCTTGGGTTGAGGAGGAGGCCGGGTGCGGAGATGGCCGGGGTTTCGGAGCGCCCGGCCTCCTCCGCTAGCACCTGGCACATCATTGGGTTGTTGTGCCCTCGTGCCCCAGCAGCGCTTTCTCTGCAGGAACGAACAATAACGCGTTCGCTTGCTCGCTGCGCCAGCATTTAAGGCGACGTTGAAGCGTTCGAAGAAGCTTGTTCGGATAGGCTCCAGGATATTCTATCTGCAACCGGGAGAGCAGTTCGCTACCAGTCCGCCAGGGCTCGGCTTCAAACCATTTTCGCAAATCTGGCGTTGCCCGGATGAGCGGGTCGGGACGGCGCCGGCCTCTTTTCGCCTTCACGATTGGCCGATCCGTCGGTCGCATAGCTCCGTCCTTCCAGGCGGTTCGTAGGCTTGCCAGAAAGAGATCGATCGATTGCGATGCCGCAGCAGGATGGGCGACTGGCTGGGTCTCCGCGAGCGCCGCGAGGCGTTCCTGCGCGCCGCGGATGTCGCGCAACAACGCGACCGGGTCGAGAGCGGCATAGATTTCCTGGAGATGGTGACGAACCGCGTCGGGCGTGCGGGCGTCGGCGGCCAAGCGCTGGTGTGGCGTTGCCGGCGCGCTGTATGTCTTGCGCACACGAGCGCCGTCGCGCTGCTTGGCTATCAATTTAAACGAGGGTTGGAAGAAGTTCACGAACAGCCGCGCCGATCGATAGAGTTCAGCCAGCAGCCTGGCCGATTCCAGGCCCTCGAACCGACGATAGCCGACCATCCTGCGTACGACGGCGCCGTTCTTCTGCTCGACGAACGCCTGGTCGTTCTTCCGGTAGGGCCGGCAACGCGTGAAGACGATGTTGGCCGCATCGCAGTAGGCTTTCAGCGTCTCATTCATGAACACCGTATCATTGTCCGTATCGAGGCCGACCAGCGCAAAGGGCAATTGTTTGCGCAATTCCGTCAACACCGTGCTCAACAGCGTTTGTTCGCGCACGATCAGAGGAGCGCACTCCGTCCAGCCGGTAGCAATGTCAGTGAGCACGAGGGTCTGGATGAAGCTGCCGCGCGCCGATGGACCGCTATGCGCAACAAGGTCAGCCTCGACGAACCCCGGCGCCGGATCGTTCCAATCTACTGACGTCCGAATTGGAATACTGCGTCGCAACGAGTGCGTCGCGTACCGTCGGCGCTTGCGACCTAATCCTTCTCGGACCCGCGCCAATGCGCGGTCGATCGTCGCAGCACTCATTGCCAAAAGTTTGTCGCGGACCTCGGGGGCAAGGCCGAGGTGGCCGTGCCGTTCCATCGCCGCAATCAGCGCAGGCATTAACGCCTTCAGCCGCTTCCCGCAGATCCGGTCTGACGCCTCCCAAAGGAGCACGAGCGCGTTGTGTTCTGCCTCGTTATAGACCCGGCGTCGCGCCCGCCGGCCTGGGCGTCTGTCTTCCTGACCTCGAAGAAGCCGCATCGCATGCTTGCGATGGAAGCCGGTGATGTCGACGAACTCGTCCAATATCCGCGCCTTCTTCGCGCGATCCGACGTCCGATAGCGCGCGCCTGCCGCCGCCGTCAGTTCCTTCCGCGTCGCCATGCTTAGCCACCCCATCTTCGCCCCCGCTCGTTCCCGATCCAAGGGAGCAATCTACGTGAGGCAACGGCTCAGCATCCGGTAACAATTAAGGCGAGGCAATGCGTGGTCAAGCGACAAGTAGCAGGGCTTAGGTCTTTGTGAGCCGCGCCTCATGCGCACGTTGCCGAAGGCGCTTTTCCGGCGACAGTCCGAGATACGGGACAGATCTGCGTGGCTGCCAATCATTATGACGTGTTCGGGACCGTTGCGGAAAGGATAAAGAGCTCATTTCAAGCAGTGGCACAAGCCGTCATCGGAGATCGAGCATGGCAGCCAAGCGTAGATGGCAGCTTGCGGTTGTCGAACATTCACCCTCGCGTTTTGCTTAATAGGCGCAGGATTTCGGCGGTCTGAGCGGCCACATCAATGAAATTCGGCTTTCGTGCTCCGATAATATTTACGTGAAAGATAAATCGTATGTCGGGCCGAGCGGTCGCAGGGCGAAGCGGGAGGACGAGTGCGTCATCTGATTGCTCGCAGCCGCCTTATGCAGGCATGGCCATGCGGTTTCAACCGCGAGCTCAACACTATGCAATCCCTCAAGATGCAACATCATGCTCTGCCAGTCGGCGGCGGCGCGTTAGCGAGACAAGCGTCGGAGCCGGGGAGGGCGTCGCTGTCGGATTCGGGCGATGCCTTTGTGAGGTTTTCTGACATCCAAAAGACGTACGACGGCGAAGCGCTGGTCGTTAAGAACCTCAACCTGGATATCGCCCGGGGTGAGTTCTTGACGATGCTTGGGCCCTCCGGCTCCGGCAAGACCACCACCCTCATGATGCTGGCCGGGTTCGAGGTACCCACGCAGGGCAATATCTTTCTGGAGGGGCGCTCGATCCAGAACGTGCCTCCACATAAGCGCGACATTGGCATGGTGTTCCAGAACTATGCGCTCTTTCCGCATATGACCGTGGAGGAGAACCTAGCCTTCCCGCTCAAGGTCCGCAAACTCGCTAAGGCCGAGATTGAGACCAAGATCAAGTGCGCGCTCGACCTGGTCCGGCTCGGCGCGCATGGAAAACGCCGGCCCGGCCAGCTTTCTGGAGGGCAGCAGCAGCGCGTCGCGCTTGCTCGCGCCCTCGTCTTTGATCCCAAGCTCGTGCTGATGGACGAGCCGCTCGGCGCGCTGGATAAGCAGTTGCGCGAGCAGATGCAGCTTGAGATCAGGCGCATCCACGAGGATCTCGGCGTCACCGTAGTCTACGTGACGCACGACCAGGGCGAAGCGCTGACCATGTCGGATCGCATAGCGGTGTTCAGCGATGGGGTCATCCAGCAGATCGCAGCGCCCGCTGAGCTCTATGAGCGGCCGCAGAACGCCTTCGTCGCCCAGTTCATCGGCGAGAACAACCGGCTCCACGGCAAGGTAGTTGCGATGAATGGTGCAACTTGCAAAGTGGAAATTCCGGGTGCTGGCAACGTGCAGGCACTAGTCGTCAATGTCGAGGCGGTCGGTCTGCCGACCGTGTTGTCGTTGCGGCCTGAGCGCGTGAGGCTGAACCCGGCGCCGGGCTCGTTGCCAAATGTCTTCAGCGCGCAGGTGGCGGAGGTGATCTATCTGGGCGACCACGTGCGCGCCCGGATCTCAGTCTGCGGCCAAGATGATTTTGTGATCAAGCTGCCGAATTCGGAGGGCCTTGTCCAGCTCGAGGCCGGCGCCGCAATCACGATTGGCTGGACAGCGGAGGATTGTCGGGCGCTCGAGCCGTCATGACGCTGGCCCGACGTGCCGTCGACGGGGTCGAGCAGGATTTAGCAGTGCCGCCCCTTTCCTAGGGCGGCCTAGGAGGAAGAGGGACAGACGATGACGATATATTCAAGGGTGGCCGGCGCTCTGGCTGTGACGGGCTTGATGGCGAGCGCGTTGATCGAGCCTGCTCTCGCGGGCGATCAGCTGACGATCGTCAGCTGGGGGGCGGTATATCAGCAGGTCCTGCACAAGTATGTTTTCGAGCCATTCACCAGGACGACCGGGATCAAAGTCACCGAAGCCGTGTACAGCGGCGAAATCGCCAAGCTCCGTGCCATGGTCGAGTCCAAGACCGTGAGCTGGGACGTGGTCGACGCCGGGTCAAATGCCTGGATGATGTGCGACCAAGGCCTGCTCGAGACGATCGACTGGAAGAAGCTGGGCCTTGATCGGGCCAAGTTTGGTGACGCCGGCAGGTTTGACTGTGGAGTGCCGGGCCAGTTCAATTCGACGATAGTTTACTATGACAAGAAGCTGCCGACCTCCCCGAAGACCATCGCCGACGTGTTCGACACGAAGAAAATCCCCGGCAAGCGCGGGTTGTGGAAGAATCCTTATCCCAATCTTGAATGGGCGTTGATCGCCGACGGCGTGCCGATCAAAGACGTCTACAAGGTCCTCAGCACCCCCGAGGGCGTCGACCGCGCTTTCAAGAGGCTCGATACGATCAAGAACGACGTCATCTGGTGGACGGCCGGCGCCCAGTCGAAGCAGCTACTGGCCGACGGCCAGGTTGTCATGACCGCGTCCTGGACGAGCAAGGAGGCTGACAAGCAATTTGGGACAATGTGGGACGCCGCGCAGAGTGGGGCGCCAAGTTATTGGACGATCCCCAAGGGCAGTCCGCATCTAGAGGAGGCCTACAAATTTCTCGCCTTCGCCGGCTCACCTCAGCCGCAGGCCGACTTGACGCGCGAGATGCCCTACGGGCCAGCCAACAAGGACGCTATGGCGCTAGTCGATCCAGAGGTGTTGCCTACGCTGCCTAACACGCCTGAACATGACGCAGTTGCTTTGCATATGGATCAGCCCTTTTGGATTGAGAACGGCGATGAGCTGCGCCAGCGCTTTACCGCTTGGCTGGCTAAGTAATCTACAGGGAGCGGTGAGGAGGTCCTCGCCGCTCGAATGGACGACTGAAAAATGAGAGGGGACTCGATGGCGACGGTCGCGGTCCAAGTGGCTGGTGGCTCTGACGGGATTCCGTTGCGCTTAAAGCTGCAACGGGTCGAGCACCGGCGCACGCTCGGGGCCTTCACACTTGTTCTGCCGGTCGTGCTGTTTGTCTTGATCGCTTTCGTCTGGCCGATCGGCCGGATGATGTTCAACGCGATCCATGATGATACGCTGCTTACGCTCATGCCGCGAACCACGTCGGCGCTGAGTGCTTGGGACGGCAAGGACCTGCCGAACGAGGGCGCTTATGCTGCTCTTGTCGAAGATCTTAAGCAGTCGTGGGCCCAGAAGACTACAGGTGTGATCGCAAAGCGGATAAACTATGAGCTTCCAGGTGCCGGCGGCCAGCTAACATTCAGCGCTCGAAAGGTGAGCACGGTTTCCGCCGGCTCCTATAAGGCGGCGCTTATCGAGGTCAATCCGCTCTGGGGGCAGCACGACATTTGGAGCGTGCTCAAGCGCGGGCACTCGGCCTACACGGGCTATTACTTGCTGCGTTCGATCGATTATCAATACGGTGCCGAAGGCCAGATTGTCGCCTCGCCACCGCAAAATGCGATCTTCCGCGACGTCTTCTTGCGCACGTTTGGCATCAGCTTAGGCGTGACGGCCGCCACGCTGCTGTTAGGGTTCCCTGTCGCCTATCTTCTAGCGACATTGCCCGCCAGGACCAGCAATTTACTAATGATCATGGTCGTGCTGCCGTTCTGGACGTCGGCGCTGGTACGCACCGCGGCCTGGGGGGTGCTCTTACAGGACCACGGCGTTATCAACGACGTACTGATAGGGCTGCATATTATATCGCGCCCCGCGGAGCTCATCTTCAACCGCGTCGGTACGGTAGTCGCTATGACTCATATCCAGTTGCCCTTCACACTGCTGCCGATCTACAGCGTGATGAAGACCATTTCGCCCAGCTATGTCCGCGCCGCCCGTTCGCTCGGCGCCGGCCCCTTCTACGCCTTTTGGAAGGTCTACTTCCCCCAAACCCTGCCCGGAGTCGCAGCTGGCTGCCTGCTGACGTTCATTCTGTGCCTAGGCTACTACATCACCCCCGCGCTTGTCGGGGGACCTGCTGACCAGATGGTCAGCTATTTCGTCGCCCACTATACGAATGAGGATCTCAACTGGGGCATGGCCTCGGCACTTGGTGCCATTCTGCTCGCCGCAACTCTGCTGCTCTATTATGTTTACAACAAGCTGGTTGGTGTCGACCGGCTCAAGATGGGGTGAGATGATGGCCACCTTCGCCTATGCCTCTCTGACAGAGAAGAGCTGGTACTATCTGCACCGGCTGATTTGCGGGGCGGTGCTGCTGTTTCTGATCGCGCCGATCCTTGTGATCATCCCGCTATCGTTCAATTCCGCGCCATTCTTCACCTATCCTATGCCGGGACTCTCGCTGCGCTGGTACCATGAATTCTTCCTAACAGACAGTTGGCAGCGTGCGCTCTACAACTCGATCTTCGTCGCGGTGTTGGTCACGCTGCTGTCGACGGTACTAGGCACGCTCGCCGCACTCGGGCTCAGTCGCCCGAACTTTCCCTGGCGCGCAGCGGTGATGAGCCTATTGATCTCTCCCATGATCGTCCCCGTCGTAATAACCGCCGTGGCGGTGTATTTCTTCTACGCTAATATCGGGCTGCTCAACAGCTATACCGGGCTGATCCTGGCACACACGATGGGGGCCACGCCCTTTGTCGTCATCGCAGTGACCGCAACGCTGATGGGTTTCGATCACTCGCTTAGCCGCGCAGCCGCCGGATTAGGCGCGCCGCCAATCACCGTTTTTTTCAAAGTTATTCTGCCACTCATTCTACCCGGCATGGTTTCCGGTGCGCTCTTCGCCTTCCTCGCCTCCTTCGACGAGGTAGTGATAGCCCTTTTTGTTGCCAGCCCTGAGCAACGTACCTTGCCCATGGTCATGTTTTCGGGCCTGCGCGAGCAATACAGCCCAACCATTATTGCGGCAGCCTCTGTACTGATGCTGTTTTCTATCCTCGTGCTGACCACCATCGAGTTGCTGCGCCGACGTTCGGAGCGCCTGCGCGGGATCACCTGATGGGGCATTTTCACCCACTTATGGTTCCTCCGAAATCTCTGCAAGGCTGAAATGATGAACGTAGCCAAGGACATTCTAGCTCTATACCGGGCCAATGACGCGCTGGGTCTTTCAGATCTGGTAAAGCGCAAAGAGGTAAAGCCCTCGGAACTCATGGAGGCTGCCATCGCCACGGCTGAAGAATTCAATCCTGCGATTAACGCTTTGGTGAGTTCCGACTATATCACCGCGCGCAAGCTTGCAGAACAGTGTGGCTCCGCGGGGATATTTGCTGGAGTGCCTTTCCTGGTAAAGGATCTGTCCGAATACATCGCAGGATTTACGACCACTCATGGTTCGCGGTTCTATCATCGACACGCGCGACCGTCTGCAACAGACAGCGAGGCCATTCGGAGAGCCCGCCAAGCGGGAATGATTCCATTTGGACTCACGAGCACTTCAGAGGTCGGTTATGCATGGACGACGGAACCCGCGCTGTACGGGCCGACCCGCAACCCTTGGAATCCAGCGTTCTCTACAGGAGGTTCGAGCGGCGGTTCGGCGGCCGCCGTTGCGGCCCGAATCGTGCCGATCGCATCCGCTAGCGATGGTGGCGGCTCGATCCGAATGCCTGCGGGTGCATGTGGATTAGTCGGCTTGAAACCATCCCGGGGACGCATCCCCACCTATCCTTCGGTGAGCTACGGCCCCAGCTTTGCCGTTCTCGGCTGCCTGTCGCGCACCGTTCGGGATACGGCTGCCTATCTCGACGCGGTCAGCGGCCCATTCATTGGCGATATCCACACACCTCCGACACCTGATGGCTCGTTTCTTCAATTATCCCAACAAGACGCGAGGCGCTTGCGAATCGGATTTACAACTGCGTTGGTATCGGGAAGAGAGCTCGATCGAGCGATTGCTGTAGCGGTCAATGATACGGCCAAGCTGCTTGAAAGTATGGGGCACCATGTCGAGCAGTACGATGTTTCAATTTACAAGGAGACTTTCCGAAGAGCATACGGCCAAATCTATGAGGTGGAGACAGCTCTTCGGTTTCAGAGAGACGAGGAAGCGCTTGGTGCCAAGCTGGCTGCCGACGACGTCGAGCCTATGGTCAGGGGTGCCATCGAAAGTGGAAAGAAAATCGATGCGGTCACGCACGCGAGAAACATTGGTACGGTTCGGTCCGCGGGCCACGAAATAGCGGCAGAACTAGCGCAATTCGATGCTTTCCTGTGTCCTGTCTTTCCGCGCCATATCTTCAGGTTAGGCGAATATAATTCATTGTATGAAGTAGAGAGCGACGCACGCGACGCCAGCAGCCGGTCGGACGGTGCGTTTCTTGCTCCGATAAACATTAGTGGGCTGCCGGCTATTTCGTTGCCTACACATCTGTCACAGGATGGACTACCCATTGGCGTTCAACTGGTGGGCCATTATGGTGAGGAAGCGGTGCTACTCCAGCTTGCTAATGCGTTGGAGAATGCAATTCACTGGGAAAAGCGGCGACCTCCGATCGTTGATCCGGTGCAAGCATAGTGGGCGCCACCGACTGTTTCGGGAGAGTGATAGACTGGTTGACGTCATCGCGCCATAGATCGGCCTAGCGTGAAAAAGGGAGCCTGGATAGGAGCAACGCAGTATCCGATCATCTGGTCGTGCTTCATGCGCTCAAAGACTTGCCCAATGCTATCGACATTCATCAGTCAGTGGCTCGTCCTTGACGTAGCAACTATGAATCCTCGCACTCGGCCAAGTTGGCGCAGGATTTCGGCTCTTGAAGAGCTACATCAACGGAATTCGGCTTGACGGCCCAAATAATATTTCCGTGAAAGAAAAAGTTTGTCGACGCTCACGTCGCAGAGTTCAGGGTGGGAACGGATGCGCCATTTGGTCAATCGCACTTGTCTCAAGCAGGCATGTCCAGTAGCCCTCGATCGCGCGCTCATGAAGATGCACGTCGGGGAAGAAGCTCTGCCAGTCGGCGGCGGCGCGTTAGCGAGACAAGCGTCGGAGCCGGGGAGGGCGTCGCTGTCGGATTCGGGCGATGCCTTTGTGAGGTTTTCTGACATCCAAAAGACGTACGACGGCGAAGCGCTGGTCGTTAAGAACCTCAACCTGGATATCGCCCGGGGTGAGTTCTTGACGATGCTTGGGCCCTCCGGCTCCGGCAAGACCACCACCCTCATGATGCTGGCCGGGTTCGAGGTACCCACGCAGGGCAATATCTTTCTGGAGGGGCGCTCGATCCAGAACGTGCCTCCACATAAGCGCGACATTGGCATGGTGTTCCAGAACTATGCGCTCTTTCCGCATATGACCGTGGAGGAGAACCTAGCCTTCCCGCTCAAGGTCCGCAAACTCGCTAAGGCCGAGATTGAGACCAAGATCAAGTGCGCGCTCGACCTGGTCCGGCTCGGCGCGCATGGAAAACGCCGGCCCGGCCAGCTTTCTGGAGGGCAGCAGCAGCGCGTCGCGCTTGCTCGCGCCCTCGTCTTTGATCCCAAGCTCGTGCTGATGGACGAGCCGCTCGGCGCGCTGGATAAGCAGTTGCGCGAGCAGATGCAGCTTGAGATCAGGCGCATCCACGAGGATCTCGGCGTCACCGTAGTCTACGTGACGCACGACCAGGGCGAAGCGCTGACCATGTCGGATCGCATAGCGGTGTTCAGCGATGGGGTCATCCAGCAGATCGCAGCGCCCGCTGAGCTCTATGAGCGGCCGCAGAACGCCTTCGTCGCCCAGTTCATCGGCGAGAACAACCGGCTCCACGGCAAGGTAGTTGCGATGAATGGTGCAACTTGCAAAGTGGAAATTCCGGGTGCTGGCAACGTGCAGGCACTAGTCGTCAATGTCGAGGCGGTCGGTCTGCCGACCGTGTTGTCGTTGCGGCCTGAGCGCGTGAGGCTGAACCCGGCGCCGGGCTCGTTGCCAAATGTCTTCAGCGCGCAGGTGGCGGAGGTGATCTATCTGGGCGACCACGTGCGCGCCCGGATCTCAGTCTGCGGCCAAGATGATTTTGTGATCAAGCTGCCGAATTCGGAGGGCCTTGTCCAGCTCGAGGCCGGCGCCGCAATCACGATTGGCTGGACAGCGGAGGATTGTCGGGCGCTCGAGCCGTCATGACGCTGGCCCGACGTGCCGTCGCGAACGAAGTTTCGGCAGGGGTACTACGTCAGCATCGCATAACACGGGGAAGTAGACGATGAGAATGATCTTTATGACTGCCAGTGCCTTGGCCCTGATTGGAATAGCAACGGGAACGCTTGCGCCAGCGCAAAGCGCCTTTGCGGGCGATCAGCTGACGATCACCTCTTGGGGCGGGGCCGTACAGGCGGGCCTGCGAAAGGCCGCTTTCGAGCCATTCACCAGGGCAACCGGGATCAAGGTCACCGAAGCCGAGTACAGTGGCGACATTGCCAAGGTTCGTACCATGGTCGAAACCAAGACCGTGAGCTGGGACGTGCTCGACGCCTCAGGGACGACCGCTGTGGTGATATGCAATCAGGGACTCGTCGAGACGATCGACTGGAAGAAGCTCGGCCTTGACCGAACCAAATTCGGTGATGCCGCGAACTATGACTGCGGCGTGCCGAGTTACGGCAGCGCCACCGTCGTCGCTTACGATAAGGACAAGCTGCCTAACGGCCCGAAGACGATCGCCGACCTATTCGACACGAAGAAAATCCCCGGCAAGCGCGGGTTGTGGAAGAGTCCTTATCCCAATCTCGAATGGGCGCTGATCGCTGACGGCGTGGAGACCAAGGATGTCTACAAGATCCTAGCCACCCGGGAGGGCGTCGAGCGCGCCTTCAAGAGGCTCGATACGATCAAGAACGACGTCATCTGGTGGACGGCCGGCGCCCAGGCGCCGCAACTGCTGGCCGACGGCCAGGTTGTCATGACCGCCGCCTTCAACGGCCGCATCGTTGATGCCGCCAAGGAGTCCGGCAGGCGTTTCGAGATCATGTGGGATGCCGCGAATGCGGGCATGAGCTATTGGACTATTCCCACGGGCAGCCCACATCGGGACGAGGCGTACAAGTTCCTAGCCTTTGCTGGCTCACCTCAACCGCAGGCGGATCTGACGCACTACATCCCTTACGCTCCCGCCAATAAGGATGCGATGACTCTTGTCGATCCGGCGGTGTTGCCTTATCTTTCGACTACGCCCGAGCATGACGCCATTGCACTGCATGGCAGCCCACCCTTCTGGATTGAGTACGGCGACGAGCTGCGCCAGCGCTTTACCGCCTGGCTCGCGAAGTAATAACAAGTAACAGCGAGGGGAACTTCCGTCCTCCTCGCTGCCACGAACGATCGACGCGATAGGAGTCCTCGATTGCGGGGATGGCGATCCAAATCGGTAGCAGTCGCGACCGCCTTCCATTCCGGATCAAGCCGCAGCCGGCCGAGCGTCGGCGCAAACTGACGAGTTTAACCTCCTGTTGCTCATCCTGATCGCCCTCATTTTGCCGATCGGCCCCTAATCTTCAACGCCATCCATAACGATACAACGATACGCTGTTGATGCTTATGCCGCGAACCACTGTCGCGCTCAGCGCTTGGGTCGGCAACGACTTGCCTGGTGAGAGCGTCCAATCCGCTCTGCCCGAAGCTATTAAACAGGCCCTCGGCACGGAAACCACGAGCGTGGTCGACCCGCGGATAAACGTCGAGCTGCCCGAAAGCCAGATTGCGTCGAGAGATCGAACGGCGAGCCAGCTTTTTCCGCCTTCTCGACATTGCGTGACCATACCAGCGGGCACGCCGTAACGTAGTTCGCTGCTCTCCGCCGAAAAAAAGGCAACTCGACGAGGCAAGTTCTGCGCTCCATGCCACCTAAGCCGAAATAGACGCCATGCCTCGTCGCGGACGCCACGATTGATCGAGCGGAGCAAGTAATCGGTCGTGGACGCCGAGTAGCCGCGCTTGTGCGCCGACTCGGTCGTGGCGCCCAGCCGGGCGCCTGTGAAAACGTCATAGGGCGTTTTTCGACAGTATCCAAATATGGTCCCGCCAGACAGATCGTCACCTCACGTTCGACAATGCGAGCCTGCGCGACGTCATGCGTTTTCGCATCAGCAGCGGTGTGACCGCCCCGACCTGTGCTCCAGTATTTAACCTTCCGCCGCTAGGCCGCGAAACTTCAGTGGCTGCGCTGAAAAAATGCATTCCCTCTGAATAGCAGCAGAAATAGTGCATCCGAATTCGACTACAGATTAGGTGTTGAACGGTAAAACGGCGCTTGGAGGACAACCTGTAACCTCTGATGCGCTGGCGCCAAGCTCATGCGGCGGGCGGCCGAGGTTCTCGAATGCATCGCGAGAGGGTGATGAGCCCGGACGACGTGCGCGAGAAGCTCCGGCTCAAAGTTCAGGGCTGAGAAATCGAGCTTCATTTCCAAGAGGTCAAATCCATGTCTGAGAATTCAACGTCCGTGTCCGAGAGGTTGCCGCAAGCGGTCGGGCTACTCGGAGGCGGGGTTATTGGCGGCGGCTGGGCGGCACGGTTCGTACTCAATGGCGTCGATGTGCGCCTGTATGATCCGGTGCCCAATGCCGTCGAGCATGTGCAGGCATCGATCGACAAAGCGCGTCGGGCATTTCGGAAGCTGACGCAGGTTGCGCTGCCGCCCGAGGGGGCGATCACGGTCGTGGACTCTGTCGAGAAAGCCGTGCGCGACGTGGAATTCGTGCAGGAGAACGTACCCGAACGCTTGGAGCTCAAGCAGCAGCTGCTCGCGCAGGCTTGCCGTGCGGCGGCGCCCGAAACCCTGATCTGCTCCTCAACCTCGATGCTCCGCCCGTCGCTACTCCAGGCTCAGATGCCGCGTCCCGAGCGCCTGCTCGTCGCGCATCCTTTCCAGCCGGTGTACCTGGTGCCTTTGGTGGAGTTGTGCGCTGGCAAGCACACGGCGCCCGAGATGCTGCCGCGAGCTGAGGGGATTTACCGAGCGGTGGGGATGCACCCGCTCGTCGTACGCAAGGAGGTTCATGGCTTTCTTGCGAACCGGCTGCAGACGGCGGCTTGGCGTGAGGCGTTGTGGATGGTGCACGACGGCGTGGCCACCGTACAGGAGATCGATGACGCAGTCCGTTATTCGTTCGGGCTGCGCAGGCCAGTGCTCGGGCCTATCCTGACTTACTTCGTCGGCAGCGGCGAGACCAGCATGCAGGCATTCCTTAGGAAATGGGGACCCGGGAGCACGGAATCCTCCAAACTGGAAGCTCCGCCGGAGTACACCGACGCGTTTCTAAATATGCTCGCCGAGCAGGCGGACGCACAGGCGTCGGCTGAAAACATGAGTATCACGAAGTATCAGGAGATGCTCGACGATGGTCTCGTGGGAGTGCTCCAGGGCTTGCGCTCACAACATTGTGGCGCGGGGGAAACGCTCGCTCGGTGGGAGCAGTCGCTCCGGGATCGTGTTCCCAAAGCGCGCTGATACGTCGCCCCTTCTCGCTGAATTCGTTTTTGAAAGTCTGATGGATTTCGCGTTTACAGAAGAAGAGCAGGCGTTCCGCGGAAAAGTGCGTCAGTTCCTGCGGGACAACATGCCGGAACAACTGCGGCGCAACCTGGCCGAAGGCCGAGTCTGTCCAAAGACGAGAAAGCTGTCGTAACGCGTATTCTCAATAAAAGGGGCGTCTCGACTTGGCCTCAGGAATATGGAGGGGCCGGGCTGACTCCCGTACAGCATTACATTTTCGAAGAAGAGGTTCTGGCCTTTCCTGCGCGAATTAAATTCGGCTATGCGAGTCTTTAGTTGGCCAGGTGATTTACACCTTCTGAAATGAGAGGCAGAAGAACTGCCTAGTATCATCAGCGCTCAAGACTGGTGGTGCCAAGGGTTTTCAGAGCCTGGCGCGGGCTCCGACTTGCCTCACTCCGGACCCGGGGCAGAGCGCAGTGGCGATTAAAATGTCGTCAACGGACAGAAGACCTGGACGACATGGGCCCAAGACGCCGATTGGATCTTCTGCTTGGTGAGAATCAATCCGGACGTAAAAAGACAGCAGGGCATCTCGTTCTTGCTGATTGATATGAAAACGCCCGGAGTCACCGTGCGCCCAATCCAGTTGATCGACGGCGGTTATGAAGTGGACAAGGTATTTTTTGGCCAGGTCCGTGTTCCGGTCGAGAATCTCGTTGGCGAGGAGAACAAGGGCTGGGAATACGTAAAGTTTCTCCTTGGCAACGAGCGCTTTGCCGACACCTCCGTAGCCAAATCCGAAGCGCGCATTCGGCAGATCAAGGACCTTGCTGCGCAGTTATGCGCAGGTGGTCAGCGACTAATTGATCAGCCTCTCTCCAGGGAAAATGTTGCAGAAGTTAAAATTCAGTTGAAGCCGCTCGAAATTACGCAGCTTCGCGTGTTCGCTAACGCCTCGAAGCAGCGCAACAGTACGCAAGAACCTGCAAGCTCCATCCTCAAGCTAAAGGGATCGCACATAGAGCAGGCGGTGGCAGAGCTGCTGATGGACGTGGTCGGATCTTACGCGCTTCCTTATCTTTCGGAGGATGAGTTGGAGATGCCCAACTTGTCGCGCATCGGCCCAGATTGGGCTCCGACCAGTGGCACCCGCCTATTTCTACAGCCGCGCGGCAACGATCTATTCAGGCGCTAGCAAGATTCAGAAGAGCATTATCGCCAAGGCGATACTCAGGTCTCTGATATTTTCAAGTCGGTGCCACGCGATATGCGAGAGTAGACGCGCCGCGTCCGCCTAGCTAGCAGGTTGTTGAAGAACTCAGCCGCGCTCGCAAGCGAAGCCTGAATCGTCGTCATTGTGGATGTAGCAGTGGCCGACAAGCCTGCCCGCAGTGCCGATCATAGCCCATTCGCGACCGCAGGACGGATCATTCTCGTCGTGCCCTTCCCATGAGAACTCGGCGCACGCCAATCCGTCGCCGGTGCCGTAGCGCACGTCGAGGAAGCCATGGGAGCCCACCGGACTTGCCGCGGAAGGTGAGATGCGCCTCTTCGATAAGAAAGGAAGTCGTTGTCGCAGACGTCCATCTCGACGATGCGCCAGCGGCCGGCAAAGGTCTTGGCGAAAGCCGGGCATCTTGGCGATCAGCCGGCCTCCGCTATCAGCTTGGGCAGCCGAACCAGATTGTAGGCGGCAGCAGCGAAGGTAAGGGCCCATGCGGCGCGATCACGGCCACGGAAGCTGGTCTTCTCTTGCCTGCCGGTCGTTTTGATCCAGCCGAACGCTTCCTCGATGCGGTTGCGGATGCGCTGGCTAACGCCGGTCAACACGAGGCTCGATCATTTGCAGCGCTGCCACCCGCTCGGCATGCCCGTCCGCCACCGTCAGGCAAGCGTCGACCAGCAGGCCGCCCGGACGGTCACTTCAAATTCCCCCACTTGTGGTCGCGCAAACTCCCCCACCTGTGGAGCAGGACAAGAGGTTATTAGGTTGACTGGGTTTTGCGTGCAAGGGCTTCGGCGGCTTCCTTGAGGCGGTAACTGCGGCCGTCGAACTCGAGCAGATGGCAATGGTGCATGAGGCGATCAAGGATGTAGCAAAGCGCCAGCTTCGTCGGGGATGGTGCGAGCGAGGAACAGATCGTCAAGCACAAGCACATCGCAGTCAAAGATGCTCCGCAGTCGAGCTTCGCGCTGAGCGGCTGGGCTGAGGGCGTAGCGGTGAAAGAAGTCATCGGCCTCGAGATACTGGACCTTGTGGCCTTGCAGGATGGCCTGGTAGGTGACGGCCTTGGCCACATGCGATTTTCCAGTGCCGGGCTTGCCAATGAACATAGCGTTTTCGCCGACGGCGACAAACTTCAGCGCATGCAGCTGGAAGCAGGCCTGACGCGGCAGTGTGGGATTGAACGACCAGTCGAACTCCGCGAGCGTGAGCTTCTCTTCAAGACCGGATTGCTGGTAGCGGCGAGCGATGAGACGGGATTGACGACGATCGAGTTCGTCCTGCAGGAGCAGGCAGAAGGTCTCGAGGAACGGTTGGCTGGCGCCCTGGGCCTGCAGGACGCGGGTCTCGAGCGTGTCGCGTATGCCCGACAGCCGCAACTGTCGTAGGCAACGATCGATTTCCGGCAAGGTCATGGTCATTCCGAATGATCTCCTGTGGCGGTTGAAAGGCTGAGTTGATCGGCAATCAAGGTCTCGGTGAGAGCGCTCGCGTCGTCGGAGCTGGCCGGGGTTGCGGAGACGGCGCGAGCGCGGTTTGGTGCGGGCTGATCATCGCCATTATTGATGGGCCGGCTCTCGTTGCTGGCACGGTTCTGGGCGCCGAGGCGAAAGAGTTCGCCGTATTCGCCCGCGGGACGGATCAGTGGATGATCCTGCGTCAGAGACATCGTGACTTGTGGTGCTTGATCGAGACGCTCGAGCGCCTGCTCGAACAATCGCTCGACGATGGCGCGCACCTGTTTGTAGCGACGGATGTGATGACGCACCGTGATCGCAGGCCTGCTCGACGAGCCGGGCGGGATACTTCTTCGCAAGTACCGACAATGCCCCACATCGCGCGCTGTCCGACGTGGCCCTCGGTGTCGAACAGGAGCTGACAGAGCGCCTTCGCGTGCGGTCCGATGTCGCTGGCGCTTGCCAGCGGGAAGGCGGTCTGACGGGATGGATTGAACGGGCGCTCGTTGTGCGGCAGTTTGAGCGAACCCGGCCGTGCGGCGCGGGCATGAACGCGCAGCAGGGCTTGGGTGCTGCGGTCGCGGATCTCGATCGTGGTCTCGTACAGGCGTACCACGACCTGGCTGCCGATCGGCGCGGGGCGCGCGGCATAGTCGCTGTGATCCACCCGCACGGTGGTGTCGTCGTAGACCGTGCGCACGAGCTCGGAGAAGTAACGGAAGCTGGTCGCGGGCAATACCCGCAGATGCGGCTTCTCCTCCTGGAACATGGCCTCGACCTGACGCCTTGTGCTGCCATGGATGCGTTTGGAAGCCAGTTCGCCTCCCAGTGCTCCAGAAACCTGTTCTGAGCCTCGAGCGACTCGAAGCGCCGCCCGGCGAGCGCGGTGCCCTGGGTGTGCTGGATCGCGTTCTCCACGGTCCCCTTGCGGTTCGGGTCCCGCACCCGTGCCGGATCGGCGACGACGCCGTAATGCGCGAGCACCGCGCCGTAGAGCCGGTTGAGCTCGGGCTCGTACAGGTCGGGCGTGATGACGCCTTCCTTGAGATTATCGAGCACGACATAGCCGACGGCGCCGCCGAAGTACCGGAAAGCCTCCTCGTGGAGCTGTGCCCAGATCTGCTGGCTCGACTTCCGGACCACTCGCCGGAAGCTGCGCCGCGAGTAGCGCAGGGTCATCACGAACAGGCGCGGCCGGCGGTGACGACCGCTCTTCGGATCACGGGTCAGCGCGCCTTCGCCATAATCGACCTGCGCTTCCTCGCCGGGGACAAACTCGAGACGGTCAAACTGTTTAGGATCGATGCGGCGCAGGGCACGCACGAAACGCTTGACGCTCTCGTAGCTGGCCGTGAAACCGAACTGGTCAACCAGATCCTGGTAGATCGCCTGCGCATTGCGCTTCAGACGGACCTGCTGTTCGATCCATTCCCGATGCGGTTCACAGGCTGAACGGGCGAAATCAAACGACTTGACGGCCACCGTCGCTTCGATAGCCGGCGGTCGCGGAGGTGGGGGAGTTTGCCTATCGGTGGCCTCAGAGCCGGCGGTCACCCCGGGGGAATTTGCCTCCGCCGCTCGCCGGGACACGAAAATCGCCTGGTAGCGCCGGATCGTCTTGCGGTCGATCCCCGTCAGCCGCTGGATCTCTCGTTGGCTCGTCTGGCGCTCAAGTAACGTAAATACAGTGCTTTGCAGATGCGGCTTCAAGACGTTCAACTCCCCGCCCCCTCTCCCTAAAAGGGGGCGAAAATAAACTCCTGCTACGCGCTTTGCGGCCGATCAGCCGCCCAGCCGGGCGGAATCAGGTGGGGGCGTTTGAGGTGTGCGGATTCCGATGATCTCGCCCGGGTGTACCGATTTGATCTCGCCCAGGATTCCGACGAACCAGAGGAATAGCAAATCGTATTTTAACCGTTCCAGAGCCGCTCCGAACGGATCGAATAAAACGCCTGCAACAGTATCGCCCGCAGCAACTTCTCCGGCGGGATCGACGGCCGTCCAATCGGCGAATGGAGGGCGCCAAACTCGCGCTCCAACGTCGACAGCGCTTCGCCCACGTTCGTCCGGATCGCTCGCAGCGGATGATAGCGGCGCATCCGCGCCTCGAGGTCAACGTAGCTGAACAACTCGCCTGTTCGATTGTCGCCGCCACGCACGCACCAAGGGCGGACGTTGACTGAGGGCATGCCGCGCCGATATGCGGGCGAGGGCAGCAAGCAAAGTCTTCGAGATTAGTTGAATAGACCAGGGAGTTTTTGCGGGCGCCCGACAGCCTTGGCCGATGCTCCCGTACGAGGGCCCTGGTCAGGGCTGGCCCCGACCAGGGCAGATCACTCAGGTACCAAGGACACTATCCACGTTTCTCCACCTCGAGAATTTGCCTAGCCTCGGCCGGTGTGGCAACGCTTGCGCCCATACGTTCGATGATTCCAACCGCATTCTCAACGAGCTGGGCGTTGGATGCCAGCACGCCACGCCGAAGATAAATGTTATCTTCCAATCCAACACGGACATGTCCGCCTAATCCGACCAGCTGTGCGACCGCAGGCATTTGATCAGCACTGCAGCCGAATCCAGCCCAGATCGCCCCTGAGGGCAAAATATCTCTCATGGCCTGTATCACAATTGGCACCGCGGGAGCGCCGTATCCAGTGCTGAGGCAGAATTGAAAGAGTGATGGATTATCAATCAAGCCTTCCGAGATAAGTTTCTTGGCGATTTCAATATGGCCAAGCTCAAAACATTCTAGCTCGGGCTTGACGCCGGCATCTCGCATCAGCGTCGCCATCTCTCGTAGATCCGATAGTCGCGCAACAAAAATACTCTCCCCGGAGCTCAATGTGCCGCAATCAAGAGTAGCAATCTCTGGCTGCAGTTTAATTGCTTGAATACAGCGTCCCAACGGAGTCTTGAGTGTAGTCGCTTTGCCGATAGTTATGGGGTCAAGCGAATCGAGTGTAAGACCCCCGTCCATTCCGCACGTGAGATTGATGATGACATCTGTGGCCGCGTCTCGAAGTTTCTTGACGACTTGTTCGTAGAGGTCGAGCCGGTTCGATGGGGCTCCGGTTTCTGGCTCGCGGACGTGAATGTGCACGATTGCAGCCCCTGCCTTCGCAGCCTCCAGGGCCGCTTCTGCAACCTGTGACGGCGTCTTCGGAATGTCTGGATGCTTCGCAAGGACTGCGGAACTCCCACCGGTGACTGCGCACGTGACGATCACTTTCCGAGACATCAAGAACTCCTCTGTTGATACCGTGGGGACCAACCCCAACCGGAGTTGGGACAATTGTGTTTCGAGTTGTATGCGGCGAGTTGGAGCGCCAGGTTATCGGACCGGCTCTCGTGCAGTGCACGGCAGGCATTTCCCGGCGGCAGAGGCTCGCGCAACGGGCCTTCCGGCTCGCCGGGCCGACGCCAGTAAAATGCTCCACTTTCGCCGGTAGAACTCGGTCCTTCATCTGGATGGAGAGCCACGTGTTTGACGTGAGTTGGAGCATGCTGTTCAGCGACCGTTCGATAGCGCGGACGTATCGCTGATATGGCGATAGCCCGCAAAAATGGATCGACCTTCTTCAAAGTAGAGCGTTCCAAGGTCGCGGCAAGTCGGCTGCTGGCGACCTGAAGCACCTCGATATTCATTTGGATAACCGCAATTGGCCGCTTAGCAGCGACCGGTTCGCGGCATCGGCTGTTTCGCCCAGACCACGTTCAAGGTATACGAATTCAACACAGCTTGTACTCAACGATGCCATTCAGTTCCTAGAGGGGATGAGGTGCAATCAATCGATGATAGCGTCGCTTCAGAGCCGGATTTAATCAATTTGGACCGATGTTTCGCCGAATTTCGGGTCATTCTTGGGTGATGCGAGTCACTTTCTACAACGTGCGGCCCTTCTTCTGCATCTCTCAGCAAGCGCGAAAATGCCCACTACGCCGATCAATAGGCACGTGCACCTGTAGTGAGGGCTGATTGATCTAAACGATGGCCAAGCGAGCCGCGGGTTCTTCAACACACTTTTGGAATGAGATCGCGTTCGTCTCTCTCAGAAGGCGTGAATCATTTGGCCCCTCGGCGAAGAGTGTAATTCGCTGCAATGACAGACTGCAGGGATCAGGATGTCTGAAGATAAGCTGCGTCACACGCTGGCAGACTTCCGGATGGGATGCGCCGATCTCCTCGACCGGCTTCTTGCCGAGCATTTGCCTGCCTTCGGAGTGGGTCTCGTCGACCTCGCCAGGAGCTGGCGCAGGATGGCGTCCGGAACCGGGCGAGTGCCGGCGCCGCCTCGTTCCAGCGCCAACCGATCGGCATCTGGCGACGGCGCAGATGGTCGCGGAGGAACTCGAGCGAGAGGTCGAGACGCGGTCCGATGCAAGCAATCGGCGTATCAACGCAGCCAAGCAGCGACCGCGCGTGAGCGCAATACGGAGCACCTCAAGGCAGCGCGGGTTGCACCCGTCGAGATCAAGCGGCAGCGCCAAGTGCGAGAAGACAAAGCGCAACAAGGGCAAGAAGCTGAAAAAGCCGCGCGCCTTCAGCATCGACTCCGAGCCCGGCGTCATGAAGATGGCGGACGGCGGTTTCCGCCCCGGACACACGTGCAGGTCGCGAGTGTGGCCGGAGAGCAGATCGTGACCGGCTTCGACGTGACTAATAATGGTTCCGATCGCCGCCTTATGCGGCCATGCTGGAGCGGCAGCGCACCCGCGCTGGAAGCCTGCTCAAAAACCATCTTGTCGATGGCGGCCTTGGCAACGCCGACGACATCGAGTGGGCGCTCCATCAGGGATCGACACGCACTGTCCGCCCACACGCAATCCGGTTCCAGCCTGCCGCGGGCACGCGACGGCTCCGGCGTGTTGGCCTGGTAGCCGTAAGCGAGGTGGGCAAGGAACAGTATAAACTTGGCTCGATAGCGGATGCATCCACGCGTCTTGGCGCAACTGGGACCCGCGGCAATTGACGATCCGTGGCATCGAAAAGCCCCCTGCCGTCGCGCTCTAGTTGTGGTCTGTCAGAGGTTGTCCATCTGGTCTGAACCGAGGAAGCTGAGGTTGCGAAGCTTCAGTGTTCCAAGGAGAGACCAGGTGAACGTCCACAAGAATGCGCCTTTGACGCCCAAAGGTCGAGAGGCGATGGTGCGAAGCGTGGTCGAAGGCGGGTTGAGCCAGGCCGGTGCGGCGGACCTGTTCAATACGAGGCCGAAGACCGTCGCCAAATGGGTCAAGCGGTTCCGCGCGGAAGGTGTGGAGGGGGTGCGTGATCGCTCCTCAAGGCCCCATTCATCGCCGAGCCGAACCCCGCCAGCCACGTGCACAGCCGTCGAGGCGTTGCGCCGGCAGCGCCACACCGGCAAGCAAATCGCAGCCGAGGTCGCAGTGTCTCCGGCCACCGTCAGCCGCATCCTTAAACCGCATCCGTGATCTGGAGCCGGCCGAGCCGGAACGCCGCTATGAGCGCGAGAGGCCAGGCGAGATCATTCACATCGACATCAAAAAGCTCGGGCGTTTCCAACGTGTCGGACACCGCATCACCGGCGATCCGAGTGGACCGAACAAGAGCCGTGGCGCCGGATGGGACTTCGTCCACGTCTGCATTGACGACCATTCCCGCGTCGCCTTCACCGAGATCAAGCCCGACGAGACGGCCGCCAGCGCCGTTCCCTTTCTCAGGGCCGCCGTGGCTTATTACAAGAGCCTCGGCGTCACCGTTGCTCGCGTCATGACCGACAATGGGAGTTGCTACCAGTCGTTCGCTTTTCGCGACGCTTGCCGCGACCTGGGCATCAAACACATCCGCACCAAGCCCTACACGCCGAGAACAAACGGAAAAGCCGAGCGCTTCATCCAGACCGCACTTCGGGAACGGGCTTATGCCAAAGCCTATTCGACGTCAGACCGGCGCGCTCAGGAGCTGCCGATCTGGCTGCATCGATACAATTGGCACCGGCCCCATGGTGGTATAAATTCTCAAACGCCGATCAGCCGCCTCGCTTTGACCGAGGACAACCTCTTGAGGCTCCACAGTTAAGCGGTTTCATGAGATTCTAGGACGCGGCGCGGTTTGAGCCTGGATGGCTGGCACCGGCGCTGGACACCATTTCATCCAGTATGAGAGCCAGCAAGGCCGCCGGCAACACTGCCGGTGGTCTTTTCGTCGGCCGGTGGATGATCATCGCGCGATCAGGGCGCATCCCGCAGATTGGAACCAGCTTGCTGCTGACTGTGTATACTCCGAACCAAAGGACCTAGCTGGAGCGGCGCTCCAGGCACTAACCCTATCGGGTCTCACTCGTTTCTATCCCATTTCTGATCACGCCGGTGCTGAACTACGACAGTGAGTCCGGCCGGAAAAGGACTAGCATTACAGTTGCAATTTTTTCTTATGGGCTCTGCGCGCGTTGGCTTGATGAGCCCTGCGCCAGGACGACCAAGCGAGTAAGTGTGCGTGCGAGATGCGCCGCTGGGCAAGCTTTATTGCGATGCGCCTGATTTCATGGATCGACCAGCGGATCAAGAACGATGCTTCAGTCGAGGTCGCGATCGCGTTTTTTTGGGCACAGTGTTGGCTCGAGAGCGGATGACGGCCATTATAGCGAAGGCAAACATGACGAGTGAGACATGGCGATGCCAGCCATGCCAGGAACGGGTCTCGTTGTGATCAAGACCGAGTTCGTTCTTGGTCGTTTCGAAGCTGTCCTCGATGGCCCACCGATGGCCTTCCACTAACACCAGCTTTTGGATGGACGTGCCCTTGGGGCACCATGTGGAGTAAAACGCCAAGCTGCCGTCGGCAATGTTGCGGCGAACCAGAAGACCTCGCGTCCATTCCCTGGCAAGGTCGTCATTGTATTCGTCGAGATCGGCCAGTTCGACGTAGGCCCAGTCGTGCCAGCGCGGACCTTTGGTCCCATCGCCAGACGACAGGCGGCGCCAGGCCTGCTTGGGAAGGCCCTGCGCGATTACCGCGGCGGTGCCGGCGACGGGCTGCTCCTTGCCCCAGGAATAGAACACGTGATTGGACGCAACACCCAGAACATAGCCTTTGCACGCGTTGCGCAGCAGAGTTTCAATCTCTCCCGTGCCATACACGCTGTCCGCCGCAACGAACGAGAACGGCACCTTTGCGGCGATTGCGCCAGCGATCATGCGACGCGCGATTTTAGGCTTCGTCGCAAAGCCCACATCGCGCGGTACATGCGCTGCCTTCAGGCGAACACGGTCGTCGGTCCATTCCTTTGGCAGGTAGAGCGCACGGTCGACGAAGGCACGGCCATGCCGCGACACATAGCAAGCGAATACATTGTAGAAGTTTCGACTTAATCTGACGGCAAGGTTTGACTGGCAGGGAATGGAGCTGCGGGCGAGCAGGAGCGCTCACCCAAAGGGCGCTCCCGCGCAGCCCGCAGCGTCTCACAGGAGACGTTAC
>NZ_WQNE01000025.1 GCF_009759665.1 Bradyrhizobium cajani
CTGTATACGCGCGGTCGGTATCCGCAAGGCACTCGTCCGGTGTGGTCACCATACTGATCCTTATGAGGGAATGCACGCGTCGTCATGAGCCGCCTCGTGATGAAATTCGGCGGCACGTCCGTCGCCAACATCGAACGTATCCGCAACGTCGCACGCCATGTGAAGCGTGAGGTCGACGCCGGCCATGAAGTGGCCGTGGTCGTCTCGGCGATGTCCGGCAAGACCAACGAGCTGGTGGCCTGGTGCACCGATGCCTCGCCGATGCACGACGCGCGCGAATACGACGCCGTCGTCGCCTCGGGCGAACAGGTGACCTCGGGCCTGCTCGCCATCGTGCTCCAGGGCATGGGCATTCAGGCTCGCTCCTGGCAGGGCTGGCAGATCCCGATCAAGACCAGCGATGCCCATGCCTCGGCCCGGATCGAGAACATCGACGGCAGCGAGATCATCAAGCGCTTCCAGGAGCGCAAGGAGGTCGCGGTCATCGCCGGCTTCCAGGGCATCAACCCCGAGACGGGTCGCATCACGACGCTCGGCCGCGGCGGCTCCGACACCTCGGCCGTGGCAGTCGCCGCCGCCGTCAAGGCGGACCGCTGCGACATCTACACCGACGTCGATGGCGTCTACACCACCGACCCGCGAATCGTGCCGAAGGCCAAAAGGCTCGACAAGATCGCGTTCGAGGACATGCTGGAACTGGCCTCGCAGGGCGCAAAGGTGCTCCAGGTCCGCTCGGTGGAACTCGGCATGGTCCACAACATGCCGATCTTCGTCCGCTCGAGCTTCGACAAGCCGGAGGACATCGACCCGCATGCCAACCAGCCGCCCGGCACGCTGATCTGCAGCGAGGAGGAGATCATGGAAAGCCACGTTGTCACCGGTATCGCCTTCTCGAAGGACGAGGCCCAGATTTCGGTGCGCCAGATCCAGGACAAGCCGGGCGTTGCGGCATCGATCTTCGGCCCGCTGGCGGAGGCCAACATCAACGTCGACATGATCGTCCAGAACGTTTCTGAAGACGGCAAGACCACTGACCTCACCTTCACCGTGCCGGCCGCCGACTACACCCGCGCCAAGGACACGATCACCGCTGCCAAGGCCAAGATCGGCTACGCCCGGCTCGATACCGCCACCGACGTCGCCAAGATCTCGGTGATCGGCAGCGGCATGCGCAGCCATGCCGGCGTCGCCGCCCAGGCGTTCTCGGCCCTCGCCGGACGGAATATCAACATCCGGGCCATTACAACCTCCGAGATCAAATTCTCGGTCCTGATCGACACCGCCTATACCGAGCTCGCGGTGCGCACCCTGCACACGCTCTACGGCCTCGATCAGGCTTAGACGAATTTTCTCTTAGCGGCCGCAGCAAACGCGAAGGTGTACACACATTCGCGTTTGGCAGGCGTTTTGCTTGGCAAAACAAGCCCCAATTCGCTATACGGCGAAGAGGGTGGGCTGCCATAAACTGTGCCCCAGTTGAGGCGGTGCTGATTCGGAACAAGTGCTAAATCTGAAGAAGATTTGGGCTTGGGCCGGCGCCGGACGAGCAAATTTGTTGTTTTTCTGGATTTCGGGCGAGCCGCCGATGGCCCCTTCGGGCCCGGCAGACGGAGGAGATTGACGGTAAATGCGGAGCGCGTCGGGAGGTCCCCGCGTCTTGTTGAGACGGCTCCGCGAAACCATGGCGGAGCAGGTCTCGGCCCAGGAGCGGCTGGACAAGATCGTGGTGCTGATCGCCGCCAACATGGTGGCCGAAGTGTGCTCGGTCTATGTGCTGCGCATCGACAACACGCTCGAGCTCTACGCCACCGAAGGTCTCAACCGCGAGGCTGTGCACCATACCGTGCTCAGCGCCCATGAGGGCCTGGTCGGCCTCGTCGCCAGCGAGGCGACGCCGCTCAACTTGAGCGACGCGCAGAGCCACCCGGCCTTCTCGTTCCGCCCCGAGACCGGCGAAGAGATCTACCACTCCTTCCTCGGCGTGCCGATCCTGCGGGCCGGCAACACCCTCGGTGTGCTGGTGGTGCAGAACCGCGCCAAGCGCAACTATGTCGAGGAGGAGCTCGAGGCTCTCCAGACCACCGCGATGGTGCTGGCCGAGCTGATCGCCTCCGGCGAACTGTCCGCGCTCGCCCAGCCCGGCCAGGAGCCGGCCGCGCGCCATTCCGCGCAGAAGGTCGGCGCCATCCTGTCGGAAGGCATCGCGCTCGGCCATGTCGTGCTGCACGAGCCGCGCGTGGTCATCAAGGACTACATCGCCGAGGACCTGTCGAAGGAGATCAAGCGGCTCGACACCGCGCTCGCCAAGCTGCGCGCCGATCTCGACCGCATGCTGGAGCGCGGCGACGTCGCCGAGGGCGGCGAGCACCGCGAGGTGCTGGAAGCCTACCGCATGTTCGCCAACGACCAGGGCTGGTCGCACAAGCTGCACGAGGCGGTCGCCACCGGCCTCACGGCGGAAGCCGCCGTCGAGCGCGTGCAGTCCGACACCCGCGCGCGCATGCTGCGCTCGACCGATCCCTATTTGCGCGACCGATTGCACGACCTGGAGGATCTCGGCTACCGCCTGATGAGGCAGCTCGTCGGCCAGGACCACGCACCGTCGCGCGAGCAGCTGCCCGACAACGCCATCGTCATCGCGCGCGCGATGGGCCCGGCGGCGCTGCTCGACTACGACCGCAAGCGCCTGCGCGGCATCGTGCTGGAGGAAGGCACCGCCAACTCCCACGTCTCGATCGTGGCGCGCGCGCTCGGAATCCCTGCGGTCGGCGAAGTCCCGAACGCGCCCGGCATTGCCGATCCCGGCGACGCCATCATCGTCGACGGCACGTCGGGCTCGATCTATGTGCGTCCGTCGCAGGAAATCGAGGCCGCCTTCGCCGAGCGCGTGCGCTTCCGCGCCCGCCGGCAGGCGCAGTATCTGGCGCTGCGCGACCGCCCCTGCGTCACCAGGGACGGCCAGAAGGTCGAGCTGATGATCAACGCAGGCCTCGCCATCGATCTGCCGCATATCGAGGACACCGGCAGCGCCGGCATCGGCCTGTTCCGCACCGAGCTGCAGTTCATGGTCGGCCAGAGCCTGCCGCGCACCAGCGACCAGCTCGCGCTCTATCGCACCGTGCTGGACGCCGCAGGCACCAAGCCCGTCACCTTCCGCACCCTCGACATCGGCGGCGACAAGGCGCTGCCCTATATGGAGGCCGTGATCGAGGAGAATCCCGCGCTCGGCTGGCGCGCGATCCGGCTCGGGCTGGACCGCCCCGGCCTGTTGCGCGGCCAGATCCGCGCGCTGCTGCGCGCCGGCGGCGGCCGCGCGCTGCGCATCATGTTCCCGATGATCTCCGAGGTCGCCGAGTTCGATTCCGCAAAGGCGCTGGTCGAGCGCGAGCTGACTTATCTGCGCCAGCACGGCCACACGCTGCCGGAACGGATCGACATCGGCACCATGGTCGAGGTGCCGGCGCTGCTCTATCAGCTCGACGAGCTCCTGAAGAAGGTCGACTTCATCTCGGTCGGCTCCAACGATCTGTTCCAGTTCCTGTTCGCGGTCGACCGCGGCAATGCAAAGGTCTCCGAGCGCTTCGACACCATGTCGGCGCCGATCCTGCGTGCGCTGCGCGACATTGCACGCAAGGCCACAGCGGCGCAAAAGTCGCTCTCGCTCTGCGGCGAAATGGCCTCCAAGCCGATCGGCGCCCTGGCGCTGATCGCGCTGGGCTACCGCTCGCTGTCGCTGTCGGCGACCGCGCTCGGTCCGGTCAAGGCGATGGTGCTCGATCTCGACGCCAAGAAAGCCGAGGCGATGCTCGGCCCGTTGCTGGACGCGCCCGCGGGCAGCGTCGCGATCCGGCAGAAGCTGACGGAATTTGCCGAGGCCGAAGGCCTGGCATTGTAGCGGGCCTGTCGCCGCTTCCCGCCGCCTCGCCTCTTTCCGCCATTTGAGACCGAACCGATGTCGTCACTCCCCGAAGCCAAACTGGACGTCCTGCTCGCGCATCACGCCTCGCTCGAGGCCGAATCGCTGGGACAGCTCGCCTCCGAACGTTACGTGCAGATCACGCGCGAGCTCGCCGAGATCACGCCGCTGATCGAGGCGGTGAAGACCTATCGCTCCGCGGTCAAGGAGCTCGCCGATACCGAGGCGCTGATCGCCGATCCCGCGACCGATGCCGAGATGCGCAGCATGGCGGAAGCCGAGCGCGACGATCTCAACCTGAGGATCGAGGACCTGGTCCAGCAGATCCGCGTCGCGCTCTTGCCCAAGGACGCCATGGACGACCGCAACGTGGTGCTGGAAATCCGTGCCGGCACCGGCGGCGACGAGGCCTCGCTGTTTGCCGGCGACCTGTTCCGGATGTACGAGCGCTTCGCCAGCCTTCAGGGCTGGAAGGTCGAAGTGATCTCGGCGAGCGAAGGCACCGTCGGCGGCTACAAGGAAATCATCGCCGAGGTGCAGGGCCGCGGCGCGTTCTCCAAGCTGAAATTCGAATCCGGCGTGCACCGCGTGCAGCGCGTGCCCGACACCGAGACGCAGGGACGCATCCACACGTCCGCGGCGACGGTCGCCGTGCTGCCGGAGGTCGAGGACGTCGATGTCGACATCAAGAACGACGATCTGCGCATCGAGACCATGCGCGCGCAGGGCGCCGGCGGCCAGCACGTCAACAAGACGGAATCGGCGATCCGCATCACCCACATCCCGACCGGCATCGTGGTGATGATGCAGGACAGCCGCTCGCAGCACAAGAACCGGGCCTCGGCCATGAACATCCTGCGCTCGCGCATCTACGACGCCGAGCGGCAACGCGTCGACGCCGCGCGCTCGGCCGAGCGCAAGGAGAAGGTCGGCTCCGGCGACCGCTCCGAGCGCATCCGCACCTACAATTTCCCGCAGGGACGCGTCACCGACCACCGCATCAATCTGACACTCTACAAGCTGCCGCAGGTGATCGCCGGCGAAGCGCTCGGCGAGTTGGTCGACGCGCTGACCACCGAGCACCAGGCCGCGCAGCTCGCCGCGCAGGGCGCTGCGGCGTGACGCGCCGCATGGGCAGCCCCTTCACCGGACAATCCATCGAGAGCGCGCGGCGCGCGCTGGCTGCGCGACTGAAAGCGGCGCAGCTCGACGAGGCGGAGCAGGACGCGCGCGTCCTGCTCGGCGCCGTGCTCGGCCTCGACCTCACTGGCCTGATCGCGCAGGCCGCCCGCCCCCTCACCGCGGCCGAAGCGTCGCGACTGGTGCAGCACGCAGAACGTCGCATCGCCGGCGAGCCGGTGGCGCGCATCCTCGGTACACGCGAATTCTGGGGCCTGCCGTTCCGCCTGTCCGAAGCAACCCTGGTCCCGCGTCCCGATACCGAGACCGTGGTCGAGCTTGCGCTCGAAATCTTCCGCGAGCGGAACGCAGCTCATCCACCGCGCATCGCCGACATCGGTACCGGCTCCGGCGCGATCCTGCTCGCGCTGCTGCATGAAATCCCTGATGCCTTCGGGATCGGCACGGATCTCAGCCTGAGCGCGCTCGTCACCGCCAGGGACAATGCCGCAGCTCTCGGCCTCGCCGACCGCGCCGCCTTCGTCGCCTGCTCCTATGCGGCCGCGCTCTCGGGCCCGTTCGACCTCATCGTCTCGAATCCGCCCTATATTCCCTCGGCCGAGATTCCGAAATTGAGCATCGAGGTGCGCGAGCACGACCCGCATCTGGCGCTCGACGGCGGCAATGATGGATACGACGCCTATCGCGCCCTGATCCCGCAGGCGACTGATCGTCTTGCCCCCGGCGGAGCGCTGGTGGTCGAGGCCGGACAGGGCCAGGCCCGAAATATTGAAACCTTGATGGCGGCTGCCGCGTTATCGCTGGACAGGCCACCCAAGGCCGACCTGGCGGGTATTTCACGGGCCGTCTCGGCCCGAAAAATGCCCCCATAAAAGCCGGATTGGCCCGTAAAAAGCTCTTGGAATATCCCGTGGGAACGACTACGTTCCGGTCAACACATCGGTACCGGCCCCGTAGACCTACGGGTGAAAGCCGGGCTCTCGGGCGAGAGCTTTACTGATTAAAGGTTCCAAGCCGCAGGTCCTGTTGAGCGCGATGGCCAGTGGAGCTGCGCTGCTCTCCGACCGCAACGTGAACGAAAGCCTGATATTGCGCTTGAACACTTACGCAAGAAAGCTGGGCTTGTTTCGGCAGGCGATATGAATGGGTTCGCTGGCAATCAATGCTGGCGGGTGGGGAACGCGTCTTTGTTGAACGCGACGGTCGACGAACATCGGCAGGGTTCAATCCGCTCTTGCGCGCGGTGCGCATGAGGAATGTGAACCGCTGTCATCAGGTCACTCCTAGCAATCAGTAATGCGTGCAACCTTTAGGGCTGGAATTAAAGGCAGGACATGAGAAACGGTCAGAACAAGCAGCGGATGCGCAACCGCAACAACAATAACAACAACAACCGGCGCGGCCAGAACCCGATGACCCGGGTCTATGAGTCCAACGGACCCGACATCAAGATCCGCGGCACCGCCTCGCACATCGCCGAAAAGTATCTTCAGCTTGCGCGCGACGCGCGCTCCTCCGGCGACCCCGTTGCGGCCGAGAACTACTACCAGCACGCCGAGCACTATTTCCGCCTGATCGCGGCGGCGCAGGAGCAGTTCCGCCAGAACCAGCAGCAGCCGCGCGGCGACGAGCCCGTCGCCAGCAGCGACGACGGCGAGGACGACGGCGAGAATTTCTCGGCCTTCGGCCAGGAGCCCGGCTTCGTCCCGCAGCCGCCGCAGCAGCAGCCCTATATGCGCGACAGCCAGCGCGATCATCATCAGCGCGATCACCAGCAGCGCGACAACCAGCAGCCGCGCGAGCATCGCGAACGCGACCATCGTCCGCAGCCGCAGTATCAGCCGCAGCCGCAATATCAGCCGCAACCGCAGAACCAGCCGCAGCCTGTCATCGCCGATGCCGGCAGCGTCGATCGCCTGCCCTCCTTCATCACCGGCGCGCAGCCTCAGGTGAATGGCGGCCAGGGCGGCTTCGAGGGCGGTGCCGGCGGCGAACGCTATCCGCGACGGCGGCGCCGGCCCCATGGCCCGCGCGCCGAGCGCGAGGCTGCACCGGCCGCATCGAGCGACGAAGTGGCTCCCGGCGAGTAAGCTTTTTCAGATTCGTGAACTGCATCGTCCCGGCCCCGCCGGGACGATTTGTTTTCAGCCCCGCGTCACCGTCGTCGAGGACGGCACCAGCACGGGCTTGGTCAGCGCCGGAATCAGCCGCGCCCGCTCGCGCTTGGCCGGGATCGCGCGATAGACCTGCTTGGTGGCCTCGACGATGTGCACACCGGCAAAGGGCAGCGACAGCGCGGCGCCGGCGCGCTCCCACATATGCGCCGATTTCAACACCCAGCCGCCGGCATAGGGCGGCATGAACAGCGCCTCGCCCCAGGCGGTCGGCGTGAACCAGGTCTGGCGTAACAGATCGGTGATCTGCGAGCGCGAATAGGGCCGGCCATGGCCGAACGGCGTGTTGTCGCTGCGGGTCCACACCCCGCGCCGGTTCGGGATCACCGCGATCACGCGACCGGACGGCGACAGCACGCGCCACACCTCGCGGAGCAACGCGGCCGGATCGTCCGACATCTCCAGCGCGTGCACCAGGAGGATGCGGTCGGCCGCGGCGTCAGGCAGCGGCAGCGAGAACTCATCCACCAGCGAGGCCAGCGACGGCCGACCCGTCGGCCATTTCAGGACTCCCTGCGCCGCCGGCATGAAGGCGATGCAGCGCTCGGCGTCCTCGCGGAACAACCCGAGATAGGGCGTGGGATAGCCGATGCCGAGCACGCGCTGGCCCTCGGCGCCCGGCCAGCGCTCCCTGATGCCGCGATTGATCATTTGCCGCGCCACGATCCCGAGGCGGCGGGAGTAGAACTCGCGGAGGTCGACGACGTCGATGCTCATGACGGCAATGTAACATGCACAAGGCGGCCGCCGCGCGCGGAATATTGCATTGCCTGCGCAACGTTAACGCCATATTTGTCTGGCGGGGCTGAGCGCGATGGAGATGTCATGGCCGCCGAAATTCGTACTTTCACCTGTTTAAACGACAATTTCGGTTATCTGATCCACGATCTGGAAACCAAAGCGACGGCGTCGATCGACGCACCGGAGGCCGGCCCCATCCTGAAGGCGCTGGAGCGCGAGGGCTGGCAGCTCACCGATATCCTGATCACGCATCATCACGGCGATCATGTCGGCGGGGTCGCCGAACTCAAGCAGAAATTCAATTGCCGCGTCGTCGGGCCGCATGACAAGACCACGAAGATTGCGAACGTCGATTTGCGCGTCACCAATGCTGACGTGGTGAAGATCGGCAACCTGCTGGCGCGCGTCGTGGAGACGCCCGGCCACACGCTCGATCACATCTCCTACGTGTTCGACACCGAGAAGACGGTGTTCGCCGCCGACACGCTGTTCTCGATCGGTTGCGGCCGCGTATTCGAGGGCACCTATCCGATGATGTGGGACTCGCTTTTGAAGCTGCGCGCCCTGCCCGACGACTTCAAGCTCTATTGCGGCCACGAATACACCGCCTCCAACGTCAAGTTCGCGCTCACCATCGAGCCGGACAATGCGGCGCTCCAGGCCCGCGCGGCGGAGGTGACGAAGCTGCGGGCCGAGAACAAGCCGACCATTCCCACGCTGCTTGGCGACGAGAAGCGCGCAAACGTGTTCCTGCGCGCCGATGAACCGGCGGTCGCGGCCAAGCTGCACATGAAGGGCGCGGACGCCGCCGCGGTGTTCGGCGAACTCCGCGAGCGCAAGAACAAATCCTGAGAACAAGTCCTGACGGGGATCGATGCCGACCGCAGCCGAGATCATCGCGCGCCTTGAACTCAGACCCCATCCCGAAGGCGGGCACTACCGCGAGACGTTTCGCGACCAGAGCACGGACGCCAACGGGCGCTCGCGCTCGACCCTGATCTATTTCCTGCTCGCGCGCGGCGAACGCTCGCACTGGCATCGCATCGACGCGGTCGAGGTCTGGCACTATTATGCCGGCAGTCCGCTGACGCTGCGCATCGCGCATGACGGCTGCTCCCAGCACGAGGTGCGGCTCGGCACGGATCTCGTGAACGGCGAGCGGCCGCAGGCGATCGTGCCGGCGAATGCCTGGCAGATGGCGGAGACCACGGGCGAATGGACTCTGGTCGGCTGCTCCGTGGCGCCTGCGTTCGAATTCGCGAAGTTCGAGCTGGCGCCGAAGGGGTGGGAGCCTTAGCTCCACAGGGTCATTCCGGGGCGACGCGCAAGCGGCGAACCCGGAATCTATCTCGCCACTATTGACGCGGATAAATGGATTCCGGGTTCGCGCTCTGCGCGCCCCGGAATGACGGCTCATCGCTTCCGCAGCACCATGTCCTTTGCCGCGATCAGACCGCCGCCGGCGATCAGGATCGCGGCAATGGCGATGTTGGCGCTGGCTTGCGCAAAGCCCGCGGCGATGAGGAAGCCGGTCGAGAGCAGCGGCGTTGCGTAGGACGCAGCGCCGAGCACGCGGATGTCACCGCGCTTCATGCCGATGTCCCAGGCATAGAAGGCAGCACCGACGGGACCGATGCCGAGCGCGATCACGGAGAGCCATTGCAGCGTGGTCTCCGGCCATACGGTCACCTCGAGCAGACCATGCATCAGCGCGGCGAGGACTGCGGTGGCAAGGCAGAATCCCGCAACGGCATCGGTCGGCACAGCTTTCAGTCGGCGCGACAGCACCGAATAGGTCGCCCAGACGAAGGCGGCGATAAAGGCCGCGATCAATCCCGGGACCGCGCCCGGCGCGAAGCCGCTGGTGTTGCCGGCGAACAGCAGCACGGTGCCGACGAGGCCGAGCACGGCACCGACGATGTGATGCACGGCGAGCCGCTCGCCCGGCAGGAAGGACGAGAACAGCACGATCAGGAGCGGCCACATGTAGTTCAGAAGACCGGCTTCGGCCGGCGGCGCGAAGCGCAGCGCGAGGAAATAGAGCGCGTGATAGCCGAACAGGCCGCCGACGCCGACGATCCACACGACCAGCGGTTGACGCAGGCTTTTCGCCGCCTCGCCGCGGCCGATCCAGGTGAGCAGACCGACGAGGCCGCCGATCGCAAACGTCATCGCGGCGAGCTGGAACGCCGGGACCTTTCCGGTCGCCACCGTCATCACGGAGAGCAGCGACCACATCAGGATCGCGGTCAATCCGATCAGCGTCGCGGTGCGGGGAGACATCGAAAGGTACCTCGTCATTCCGGGATGGCGCGACAGCGCCAGACCCGGAATGACAGCGCATGATGCCCGGGACAAGCCCGGGCATGACGAAGTTACCGATATGACGGAACGTGATGCGATCGCATCACACCATGTACTGGCCGCCGTTAACGGTCAGAGTCGAGCCGGTGATGGCGCCGGCTTCGTCGGCGGCGAGGAACACGACCGCGCGCGCGATCTCCTCGGGTTCGCCGAGACGGCCGATCGGGATCAGCGGCAGGATGGCCTTCTCCAGCACGTCCTTCGGCACAGCCTGCACCATCTCGGTGTTGATGTAGCCGGGGCAGATCGCGTTCACGGTGACGCCGCCCTTGGCGTTTTCCAGTGCCAAGGCCTTGGTGAAGCCGATCTCGCCGGCTTTCGCCGCGGAATAGTTCACCTGGCCGAACTGGCCCTTCTGGCCGTTGATCGAGGAGATGTTGATGATGCGGCCGAACTTGCGCGCGCGCATGCCCTCGATCACCTGGCGCGACATGTTGAAGAGCGAGCCGAGATTGGTGCCGATCACGGCGTTCCATTGCTCGAGGCTCATCTTGTGGAAGGCGCCGTCCTTGGTGATGCCGGCATTGTTGACGAGCACATCGACCGGGCCGACCTCGGCCTCGACCTTCTTCACGCCCTCGGCGCAGGCGTCGAAACTGCTGACGTCCCATTTGTAGACGGCGATGCCGGTCTCGGCCTTGAACTTCTCCGCCGCCGCATCGTTGCCGGCATAGCTCGCCGCAACCTTGTAGCCCGCCGCCTTCAGCGCCTTGCTGATCGCCGCTCCGATGCCCCGCGTACCACCCGTCACCAATGCAACACGTGCCATATCGTATTCCTTCCCTTGGACTCTTCGGACGTTTCTGACGTGATCGTTTTTTAACTGCGGATTATGCGGGACGTTTGACGGACATCAAGAACAAAACGCCCGGCGTGAGCCGGGCGTTTCTCTTTAGTCGAGGCATGCGCGATTGCGAAGAATATTTGATTTGCAACCGCCGCCTTTTTAGTCGCGTGCAACGCACTCACTCATGTGTGCAGCGCACGCACAAATGAAGCGTCAGTTACACGTCAGCTATCGTCAGTCGCGCGCCAGACACATCGCGATACCCATGCCGCCGCCGATGCACAGCGTGGCAAGGCCCTTCTTCGAATCGCGCTTCTGCATCTCGTGCAGCAGCGTGACCAGCACGCGCGCGCCGGAGGCGCCGACCGGATGACCGATCGCGATCGCGCCGCCATTGACGTTGACCTTGGAGGTGTCCCAGCCGAGGTCCTTGTTGACGGCGCAGGCCTGCGCCGCGAAGGCTTCGTTGGCCTCGATCAGGTCGAGATCGCCGACGCTCCAGCCGGCCTTCTTCAGCGCGGCGCGCGAGGCCGGGATCGGGCCAGAGCCCATGATCTTCGGATCGACGCCGGCCTGAGCCCAGGACACGATGCGCGCGATCGGCTTCTTGCCTTCCTTGGCCGCCTGCTTCGCCGTCATCAGCACCACGGCGGCAGCGCCGTCATTGATGCCGGAGGCCGAGCCGGCCGTGACCGTGCCGTCCTTCTCGAAGGCCGGCTTGAGCTTGGCCATCGCGTCGAGCGTTGCGCCGTGGCGCGGATATTCGTCGGCGCTGACGACGACGTCGCCCTTGCGGGTCTTGATGGTGACGGGGACGATCTCGTCGTTGAACTTGCCGGCCTTCTGTGCGGCCTCGGCCTTCTGCTGCGAGGCAACCGCGAACTCGTCCTGCTGGGCGCGGGTGATCTGCCACTGGCGCGCGACGTTCTCGGCGGTGTTGCCCATGTGGTAACCGTTGAAGGCATCCCACAGGCCGTCCTTGATCATGGTGTCGACGAACTCGACGGCACCCATCTTCACGCCACCGCGCAGATACTGGGCATGCGGAGCCATGCTCATGGATTCCTGGCCGCCGGCAACCACGATCTCGGAATCGCCGTTGAGCAGCGCCTGGTAGCCGAGCGCAACGGTACGAAGGCCCGAGCCGCAGAGCTGGTTCACGCCCCAGGCCGGGCTCTCCACCGGAATACCGGCGCCGATCGAGGCTTGGCGAGCCGGGTTCTGGCCCTGGGCGGCGGTCAGGATCTGCCCCATGATGACTTCCGAGACCCGACCGGGCTCGATGCCACCGCGCTCCAGCGCGGCCTTGATGGCGACGGCGCCGAGGTCATGGGCGGGAAGAGTTGCGAAGGCTCCGTTGAAGCTTCCGACCGGGGTGCGGGCGGCGCTGACGATGACGACATCGTCTGACATGGGCATCTCCTTGAGGTTTTTCGAAAAGGGGCAGGCGGGCGGCGGGGAAACGGCCCGTCAGTCTCGTTCGGCATCCTGTTAACGTCGTTGAGGCATGTCAATCGGCCGCTGACCGAATTCATGCCGCAGCGCATTCAAAAATAGCGTTCCTGGCGATTTCGCAAGCACGTTTTTGCTGTGCAATTAACCGTGGCGCACAAAACGGTAGCGTGAGCCCTTTGAAAATGCTTATTTTGTTGCGTTGCGTATTCTTCCCGCCCTGCGGCATAGCCCGGCAGGTTCCCGTTCTCAGCGTTTGCAAGTGAGAGCCCATGGCGAAATCAGACCAACCCACCACCATCAAGAAATACGCGAACCGCCGGCTCTATAACACCGGAACGAGCACTTATGTGACGCTGGAAGACCTCGCCGCCATGGTCAAGGACGGCGAAGATTTCCTGGTCTACGACGCCAAGACCGGCGACGACATCACCCGCTCCGTGCTCGCCCAGATCATCTTCGAGCAGGAGAACAAGGCCGGCCAGAACCTGCTGCCGACCACCTTCCTGCGCCAGCTCATCCGCTTCTACGGCGACAGCATGCAGATGGTGGTGCCGAAATATCTGGAGCAGTCGATCGCGACGCTGACCCAGGAGCAGGAGAAGTTCCGCAAGCAGATCGCCAACACCCTGTCCGGCACTCCTTTTGCGCCGCTCGAGGAGCAGGTCCGTCGCAACATGGAGCTGTTCCAGCAGACCTTCTCGATGTTCAAGCCCTTTGCCCCATCGTCCCGCCCGGCCGCCAGCCCGGAGCCGGAGCCCGATGCGAGTGCCGAGGCGCCGAAGGACAGCAACATCGACGAGCTGCGCCAGCAGATGAAGGAAATGCAGGAACGCCTCGAACGGATGTCGAAGAAGGACGAATAGGCCCTTCGTTCGGCCGGCGCGTTCGCATACGGCGGACGCGCGAACCTCCGATTGATTGTGGCATCGCCGCGTGCGCGCTGCCCTCCTGGCCGCGGCCGGAGCCGCCATGTCCGACCGCACCATGCACTGGCAGAACGTTTACGCCACCAAAGGCGAGGCCGAGGTCAGCTGGTTTCAGGACACCCCGGCGATCTCGCGCGACATGATCCGCGCCGCCAAACCCAACCATGACGCCGCCATCATCGATATCGGCGGCGGCGCATCGCGGCTAGTCGACGTCCTCCTGCAGGACGGATATCGCGACGTCGCCGTGCTGGATATTTCCGCCAATGCTCTCGACGTCGCGAAGAGACGCATCGGTCCAGCCGCCTCGACAGTCGACTGGATCGTTGCCGATGCCACGACGTGGCAGCCGGCAAAGACCTACGATGTCTGGCACGACCGCGCGGCGTTTCACTTCCTGACCGATCCACACGACAGGGCGGCTTACGTCGAGCGCCTGCGCTCGGCCGTTGCGCCCGGCGGACAGGTCATCATCGCCACGTTCGCGCTCGATGGTCCGGAGAAATGCAGCGGACTGCCAGTGCAGCGACACGACAGCGCGAGCCTTGCGGCGGAGCTCGGGTCGGAGTTTGAACTGGTCGAGACGCGTAGGGAGGTCCACCATACGCCGTGGAATTCGACGCAGGCGTTTCAGTTCAGCCGGTTTCGGCGGCGGGTCACATAAGCGACGCGACGCTCCCACGAACTCGTCATTGCGAGCCAACGGGGAGCGCCGCCTACGCCGCCAATTTCACCGCATGCGCAAAATCCCAATAGAGCTTCCGCGCCCTCGTGTAGAACGGCCCCGGCTTCAGCTCGCGCTCGTCGATGCGGATCACCGGCGCGACTTTTGCGAAATTGCCGGTGGAGAAGATCTCGTCGGCGGCCAGGAAGTCTGCGTAGCGCAACGTCTTCTCGATCACGGTGACGCCGTCGCCGCGAAGCAGGCCGATGACGCGCTGGCGCGTGATGCCGTTCAGGAAGGTACCGTTGTGCACTGGCGTGTAGACCACGCCGTCCTTGGCCATGAACACGTTGGAATTGCCGAACTCGGCGACATTGCCGAGCATGTCGAGCATCAGCGCGTTCTGGAAACCGCGGGAAGCCGCTTCGGCGAGCGCGCGAGAATTGTTCGGATAGAGGCAGGCCGCCTTGGCCTCGACCGGCGCGCATTCGGCCGTCGGCCTCCGGAACGGCGACAGCGTGATCGCGTTGCCGACGGGCTTGGGCATCGGCGCCTCGTAGATGCACAGGCACCAATTGGTGGTCTCGGGGTCGAACAATACGCCGCCGCCCGAACCGTTCTGCGCCCAGTACATCGGGCGGACATAGAGCTCGGCGTTCGCCGCGAACCGCGCAATGCCCTCGCGCGCGAGCGTGAGCCAGGTGTCGGTATCGACCACGGGCTTCAGGCCGAAATTGATTGCGGATTGATTGGCGCGGGCGACGTGGCGGTCGAGATCGGGCGCTACACCCTCGAACGCGCGCGCGCCGTCGAACACGACCGAGCCGAGCCAGGCGCCATGCGTGCGCGGCCCCATGATCGGCACATTGCCGTCATGCCATTTACCCTCGAAGAAGGTCCAGCTCGGCGAATATTCGATGGGCTTGCTGATCTCGGCCACGACCGGCCTCCCCTTTGGAATTATCCGGGCACTATTGTCCCCAATTTCTAACGATTTGCTGCGGGGATTCGACACCCTTTCCGTGGAAAGGGGACAAGCGCCAACGCCGAACCACGTTGAAGAGCAAACCGGATATAGTCCCGGCTACGATAGGGAGTTTCCCATGCCGCTCGATCCGCTCGCAAAGCGCCTGTTGACCATGATGGCTGCGGCCGCGCCGCAAGCGCGGGGCCGTCCGAGCGTCGAGGCACGGCGGCAGTCGCTGGCGAAGCTGATGCAATTCGCGCGCGCGGATGCGCCGGATGTGACGGCGTCCGACGGCACACTGCCTGGCCCCGGCGGCGAACTGCCCTATCGGCTCTATTCGCCCGCAAGCGCCGGCGAGCGCGCGCCGGGCTTCGTGTTCTTTCACGGCGGCGGGCTCGTCGCCGGCAGCATTGCCACGCATGACCGCATCGCGGCGGCGCTGGCACACGCCACCGGCTGCCGCCTCGTCTCGGTCGACTACCGCCTCGCACCCGAGCACAAATTCCCCGCCGCCGTGGACGACGCGGTCGCCGCCACCGAATGGGTCGCGCGCGAGGCCTCATCGCTCGGCATCGACGCCGAACGGCTGGTGGTCGGCGGCGATTCCGCCGGCGCCACGCTGGCTGCGATCGTATGCCAGGAGGCGCTCCAGAACGCCGGCCTTTCCATCGTCGCACAATGCCTGATCTGCCCGGTGCTGGATTTCGAGGAAACCTCGCCTTCGCGCCAGGAGTTCGCGGAAGGCCATCTGATCGACCGCGTCACGATCGAAGCCGATCTTTCCGACTATCTGGCCCACGGCATCGATGCCGCCGATCCCCGCATTTCGCCGCTGCGCGCGACACGGCTCGCAGGCCTGCCGACGGCGATCATCCACACCGCCGAATTCGATCCGATGCGCGACGAAGGCAATGCCTATGCGCGCAAGCTGCTGACCGCAGGCGTCGCCGTCGAGCATGTCTGCCATGACGGCATGGTCCACAATTTCCACGCCATGGGCGCGATCCTGCCGCAGGCGCAGCTCGTGCTGTCGCAGATCGGCGAACAGGTCAGGCGCGCGGTGGAAAGGTAGACGCGCGAATCACACACGCGCCTCGAGCACGGCCCTGGCCGCCACGACATAGTCCGGCCAGTGCGCGTCCGCGTAGCGTGCGGCCTGCCGCGCGCAGGTGACGTCGGGCGCATGTGCAGCCGCAATCATGCGCGCGAAGCGCTCTTCGGCGACCGTCGCGTCGTTGGCGACCGGCGCGGGCGCGGCGACCACGGCCGTCGGAGCAACGGCCAGCCCCGCTAGACCAGTGAGCAGGATGCGGCGTGACGTGTTCATGGCTGTGATCCTCCATTGCCCGGCCTGCACTCTGGCGGGCGCGTGTGTCAGTGCGATCACGACAGGGTAACCGCGCACGTCCGTGCCGTCCATCGCTTGCGGATAGCGCTTGACCACGGGAACGATCACGTTCCATCTAACAACGGCTTCGTCATCAAATCGCCACGCGTCGGATTGTCACGATGTTCCATCGCAGCCCATCGCATCTTCAAGCCTTGCGCGCTGTCGCGATCGGGCCGCTGTGTCTGACGATTTCGGCGGGCGCCGCCTTCGCCGCAGACGAGGACGCACCCGCAAAGCCGGCTGTCCCGAACATCTATCTCGACCTGCGCACCATCTATGCGACGATTCCGGCCGGAACGCTCGGGCTCGGTTTCGGCAACACGTCGTTGTCGGCCGCGTTCGCGGCGCTGGCGACACGCAGCGGCGCTGGCTTGCCGAACGGCTTGCCGGCCGCCAGGGCGATCGCCGTCGATCTGCCGCTGACGGTCGACGTCAACGATCGTGTGTCGCTCTATGGCGGGGTATCCGGCTCGACGATCGATATCGGCAGCGGCTGGTCGTCATTCGACATCACGAGCTGGAACATCGGCGTGCAGGCCGACCTCTATCAGCAGAACGGCGGACGGATCCCGACGATCACGCTGCAATCGACCCTGACGCAATCGGTACCGAACGAGCCCGGCATGACAACGTCGTTCAATCACATCCTGGAATTCGACTACGCGCTGGATGAGGACGAGACGCGGGGCTGGCTCGCCGGCGTGCAGTACACCCATGCTGACATCGCCGGCCAGCTCGCCAGCATCAGGCCAAACACGGTCCTCTATGCCGGCGGCTACTACCAATGGCCGAGCAACTGGAAGTTCACCGGCCGCCTCGGCGTGCAGTCATTCGGCGGCGCACATCTGGCCGGCCGGACGCTGGCCGAGCCGTTCACCCAGCCGCTCCTGCGGCTCGACCTCGACCGCATGGACGACAATGACAACCGCCTGTTCGGTATTACCGCCCAGATCGCGTGGATGCCGAAGCCGTCCTACCAGCTGACCCTGCGGACCCCGCTCTACGCGGTGCGCAACTGACTGCGGCCGTGGTGGATTTTCGGTAAACGACGTTTCTGCAATTGACCGAGGGTTGGCGCGGGGCGTCGGGCAGGCCCTGATGACGAAAGGCTTTTTGCATCGGCGTAGAGCATTGCGCGTCAACCTGTTGTTAGCCTTCATCCGCAAACATCGATTGTGTTACACCGCCGCAAGGAACCTTGCGCGAAACTGGACCGGCTTTTCACCTCGCGTTTCGTGGAGGCTGTGAATGTCCCGCTTGCTCCCGGAACGGACGTTCCTTGCTGGGAAGATCTTTTTCAATTTCGGCCAGTCGTCGATCGATTGCGTCGTGCGCAGATTGACCGCGGAGGCCGCAACGCTCGAGATGGAGAGCGGGCTTGGCGTGCCCGAGCGCTTCCAGCTCAGGCTCGCGGGACGCGAGATCCTGACCTGCCGCGTGATCTGGCGATCGGACCGTCAAGTCGGTATAGCCTTCGAGCAGCCGGGCAGCGAGGCGCGCCCGGCCGGCGAGGAGCGGGAACGCTCGTCCGACGTGCTGATGCGCGGCCAGATGCTGGCGCTGCGCGCTGCGCTCGATCATGTGCCGACCGGGATCGTGCTGCTCGACTCGAGCCTCAGGGCGCGCCTGATCAACCGGTCGTTTCGTCAGATGTGGCGCCTGCCGGACGAGGTTGCCGACAGCAATCCATCCATTCTCACCCTGCTTCATCATGGACGTGACACCGGAGCCTACGAGGTGCCGGACCCCGACCTCGATGCCTTGGTGGCGGAACGCGTCCGTGTGATCGAAGCAGGTGATCCGACGCCGATCGATCTGCGCCGGACCAATGGCGATGTCGTGCGCGTACAGGTCACGCCGTTGCCCGATGGCGGGCGCATGCTGACCTACACACCCGTCACCGATATCGTACGCGCCTCCGACGAGTTGAAGCTGCTGCGGGACGCGCTGGAGAACGTTCAGGACGGCGTTCTCCTTCTCGATGCCGACCTGCATGCCACCTTCATGAATCGGCGGATGCGGCGCTTCTGGGAGGTCAGCGAAGACGAGGCCGCGAGCCGGCCGGCTTATTCGTCGCTCGTGCGACGCGTGCATCGCGCCAGTGCGCCCAATCTTCCAACGAACGAGCTCGCGAAATTTCCGGCGCGACGTGTCGAAGAGGTCAAGGCCGGCGATCATGTGCGCGACCTGCAGACGCCGGATGGCCGGCGCATCAGGGCCCATTGCACCACGATGTCGAATGGCGGTCGCATGCTGACCTATGTTGACATCACCGATCTGACGCAAAAAGCCGCGATGCTGGAGACGCTCGCCACCACCGATCCGCTCACCGGCCTCTACAACCGCCGCCACTTTCTCGACAGCCTCGACGCGGAATGGAGCCGCTTTCAGCGCTACTATCGCTCCGTCTCGGTGCTGATGCTCGATATCGACCATTTTAAGTCGGTCAACGATCGCTACGGCCACGCGGTGGGCGACGCCGCGATCAGGGCGGTTGCCGCCGCCTGCCTCGACGGCAAGCGCAAGTCGGACATCGTCGGCCGCCTCGGCGGCGAGGAATTTGCGGTTCTCCTGCCCGAGACCAGTCTGTCCCGGGCAAGAACTGTCGCCGATCGCATCCGCAAGCGCGTGATGAGCACGCAGATCCTCGCAGAGAAGGTTCAGTTCGGCGTCACCGTGAGCATCGGCATCGCGGAGGCCACGGTCAGCATGTCCGGCATCGACGCACTGATGGGCGCGGCCGATCATGCGCTCTACCGGGCCAAGGCCGAGGGCCGCAATCGCTGCATCGCCTGGGCGCCCCCGCCGCCTGCAAGCAAGGCGGCGGAGTGATCGAAGGAAGCTGCTTCTAGTCGGGCACCGGCACGTCGAACGTGTTGAGCGTGACCGAGACCATGCAATAGACGCCGACGAGATAGGACAGCTCGGCCGCGCCGTGTTCGCCGAACTCCTTCACGGCGGCGCGCCAGGTCAATTCCGGCAGCACGCCGCCGTTCACCAGCGCCGACGCCACATCGTAGGCCACGGCTTCCTGCTTGGTCAGATCCACCGGCCTTTGTCCGGCAACGATCGTCGCGAGCTTCTCGTCGGACAAGCCGCGCTGCTCGGCGACCAGCACATGGGCATAGAGCTCATAGCCGGAGCGGAAATGCGAGCCGGTGACGAGGATCGCGACCTCGCGCACCGGCGCGGGCAGCAACGGATTCGACGCGATCGCCTTGACCAGCTCCCACACCGGCTTGCCGAAGCGCGGCTCGCGTATCCAGGGATTCCAGGGCCCGAGCAGCGCACCGTCGTCGCGCATGTTCACAAAACCCTTGAAGTGGTCCTTGATGCCCGCTCGCATGTCGTCATAGAGCGGCTTCTGTTCGTCGGTCAGCTCCTTGGGATCGAGAATGGGAAGGCGCATGGCGGGTCTCCTCGTTGAGAAGACCCAACCGTCACCTGCGTAGGTGTGCAAGGCAAGTGAAGTTGCCGTGACACCGGCCCCGCGTGGCTGGCCCGGCGACGGCTATGATCGTGGATTTGCGACGTCGTCGACGTCCAGCGTCAGCGGCTCACCCGTCGCGAGGAACGACGACAGGGCCGCCTCGAACGGCGCCGGATCGAGCCCGCGCGCTTTCAACCATTCGGGTTCGTAATAGGTCTGCCGGTAGCGCTCGCCGGAATCACAGATCAGCGTCACCAGCGCCCCCGTTACGTTCGCCTTGCGCATCTCCGAGGCGAGCCGGCACAGCGCCAGGAAGTTGGTGCCGGTGGACCCGCCGACCGCGCGGCGCAGCCGGCGCGACAGCACATTCATCGCCGCAATCGTCGCCGCATCCGGGATCTTCATCATGCGGTCGACCACGCCCGGAACGAAGGACGGCTCGCAGCGCGGCCGGCCGACGCCTTCGATCAGCGAGGGACGTTCGCAAACATGAGAGCGGTCTTGAGTGCGGAAACAGTCGAAGAAAGCGGAATGCTCGACATCGGCAACGCACAGGCGCGTCGGATACTGACGATAGCGCAAATAACGTCCGATGGTGGCCGAGGTGCCGCCGGTGCCTGCGCCCATCACGATCCAATCCGGCAGCGGGCGCGGCTCGCCCTGCAATTGTGTGAAGATCGATTCGGCGATGTTGTTGTTGCCGCGCCAATCCGTGGCCCGCTCGGCGAAGGTGAACTGGTCCATGTAGTGGCCGTTCAGGCGGGTGGCGAGCGCGGCGGCTTCCGCATAGAGCGCGCGGCCGTCGTCGATCAGATGGCAATTGCCGCCGTAATGTTCAATCGCGGCGATTTTCTCCGCCGAGGTCGTGCGCGGCATCACGGCGTAGAACGGCACGCCGATCATCTGCGCGAAATAGGCTTCCGACACCGCGGTCGATCCCGACGATGCCTCGACGACGGGGGTGCCTTCACGAATGTGGCCGTTGCAGAGCGCATAGAGAAACAGCGAGCGCGCCAGCCGGTGCTTCAGGCTGCCGGTCGGGTGCGTGGATTCATCCTTCAGATAGATGTCAATGCCGGCAAGCGCCGGCACAATCAGTCGGATCAGATGCGTGTCGGCGGTGCGGCACTGGTCGGCCTCGATCGCGGCCACGGCCTCGTCGACCCAGCCGCGCCGATACGCCGGTGGGGCAGGATCTTGCTGACGGAAGGGAAGCGAGTGCATCGGATGAACCTCTCATGATGCGTATCGCGCATCAATAGCTCCAGATTGTTGTTTTGACGCGTTTTCACGACACGAACCGGTTTCCACTTCGCTGGAAAACGCTCTCGCTCAAAACTCCAGCGGCGCGTTGTCGACGACCTCCTTCATCACAAAGAAGGTGCGGGTCTGGCGCACGCCGGGCAGCGCGATGAGCTGCTCGCCGTGGATGCGGTTGAAATCCTCCATGTCGCCGACGCGGATCTTGAGGAAATAGTCGAAATCGCCGGCGACGAGGTGGCAGTCGAGCACGAATTTCAGCTTTGCGATCGCCTGCTCGAAGGTCGCGAAACTCTCGGGCGTGGACCGGTCGAGCACGACGCCGACCATGACCAGCGTGCCCTTCGCCACCTTCTTCGGCGCCACCATGGCGCGGACGTCGGCGATGAACCCGTCCTCGAACAGGCGCTGGGTGCGGCGATGGCAGGTGGCGGGGCTGATCGCGACGGTTTCGGCCAGCTCGGCATTGCTGAGCCGACCGTTATTCTGCAGCAATCGCAATATCTTAAGGTCAATGCGGTCGAGCCGGGCGGACATGAAAGAAGCTTTCGATAATCGGCATAATTTTGGAAGAAATAATAGCCAATGGCGCCAACATCGCAAGAATTACCTCAATCTGGGCGCCGTATTCGAGAGCACATTTCTTCCGAGGGGTGCTAGTCGCTCCGCCCAGCTCAACGCCAATCGGGATGACCTGACGATGCTGGAAAAATTCGCGCGCTACCCGCTGACCTTCGGCCCGACACCCATCGAGAAGCTGGAGCGGCTGTCGAAGCATCTCGGCGGCCAGGTCGAGATCTATGCCAAGCGAGAGGACTGCAACTCCGGCCTCGCCTATGGCGGCAACAAGCTGCGCAAGCTCGAATACATCATTCCGGATGCGATCGCCTCCAACGCCGACACGCTGGTCTCGATCGGCGGTGTGCAGTCCAACCACACCCGCATGATCGCGGCGGTCGCGGCCAAGCTCGGCATGAAGTGCCGCCTGGTGCAGGAAGCCTGGGTACCGCACGAGGACGCGGTCTATGACCGCGTCGGCAACATCATGCTGTCGCGCATCATGGGCGCCGACGTGCGCCTGGTCGAGGACGGCTTCGACATCGGCATTCGCAAGAGCTGGGAGCAGGCGATCGAGGAGGTGAAGGCGGCGGGCGGCAAGCCCTATGCGATTCCCGCCGGCGCCTCCGTGCACAAATATGGCGGGCTCGGCTATGTCGGTTTCGCCGAGGAAGTGCGCAAGCAGGAGAAAGAGCTCGGCTTCAAGTTCGACTACGTCATCGTCTGCACCGTCACCGGCTCGACCCATGCCGGCATGCTGGTCGGCTTCGCCGCCGACGGCCGCGCGCGAAAGGTGATCGGCATCGACGCCTCCTTCACGCCGGCGCAGACGAAAGCCCAGGTGCTGTCGATCGCGCAGAACACGGCGAAGCTGGTCGAGCTCGGCAAGGATCTCGTTGCCGACGACGTCGTGCTGATCGAGGACTACGCCTATCCCGCCTATGGCGTGCCGTCGGAGGAGACCAAGGAGGCGATCCGCGTCTCCGCACGGCTCGAGGGCATGATCACCGACCCCGTCTACGAGGGCAAGTCGATGCAGGGCCTGATCGATCTTGCGAAGAAGGGCTATTTCGAGAAGGGCGCAAAGATCCTCTACGCCCATCTCGGCGGCGCGCCCGCGCTGAACGGGTATGCCTACGCGTTCCGGAATGGGTGAGTAAGGCGCAGCGCTCGCCTCACACACAACTGTCGTCCCGGACAAGCGTAAGCGCAGATCCGGGACCCATAACCACAGGCAGATGTTTGACGAAGAAGGTCGTCCCGCCTGCCCCAAGATAAATCACGCGGTATGGATCCCGGATCTGCGCTTCGCTTGTCCGGGATGACGATGTGGAGGGATCGGGACGCCGTTACCTTGTCCTGATGATCTGCAGCAACTCGTCGCCGTAATGTTCGAGCTTCTTGTCGCCGATTCCCGGTACGTTGCGGAGCTCATCGAGTGTGGTCGGCCAGGCCCGCACGATGCCGTCAATCGTTGCATCGTGGAGCACGACATAGGCCGGCACGCCGCGCTCGCGCGCGACCTCCGAGCGCCAGGAGCGCAGCCGCGCACGCAATTCGGGATCGGCATCGCCTTGCGGCGCGGCGGCCGCTGGCGCGGGGTTGCCGCGGCGGGATTTTTCGCGGCTCGCCCGGATGCGCGTGCCGGGCGCTTCCTCGCGCAACCACACCTCCGTCTCGCCGCGCAGCACGCCGCGCGAAGAGTCCGTCAGCTTCAGCGCGCCAAAGGCTTCGCTGTCGCTCCGCAGATGCCCCATCGCCACCAGCTGCCGCAGCACGGTGCGCCACTGTTTCTCGTTGAGCTCGCGGCCGATGCCAAACACCGACAGCTTGTCGTGGCCGAACTGCGTCACCTTCTCGGTCAGCCGCCCGATCAGCACGTCGATCAGATGCATCGCGCCAAAGCGCTGGCCGGTGCGATAGACGCAGGAGAGCAGCTTCTGCGCCAGCACCTTGCCGTCGCGCATCTTCGGCGGCGTCAGGCAGTTGTCGCAATTGCCGCAAGCTTCGCCCATCACGATCTCGCCGAAATAGGCGAGCAGCCGCCGGCGGCGACAGTGCGGCGTCTCGGCAAGGCCGACCAGCGCGTCGAGCTTGCCGATCGAGACCCGCTTGAAATCGTCGGAGCCGCTGGACTCGTCGATCATGCGGCGCTGCTGCACGATGTCCGAGAGACCGTAGGCCATCCAGGCCGCTGACGGCTTGCCATCGCGGCCGGCGCGCCCCGTCTCCTGGTAATAGGCCTCGATGCTCTTGGGCAGGTCGAGATGGGCGACGAAGCGGACGTCGGGCTTGTCGATGCCCATGCCGAACGCGATGGTCGCGACGATGACGATGCCGTCCTCGTTGAGGAAGCGGTCCTGGTTGCGCGAGCGCACGCTGCTGTCGAGACCGGCGTGGTAAGGCAGCGCCGCGATGCCGGCGTCGTCGAGCGCGGCGGCGACCTCCTCGACGCGGTTGCGGGACAGGCAATAGACCACGCCGGCATCGCCCGCATGCCGTTCACGGATGAAGTCCTTGAGCTGCGACACCGCGTTGCGCTTGTCGACGATCTCGTAGCGGATGTTGGGCCGGTCGAAGCTGGAGACGAATTGCGGCGCGTCCATCAGTTGAAGCCGCTCGACGATCTCCTTGCGCGTCAATTCGTCGGCGGTCGCGGTCAGCGCGATCCGGGGAACGTCGGGAAAGCGCTCGGCAATGATGGAGAGGCCGACATATTCGGGCCGGAAATCATGACCCCATTGCGAAACGCAGTGCGCTTCGTCGATCGCGAACAGCGCCACCTTCGCCTGCGCCAGCAGCGACAGGCAGCGGGGCGTCACCAGCCGTTCCGGCGCGACATAGAGCAGGTCGAGATCGCCCGCGATCAGGCGGCGTTCGATGTCGGAGGCCTCCTGCGGCGTCAACGACGAGTTCAGCGCGGCGGCGTTGACGCCGGCCTCGATCAGGCCGGCGACCTGATCGCGCATCAGCGCGATCAAAGGCGAGACCACGATGCCGCAGCCCTCGCGCAGCAATGACGGGAGCTGATAGCACAGCGACTTGCCGCCGCCGGTCGGCATCAGCACCAGGCAATTGCCGCCATCCGTCACGTGCCGGATGATCTCGCCCTGCGCGCCGCGGAACCCGGGCAGGCCGAACACCGAATGCAGCACCGACAGCGCATCGCGGCCATCGGCCGGCGCAGGCAGCGGAGCGGTGGAGGGAACGGACATGGTGTCGGAGCAACGCCGTGGGATTCGTCACAAGGCCAGTCGCATGGCGGCGCCGAAGTGGCAAGAGTGTTTGCCGGCTTGCGCCGCTGCTTCCTCTCCCTCTCCCCGTTCTTAGGGGGAGAGGGTTGGGGTGAGGGGCCTCTCTCCACGCTGAGATCGCTGATCGACCTGTACCCCCTCACCCGGATCGCATCTGTCGATGCGATCCGACCTCTCCCCGCAAGCGGGGAGAGGTAAAAAAGCTACGCCCCGATCCTTCGCAGCGCTTCGGCGACCGTCACGATCGGCATGCTGCGCCGCTGGGCCGCCTCCAGCGCGTGGCGCATCAGGTGCGGTGTGCAGCCATAGGGGCTCGGCGCATCAGCGACGTCATGGCCATAGAAGATCAGCCAACCGCCGCTTTCGACCGCCTGATCGAAATGACGATCGACGCCTGCCGCATCGATCTCGCAATCGATCAGAGGCGAGGCGCGCAGGAACTGGAGGTCGATGACGTCGCGATTGACGCCCGGAAGGATCCCGCGCGCCGAGCGGAAGGTTTTGGCGAGCTGCGGCTTACGCCAGACCGAGGCGATGCCGTAGGGATAGGCGAAATTCTCCAGCGTGATCGACGAATCGATGTCGCGGAAATGGCTGCGGTTCCGCTCGATCTCGCGGGCCATGGCAGCCTCGTCGAGATTGACCGCACTCTGGTGCGAGAAAGTGTGGCAGGCGATCTCGTGACCGGCCCGGTGAAGGCGCAGAATCGCGTCATTGGACAGGCCGTGCCAGTGATCCGACGGCTGACCGATCAGGCTGCCGGCGAGGTAGAACGTGCCGCGGCCGTCATACTTCTCCAGAAGCTCGGCGCCTTCGCCTGCAGCGCTGTCGGGAGCATCGTCGAAGGTGAAGCTCACCATCGGTGCATGTGCAGGCAGCCGGTGCGGCGCGGCGCGAAAATGCCGGGCCAGCCGATTGCTCACGCGTCCCTGGAGTGCCGACCACACGACCCGCATTTCCTGTTTGCCCCGACCCCTTCACTGAAGCATTCGTGCGCTGCTTGAGGCAAGCTTCACACGTCGTTAGTCCTAACGCGAAACCCGTTACTCAGACCTGGCGCATGAGAGCCGACGCGTCGGCCTCCGCGCCGAGATATTGCAGCCAGTTGCGGAATAGCGCCGCCGCGGCGCTGCCGGCGGCGATATCGGCGCGCAGGTTCAGCGCGGGCAGCTCGTTGGCGAGGGCCGGATGGCGCTGATGCCTTGCCTGCTTCTCGAAGCGGACAAGCTTCTCTTCCGTCGCTGCGTCAAAATAGCTCACGGGCAAATGGGGGTAATTCTCCCGCTCGCGCGCGAGGTAGCGGCCGATGTCGCGCAGATATTCGCGCTGCAGCGACAGCGCGTCATATTCCGGGTGCCCCTGGAAGAACACGAAGCGGCTGGCATATTGCCGGACGAAGACGTCGACGCCGGCGAGAGCCGAGCGGGTCAGCACCTGATAACCGGCCTGCGCAAGGTCGCTCTCGGCAATCTCGTTCAGGCGCGAATGCGAGACCTTGAGCGGCGCAGGCGCGGCGCGAGTCAGCGGATCGCCGGTCACGGCGTCACAGTCGAAGATGCCGTGACATTTGGCCGGCAGCCGCCGTCGTTGAATACCATCGAGGTGCAGCACCGCCGCGTGCGCGGCGAGGCACGACCAGATCGTCGAGCGCGTGTTGGCCCTGGCCCAGTCGATCAGCTCCGTGAGATCGTGCCAGTACGGCTCCTGGTCGAGTTCGGGCGCGACCGGCTCGGCGCCGGTCACGATCAGCCCGTCGAATCGCCGGCGCCTGAGATCTGCGAGATCGGAATACTCGCTCTCGACATGCCACTTCGCCTCCGGCGAGCGCTTCACGGAAGGAAGCGAGAAGCAATGGAAGCGGATCCGGCGCGGGCCCGCGGTGGCCTGGAGCAGCTTCATGAACTGCCGCTCGGTCGCCTTGAGCGCCGGATCCGGCATGTTGTTGATCAGGCCGATGGTCAGCTCGGCACCGCCATGACCGCGCACGAGATCGCGTTCGGCCGGCACCAGCGCCGGGCTCGAAATACCTTGATCCCTGTCGATCAAGATCGTCATCGGCGCCGTCGCCTACTCCGCGGCCTGGAGCCGCGCCGACGGACAGGCCTTGTCCAGTGCCTGGTCGATGTCCTCGATGATGTCGGCGGAGTGCTCGATGCCGATCGAGAGGCGGATCGTCTCCGGCAGCACGCCGGCGGCGCGCTGCTGCTCGGCGGACATCTGGCGGTGGGTGGTCGAGGCCGGATGGCAGGCCAGCGACTTGGCATCGCCGATATTGACGAGGCGCGTGATCAGCTTGAGCGCATCATAGAAGGTCTTGCCGGCCTCCATGCCGCCCTTGATGCCGAAGGTGAACAGCGAGGAGGCGTTGCCGTCGAGGTATTTCTGAACGAGCGGATAGTACGGGCTGTCCGGGAAGCCCGTGTAGTTCACCCAAGCCACGCGCGGATCGCCGCGCAGGAATTCGGCGATCTTGCGGGCGTTCTCGACGTGACGCTCCATGCGCAGCGCCACGGTCTCGATGCCCTGGAGCAGCAGGAAGGCGTTGAACGGCGACAATACCGAGCCCATGGTGCGCTGATAGACGCTGCGCGCGCGCTCGATATAGGCGGTCCTGCCGAAGCGCTCGGCATAGACGAGGCCGTGGTAGGAGGCATCCGGCTTGTTGTAGGCGGGGAAACGATCGGCGTATTTCGCCCACGGGAAGTTTCCGGAATCCACGATGGCGCCACCGAGCGTGGTGCCGTGACCGCCCAGGAACTTGGTCAGCGAGTGCACGGCGATATCGGCGCCGTAGTCGAACGGCTTGAGCAGGATCGGGGTCGCGACCGTGTTGTCGACGATCAGCGGCACGCCATGGGCGTGCGCGATCTTCGCCAGCGCCTCGATGTCGCAGACATTGCCGGCGGGATTGCCGATGGTCTCGGCGAACACGGCGCGGGTGTCCTCGTCGATCAGCCTCTCGATCGCTTCCGGCTTGTCGCTCTCGGCGAAGCGGCCGGTGATGCCCTGCCGCGGCAGGATGTGCGAGAGCAGCGTGTGCGTGGTGCCGTAGAGCTGCGGCACGGAAACGATGTTGCCGCCGTGATCGGCGACATTGACGAAGGCGAAATGCAGCGCCGCCTGGCCGGTCGCGACCGCGAGCGCGCCGACGCCGCCCTCGAGCTGGGCGATCCGCTTCTCCAGCACCGCGCTGGTCGGATTGGCGATGCGGCTGTAGCGAAAGCCTTCGGCCTCGAGGTTGAAGAGTGCTGCGCCGTGATCGGCGCTGTCGAAGGCATAGGCGGCGGTCTGGTAGATCGGCACGGCAACCGCATGCGTGGTGGCTTCGGGTTCGTAGCCGGCGTGAATAGCGATCGTCTCGTTGCGCATCGTGCCACCTCCGCGTGGGGGCGGGCCGCACTTATTGGCCTGTATGAGGCATGTGCGTTGTCCGCCGCCCCGTGTTAGAGGCGGGTGGTAAAGCGGACAATAATTCGCATAGAGATCGAGGAAGTAACCCTAACGCTTGTTGGCGAATTGGCTAAAATTCAAGTCAATTTGGATTAACGGATTGTTGTGATGCAGCTTCGCGGTGTTTTCCCTCTCCCCTGGCGACAAGGGGAGAGGGTGAGACCATGCACTCTCTCAGCCCATCGTCTCCCACAGTCGATGAGCGAGTACCTCGGCCCGCTTTTCGATCGCGGCCGCGGCGTCGAGCGCGAGATCTTCGCGATAGCGACCGGCGATGAGCTGCACGCCGATCGGCTTGCCGTCATGCAGGGCCACCGGCACCACGGCGCCGGGCAGACCCAGCACGTTGATCGCCGAGATGAAGCGGATCTCGCTCCAGAAGATCTCGCGCACGCGCTCGGGGCTGACGGTGTCCTCGCGCGGGCCCGGCGTCGGCTTCACCGTGGTCGGCGCCAGCACGACCGGATATTCCTCGAAGAACAATTGCCAGGCCCGGATATGGCCGTTGCGCGCGGCGGTGGCGCGCATCCAGGCGGGCAGATCGAGCACGTTCGCCTTGGTCTTCATGCCGCCCCAGGCCTGGTGGAAATCTTCCGACGTCACCTTCAGCATGGAGGCTTCCTGCATCACCACGGTCTCGTTGGTGATGATATCGCACCAAGTCTGCCAGACGCCGTTGATGTCGGGCACCTCGACCTCGCTGACGCGATAGCCGGAACGCTCAAGGTGATCGGCGGCCTGGCGCAGCGCAGCAGCCACCTGCGGATCGACGTCCATATCCTCGGGGATCTTGGCCAGCGCGACCTTGATCGGCCCTTTCGGCTTCGGCCCGACCAGCGGCGCCGGCACCCACCAGGGATCGCGCGGATCGCGCTGGCTCATCACCTCCAGCGCGAGGCGGACATCTGCGACGTGGCGGGCGAGCGGGCCCTGCGCCGACATCAGATGCGCCAGCATCGGCCGCTCGGACGTGGCGCTTCCGTTGAAGGCGGGAATGCGCCCCTGGGTCGGCTTGATGGTGGCAACGCCGTTGCAATGCGCCGGCCAGCGCAGCGAGCCGCCAATGTCGTTGCCATGCGCGATGGTGCCGATGCCGGCCGCGACCGCCGAACCCGCGCCGCCCGAGGAGCCGCCGCAGGTGATGTTCGGATCCCAGGGATTGAGCGTCAGCCCGTGCAGCGGATTGTCGGTGAAGCCGCGGAAGGAATACTCCGGCGTGTTGGTGAGCCCGATGACGATCGCGCCGGCCTTCTTCAGGTTGCGCACCACCGGCGAATCCGACGGCGCGACGAGGTCCTTGTTGGCCGGCACGCCGTTGAAATTGGGCCGGCCTTCATAGTCGACGTTTTCCTTGATGGTGATGGGGACGCCGTGCAGAAGACCAAGCTGGCCGCCTTTCGCGCGCAGCTTGTCGGCGGCATGCGCGGCGGCCAGCGCCTCCTCCGAAAGATCGACGACGACTGCATTGAGCCGCGGATTGACGGCGCGCATCCGTTCGAGATGCGCCTCGACGGTCTCGACGGCGGAGATCGCGCCGGAGCGGATCGCAGCCGCGGTCTCGACCGCCGACCATTGCCAGGCCGCTCCCTTCGGGCGGCGCGCCGCGGCCGGCTTGCGCGGCGCGGCCTTCTTGACTGCTTGCTTGACTGCTTTCTTGCCTGTCTTCTTGGCGGTCTTGGCAACGGCGCCCTTGCGGGCGGTGCTCGTCTTGTTCGAGTTCTTCGTCGATTTCGTCGAAGCAGATTTCTTCCTGGTCGCCGTCTTCTTCGCCACGTCGCATCTCCTGAAATTGCGCGGCGGAGGTTATGGATGGCGATCGAGCCTGTACAGGTGCGTTTCTGCATGGCGCATTGGCGTGACGGACCGCTGCGACCAATTGTCAGCGATTGTGGAGCACTCACACCGGCGGTGGATTCAGTCGCGCAAAGCCATCCTGGATGCGATAGGGATAGTAGGGATAAGGCGGCATCACCGCACTCACTTCGTCCAGATGCTTGATCTGTGCCGGGCTCAGCGACCAGCCGATTGCGCCAAGGTTGTCGCGCAACTGCGTCTCATCGCGAGCGCCGATGATCACGGAGGAGACGGTGGGGCGCGACAGCAGCCAGGCGATCGAGACCTGGGGCACGGTGCGGCCCGTCTCCGCGGCAATCGCATCCAGCACGTCGACGATGGCATAGAGCCGTTGTTCGTCCACGGGCGGGCCGAACTGCGCCGTCGCATGCAGGCGGCTGTTTTGCGGCAGCGGCTGGCCACGACGGATCTTTCCCGTGAGCCGGCCCCAACCGAGCGGGCTCCAGACCAGCGCGCCGACGCCCTGGTCACGCGCGAGCGGCATCAGCTCCCATTCGTAGTCGCGGCCGAGCAGCGAGTAATAGACCTGATGCGCGACATAGCGCGGCCTGCCGTGACGGTCGGCGACAGCAAGCGATTTCATCAGCTGCCAGCCAGCGAAATTTGAAACGCCGACATAGCGCAGCTTGCCGGCACGGACGAGCGTATCGAACGTCGATAGCACCTCCTCGATCGGCGTGAACGCGTCGAAGGCGTGGAGCTGGAGCAGATCGAGGTAATCGGTGCCGAGCCGCCGCAGCGCCGCTTCGACCGAGCTAAGCAACCGATGTCGCGACGAGCCTGCATCAAGCGGACCGTCGCCCGTCGGCAGGCTCATCTTGGTGGAGATCAGCACCTTGTCGCGCCGGCCCTTGATCGCAGCACCGAGAATCTCCTCGGACGCGCCGTTCGAATAGACATCGGCGCTGTCAAACAGATTGACGCCGGCCTCGAGGCAGATGTCGACAAGCCTGCGCGCTTCGTCGGCGCCGCTGCGGCCCCAAGCCGAAAATAGCGGGCCTTGGCCGCCGAAGGTGCCCGTGCCGAAGCTGAGGACGGGGACTTTGAGGCCGGAGGCACCGAGATTGCGGTATTCCATGGTCGCACTCCTATTCCGCCGGGCACGCCGCGACGGTGGCATGCGTGCGATCGAGCTTCAGGCTCCACAAGGCCAGCACGAGCCCGATCGCCGTGATGCCTGCTGCGACCAGCGGCAGCGCGGACAGCCCGAGCCCACGGTCGATGGTGAGGCCGCCTGCCCAGGCGCCGAGCGCATTGCCGAGATTGAACGCGGCGATGTTGAGGCTCGAGGCAAGCGTGCGGCCGCTCGGGCCGGCCGCTTCCAGCACGCGGAGCTGAAGCGGCGCGACGGTCGCGAAAGCGGCGATGCCGAGCAGCAGGATCAGCACGATGGCGGCGACCTTGACCGACAGCACCGCCGCAAGACCAAGCAGCACCGCGGCAAGCGCGGCGAGCGTGCCGGTCAGGGCGCGCGCAAGACCGGCATCGGCAAGCTTGCCGCCGGCGACGTTGCCGATCGCCAGCCCGACACCGAACACCAGCAGGATCGGCGACACAGCCGCTTCCGAAAAGCCGGTGAAACGGGTCAGGATCGGCTGGATGTAGGTGAAGACGACGAACAGGCCGGCAAAGCCGAACACGGTCATGGCAAGGCCGAGCAGCACCTGCGGGCGACCGAGCACCGCAACCTCTTCCGACAACGAGATCGGCTTGTCGCCGTTGCCGACATGGCCGGGCACGAGCGCCGCCACGACCGCGAACGCGACCACGCCGATCGCCGTGACCGCCCAGAACGCCGCACGCCAGCCGAGCATCAGGCCGAACCAGGCGCCGAACGGCACCCCTAACAGCGTCGCGACCGTCAGGCCGATGAACATGGTTGATATCGCGGAGGCGCGCTTGTCCTCTGCGACGAGGCTGGTGGCCACGACCGAGCCGACGCCGAAGAACGTGCCATGAGCGAGCGAGGTCAGCACCCGCGCCGCCATCAGCAATTCATAATTCGGCGCCAGCGCACAGGCGGCATTGCCCAGAGTGAAGATCGCCATCAGCGCGAGCAGCACGGTCTTGCGCGGCATCCGCCGGGTGGCCAGGGTCAGGAGCGGCGCGCCGACGAATACGCCGAGCGCATAGCCGGAGATGAGCAGACCCGCGACCGGCACGGACACGTGCATGTCGGCGGCGACCTGGAGCAACAGGCCCATGATGATGAATTCGGTGGTGCCGATGCCGAAGGCACCGGCGGTGAGCGCGAGGACGGCGGGAGGCATGCGATGCTCCAATGGATGAGACGAGCCACGCAGATAGCCGCGCCGGTGCGAAACCATTAGAATGTCCGCAATCCAATCATTCGTGACATGAATTCAACATGGCCCGCTTCGACACCAACCGCTCCGCCGAGATGGAGGTTTTCGTCCGCGTCGTCGATCTCGGCGGCTTCACGCAGGCGGCGCGAAAACTGCGCCTGACGCCGTCGGGCGTCAGCAAGCTGATCTCGCGGCTCGAGGCGCGGCTCGGCACGCGGCTCGTCAACCGCACCACGCGCAAGCTCACCCTGACGGAGGAAGGCCAGGCGTTCTACCAGCGCGCCGTGCGCATCCTCGCCGAGATGGAGGAGGCCGAGCGCGAGGCGGCGTCCGGCACGGCGCCGCGCGGCCGCCTCACGGTCAACAGCAACATTCCCTTCGGCATGCTGCATGTGATGCCGCTGATTCCGCGCTTCCTGGAGAAGCATCCCGACGTCACGCTCGATCTCGTGCTGACTGATACGCTGATCGACCTGATGCAGGAGCGCGCCGACGTCGCCATCCGCGTCGGGCCTCTGCGAGCGTCGCGCCTTGTCGCGCGAAAGCTCGGCACCAGCCGCATGGTCGTCGTCGGCGCGCCGAACTATCTGGCGCGCTTCGGCACGCCGAAGGCACCGGCCGATCTCGCCGAGCATCGCGGCATCGGCTGGACCTTTCCGCGCTCGATCCGCGGCTGGCCGTTCAAGCGCGGCGACCACACCGAGGAAGCGATGCCGCCGCCGGTCGCGCGTGCCAGCGACGGCGAAGCCGCCCGCCGCCTTGCGCTGGGCGGCGTAGGCCTCGCGCGCCTCGCCCTCTTCCACATCGGTCCCGACATCGAATCAGGCCGCCTCGTGCCGGTGCTGCAAAACTGCAATCCCGGCGACCGCGAAGACATCCACGCCGTCTATGTCGGCCACACCGCCCCGCTGCCCGCACGCGTGCGCGCGTTCATCGATTTCCTGGCGGAGCATGTGCAGGTGGGCGACCCGGCGCTGAAGCGCGCAGGAGATGGGAGGTGGAGAGTGGCGGGATGAGGCTGCGTGGCGGAGAGAGTGTCCGCCATACCAAAGTCCAACCATGTCCAGCACGCTATTCGAAGATGAAGCAGGGACTCTTGATCGCGACCAATTCCATTTCGCTGAGCTAGTGATAGACGACGTTCCTCCCGATCCGTACGAATACGCGATACATCTTCGTCCGTTGCTTGACCAAATCGCCAACGCTGCCGGACGAGCGCGAACGCCATCGTTTGATCAAGACGGCCGCTTCCGTGTTCGTATTCGATAGCAAGCCAACGACAACGTGCGAGCCTCTGCCCGAAATCGAGAAGCAAGGCATAGTTAGCGAGAAGCGGTATCAAAATGGAATTTTACCGACTTTTTTGATTCTTGTTTCTGCAGGAAAGAGCTGTGGCACAGCCATTTCCCTGGTTCCTGATCAAATAATTCGAAATTGCCTTTTATAGAGAGTGAAATTTCCCTCATTAGCGGGCGTCAGACGTACTTCCGGGCGCTGGCGCACAACTCAATGGCTTGAGCGGCAGAGAGCGGCGGTGAACCAGCAGTTCACGAGATAATCGTTCGCTCTCCTGGGTCGCCTCTCTTGTCATCGCCTTGTTCTGTCACCAGTCTCATTAACATCGTCATCGACGACCACACATGATGCTCAGGGACGAGCGAAAACTCCTGGTCATTCTTGAAGTAGAACTGCGCAAGTCCGCTCAGCCAAGCATGGTCGAGGGGTATTTTGGCGTTGGGGTTGTGGAATATTTGGAGTTCATCCGACCATCCTTCGGAATACTCGGGCGCGGCGACATCGACGTGGAAGGGCTGGCCTCTTACCGCATTTGGGGCTGGATCATACTTGAAACCGATCCGATAGTACTTATGGTCCGGCGCTCCGAAGCCAGCGACGACGCCGATGCGATCGAACTTGGCGATGGTACCGGCGTTCGAAAAGAGAACTGCTGAGACGTTCTCTGTGCCTGGCTGGTCGAAGAAGCCGGAAGGGATGGTTTTCATACCGAATGTATGAGTCCCATTCTTGATCGCTTGCGTTTTCAGCTGACCATCAATCAGTTCCCATTCCACTCGATGGCCGTACAAATAGGGCCAGAGGGCCGAGTGGCTGAATGTCATCGAGCCCGGCTGGTCCTGCTCTGCGCGCTTGTGGAAATCGGCAACAGCGAGAACGAACGGCTTATCTTTGGTCTCCTCCCGCTCCCAGTAGTGGCGTCCTTGAGCATCCTTCTTGTTCAGCTTGCTCATCAATGCCGAACCAAACTTTATGGGCATGCAACCGGTGAGGAAGGCTTCCATCTCCTCCGGGGTCTGTGGGTTGGGATGGACCGCAAGTGGCCCCGCCTGCGAAGGAGCTACCGTGGTAGCCTCGACCGTGAACTCGATCCCCGGCGCAAAGCACTTGAAGTCAGGAGTCTCTAGCTGAGTGACATCGAATCCAAGTTCGCGAAACGCAGCCCAGAGGTACAGCTCCCAAAGGCGCTGATCGAACTGCTTAAACTGAAACTCCTGCACGAAATGGGGATCTGATGGAGCGAGCCAAGGACCAATCTCCTTAGCCGCGGCCCGCGCCGGCGCGCGTCCCGGACTGTCTGCAAGCTCCTTGAAGTATGGATGCAGCTTTGTGGGGTCTGCATCGATGGGCACCCGCAACAGGTCAACGGGTTCGTTCGGCTCGTCGCCCTGATCGCCAAGCTTTGTGATGTCGTCGTTCTTCAGCGTTGCGGCGATAGCATTCCTAAGCCCGACCGTCGCATAATCCTCGCTACGAAGGCTGTGTTCGAGCTTGACCGAGCGGAAGCGTCCCACTCTGTCCCGCGCTAGAATCTGCCAACCATAATCGCGGTCGGTTGTGTCTCGGAATACAAAGCCGATGACCCGCTCATCCGTGTCGGACCACCATGAAAGCTCCCGACACATTACCCGCGCCAACGACTTGCGCGTACCAAGAGTATAGAGATCGAAGCGAGCCAATGGGATCGGTTTCGTGAGACGGTTATCCTGCTCGCGCTGGATTCTCTTGGCCTTAGCCGCTCCCATCATTCCTCGCCATCAATACTTTGAACCGAAGACTATATCACTCGCATCCCGACATTGTGGCGAAGCGGAATGATGCCCGGTCGGTACATTCTCGCCTCCGCTGAAGTCACAAATTGGACTTGAGCCGTCCTACTGCAACCAGATCTGGCAAGTGTTTGTCTTCAATAAAGCCCGCTTCCAGAGCAGCCGCCTTGTTTAGAATGGCGGTCTGCGCATGGCGGCCCCAGGTGCTGCCGCGTTCTGTCTCAGGTAGCGCAAACCGTATCTGGTGCTGGACGGCCTTGCCGGATTTGGCGCCTACTGCGGCTGCAAACTTCTCACAAAACTCCCAAAAATCGGCGTCCCTATCTCGTCCAGGCGAGGACTTCTTTGTCCACTGGATATAGGGACCGAAAAGGTCCACCAAGCGCTTGTAGAGCACGCGACGAGCGTCTCCAGTCCAAATTGTAGGGTCCCATCCCATGTTACATCTCAAAGAATGACATGATTTATGCTACGGCCGCATCCAACTCGGATCCAGTGCGCTTAATTTTCAGCGTTGTGCCGATCGCGCGACGCGCATCCTGAAGCGAATCAAAATAGTTGTCGGCGGCGAGACTGAGGCTCTCCGGCTCCAGGGCCTTCCCCATCGCTTCCTCGTCCCACTCCTTGTTCAACCGTTTCGCCAAGGCAAATACCACCGCGAGACCCACCCTCTGAATCATCGAGTTTCGAGAATGGGAAAGCGCCAACCGCTTCATTATGTCTACATCACCAGCGTGAGCATATTCTCGCTCTAGCTGCTCGCGCATGATATCGACGGCCGGGTAGCGCATGTTTATGAACAGCTCACCTGTTTTCGCGTAGTATCTAGCCGCGCGGCCCTTGATGTTCTTCGCCTCGATCTCTTCTTCGTCGTCGAGGGGTATCAGGGCGGGCGCGCGCTCCATGTTCTGAGCCATTCGTGCGAGTTGCGCTCCTGATGGCACAACCGTCAAATCGGCATTGTGTTGCCTTTGGTCACGCCCGACCGCCTCCCCATCGAGGTGCCTCGGAGCCATCGCACCGCCAGTTCCGGGGTTGACAAAGATATCCCCATCAGGGACGACCCGAGGGCTTATGGTTTTCACCCTGAGTTTGTTCAGAAGCTCTTGCAGGCGGTTTCGAATTTCGTCGTTGGAATCTCCGGAATTGGGAGCCAGCGAATGTATGAGATCGATCAACCATTGAGGACGATTCTCTAAAACCTCGACTGCGAAATCTGAGGCTTCGACCTGATTCTGCTCACCGTCGATATACCTGAGGAATTGGCGGTAGCCTTCGGGACGAACACGGGCATCATCCGGAAGCTCGATATGAACCGAAATGTGCTTCGCGCCGAAGGGAATCCCAAATGTGGGAGCTTCAATAGTCCAGTTGCGTCCCGTCAACACCGAATACATTTCGTCGTGGAAAACGACAGCAGCGGTGCTCACAGCGGACGCGATGGATCCACTGATCGATTTATTGTGCGAGGTGTCCTTGAACGGCTCGTCGTAAATGTAATGAACTTTCAGTCCGTTTGCTAATTTGACGGTCTCCGCCCGGGAAAATGCCTTCTTGGATTCCCTGGCGGGGATGGTCTCGAACCGGCGAGAACCGGGCCCTCGAGCGTGAGTGCCCTCATCGAGACGAACCTCAAGAGCATCCGGCAGTCTGTAGAATCGGTGGTACAAATAAGTAGCGAGCCAAAACTTCGGTTGTTTAGGATCACTATCATAGGGATCGGCCACGGTGTCCTGATCCGATCGATTTCCCAACAGAACTACCTCTGTCCAGTCGGCGGCCAGCGGTCGAACACCCTCCGCGCGGACTTGTTCGGTGACGTCAATCACATCACCTAGTTCCTCGCCCATCGTGTCGCGTCTGCGAAGACGACCATAGATCCCATTTCGTTCGCATAAGATCACCTCATGGACGGCTCCGGACTTGCAAGATCGATAGCGGATTCCATGCCGATTCGACGGAAGCGAAGCAACTTTCGCCCCCATACCAAAGTTCTTGTCCAGGCCCTTCTGTTTGCCAATTGACGCAGCGAGGTTCGTGATCCTGGACAATTCCTCGTCATCCATTCCTGGACCGGTGTTCCAAATCGTCAGTTTGGGTGCGCCCTGTACAGTCGTGACTGAGAACTCAACTCGGCGGTCATCTGACGGAGCTTGCGCCGCTGCTTCGATCGCATTCTTTGTGAGTTCTCGAATCATCATCACCTTTGGGCAACGCTCGATGGTGCTGCTGACTAGAAAGGCTTGATCATCAACGCGGATAGCTGAAACGTCTTGTTGAGCCGTCATAATCAAATCCTTCAATTAAAACATATCTAGCTGAGCCGTGAGAGCCGTCTGTTACTTTCGAGGGACTTGGGGCCTCGGGCGACACCGAGGCCCACAACCGGCGACTTTCAGAACCGACTGGGCAATTGGAGCTTCCAACGAATCATGTCTGCCAGAAGAGGGAAGATATCGTTGTGCTTGGCTCCGAAGCGCATGAAGCCACTTTGCTCACTTCCGACGTCTCTGTTTGCGCCATCATCAGGCGGCAAGTACCGCGCTAAATCGGCAAGGCCGGCCTTCTCGCGGTCCTCGACACTCATTCCGTAATAATTCCACATCGGATTCCTATGCGAGAAATCGATGGTATTCAGACCGTCGAGAAACTGATCGAACAGTTCGTCAGCCGCTTCAGGCCTCCGGTTGCTGAAGTTCAAATCGTACGTGATCTTGGCCAAGGCTTTTAACACCACAGGCTGAGCCGCTACGGTTTGTTCCTTTGCCCGATCGCTTCCAAAGTGCGGGATTTCGATGATCCGCTCCCAGAGACGCAACACCTGCGGCTCTCTTGGCTCGATAACTGCCGGCGTTGCACCGGAAATGTTGCCCTTGTTCATAAACGCGATAGCATTAATGGCGACCACGTCTTTCAACGTGAGGCCGCCAGTATCTTCCGACCAATCTTTCGGCTCTCGGTCGGAAATCTGAATCGCCAGATCGCCCGCCAAGCGGTTCTTGATAAACGCAGTGATCGGGTTGGAGCTGTCGAACTGCAGCGCGAGAGAGGGATCTACTTTCTTTCCAAGACGGTTCAGATCGTGGAAGAGCTGCCGCTCTTGCATAATGTCGAGCCCAAGATGGACTTCGATTGAAAGGGTCGCATATGATCTGGCTGCGTCGTACGCTTCGTTCCAAACCACCATTTCGTCTTCGGATACTTCTGCTCCCTTGGCAGGGAACAAGACAGCAGACTTCGCCGGGTAACGGCCGGTGCTCCTGACCGCTTCGAGGAACTCCATCGCTAGGTCAGCCCCCTTGCGCCTGTGTTGCCCATCCACAACCCAGAGGGTGTGACGTTCCGAAAGGTAGACCTTGAATGCCGCCGTCTCGCCGCTAATCGTCTCAAGACGAACGCCGCGGATGCCACCGGCACCCGTCCCCCCAAGGGGAATGTTGCGGATGTTACAAACCAGCGGCTGTATCGAGAAGTAGGGCTGTTCGCCGAGCGCGTGGAGAATTTGGTCGAAGGCTGGAAGCGCTGGCTTGTCTGTCACCTGGCGCTTCAGCTTGGCCGCTGAAACGAGACCCTTCACCATGTAGGCCGCCAGCTTCTTGGCGTGAGTGGGGTCGAGCGATCGTTGCGCTACCGGCCCCGCTTCGCGGTCATTCGCCACGTCCGAAATATCTTTGAACTTCCGGAACGGCACTGACATCGTGAAGACGCGATGCCCCAAATTGTGCCCAATAAACACATTGTAGGGGAACTCATTTACGTCCCCGGTCTCGACCAGGGTGTCGAGCGAGTCTAGCTCTTGCTGGGTCTGCAGCGGAGTGGGCAGCGCGCCGGCTTTGGCATACATTGGGTATCTCCTCAGATGGAACTTTCTGAGGCCAGAAATATCCCAGGGACATTGTTTTAGCAATGCCAGGGATAAAAATTTTTATTCCCAGGGATTTTTAAGGACTAAGCCCAGGTTTAAGCTTGCACTTTCCGGCGCGGCACCGTTGAAAACATACCGTCGGAGAACGGGCGAACAGTCGATGGAAGTGCTCTGCCGGCTAAATTGGCCTTTTGCGGATTCGTACTACGAACGCCTTTCCCGAATAGGGGCCCCCCGTGACAAAAAAATCGCAGGTGGGGACCGGGTGGGGAAGGATAGAATAGACAATCTATTTTTTGAATATTTCCAGATGCTTATTCGAAATGCGTGGCGGAGAGAGTGGGATTCGAACCCACGGTACGGTTTCCCGCACACACGCTTTCCAAGCGTGCGCCTTAAGCCACTCGGCCATCTCTCCGGAGCGCCCTCTCTTGAAGGGGCGCCGATGATTTTGCAAGGGATCGCGGCGGAAACCGATGAATTTTCCGCAACATATTGTATTTACAGGAGAATACCTGGTACCGATCGGCGCCAGACCCACCCGCCGGCTGAACCCGCGGCGGGTTTGGGGCGACGATTCACGTGAGAACGCCAAACTCGCCAGGGGACGCCATGACCATCCGCAAGACCATCGCCGTGCTGGGCCTGATTTCGGCCCTGGGTATCGCCCTCGCCACGCCGACAGCCGCGCAGGTCTGCACGCGGCAAGGCGTCGACGTCAGCTGCGACGACGGGCGGCGCGGGGTGCTGTCGGGCGATGCCATCATCTGGCCGGACGGGACACGCTCGAGCGCCTCGCCGCATCCGAGCGTCATCATCGGCAACAAGAGCTCGGTGCATGTCGGCCCCGGCGTGTTCGTCGGCCAGGGCAACGGCATGGTGCCGATGGACGATCCCAACGCGCCGAACAAGCGGCGCTGCGCGATCCTGGATGGGGTGTCGTATTGTTATTGAGGCTGGATAGGCGCTGCGCCTCCGCAGCATACCGTCGTGCCCGGGGCTTGTCCCGGGCATCCACGTTCCTGACGTCCAGGGATTGAGGCGTGGATGGCCGGGACAAGCCCGGCCATGACGCAAGACCTCAGATCAATCGCACACCGGAGATCGCCGACTTCAGCCAGCGCAGTGCCTGCGGAGGCTGCGCTGCGAGCGGCGCGACCGCGGCCTTCTGGGTCCGGCACTTTTCCAGCTCGGCGACGAAGTCGGACGACCATTGCTGGATGGTGTGGCCGCGCAGCTTCTTCATCATCACCTCCCAGCGCATCTTGCGCTCGGGGAGCGGCATCGCAGCCGCGATCGCGATCGCGCGCGCCATGCCGTCGATGTCATGCGGATTGACCAGCAATGCCGTGTCGAGCTCGTTGGCGGCGCCCGCGAATTTCGACAGCACCAGCACGCCCGGATCCGCCGGGTTCTGGGCCGCGACATATTCCTTGGCGACGAGGTTCATGCCGTCATGCAGCGGCGTCACCACGCCGATCTGCGCGGTACGATAGAGGCCTGCGAGCACGGCCTGGCTGAAGCCCTTGTTCAAGTATCGGATCGGCGTCCAGTCGACCTCGCCGTGGCGGCCGTTGACGTCGGTGACGAGACGCGCCACCTCGTTCTGGAGATTGCCATAGGCCTCGATGCCGCCGCGCGACGGGTTCGCGATCTGGAGCAGCGAGATGCCGCGCAGGAATTGCGATTGCTCGCTCCAGAGCCGGTCGAACGCGCTGATGCGGTTGACGAGACCCTTGGAATAGTCGAGCCGGTCGACGCCGATGGCGAGACGTTCGCCATTGAGGCTGCGGCGCAGCCGCGAGACGTCGGGATGCGAGACCGATTTCGCGGCATATTGCGCAAACTTCTCCGCGTCGATGCCGATCGGGAAGACCTCGCAGCGGGTACGGCCGTACTGCGAGAACGCAACACCGTCCTCGATGGTGAGGCCGAGCTCGCTGCCGACATAGCCGAGGAAATTCTGGCGGTCCTCCTCGGTCTGGAAGCCGAGGAGATCGTAGGCCAGCATCGCCGTGATCAGCTCGCGATGATTGGGCACGCCCTGCACCACCGCGGTCACCGGCCATGGCGTGTGCAGGAAGAAACCGATGGGATCATCGACGCCGAGATCGCGCAGCTCGGCGCCGAGTGCGAGGAAGTGATAGTCCTGCACCCAGAATGCGGTCCGCTGCTTGCGGAAGCGCAGCAGCGCGCGCGCCATGAAGGCGTTGACCTCGCGATAGCTGAGATAGTCGCCTTGCGAGACGCGGATCAGGTCGCTGCGCGAATGCAGCGCCGGCCACAACGCCGAATTGGCAAAACCCTCGTAATAGCCGCCGTAATGCGCCGCCGGCAGATCCAGCGTGGCGAGCGCGCCCGAGCCGAGCGCCTCGATCTCCGCGAACGGTTCCTTCTGATGGCCGTCGCGCACGCGGCCGGAAGAGCCCACCCAGATCGCACCCGAATATTCCACCACGGGAAGCAGAGCGGCCGCGAGGCCGCCCGTCATGGGCTCGTTCGGTTTGCCTCGCGCAACACGATTTGAAACGACGACTAAGTTCACAGGTCGTCCCCTCCTGTTCATTCCACCCCGTTTAACTGCCGTTCATCAATATGGTTCCTGTCATCATTTCTTCGGATTGAAACCAAAATCGGGCGCACGCGTTGGAACCAGTTTCCTTGCGTGGAACCCGGCGATTTCATTGGGAAATGGGATTTCGGGCAGCGGTTTCGCGGCAGTACGACTGTCGCCCGCAATGGAACAGCGCGCGCGACAATGTGGCTCTGAAGTGTCGATGCCTTATTCTAACCTTGTATCGTCGAGCAGGCGCGCAAGAAACGCGCGCACATCGCTCGGCGCATCGAAATGACCGTTGACGCCCATGGCGCGGCGGCCGACGGAGAAGGCAAGTCCGTTCATGTCCGGCATGATCGCAAACACGGTCTCGTCCGTGACGTCATCCCCGATAAAGAGCGGACGCCGTCCCCTGAACGGTTCGTGCTTCATCAATTCGCGCACGCCGCTCGCCTTGGTGAATCCGGAGTGCTTGATCTCGCAGACGAACTTGCCTGGCAGCACCTCGATCGGCGCATTGGGCAGATCCGCGCGGATCAGCGAGACGGATTCGTAGATCGCCTTCTCCGCATGCGGTGCGAGGCGGTAATGCAGCGCCAGCGAATAGCCCTTGTCCTCGAGCAGGATGCCGGGGCTGAGCTTGGCGATCGCGGCGAGCCGCCGCTTCAGCTCCTTGTCGAGGGGCGGCGCGTGGACGTCATCGGCTTCACTGTCCGCCGACAGCCGCATCTCCGCGCCGTGACCGGCGACGGCGCGGAACACGTCGGGCGCGAAGATCAGATCGATGTCGTTGAGCGAGCGGCCGCTGACCAGCGCCAGCGCGCCGGAGGTGCGTTCGACCAGTCGGTTGAGCGTGTCGGACAGGCCCGGCGGCACCCACACCTCGCGCGGGGTCGGCATCAGGTCGAGCAGCGTGCCGTCGATGTCGAGCAGGATCGCGGTCTCGCCAAGATGCGGCACAAGCGCATGCGGCACCGGCACCGAGTCGGGCACATCGTCGTCGGGAATGGTGCGCTTCTGCTCCAAGGTCATGTCCGCAAGTTCCGATTTCATAGTCTACTCCATAAAGGCGAGCGGCCGCGCGATATGTTCGAGCGATTTTCGCTCCGCGGCGACGGCGTAGCGCCACGCGACGATCGCGGCCGCGATCATCAGGACAGCCCCCAGCAGATAGCCGGCGAACACGCTGGTGCGTGATCCCGTGTCGATCAGCGCGCCGAACAAAGCCGGGCCGATCACGCCGCCGATGCCGGTGCCGACGGCATAGAATACCGCGATCGCCAGCGCGCGGACCTCCAGGGGGAACGTCTCGCTGACGGTGAGATAGGCCGCGCTCGCCGCCGGCGAGGCGAAGAAGAAGATCACCATCCAGGCGATGGTCTGCCCCTGCGCACTAAGCGCGCCGATCGAGAACAGATAGCCGGATAGCGCCAGCAGCACGCCGGATATGCCGTAGGTGAACGTGATCATGGTGCGCCGGCCGAGCGTATCGAACAGGCGGCCGAGCAGCAGCGGGCCGAGGAAGTTGCCGGCGGCGAAGGGCAGCAGATACCAGCCGACGTGATCGGCGCTGATGCCGTAGAAGTCGGTAAGCACCAGCGCGAAGGTGAAGAAGATGGCGTTGTAGAAGAACGCCTGGGCGCTCATCAACACGAGGCCGACCATTGCGCGCTGGCGATAGGCCGAGAACAGCGTGTGCACGACCTCGCTGATCGGCGTGTGATCGCGCATCTTCAGGCGGATCTTGGTGAAGCGCCCGGCGCTCGCATCCTGGTCACCACCGATCACCGAACGCTCGATATCGTCGACGATCGCGTGGGCCTGATCGGGCCGGCCATGGATCATCAGCCAGCGCGGACTCTCCGGGATCCACATCCGCATCAGCAGCACGACGAGACCGATCGCCGCGCCGATGAGATAGGCGAGACGCCAGCCGAGATCGGGACCGATCAGTGCGGGATCGAGCAGCACGATGGCCGCGACCGCGCCCATCGCGGCGCCAATCCAGAAGCTGCCGTTGATGACGAGATCGGTCCAGCCGCGATAGCGCGCCGGCACCAGCTCCTGGATGGTCGAATTGATCGCCGTGTATTCGCCGCCGATGCCGGCGCCGGTGAGAAAGCGAAACAGCGCGTAGCTCGCAATATCCCACGACAGCGCGGTCGCGGCCGTCGCCGAAAGATAGACCGCGAGCGTGATGAAGAACAGTTTCTTGCGGCCGATGCGGTCGGTGAGCCAGCCGAAGCCGAGCGCGCCGAGCACCGCGCCCGCAAGATACGCTGAGTTGGCAATGCCGAGATCGAGATTGGAGAACTGCAGCGTCGGGCTCTGCTTCAGCGCACCGGACAGCGCGCCGGCGAGCGTCACCTCGAGGCCGTCCAGGATCCAGGTGATGCCGAGCGCCAGCACGACCCGGGTGTGGAAGCCGCTCCACGGCAGCGCGTCGAGGCGCGAGGGAATGCTGGTCTCGATGATGCGATCGGCTGCCGCCGCAGCAGGGGCGGCAGGTTCATAGTTCAGCGCTGGGCTTTGCTGCAATTCCATCGCGTTGCTGGGTCTGACCAATGGAAGCGGGCCCCGGTTCACACGATGTGGACGCGGCCGATCCGATCATGGGGTGCGGCATTCCGCCTGCCACCTGCGACAACGTCTGCGGCGAGAGCAGGTTCCCGCAGGAACGGCTCCCGGGACCGCTCGTTTCCGAAGGAGCCGCAAGGAGTTGACGCATGGCTCACGTCAGAAAGACGACACATTCGCGCAAAACAGCTACACGCAAGAAGACCAGCGCGAAGCGCACCACGACGGCGCGCAAGAGCACCAAGCGCGCTGCACCGAAACGTTGGTCGCTGCGCGTGACGAACGAGAGCGATGCGCTCGATCTGAAGCGCGGCGTGTTCAAGCAGACCAGCGCGAAGAAGATCGCGGTCTCGCTGAAGCGTTCGGCCGAGCACAGCTCACGGCGCAAGGCCGGGGCGTACCGCTCGGCACTGTCAATGCTGACCTTCTACATCAACCGCGCCGGCAAGACGCTGCCGAAGACGCAACGCGCGCGGCTGGAGCGGGCGAAGGTGGAGCTGAAGCGAGCGTTCGGGAAGGCGTAAGCTTCGCGCTCGTTACTCCACTGTCGTCCCGGACAAGCGCAGCGAAGCGGAGCGCAGATCCGGGAACCATAGCCACAGGATGCGGTTTGGCGCGAAGCTGGTAACTCCTAGTCTTCGCCCAACTCCTTCCTGGGGTTATAGGACCCCGCCTTCGCGGGGACGACAGTTGAGTACGAGGCGACAGAGGTGCCTACGCCGCCCGGATATTCCCCATGAAGCGGTCGAGCTCGGCGCGCAGGCGGGTGCTTTCCGATGACAGCGTCTTGGCCGAGTTCAGCACCTCTTCCGAGGCCGAGCCGGTCTCGGCGGCGCCGCGGTTGACCTCGCCGATGTCGGTGGCCGCGGTCTGGGTGCCCTGCGCGACGGTCTGGACGCTGCGGGCGATCTCCTGGGTCGCGGCGCCCTGCTGCTCCACCGCGCTCGCGATCGAGGTCGAGATCGACGAGATCTGGCCGATGGTCGCGCCGATCTCCTTGATCGCGGCAACCGATTCGGCGGTGGCGCCCTGCATGCCGGCGATGTGCGAGGAGATCTCGTCGGTGGCCTTCGCGGTCTGGCTCGCCAGCGACTTCACTTCGCTGGCGACCACCGCAAAGCCGCGGCCGGCTTCACCGGCGCGTGCCGCCTCGATGGTGGCGTTGAGCGCCAGCAAATTGGTCTGCTCGGCGATCGCGGTGATCAGCTTGACCACTTCGCCGATCTGCTGGGCGGCATGCGAGAGCTTGCCGATGCGGCCGTCGGTCTCCTTGGCCTGCACCACGGCGGCTTCGGCGATCCGGCTGGAATCGCGGACCTGGCGGCCGATCTCCTCGACCGAGGCCGAGAGTTCTTCCGTCGCGGTCGCGACCGACTGCATGTTGGAGGAGGCCTGCTCGGAGACGCCGGCGACCTGGCTCGACAGGCTCTGCGTGGTCTCGGCGGTGCGGGTCAGCGTCGAGGCTGCCGATTCCAGCTGCACGGCCGAGGCCGAGACGTTGGAGACGATGGCGCCGACCGCGCTCTCGAAATCGTCGGCAAAGCGGATCAGCTCGGCGCGGCGGCTTGCGGCCTGCTCCCGGTTCTGGACTTCGCTGGCGGCGGCATCGCGCTCGGCCTTGGCGACCGCCTGAACCTTGAACTCCTCGACCGCGCCGGCCATCTCGCCGATCTCGTCCTTGCGGCCGAGACCCGGCAGCACGACGTCGAAATTGCCTGAGGCCAGCTCGCGCATCGCCTTGCACATCGCGATCATCGGACGCGAGATACCGTTGCCGAGCATCCAGGCCAGGACGGCGCCGATGGCGAGGCCGCCCAGCGCCAGCATCAGCATCAGCCGCTCGGTCTCCCCGATCGTCGCATTGGCACTGGCCTCGATGCGCTGCTGGTCGGCGGTCAGGTCGGACCGCAGCTCGGCCGAGAGCTTGAGGATGGACCCGGCCGTCTTGGTCATCTCGCCGTTCAGTTTGACGATGACCTTCACGTTCTCGGTCAGCTTTGCGAAGGAGGTGCGATACTGCTTCAGGAGATTGCCGATCTCGGTGACGCGGTCGGTGATCTTCTGGTCGCTCGCATAGATCGAGACCAGCAGCGTCTCCAGGAACTTGATGCGGGCGATCACGCCGTCGGCGGTCTTCGGCTCCGGCTTGGCAACGAAGGCGCTGACCGAGGTGGAGACCGCAAGATATTGCGAGGTGACGTCCTTGGCCGTGGTCTGGACCGATGCAAGCCCCGCCAGCGCGGCGGTGTCGGCGAGGTCGTCGAACTTGAAACGGATCTTGTTGCCGACGCTGTTGAGCTCATCGGCAGCGATCTTGTTGTTCTCGCGCGTCAGGGTGATGATCTCGCCGAACACCTTCGTGAAGCGCTGGAATTCGGCCTCGAGCTTGCCGACCTGCTCGCGGCGGGCCGCGCCGGTGGTCGCAGACATCGATTTGGCGATCGCTGCCTTCAGATTCTCCTCGGCGGCCCTTGCGGCCGTCTCGTCGTCCGCGGCACCCGTCAGCGTATAGGCCCGTGCCAGTCCCTGATAGGCGATCAGCTCGCGATCGACGGTGCGTGCCAGATCGGCTTCCGACACGCTGGTCCGATACGAGGCCACGGCGCCCGCGATTCGCTCGAAGCCGAAATAGGCGAAGGCCATGCTGACTGCGAGGATGGCCAGCACCGCCACAAAGCCGAGGATGATCTTGGCGCGAAAGCGCAAATTGAGCAGATTCGATTTGTTCGGCTTGGATTTGACGGACATCCCCCACCCCATTCCATTCGCGGAAAACCAGGCGCAGCCCGGGAGCAGCCCGCTCCCTGACTCGTCAGCACGGTAAGGGGCAAAGGATAAGCGGCGGTAAAGATTGCGATGTCGCAACCAGCGGTTAGGTGACGCGGAAATGGTCAGCGCGCCGTCAAACGTTAAAGCCGAGTAACCGGCGTCAATCTCCGCTGTCGTCCCGGACAAGCGCAGCGAAGCGGAGCGCAGATCCGGCCCCCCCGCGCGAGCGCCTGCGCTCGTCGCGATAACCACAGGGAGCGGATTCGCGAAGACTCGGAATTGCAAGATCGTCCCATAACCGCTCCTTGTGGTTATGGGTCCCCGCCTTCGCGGGGACGACAGTTGAGTACGAGGCGACAGAGGTGCCTACGCCGCCCGGATATTCCCCATGAAGCGGTCGAGCTCGGCGCGCAGGCGGGTGCTTTCCGATGACAGCGTCTTGGCCGAGTTCAGCACCTCTTCCGAGGCCGAGCCGGTCTCGGCGGCGCCGCGGTTGACCTCGCCGATGTCGGTGGCCGCGGTCTGGGTGCCCTGCGCGACGGTCTGGACGCTGCGGGCGATCTCCTGGGTCGCGGCGCCCTGCTGCTCCACGGCGCTCGCGATCGAGGTCGAGATCGACGAGATCTGGCCGATGGTCGCGCCGATCTCCTTGATCGCGGCAACCGATTCGGCGGTGGCGCCCTGCATGCCGGCGATGTGCGAGGAGATCTCGTCGGTGGCCTTCGCGGTCTGGCTCGCCAGCGACTTCACTTCGCTGGCGACCACCGCAAAGCCGCGGCCGGCTTCACCGGCGCGTGCCGCCTCGATGGTGGCGTTGAGCGCCAGCAAATTGGTCTGCTCGGCGATCGCGGTGATCAGCTTGACCACTTCGCCGATCTGCTGGGCGGCATGCGAGAGCTTGCCGATGCGGCCGTCGGTCTCCTTGGCCTGCACCACGGCGGCTTCGGCGATCCGGCTGGAATCGCGGACCTGGCGGCCGATCTCCTCGACCGAGGCCGAGAGTTCTTCCGTCGCGGTCGCGACCGACTGCATGTTGGAGGAGGCCTGCTCGGAGACGCCGGCGACCTGGCTCGACAGGCTCTGCGTGGTCTCGGCGGTGCGGGTCAGCGTCGAGGCCGCCGATTCCAGCTGCACGGCCGAGGCCGAGACGTTGGAGACGATGGCGCCGACCGCGCTCTCGAAATCGTCGGCAAAGCGGATCAGCTCGGCGCGGCGGCTTGCGGCCTGCTCCCGGTTCTGGACTTCGCTGGCGGCGGCATCGCGCTCGGCCTTGGCGACCGCCTGAACCTTGAACTCCTCGACCGCGCCGGCCATCTCGCCGATCTCGTCCTTGCGGCCGAGCCCCGGCAGCACGACGTCGAAATTGCCCGAGGCCAGCTCACGCATCGCCTTGCACATCGCGATCATCGGACGCGAGATGCCGGTGCCGAGCAGGAAGGCGAGGACCGCGCCAAGCAGCGTGCCGCCGACGGCCAGCATCAGAATGAGCTGCTCAGTCTGTCCGATGGAGGCTTCCGACTCCGAATCCAGCCTCTGCTGCTCGGCGACGAGGTCCGCCTTCATGGCGGTGGCGCCCTGGAGGATCGCTGCCGCCGAGCTGCTCATTTCGGTGACGAGCTCGTCGACCATCTTGGCGTTGGCAGTCAGCTTCTCCAGCGCGTCGCGATAGGCCACCAGCAGCGCCTTGGCGTCCTTCAGGCCGGCGACGATCTTGTCGTCCATGGAATAGATCGCGCCGAGCGAGTTCTCGGCGAATTTCAGCCGCGCCAGCGCGCTTGCCGCTACCGCCTGGTCGGAGTTGAGGATGAAATTGCTCGCCGCAGCACTCGCGGTCTGGAACTGGGCGTTGACCTGCTTGGTGCCGAATTCGATCGCCTGCGCCTCGGCGTCGGAAGCGTTGTTGCCGATGTCGTCGAGCTTGTATTTCAGCAGGTTGGCGTTGCGCTGAAGCTGGTTCTGGACCAGCAGCGCGCTGTCGCGCTTGGCTTGCAGGATCTTGGCGAAGGTCGCGGAGAAGTTGGAAAATTCCTTGGCGAGCCTGTTGAGGCTCTCCTGGCGTGCCGGCCTCTTGGCACTCTTGATCGCCTGATCAATGGCATTCTTCAGGCTGGCTTCGGTGTCCAGCGCTGCCTTGGCGTCATCTTCCTTGCCGGTGACCACGAAGTAACGGGCGGCCGAGCGATAGGCGAGCAGCTCACGGTCGATGTTGCGGGCAAGGTCGGCCTCCGTGACGCTGGTGCGATAGGAGCCGACGCCCGCGGACACCCGCTCGAAACCGAAATAGGCGAAGGCCATGCTGCCGGCGGATATCACCAGCACCGCCGCAAAGCCGAGGATGATCTTTGCCCGGAACTTGAGGGTTGGAAATTTTACGCGCTTTGATGGCGACGAGACGCGCCCGGACATTCCCACCCCCCTGATTCCTGAATTCTTGCAGCGACGCGGCCTGGAAGCAGCCCCTTCCGGACCGGCGATGAAAATTAGGGCAGAATCGTCAAGGGGCGGTAAATTCGTCCATCCCGCTCTCCGCAAAGGCCGCTTCGCGCAGCACGCGCGCTCCGCGGGGACTGGTCGCCGTGTTGCGACCAGACCAAAAAGGCCATACTCTTTGGACACTTGTCAGGCACTTGGCATCAGACCAAGCGGGTCTTCGAGGGAGAAACGGAGTGGGGCAAACCGACTTTCGGTTTGGCGGTGCGTCCGGCGTTGCCGTCGCAAAGTCGAAGGCCGCGGGCGCCGAGCAAGCCGTTGCCGACCTCGCCGCCCAGCTCCCATCCGACGAGCTGGCGCTCATTCTGCTCTTCGTCTCCCCCAGCTACGATCCCCACCAATTCATCGCGGAGATCGGCCGGCGATTCGACGGGGTCCCGGTCTGCGGCTGCACCACCGCCGGCGAGCTGGCCCCTGACGGCTGGGACGAGAACAGCGTCGTCGCCCTCGCCTTCAGCCGCGCCGACTTCTCGGCCGTGGTGCGCCCCATTCTCAATCTCGACAATTTTCGCGTCGAGGACGGCCGCAGGATCGGCGCCGAGCTCCGGCAGGAGCTGCTGCGGGTGTCCTCCCAGGTCGAGCGCGGAAATCCGTTCGGCCTGGTCCTGATCGACGGCCTGTGCCGCCGGGAAGACGCGGTGATGTCCGCGATCTATGCCTCGCTGGACGACATTCCGATCGTCGGCGGATCCGCGGGCGACGGGATGCGCTTCGAGAGGACCTGGGTGTTCCTCGACGGCAAGGCGCACACGAATGCCGCTCTCCTGATCCTCTTGAGCACGTCGCTGCCGTTCCGGGTTTTCAAATGCGACAATTTCGAACCGCGACCGCAGAAGATGGTGGTCACCGAGGCCGACATCGAGAAGCGAACCGTCAGGGAGCTGAACGCCGAGCCCGCGGCCCAGGAATATTCCCGGGTCGTCGGGATCATGGACGCCAAGCTCGATCCGTTCTCGTTCGCCTCGCATCCCGTTCTGGTGCGCGTCGGCGGCTCCTACTATGCCCGCTCGATCCAGCGCGTCGAGCCGGACGGCTCGCTGCACTTCTTCTGCGCCATCGACGAGGGCATGGTGCTGACGGCGGCGACGTCGCGCAGCCTCGTCGGCACGACGCGCGAGGCTTTCGCGGAAACGCGCGACCAGATCGGTGAGGTCTCGCTCTATATCGGTTTCGAATGCCTGCTGCGCCGGCTCGACGCCGAGCAGCACCAGCTCGCCCGCGACATGTCCGAGCTCTACCGCCAGAATCGCGTGGTCGGCTTTCATACCTACGGCGAACAGTTCGGCTCGATGCACGTGAACCAGACGTTCACGGGCGTCGCCATCGGCAGGCGCACCTCGTGACCGGGCTCTGGCAGGATCCCGAAACGGTCGAGCAGCTGCAGCGGGAAACCGCGAAGCTGAAGAAGATCAATGCAGCGCTGATGTCCCGCGTCGAGCGCTCGATGGACCAGCAGCTCAACGCCTTCTCGCTGTTCGAGACGGCCATCGCGCTCGACCGCCAGGTTCGGGACCGGACCTACCAGCTGCGCGAGGCGCTGCATTCGATCGAACGCGCCAATGAGGGACTCTATCGCGCCAAGCAGCAGGCCGAGGCTGCAAGTTCGCTCAAATCGTCCGTTCTGATCTCGGTCACGCACGACCTGTTGCAGCCGCTGAACGCGGCGCGCCTGACGCTCTCGGCGCTGGCGGAGATGATGGAGGCGCAGGAAGCGGGCCTGCTGATCGACCAGGTCGACCGCTCGCTGGTGACGCTGGAGGATCTGTTGCGCTCGCTGCTGGAGATCGCCAAGCTCGACGCCGGCGCGCTGAGGCCCGACGTGCGTCCGTTCGCACTCGCGCCGCTGTTCGAGCAGCTTCGCAACGAATTCGCGCCGATCGCCGCACGACAGGGCCTGTCGTTGCGCATCCGCAACTCGCCGCTCGCGGTGTCGTCGGACGTGATGATGCTCCGACGCATCCTGCAAAATCTGCTCGCCAATGCCATCCGCTACACCCGCAGCGGCGGCGTCGTGATGGGATGCAGGCGCCGAAACAACCGCATCTGCGTCCAGGTCTCCGATACCGGACCGGGAATTGCGCAGGCGCAGCAGGAAGCCATCTTCCGCGAATTCCAGCGCGGCGAAGCCAGCGCAACCGACCAGGCCGGGTTCGGACTCGGCCTCTCCATCGTTCGCCGCTTCGCGACGGTGCTCGGACACGAGGTCCGGCTGTCATCGCAGGTCGGCAAAGGATCGACGTTCGTACTGGAGCTCGAGCCGGCCGACCTCGCCGAGGTGAGCGACGAGGTGCACGAGACCAAGCTCACCGAACGTCAATATGGCGGGCTCGAAGGCGCCAAGATCCTGCTGGTCGAGAACGATCCATCCGGCTCGGAGGCCATGGCGGCGCTGCTGGAAGGGTGGGGCTGCGATGTCGCGACGACGCGATCGGCGGCGGAGGCGCTGCTGCGCCTGAGCGAGCTGGGCGGAGCACCCGACGCGGTCATCGCCGATCTTCATCTCGATCACGGCGAGAGCGGATTGTCGGCGATCGCCGATATCCGGCAGCAACTGAAGCTCGACGTGCCCGCGATGATCATCACCGCCGACTATTCCGAGAAGGCCGCCAAGCAAGCGAGCCTCTACGGGCTCGAAGTGTTGAAGAAGCCGGTCAAGCCCGCCGAGATGCGTGCGCTGTTATCGTTCCTGCTGACCTGAAGCGCGGCCTGCCCGCTACTCGGATTGTGCGCGATCGTGCTTCGCCCGGGTCCCCTCGCTCGCCAGCGTCGCGAAATCGATCTTCGACATTTCGACGATCGCCTTGGAGCGGCTCAGCACATTCAGCTTGCGCAGGATGTCCGAGACATGGACCTTCACAGTCGTCTCGGAAATCTTCAGCTCATAGGCGATCTGCTTGTTCTGCAGGCCGCGCTTGAGCATTTCGAGGACCCGCAATTGCTGCGGCGTCAAATCGTGCAGCCGTTTCAGCAGCTCATGAGCGGGACCTGGGGCTCGCCGCGGCCGGAGTGCACGATAGGCGTTGGGAATACAGACGAGGCCCCGCAGCGCCTCGCCGATTGACTGGGCAAGCTCCTGCTTGGACGAGGATTTGAAGATGTAGCCGGACACGCCGAGCGACAAGGCGCCGGAGATGATCCGCGGATCCTGATGCCCCGACACGATGACGACGGGGACCTTCGGGAAGGCCTTGCGGATGCGGACGATGCCCGAGAGGCCGGTCGTGCCCGGCATCGACAGATCGAGGAGAAGGAGATCGAGTTCGGCGCCCGCGGACAGCTGCTCCAGCGCGCCGTCGACCGACGTCGCCTGCAGGATCTCGGCCCCCGGCGCCACCATTTGCAGCGCGCCTTCGAGCGCCTCGCGAAACAACGGATGGTCTTCGACAATCAGAAATCGCGTCACGCGTGAGCCATTTCCAAATCGTTGCCGGGTTCGAGCTTGAAGCGAGGATGCATCAGCCGGCTCAGGCCGGGTTGATCCAGGTCAAGAATGACGGCGCGGGTCATTGCGGCCTCCCGCGGTCGCCCCGCGCGCAGGCGCGGCTCCGGGGATCGGGCAGGTCCATCTTGCCGATCTCGATGATCGCCTTGTTGCGGCTGAACAGTCCGAGCTTGCGCAGGATCTCGGTGATGTGCGCCTTGACCGTGGATTCGGCGAGCTGCAGCTCCTGCGCGATCTGCCGGTTCGGATAGCCGCGACGAAGCAGGTCCAGGACCCGAAGCTGCTGTGGCGTGAGCTCGCGGAGCTTGACCTCGAGGGCCTTGCTGGTCTCGGCCTTTCGCCGCTGCGGCGTCGCCACGAAATCGCGCGGCACCGACACCGATCCGGAGAGCACGCCCTCGATCGACCGGGCCAGCTCGCGCTTCGACGTCGACTTCGGGAGATAGCCGGCTGCACCGAGCGCCAGCGCTTCGCGGACCACATGCTGGTCCTCCTCGCTCGACACGATGGCGACCGGCAGACGCGGATATGTTTCGCGCAGACGGAGAAAACCGGAGAAGCCGGTCGCATCCGGCAGCGACAGATCGAGCAGCGCAAGGTCGATCCCCTGCTCGCCCGACAGGATCTGCAGAGCGTCCTCGATCGACATCGCCTCCAGGATGCGCGCCTCCGGCAAGGCCAGCCGCACCGCATTGCCCAGGGCTTCGCGAAACAGCGGATGATCGTCGATGATCAGGAAGCTGGCCATGGCGCCTTCCAAAAAATCCACCGCACGAGCGGCAGCAGCGCACCCGTCCTGCGCCGGTCCGGCATCGGAAAGATACGGGATCGACGCTACCACATCTTCCCGATCCCGTCCGGTCAAGGCCGTTCAGTCGTTCGATTCGACCTGAACCGTCAGCAGGAAGGCGTAGATGCTGTCGAACTGGTCGTCGGTGTAGACCTCCTTCCAGGCCGGCATGCCCTTGGCGGGCCGTCCCTCATGCACGGTCTTCCGGAACGTGTCGCGCATGTCATCGCCATAGCGGTGACGCAGGAGCCGCAGATCGATCTTCCGTTCGCTCTGGATGGCGTCGGGGCCGTGGCAATGCGCACAGGTCCCGTTGAAGATCTCCTTGCCTGCGCTGACGGTCTCCGCGCTGGGCGCAGATGCATCGCCCTTGGTCTCGGTCGCCACCACATTTGCGACCTGCGTCGCGCTCGGCCCGGGACCCGCGCCGGTCGTGATTCCCGCCGGCACTGCCTGAGTCGCGCCGAGGCGGACCGGCTGTCCGCTCGGCAAGCCGTATTTCACCGCGAGGTCGGCGATCGTCCCCTGGAGCGTCGGCAGGATGGCGTCGACGCGATCGCGGAGCTCGGTCGAAGCCTTTGCGAAGCCGATGGCCGCATCCCATGACAAGCCTTCGCCTTCGGTGATCTGGATTTGATAGCGATCATTGTAGGCGGTCTTGTTCAACCAGCCGGCGACGGGCCCCCAGATGAAGGCGACGTCGGCCTTGCCCTGATCGAGCGCCTGCATGGCCTCCTCGGGCGACAGCACCGTCACCTTCCGGATATCGTCGCGTGTCGCAAGAAGGTTTTGTGGTGTGCTGGCATACTGGACGGCGACACGCTTGCCCCTGAGATCGTCAACGCCGCCGATGGCCTGATCTCTCGCCGCGACCAGGACGTAGCCCTCCTTCGCAATGGTGCCGGAGAAGATCACGGCGGGCCCCATGAAATCCTCGGAGCGCGGCAAGCCGATCATGGCGTCGCATTGCTTGCCCAGCAGCGTGACCCGCACGGTCCGCTTGCCGAAATAGGATTTGTACCAGTCGTAAGTGATCGGCTGGCCGAGCGCCTGTGCCAGCGCCTGGCCGATTTCGACATAAAAGCCCGGCTGCGACGGATTATCGCTCGAGAACGGCAGATTGGTCGGATCGGCGCACAGACGGAACGGCTTCGCCTCGTCGGCGTGAGCGGTTGCGAACGGCGCGATCATCGCGGACGCGGCGGCCCATGCGAGCAGCCCGGTAACGGTACGATTTCGGCTCTTGCCGCTTCCTGGATTGATCGGACGCATCCTCATCTCCGGCAATTGGGAATTGTTGGACCATGGGTTGCGGCACACGATCTGGCCGATGCCGTCGCCGCGCGATTTCGAGAAAGCGCGCGCGTATCCCGTCACCTGGGATACGCGCGCGAGTCGTCACTGGACGGAGAACACGAAGAGCGAACCGCCCTCGGGGGCTGCGGCCGTCATCTTCTTTCCAACCTCGCCCAGGAACGCGGGCAATGCAGCCGTGCGGCCGACGACGATGGCGACATATTGCTTGCCGTCGACGCTGTAGGTCACCGGGCCCGCGCCGATGCCGGAGCCGAGATTCTTGCTCCAGAGCACCTTGCCGGACTTCGCGTCGATGGCGCGGAAGTCGCCATGGATGTTGCCGGCGAACACCAGGCCGCCGCCGGTGGTCAGCGTGCCGCCGTTGAACGGCAGGTCTTCCTTGATCGACCAGACCTTCTTCTGGGCGACGGGATCCCAAGCCACGAGCTCGCCAAGGAAACCGCCGGGACCTTCCTTGGTCGGGAATTCGGCGCCGAGATAGAACACGCCGCGCTTGTAGGCGACGTCGGAGACCGACCAGTCCATGCAGACATTGTTCGAGGGGATGTAGACGAGCCCGGTCTGCGGATTGAACGACATCGGTTGCCAGTTCTTGCCGCCGATCAGGTTCGGACAGATGTCCTTGGCGGGATGGCCCGGCCCCGGACGCTTGTCGGGATCCTCTTCCGCGCGCATGGTCTTGACGTCCCACTTCTTGGCCCAGTTGGAGAAGACGTATTTCTCCGCCGAGAGCACCTTGCCGGTCTCACGGTTGGCGACGAAGAAGTAGCCGTTGCGATCCGCCTTCATCAGCGTCGGAACGGTGCTGCCGCCGATCTTCAGATCGGCGAGCACGGCCTCGTTGACGCCGTCATAGTCCCAGGCATCGGCCGGCGTGGTCTGGATGTGCCACTTGATCTTGCCGGTGTTGGGATCGAGGGCGAGCGTCGAGGCGGTGTAGAGGTTGGTCAGCTTGCCGAAATTGCCGTCGCCGGTCGAACGAACGCCGGTATTCCACGGACCGGGATTGCTGGTGCCCCAATAGACGGTGTCGCTCTTGGGATCGTAGGAGCCGACCAGCCAGGCGGCGCCGCCGCCATGCTGGGCGGAATCGCCTTTCCAGGTATCGCCGCCGGGCTCGTCCGGGCTGGGAACCGTGAAGGTCTGCCACACTTGCTTGCCGCTGTTGATGTCGAAGGCCTGGAGCGAGCCGCGCACGCCGTACTCGCCGCCGCCGAAGCCGGTGATGACCTTGTCGCGCACGACCAGCGGGGGCGAGGTGATGACCGAACCCTGCTTGTAGTCGACGACCTTCGTCGTCCACAGCGACTTGCCGGTCGCGGCATCGAGCGCGGTCAGCTTGCCGTCGAGACGGCCGACGAAGATCTTGCCATCCGCATAGGAGACGCCGCGGTTGTTCACGTCGCAGCAGGCATATTGCAATACGTCTTCGGGAATTTCGGGCTCCCAGGTCCACTTGCGCGCGCCGGTCGCCGCATCGAGCGCGTAGACGCATTTCGGGCCCCAGGAGCTCGACACGTAGAGCGTGTTGCCGACGACGATCGGCGAGGATTCGTTCGAGCGCAGCGACGCCAGCGAGAACGAATAGGCGAGCGTCAGCTTGCCGGCGTTCTCGGTATTGATCTGCTTGAGCGGGCTGTAACGCGTGTTGCCGTAGTCGTGGCCGGCAACGGCCCACTGGTTCGAATCCGATTGCGCCTTGATCAGCGAGTCGTTGGCACGGATGCCGGACGTGCCGGCAGCCAGCATCGCAATCATCGAAATACCAGCCAAAAAGCCCTTCGTTCCAAAGGTCATGTATTCCCTCCGCGGTGTTGTTGTGCGCGCCATGTTAGGCGTCTGAGCGCGCTGCGCTCGTGATGCGCAGTTTGCCTGCGAGCCATCGTTCGAAATTACAGCATCGGCTTTGCGCGCTTAGTATAGGCGGAAGGTAGTAGTGCAGATCACTGTCGGCTTTTGCCGCTCATCTCGTTGTCGACGCTCGCGTCTTGCCCTTATTTTGAAGCTCGAAACGAACGATCGGATTTGCGGCAACAACGTGCCGCGATCCGATAGTTACACCTGGCATCGCGCGTCGATCATCCGCGTCAATCACGATGATGGCGCTACCACGGCCGCAAAGCTTTCGAAGAAATCCGCGGCCAGCTTCTTCGACGTCGAATCGATCAGCCGCGAGCCGAGCTGCGCGAGCTTGCCGCCGATCTGCGCCTCGGCTTCGTAGTGGAGGATGGTGACGTCGGGCGCCTCTTCCTCGAGCCTGACCTTCGCGCCGCCCTTGGCAAAGCCGGCCACGCCGCCGGTGCCCTCGCCGACGATGCGATAGCCGTCGGGCGCATCGATATCGGTCAGCGTCACCTTGCCGCTGAACGTCGCCTTCACCGGGCCGACCTTCAGCACCACGGTTGCCGTCATCTCCGTGGGCGACGCCATCTCGAGCGATTGGCAGCCGGGAATGCAGCGCCTCAGAATCTCGGGATCGTTGAGCGCGGCCCACACCTTGGCTTTCGACGCCGGGATGCGCTGGCTGTCGTTCATTTGCATCGCTTCCGCCCTCCGTTGTGCTTGTCGAACTCGGGTAGAGCGGCACTCGCCATCGATCAATCGCCAGGAAGTACTAGGCGAGCGGACGCGGCACGGGGGCCGGCGCCGCAATGCCCGGCGCCAGCCACGCCCAGGGCACACCCACAATAAAATCAATGACTTAACAATCCGCCAGGTACTACCAAGATCGCGATTACAAAGCCGCGAACGCGTGCTCCTATTCGCGGCAAGGAACAACATCCAAGGGAGAACAACGTGCGATAGGCTGAGCTCGCGGACGAGTGGCGGCGGCACGCGACGTCGACGATGCGACGTTGCCTGCGGATGCGCTGCAGAACTTTCCAAACCTGCCTTGCGGTTGCGCCAAGCGTTGGCGGCGACCTGGAGCATCATGATCGAATCGCGCGCCGTGACGGAAGCCACGATGACCTTTCCATGACGCGGGGTCACCAAAATGCCAGTTGCAAAGTTCCGTTGCGCTGTTTCTAATTAGAACCAATCAAAATCATTCTGGGAGGACTTCACGTGTCTACAGTCAAACTGACGGTCAACGGCAAGGCCGTTTCCGTCGACGTCGAGGACCGCACCCTGCTGGTCCACGTCTTGCGCGATCACCTCAACCTCACCGGAACCCATGTCGGCTGCGACACCAGCCAGTGCGGCGCCTGCGTCGTGCACATGGACGGCAAGGCGGTGAAATCCTGCACCATGCTGGCGGGCCAGGCGGACGGCTCGAGCGTCACCACGATCGAAGGCATCGCCAAGGGCGACGAGCTGCATCCGATGCAGGCCGCCTTCCGCGACAATCACGGCCTGCAGTGCGGCTATTGCACCCCGGGCATGATCATGTCGGCGATCGACATCGTGCAGCGCCATCATTCTCAAGGATCTGGCGGCCAGCTCGACGAGGCCACCGTGCGGCAAGAGCTCGAGGGCAATATCTGCCGCTGCACCGGCTACCACAACATCGTCAAGGCCGTGCTGGATGCGGCCGGGCGCATGAAGGTTGCGCAGGCGGCCGAATAGCGGCCGCCGCGAACAAGAAAACCACTGCCGCTTTCGATGGAAAGCGCAGGTCAACAAATTTCCGGTCGGGAGGACCAGCCATGGGTGTTGAAGGCATCGGCGCACGCGTCGTGCGCAAGGAAGACAAGCGTTTCATTACCGGCAAGGGCCGCTACGTCGACGACATCAAGCTGACGGGCATGACCCATGCCCATTTCATCAGAAGCCCGCACGCGCACGCCAAGGTGAAGAAGATCGATTCGTCCGCCGCGCTGAAGATGCCGGGCGTGGTCGCGGTGCTCACCGGCCAGCAGCTCGTCGACGACAAGGTCGGCAACCTCATCTGCGGCTGGGCCATCACCTCCAAGGACGGCAGCCCGATGAAGATGGGCGCATGGCCGGCGATGGCGCCGGAGACGGTGCGCTTCGTCGGTCAGGCCGTCGCCGTCGTGATCGCCGACAGCAAGAATCTGGCGCGCGACGCGGCCGAGGCCGTGGTCGTGGATTACGAAGAGTTGCCCGCGGTCGCCGATATGCAGGCCGCGATCAAGGCCGGTGCGCCGCAGCTTCACCCCGAAGCCCCCGGCAATCAGGTCTACGACTGGGTGATCGGTGACGAAGGCGCGACCGACGCCGCCTTCGCCAAGGCCGCCAACGTGGTCAAGCTCGACGTCACCAACAACCGCCTCGCGCCGAATGCGATGGAGCCGCGCGCGGCGATCGCCGATTACGACGCGGCCGAGGAGCATTTCACGCTCTACACGACGTCGCAGAACCCGCACGTCGCCCGCCTCGTGCTGTCGGCCTTCTACAACATCGCGCCCGAGCACAAGCTGCGCGTGATCGCCCCCGACGTCGGCGGCGGCTTCGGCTCGAAGATCTTCATCTATCCCGAGGAGATGGTGGCGCTGTGGGCCTCGAAGAAGGTCGGCCGTCCCGTGAAATGGACCGGCGACCGCACCGAGGCCTTCCTCACCGACGCGCATGGCCGCGACCATGTGACCCATGCCGAGATGGCGTTCGACGCCAACAACAAGATCACCGGGTTGAAGGTGAAGACCTACGCCAATTTCGGCGCCTACATGTCGCTGTTCTCGTCGTCGGTGCCGACCTATCTCTACGCGACGCTGCTGTCGGGCCAGTACAACATCCCGGCGATCCATGCAGAGGTGATCGGGGTCTACACCAACACGACGCCGGTCGACGCCTATCGCGGCGCGGGCCGCCCCGAGGCTAGCTACCTGATCGAACGGCTGATGGAGACGGCGGCGCGGCAGCTGAAGGTCGATCCGGCCCAGCTGCGCCGGACCAACTTCATCACCCAGTTCCCGCACCAGACGCCGGTGATCATGGCCTATGACACCGGCGACTTTAACGCCTCGCTCGATGCGGCGATGAAGGCGATCGACTATGCCGGCTTCGCCGCCCGCAAGGCGCAAGCGAAGTCACAAGGCAAGCTGCGCGGCATCGGCGTCTCCTGCTACATCGAGGCCTGCGGCATCGCGCCGTCAAAGGCGGTCGGCAGCCTGGGCGCCGGCGTCGGCCTGTGGGAATCCGCCGAGGTGCGCGTCAACCCGGTCGGCACCATCGAGATCCTGACCGGCTCGCACAGCCACGGCCAGGGCCACGAGACCACCTTCTGCCAGCTCGTTGCGGATCGCCTGGGCGTTCCGATCAGCCAGGTCTCGATCGTCCATGGCGACACCGACAAGGTGCAGTTCGGCATGGGCACCTACGGCTCGCGCTCCGCGGCCGTCGGTCTCACCGCGATCCTGAAGGCCATGGAAAAGATGGAATCCAAGGCCAAGAAGATCGCGGCGCATGCGCTGGAAGCGTCGGAGGCGGACATCGTCATCGAGAACGGCGAGTTCAAGGTGACAGGCACCGACAAGGCCATCGCGTTCCCGATGGTCGCGCTCGCCGCCTATACCGCGCACAACCTGCCTGAGGGAATGGAGCCGGGCCTGAAGGAAAGCGCCTTCTACGATCCCACCAACTTCACCTTCCCGGCCGGTGCCTATATCTGCGAGCTCGAGGTCGATCCCGGCACCGGCAAGACCTCCTTCGTCAACTTCGTCGCGGCCGACGATTTCGGCCGGCTGATCAACCCGATGATCGTCGAGGGTCAGGTCCATGGCGGCCTTGCGCAAGGGATTGGCCAGGCGCTGCTCGAGCACGCCATCTACGACGCCAACGGCCAGCCGGTCACGGCCTCGTTCATGGATTACTCGATGCCGCGCGCCGACGATTTGCCCTCGTTCAACCTCTCCCACACCACGACGCTGTGCCCGGGCAATCCCCTGGGCATCAAGGGTTGCGGCGAGGCCGGCGCGATCGGCGCTTCCGCGGCCGTGATCAACGCGATCACGGATGCGATCGGCAAGAACGACCTGGAAATGCCCGCCACCCCGGACCGGGTGTGGCGCACGATCCACGCGGCTTGACACCACGTCGTCATTCCGGGGCGACGCGCAGCGTCGAACCCGGAATCCGGAGCTGAAGAATTCAACCTCGAGATTCCGGGTCTGCGCCTGCGGCGCATCCCGGAATGACAGAGAAAAGATTTCAGGAGCAACGAAGATGTACCAGACCACCTATCATCGCGCTTCCTCGGTCGACGAAGCCGCCAGCCTGTTCGGCAAGAGCAGCGAGGCGAAATTCCTCGCCGGCGGGCAGACGCTGCTGCCGGTCATGAAGCAGCGGCTCGCAGGTCCCTCCGACGTGATCGACCTTTCCAAGATCAAGGACATGATCGGCGTCGAGGCCGCCGGCGACACGCTGACGATCAAGGCCGCGACGCCGCATTATGACGTCGCCACCAGTGACGCCGCGAAGAAGGCGATCCCCGCGCTCGCCTATCTGGCGTCGCTGATCGGCGACCCCGCCGTGCGCTATCGCGGCACGATCGGCGGCTCGATCGCCAACAACGATCCCGCCGCCGACTATCCGGCTGCGCTGCTGGCGCTCGGTGCCACCGTGAAGACCAACAAGCGGTCGATCCCGGCCGAGGATTTCTTCCAGGGCCTGTTCACGACGGCGCTCGAAGACGGTGAGATCATCACCGCCGTGTCGTTCCCGGTTCCGGCAAAGGCAGGTTACGCCAAGATGCGGCATCCGGCCTCACGCTTCGCCCTCACCGCGGTGTTCGTCGCACAGACGAAGTCGGGCGAGATCCGCGTTGCCGCGACCGGTGCCTCGCAGAGTGGCGTGATGCGGGTTGGTGCCATCGAAGCCGCGTTGAAGGCGAACTGGTCGCCGTCGGCGATCGACAGCGTCAGCATTCCCGCGAGTGGACTTCTGTCCGACATCCACGGCACGTCGGAGTACCGCGCCAACCTCGTCAAGGTGATGGCGCAGCGCGCGGTGGCTGCTGCCGGCTAGCAATCCAGCGTCTCGACGCAATTTTTCCGCGGCGCGCACTTCGGTGCGCGCCGCTTTTATTATGCGCCCATGCATGAAAAGCGCTTGCCTCGCTGACGTGAAGGCGGGAAAAGTTAATCAGCCAATTAACTCGCCCACAGAGGAACGTCCGACGCGGCTGCCGTGCCACCGGCATCCGCCCGCGACCCGAGGAAACAACGACGTGCTCGATAAACCAGCCCCAAACTCGTCCGTCCGCACCTTCGGCCCGCTGTCGGGCTTCCGCATCGTCGAATTCGCCGGCATCGGACCCGGCCCGTTCGCCTGCATGATGCTGGCCGACATGGGCGCCGACGTCGTCACCCTCGACCGCGTCGGCGCGAAGAAGAGCATGAAGTCGGTGGCGGGCCGCGGCCGCAAGGTGATCGAGCTCGACCTCAAGGACAAGGCGGCGATCGCCGAGGTGCTCGACCTCTTGGCCAGCGCCGACGCGCTGGTCGAAGGCTTCCGTCCCGGCGTGATGGAGCGGCTCGGGCTCGGGCCCGATGTGGTGCTCGCGCGCAATCCAAAACTCGTCTACGGCCGCATGACCGGCTGGGGCCAGGAAGGCCCGCTTGCGAATGCCGCCGGCCATGACATCAATTATATCTCCATCACTGGCGCGCTCGCCGCGATCGGCACCGAAGAGGCGCCGGTGCCGCCGCTCAACCTCGTCGGCGATTTCGGCGGCGGCGCGCTCTATCTCGTGGTCGGCGTGCTCGCCGCGCTGCTGGAAGCATCAAGGTCCGGCAAGGGGCAGGTGGTCGACGCCGCGATGTGCGACGGCGCGGCGTCGCTGATGTCGTTCTTCTTCGACATGACCACGATCGGCCGCTGGACCGAAGGCCGCAACCAGAATTTCCTCGACGGTGGCGCGCATTTCTACGGCGTCTATGAATGCGCCTGCGGTCACTTCGTCTCGATCGGCTCGATCGAGCCGCAGTTCTACGCGCTGCTGCGCGAGCATGCCGGCCTCTCCGACGCCGATTTCGACGCACAGATGGACCGCAACGCCTGGCCGGCGCTGAAGGAGAAGCTGAAGGCCGTGTTCAAGAGCAAGACGCGCGAGGACTGGTGCAAGATCATGGAAGGCACCGACATCTGCTTCGCCCCGGTGCTGACCATGTCGGAGGCGACCCGGCATCCACACATGGTCGCCCGCAACGCCTTCGTCGAGCGCCACGGCGTGAAGCAGCCGGCGCCCGCGCCAAGATTCTCGCGCACGCCGTCGGCGGTGCGCGAGCCGGAAGCGGCGGAGATCGGGGCGGTGACAGCTGCGTGGAAGGCGGGGCATTAGACCCCTGTTGCAACAATTTCCGCTGTCGTCCCGGCGAACGCCGGGACGCATAACCACAGGGAGTGGTTTGGCGAAGACTCGGAGTTCGGCGCTTCTGCCGACCCCAATCGATGGATTCCGCGGTATGGGTCCCGGCGTTCGCCGGGACGACACCGATGAATGTAGCGCGAGTTGCGTCTGACGCGGACGCCCCTACGCCGCGCTATCCACCTTCAGCACCCCGCGCCGGATCTGATCTTCTTCGATCGATTCGAACAGGGCCTTGAAATTGCCCTCGCCGAAACCGTCATCGCCCTTGCGCTGGATGAACTCGAAGAAGATCGGGCCGATCGCGTTGGCTGAGAAGATCTGGAGCAGCACCTTGGTCTGGCCGCCGTCGACCACGCCTTCGCCGTCGATCAGGATGCCGTTCTTCTGGAGACGTGCGAGGTCCTCGCCGTGCTTGGGCAGGCGCGCATCGATCTTCTCGAAATAGGTGTCGGGCGGCGCCGGCATGAACGGCAGGCCCGCCTCGCGCAGACCTTCGATGGTGCGGTAGATGTCGCGGCAGCCGCAGGCGATGTGCTGGATGCCCTCGCCGCGATAGATCTTCAGATATTCCTCGATCTGGCCGGAATCGCCGGCGTCCTCGTTGATCGGAATCCGGATCTTGCCATCCGGGCTGGTCAGCGCGCGCGAGAACAGGCCGGAGGCGCGGCCCTCGATGTCGAAGAAGCGGATCTGGCGGAAATTGAACAGCTTCTCGTAGAAACCGGCCCAGACATCCATGCGGCCGCGATGGACGTTATGGGTGAGATGGTCGAGATAGAACAGGCCGGCACCATCGGGCCGCGGATCGCGCGCGTCCAGCCATTCGAACTCGGCATCGTACGCCGAGCCCTTGGCGCCGTAGCGATCGACCAGATAGAGCAGGCTGCCGCCGATACCCTTGATCACGGGCACGTCGAGCGTCTTCTGCGCCGACGGCACATCGGCAGGCTCGGCGCCGAGCGCGATCGCGCGCTCATAGGCCGCCTTCGCATCGACCACGCGGAACGCCATCGACGGCGCGCAGGGGCCGTGCGCGGCGACGAAATCGTAGCCGTGGGTGCCGGGCTCTTCGTTGACGAGGTAGTTGATGTCGCCTTGGCGATAGACCGTGATCTTCTTGCTCTTGTGGCGTGCGACGGGCGCATAACCCATCAACCTGAACAGCGTGTGCAGCTGTTGCGGATCGGGATGCGCGTATTCGACGAACTCGAACCCGTCGGTCCCCATCGGATTGTCGGCGCTGATCGTGGCCGGCGGTGCATCGTGCGGAAACGGACCCATGGTGCTCTCCCAAATTGCGCTGGCTGGAACTATCCTTCATGAGGCGCGCAATGAGCGTGCAAACGGGACACGATTTCGCTATCCTACGCACGATCCGTGCACGGAATAGGCAAAATACGCATGATCTCAGTTGACGCCTTCGACCTCAAGATCCTGGGCGCACTCCAGGACGACGGCCGCCTCACCAACCAGGAGCTCGCCGATCTCGCAGGCCTGTCGGCCTCGCAATGCTCGCGGCGGCGGATGCGGCTGGAGGAGGAGAAGGTGATCGCGGGCTATCACGCCGACCTCTCCAGCGAGGCGCTCGGCTTCGGCGTGATCGCCTTCATCCAGGTGGGGCTTGCGACCCATTCGCCGGACAATTCAAAGCGCTTCCGCGCGCTGGTCAATCGCATCGACGAGATCCAGGAAGCCTATTCGCTGACGGGCGATGCCGACTATGTGCTCAAAGCCGTGCTGCGCGACCTCAAGGGCCTCTCCAATCTCGTCAACGACGTCCTGATGCCGCACCAGAGCGTGGCACATGTGCGCTCCTCGATCGTGCTCGACAGGCTCAAGGAAAGCTCAAAGCTGCCGCTCAAGGAGATCAAGCCCGGCTGAAATCGAGGGAACTACGGCATTCGCGCTGCCGGCCGGATCTGCGATGATCTGCGCCAATCCGGAGACTCAGCCATGGCCCTCCAGCTTCGACCGAACTGCGAATATTGCGACCGCGACTTGCCGCCGAACGCGACCGACGCGCGGATCTGCTCCTATGAATGCACGTTCTGCGCGGACTGCGTCGAGACGAAGCTCTCCAATGTCTGCCCGAACTGCGGCGGCGGTTTCGCGCCGCGGCCGATAAGACCGACGCAGGAATGGCGGCCGGGTGTGTGCACGACCAAGCAGGTGCCGTCCGACAAGAGGGTGCATCTGAAATACAGCCCGGAGGACGTCGCGGCGCACTGCGCGAGAATACGGGACGTGCCGCCGGAGGCGCGCTAGGTTGGAAGCCGTCGTTCCGGGGCGATGCGCAGCATCGAACCCGGAACCTCGAGATTCTCCGGTGCGCAATTGCGCACCGTAGTTCGCGCTGCGCGCGCCCCGGAATGACAGCAGCTACCCCGCCGCCAAAATCGTCCCCTCGACCTCGCCAAACCCGACGCGATAGCCGTTGCCCTGGCACCAACCGCGCATCACGAGGCTGTCGCCGTCTTCCAGGAACGAGCGTTTCACCCCGCCCGGCAATTCCACCGGCTCGGTCCCGTTCCAGCTGATCTCCAGGAGGCTGCCGCGCTGGTTCTTCTCCGGGCCGGAGATGGTGCCACTCCCCAGGAGATCGCCGACGTTCATCGCGCAGCCAGAGGAGGCGTGGTGCATCAGCTGCTGCACCGAGGACCAGTACATGTACTTGAAATTGGTACGGCTGATGCTGGCGGGTGCGTTGGCGCCGGCGGCACGCAGGGACACGTCGAGCGCGATGTCGTAGTTCTGCGGCTTGCTCTGCTTGAGATAATCGAGCGGCACCGGCTCCTGCTCCGGCCCCTTCAGGCGGAACGGCTCCAGCGCCTCGCGCGTCACCACCCAGGGGCTGATCGAGGTCGCGAAGGCTTTTGCCAGGAACGGGCCGAGCGGCACGTATTCCCATTGCTGGATGTCGCGCGCGCTCCAGTCGTTGAGCAGCACGAAGCCGAAGATCATCTCTTCGGCCTGTCGCTCGGTGAGCATGCCACCCATCGGCGAGGGCTGGCCGACCACGACGCCCATCTCCAGCTCGAAATCGAGCCGCTTGCACGGCCCGAAGCTCGGCACCTCGACATTCGGCGGCTTCAGCTGTCCGCGCGGGCGCTTCACCTTCGTGCCGGAGACCACGACGGTGGACGCGCGGCCGTTATAGGCGATCGGCATGTGCAGCCAGTTCGGCTGGAGCGCATTGTCCTTGCCGCGGAACATCACGCCGACATTGGTGGCGTGCTCTTTCGACGAATAGAAATCGGTGTAGCCGGAGACAGTGAACGGCAGATGCAGTGTTGCATCGCGCATCGGCACCAGAGCCTGCTTGCGCAGCTCCTCATTGTCGCGCAGCTCCGGATGATCGTGGCGCAAGAGCTCGCTGATCCGCGCCCGCGTCTTCGTCCAGACCTTTGGTCCCAGCGCCATGAAGGGATTGAGCGACGGTCCTGAGAACACACCGAGCGGCCCGACATCGAGCCGGGAGTCCTGCTCGAGCTCCCAGAGATCGAGCACGTAATTGCCGATCGCGACGCCCACGCGCGGTGTCGGATTGGCCGCGGTCGAGAACACGCCATAGGGCAGGTTCTGGATCGGGAAGTCGGAGGCGGGATCGACGTCGATGAAGGAGCGGAGGCTGAGGTCGTTGGGGTGGGGCATTGGTTTCCTGCCGAATTATTTAAAATTTTCTCCGCCGTCATTCCGGGGCGCGCGGAGCGCGAGCTCCGATGCGCAATTGCGCATCCGAGAATCCATACTCACGACCGTGGTTATGGATTCCGGGCCTGCGCCTTCGGCGCATCCCGGAATGACGAAGCAACTACGGCCTGTTCGGATCGAACCGCTTCTCCAGGCCCTTCCAGCAGTCCGCATAGTCGTCCTGAAGCGTCGACGAACTCGCAGCATGCGCCGTCACGCGCTGCGGGTAGCGGGTCTCGAACATGAAAGCCATGGTGCCGGTCAGCTTGACTGGCTTCAATTCGCCATTGCTGGCGTGCTCGAAGGCGTCGCGATCGGGGCCGTGCGGCAGCATGCAATTGTGCAGGCTGATGCCGCCGGGCACGAAGCCCTGCGGCTTGGCGTCGTAGACGCCGTAGATCAGGCCCATGAACTCGCTCATGATGTTCATGTGATACCAGGGCGGACGGAAGGTGTTGTCGGCGACCATCCAGCGCTCGGGGAAAATGACGAAATCGATATTCGCGGTGCCCGCGGTCTCCGACGGCGAGGTCAGCACCGTGAAGATCGAGGGATCGGGATGATCGAAGCCGATCGCGCCGACCGGCGAAAACGTGCGCAAATCGTACTTGTACGGCGCGTAATTGCCGTGCCAGGCGACGACGTCGATCGGCGAATGCGGCAACGTGGTCCTGAACAGCGAGCCGCCCCATTTCACGTAGAGCTCGGTTGGCGTGTCCTTGTCTTCGTAGTTCGCCACCGGGGTGAGGAAGTCGCGCGCATTGGCGAGGCAGTTGGCGCCGATCGGCCCGCGTTCCGGCAGCGTGAAGGCGCCGCCGTAATTCTCGCAGAGATAGCCGCGCGCCGGCCCGTTCGGAATCTCGACGCGGAATTTGACGCCGCGCGGGATCACCACGATCTCGCCCGGCTCGGCATCAATGCGGCCGAACTCGGTGACGAGGCGCAGATTGCCCTGCTGAAGCACGAACATCAGTTCGCCATCGGCATTGTAGAAATGCTGGTCCACCATCGACTTGGTGATGAGGTAGACATGCGCGGCCATGCCGGCCTGCGTGTTCACATCACCGGCCGTGGTCATGGTCTGCACGCCCTGAAGGAAGGTGACCTCCTCCTTCGGCATCGGCGTCGGATCCCAGCGCAGCTGTGCGATCGGCAGATCGTATTCATGGCACGGCGCCGAGCGCCACAGCCCGGCATCGACCTTCTCGAAGCGGCCGGAATGCTTCACCGAGGGGCGGATGCGATAGAGCCAGGAGCGCTCGTTGGTGCCGCGCGGCGCCGTGAAGGGCGAGCCGGAGAGCTGCTCGGCGTAGAGCCCGTAGGCGCAGCGCTGCGGCGAGTTGCGCCCGATCGGCAGCGCGCCCGGTAGCGCCTCGGTCTCGAAGCTGTTGCCGAAGCCGGACATGTAGCCCGGCGTGACCTGAGCCGAACTTCGGACGATCTGATCAGGCGAGGTATTGATGTTCATGACTATCCTCCTCCTTGCAGGGCGGCCCACATTTCCTGGTCGCGTTTGTCGGTCCAGATCACGGGATCGTCGATCCCCGACGCTTCGTCATAGGCGCGCGACACGTTGAACGGCAGGCAGTGCTCGTAGATGGCGAAGCTGGAAAATTTTGGATCCATCACCTCGCGCGTCGCCGCCATCGATTCCTTCAGCGTGCGGCCCCTGGCAACGGAGATTTCGGCCGCGCCATAGAGCGAGGTGACGAAGTCGCGCGTCATCGCGATGGCTTCGCGCACTGTGCCTATGCCCTTCAGCGCGTCACCGCGGCCCGGCGCGATCGCCTTGGGATTGAAGTTGCGGATCTCGTTCAGCGTCAGCGGCCATTCGCGCAAATGCGCATCGCCGCAATAGCAGGCCGAGTGATATTCGATGAGGTCGCCGGAGAACATGACTTCCGCGTCCGGCACCCAGGCGACGATGTCGCCGGAGGTGTGGCCGGCGCCAAGCTGCATCAGGCGCACCTCGCGTTGTCCCAGATAGATCGACATCTCGCCTTCGAAGGTCAGCGTCGGCCAGGTCAGGCCGGGGATGCTCTGCGCGTCCTGGAACAGGCGCGGGAAGCGGCCGTATTCGGAATCCCAATCCTGCTTGCCGCGCTCCGCGATCAGGCGATAGGTCTCCTGCGAGGCGACGATGCCTTGCGCCTTGTAGGCGGATGCGCCCAGCACGCGCACGGCGTGATAATGCGACAGCACGACATATTTGATCGGCTTGTCGGTGACGGTGCGGACGCGCTCGATCACCTTGTTCGCCATCGCGGGCGTCGCCTGCGCATCGAACACGAGGCAGCCGTCGTCACCGACGATGACGGCCGTGTTGGGATCGCCTTCGGCGGTGAAGGCGTAGAGATCGGTGCCGATCTCGGAGAAGGTGATCTTCTTCTCGGAGAGATCGCCGGTGGATGCGAAATTCTTCGCCATCAATTCGTCCTTCAAGTCACTGGGTTATTGTTGTTGCTGTTGCTGCTGGCCGTCGATCATGCGGCGCTTCGCGAGTCCGATCGCCTCGCGCAGCACGTCGATGTCGCCGATATGGTTGGCGAGGATCAGCACCAGCGCCGCATCGAAATCGGCGCTCTGCTCGTCGGTGAGGCCGCGATGCGCCTCGACGACGGCGCGGAAGGCATCGTCGGGCCGCGCGAAGTTGGAGCTGGTCGACAGGGGCATGCGCAACCTCAATTCACGCCATTCAATTCGAGCCACTCAATTCAGGCCTTGGGCGCGCGACAGCGCTGCCGCGATCGCCTCGCGCGTCGGATTGCGGAAGCGCGCCGCGACATAGCCATCAGGCCTGAGCAGATAGGCCGTACCCGGCTCGGCGTCATAGCGCTTCGCGACAAGGCCCGAGGGATCGGCAAGCCCGCCCTCGCCGCCGATACGGATATCCTTGACGCCATCGGGCGGATCGATCACCGCGCCATTGCTGAACGACAGCAGGGCGAAGTCCGTTCCACCCTTGCGGAAGGCATCCGTCAGATAGGCCTGCTCGGCAACGGGCGCGTCGAGCATGGAACAGCCGGGCGACGGTCCGCCGCGCCACGCATCAGCATCCGGAGATGACAGCGGCGATTCGTAACTGCACGGCACCGACAGCCGGCCGCCATTGACCATGCGCTTGCCGAACTCGGTCTCCTTGGCCAGCGACAACACCGCCTTGCGCAGCCGCGCTTCCTGATGCGAGTTCGGCGCCATGAAATCGGTCGAGCGCGTCGATTCGCGGATGTTCTCGTCGGCCGCCATGCTGCGCTCGGCATGATAGCTCTCCAGCAGGCTCGCAGGCGAAGCGCCGCGAAGCACGCGGTCGAGCTTCCAGGAGAGATTTTCGGCATCCTCGAGCCCGGAATTGGCGCCGCGCGCGCCGAACGGCGAGACCTGATGCGCGGAATCGCCGGCGAAGATCACGCGGCCATGGATGAAGCGGTCCATCCGCCGGCACTGGAATTTGTAGAGCGAGATCCACTCGAACTCGAACTTGTCGTGGCCGAGCATGCGCGCGATGCGCGGCCGCACGTTTTCCGGCTTCTTCTCGACGACGGGATCGGCATAGCGGTTGAGCTGGAGGTCGATGCGCCAGACGTCGTCGGGCTGCCGGTGCAGCAGCGCCGAACGTCCCGCATGGAACGGCGGATCGAACCAGAACCAGCGCTCGGTGGGGAATTCCGCGGTCATCTTGACGTCGGCGATCAGGAACTGATCCTCGAACACCTGGCCGGCAAATTCCGCACCCACCATCTGTCGCAGCGAGGAGCGTGCGCCGTCGCAGGCAATGACATATTGCGCATGCAGGCGATAGGCGCCCTCCGGCGTCTCGATCGTCAGCGCAACGGAATCGTTGCGCTGCTCGAGTGCGGTCACCTTGTTGCGCCAGCGCAGGTCGATATCAGGCAGATCACCGATGCGATCGACCAGATAGGCTTCCGCGTAATATTGCTGGAGGTTGATGAAGGCCGGCCGCTTGTGACCGTCCTCGGGCAGAAGATTGAACTGGTAGAGCTGGGACTCGCCGTGAAAGATACGGCCGACACTCCACACCACGCCCTTGGCGACCATGCGGTCCGCGACGCCGAGCCGGTCCCAATATTCCAGCGATCGCTTGGAGAAGCAGATCGCGCGCGAGCCCTCGCCGATGCGGTCGGCATCATCCAGAAGGACGACGCGCTGACCGCGCTGGGCGAGGTCGATTGCGAGCGACAGCCCGACCGGTCCGGCGCCGACCACCACGACCGCATGCTCGGCCGGGTCCTGGCCGGGACGATCCTGATCGGGGTGGCGTCGATAGCCGAACTGGGATTTGGCCTGCGCCATGCACTATCCTTGGCTCTGGTCAGGGGAAGACTGATCTGCTAGATAGTCTCACGTGCAACTATTTTGGACCGGAGCCGGCCGGCCGTCAACTGGAATTCGGAGCGAGCTGATTTGGCCAGGACATCCAGCGATACGGCGCTGAAGACACGCGAGACGGACGAGGCGTCGCCGCGGCCAAAGGCGCGGCTCGACCTGTTCAAGTTCGTGCCATTCCGCCTCAACCGGCTCGCCGCGGAAGTGAGTTCCGCGCTCGCTGTCGAATATCAGGAGCGTCATGGCCTCGACATTCCGGCATGGCGCGTCATCGCCACGCTCGGCTTCCGCAACGATGCCTGTAGCGCGCAATTCATCTCGCAATGCACCCGCACGCACAAATCGACCATCAGCCGCGCAGTGACGACGCTGTTGCAGGAGGGGCTGATCGAGCGGGTCGAGAACGAAGCGGACCGCCGCGAATTCCGCCTGCAACTGACGAAGAAGGGCCGCGCGCTTTACGAGGAGTTATTCCCGCAATTGCTGCGGCGGGAAGACGAGATCCTCGCCTGCCTCTCCGCGCAGGAACGCAAGCAGCTGTCGGCGCTACTCGGCAAGATCGAAGCGAGCCTCGATCTGATCCAGACCAGCGAAGAGGCGGACGCGAAGCAGGCGTATTAGCTGCCCCTCATGGTGAGGAGGCGCGAAGCGCCGTCTCGAACCATGAAGGCCCCGCTGCTGCATCTCGGCCTGCATCCTTCGAGACGGCCGCGATGCGGCCTCCTCAGGATGAGGGTTTCGCACCATACTATTTCGCAAACGATCTCGACGGCGGCAGGTGCAGCGCCCAGGCGTCGACCTTGTCGCTGGCGCGCGGATAGATCTCCGTCACGATCGGATCATGCCCGGGAATGAATCTATCGGGGTGGCCGGCGAGGCGTTCGATGGTCTCCCAGCCCTGCGCCATGTCGCCGACATTGTAGACGATCGGGAACGGGCTCCTGCGCTGGAGATTGGCGTAGTAATGCGCGGCATCGGAGGCCAGCACCACCGGCCCGCGCGAGGTCTCGACCTTGACCACCTGCAAGCCGTCGGAATGGCCGCCGACACGATGCACGGTGACGCCCGGCGCCACCTCGCCATCGCCGGAATGGAAGTGGACGCGCTCGCCGTAGACATGGCGCACCATCTGCGTGACGTGCTCGACCGTAAATGGATGCCGCAATAGGCCGTTGCACATGCAGCGCCCCGTCGCATAGGCCATCTCGCGCTCCTGGAGATGGAAGCGCGCATTCGGGAAACGATCGAGATTGCCGGCGTGGTCGTAATGCAGATGCGTCACGATGATGTCGCGGATGGCGGACGCCGCAACGCCAAAGCGCTCCAGCGCATCGACCGGATTGAGCGTCAGCTTGCGCGCCCGCGCGCTCGCCTCCTCGGCGTTGAAGCCGGTGTCGACCAGAATGTCGCGGCCGCCGCCGCGGATCAGCCAGACGAAGTAGTCGAGATCCTGCGCCGCGCTATCGTGCGGATCGGGCGCAAGGAAGTTCATGTGGGGGGTGCGCGGCGACATCGTCGCATAGCGCAGCGCGTAGATTTCGTAGGCGTTTCCCATGGCTTTGTTCTTCTTGCTTTTGGCTGTGTTCTTCTGATTGGACTTGCGGGACGAACCCCTTCACCAAGCCATTGTCCGCCGCAAAGGTCAAATACCGCGGGTTGCGGCGCGGCGCTGCAATGTGAGACCAATCACATTTTCATCGCCATGGCGGCCCTATCATGCCGCCGATAGGATCGAACCAGATCGCATCGAGCACATCCATGACAGCCCGGTCATTCCCCTGCGGCGCGCCCACGCGTTCCGGTCAATTGTTGCGATAATGCCGAATCTCCAAGCGGTTGACGCCCCCCATCCCCGGTTTGATAATGCAAATTGCGTAAGTTAAGGTCGCCGCGGCGCAAGCTGGGAACGGCGCCTTTTTGGCTGGACCGCGCTGATTATGAAAATTCGCTTCCTTGTTCTTCTGCCCTTGCTCCTCTCGCTCGTCCCGGCCGCTCCATCGCTTGCGGCCGGCGACCGTTATGCGTTGGTCATCGGCAATGCCAAATATCCGGACGCGGACGCTCCGCTGAAGGAACCGCTCAATGACGCGCGCGACGTCGCCGACGAGCTCAAGCGCGACGGCTTTTCGGTCGAGATCGGCGAGAACCTGACCGGCGACGGCATGCGCCGCGCCTTCGACAAGCTCTACACCAAGATCAAGCCGGGGTCGGTGGCACTGGTGTTCTTCAGCGGTTTCGGCATCCAGTCGGCACGCCAGAGCTACATGCTCCCGGTCGATGCGCAGATCTGGACCGAATCCGACGTGCGCCGCGACGGTTTCAGCCTCGAGACCGTCCTTGGCGAGCTCAACACCCGCGGCGCCGGCGTCAAGATCGCGCTGATCGACGCCTCCAGGCGCAACCCGTTCGAACGCCGGTTCCGCAGCTTCTCGGCCGGCCTGACGCCGGTCATCGCGCCGAACGGCACCCTGGTGATGTATTCGGCTGCGCTGGCCTCGGTGGTTTCGGACGCCGGCGGCGAGCACAGCCTGTTCGTCCAGGAACTCCTCAAGGAAATCCGCGTCCCCGACCTGATGGCCGAGGAGACGCTGAACCGCACCAAGATGGGCGTCACCCGGGCCTCGCGCGGCGAGCAGGTGCCGTGGATATCCTCTTCATTGGCCGAAGACTTTTCGTTCATGCCGGGTGCAGCGGGATCGCGTCCGGCGACGCCGCCGCCCGCGCCTCCCGCACCGCCGGCCGTGGTTGCCAACAATCCGCCGCCGGCGCCGCCCGCGCCACCATCACCGCCTCCGCCGCCGAAGCCGGCCGACACGGCGGCGGCACCTGCTCCTGCGCCCGCACCTCCACCTGCGCCCGCCCCATCACCGAAGCCGCAGGTCGAGGCGGCCCTGCCGCCACCGCCACCGCCGGTGAAACCGGCCGAGACCACCCCTGCGCCGAGCACGGATAGCGGGCCGAGCGCGGCCGCCCTGGCCGACGACCCCACGATCAAGAGCCTGACAGCCAAGATCGCCTCCAATCCGGATGACGTGAATGCGCTGTACCGGCGCGGTCAGGTCTATGCCAGCAAGGGCGCCTATACCCTCGCCATCAAGGATTTTGACGACACGCTCCGGATCAACTCGAAGGACGTCGAAGCGCTGAACAACCGCTGCTGGACCCGCACTGTGGTCGGCGACCTCCAGGCCGCATTGAAGGATTGCAACGAGGCGTTGCGGTTGCGGCCGAACTTCGTCGATGCGCTGGACAGCCGGGGACTCGTCAATTTGAAATCGGGCGCGGTCAAGAACGCGATTGCCGATTTCGATGCGGCCCTGAGGATCAACCCGCGCCTGACCTCTTCACTTTATGGCCGCGGCATCGCCAAGCAGCGCAATGGCTCGGCCCAGGAAGGGGCACTGGACATCGCCAATGCCAAGGCGATGGACCCGAACATCGTTCAGGAATTCGCAAGTTACGGAGTCCGTTGATTTTTTTTGAGTTGAGACGCGACTCGCCTCGAACCTTGAACAGCCCAAGGAAGACTAATGGGCGGATGATGAAGGCGGCCTTTTTCCCTGGCGGCCTATTGCGGAATTTGGAAGAGCGCGAACTGACTGCGCAGGAGGGACTGGCTATGAGAATGGCTGCAAAAGGGCGTACCGCGATCCTGTCCATGATCATCGGCGCCGCTCTGTCGGCCTCGCCGGTGTTTGCCGGCGACGATGGCAACAGCAAGAACGTCACCGAGGACGAGATCGTCCGCGCGCTGGCGCCGCCGCCGAAGAAGCCCCTGACCCGCGGCCTCTCGATCGCCCCGCAAGCCGATCCCGCGCCGAATGCGGCGGAGACCAAGCTGATCCAGTCCATGCGCGGCCGCTCAACGCGCTCGCTGTCCTCGACCGAGCGCGAGGAGATCGCCTCGGCCGCCAAGGACAAGCCGAACATCGATCTCGAGATCACCTTCGACTACAACTCCGCCAATATCAGCGCCAAGTCGATGCCTTCCGTGCAGGCGCTCGGCCGCGCGCTGACCAGCCCCGATCTGAAGGGCTCGACCTTCGTCGTCGCCGGCCACACCGACGCCGCCGGTGGCGAGGCCTACAACCAGGACCTGTCGGAGCGCCGCGCCGATTCGATCAAGCGCTATCTCGTCGAGAAATACAGCATTGCCGCGACCGACCTCGTCACCGTCGGCTACGGCAAGAGCAAGCTGAAGGACCCGAACCAGCCGATGGCGGAGGTCAATCGACGCGTGCAGGTCGTCAACATGGAAAACAAGACCACCGCATCGAAGTAGCACGACGTAATCCTTTGAAGTGACAAGTCGTGATGTGGTGTAAAGTCTCGCTTCCAAAGCGCGTCCCGCAGCTTTGCGGGACGCTTCATTTCAGGGAAACGCTCTCTCTAGGCCTCGTGCGGACGGCCGTGAGCCAGGCCAGGACAATCCGGCGATGAAGGTCTCCGAATATCTCAAACCCGCCGGAACCGTGGTGTTCGTCGTTGCACTCGGCGTCGGCTATTATCTGTTCGAGCATCGGCGTCGCGCCGAGCCGAAGGAAACGCCGGGCGAGGCGCTCGTCATCGTGACGAAGTCGACCAATGCCTGCTTCTCCGACCTGGTCCGGGTGACCGGCTTCTTCGTCCCGCGCCGCGAGGCCGTGGTCGTCGCCGACCAGGAGGGGTCCAGGGTCACCGATGTCTTCGTCACCGAAGGTACCATTGTCACCGAGAACCAGGAACTGGCGCGCCTGACGGCGCCGCCGCAGATTCCGGGCCAGCCGCAGCGCCCCGGCCCGCAGGGTCCGATCTCGCTGAAGGCGCCGGCGCCCGGCCTCATCACCGAGGTCCGCACCGTCGTCGGCGCCCCCGCCTCGCCGCAGGCCGGACCGATGTTCCGCATCGCCGTCAACAACGAGATCGAGCTCGACGCCCAGGTCCCGGCGGTGCACATGCCCAAGCTCAGTCCTGGCGCGACCGTGCGCATCAGCCGCGACGACGCGCCCGACCTGATCGGACGGGTTCGGCTGGTTGCGCCCGAAATCGACCGCGCCACCCAGCTCGGCCGCGTCCGCATCAGCGTCACCAACAATCCCTCGCTGAAAGTCGGCATATTCGCCCGCGCCTCCATCGACGCCAAGCGAAGCTGCGGCGTCTCGATCCCCAAGACCGCGATCGACCATCTCACCGTACAGGTGGTGAAGGGCAACGTGGTCGAGACGCGCAAGGTGCGGGTCGGGCTGACGTCCGACACCTCAACGGAAATTCTGGAAGGTCTCGACGTCGGCGAAATCGTCGTGGCCGACGCCGGTTCTTCGCTGCATGACGGCGACCAGATCAAAACCATGTTCGCCGATGAACTCGATCGCACGCGGGTACGCTGATGGCTCTTAATATCTCCGCATGGTCGATCCGCAATCCGCTGCCGTCGGTCGTCTTCTCGATCATTCTCCTGATCCTCGGCTGGACCTCCTTCACCAAGCTCGCGGTGACGCGGCTGCCGTCGGCCGACATTCCCGTGATCTCGGTTGCGGTCTCGCAGTTCGGCGCAGCGCCGGCCGAGCTGGAATCGCAGGTGACCAAGACGGTTGAAGACGCCGTCTCCGGTGTCGAGGGCGTCAGGCACATCACCTCCTCGATCACCGACGGCCTCTCGGTCACCACGATCCAGTTCGCGCTCGAGACCAACACCGACCGCGCGCTCAACGACGTCAAGGACGCGGTGACGCGCGTGCGTTCCAACCTGCCGCAGAACGTCACCGAGCCGCTGATCCAGCGCGTCGACGTCATCGGCCTGCCGATCGTGACCTACGCCGCGATCTCGCCCGGCAAGACGCCGGAGCAGCTCTCCTATTTCGTCGACGATGTGGTCAAGCGCGCGCTGCAGGGCGTGCGCGGGGTCGCCCAGGTCGAACGCATCGGCGGTGTCGAGCGCGAGATCCTGGTTTCGCTCGATCCCGACCGCTTGCAGGCAATGGGGCTGACGGCCGTCAACGTCAGCCAGAGCCTGCGCGGCACCAATGTCGACGTCGCCGGCGGCCGCGCCGAGATCGGCAAGAACGACCAGGCCATCCGCACGCTCGCGGGCGCCAAGACGCTGAGCGACCTTGCCGGCACCATGATCCCGCTGTTTGGCGGCGGCGAGGTCCGGCTCGATGATCTCGGCACCGTCACCGACACCATCGCCGATCGCCGCACCTTCGCCCGCTTCAACGGCGAGCCGGTGGTCGCCCTCGGCATCAAGCGTTCCAAGGGCGCCAGCGACGTGAAGGTGGCCGAGGCCGTACAGAAGCGCATCGATGCGCTGAAAGCAGCCTATCCCGATGTCGACCTCAAGCTGATCGACACCTCGGTCGAATATACCAAGGGCAATTACCACGCGGCGATCTCGACCCTGTTCGAAGGCGCCATCCTCGCCGTCATCATCGTGCTGCTGTTCCTGCGCGACCTGCGCGCCACCATCATCGCCGCGATCTCGCTGCCGCTGTCGATCTTCCCGGCATTCTGGGCGATGGACCTCCTCGGCTTCTCGCTGAACCTCGTCAGCTTCCTCGCCATCACGCTGTCGACGGGTATTCTCGTCGACGATGCCATCGTCGAGATCGAGAACATCGTCCGGCACATGAACATGGGCAAGTCGCCCTATCGTGCCGCGCTGGAGGCCGCCGACGAGATCGGCCTCGCGGTGATCGCGATTTCGCTGACCATCATCGCGATCTTCGCACCTGCGAGCTTCATGTCGGGCATCGCCGGACAGTTCTTCAAGCAGTTCGGCATCACCGTCTCGGTGCAGGTGTTCTTCTCGCTGCTCGCCGCGCGCTTCGTCACGCCGGTGCTGGCCGCCTACTTCCTCAAGCACCATGCGCATGTGGAGCCGCCGCCCGGCCGCGTGCTGCGGTCCTATCACAGGATCGTGGCCTGGTCGGTGAAGCACTATTTCATCACGGTGCTGATCGGCCTCGGCGTGTTCGCCGCGTCGATCTGGAGCATCACGCTGCTGCCGCAGGGCTTCCTGCCGGCGCAGGACAGCGCACGTTCGCTGCTTGCCCTCGAGCTTCCGCCGGGCACCCAGCTCGCCTACACCGAGAAGGTCACCGAGGACATCGTCGCGCGCCTGCGCAAGCGGCCCGAGGTCAAGAGCATCTTCGTCGACGGCGGGCGCGTTCCGCCGGGCACCCAGGAAGTGCGTCGCGCCGCCCTGATCATCAACTACACGCCCAAGGACAGCCGCGACATCACCCAGCGCGAGCTCGAATTCTCGATCAGCCAGGAGCTGGAGAACGTTCCCGATATCCGCTTCTGGTTCCTCGACGAGAACGGCCTGCGCGCGATCTCGCTGGTGGTGACCGGCGTCGATCCCAACATCGTCAACAACGTCGCGAGCGAGCTTGCGACGCAGATGAAGCGGATTCCCACGATCTCCAACGTGATCTCGGAAACCTCGCTGGAGCGCCCGGAGCTGCGTATCGAGCCGCGCGCCGATCTCGCCGCACGGCTCGGCGTCTCGACCGAAAGCCTGTCGCAGACGATCCGCGTTGCCACCATCGGCGACGTCGGGCCTGCGCTCGCCAAGTTCGATGTCGGCGATCGCCTGGTGCCGATCCGCGTGCAGCTCGAGGATGCCGCGCGCGGCAATCTGAAGACGCTCGAACAGCTCCGCGTGCCGCTGGGCGAGCACGGCGAGAAGGGTGGCGTGCCGCTCTCGGTCATCGCCGACGTCAAGCTCGATCAGGGTCCGACCAGCATCAACCGCTACGATCGTGAACGGCAGGCGACCGTCGCAGCCGACCTCGTCGGCTCCGCCGCGCTCGGCGACGCCACCAAGAAGATCTACGACCTGCCCGTGATGAAGAGCTTGCCAAAAGGCGTGAAGGTCTCGCCCTCCGGCGACGCCGAAAGCCTGAACGAGCTGTCCGACGGCTTCGCCACCGCGATCACGGCGGGCCTCATGATGGTCTATGCCGTGCTGGTGCTGCTGTTCGGCACCTTCCTCCAGCCGATCACCATCCTATTCTCGCTGCCGCTCTCGATCGGCGGCGCCATCGCGGCGCTGCTCGTCACCGGCAAGCAGCTCACGACGCCGGTATGGATCGGCATTCTGATGCTGATGGGCATCGTCACCAAGAACGCGATCATGCTGGTGGAGTTCGCCATCGAAGCCATTCACGCCGGCAAGCCGCGCGAAGAGGCGATGATCGACGCCGGCATGAAGCGCGCCCGTCCGATCGTGATGACCACGATCGCGATGGCCGCGGGCATGATGCCGAGCGCGCTCGCGGTCGGCGCCGGCGGCGAGTTCCGCTCGCCGATGGCGCTCGCGGTGATCGGCGGTCTGATCTTCTCGACCATCCTGTCGCTGGTGTTCGTGCCCGCGATGTTCATGGTGATGGACGATTTCGGCGCCCTGATCTGGCGGTTCGCCAAGCGGCTGATCGTGCACAGCGAGGACGCCGAAATTGCCGGTCATCACCGAGCAGCACCGGCGGGCGCCACTCCGACGGAAGCGGCACCGGCGCCAAAGAACGTCGTGCACCCCGCGGCGGAGTAGATTCCGGACGAGTAAGCTGACGACGCGCACTGGCGAAAGTCGGCCGCAGTCGCTATGTTACTCCCATGACGTTCACGCGCATCACGATCGATCCTGCCGTCTGTACCGGCAAGCCCTGTATTCGAGGGCTGCGATTTCCGGTTGCACGGCTGCTCGGCCTGCTGGCAGCCGGTGAGACGCGTGAATCCGTTTTGAACGATTACCCGTATCTCGAGCGCGAAGACATCGACGAAGCATTGCGCTACGCGGCCTTCCTCGCTGAGGACGAAGCCGTTGAGCTGCACCCCAACGTTCCGGCAAAGTGAAATTCCTCATCGACATGCCGCTCTCGCCAACGCTGTCGCACTGGCTGGCAGAGAACGGGCATGATGCTGTCCATGCTTCCGTGATCGGGCTTCATGCCGCGAGCGACGTTGAGATCATCGATCGCGCCAGGCGGGAGACGCGCACTGTCGTCACGGCAGACCTCGACTATCCTCGCCTGATTGCGACGGCAGGCGGCGACAGCCCAAGTCTCGTTCTTTTCCGGGGCGGCGACTGGACGGAAGCGGCCGTCCGAACCCGATTGGCAGAAGTTCTGGCAGTGCTGACTGAGGACGAGATCCAGAGCAGCATCGTCACCATCGACCGGGATCGCGTCCGCCGGCGCAGGCTCCCGATCGGTTGAGCCCTACTCGTTGCGCGCGATCGCGGTCAGCTTGGTCATGTTCCGCAGCAGGATGCGGCCGCGCTGGAGATCCAGGATCGCATCCTTGCGCCAGGCCTGAAGCTGGCGGTTGACGCTTTCGCGGGCGGCGCCGACGAAGACGCCGAGCTGCTCCTGCGAGATGTGCACCTCGGAGCCGAAATCGGCGGCGAGCGCGCAGAGCCGCCGCGCCAGCCGCACCGGCAGCGGCTGCAGCATGGACTCTTCCATGCGCTCGCTCTGCCAGCGGATGCGCTGGCACAGCAGCGCGATGATCTTGATCGCGACCTTCGGCTCGCGCTCGAGGAAGCCGAGAAAGTCTTCGCGCCGCAGCACGAACAATTCGCTGGCCTCGCCCGCGGTGGCATCCGCCGTCCGGCTCTGGCCGTCCAGCACCGCAACCTCGCCGAACAGGTCGCCCGGCCCCATGAAATTCAGCGTCAGGCGGCTGCCGTCGGAGGCGCCGGTCTCGATGCGGACCTGGCCGCGGCGCACGCCGAACAGTGCGTTGCCGGGATCGCCCTTCTGGAACAGCACCTCGCCGTTCGCCAGATGTTGGGTGTGGCAGAGATTGGACAGCCGCTGGAGCTCGTCCGCGCCGAGATCGGCGAACATCGCGTTCATCTTCAGGATGACCGCAAATTCGGCCTGCTTGCTCATTTCAATGTCCTTGTGAATTTACTGGCGAAATCCTTGGCAAATCGCTTGGAACCATCGACATCAGGATCGCGTAAAACCGCGCCGGGGAAGTGTGTCATAAGTCACATAACTTTGCAGCACCCCCTGACTATTTTTACGCGCTTGGAGCCGCTTCCCGTCCGGGGATAAACTCAGGCGCAAAGGACGGATGCAAAGGACGGGTCATCTGCCGGGTTCGACACCGATTGTCCGTCGTTGGAAAGTCGACATGAGAGTAGTGAAATTCGCCGGCGCGGCGGTGGCCGCCGTCATCATCGTGATCGCACTCCTGTTGGTTGTCGGGATCCCATCCGGCTTCCTGACCTCGACGATTGCCTCGCGGGTCGAGAATGCGACCGGCTATCGCCTGTCGATCGACGGCACCACGAAGATCAGCCTGTGGCCGACGCTGAACGTCACGCTCAATGACCTCACGCTTGCCGACCCGAAGGACCGCAGCGGCATCACGCGCCTGACGGTCGACAGCGTGCAGGCCGACATGTCGCTCGCGAGCGTGTGGTCGGGCCGCCCGAAGATCAGCGAGCTCGTCATCACCCATCCTGTGCTCTACCAGCCGCTGCTGCGCGAGCGTCTGCCGAATGCCGGTGCCTCGCCGAAGCCGCTTGCGCTCGATGCGGATGGCGTGACCATCGACAGCGTCAAGGTCGTCGACGGCGAGATCGCCTTCTCGCGCCTGCGCGACCGGGTCGAGGGCCGCGTCAGCGCCATCAATGCCGACGCGGTCGCCGGTCGCGACCGCAAGGTCGACATCACCGGCACCGCGCGCGTCGGCGAGCACCCGACCAGGTTCGACATCAAGGCGACCACGCCGGCGGCGCCAGGTGACCGACCGACGATTCCGGTGGATTTCGCCATCGACATGCCTGATGTGCTGAAGTCTCAGCTCACCGGTCATGCCGAGATGCGGCTGAGCGGCGACGTCGTGATGATCAACGGCGTGAACGGCAGGCTCGGTGACGGCGCATTCAACGGCTGGGCTTCGGTCGACATCGCGAGCAAGCCGCTGGTCAAGCTCGATCTCGACTTCCAGCGTCTCGCGATTCCGCTGGCGAAAACGCCGGAGGGCGCGTCCGGGCAGCCCTGGAGCAATGCGCCGATCGACGTGTCCGGGCTCAATTATGTCGATGCACAGATCAGGATCTCGGCGAACGAAGCCGCGATCGGCGATGCGCGCATCGCGCCGCTCGCGCTCGATGCCAAGCTCGCCGGCGGCGTGCTGAAGGCCGGCACCGCCAATCTCGGCGCCTATGGCGGCCAGGTCTCGGGCGAGGTGATCCTGGATGCGACCACCGGAGCGCCGAGCTTTGCCATGCATTCCGACCTCGTCGGCGTGCGCGCGCTGCCGCTGCTCCAGGGCCTCGCCGAATTCGACCGGATCGACGGCAAGCTGCAAGCCAAGCTCGCGCTGCGCAGCGCCGGCAACAGCCAGCGCGCGCTGATGGCGAACATGCAGGGCACCGCCTTCGTCAATTTCCAGGACGGCGCCATCCGCGGCATCAATGTCGCGCAGATGATCCGCTCGCTGACCACCGGCACGCTGTCCGGCTGGCAGGACAATCAGAACAACAACCAGAACAACAGCCAGGAGCAGAGCACGGACCTGTCGCAGCTCTCGGCCTCCTTCCGCATCGACAAGGGCCAGGCGGTGACCACCGACCTCAACCTGATCGGGCCGCTGGTGCGCGTGACCGGAGCCGGCACCATCGCGCTCGACACCAAGATGATGGGCTTTCGCGTCGAGCCCAAGCTTGTGATGACGACCGAAGGTCAGGGCCGCACCTCCGAGCCGGTCGGCTTCGGCATCCCCGTGATGATCCAGGGTCCCTGGTCGCAGCCGCGGATCTACCCTGACATGGCCGGCATGCTGGACAACCCGGACGCCGCCTATGCCAAGCTGCGCGAGATGGGCAAGGGCCTGTTCGGCCCCGACGGCGGCGGGCTCGGCAACATCCTGGGCAGCCTTGGTCTCGGAGGGACCACGACGCCGAACGGCGGCAACGCCGCCGGCAATGCCAATCCGCAAGCCCAGCAGCCGGGACAAAACAATCCGCCCGGCGGTCCCTTGAGCGGTCCCTTGGGGGAGGCGATCGGCAATCTGATCCAGCAGGGTCTGTCCAGCGGCGCAGGAGCCGGCACCAGCACCGGCCGGAGCCGCAGCCTGCCGGGAGCGCCGTCCACGCCCGCGCCGGAGGCGTCGCCCGCGCCCGCGGCCCCGGAGGCCCCGCCCCTCGCGCAGCAGGACAGTCAGCCGATGAACGACGTGCTGCGGCAGCTCTTCAATCGATGATGGGCGGACGAGCGCGCTGGAGTTCACGCCAATCCGCTTACATCAGCGCTCAATCCGCAGCTTCCTCCGAACGGACGAGGGCGCGACAATTCAGCACCCTTTCACCGGCCCCGGCAGTACACAGCGGGTAACCACGTCGGCCGCTGCACCGGTCCCCTGGCCCGAATTGTGGTAGAAGGGCCGAAAGGGCCCTACGGCCCGTAGCGCCGGCGTCTGGCCGCCGCGCGAGAGGATCCGGATGGCAGGAGCGAAAGACAAGACACGGTTTCTGCGCGAGGGCCTGTTCGCCAAATATGTCGTCTCCCTCGTCGGCCTCGTCGTGTTCGTGCTCGCCGTCAACGGCGCGATGGAGACCTGGATCTCCTACCGCGCCACCAAGACATCGCTGACCGACGGGCTGGAGGACAAGGCGCAGGCCGTCGCCCGGCGGATGGAGCAGTCGATCTCGGAGCTCGAGCGCCAGATCAGCTGGGTGACGCGCGCGAGCCAGGACACGCTCGAGAAGCGCCGCGCCGACTATGCCCAGTTGCTGCACCAGGTCTCGGTGGTCAACCAGCTGTTCCAGCTCAACGGCGAGGGACGCGAGGTGCTGCGCGTCTCGCGCCAGTCGACCACCACCGGCGCCCACGCCGACCTTTCCCGCGACATGCGCTTCACCGAAACCGTCGCCCGCGGCGTCAGCTATGCGCCGGCCTGGTTCGCCGACCGGACGCCGTTCATGTCGATCTCGGTGGCGCATTCCGGCTTCAATGCCGGCGTCACCGTGGCCGAGATCGACCTGAGCTTTCTCTCCAATTTCCTGTCCGACACCCAGGTCGGCAAAGCGGCATTCGCCTACGTGGTCGATCCGCGCGGCCGTGTGCTGGCGACGTCCTCGAAGGGGCCCGATGTCGGCAAGGACCTGTCGAAGCTGCCGCAGGTCGCCGCCGCGATCGCGCCCGGCCGCGAGCCCGACACGTCGGGCACCGACTTCAACGGCCATTCGGTACTGACCGCCGCGAGCACCGTGCCGAAGCTCGGCTGGAGCGTGCTGTTCGAGCAGCCGACCACGCAGGCGTTGACGCCGATCCGCGACCAGCTGGTGCGCATCGCGCTCCTGATCGGCATGGGCCTGATGGTCGCGATCCTCGCCGGCACGCTGCTGGCCCGCCGCATGATCATCCCGATCACCGCGCTGCGCGACGGTGCGCACAAGCTCGGCGAGGGCGATTTCAGCCATCGCATCGACGTGCACACCTCGGACGAGCTGGAAGACCTCGCCGGTCAGTTCAACCGCATGGCCGACCAGATCCAGGAGACCTATTCCAATCTCGAAACCAAGGTCGACGAACGCACCCGCGACCTCGCGCAGTCGATCAACGAGCTGAAGGTGCTGGAAGAGGTCGGCCGCGCCGTCGCCGCCTCGCTCGATCTCAATGCCGTACTGCCGACCATCGCCGCCCGTGCGCTCGAGATCACCCATGCCGATGCGGTGCTGATCTACGGCTATGATGCGGACAAGCGCCGCTTCAACCTTGTCGAGGCCAACGGCATCGACGGATCGGCCGAGGGCGCGCATGTCACCATCGAGGAAGGTGCGAACATCCTGAGCGATGCCGCCGGCAGCGGCGAGCCGATCGCGCTGGCCGACCTCGACCATGCCGCCGCGCAGCCGCTGCGTGACGCCGCGATCGAAGCCGGTTTCCACTCGGTGCTGGTGGTGCCGCTGGTCGACCAGCAAGGCACGCTAGGCTCGCTGGTGGTGCTGCGCCGCGCCCGCGGCGAATTCGCCGGCAGCCTCACCGGCCTGATGCGCACCTTTGCCAACCAGGCGGTGCTGGCGATGCGCAATGCGCGGCTGTTCACCGAGGTCGACCACAAGGGCCGCGAGCTGGAGGCGGCGAACGAGACCGTGCGCGCCCAGGCCGACAAGCTGCGCGAGCAGACCGAGCAGCTCAAGGACTGGAACAAGTCGCTGGAAGAACGCGTCAGGACCCAGCTCGGCGAGATCGAGCGCATCCGCAAGCTCGAGCGCTTCCTGGCGCCGCAGGTGGCGCAGCTGATCGCCTCCTCCGACAGCCCCGAGGGTCTGCTCACCAGCCAGCGCCGCGAGGTGACCGTGGTGTTCTGTGACCTGCGCGGCTTCACCGCGTTCACGGAAACGACCGAGCCGGAAGAAGCGATGAACGTGCTGCGCGAATATCACGCCGCGCTCGGCAAGCTGATCTTCAAATACGAGGGCACGCTCGACAAATATGCCGGCGACGGCGTGATGATCCTGTTCAACGCGCCGATCCAGTTCGAGGACCACACCAAGCGCGCCGTGAAGATGGCGGTGGAGATGCGCGACACCATCGGTCCCTTGACCGAGCGCTGGCGCAACCGCGGCCATAGCCTCGGCTTCGGCATCGGCATTGCACTCGGCTATGCGACGCTCGGCCAGGTCGGCTTCGAGCAGCGGCTGGAATATGCCGCGATCGGCAGCGTCACCAACCTCGCCTCCCGCCTCTGCGGCGAGGCCAAGGCCGGCCAGGTCGTGGTCAGCCGCCGCGTCTACGGCATGGTCGAGCCGTGGGTCGAGGCCCGCGCCCTCGACGATCTCCAGCTCAAGGGCTTCAATCACCCCGTGCTCGCGATGGAGATTTTGTCCTGGCGCGAGGAGGTTGACAACGTGGTGGATGCGGCGGCGGCACGGCGGCGGGGGTAGTCAAAACAAAAACTGCGAAAACAACCCCGTGCACAGTAGGCGGGGGCTGTCGGATCAATGACTTACGCGGGTGTTGCGCGGGTGCTCGTGTCGTTTGACACGTCGGGCAAAACACCGGCAGAATAGCAGCATCTCCCACATCCCCCACGAACCACATCCCTGCTCCCCGCGACTAATCATCGCCTCGACGACGGGGCTGAAGTCCGGATGGGAGACGGCCTGTGGCGTTTGCCTTGCCTTCGCGTGCTTATGATCTGCAGATGCTGGACCGTCCGGCCGACCGGGTGCGCGATCATGGCTGGGTCTATGGGCTGCCGCCGGGCATCGCGAGCGAAGAATGGCCGCTCGATCCCGTCAGCGGCTATCCGCTGATGCACGGGTTCACGCTTCTGCTGCCGGAGGATTATCGCGTGCATGGCGCGGACATCGTCGCGGTGTCGTTCTTCGCCACCCCGGCCGATCACAACGACGGCGGCTCGACTGACGACCCTGAGATCCGCGAGGCGGTGCTGGCGCGGCCATCGCATCCGCGCCTGTCGCGCATGACCGACGTCCTCGACTACGAATATGCCGCGCTGCTGCTGACCAAAGCCGAATACGAGGGCGCGTTCGCGACGCCGCCGGCACCGCTTGCGCTTGCAACGGCGGAGCGGCCGCGCTGGCTCGATGTCGGCGGCGCCAGCGCCTTCTTCGAGTCCGCCCCGCCCTTCGCGCAGAAGATGTTCGCCGGCGCTCCGCGCGCCGATCTGGCGGAGAACCTCGCGATCGCCCTGACGCCGCGCGCGACCGATCCCAACGCCGGCAAGCCCCCGCAGGACCCGCACTTCCTGCGCACCCCGCCGAGCGACTATCAGTCCTACTACTACTTTGTCGGCGGCGTCCCGAGCACCGAGAATTACCGCCTGCACGACTGGGGCAAGGACCACGCCCACAACCATCTCGGCGGCACCATGCGGCCCTGCCAGGCGGTTCCGGAGATGAGCCCGTTCTACATCGAGTTCGAGGAATATTTCGGCGGCTACAATTTCGGCACCGGCAACGCACAGCTCGACTTCAAGGACATGAAGTTCGACTGGGCGTGCGGGTAGCCATTGCTCCGCGCTACAGTATCGCGGGCGACCGGACATGGAGCTTGGGCGCTGAAGGCCAGTACCGGACTTGCCACTTACCTCATCGTCGAATTTGCTGCCGGCTCATTTCACGGGGGCTGAAATGCGGCGACCCGATCGATGAGGTCGGTGCCGGATGCGGATTGATGTGCGCGCGCGAAGACGAGCCGAGATGTCACGTGGATTTCGGCCTCGGCTCTGCCGTCCTGGCCGATCAGGATCAGGCCGGCACCGCCATTTGCGACATTCAGGATGATCGGCTCGCCGCTCCACGTCTTGATTGGCTCCATTCCGATGATGAGAAATTCACCGATGGGCTGGTCAAGATATTGGATGCGCAATTGCGGGCCGACTTCGGCCGCCGCAAGTTCAAAGCCGAGCTGTCGGGCGCGCGCGTAAACGTCAGCCAGGGTCACCATATCGGACGTGAACCCAAGCTGGACTGGCGATACGAGGACAAGCTCCAATTCGGTCTTGCCAGAGCCAAGGACGAATGTCGGGCGAGCGAGTATTTCAGCGGCTTGCCCGCCGATGCTGCAGCCCATACCGTGCATCTTATTGCGCAGCCCAAGCGGGTCGGCGAAGGTGCCAATTGTAATGGTCTTCCATGTCGCCACATCGCGGTCGGACTTGATGAGTTGTTGCGGCGCTTCCGCCGGAAGCATCTTGAGCTTCAGCTGGTTTTGCAAGACATCGCGAGCCGTGCATTGAGCCCGCGCCGCATGGCTTGCGAACTGCACGATGCAAGCCGCGCACAGTATCGAAACAATGAAGTAACGGCCGCGCCGGCGTGCGCGCGAATGGCGACCGACTGTGCCGCAATGCGCCCTGCTCGTCGGACCGGCCTTCGCTCGCAGCGTTGTGTGGGTCACGTCATGGCTCCAGGCATGAAACAACGGATGTCGATCCGCAACGGCTTGCCGAGCGTCCAATCGTCGCTGGATGCGCACGCAGGAGTGCCGTCGCTCACCTCCCGGTCAGCGTCGTGCCGTCGGCACCTAACTTCTTCTGGTGTCACTCGGGCTACCGCCGGCTCAGCTCAGCGGTCCACCGATTGTCAGCGTAACGCAGGTCTGTTGTGAGACAGCACGAAAAAAAACGAAAAATGACGAAATCGGGCTCTGCCGCCGCCTTGAGACGCAGTTTGCGGTCCGCTAGGATCAATGGCGGAAGGTGTGCTCATGACCTGCCTGCGGCTGAACGGGTACACGCTCAATTTGGATCAGGCGCAGTTGTTCGACCGGCACGGCCAGGCCGTTGAGCTGCGACCCCAGGCGCTGGCAGTCCTGCTTGAATTGGGGCGCCGTCACGGAGAGCTGGTTACAAAACTCGATCTGAGTGCACGAGTCTGGCCGGGCGTTTCGGTAACCGACGACTCGCTCGTGCAATGCGTGGTCGAGATCCGGCGCGCGCTCGGTGACACCCGGCAGCAGGTCGTGCGGACGGTGCCGCGACGTGGTTATCTCCTGATCGTCGACGCGGCCGACACGGCACCACGCGATGTTCGGAGATACTATCGCCTGGCCGCCCTTGCGATGGTGGCCGTCGCGATCGTGCTGGTCTGGCAGTTTCAACTCCTCGGCGCCGGCTCCGGGAGGCCAAAGGCGCATGACAGGACGACGGCCGATATTGCAATTCTGCCATTTCGCGTGCTCGAGGCCTCGCGCGAAGGCAGCCCGGACGGCAACGGATTGGCCTACGTCATTGCCACCGAGCTTGCGCGTAATCCCGACCTGCACATCGTCTCAACCCTCGCCACGGCCGAGCTTGGCGGCAAGAACCTGTCGCCGGCGCAGATCGCTGCGATAACCCACGCCCGCTACCTTGTGGATGGCAGCGCGGAGAGGCGCGGCGACCGGTTGCAGCTCCACGTGCAACTGATCGCTTCCGGCAACAGTCGCATCGTCTGGAGCGGCAGGTTCGAGGCTACGGCGCAGGACCTGCCCGACGTTACGGAAACGTTGATCTCACGGATCAGCGCCTCGCTTGGCGCAACCGTGCGCGAGTCGGACCGGGCAGCGTTACGGAGCCGCGCGCCAGCCTCGCTCGATGTGCACGCGCGCGTGCTGCGAACCATTGCGTTGACTTACATGCCGACTCCCGAGGGTCTCCGCCAGGCGCGACAGGAACTCGAACTGGCGGCCCGCCTTGATCCGAACTACGCCCCCACATGGGCCGGCCTCGGACTGGTGAAGAAAATGCTGATCTTCGGCCAACACGATCCCGGGCTCAGCCGTCAGGACCTGCCGCAGGCGATCGCCGACGTCAATCGCGCGATTGCGCTGGAGCCGCTGCGTGCCAGCTCGTGGCGCGTGCTGTCCTTGACAATCGAGGCGGGCCAGAACCCTGAGGCGGCAGTGAGCGCCGCCGAGCGGGCGATTGAACTCGGCCCCGGCGATCCCGACAATTGGGTCGCCCTTGCCAGCGCGTTGCACCACGCCGGTCGAACCCAGGCAGCGGTTGAAGCCTTTGAGAAGGCGATCTCCTGGAGCCCGCTACGCCCACCGCAATACGCTCACCTCGCGGCGAGGCTACGCTACTCCGTGCAGGATTACGAGAATGCGCTGCGCTTTGCCCGCGAATGCATGGATCGAACACCAGCGCTGGGCGTCTGCAAGGCGGTCTGGCTGTCGTCACTCATTCGCACCGGCCGTGCCGCCGAGGCGGAGGCGGCGTGGCCCGCTTTGGTTGTGGCCACACCTTCTTTGCGGACGTATCGGATGACGCCGCGGAATACGCCGATGGCACTGTCGGTTGATGAGGACCTCGACAGGCTTCGCAAGAGCAACACCTCGGCAATGACTCAATAGAGCTTCACTTCCGCGGCTCGACGGTTGTTTTTGTCGATCCGTCTGGCGCTGCCTGCATCCCCGGCGGGCTTTGACCTTGCGGGCTTTCCGGCTGCGCACCACCTGACTTTGTATCAAGAGGCCCAGTCCAGCCTTGCGGCTGCAATTGACCTTTTTCTTCCGGCGCCGAGCGCCCGGTCGGCGTATTCAAGTCTTGCTTCGGATCGGCTTGCGCCGTCGCAAATCCGCACGACAAGGCCCAGCAAATCGTCGTTATCACAATCGTCCGCACGGCGACCTCCGCTTGGCTCAATCCAACAAACAGGCTGGCGCAGCTGCTGACCTCCGAAGCAGGTTGATGCGCGCGACCGCTCACGCTCCCCGCTTCGGTCCGATCGCCTCGAAGCCGGCCTTCTGCTCGTCGCTCAAATCCGCTTCGAAGTCGTCGAGCGCATCACTGATGCCGCCGACCGCTTGCAACATCGTCTCCAACCGTGTCTTCACGGCGTCGAGGCGGGCCTGCGGTGTCGCGGCGGCCTCCGCCGGACACGGGCTCAGCGTCTCCATGGTGCGCAGCGTGGTGTCCTGGAGCACCTCGAGGCGGGCGCGGCCGATCTCGTCGAGACGGAGCGTGGAAGCAATCTCGGCGGCGGGCCATTGCTGTTGCAAGAGCTGCTCGTATTGGCGCTGCGCCTGCTGGTCATAGCGGGGGTCGTAGTCCGGTTGGCACGCAGCTGTCGCCTGCGCATCCTTGGGCTGGCGAGCCGCAAGCGCAGCGCGACGGTCATTGGCGAGGGCATTGAACCTTGCCTTCTGATCGTCATTGAGGAGACCGACAAACTTCGCAAGCGGCGGCGCGATTGCGTCCGTTGCCTTGATCATCGCCGCGATGCGCTCGCGCATCAGGCCGAGGCGCTCCGCCGCCATCGCGGGCGCCTGCGCCGGGCAGGCGGCGCGGATGGTGTCGCGCGCGGCATTCCAGGCGGTCGCGAGCTCGTCGAGCGTCGTGCGCTGCAACTCGTTCGGCGCTACGGCCGCGGCGATGCGATCGACGGGCAGGCCGCCGGTGTCGCTGGCATCGCAGACAGTCTCGACCGAAGGGACCTTTCGCGCGCGCCGGCCTTGCGGCGCGGCGTAGGCAGCAAGCTCGGGCGCCGCATAGGGCGTGAAGATCGCGGCATAGATGTCGACATAGCCGTAGAGCGAGAGGCTGGTGGTGTCGCCAAAGATGATTGCGGTGGTGAGATCGTCATGCGCAAACGGCCAGAACACGGGACCGACCCAGCCGTAGCTGCCATCGGGATGACGCCACCAGCCTTGCGGCCTGCGACCACCATGCCAGCCCGACAGCGCGCCTTGCGCCGTCAGCGCCGCGCGCAGCACGTAGGGATTGTAGGGCTGGCCGCGCTCGGCGCCGCGCGGATCCTGCGACCTCAACGCAGCAGAGCGGTATCGGCCGCCCCGCACCGCCATGCGGGCGTGGCGCAAGCGCGACACGCCGATCATATTGCCGACGGCGAAACGGGCAACACCGAGCGGACCGCCGCGCAGTCCGAACTGCGCCTCCGCCCTGCTCGGCAGCAGCACTGCCGCAACCACGAGGGCGGCGCCTGCCAGCGCCAGTCCCATGCGTCCCGACACGAAAGCTGACCCGACCACCTCGGCCTCCTCCCCAGCGCCAAGCGCGCACTGCGTCGCATCACAATGACGCGCTGGGGAACCGATTGTTCCGGAAGAACGCAAGCCAAAGCGTCGCGGGCAATCGGTCTGCGTTTCGCGGGAAGGGCTCCTTGCCCTTTGACAGCTGCGAGATTGCCGAACCTGTCGGCCTGCATGGTTCGAGACGCCCGCTTCGGCGGGCTCCTCACCATGAGGGTCTAAAACTTCGCCGAGCAACAAAACCTCATCCTGAGGGCCCGCCGTAGGCGGGCGTCTCGAAGGATGGCCAGGGGCGAGCTATTCGCCACGTTTTTCTTTCGCGCTTCGCGAAGCGCGCGCTCACCTCGCCTTCTGCGGCATGACGAACGTCTGGCCGGGATAGATCAAGTTGGGGTTGTGGATCTTGTCGCGGTTGGCGTTGAAGATGACGGCGTAGCGGGAACCGTCGCCGTAAGCGAGCCGGCTGAGCGCCCACAGGCTGTCGCCGCGGGAGATCACCCGGCTGCCGCCCGCCGCCGGCGGTGCCGTGTTGAGGACGTCCGCCGGCGACGCCGATGCGACGGTCGTGGCCGCGGGGTCCCGCGCCATCAGGCGCGGTTTCGGCCGAGCCGCAGGCCGCTCCGGTGCCGCGGCAAGGCGCGGCGAGGCGGACGCCAAGGCTGCCACGACATCCGACTTGTCGTCCGGCTTGTCGGCCAGCTTCATCTCCTGTTTCGCCTCCTGCCTGGCGGCCGGCGCCGGACGTGCGGGCGGCAGGGCCGCCGCGGCGATCGTCACCGGCATGCTGCGGCCGGATTGCGTGACGGTGCCATCCGGCGCTTTCGCGCGCAGCGTCAGCTCGTAGCTGCCGGCAGGAAGCTGCGGCGGGGTCATCACGAACTGGCCCGAGGCATCGGCCACCACCGAATCGAGCGGCTGGCCGTCGCGCAGCAGCTCGACTCTGGCGCCCGGCGTAGCCCGGCCCGCGATCACTGCCGCTTCGCCATGATCGTCGATGCGACCGACGTCGAAACGGGGGCCGGTGTCGGTCACGGCCGGCGGCGGCTTGACCGGCGCGAGATCAGCGAGCGCCGCCGTCACCTGCTTCTGCGTCTCGGCGACCGCGCCCGCCTTCGGTTCGGGAGCCGGTGCCGGCGAGGCGGCCGGGGCCGGCGGCGGGCTGGCGGCAACCTTCGGCTCGTCCGGTTTGGATTCTGACGTCAGCTCTGATTCGGGCTCGGCCTTGGCGTCAATCCTGGGTTCGGCCCTGGCCTCCGGCTGCTTGGCGGCGACGGCGATTTCGGTCTTCGCCCCGCCCGGCAGCATGCGGCGCAGCTCGGTCGGACCGATCACCAGCACGGTGCCGATCACCGCGAGCAGACAGAATGCAATGAAGGCCTTGGACGCGATCATCATCGGAAAAGAACCTTGATCAGAGCCTTGCTTAGAACCTTGGAACGCAAATCAGCCGAGGCAGCAAATTGCGCCGATTTGGCTGCGGCAGCAAGACGGTCAATAGGATGATCGCCGGCCCGCACCGCCCGGAATGAACCGGCACGGCCCCCTCGCCGTCAAAATGATCGAGGCCGCGAGGCGGCTATTTTTCAAGGAATTTTTCCCGTGAACGCATTTTGCCGTCCCGCGCCATGGCTGGCGTTTGCACTACTACTGGCTACCTCCCCCGCGCTCGCCGCATCCGGGCCGCCGCCGGGATTCGTCCTCACCGACAATGCCGATCTCGCCTTCACCTCGCCCGACGGCGCCACCAAGCTCGAGCAGTACATGAAGGACGGCGGGGATTTCGACGTCAAATGGCAGGTCTGGGCGCGGCACGGCGAGCGGATGACGGAGTTGAAGCCGGAGCAGGGCTATGGGGCCGACTTCCGCTTCACCAGCGACTCGCAATACCTGGTGCGGATGCAGAAGACCGGCTCGGGCGAGCAGGACCTCTATCTCTACCGTGCCGAGAAGGGCACCTTCGTGAGCGCGACCAAAACGTCGCTCAGCAATCTCGCCTGGGCCTATTTCCACAGCCGGCCCGACACGAAGAAGATGAAGCTCGACTACCATATCTCGGCCAATCTCGTGAAAGGCACGGAAGAAGCCTATCGCGGGCTCGGCGTGCACTGGCCCGACAACCGCTACCTCGTGATCTCGCTGTCGTGCGAGATGGACAAGCATCCGAAGAACGTCGCGGTGAAGGGACTGGCCGACTGGCGCTGCCGCTACGACCTCAAGAGCGGCACCTTCGACATGCCGGCGATGTTCGCCAAGGCGAACGCCGAGGCCTTGAAGTGGGAGATCCGCCGGTAAGGTGGCCGCTCGACCGGGAACAAGCCCCTGATTCCGCTCCGATTCATCCTTTCCTAACCCTCACTGGTAACGGGGTCTTGTCGGTTTTGCTGCATCTTGCATCCCACGGGAGGACTGGATGGGCACGTCGATCCGATGGACCGCGCGCATGCGCGCGCTGCTTCGCCGTTGGCAGGGAGCACCGCTGACGTGGCTGATCGTCGGCGGCTTCGTGCTGATGGCCGCAACCGCGATCGGCACCGCGCTCACCGTCGACCGCTTCCGGCAGAGTGCGATCGAAAGCGGCCGCGACAGCCTGGAAAACTCGGTGCGCATGCTCGCCCGGCATTTCGACCGCGAGTTCGAGTATTTTGCGGTACTCCAGAAGAGCATCATCGCCGAGCTCGAAAGTCACGGCATCGAATCCCCTGAGGTCTTTCGCAGCGAGATGGGCACGCTCGCCATGCATGAGGTGCTGCGCGCCAAAGCCAGCGGCTGGTCCGACGTCGCCGGCGCCAATGTGTTCGATTCCAACGGCGTGCTGATCAACTCGTCGCGGCGCTGGCCGGTCGCCGATGTCTCGGTGTCCGACCGCGGCTATTTCAACCGTCTCAAGAACGACCCGGCTTCGCAGGAGGAGATCGAGGTCGTGGCCAGCCGGCTCGGCAACGGGCCGGCGATCGTGTTCGCGCGACGCGTCTCCGGCCCCCACGGCGAATTCCTCGGTATGGTCTCGCGTGCGATCGCGCCCGAACAGCTCGAATCCTTCTTCGCCTCGACCGGGCTCGGCGAGGAATCCTCGATCGCGATGCACCACCAGAATGGCCAATTGCTCGCGCGCATCCCGCATGTCGATGAAATGATCGGGCAGAACTTCCGCCAGGGCACGCCCGAGCAGAGAGCCGTGTTCGAGCGCACCTTCGTCACCACGCAGCTCGCAAGTCCGATCGACGGCAAGGACCGCATCGTCGCCTCGCGCCTGCTGACCGGCGAGCCGCTGGTCGTGGTCGCGACCAGGTCGCTGGACGCGACGCTCGCGACCTGGCGCACACAGACGAAGTTCTTCGTCACCGTCGCTGTGGTGTCGATCGGCCTGCTCGTGCTCACGCTGTCGCTGATCTTCCGCCAGGTGATGCGCCGGCTCTCGCTGGAGAAGCAGCGGCTCGACACCGCGATGAACACGATGACGCAGGGCCTCCTGATGTTCGACCAGGACGAACGCCTGATCGTCTGCAACCGCCGCTATATCGAGATGTACGCCCTGTCGGCCGACGTGGTGAAGCCCGGCGCCTATTTCCGCGACGTGATCCAGCACCGCTTCGACACCGGCTCGTTCCACGGCGACGTCGAATCCTACTGCGACGACATCCTGAGCAATATCGGGCGCACCCAGAGCGTCATCGTCGAGACCGCCGACGGACGGCTGGTCGAGATCAAGAACCAGCCCGGCGCCGCGGGCGGCTGGCTCGCAACCCATGACGACGTCACCGAGCGCATCCGCGCCGACGAGCGCATCGCGCACATGGCGCATTACGACGCGCTGACCGACCTGCCCAACCGCGTACTGATGCGCGGCCATCTGGAGCGCCGCATCGCGGAGCTCGCCGAGGGCAAGCCGTTCGCAATCCTCTATATCGACGTCGACGAGTTCAAAGGCGTCAACGACTCGCTCGGCCACGAGGTCGGCGACGAGCTGCTGCGCCAGGTCGCGAGCCGCCTGCGCGCCTGCGTCAGCGGCAACGATCTCGTCGCGCGGCTCGGCGGCGACGAATTCGCCATCGTCAAGGCCGGCACCAACGATCCCGCCGAGTTGACGGCGCTGGCGGAAACGATCCTCAAGACGCTGCGCGCGCCCGTGAACTGCAAGGGCCAGGAGATCCCGACCAATGCCAGCATCGGCATCGCCATCGCGCCCGACCACGGCGACAATCTCGACGATCTGCTCAAGCGCGCCGATCTTGCGATGTATGCGGCCAAATCCGAGGGCCGCCGCACCTTCCGCGTCTTCGTGCCGGAATACGACGCCAAGGCGCGGCTGCGCCGCCAGCTCGAACTCGATCTGCGCCAGGCGCTGGCGCGCGGCGAGTTCGAGGTGCACTACCAGCCGCTGGTCGACCTCGCCGCCAATGTCGTGACCGGCTGCGAAGCGCTGCTGCGCTGGCGCCATCCCGAACGCGGCATGGTCTCGCCTGCGGACTTCATCCCGGTCGCCGAAGACACCGGACTGATCGGCGAGATCGGCGAATGGGTGCTGAAGCAGGCCTGTACCGAGGCCGCGAGCTGGCCCGGCCAGATCCACATCGCGGTGAACGTCTCGCCGGTCCAGTTCCGCGCGCGGACGCTGGCGCTCAAGGTCGCCGCGGCGCTCGCGGAGTCAGGGCTTGCGCCCGGCCGGCTCGAGCTCGAGATCACCGAGACCGTGCTCATTCGCGACGACGAGGAGGCGCTGACGATCCTACAGCAGCTGCGCGAGCTCGGCGTGCGCATCGCGCTCGACGATTTCGGCACCGGCTATTCGTCGCTGAGCTATCTGCACCGCTTCCCGTTCGACAAGATCAAGATCGACCGCAGCTTCATCAGCGACATCGGCCAGTCCGAGGACTCCGCTCCGATCGTGCAGGCCGTGGTGCACATGGCGGCCGCCCGCCGCATGGCGACGACCGCGGAAGGCGTCGAGACCGAAGCCCAGCGCGAGGTGCTGCGCCAGCTCGGATGCAGCCAGATGCAGGGCTGGCTGTTCAGCCCGGCCGTGCCCGCGGCGAAATTGAAGCAGCTGTTGCCGACGCAGGCGGCGGCCTAAATTAGCGCGGTCTTGCATGCGTCCCGCATTAGCGACGTCCGCATGGCCCGAAGAGGCAGGCCGGACTACAGAAGGGCCAAAGCAGCCTTCTCCGCGTCGTGCGGAAAGATCCACTGCGCCGCCGACATCCAGGCTTGCGCCCTCTGCGTCTGTTGATCCGGATCCGCACCGGCGGACCGGTAGAACCGGCCGGCCAGGCGCGAGGCGGCCTGCACGCGGCTGGTCCGGTCCAATCTCAGATCCTGATAATCCTTCAGGCGCGCCGGAATCTCATCGCGTTTGGCGTGCTCCAGCAGGATCGCAAGTGCGAAACCATCCTCGATGGCTTGCCCGGCGCCTTGCCCGAAATGCGGCACCATCGGGTGGGCGGCATCGCCGAGAAGCGTCACATGTCCGCGTGACCAGTACGGCAAGGGCGGCCGATCGTAGATTCCCCAGCGAAACGTATGGTCGAGCGCCGCAATCAAGTCCCGGACGGGCGCATCCCAGCCCTCGTACTCGGCTGCGAGTGCCCTGGCGTCCCCCGGCGCGAACCAGGTCTCCTCCATGTCGCGCGGGCTCGGGACGAACGCGACGATGTTGATCAACCGTCCCTGCGACACCGGAAAGCAGATGAAGCTGCGGCCCTCGCCCATCCACATGTTCAGGCCGCGCAGCTCCGCGCCCCATGAGAGCCTTTCCGACTGCACCAGGCCGCGATAGGCCACGATACCTTCGCTGGTCGGGCGCGCTGCCAGGCCGATCTGGCGCTGCACCATTGAATGGATGCCATCCGCGCCGATGATGACATCCGCATCGCAGGTGGCGCCATTGGCAAAGGTCAGTCGCGCTCCGGTCTGTGCATCTTCGACAGCAATACAGCGATGCCCGAACCGGACTGGTCGCTTCAATGCACCAAGCAGCATCTCAAGGAGTTCGACGCGGTGAATCTGATAGCTCAGCACGGTGGGCGAACCAAGCGAGATTGGCTCTCCGCGTGATGTCCGTCGCGTGAGCCCCTGGCTCCGCGTGGTGATCTTCTCGATGGCGTCACAAATCGAGGTGCGCTTGAGCAAGATGAGTGCATTCGGCGGGATGGATAGTCCGGCCCCGGCCTCACGTGGCGAATCGGCGCCTTCAAAAACCGTGACGTTCATGCCCCGCGCGCTCAGCGCGAGCGCCGCCGACAATCCGCCAACCCCCGCGCCGACGATGGCAACATCCAGCCCGCCGTTCATTTGGCCCCGATCCGCTCTCGCTGAAGCCTGTTTCGCGAAACGATCACTCGTCAATTGCCTGCGAAATCATCGAACAGCACCCATCTGCTACCGTCGAAACGCGCCATCCTGGCCTTTCTCCAGCCGATCCGGTCCGTCGGGGTTACGTTGATCGTCAGGCCGGGCAGAAACGTCGGTAGCTGTACGCCTTGAATATTGGTGGCTTGCCTGATGAGATTTTCGCGCGACAGGTCGTCGCCGCACTTCTTCAGCACCTCGACTATCATCTGGGCGGCCGCATAGGGGAAGATCGATTCCTGGATATCGTCGTTCGGTGCCCACTCCTTCATGAAGGCGCGATACTCCAGCATGCCGGCATCGTCGTCCCACATGGGATCCTCTGATGTCTTCAGCCAGAACGCACTGACGGCGCCCTTCGCTGCCGCAAGTCCTGCTGGACGCAAGACAGTCGATATGTTGCTGACGCCGGACAACAGCACGTGCTGAACGTTCCAGCGAAGCTCATGCGCCTTGCGGATGGCCTGCGCGGCAAACCGTGCGTTGGAGGCATGAAACAACGTATCCGCACCGGATGCCTTGAGCACCAGGACTTGTGAATCGACCGTGGGATCCATGATGTCGTAGGCGGCCTCTGCCACCACCATGGACAAAGCGCGTGATCCCAGAGCAGCCTTGAAGCCGTCCAAATTGCCCTTCCCGAGATCGTCGTTCTGATAGATCACGGCGACCTTCGCGTCGGGCTTGGACTTCAGCAGATATTCGGCGTAGATCCTGGTCTCGACAGGCTGCGGCATCATGAACGTGGTCGTCCACGGCAGGTTCTGGGGGTCATCGAGCTTCGGCGTGCTGGCGAGCACGAGGATTTGCGGCACGGCCTTGGCGTTGAGGTATTTCGCGATCGCGAGATTGGTCGGCGTTCCGACTGATCCAACGATCGCAAGAACATCATCGTCTTCCACGAGCTTCCGGGTCTGCTGCACCGTCTTCCCCGGCGAGAACGCATCATCGAGCGAAATGAGTGTGACCTTGCGGCCGTTAATGCCGCCCGCCGCGTTTATCTTGTTGAGATAGGCCGCCTCCACCCGGCCGAACCGGCTGAGCGAGGACAGCGGGCCGCTGTATGGCATGGTCTGGCCGAGCTTGATCTCGGTATCGGTAACACCGGGGCCATATTTCTTGTCGGCCGCTGTCGCTGGCAATAGGCCGATGATCGAGAGGCTCAACGCGACAAGGATTAAGGGCCGGGTCATGGAGGCATACCTTGTGTTGGCGGCTTCGACGGGTGCGTTTTACTATCCCGGGCTGCAAGATGATGCTGTACAATCGCGCCTGCGTCCCGAAACTGCGCCGAAATTTTCCGAAAGCAAGTTCCACGAGGCCGCCTTGTTGAAGTCATCGCAGCTTTCAATGGTTGTCGGCGACCGGACCGTGGATATGGCCCGTGAAACGTTGCGCGACGGACGTGGCGAAATCGTCCCGCTGCGTCCGCGCGCCTGGGCGGTGTTGCGGCTGCTTGCGGCACGGGCCGGGCAGCTGGTCGGCAAGGACGAGATCATGGATAAGGTCTGGTCGGATTGCGAGGTCACGGAGGATTCCCTTGTCCAGGCCATCGGCGACATCAGACGCGCCCTGGGAGACGCCGGCCGGTCGGCCCTGAAGACACTTCCCCGCCGCGGCTACATGTTGATCGTCGATGAAGCGCCGATTGATACCCGCGCCGTTTATGACGAGACGCCGCGGCCATCCGATATCGAAGCGCCGCCGGCGTGTCGATCGATGCCGCATTTGTCTATCGTCGTCCTCCCATTCGCCAACATCGGCGGCGATCCCGCTCAGGAGTATTTCGTCGATGGCGTGACCGAGAGCCTGACGACGGATTTGTCGCGCATCGCCGGCTCGTTCGTGATCGGCCGCAACACTGCATTCACGTTCAAGGGAAAAGCCGTCGACGCCCGACGGATCGGCCGTGACCTGAACGTGCGCTACGTCCTGGAAGGCTCGGTGCAACGCGGCGGCAACCGTTTTCGCTTGAATGCGCAGCTGACCGACACCGAGACCGGAAGTCATGTATGGGCCGACCGTTTCGACAAGCCCGCGGCCGAACTTCTGGACATGCAGGACGAGATCGTGTCGCGGCTGGCCAACACCCTGAATGCGGAGCTCATCGCTGCCGAAGCGCGACGCGCGGAACGATCTCCCCATCCGGACGCGATGGACCTGTACTTCCAAGGCAGAGCTCTCCAGAACAGGGGCGTAACACGCGCACTTCTGGCGCAGGCGAGAGATTTCTTCGCGCGATCCCTGGCGCTCGATCGCGGCAACATCGAAGCGGCGGTCGCCGCGGCTCAGGTCGACGTGTCCGTGGGGTCAGCCTTTATGGCCGATGACGTCAACGTGCATTTCGACGCTGCGGAGACGGCCTTGAACAGTGTGCTGCTCCATGCCCCGAATCATCCGAGAACCCACATGCTGCTCGGCGCGGTGCAGATTCAGACGAGCCGCATCGACAACGGTATCGCCCAATGCCGCCGCGCACTGGCGCTCGATCGAAATCTGGCCGATGCACACGGGTTCATCGGGCTTGGCAAGTATCAATCGGGCCGTAGCGAGGAAGTTGAGGGGCACATTCAGGAGGCGTTCCGGCTCTCCCCGCGGGATACACGCGCCTTTCTGTGGTACATGTTCGTCGGGCTGGCCAAGTTGAGCATTAATGCCGATCGCGAATCCCTCGACTGGTTTCGACGGAGCCTCGAAGCCAACCGAAACCATGCGCTGTCGCATTTTCACTTTGCGACCGCGCTGGCCTTGGTGGGCGATCTCAAGGAGGCGCGATCGATCGCGGAAGCAGGACTTGCCCTCGACCCCAACTTCACGATCCGCCGCTACCGCTTCAACGCCAAGGGCAACAATCCGATCTATCTCGCGCGACGCCAGCGCTACTTTGAGGGTTTGCGCCTCGCAGGCGTGCCGGAGGGTTGATTCGACGCAGAATTCATCGGCTCAGGCGAACCAACACCTCGTCCACGCACGCGTCCAGGCTGCGATGGGCGGTATCGATGACGAGGCGATCTCGATTCCAGTCGTCGTAGGCGCGGGCCGCGACGGCGTGCCAGTCGGGTAACTTCAGTCCCGCGACGTCGCTTGATCTCGTCTCAATTCTCCGGCGGTGCTCGGCAAGATCGCTGCACACGATTTCCAGCCAGATGATTTCGGCCGCGCCGCGTCGCGCCGCCGCTTCCCAACCGTCCCGCGCCGCGTGGCAGTCGTTGACACAGTCCGCGACGATGTCCTGGCCGAGGGCCAGATTGTCCGCGGCGATCGCCTGGGCTGCGCGATAGGTCCAATCGAAGAGATCGCCCGGCGCCGTACCCGATGCCCAGATGGCCTGATCCATCGAGTCGATGCGCAGCCACATGGCGCCAGAACGCCCCGCCAGATGCCGCGCGATGCTCGACTTGCCGACCCCCGGCAAGCCGGCCAATGCGATGAGTCTTGCCATTGCCACTTCTCTCAAAACTGCGGGGTTTGATGTTAGCGCGGCTTCACCGGCGTTTCCATGCAAGCCCGCGTGCCCCTGCATGGCGCTCCGGCGTGCGCCGTGGCGTGACCTCACGATCAAACCACGCTACCTTCCCCGGGCAAGAACAAGAGGAAGCGTCGATCGTGTACGACTATATCATCGTGGGCGGCGGCTCGGCGGGGTCCGTGCTGGCCCACCGGCTCTCCGCAAAGAGCGCCAACAAGGTCCTCGTCTGCGAAGCCGGACAGGACACACCACCCGGCAACGAGCCGGCCGAGATCAGGGACAGCTATCCGGGCACGGCCTATTTCGATCCGCGCTTCCACTGGACCGAGCTCAAGGTCACGACCCAGATCGTCAGCCACAACAATCCGAACGAGGCGCGCCCGCCCTTGCGCAAGTACGAGCAGGCGCGCGTGCTCGGTGGCGGCTCGTCGATCAACGGCCAGATGGCCAATCGCGGCGCACCGACCGATTACGACGAATGGGACGCACGCGGCGCGGCAGGGTGGGGCTGGAGCGACGTGCTGCCCTTCTTCAGGAAGGTCGAGCGCGACCTCGATTTCGACGGACCGTACCACGGCAAGGACGGCCGTATCCCTGTCCGCCGAATCCCGCGGGAGCACTGGACACGGCATTCGCAGGCCTTCGCCGACGCCTTCCAGCAGGCCGGCCATCAATTCGTGCCGGACCAGAACGGCGAGTTCGTCGACGGTTATTTCCCGGTGACGCACTCCAACCAGGCCGAGCAGCGCGTCTCGGCGGCCATGGGCTATCTCGATCGCGACACGCGCAAGCGCGCGAACCTCACGATCTCGACCAACACGCAGGTGAGGGAGCTGCTGTTCGAAGGTACGCAATGCGTCGGCGTGAAGGCTGTAGTCGACGGGCGGGAGCAGGAATTCCGGGGACGCGAGATCATTCTCTCCAGCGGCGCGATCCATTCGCCCGCGCATCTCTTGCGCGCCGGCATCGGCCCGGTCGGTCACCTCAAGGATTTGGGCATTCCCGTGCTGATGGGGCTGCAGGGCGTCGGCCAGCGCCTGATGGATCATCCCTCGATCTCGCTGTCGTCCTTTGTCCGCCGCGGCGCGCGCATGAACGAGCACACCCGCCGCCACATGCAGCTTGGCCTGCGCTACTCGTCCGGGCTCGAAGGGGTGCCGAAGGGCGACATGTTCGTCGTCGTCATCAGCAAGTCGGCCTGGCACGCGGTCGGCGCGCAGATCGGCTCGCTGCTGACCTTCGTCAACAAGACCTATTCGGAGACCGGGCAGGTCAAGCTTGCCTCGCGCGATCCCGCCGTGGAGCCGATCGTCGAGTTCAACCTGCTGTCCGACCGCCGCGACCTCGATCGCCTGATGAGCGGTTTCCGCAAGATGGCGGCGGTGCAGATGAGCGACGCCGTCAAGGCCGTGACGGACAAGCCGTTCCCGGCTGCCTATACCGACCGCGTGCGCAAGATCGGCGTGGTCAACACCAAGAACAGGATCCTCACCACCATCGCCGCGGCCTTGATGGACGGGCCGGCGGCGCTGCGCCACTACATGATCGACAATTTCGTGGTCGAAGGCTTCAGCTTCGACGACGTCATGAACGACGACGAGGCGCTCGAAGCCTTCGTGCGCAAGGCGACCATCGGCGTGTGGCACGCCTCCTGCTCATGCCGCATGGGCCGGGCCGACGATCCGATGGCGGTGGTCGACAACCAGGGCCGCGTCAAGGGCGTGCAGGGTCTGCGCGTCGTCGACGCCTCGATCTTCCCGGTGGTGCCATGCGCCAACACCAACTTTCCGGTCCTGATGTCGGCAGAGAAGATCGCGGCAGCGATGATGCAGTGAACCGCGGCGATTGTCCGGCCCGGCCGTCTGCCAGCAGCGTGGCGGACCGGGCCGCACGATTTGCCCGCAAGGCTGAGGGGTCACATCCGCCGCTTTGCGGCCTGCACTTCGACGAATTCGGCGTCGGGATGGCTGACGATGGTGGCGACCATGATGCCGCTGATGATCAGCGACCATGCGGTGTTCCAATAAATCCAGAACATGTGCCAGCCTCCGTTTCGACGTCCTCGGCCCGCGGGATCAGGGTAACGGCAAGATAGGGCTGCCGTTCCCGCGGTTGCGGCACGGCGAGTGGCGGGCGAAGCGCAGCTATTTCTTGTTGGTCGGCGGGGGCTTGCGATCGGTTTGACCGGTGTGGCGCTTTGCCACGACGTCCTCGTCGCGCCGGCCCTGGCGGGGGCGCTGCGGCGGCTTGGGCTGGCCGGCCTGGCCGCCATGCTTGCCGCCCATGTCGGGCGTGCCTTCGAGATCGTTTTCACGGGGCATGCCGGGTCAATGCGCTCGCACGGCATTGGTTCGCAATGGGGCGGCTGCTTTCGCCTGTGAACGAGTTCATAGGCGCGTCGCCGTTTGCAGTGCACGATCCTCGGCGCGCGGCGGCGCATCCCAATTTTCGACCGACGGATTTGCCCCGATGCGAAAACGACTCGTCGCCTGGACCATCCTGACCTGCGTGCTCCTTGCGGTCGCGGTGTGGACCGTGCTCGGGCCGCCCCAATATGCATCCGGCCCGCATCTGCCCTCCCGCAACGTGACGGCGGCCGCGCGATAGCCGCCCGCGCAACCGATGCAATTTCGGCATCGATCGATCCCAACTGGAATTTGGTGCCGCGGCGCGCCCCCCGCTATTCTCGACGGCAATAATGACAAGGCCGCACCGGCTTTCAGGAGGAGACCATGTTGAGACTGACACGCCGCGCCACGCCGGGCGCTGCGATCGCCACCACCCTCACCTTCCTCGCACTCGTGACTGGAGTCCGTGCCGGCATGGCCGAGACCTTCGCCTATGTCGGCAACGCCGACAGCAACAACATCAGCGTGTTCAAGATGGCCGAGAACGGCGAGATGACGCCGGTGCAGACCGCCGCCTTCACCGGCGTCGACAAGCCCGGCTCCTCGACGCCGCTCGCGATCACGCCCGACAAGCGCGTGCTGATCGCCGGCGTGCGCTCGCAGCCCTTCCTCGCGGTGAGCTTTGCGATCGACCCCAGGACGGGCCAGCTCAGCCATGTCGGCAACGGCCCGCTCGCCGACAGCATGGCGAACATCGCCGTCGACCGTGGCGGAAAATTCCTGTTCAGCGCCTCCTATGGCGGCAACAAGGTCGCGCTGAATCCGCTTCAAGCCAACGGCGTCGCCGGTGAGCCGAAGCAGGTGATCCCGACCGGGCCGAACGCGCACGCCTTCCTGCCCTCGCCCGACAACCGTTTCGTGTTCGCGACCAATCTCGGCTCCGATCAGATTCTGGCCTTCGCGTTCGACGCCACGGCCGGCACGCTGACGCCGAGCGATCCGCCGGCGATCAAGGTGCCGGAAAAGTCGGGGCCGCGGCACTTCGTGTTTCACCCGGGCGGCAAGTTCGTCTATCTCGTCCACGAGCTGAACGGCGACGTCGCGGCATTCAGCTATGAGGCCAAGAGCGGCGCCTGGACCGAGATCCAGCGCACCACCGCGCTGCCCGAAGGGTTTTCGGGAAAACCCTGGGCCGCCGACATCCACATCACCCCGGACGGCCGCTTCCTCTACGCCTCCGAGCGCACCACCAACACGCTCGCCGCCTACAAGGTCGACGCGGCCAGCGGCAAGCTGACCACGATCGGCAGCGTACCGACCGAGAAGCAGCCGCGCGGCTTCCACATCGATCCCACCGGGCGCTACCTCGCCGCCGTCGGCGAACTCTCCGACAGCATGACGGTCTATGCGATCGACCAGAGCAGCGGCGCGCTGGCCAAGCTGAAATCCTATCCGACCGGCAAGAAGCCGAACTGGGTGGAGTTCGTGAGCCTGCCGTGAGCGGCGCGCGGCCGGCCTACGTAATCATCCGTAATTTCGGAGGCCGGGCCTTCGCACATATCCTGGGGGCATGGACCGTCAGATTGTCTTCAAGTGCCCCCAGACCGGCATGAATGTGCAGCATCGGCTTGGCGACGAGCCGGCCGATCGCACGCACGTCTCCGTGCCGTGCCCGGCCTGTACGCGCCTGCACCTGATCGATCGTTCCACCGGCAAGCTGCTCGGCGATCGCCGGGGTTGACCGGCCGCTCCCGGCCAGGTCCGGCGGGCAGCGAACCTGATCTCCAATCCCGCGACTAATCAAGGACTTGCCGCGGTCGTGCGGCACCCCACCTTTGGACAAGGCTGCCATAGTCCGGGCGGCCGCCATCTGCTATCGATTGGAGGCATAGCCCCCGTGGAATTTCCGATGCGTCATTTGCCCCGTGCCGTTGCTCGAAGCCTTTATCCCGCCGCCATCGCCGGCGCGCTCGTTCTCGGCCACACTCCGGCCGGCGCCGCCGAGGACGACGCCCCCAAGGGGCCGGCGGTCACGGTGCTGAAGGTGGCAAAGTCCTGTTTCTCCGACATCGTCGAGGCCACCGGCACCATCATCGCGCGCGAGGAGACGTCGGTGCGGCCCGAGCGTCCCGGCCTGAAGGTGACGGAGGTGCTGGCGGAAGCCGGCGACACCACCACGGCCGGCCAGGTGCTGGCCCGCCTCGCGCTGCCCGAAGGCGGCACGCTTCAGGTCACGGCTCCCGTGGCGGGCGTGATCGCGACCTCGACGGCGCAGATCGGCGGACTGGCCTCGGCCAAGGGCGAGGCGCTGTTCACGATCGTGGCGCGCAGTGAATATGACCTCGTCGGCCTGGTGGCGACCAGCGACGTGAGGAAGCTCGCGGTCAACCAGACTGCGACCGTGCGCATCGCCGGCGCCGGCGATATCGACGGCAAGATCCGCCGAATCGGGCCGACCGTCCAGCCGAACATCCAGCAGGGCATGGTCTATATCGGCATCTCCTCGCAGAAGCGGCTGTTGCTGAATGCGAGCGGGCGCGCGCTGATCAAGACCGGGCAGAGCTGCAATGTCGCGGTGCCCCTCACGGCCGTGCAATATTCGTCGGCCGGCACCGTGGTGCAGATGATCCGCCGCAACCGCGTCGAGACCAAGCGTGTCGAGATCGGGCTGATGTCGGGCGGCAATATCGAGGTCCGCGACGGCCTCAACGAAGGTGACGTCGTCGTCGCCCGCGCCGGCGCGCTGCTGCGCGAGGGCGATCCGGTACGCCCGGTGATGGCCGCGGAGGCGGCGAAGTAGCATCTCGCCGCGCTGTCATTGCAAGGAGCGAAGCGACGAAGCAATCCAGAGTCTTTCCGGGGAAAGACTCTGGATTGCTTCGCTGCGCTCGCAATGACGATGTGGAGGCAGATGTGCGCAACAACACGCGCATCGTAGGGTGGGCAAAGCGACTTGTCCGCCATAGCTCGAAGAGCGACGGCGGAAGTGTACCCACGTCTTCTATCGGAATGCTGGAAAGATGGTGGGCGCGGCGCTTCGCGCCTTTGCCCACCCTACGCGTGTTCGCAGAACCTGAGAAAAAATTAGCCGCCGGCTTCGCCGAAATGGACGTCTTCGAGCAACGAGGAGGAGACGGTCGGGACCTGGTCGCCTTCGGAGGCGCGGGAGATGGCGACGCGGGTCTTGTTGAAGACGCTTTCGGCGCTGCCCTGCGTATTGAGGTTGGTGAGGAGCTCGCTGACCAGCACGCTGTGCTCGCCCTTGCCGTCGTCGACGACCTTGCCGGGCGAGGCCGAGGAAAGGATCAGCGCATTGTCGGGCGCGCTGATCGGCGCCAGGCCATGGCTGTAGGAGCGGAAGCGGCGCTCGTAGGGATTGCGGCGGGAGGCATCGACGACGACGAGCTTGGCCTTGGCACCCTGCTCCTTCATCATGTCGAGCACGCGTTCGATGGAAACGCCCTGGCGGCGGACGTCGCTTTCCTTCCAGATCACGGCATCGACCGGCAGCATGTAGCTCTCGCGGCCGGCCTGGACGCCGTAGCCGCCGAAGAACAGCATGACCACGGTGTCGGGCTTGATCCGGGACTTCAGGCGGCCGACGGCGCGGACCATGTCGTCCTTGGTCGCGTCTTCCACCATGTCGACATCAAAGCCGTTCTTGCGCAGGGCCGAGGACAGCGCGCGGGCGTCGTTGATCGACTGCGTCAGCGGCGCGCTGGCGTCGGGATAATGTCCATTGCCGATGACGAGCGCGAGGCGCGAGCTCTGGCCGATCGGGCCGGTGACCTGGTCGGTCGCGACCGCCTTGGCGGCGTCGATCGCGCGCATGTTGAGGGCAGCGTGGGCGCCGATCACGAGCGACACCGTGCCGATGAGGGCTGCGGCGACCGCAATCGTACGGCGGGAAATGTCGAGCTGCCTTACATTCATCTCGCTTCATTCCTGTCAGTGCCAAAGACCAGCCAAGCGCGCGCACACTGTTTGAGTAGCGCGATAGCGTCTTTAGGTTTGAGGGATTGGCCGGGGAAGTGCCCCCGAATTGCGCGCAATTTGCGGCGCCGCACCAAACAAACCCTTAACCGGATATAGGGCCCCCGGCAATAGATTGCCCAAAAATTGAGCTAAGTCACTGGAGATGTTAGTTAATCCTCCAAGCTAGATTCGTGCTTTTTTTGGGTTCCCGCGGCTTTCCGGGATCTGATCATGCAGCCTTCGCGCCAGCTTTTTCCGTGATCACCATCACGTTTGTATTTCCTGCGAATCCGGGTAGCTTTTTCAACGACTTGGAGGGGGTGGTGTGCGGACGGCTGCGCGCTTGCCGGCCCAGGCCAAGGCCCCGCGACCAGGTATTTCATGAGCTTTCATTATTTTGCCGGCGCCGCCTGCCGGGCGCTGACGGCCCGGAAGGACGGCCCTTCGCTTTACGACGTCTGCGATCCCGTATTGTCGAGTCCGACCGGCGGCGATCCGCATCTGGCCAAATTCTACAAGACCGCGCTCGGCAATCCCGCGTTGCGGATGCTGCTGCGGCGGGCTGGCCTGCCCGAGCTGCGCGACGAGGCCAAACTGGCCCGGCTGCGCGCGGCGCTCACCCGCGCGCGCGACGATGCCGAGCCCGACTGGGCGGCGGTTGGCCGGCCCGTCGCCGACCTCGTCGACAGCATCGCGCTCGACCATCCCAAGCCGCCGCCGGCGCTGTTCGTCGGCACCCCGCCGCAGGCCGCGCAGATCGACGGCGTGATCCGCGACTGCGCGCAGCATCTGCTCGGCTCCTACCGCAAGAACGGCTTCCTGCCGACCTATGCCGCGTTCAATCTGATCGGCGATCCCGACTTCCGCGGACGCGAGCTGATCATGGCGCTCACGGGACTGAACGCACGCGGCTACAAGAATTCGTCGCTGCTGTTCAACCTGGCCCGCGTCTTCATCGCGCGCTCGCATGCAGCCGCCGTGATCAATCCGCCCTGGACCGGCATCGCCGAGCCGATGTGGGAGCCGGTGCAGATCCGCCACCGCTCGGCCTATTACGATGCGTTCTTCATCGAGGCGCTGCTGAGCTATGTCGAGACCGGGCTCGCCTCGCCCACCGACAAGGCCGCGGCCGAGCGCGCCATCGCCGACATGGTGGATTTCTGCGTCAACATCAGCCGCGAGGAGGTCGAGGGCATCGGCGGCGCGCGGTTCAACGTCATCACGGCGCTGGCGCCGGCGCCGCATCCGCGCTTCTCCCGCTTCTTCGCCCAGATCAAGCAGGATCTCGGCTTCGGCATCTACGTGCCGGATTGCGACACCACGGCGTGCTCGATCTCCGCGGCGACGCAGGCCGGCTGCACCGATCCGATCCTCGATCAGCCGCTGCTCGACTTCTACGCCGGCTACCAGGTGCGTGCCGGCGTCAACGAGCCGCGCGTGACTGTGCCGCTCAACGACAATATCGACTACGAGGGCGGGGTGGCGACCTGGATCGACAATCTCGCCGGCGAGCGGCCCTATGGCAACGATCTCGATCCGACGCTCAATCTCGACATTCTCGAGGTGAGCTTCCGCAACCTCGTGCGCTGGAAGATTTTGGAAACGCCGGCGCGGCTGGCGACCGTGCATCGCATCATCGGCTTCCAGAAGCGGCTGGCGGCCAGCGGCGCCTTCGCCAATCCGCGCTCGCACATCTATTATTTGCCGGAGCTCTACAGCGCCTATTTCGGCCGCTGCTACGCCGCCTTCCTGGCGCTGCCGCTGGCGGCGCAGGCCGCGATCGATCCCGACGGCGATTTCGATTTCATTCGCCACCGCGTGCTGTCCTACGTCAAGGGCGAGCTGATGGCCGCCGAGATGAACGTGTTCGACGCCGCGCTGGCGCTGATCGCGCTCGGCCATCTCGGCGCCGACCCGCGCGCCTTCGCGCCGGCGCTGAACGTCATCGTCGCAAGCCTCGGCGAGGGCGGCCGCCGCGGCCCGTTCCGCGCCTATGAATGGAACAAGATGAAGACGCCGACGCGGATCCTGGTCGGCGGGCCCGAGGTGACGTCGGCGTTCGTGCTGATGGGTCTGGCGGTGGCCCGCAGGCGAATAGTGAATGGCGAATAGCGAGTGGCGCGGTCGGCGCCCCATTCGCCATTCCCTACTCGCCATTCGCTCCGGATGACGGGAAGTTGAAAGCCCATCCGTTAGGCAGGTGCTGGCCGAGTGGCCAAAAGCTGACCACAATCGCGGGGTCTATCGAGATTTTTCCTGGAACTTGCGGACCGGCATGTTGCGAAAACTCCTGATTGCGCTGGCTTTGCTCGCCTTGTCCTGGCCCGGCTGGCCCTCGCTGGCCGAGGCTGCCGACATCACCGGCACGGCAAAGGTCCGCGCCGGTGACGCTGTCGTGATCGGGAACACGCGGATCCGGCTCGGCGGCATCGACGCGCCCGCGGTCGACCAGCTCTGCCTCAACACCAAGACCGAGCGCTGGACCTGCGGGGTCGCGGCCCGCGACGAGCTCGCCAAATACAGCGAGGGCAAGAACTGGGTCTGCCACGCCCGCGCGATCGACCGGCGCGGCCGCACCGTGGCGCGCTGCGAGGTCGGCGGCGAGGACATCCAGAAATGGCTGGTGCGCAGCGGCTGGGCGCTGGCCTACACCCGCATGTCCCATGATTACGCCGCGGACGAAGCCGCCGCGCGCGAGGCAAAAGCCGGGATGTGGCAGGGCGCCTTCATCGCGCCCTGGGACTGGCGCGTGCGCAACAAGAAGACGGCCATCCTGGGCGCCACCAAGCCGCCCGACGGAGCGCATGCGGTGCTGCTCGCCTCGGCATCCGGCCCGGTCGCCCCTTCGCCTGACTGCACCATCAAGGGCAACGTCAACACATCAGGCGAATGCATCTATCACCAGCCGACCAGCCGCTGGTACACGCAGATCAAGATGAAGATCAGCAAAGGCACCCGCTGGTTCTGCTCGGTGGAGGAGGCGGAAGCTGCCGGCTGCCGCGAAACCAGGAGATAGCCCACCCCAGACCTGCGTTTTACGCGCTTTTCCAGGAGCCCGGCGGCGCGTAAAACGTGTCAACCAGCAACCCACCAGCCTGTTCTCAAGCAACAAGGACCAACAGCAATGACCGTTCGCGCGGGCCGGGAATTTCTGGCCATCCCCGGGCCCACCACGATGCCCGACGAGGTGCTGCGGGCGATGCACCGTCCGGCGATCGACATCTATTCCAAGCAGATGCTCGACCTGACCGAGAGCCTGCTCAGCGACATCTCGAAGCTGTTTGCGACCAAAGGCAAGTCCTACATCTACATCGCCAACGGTCACGGCGCCTGGGAAGCGGCGCTGAGCAACGTGCTCTCGCGCGGCGACAAGGTGCTGGTGCTGGAGAGCGGACGCTTCGCGATCGGCTGGGGCAATGCAGCGGCCCTGATGGGCGCCGAGGTCGAGGTGCTCAAGGGCGACTGGCGCCGCGCGGTGCGACCGCACGAGGTCGAGGAGCGCCTGCGCCGCGACAAGGAGCACACCATCAAGGCCGTCGTCGTCGTCCAGGTCGACACGGCTTCAGGCGTGCAGAACGACATCGAGGCGATCGGCAAGGCGATCAAGGCGAGCGGCCATCCCGCGCTGTACATGGTGGACACCGTGGCATCGCTCGGCTGCATGCCGTTCGAGATGGACAAATGGGGCATCGACGTCGCGATGTCCGGCTCGCAGAAGGGCCTGATGACGCCGCCCGGCCTCGGCTTCGTCGCCGCCAATGCGCGCGCGCTCGAGGTGCACAAAACGGCCAATATGGCGACGCCCTATTGGAGCTGGAGCGAGCGCGAGGGCACCGAGAATTATCGCAAATATGCCGGCACCGCGCCGGTGCATCTGTTGTTCGCGCTGCGCCAGGCGATCGACCTCTTGCACGAGGAAGGCCTGGAGAACGCCTTCCGCCGCCACAGCCTGCTCGGCGAAGCGGCGCGCCGCGCGGTGTCCGCCTGGTCGGAAGGCCAGGTGCTGGGCTTCAATGTCGCCGAAGCCAGCGAGCGCTCCAACACCGTGACCACGGTGACCATGAGCAACGGCCATGATCCGGCAGTGCTGCAACGCTATTGCAAGGAGAAGTGCGGCGTCGTGCTCGGCACCGGCATCGGCGATCTCTCCGGCCAGGCCTTCCGCATCGCCCATATGGGCCACGTCAATGCGCCGATGCTGCTCGGCACGTTAGGGGTGATCGAGATCGGATTGAACGCGCTGAAGATCCCGCATGGCAAGGGCGGGCTGGAGGCGGCAGTCGCGTATCTCGGCGAAGAGGTGGCGGTGTAGGCCTCCGCTGCCGTAGCCCGGGTGAGCGAAGCGACACCCGGAATTCGTGCGACAACGACCCGCATATCGCTGCGCTCATGCGGGCTACGGCAGATTCGATGGCGGCACGCGATATGCCCCGACTTGCGCCTTCAGCTCATTCAGCGACGCCAGAGGCGCCTTCGGGTCAACCACGTATTCCCCACTCGCCAGCCACTTCAACACCTTCGCATCAATGATCGGCGAATGGTGGATGACGTCACCGTAATTGCCGAGATCGTGCGTCACCTGCTTGATCGCGCGAAAGTCGTGGAGGCGGACATTGGGAAGCTGCGTCAGGGCTTTCGCAATATGCGCCGTGAGATCGGTGACGATCTTCAGCGTCCCGGGCGAGGCATCGCGCATCGCGACGAATTGCAGGATGGAATAGGGCGGGAAGTAGATCTCGAAGGTCACGTCGGGATGGCGCGCGACCAGGCCGACGGCATCGCGCTCGAAATGGCCGACCATCGCCTCATAGCCATAGCCTTCGCCGAGAAAACGGCTGCGCACGGGGCTCGTGATATAGGCGAACGAGGCGAGCGTCTTGTTCGCATTGTAGTCACGCGCGACGTCGAAATCGCGCGGCAGCGCGTAGATGTCATCGACATCTGCTAGCGCGAACTTGACGGGCAGATAGGGCGCCGCGTGAATCAACGGCTCCCGCAACGGCGGGATCGATCGCATCAGCGCGAACAGCGACTCCTTCGCCATCGCGGCGCTGAACAGGTAGGACGCAACCCCCTTCGCCGTCCTGCGATAGAGATCGACGGACAGATAGGGGTCGGTCTCGATGCCGGCCGCATCGACGAAGATGAAGTCGTCCATCTCCCAGATCACGCGCCGGGCGCCGCGATCGATGGCCTGCTCCAGCACGAAGGCCTGCTGGCGCGAATTGGATCCGGTCATCGCCAGCTTGAGCGAACGGACGCCGAGCGCACGGTCGATGTCGCTCTGGCGAAAATGGATCGCGAGCGAGGTGCCCATGAAGGCGGTGTCGAACGACTGGCTGCGGATCAGCCCGGCATTCTGCACGCGCGTGTCGTCGGAGTAGAAGGCGGCAAGACGCGAGGGACGAAACAGCTGCAGGGGATCGACGACATAGGTCAGCGCGGCCGCACCGAGCATGCACGCGATGCTCGCGAGGAGAAGGCGACCCAGATGTGTGAGCGGCGTTCGCATCAGAACCGGAAGTAAATGAATTCGCTGTGGCTCTGGATGCCGAGGACGCCGAACGCAAGCACCAGCGACGCGCCGTAGAGGACCAGCGGCCGCATGCGCCCTGCCCGCAAGTCCTCGCCGACCCTGCGGTTGCCGTGGTCGTATCCCAGGATCGCTTGCGTGTTCGGCGCCAGCCACACCAGCGCGGCGTAGATTGCGACCAGCACCAGCGCCGCGATCTCCTCGCGGCCGAGGACGATAGTCGAAGGATCGGCCATGGCGTGAAGCACCCGTAGCGCCCACGCGACGCTCTCGGCGCGGAAGAACACCCAGGCGACCACGACGGCGAGGAACGTCAGCGCGGCGCCGGCGATGCGGACCGGGTGCGCAACGATCGCGGGGATGTTCGGCGCCAACGTATTGAAGGCATGGTTGACGCAGAGATAGGCGCCATGCAGCGCGCCCCACACCACGAACGTCCATGCCGCGCCGTGCCAGAGCCCGCCGAGCAGCATCGTGATCATCAGGTTGACGTAGCGCAGCACGCTGCCCCTGCGATTGCCCCCGAGCGGAATGTAGAGATAGTCGCGCAGGAATTGCGACAGCGTCATGTGCCAGCGGCGCCAGAACTCGACGATGCTGGTGGCCTTGTAGGGCGAATTGAAGTTGACCGGCAGGAAGATGCCGAACATCAGCGATATGCCGATCGCCATGTCGGAATAGCCGGAGAAGTCGAAATAGAGCTGGAACGTGTAGGCCAGCGCGCCGAGCCAGGCCTGGTCGAAGCTCGGCGAGCGCGCCTCGAAGGCGAGCGCGACCAGCGGCTGGATGCCGTCGGCCAGGCAGGTCTTCTTGAACAGGCCGATCGCGAAGATGATGATTCCGCAGAGAACGAGATGCGCGTCCGGACGCTTGGACTCCTTGCGCTCGAATTGCGGAATCATGTCCTTGTGGTGGAGGATCGGCCCCGCGATCAGATGCGGGAAGTAGGTCACGAACAGCGCGTAATGCGGCAACGCGTAAGCCGCGACCTGCCCGCGATATGCATCCACCAGGAACGCAATCTGAGTGAAGGTGTAGAAGGAAATGCCGACCGGCAGCAGGATGTGGACCGCAAAATGCGTGCCGGCCAGCGCATTGATGTTCTCGGTGACGAAGCCGGCATATTTGAAGATGCCGAGCACGAGAAGATCGCCGGCGACGCCACAAGCGAGCGCCGCCTTTCGTTGCGACGGAGTAAGCTGCGCCACGATCAGGAGATGGCCGACGCCATAGTTGAAGGCGATCGAGATCAGCAGCAGGGTCAGGAACTGCCAATTGCCGATGGCATAAAAGGCGAGCGAGGCCAGCGCCAGCCAGACCACCGGCATGAGATTGCTGCGCCGCCCCAGCCAGAAATAGCCGGCCAGCACCGCGGGCAGGAACAGCAGGATGAACGGATAGGAATTGAAGAGCATCAGGCTGGACCGGCGGCGGGGACATGGTCCTAAAGCATACTCGAGACGGGGCAACAACCCGGCGCCTTGGCGCGTTCCTACAGCGGTGCTGGCAATTCGTGGAATCGGGACGATATAAGGTGTGCATCTTCTCCCTCTCCCCGCAAGCGGGGAGAGGGTCGGGGTGAGGGGGAGCCTCCGCAAGGACGGCGAGAGTTGGAATCGCGGAGAGTCCCCCTCACCCGGATTGCATCTTCGATGCAATCCGGCCTCTCCCCGCACGCGGGGGAAGGCGAAGGAACGCCGACGCATCTGAACGAGGATCGAGTGACACAAGCCAAGACACCTTCCAAGCCTCCCGTCGCCCCGCGCCGGCCGCATTCGTTCACGCGCCACGGTATTACCGTGACCGACGATTATGCCTGGCTGAAGGACGAGAAATGGCAGGAGGTGCTGCGCGATCCCGCGGTGCTCGATCCGGACATCCGCAAATACCTGGATGAAGAGAACGTCTACACCGAAAGCCTGCTCGGCCACACCGCCAGCCTCCAGAAGACGCTGGTGCGCGAGATGCGCGGACGGATCAAGGAGGACGATTCCAGCGTGCCGTCGCCGGACGGACCCTTCGCCTATTTCCGCAGGTTTCGCGAGGGCGGGCAGCACGAGCTGTTCGGCCGCATGCCGCGCGATGGCGGCGAGGGCCAGATCGTGCTCGATGGCGACGCGCTGGCCACGGACCACAAATACTTCAAGTTTGGCGGCAGCCGGCACTCGCATGATCACAAACTGCAGGCCTGGAGCGCCGATACCAAGGGCTCCGAATATTTTTCCATCCGCGTGCGCGACTGGGCGACGGGCAACGACCTCGACGATCTCGTCGAGGAGACCGACGGCGGCATCGTCTGGGCTGCGGATTGCAAGAGCTTCTTCTACGTGAAGCTCGACGACAACCATCGGCCGATGCAGGTGTGGCGTCACAAGCTCGGCACCAGACAGGCCGACGACACGCTCGTCTACGAGGAGCAGGATTCCGGCTGGTTCACCCATCTGCATGAGAGCACCAGCGGCCGCTTCTGCGTGATCGCGGGCGGCGACCACGAGACCAGCGAGCAGCGGTTGATCGACCTCGCAAATCCCGAGGCGCCGCCGCGCCTGGTCGCGGCGCGCGAGGAAGGCGTGCAATATTCGCTCGCCGACCGCGGCGACGAGCTGTTCATCCTCACCAATGCCGATGACGCCATCGATTTCAAGATCGTCACGGCGCCGCTCGCCTCGCCCGAGCGCGAGAACTGGCGCGATCTGATCCCGTATCGCCCGGGCATCTACATCATCGACCTCGATCTCTATGCCGGCCATCTGGTGCGGCTGGAGCGCGCCAACGCGCTGCCGTCGATCGTGATCCGCGATCTCGCTGGCCATGAGGAGCACGCCATCGCCTTCGACGAGGCCGCCTATTCGCTGGATACGATGGGCTCCTACGAATTCGAGACGACGAATTTACGCTTTGCCTATTCGTCGATGACGACGCCTTCGGAAGTCTATGACTACGACATGGTCAAGCGCACGCGCATCCTTCGCAAGCGCCAGGAGATCCCGTCCGGCCACGATGCGGCCGATTACGTCACCACGCGCATCATGGCGAAGGCGCATGACGGCGCCGAGGTGCCGGTGTCGATCCTCCATCGCCGCGGGCTGAAGCTCGACGGCTCGGCGCCACTGCTGCTCTACGGTTACGGCTCCTACGGCATGGCGATGCCGGCCTCGTTCAGCGCCAATCGGCTGTCGCTGGTCGATCGCGGCTTCGTCTACGCCATCGCCCATATTCGCGGCGGCGCCGACAAGGGCTGGGGCTGGTATCTCGACGGCAAGCGCGAGAAGAAGACGAACTCGTTCGACGACTTCGCCGCGAGCGCCCGGGCGCTGATCGATGCGAAGTACACCAGCGCTAAGCGCATCGTCGGCCATGGCGGCTCGGCCGGCGGCATGCTGATGGGCGCGGTCGCCAACCGCGCCGGCGAATTGTTCGCGGGCATCGTCGCGGAAGTGCCGTTCGTCGACGTGCTCAACACCATGCTCGACGACACGCTGCCGCTGACGCCGCCGGAATGGCCCGAATGGGGCAACCCGATCGAAAGCGAGAAGGATTTTCGCACCATCCTGTCCTACTCGCCCTACGACAACGTCGCCGCAAGGGACTATCCGGCGATCCTGGCGATGGGCGGGCTGACCGATCCGCGCGTCACCTATTGGGAGCCTGCCAAATGGATCGCGCGCCTGCGCGCCACCATGCTCGGCGGCGGCCCGGTCCTGCTCCGCACCAACATGGGCGCGGGCCACGGCGGCGCCTCGGGGCGCTTCGACCGGCTCGATGAAGTCGCGATCGTGTATGCGTTCGCGCTGTGGGCGACGGGTATGGCGGAGGCCGGGGTGTAACCTTGTAGCCCGGATGGAGCGCAGCGAAATCCGGGACTCGTGCAGACCGCAACACTGTTCCCGGATTGCGCTTCGCTCCATCCGGGCTACGGGCCAGACGTTGTTTCGCGCACATGTTTCCGCGCTGTCGTCCCTGCGAACGCAGGGACCCATACCGCGTGATCCATCGGTGCAGTCAAGGTAGCAGCACCAGCTAAGGCGTCTTAACTGAGAGTCTTCGCCCAAGGTCTCCCTGGGGTTATGGGTCCCTGCGTTCGCAGGGACGACAGTGGAGGGTGTGGGGCGAGTTGTCGCCCCACAAACAAGCTCACACCGCGCCGTGCGCCCTTCCACTCGACGGTGTAGAGCTTCTTCTTGTCCGGCGAAAAGGCAAGGCCGTGCGGATTGACGAGGTCGATGAGCACGGCGCTGATCTTGCCATCGTTCTCTTATTGCCTGAGCATGATCTTTTCGGAAAACCGCTGCACACTTTTTCGGATCATGCTCTAGCGACCGTTCTTCTTCCGCCATTCCGCGAAGTCGATGAGCGTCTGCGGGTCGGTCGCTGGATAGAGGCCAAAGATGCCGCGGCCCTTGCCGACTTCCTCGGTGACGAAATCCTCGAACGCGGTCATCTCGAAGGTTTCGTTGGCGATCTCGTCGGCCAGATGCGCGGGGATCACGATGACGCCGTCGGCATCGCCGAGAATGACGTCGCCGGGAAACACCGGCGCATCGCCGCAGCCGATCGGGACGTTGATCTCGATGGCCTGGTGCAGCGTGAGGTTGGTCGGCGCCGAGGGGCGGTGATGATAGGCCGGGATGCCGAGCTTGGCGATCTCGGCGGAATCGCGAAAGCCGCCGTCGGTGACGACGCCGGCAACGCCGCGCTTCATCAGGCGCGTGACCAGGATCGCGCCGGCTGACGCCGCGCGCGCATCCTTGCGGCTGTCCATCACCAGCACGGCGCCTGCCGGACAATCCTCGACCGCCTTGCGCTGCGGATGCGAGCGATCCTTGAAGACGTCGATGGTGTTGAGGTCCTCGCGCGCCGGCATGTAGCGCAGCGTGAAGGCCTCCCCGACCATAGTCGGCTGATCCGGGCCCACGGGGTAGACATCCTGGATCATCTGGATGCGCAGGCCGCGCTTGAACAGCGCGGTTGCGACGGTGGCGGTGGAGACGGATTTGAGCTTGTTGCGAGTGGCTTCGGAAAGTTTGGACATTGGTACACTCTCTCTTTCGTCATTCCGGGGCGCGCGCAGCGCGAGCCCGGAATCCATTGGGCCGCAAGCACTGCAGAGAAATGGATTCCGGGCTCATCGCTTCGCGATGCCCCGGAATGACAGGGGTCACTAGTAAATCGACGGCTCGCCGATCGGCGCGCCGAAATCGGTCTCCAGGAAGTCGAAATCGCAGCCGTCGTTGGCCTGCTTGATGTGCTTGGTGAACATCCAGCCATAGCCGCGCTCGAAGCGGCGCTCGGGCTGCTTCCAGGCGGCGCGGCGCTTGGCGAGTTCGGCCTCGGGCACATCGAGGTTGATGGTGCGCGCGGCGACGTCGAGGGTGATGCGGTCGCCGTTCCGTACCAGCGCCAGCGGACCGCCGATGTAGGACTCGGGCGAAACGTGCAAAATGCAGGCGCCGTAGCTGGTGCCGCTCATGCGCGCGTCCGAGATGCGCACCATGTCGCGCACGCCCTGCTTCACGAGCTTGGTCGGGATCGGCAGCATGCCCCATTCCGGCATGCCCGGGCCGCCCTGCGGCCCGGCATTGCGCAGGATCAGGATGTGATCCTCGGTGACGTCCAAATTGGGATCGTCGACCGCCTTCTTCATCGAGGGATAGTCGTCAAACACCAGCGCAGGTCCGGTGTGCTTGAGGAAGCGCGGCGCGCAGGCGGAGGGCTTGATGACGCAGCCGTCGGGCGCGAGATTGCCCTTGAGCACGGCGAGCGCGCCTTCCTTGTAGATGGGATTGTCGACCGGGCGGATCACGTCGGCGTTGTGCACTTCGGCGCCGTCGATGTTCTCGCCCAGCGTCTGACCGGTCACGGTGATGCAATCGAGATGCAGATGTTGCTTGATCTGGCTCATCAACGCCGGCAGGCCGCCGGCATAGAAGAAATCCTCCATCAGATAGGCATCGCCGCTCGGACGGACGTTGGCGATGACGGGCACCTTGCGGCTCGCGATCTCGAAATCGTCCAGCCCGATGTCCTGGCCGGCGCGGCGGGCCTGCGCGATCAGATGGATGATCGCGTTGGTCGAGCACCCCATCGCCATCGCCACCGCAATCGCGTTCTCGAACGCCTTGCGGGTCTGGATCGTCTTCGGCGTCAGATCCTCCCACACCATCTCGACGATGCGCCGGCCGCATTCGGAGGCCATGCGGATGTGGTTGGCGTCGGCGGCGGGGATCGAGGACGCGCCGGGCAGCGTCATGCCGATCGCTTCCGCGATCGCCGTCATGGTCGAGGCTGTGCCCATGGTCATGCAGGTGCCGTAGCTGCGGGCGATGCCGGCCTCGATGTCGAGCCAGTCCTTGTCAGAGATCTTTCCGGCGCGGCGCTCGTCCCAGTATTTCCAGCCGTCGGAGCCCGAGCCGAGCGTCTTGCCCTTCCAGTTGCCGCGCAGCATGGGGCCTGCCGGCAGATAGATCGCCGGGATGTTCATCGAGGTCGCGCCCAAGAGCAGCGCCGGAGTGGTCTTGTCGCAGCCGCCCATCAGCACCACGCCGTCGACGGGATGGCTGCGCAACAGCTCCTCGGCGTCCATCGCCAGCAGATTGCGATAGAGCATGGTGGTCGGCTTAAGCAGCGATTCCGACAGCGACAGCGCCGGCAGTTCCAGCGGCAGGCCGCCGGCCATCAGGATGCCGCGCTTGACGTCGTCGACGCGCGACTTGAAGTGCATGTGGCAGGGCTGGGCATCCGACCAGGTGTTGAGGATCGCGATGATCGGGCGGTCCTTCCACTCCTCCGGCGCGTAGCCCATCTGCATGGTGCGGGAGCGGTGTCCGAACGAGCGGAGATCGTCGGGCGCAAACCAGCGCGCACTGCGGAGCTGGTCGGGTGTTTTCTTCTTGGTCACGATTGAGTGCCCCATTTCTGGACGGTGTTCCGCTCGATGGCGCGGAAGATCAGGTTCTCGACAAAGAGCCCGATGATGATCACGGTCAAGAGGCCGGCGAAGACGGCAGGTATGTCGAGCAGATTGCGGTTCTCGAAGATGAACCAGCCGAGTCCGCCCTGGCCCGAGGACACGCCGAACACCAGCTCGGCCGCGATCAGCGTGCGCCAGGCGAAGGCCCAGCCGATCTTGAGACCGGTGAGGATCGAGCCGAAGGCGGCCGGGATGAGGATTTTCGCCACGTAAGGCAGCCCGCGCAGGCCGTAATTGCGGCCGACCATGCGCAGCGTGTTGGACACGCTCTTGAAGCCGGAATGGGTGTTGAGCGCGACCGGCCACAGCACCGAATGGATCAGCACGAAGACGAGGCTGCCATTGCCGAGCCCGAACCAGATCAGCGCGAGCGGCAACAGCGCGATTGCCGGCAACGGGTTGAACATCGCCGTCACCGTCTCCAGGAAGTCGGTGCCGATCCGCGTCGAGATCGCGAGTATGGTGAAGATCGCGGCGAGCACGATGCCCGCCGAATAGCCCATGAACAGCACCTTCAGCGAGGTCCAGGCGCGCATCGGAATGGTGCCGTCCTTGACGCGGTCGAACAGCGTCACGAAGGTGTCGTGCAGGGTCGGAAACAGCAGCGGATTGTCGAGATAGACGCCGTAGGCTTCCCAGACCGCCGCCAGGAACAGGATGATGACGGACTTGCGGACGAAGCCGTCGTTCCACAACAGCTCGACAACGCTCAGCTTGCGCTCGACCTCGCTCGCGCCGCCGGCGGCCACTGTCGCATCACGCAGCAGAATTCTTGCTTCGCCCATGACTGGCTCCCTCAATGCGCGGTTGCTTCGGAAGCGAACAGGAGATCGTGGATCTCCTTCTCGAGCCGGCCGGCGCTGCCATCGCCACTGGAGACCTTGTCGACGTCGACCACCTCGGCCTTGACGCGGCCAGGATGCGGCGACAGCAGCAGGATGCGGTTGCCGATGCGGATCGCTTCCGCGATCGAATGGGTCACAAACAGCACGGTGAATTTGGTCTCGCTCCAGAGCTGGAGCAATTCGTCCTGGCAGGTGCGCCGCGTCAGCGCGTCGAGCGCAGCGAACGGCTCGTCCATCAGCAGGATGTCCGGCTCCATCGCCATGCCGCGCGCGATCGCGACGCGCTGCTTCATGCCGCCGGACAGCGTGTGCGGATAGGCATCGACCACACGCGTGAGGCCGACCTTCTCGATATAGGCCCGCGCCTTCGCCTCGGCGTCCTTGCGCGACAGCTTCCTCGCCGTGAGCAGCGGGAACATCACATTGGCGAGCACGCTCTTCCAGGGCAGCAGCTGATCGAACTCCTGGAAGATCATCATGCGGTCGGCGCCGGGACCGTGGATCTCGCGGCCGTTGATGCTCATGCGGCCTTCGCTCGGGCTCATGTAGCCGCCGACGGCCTTGAGCAGGGTCGACTTGCCGCAGCCGGACGGCCCGAGCAACACGAAGCGATCGGACCGGTCGACGGTGAAGCTTACCCTCTCCGTGGCAGTGACGACGGCGCTGGAGGTCTTGTAGCGCAGCGTCACGGAGCTGACGTCGAGCAGCGCCATCAGTTGCCCTTCAGGTCATGCGCGACGGGCAGGTAATAATCCGTCCAGGCCTTGGGCTGATTCTTCAGCGTGCCGGTCTTGTAGAGATGCGCCGCGAACTTCATCGTGCCCTGCGGCTCGAGGTTCCACTCCATCATGCCGGGCTCCTTCAGGAGGTCGAGCAGCTCTTCCACCGAAGTCTTGTCGCCGGTGATCTCCTTGTAGATCTCGACCGCCTGCTTGGTGTCGCTGCGGATCAGGTCCTGCGCTTCCTTGGTCGCATCGCGCACGGCCTGGATGATTTTTGGATTGGCGTCGGCGAATTTGGTCGTGGTGAAGAACTGGGCCTGGCTGAGCGGGCCGCCCATCACGTCGGGCGACGACAGCACCACATGCGCGCCCGGCACGTTCTTCAGCTCCAGGAAGGTGAACGGCGGGATCGAGAAGTGGTTGTGCACCTCGTGCTTGGGATTGGCGAGCGCCGCATAGGCGTCGGGATGGCCGAGCTGCACGGTGTTGGCGTCCAGCTTCGACCATTGGTCGGCGCCGAAGGCCTCGGCGGCCGCGATCTGAAGCACGATCGCCTGCGTCGAGACCTTCACCGTCGGCACGGCGATCTTGTCAGCCTGGCCAAAATCCTTGATCGACTTGATGTTGGCGTCGCGGCTGATCAGCGTCATCGGCTGGGCGGACGTGGCGACGATGCCCTTCACGCCGCCGCGGGTGCGGTCCCACAGCAAAAGCAGATTGCCGGTGCCGGTGTTGAGGATGTCGACGCCGCCGGCGAGCAGCGCGTCGGTCTGCGCGCCGCCGCCGGAGAACGTAATCCATTTGGTGTTGACACCGGAGACGCCGAGGGAAGCCGCATGCTTCTCGATCAGCTTCAGCTTCTCCATGATGTGGCTCGGCATGTAGAAGATGCCGGGCTGCCGCGACAGCGCGATCTCGGATTTCTGCTGCGCATGCGCCGTTTGCGCCATGAAGGCGGATGCGGCGATCAGGGCGGCGGCCGCAAGCCTGCTACGAAGATGCATGATCATTGTTGTGTGTTTCCTCCGGTCATCGTCGCGCTGCGTTGACGCTAGTGATGCACTAATATATTAGTGCATCAAAGGCAAGCCCGCGGGACCCGCCATGGAACACCCCCACGCCGCGCCGCGCGCGGCTCCACGACCCGCCGCCCGGCTCGATCGCGGCCGTCAAGCCGCGCCGCAGGTGTTCGAGCGACTGCGCAACGCGATCATCGCCCTGGAACTGCCGCCGGGCGCCCCACTGTCACGGGCCGAGCTGGCCAGCCAGTTCGGCGTCAGTTCGACGCCGGTGCGAGATGCCTTGATGCGGCTCGAGGAAGAGGGCCTGGTCGACGTATTTCCGCAGCATGCGACCGTGGTCAGCCGGATCGACGTCGGTCGCGCACAACAGGCGCATTTCCTGCGCCAGGCGCTCGAGCTGGAGATCGTCCGCCTGCTCGCAACCGGTCACGACGCGTCCCTGATCCTCCGCCTGGATCAGGCCATCGCCTTGCAACAGCAATTCGCCAAGGCCGGCGACTTCGAAGCCTTCATGGCCGGCGACAACGACTTCCACGCCCAGCTCTACACGGCCGCCGGCAAGCAGGATCTGTGGGCGCTGGTGCACAGCCGCAGCGGGCACAGCGACCGTTTGCGCCGGCTGCACCTGCCCTCGCCCGGCAAGGCCCAGAACATCGTTCGCCACCACAAACTGATCACGCGCGCGATCGAGGCGGGGGATGCCGATGCTGCGCAACAACATCTGCGCAAGCATCTGTCGGGCACGCTCAGCGAGCTCGACAAGATCCGGAGCCACTATCCGGAGTATCTGACCGATTAGGTGGGCGGACACGCCAGAAACCATGTGCACGCAACCGTGCGTACCGGCCGCAACGGCCTAGCCCTGGAGGCACCGGAAAAAGGCAACCGCACCAGGCGCGAAGTGCTTGCAGGCTGGGCGGAATCCGCGCAACAATTTCACGTCTGCTGCTTTGTTCGATGGTCGCCCGAGGGTGGTTCCATCCGACCCGGAGGATTTCAGACGTGGCCAACATCCTGATCGTGGATGACGACCCGGCCGTGCAGATCACGATCCGGCTGCTGCTGGAGAGAGCCGGTCACCACGTCACAGTCGCAGGCGATGGCCGCAAGGGGCTTGCGCTGTTCGAGGCCAGCCTGTTCGACCTGCTGTTTCTCGACATCTTCATGCCGGGCATGGATGGGCTGGAGACGATGCGCCACATCCGGGCGCTGGCCCCGGCGATTCCGATCATCGTCATCTCCGGTCGCTCGATTACGCCTGACGCCTTTGCGGAGCCAGATTTCCTGAAGATGGCGACCAAGCTCGGCGCGGTGGCAAGCCTGCAAAAGCCGTTCCGGGCCGAGGCTCTGCTCGCCGCGGTTGATGGCTGCCTGAAGGCGGCCCGGCCGGAGGCACCCGATGTCAGCGCCGGCCGCCGATGACAAGGACGTCCGTTCCGTGTCGGGCCGGCGCAGGCGCGGCCGTTCGGGAAGCGGTGCGAAGATCCGGATGACGCTCGCGACGCGGCTGGCCATCGCGATGATCCTGCTGGTGGCGGTGACCGTGGCCGCAGTCGGCTGGCTGGGCTATCGCAACCTCACCCAGGCCGTCATTCCCCGGGTTCTGGAGCGCGTCGAGGCGCAGTCGAGCCTCTTGGCCACCCACCTCGAATCCTATGTTGCGGGCGCCCGCGGCGACTTGCTCGGCTATCGCTCCGCTTCCGCCATCAATGGTCTGATCCGCGCTCACATCGGTGGCGGTGTCGATGCTCTCGACGGCGTCTCGGAGCAAACCTGGCGCGAGCGCATCGCGGCACGGCTGGTGGCCGAGATCGAGGCCAAGCCCAGCTACTCGCAGTTTCGAATCATCGGTCTTGACGACGACCAGCGCGAGTTGGTCCGCGTCGATCGCTCCGGCCCGAACGGAGCGGCACGGGTCGTTCCCGACGGCGAGCTGGAGCGCAAGAGCGAGCGAGGCTACTTCCAGGACACGATTCGGCTGGCGCCCGGCGATATCTACGTTTCGTCCATCGATCTCGCCACTCGCCAGGGGGGCACCACAGCCCTGCACACGCCAACCCTGCGGGTCGCGACGCCGCTGTTCACGCCGGACGCCAAGCCGTTCGGCATCATCATCGCCAATATCGACATGCGCCCGGCGCTCGACCGCGTTCGTGCAACCTCGGGCGCGGGCGGACAGATCTACGCCGTGAATGCGCGCGGCGACTATCTCGTCCATCCCGATCGCACGCTCGAATTCGGCTCGTTGCGTGGTCACCCCGCCGACTGGCGCAACGACTTTCCGTTTTTTGCGGCCCAGGCCAGCCTGCCGCAACCGTCCACGCAGCTCATGACCGACCGGTCGGGCCGGCCGAGCGGCGCGGCGATCGCGCCGGCGCTGCTTGCGGGCAAGGAATGGGTCGCAATCATCGAGACGGTCCCCCCGGCGGTGTTCGCCCGCGTTCCGGCGTCGATTCAAAGGACCTCCTCGCTGGTCGGCGTGCTCGCCATCGGTGCCGCGGCTTTGCTTGCGGTGTTCGTGGCGCGCTCGTTGACGCGCCCGATCGGGCGCCTGACCGCGGCGGTGGAGGCCATCGGCAGCGGACGGCCCGCCGACATTCCCGTCGATGCCGGCGGCGAGACCGGCGTGCTGGCCCGGGCCTTTGCCCAGATGGTGGAAGAGACGCGGGCGAAGACGGCCGCGCTCGAGCGCGAGATCGAGGATCATCGCCGCACCGAGGCTGCGCGAAGCCACCATGCCGAGCGCGAGCGCCTGTTCAGCGCCGCGGTGGAATCGTCCGACGACGCAATCGTCATGCAGACGCGCGATGCCATCATCACGGGATGGAATCCGGCCGCCGAACGTCTTTATGGCTATTCGGCGGAGGAGGCGATCGGCAAGCCCACGTCGATCATCGTGCCCGCCGACCGCCGCGAGCACGGCAAGGACTATCTGCGGCGGCTCACCCGGGGCGAGCCGATCGAACGCTTCGAGACGGTGCGCCTGCGCAAGGACGGCACGCCGGTCGAGATCTCGCTCAGCCTTTCGCCGATCCGAGGACCGTCGGGCGAGATCATCGGCGCCTCCGGGTCTGCGCGCAGCCTGACCGAGGCGCGGCGGGCCGAGCGGGCGCTCCAGCAGCAGCTCGAGGAACGCCGGCATATCTTCGACACCTCGCAGGACCTGATCATCATCATGGACTCGCGCGGCCATGTCGTGCAGATCAGCCCGAGCAGCGCGACCATTCTCGGCTACCAGCCGGAAGAGATGATCGGCCGCAGCGGCGTCGACTTCCTCCATCCCGATCATCTGGAGCAGTCCCGCGCCGAGATGCGCGCGATGCGGCGCGGCGAGCGCACCAAGCTCGCCGACACGCGATGCTTCCACAAGAACGGGCACGAGGTCTGGCTGTCCTGGCTCGGCAGCTGGTCCGAGCAGGCGCAGCGTTACTACTTCATCGGGCGCGACATGACCGAGGCGCGGCTCGCGCAGGAATCGCTGCGCGAGAGCGAACGGCTCGCCCGCAACATCGTCGAGACCTCGCTCGACGCCTTTGTCCAGACCGACGAGACCGGCAGCATCCTGAACTGGAACTCGCAGGCCGAGCAGCTCTTCGGCTGGCGCCGCGACGAGGTGCTCGGCAAGAGCACGATCGACCTGATCGTGGCCGAGAGCGAACGCGAAAGGGTCAGCGCGGGCCTGAAACGTTTCCTTGAGAACGAGGACGGCGGTACGCTGAACCGCCGCCGCGAGCTGACGTGCTGCCGCCGCGACGGCAAGGAATTCAAGGCCGAGCTGAGCGTCACCGCGCTGAAGCGCCGCGAGGGCCTGCTGTTCAACGTCTTCTACCGCGACCTCACCGACAAGATCGCGGCCGAGGAGCGCATCCGCCATGCCGAGAAGATGGAGGCGGTGGGCCAGCTCACCGGCGGCGTGGCCCACGACTTCAACAACATTCTCACCGTCATCACCGGGACCATCGAGATCCTGGCGGAGGCGGTCGCGAAGGAGCCGCAGCTTGCCGCCATCACCAAGATGATCGACGAGGCGGCCGCGCGCGGCGCCGATCTCACCCAGCACCTGCTCGCATTCGCGCGCAAGCAGCCGCTCCAGCCGCGCGAGATCGACATCAACTCGCTGGTGGTCGACACTGCAAAACTGTTGCGGCCGACCCTGGGCGAGCAGATCCAGATCGAATCGGTGTTCGAGGAGGAGAGCTGCGTCGCGATCGTCGATCCCAACCAGCTCACCACCGCGATGCTCAACCTCGCGCTCAATGCCCGCGACGCCATGCCCGGCGGCGGCAAGCTGATCGTGGAGACCGGCACCGCCTATCTCGACGAGGTCTATGCCAGCGCCAACGACATCCGACCGGGATACTATGTGCTGATCGCCGTGAGCGACACCGGCAGCGGAATCCCCGCGAACATGCTGGCCAGGGTGTTCGACCCCTTCTTCACCTCGAAGGGCCCGGGCAAGGGCACCGGACTCGGGCTCTCGATGGTCTACGGCTTCATCAAGCAGTCCGCAGGCCACATCAAAATCTACAGCGAGGAAGGTCACGGCACCACGATCAAGATGTACCTGCCGCCGGGCAAGACGGCGACGGCGGTCGGCGAGGGCGTGACGGCGGCGGCGATCGAGGGCGGACACGAGACCATCCTCGTGGTCGAGGACGACCGCCTAGTGCGCGACTACGTGCTGGCGCAGCTGCATTCGCTGGGTTACGTCACCTTGCAGGCGGCGAACGCCGCGGAAGCGCTCGCGATCGTCGCCGCCGGAAAGCCGTTCGACCTCCTGTTCACCGACGTCATCATGCCCGGCAAGATGAACGGGCGGCAGCTTGCCGACGAACTCCTGAAGACGCGTCCCGATCTCAGGGTGGTCTTCACGTCCGGCTATACCGAGAACGCGATCATCCATCACGGCCGGCTGGATTCGGGCGTGCTGCTGCTGGCGAAACCTTATCGAAAGTCGGATCTGGCGCGGATCATCCGCAAGGCGCTGAGCGGCTGAGGCTCCGAAGCCCGGATGAGCGAAGCGCTATCCGGGACTCTGCGCCAGCGTTCCCGGGTGTCGCTTCGCTCACCCGTGCTACGGCATCTCACGCATGAAGCTACGACGCGCGCTGGGCCGCCGTCATCACGATGCGGATCAGGTCGGCGGCGTTGCGGGCGCCGAGCTTCTTCATGATGTTGGCGCGATGATCTTCGATGGTGCGCGGGCTGATGCCGAGCGTGCGGCCCGCTTCCTTGTTGGATGCACCGGCGGCGAACTGCTCGAGCACCTCGCGCTCCCTGCGCGTCAACGGCTCGCGTCCGGGGAAATGCAGCGAGCCGAATTTCGGCGACGCGTTTTCCGCCTGCCTGCGTGCATAGGCGCCGATCGCCTCGTCGAGCCGGCCGACGATCTCGCTGCCGCGGAACGGCTTCTCGATGAAGTCGAGCGCGCCGCTCTTGATGGCGCCCACCGCCATCGCGATGTCGCCCTGTCCGGAGATCATGAAGATCGGCGCCGGGTAGTCCTCGCCGTGCAGCTCCTTCAGAATGTCGAGACCCGACTTTCCGGGGATGTGCACGTCGAGCAGGATCGCAGCCGGTGTGCGATTTCGCGCGACGGAAAGCAGTGCGGCGCCGTCCGCAAAACAGATCACCTCATAGCCCGCCGCCTTCAACACCATCGACAAGGTGTCGCGAACGGCAGGGTCGTCGTCGACCACGAAGATTTCACCGCGAGAGGTTTGTTCGGCCATGTGCCACACATCCAGTTGGCATTACGGACTCGCGTCCACACCAAGCGTTATGGCGTTCGGCGCGGATTCGGCCCACCCGTATTTGTACGGGACATGGACTTAACGCACAAGTAGCGGCAGGGCGCCTAATTGCAGAGGACGGAGAATATCCATGCTAAATTCTGCCGGCACGCCCCCTCTCGTCACGCTGCCCGAAGTCGACAGCCGTCGGCTGATTGCGGCCGATCTGCGTTCCCTGATCGCGCAAATCGAGAGCAGCATGCGCCTGATCGACGCAGCCATGATCAAAGCAGGCGCGCTGCAGGACGACGGCGGCGATCAGGCGGGTTCCGCCGACATTTTCGTGCTCGACGACGTCACGCCGCGTTATGCCACGGCGAGTGCCGCCCTGAACGCCTGCCGGGCGGGCCTTGACCACGCCCTGCACTGTCTGTCGGATACCAGCAACCCGGCATAGACGCGATCGGCGCGGCAGCATCCGATCGCATGGCAGCTCCGCGTCTCAGCTGCGGTGCCGTTCCACGATCGCGTCGGAGGCGACACCACCCCAGGTGTGGATGGCCGGCAGACCCATCGCTATCTTGCCGAGATTGGCAAGGCTGATGCGCAGGGCCGCCAGATCGAGTGGCTTGGGCAGGCTCTGGAGCTCGATCCCGACGGAGCGGGCGAAGCTGCGGGCGGCGCTGCGGCGCTTGCCGTCCATGCCGCTGATCACGATCACGGCGCCGGCGAATTTCGCTGCCGCCATCTCACGCAGCACGTCGATGCCGTCGCCATCCTCCAGCACGAGATCGAGCGTCACGCAGTCGAAGCGCGCGGCACGGAGCTTCTCGATCGCCTCCGCCACCGACGGCGCCACGGTGACTTCGTGGCCGGCCTGCCTGGCGGCGACGGTGATCAGGCTGCGCTGCGTGGCGTCGTCATCGACCACCAGGAGCTGAAGCGCACGCCGCTCGGCGACGTCGGGCAGGTTTGACGGGATCGGGGAGAGGGAACTTCTGGGCATTGCCGTATCCTGAGATTGAGACCGGCAATGGATACACGGCTCGCGCTTAGGCGCCGTAAAGCCGCCGCTGCAAATTCGTTCGGATGTTTCAGCAAATGTAAAGCAACGTGGCGCAAAGCGCGACGACAGCGACACGCCCATCAGGCCGCCGCGTCGTGGCCGCCGGCCGCCCCGCGCTTCTTCCTGTTCTTGCCGCGCAGGAACTGGATGTCCATTTCGGCGCCGTTGACGCGCACCAGCTCGCAGCGGCGGTAGGCAAGGCCGGTGGACGACAACAGCAGGAAGAACTCTTTCAGGTTCAGCCCCTGGATCGAGCCTTCCACCGTGAGGACGGCGTCGGTGTCGGAAATCGCGTTGAGCTTGCAGTCGCGACGCCAGGTGCCGTCGATGGCCATGATGCAGACGTCGTAGCCGCGACTGAACGTCACGCGTTCCGCGCCCTTGCTGTCCTCGGCCATGGTTAGCGTCCTGCCATGACCGCCATGCGCGGGGCCGCGCCGGCGAGAACCGGCTTGGCGGCGGCGGCACGCGGGTCGTTGGGCTTGTAGAGGCCGCGCCGGTCCGGAATCGGCCTGAACGTATCGGTCAGTCCGACCACGGTTTCGGCGGCCCCCAGCACCAGGAAGCCATCGGGCTCGATCTGGCGTGCCAGGCGGTTGAAGATGTTGATCTTGGTGTCCTGGTCGAAATAGATCAGCACGTTGCGGCAGAAGATGACGTCGAAGGTGCCGAGCTGGGCGAAATCGTGCAGCAGATTGAGCTGGCGGTGCTGGATCATTGCTCGCAATTCGGGATTGATCTGCCAGGTCTCGCCGGTCTGCTTGAAATATTTGACCAGCATCTGGATCGGCAGGCCGCGCTGGACCTCGAACTGGCTGTAGACGCCGGCCTTGGCCTTCTCCAGCACCTCCTGCGACAGGTCGGTCGCGATGATCTCGACGCGCCAGCCGGTGAGAGCCGCGCCCATCTCCTTCAGGCACATCGCCAGCGAATAAGGCTCCTGCCCGGTCGAGCCGGCGGCGCACCAGATGCGCACGCTGCGGCGGCCGGCGCGGGCCTTGATGATCTCGGGCATGATGGTGTCGCGGAAATGATCGAACGGGACCTTGTCGCGGAAGAAGAAGGTCTCGTTGGTGGTCATGGCTTCGACCACGTCGGTGATCAGCGGGCGCAAGCCGGCCTGCAGCTTCTGCACGAGTTCGGCGATGCCGGAGAGCCCGGCCTTGCGCGCCAGCGGCAGCAGGCGGCTTTCGATCAGATATTGCTTGTCTGCGGACAGGTCGAGACCGGAATTATCCTTTAGGAACTTGCGCAGATACTCATACTCGGTCGGGGTCACGGACGGCCTCTTCGAAGCTGAACTGGGAACACTCTGGCCGAAGCTCTTCGGCCAGACACACTCAGACCATGGTTTGTCCGACCGGGATCAAGCCAACCTCAGCGAACTTGTCGGCGATGATGTCTTTGTCGAAGGGCTTCATGATGTACTCGTTGGCGCCGCCGCTGAGCGCCTGAGCGATATGCGCCACGTTGTTCTCGGTGGTGCAGAACACCACCTTGGGCTGGTCGCCGCCGGGCAGGCGGCGCATGTGGCCCATGAACTCGAAGCCGTCCATCACGGGCATGTTCCAGTCGAGCAGCACCGCATCGGGCAGCTTGCGCTGGCAGATCTCGAGCGCCTTCGAGCCGTCCTCGGCCTCGGTGACCTCGAACTCCAGACCTTCCAGGATGCGGCGCGCGATCTTGCGCACGACGCTGGAATCATCGACCACCAAGCATGTCTTCATTTTGGTTCTCCGGCTTCGATGTTTTGAAAGCTCACGCAGCCATTTGCACTTTGGTTTCGAGCTCGAGGACGCGATCGACGTCGAGGACGACCATGAGCTGTCCGTCGAGGCGGTGGACGCCGCCGGCGAGCTTGGCCATGCGGGGATCGAGGTTGACGGGGTTCTCTTCCTTGCCGTCCTCGGGCAGGCGCAGCACCTCGCCGATCTGGTCGATCAGGAGGCCATAGGATTCGCCGCGCAAATCGACGCCGACCGCCATCGGCACCTTGCCGTCCTCGGCCCTGGGCAGGCCGAGCCGGGCGCG
>NZ_WQNE01000026.1 GCF_009759665.1 Bradyrhizobium cajani
GCGTTTCGCTGGTTCCTTTCCCTCGGCGACCCATCTCAGTTCCTCTCGATCTGAGTGAATCTGCTCTAATACCTCGATTCTCAGTTCGATCGGATTGCGATTTTCTGACTCAGTAAGACTAAAGCGCCATGAGATTAGGATGAATCGTCATCGCGCTTTAGGTTGTTGTTTGAGCATGATCTTTTCGGAAAACCGCTGCGCACTTTTCCGGATCATGCTTTAGAACCGCTCCGGCCGGTAGGGCGCGGGATCGATCGCCGGCGTTTCGCCGCTCATGATCTCGGCGAGCAGGCGTCCGGTCGCGGGCCCCAGCGTAAAACCCTGGTGGCCGTGGCCGAAATTCATCCAGAGGCCGTGGTGGTGTGGAGCCTGGCCGAGCACCGGCAGCATGTCGGGCGTGCAGGGCCTCGTGCCGAACCACGGATCGGGCTCGACGCGCTTGCCGAGGTCGATCAGCTCGCGTGCGGAGGCCTCGGCGCTGGCGAGCTGCACGGGCGTTGCGAGTGCATCGCGGCCGGTCAGCTCGGCCCCTGTGGTGATGCGGATGCCCCTGGCCATCGGACCCATGGCATAGCCGCCGCCCTTGTCGACCAGCGGCAGGTCGAGCGATGCACCGCCGCTGTAATGCATGTGGTAGCCGCGCTTGCGCACCAGCGGAATGCGATAGCCGAACTTGTAGAGGAGGTCGGGCGACCACGGTCCGAGCGTCACGACGGCATGGGGAGCGTCGATGCGTCCCTTGTCCGTATCGACCGACCAGCCGGTCGCGGTCTGCTGCAAGCTCTGGGCATCGCCGAGCACAATGGCGCCGCCGAGGCGCTCGAACAGCTCGGCATAGGCCGTGACCAGCGCGCCGGGATCGGACACGGTCCAGGTGTCGAGCCAATGGATGGCGCCGGGGAGATCGTCGCGCAGGATCGGCTCCGCCTTGGCAAGCTCGCTGCCCGAGAGCACGCGGAAGTTCACGCCGAATTCGCGCTGGTCTTCCTCCGCCGTGCTGATCGCAAGATCGAAGGAGGCGGGATCGCGATGCAGCACGCGATAGCCGGCGCGGCGGATCAGATTGTCGGCATGGGCTTCGCGAATGAGGATGTCGTGCTCTGCCGTCGCGTAGGCGATCAGGCGCGCCCACGCCTCGATCGCCTCGCGGTGCCGCTTCGGCGCCGAATGCCACCAGTAGCGGAGCAGGGGCTCGATGTGGAGATGAAGCGACGACAGGCTGTAGCGCACGTCATTGGTGCGGCCGGTCGCTATCTTCAGGAGCGTCGCGAGGTCGCGCGGCATCGGGTAGGGGCGAACCGCCTCGGCCTGGATCATCCCGGCATTGCCGTAGCTGGTCTCGCGGCCGGGCTCCCTGCGGTCGATGAGCGTGACGGACCAGCCGCGCTGCTGGAGGTGCAGCGCCGCACTGACGCCGATCATGCCGCCGCCGAGAACAACTGCACTTTGCATCGGATGTGTCCTCGCCAAATCAAAACCGCCCGGTTTGGCCGGGCGGTTTGAACTGGATGCTCGTCTTACTCGCCGCCGCCGAAACGGCGTGACCACCAGCCGGCGCGACGCGGCGCGGCCGGCGTTTCGTTTGCCGCTTCCGGCGCGGGCTCAACTACCGGCGCGGGCGGGATGACCGGTTCGGTTGCCTGTGCAACCGGCGTTGCGGGCTCGGGCTGGGCGTTGAGCATGAAGCTCACCTTCTCGCGAACCGTGGAGCGGCGTCGCGCGGCTTTGTCGTCGGCCGGCTCTTCTTCCGCGGCAGCGGCAGCCGCAGCCGGCTCGGGCTGGACCGGCGCCTCGGTCTGCACCTCGGCGTGCGGCTCGGGCTGGCTGAGCTGAGGCTCAGCGCTGTGTTCGTCCTGCGCGATCGAAGGTGAAGCCTCGCCGCCCACGCCATCGAAATCGGCGACAGCATCGGTCGCTTCCGGCGGCGCGTTGCCAGTGAGCTCATCGCCGATCGAGCCGGCAAGACCTTCCTCGCCGCTACCGCCACGCCGACGGCGACCACCGCGACGGCCACGCCGGCGACGGCGCTCGCCGCTGCCCTGCTGCTCGCCACGGGCCTGAGCCGCCTGGTCCTCGCCTTCCTCGCCGTCCTGCTCGGACTCGGCATCTTCCTCGCCATCGCCGGCAACCATCGCCGGTTCGGGAAGGGCCGTCGCGCCGTCCTCGCGCAATTCGCCGTCGCGCTGGCCACCGCGGCCGCGCCGACGCCGGCGGCGCTTGCGGCGCTGGCCGTCCTGCTCGGAAGCCGCTTCGCCCGCAGCCTGCTCTTCGGTGAGACCTTCGGTCTCCTCGGACTCGACCTCGGACTCCAGTTCCGCATCGAACTCCTCGTCGTCATAGGCTTCTTCGACCACCGGCGGCGGGCTCGCGGAGGCTTGCGCCGCGAGCAGCGCCTTGGCGGCTTCCAGCGTGTGCACCTGCTCGCCGCGGTCGATGAGGTAGGCCTGCGGCCCGCTGACGCTGGGATCGGCGATGATCGACAGCGTGACCTTGAAGCTGTTCTCGAGGTCGCGCAGATGGCCGCGCTTGTGGTTCAGTACATAGAGCGCGACGTCGGTGCGGGTGCGGACCACGAGATTGTGGGTCGCGCCCTTCATCAGGATCTCTTCGAGGCCGCGCAGGAGCTGGAGCGCCACCGAGGAGACCGAACGCACGTGGCCGGTGCCGCCGCAATGCGGGCAGGGATCGGTCGAGGATTCCAGAACGCTGGCGCGGATGCGCTGGCGCGACATCTCGAGCAGGCCGAAATGCGAGATGCGGCCGACCTGGATGCGCGCGCGATCCTGCCTGAGGCAGTCGGACAGCTTGCGCTCGACCGCACGGTTGTTGCGCTTCTCGTCCATGTCGATGAAGTCGATGACGATCAGGCCGGCGAGGTCGCGCAGGCGAAGCTGGCGGGCGACCTCCTCGGCCGCTTCCAGATTGGTCTTGAGCGCTGTGTCCTCGATATGGTGCTCGCGCGTCGAGCGCCCCGAGTTGACGTCGATCGAGACCAGCGCCTCGGTCTGGTTGATCACGACATAGCCGCCGGAGCGTAGCTGCACGGTCGGCGAGAACATCGCGTCAAGCTGGCTCTCGACGCCCATCCGCGAGAACAGCGGCTGGCCGTCGCGATACTGCTTCACCGCACTGACATTGGCGGGCATCAGCATCTTCATGAAGTCGCGCGCTTCACGGTAGCCGGATTCGCCGGCAACCTGAATCTCGTCGATCTCCTTGTTGTAGAGGTCGCGCAGCGAGCGCTTGATCAGCGAGCCTTCCTCGTAGACGAGGGTCGGGGCCTGCGACTTCAGCGTCAGGTCGCGCACCGTCTCCCACATCCGGATCAGGTACTCGAAATCGCGCTTGATCTCGGGCTTGGTGCGGGAGGCGCCTGCGGTGCGCAGGATGATGCCCATGCCCTCGGGCACGTCGAGATCCTGCACCACTTCCTTCAGGCGGGAGCGATCCTGGGCGCTGGTGATCTTGCGGCTGATGCCGCCGCCGCGCGCGGTGTTCGGCATCAACACGGCATAGCGGCCGGCGAGCGAGAGATAGGTCGTCAGCGCCGCACCCTTGTTGCCGCGCTCTTCCTTGACCACCTGCACCAGCATCACCTGGCGGCGCTTGATGACTTCCTGGATCTTGTACTGGCGGCGCGGACGGAAGGTACGCTCCGGCACCTCCTCCAGCACGTCGTCGCCGCCGACGGATTCGACGACTTCCTCTTCGGCTTCCTCGCCGTCCTCGTCTTCATCCTCGCCGTCGTCGGCCGGCACTTCGGCGGTCTCGGCATGCGGCGCCTCGGCGGTTTCGCCGGCAGCGTAAACGGCATCCGCCGGCTCGTCGGCGGAGGTCACGGCCTCGGCCAGGGCGTCGGCGTGCGCTTCCGAGGCTTGAGCTTCGAAGGTCTGGGCTTCTTGCTCACCAACGGTCTCGGCCGCGACGACGGGTTCGGCGCCGACGGCTGCAACCGGCGCGGGCGTCTCGTCGGCATGATGATGATCGTGATGATCGTGCTCGCCATCATGACCATGGTCGTCGTGGTCGTGACGGTGATCGTCATCATGGGCGTGATGCTGGTCGTCGTGCCCATGCTCGTCATGATCGTGCTCGTGATGATCATGAGTCTCGTGCTCGCCGTGATGCTCGAGATCGACGTGCAGAGCGTTCTCGGGCAGCGCCTCTCCCTCGACCGGCTGGGCCACCGGATCGGCGCCGGCCTCGAGGCCTTCGACGATGTCGCTGCGCACGCGTTCGCCATGACCGCGGCGGCGGGCGTTGCGGTGGCGCGAGCGGCGGCGGCCGTGGGAGCGGTTCTCGCTCTCTTCCTCGGCCTCGCGATGAGCCTGCTCTTCGGCCTCGATCAGAGCCTGCCGGTCAGCAACCGGGATCTGATAGTAATCGGGATGGATTTCGCTGAAGGCGAGGAAGCCGTGGCGGTTGCCGCCATATTCGACGAAAGCGGCCTGGAGCGAGGGTTCGACCCGGGTGACCTTGGCGAGGTAGATATTTCCGCGCAGTTGCTTGCGTTGCGCGGTCTCGAAATCAAACTCTTCGACGCGATTGCCGCGGACCACGACGACCCGGGTCTCTTCCGGGTGGGTGGCATCGATCAACATCTTGTTGGGCATGTCTTAACTCTTGGCGGCGGCGGGCGCGGTTCACCGTGGGCGCGTATCGCGCCGCCGGGTGACGCGACGGTCCACCTGATTCGGGGGTGAGGGGAAGGCCGAAACGCCGTCTCTCGCGCCTTGCCGAAGCGGAAGCTTCAGGACCGAGGCGGCGCGCGGAATGGTCACTCCGCAGCGTCGCGAACGGTCCTTCAGAATTCGTCGGCACACTCTGGCGCATCAAGCGTCGGCCCGTATGAAACATTGGGCGGCGGGGCCGCCCCTCAATCAGTTGCTGCTGGCCAGGCATGGCGCGAGCGCGCTCGCCCTGGGATCACGAACCGCTCCCTCGGGATCCAAGGCTTGGGATCCAAGGGACCGGGTAATGGGTTACGTCGCTGTCAGAACCGTCCCGGAAACGTGAGCGGTAACCGGGGACCGTCCACCGCCGGGGCTTGACCCGCTCCACCTCGCTGCCGCGCACCGCGCTGGCCTTAGAGGAGAACGGAAAAACGCTGGAATTCCCAAACCTTGGGAGCTCCGGCGCTGCACCGGGAGGCTGAATGCGACACAACCGGAAATATCGGCCGTCAGCACTCCGTACATACGAGGAATGGACCATCGGTGCAAGGGAGCGTCGCACGGCGGTCACAGTCAGCTAGTTTCGCGTTTCCGTCATTAAGGATCAATTAACCCTGTGGTTCTATTGCGTTAAAAGAGCTGCTCGGAGGCACGGAATCGGTGGCGAGCCGCGCAAAACAAAGGGTTCTGCTGGGATGCGCGCTTCTGTGCGCTGCGGCATTGCCTTGTGCTGATTCCTCTCGCTTGAGCGCGGCGGAAAGTCAGGCGCAACCCTCTGTTGCGGCGGCGAATTTTCCAATCGCCTCGGCAGCCCGGCTGGCCGGCGATGGCAAGCAGACCCGCTTCATCCTCGACCTCGACCAGAGCGTCACCTTCCGTGCCGTGACGCTCGCCGACCCGTACCGGGTGGTGGTCGACGTGCCGCAACTCAATTTTCAGCTGCCCGCCGGGACCGGGACGGGACGGGGACTGGTCAAGGCCTTCCGCTACGGGCTCGTCATGCCGGGCGGCTCGCGAATCGTGTTCGATTTGACGGGGCCGGCGAAGATCGCCAGTTCCCACGTGCTGGAGGCCGCCAACGGCCAGCCGGCCCGGCTGGTGCTTGAGCTGGAGGAGGTCGACCGCGCCGCCTTCGCGCCCTCGGTCGCCTCGGAAAACCGACCCGAGCTGCGGCCCGCGATCGCTGCCGCCCCGCCTGCAACGGTTCCCGCCACGGCCGACGCGGCGCAGCAGAAGGTCGATGACCGCCCGGTGGTCGTGATCGATCCCGGTCATGGCGGCATCGACAACGGCACGCAGTCGAGTGGCGAAAGCGAGAAGAACCTGGTGCTGGCCTTTGGCCGCGCGCTGCGCGACCGGCTGGAAAAGACCGGCAAATACCGCGTGGTGATGACGCGGGACGACGACACCTTCATCCCGCTCAATGACCGGGTCAAAGTCGCCCGCAACCTCAAGGCCGCCTTGTTCGTCTCGATTCACGCCGACGCACTGCCGCGCGCCGAAGGCGATGCGCAGGGCGCGACGATCTACACACTCTCGGACAAGGCCTCCGACGCCGAGGCCGAGCGGCTGGCGGATGCGGAAAACCGGGCGGATGCGATCGCCGGCTTCAATCTGGCCGAGGAGCCGACTGACGTCGCGGACATCCTGATCGATCTCACCCAGCGGGAAACCCGCACCTTTTCAAATCGTTTTGCCCGCCTGTTGATGGGCGAGATGAAGTCGACGGTGCGAATGCACAAGCATCCCCTGAAGTCGGCCGGCTTCCGGGTGCTGAAGGCGCCCGACGTGCCCTCGGTGCTGGTCGAGATCGGTTACGTCTCCAACAAGGGGGATCTCGAGCACCTTGTCTCGGAGGGCTGGCGGTCCCGGGCTGTGGGATCGATGGCACAGGCGATCGACGCGTTTTTGGCCAAGCGGATGGCCACGGCCGGGGCCGGACCCGCGAATTGAGAAAGGGTTTTTCCGTCCCGCCGCAAAAGCCCTAGTTTGGCCACAGCGGGCGCTTTATAAAAACGCCGCAGGGGGTTCCGGAATCGACGAGAATCCCGCTCGGCAAGCGTCTTTAGGTCCGGCATTGGTGTAATTGTGTAGGCCGGTGAACTCGTGACGTGACGTTGGCGCCTGTTTGGGGTGCCTTGGGCTGATGGATTGAACGGATAAACAGATAATGCGCTTGCTGGTGCGGTTCATGGGCTTCCTGTTCGCCGCGGGAACAGTGCTGTTCCTTGTCGGTGTCGGGGCCGTGGCAGGCCTGATCTGGCATTTCTCCAAGGACTTGCCGGACTACTCTCAGCTCCAGGATTACGAGCCGCCGGTGATGACGCGTGTGCACGCGGTCGACGGTTCGCTGCTCGGCGAATACGCCAAGGAGCGGCGGCTGTACCTGCCGATCCAGGCGGTGCCCAAGCTGGTGATCAACGCCTTCCTTGCGGCCGAAGACAAGAATTTCTACGAGCACGGCGGCATCGACTACACCGGCATGGCGCGCGCCGGATTGGTGTATCTGCAGAACTACGGCTCCAACCGCCGTCCGCAGGGCGCCTCCACGATCACCCAGCAGGTCGCCAAGAACTTCCTCTTGACCAACGAGGTCTCCTTCGCCCGCAAGATCAAGGAAGCCTTGCTGGCGATGCGGATCGAGAAGACCTACTCGAAGGACAAGATCCTCGAGCTGTATCTGAACGAAATCTATCTGGGCCTCGGCGCCTACGGCATTGCGGCTGCGTCGCTGGTCTATTTCGACAAGTCGGTGAACGAGCTGACGGTGGCTGAAGCCTCCTACCTGGCGGCGCTGCCGAAGATGCCCGCGACGCTGCATCCGGTGCGCAACCGCGATCGCGCCATTGAGCGCCGCAACTACGTGATCGACCGTCTGTTGGAGAACGGCTGGATCAAGCAGGCCGACGCCGACAAGGCGCGCAAGGAGCCGCTGGCCGTCACCAGCCGCTCCAACGGCGCCCATACCTTCGCCGGCGAATATTTCGCCGAGGAAGTCCGCCGCGATATCTTCGAGCGCTACGGCGAGAAGAAACTCTACGAGGGCGGTCTCTCTGTCCGCACCACGCTCGATCCGAAGATCCAGGTCATGGCGCGCAAGACCATGGTTTCGGGTCTCGTGAACTATGACGAGCAGCAGGGCTATCGCGGCGCCATGAGCAAGCTCGATACGTCGGGCGACTGGGGCGTCAGGCTCGCCGAGATCAAGTCGCTCTCCGATATCTCGCCGTGGCGCATGGCGGTGGTGCTGGAGACCAGTGACCAGTCCGCGCGCATCGGCTTCCAGCCGAGCCGCGAGCTCGGCGGTGCCGTCAGCAAGCAGCGCGAGACCGGCATCGTCACCGTCGACGGCGTGCGCTGGGCGCGGGCCGCGCAGGGCGGCACCAAAGGCAAGACGCCGACGGCCGTGTCGCAGGTGCTTCAGCCCGGCGACGTGATCTACGCCGATCCGCTCTACAAGGACGGCCAGCCCGTCGAGGGCCAGTACCGGCTGCGCCAGATTCCCGAAGTGTCGGGCGCCATGGTGGTGATGGATCCCTGGACCGGCCGCGTGCTCGCCATGGTCGGCGGCTTCTCGTTCGACCAGAGCCAGTTCAACCGCGCCACGCAGGCCTACCGGCAGCCGGGTTCGTCGTTCAAGCCGATCGTTTATTCGGCCGCGCTCGACAACGGCTATACGCCGTCGACCGTCGTGCTCGACGCGCCGATCGAAATCGACCAGGGCCAGGGCGCCGGCGTGTGGCGGCCGGAAAACTTCTCCTCGGGCAAGTTCCAGGGACCGGTGACGCTGCGCAACGCGCTGCGACAGTCGCTGAACACCGTGACCGTGCGCCTCGCGCAGGACATCGGCATGCCCCTGATCGGCGAATATGCCCGCCGCTTCGGCGTCTATGACGAGCTGCCGAACTATCTGTCCTACGCGCTCGGCGCCGGCGAGACGACGGCGATGCGCATGGTCACGGCCTATTCGATGCTCGCCAATGGCGGCCGCCGGGTGAAGCCGACGCTGATCGACCGCATCCAGGACCGCTACGGCCACACCATCTTCAAGCACGACCAGCGCGAATGCCGCGGCTGTGATGCACCGGGCGGCTGGAAGAACCAGCCCGAGCCGCAGCTGATCGACCGCCGCGAGCAGGTGCTGGATTCCATGACCGCCTATCAGATCACCGAGCTGATGGAAGGCGTGGTGCAGGCCGGTACGGCCACGGTTATCAAGGCGGTCGGCAAACCGATCGCCGGCAAAACCGGTACCACCAACGAGGCCAAGGATGCCTGGTTCGTCGGCTTCTCGCCCGACATCGCCGTCGCCATCTACATGGGCTACGACAAGCCGCGCCCGCTGGGTAAGGGCAACGCCGCGACCGGCGGCCATCTGGCAGCCCCGATCGCGCGCGACTTCCTCCAGCTCGCGCTCGCCGACAAGCCCGCGGTTCCGTTCAAGGTGCCGGCCGGCATCAAGCTCGTGCGCGTCGTTGCCAAGACCGGCATGCGCGCCGGTCCGGGTGAATCCGGCGGAACCATCCTCGAAGCCTTCAAGCCGGGCACGGCGCCGCCGGATAATTATTCGGTCATCGGCGTTGCCGATGCGGACGGCCGTATGCCGGCCTCGCAGCAGCAGCAGCCGGATTCCGGCTTCTTCATGCGTCCAGGCACCGGCGGGCTGTACTAGCGGATAACGCCGACGTTTGAGGGAGCGGGCGGTTGCGCTTTGGCGCCTCCGCCGCTACATCGGCGTTGCAATCAGACGCGGGAACAATTCCGCGAGACCAGAGAACGACATGCGCGCCGAAATCGAACGGTTGGTAGAAGAGATCAAGCAGTCAGTCGGGCTGCTGAGGAGGCATCTTTGACGTCGAGAAATCGACGGCGCGCCTCGCTGAGCTGAACAAGCTCGCAGAAGATCCCAACCTCTGGAACGATCCCCAGAAGGCCCAGAAGCTGATGCAGGAGCGCACCTCGCTTGAGGATTCGCTGTCGGGCATTGGAAAGGTCGAGCAGCAGCTCGAAGACGACATCGGCATGATCGAGCTCGGCGAGGCCGAGGGCGACGATGGCGTCGTTGCCGAAGCTGAAGCCGCGCTGAAGAATCTGAAGAAGGAAGTTGCGCGCCGCGAGCTCGAGGCCCTGCTGTCGGGCGAGGCCGACCGCTTCGATTCCTATCTCGAGGTCCACGCCGGCGCCGGCGGCACCGAGAGCCAGGACTGGGCGCAGATGCTCTTGCGCATGTACACGCGCTGGGCCGAAACCCACGGCTTCAAGGTCGAGTATCTCGAAGAGTCCGAGGGCGAAGAGGCCGGCATCAAGTCCGCGACCATCCAGGTCTCCGGCCACAACGCCTATGGCTGGCTGAAGACCGAGGCGGGTGTGCACCGTCTCGTCCGCATCTCGCCGTTCGATTCCAACGCGCGTCGCCACACCTCGTTCTCGAGCGTGCAGGTGTTCCCCGTCATCGACGACAGCATCAAGATCGACATCAAGGAGTCCGACGTCCGCACCGACACGATGCGCTCGGGCGGCGCCGGCGGCCAGCACGTCAACAAGACCGAATCCGCGGTGCGGCTGACCCATATTCCGACCGGTGTCGCGGTGGTCTGCCAGGCCGGCCGCTCGCAGCATAAGAACCGCGCCCAGGCCTGGGACATGCTGCGTGCCCGTCTTTATGAAATCGAGCTGAAGAAGCGCGAGGAGAAGGCCGCGGCCGACCAGGCTGCCAAGACCGATATCGGCTGGGGCCACCAGATCCGCTCCTACGTGCTCCAGCCCTATCAGATGGTGAAGGATTTGCGCACGGGCGTGCAGACCTCGGACACGTCGGGCGTGCTCGGCGGCGATCTCGACGAGTTCATGGCGGCGACGTTGGCGCAGCGCGCCTTCGGCACCACCACCGGTGACATCGAGGACGTGGACTGATCATGCCGCGCGTCGCCTTCATCGGGCTTGGGCGGATGGGCCACGGCATGGCCGGCCGCTATCTCGATGCCGGCTTCACGGTGACGCTGTGGAATCGCAGCCAGGCCAAGGCGGAAGACCTGATCGCGCGCGGTGCGCATTGGGCGACCTCGCCGGAGGATGCCGCGATCGACGCTGATGCCGTCGTGACCATGGTCGCGGACGACGAGGCCTCGCGCGCGGTCTGGCTGGGGCCGAAGGGCGCGGCCAAGACTGCGAAGGCAGGCACCATCGCGATCGAATGCTCGACCGTCTCCTATGACCACGCCCGCGAGATGGGCCGCGAATTGAACGCGCGCGGGCTGATCTACATCGACTGCCCGGTGACGGGATTGCCGGACGCGGCCTCAGCCGGAAAGTTGACGCTCCTGGCTGGCGCCGATGCCGCCGATCTCGCGCGCGCCCGCCCATTCCTCGAACCGATCGGCTCGACCATCCGCCATTTCGGCGCCGTGGGCACCGGCACGGTCTACAAGCTCATCAACAATCTGATGGGCGCAATCCAGATCGCGGGCCTCGCCGAGGGCCTCGCCATCGCCGAGCAGGCCGGCCTCGACATGAACCTCGTGCTGGAGTCGATCCAGGCGGGCGTCGCCGCAAGCCCGCAGGTGCAACGCCACTCGAGGCGCATGGTCGCTCGCGATTTTTCCGGCGCGACCTTCACGGCGGCGCTGCGGCACAAGGATGCCGCCTATGCCGTGAAGCTTGCCGAGAGCCTGCTGGCCGGCAAGCCGCTGGTCTCGCGTGCCGCGGTCGAGGCCTACGCGCAGGCGAAGGCTGCGATGCCGGATGACGATGAAGGCAGGATGATCGAGCTGGTGTCGCGGCCGAAGACGAAAACCTCTTAGCCGGTCATCTGGACATGGGGCAGCCTCGTTCGGAACGCGGTCTCGGCATTGCCCTCGTCATCGCCGCCGCAATTGCCTGGAGCACGGCTCCGTTCTTCACGCGCCTGCTTCCATTCGACCCCTGGACCATCCTGTTCTGGCGCGGCCTGTTCGCCGGCAGCCTGATCACGGTGTTTCTCGTGGTGATGCAGGGCCGCGCCGCGTTGGGGCAATTGCTGGCGCCGGGCCGCGGCGGCTTGCTGGTCGCATCCTTGTCCACGCTCGGAATGGTCACCTTCATTCCCGCGCTTCAGATGACCAAGGTGATGAACGTCGCGGTGCTGATTGCAACCCAGCCCTTCGTCGCCGCCGCGCTGGCGTGGCTATGGCTCGGTGAAGCCGCGACATGGCGCACGCTGATCGCGAGCGTCATTGCCTTTGCCGGTGTGGTCATGACGGTCGGCGGCGTTACGGCCGCCGGCGATATCGGCGGCGTGGCCCTGAGCTGCCTGATGGTGCTCGCCATCTCCTCCATGACGGTCGTGATCCGACGCCATCGCCAGACCTCGATGGTGGCGGCGGCCGCGCTGTCGAACTTCCTCGGCAGTCTCGTCAGCCTTCCGCTCGCCCACGACATCACCCATGTCGGCGGCAACGGTCTCGCCATCCTCGCCATGTTCGGCTGCCTACAGGTCGCGCTCGGCCTGACGTTCTACGTACTCGGCTCGCGCTGGCTGCCCTCCGGACAGGCCTCCCTGATCGCGACCCTCGAAACACCGCTGATGCCGTTCTGGATCTGGGTTGCCTTCCGCGAGATCCCGGCCGTTCACGCGCTGATCGGTGGCGTGCTGGTGATCGGAGCTGTCGTCGCCGACGTCGTTGGCGACGCCCGCTCGCGCGAACGGTCCTGAGACGCAGGCGCGTTGTCGGGAAACGGGTGGCAAACGCCGCCACGCCGTCCTAGTCGGCAGGCCCGGCCACCGAGATGAGACGCCATGCCCGTTACCGACAATCGGATCGACGCGCGCGACTGGTCGCTGCTCGCGGTGCTCTCGATTCTCTGGGGCGGCTCGTTCTTCTTCAACGGCGCGGGGTTGCGGGAATTGCCGCCGCTGACGCTGGTGTTCCTGCGCGTCGCGCTGGGGGCCGCCATTCTCCTGCCGTTGCTTCGCATGCAGGGGATCGGCTTTCCCAGCGGCCTTGCCGGCTGGAGGCCATTCGTTGCGATCGGGTTGCTCAACAATGCCATTCCGTTCTCGCTGATCGTGATCGGCCAGACCTTCATTCCGAGCGGATTGGCGTCGATCCTGAATGCCACGGCGCCGATGTTCACGGTCATCGTGATGGCGGCCGCAGGCGAAGAGACGTTGCAGATGCGTCGCGTGGCCGGGGTGGCGCTGGGGCTCCTCGGCGTGATCATCCTGCGCGGATGGGGCCTCGAGACGAGGGCCGGGCAGGGACTTGGCATCCTGCTCTGCCTCGGCGGCGCCTTCAGCTATGGCCTCGCGGCGCTGGCGGCGCGACGGCTGCTGAAGGACGCAGCCCCGCTTGGCACGGCGACGTTTCAGCTGATGGCCTCGACGGTGATGATGGCAGCCGTCGCCGGTGCGGTGGAGCAGCCGTGGCGTCTTCCGATGCCCGGCCCGACGACGTGGCTCGCGGTGCTTGGTCTGGCCGGCGTGTCGACGGCGCTCGCCTACATCGTGTTCTTTCAGATCCTGCGGCGCTCGGGCGCGACCAATGTGATGCTGGTGACGCTGCTCATTCCCGTCACCGCCATCCTTCTGGGTTGGTTGGTGCTGGGCGAGCCGATTTCGGCGCGCGAGATCGCGGGCGCAATCGTCATCGGCAGCGCGCTGCTCGTCATCGACGGACGTATTCTCAATCTGCGGCGGCGCGGCGTGTAGGTCCCGGCCGCTGGTGCGCTTCAATGGGCAGGCCACGAGCGCAGCAGCGGTCACGGCTGGCGGCCGGCTCTTGCCTTGAGGACCGTACCGCCGGCAACGCCGACGCCGAGCACATACATCCAGCCCTCGTGAAAATCGAACAGATGCGAGTTGAGCACTGAGCTCGCGATGTTCTGCACGACGGCGAGGAGGCCAATCCAGGCAGCAAGGCCGTTGCCCGGGAACAGGCGGAGATGCACGATCCACATCGCGTAGAGCAGGATGACGCCGAGCAGGCCCCACTGCATCGCGACGTTGAGGGTCTGGTTGTGCGGATTGCTGACGACCTCCGCATCGAGTTTGCTCTCGCTCGTGGCGGCGCGCTCGAACTGTCGCTTGATCGAGCCGGTGCCGTGGCCGATCAAGGGCGCCTCGGCAAAGGCATGGATCGCCTTGCGCCAATAGGTCAGCCGCTGCGCGGTCGAGGCGTGGCCGATGTCCTCATGGCCGTGGCGGTATTCGACGGCGATATCCGTGATGCGCTGGCGCAGATAGGCCGACGTGGTCCAGGCGAGCGCGCTCGCGGCAACCGCGCCGGCGAGCAGGACCAGTGCTGCCCGCCGGCTCAAATGCCTCCAGGCGAACAGGGCCAGCAGCAGCGGAATGCAGAACAAGGCCGTACGGGCCGAGACGACGAACACCATGTTGGTGGCGAACAGCAGGATCGGCGCCAGGCAGGCCGCTGTCGCGACCACGTTTCCGTTGCGCCAGAATGTCAGCGCAGGCAGCGCCAGCGCGAAGGCGCAGAGCGTGAATTCCTGGCTCTGGTCGATGTAGTTCTTGACGGGAACGCCAGCCGACGCGGTGGCGGTGATCTTCCAGGCGGGATCGAGCAGCACGATCCAGGAATAGACTGCAAGCAGCACACAGGAGGCCAGAAAGGCGAGGCAGACCTCGCTGCCGCGCTCCGACCGCCTGAAATGGTAGAGCAGGGGTGGGATGAGCACGAGCTTTGCTACCGGCTTGATCGCATGCAGCCGGTCCGGCCAGTCGCCGTCCGACCATAGCGTGCCGAGCAGCGCGAGCAGCAGCAAGGCGAAGGGCAGGACGAACACGGGCCTCGTGAGATCGCGCGCATAGGCGCGCCAGTCGATGGTCGGCGTTACCGCCATCAGCCAGAGCCCGACGAAGATCGAAGGCGCCGTGGTCGACCACGGCAGCGACGCCGCGATCAGGATGACCAGCACGTCTGCCGTGCGGATCAGCGCGGCGGAATTGCCGAAGGCCTGCCATCGGTCGCGCAATGTTTGCGGGCCGGGCCATGCCACGGGTTCGGCAGTCATGTGGGTGACGCCTACTGCGCTGCGACCAGGCATTCCCTAGGCATCTCATGCCCGAGGAAATCGCGCGCCTGGGTCTCGTAGCCGAAGCGTTCGGCCAGCTCGTGGCGCCTCGCCCGGATCTTGCCGCGGCACTCCTCCTGCCGCGTCAGCACGCGGGTGACTGAAGCTGCGATCGAATCGGTCGAGAACGGATCGAAATAGTCGGCGAGCTCGCCTGCGACCTCACGGAACACGGCGATGTCGGAGCACAGCACCGGCGTGTTCGCAGCGAGCGCCTCGATGATCGGCACACCAAAACCTTCGGCAAGGCTCGGCATGATCAGCCCGTGCGCCTCCGCGATCAGGGCCGCCTTTTCGTGCTCGTCGACATAGCCGGCGAAGCGGACGTTTTGGGGCAGGTTGCGCATCCGGCTGATCTCGCCGGCATAGCCGATCACGACGAGATCGGCGTGGGGTACGCCACGGAAGGCGCGAACGACGGTGGCGACATTTTTGCGCGGCTCGTTCGAGACGATGACGACGAAGCTCGGCCGCCCCGGACGCCCCGACGGGGCTGGCAGGTGCAGGACATCCGGGGCGTCGAACCGGGTGCGGGGATACACGACCCGCGCCGGCAGGTGCGCAAATTGCGGCAGCAGTTCCCTGAACCGCATCATGCTATAGTTTGAAACGAAGGCGAGCTCGTCAGCCTGCCGCAGGCTGGTGAGGAGCCGCGACAGGAACAACCGCGTGGCGACATCGCTGAGCTTGAGATCGGTCAGCGGCAACAAATCATGGACGACGCAGATCACCTTGGCATCGGGCCTGCGCCTGATCGCCACCCGGGTCGGGGTGTCCACGACGATGACGTCGTAGTCGCGCGCGTCGACCCGCGGCGGCGGCAGCAGGAAGAAGGCCGAAGAGTCCTGATAGCTGTAGAAGCCGGGCTCGAGCTGGAAGTCGCGGAACAGCTCGAGATGGCGCAGGTCCGGCGGGATGTATTCCAGCGCAGCGGTCCTGTTCTCGATCAGCCTTGCGTGTAGGCCACGCAGGCCGACGGCGCGCAGGAAGCAAAGGACATAATCCCACGACACCGACATGGTGGCCTTGTGGCGAAGCCAGTCGAGCGTGCGCCGCAAGCCGTTACGCGTCACTGGCTCGCTCATGTTGATCTCGTCGAGGAAGCGGTAGAGGGCGAGCAGTTCGATGTTGCGCGACTGCGCCGGAAACAGCCTGGTGCGCCGCTCGCGCCGATGCAACTTGCGATAGCGCCGATTGGTTTCCACCAGCAGCGTCAGCTCGTGCCCCTCCGCCGCGAGCGAGCGCATCAATTCGCGCGTGAAGTGGAAGATGCCGCGCTTGTGGTTGGGCTCGCCAAGCGCTTCGGAGACGACAAGGATGTTCTGCTTCATGCGCGTTTCTCGCGGAGCTCGAAAGGAAGTGCCGACGGCGGCTCGACCGTGACAGTCGAGGCGATGCGGCCATGGTCGAGGTTGATGATGCTGGTGCAGGTGCGGCGCAACAGCGGCTGGTCGTGTGAGGCGATGATCACGATCGCCGCCTGCGACACGAGGTTCAAGAGCCGCGCCTGCGCCTTCTCCGCAAAGTGCTCGTCGACGACGCTGAGCCATTCGTCGAGCAGGAGGATGTCGGCCGGAAACGCGGTGGCGGTCGCAAACAGCACCCGCATCAGCATGCCCGAAGAGAACATCCGCAGCGGCAGCCGCTGCATGCGCGTCTCGAGCTCGGTGAAGGCCCAGATCTCGTCGATCACGCTGCGGGTCGGCTTGCGGCCGCTGATCCGCAGCAGCAGCGCGATGTTGTCCTCGGCGACGAAATCCAGATTGACGCCGGCGTTGAGGCCGAGCAGGGGCATGATATTGCCCTGGATTGCGACGCTGCCGCTGCTCGGCGGATAGACGCCGGCAATGAGGCGCAGCAGGGTCGACTTGCCGGAGCCGTTGGGGCCGGCAAGTCCGATGCGGGCGCCGGCTTCGGCTTCGATCGCGACGTTGTCGACGGCGCGGATGATCCGCATCTCACCCGGCTCGCGGATGAGATGGCCGAGCAGCCGCCGTTTCAGCGAATAATCGTAGGCACCGTAGAGCGGATAGTCGAGACAGACGTTGCGAAGGCTGATCGAGACCATGCGTCAGATCCAGAATGCGGCTTTGCGCAGGTGGGCCAGCGTCAGCACGCTCGCACAGATCAGCAGCGCCAGCACGACCAGGACATAGATGATGCTGACCGGATCGACATGGCCGCCCGCCAGCGGCTCGCGCCACACCGCGAACAGATGCGTCAGCGGATTGATCCGCATCACCGTCGAGCGATGGTTGATCATCTCCGACGACCAGATGATGGGCGAGGCGAGAAAGGCGAGCATCAATGTGGATTCGATGATCGGCTTGAGGTCGCGGTAGCGCGTTGCCATCGCGCCGAGGACGAGGCTCAGAGCGAAGGTGCAGACCACGAAGAGGACGAGGCCGGGCAGCGCCGCCAGCGCGTGAGAGAGGTCGTGGGGCGTCAGGGCGAGCCACAGCACCAGCGGCACGCAGGCGTTATGAAGCGCGAACAGCGCCTGCCTGAACGTGCATTGCAGGAGGAAGATGACCGGCGGCAGCGCCCGGTCGCGGATCAGGCTCGCGGAGTTCTGAAGCGCCGTGGTGGCATCGAGGACGACACTGTTGAGAAAGGTCCAGGCCGTCATCGACAGCGCCAGCATGGGCAGGCGCGACAGGACATCGGCGTTCGACATCTGGCCGATCACCGAGCCAAGTACCGCGACCACGATCGCCATCTGGAGCGACATCCAGAACGGTCCGAGCAGCGAGCGCACATAGCGGTGGCGCATGTCGGACCAGGCCAGCGCCGCCGCGATCCGGACGGTGTCCACCCATCCCGCCGCCTGCGGCGGCTCGGCAGCAGCCGATCGCGCCTCGCGTGGCGCGGCGACGGCGTCGCGATAGACGGCCTCCATGCCTTGCTTGAAGGCCGTGGCCGAATAGCGGTTGAAGGCACGCGTCCGCGCTGCAAGTCCCATGCGGCGGCGGCGCTCGGGATCGCGGATCAGGGTGTCGATGGCTTCACCCAGCTTCGCGGCATCGCCGGGCGGAACGGTGATCGCCTCCATGCCGTGGCGGGCGACCCGCGGCACCGCGGTGTCGAGCGCCGTGTTCACGACCGGGCGGCCGGCCGCCATGGCCTCCAGCTGGACGAGGCCGAATGTCTCGGCATTGGTGACTGACGGCATCACGAAGACGTCAGCGAGGCACATCAGCTTGATGCGCTCGCAATCATTGACCGAGCCTAGCAGCCGGACGCGTTCCCCGAGGCCGAGCTCCCGGATCAGTTGCTCGAGCCGCGGTCGCTCGGCGCCCTCGCCGATGATCCAGACCTCGAAATTGTGCGCGGCCGCGGCGCGGATCAGCACGTCAAAGCCCTTGTAGGGAACCAGCCGGCCGCAGGCGAGCACCAGTCGGCCGCGATCATTGACCTGGTGTGGCTCGATCTTCGGCCAGTCGTAGCCCGTAGTGTCGATGCCGAACGGTACGACGTGGCATTTATCTTCGAATTCGCGCAATAGCGGCGTGCTGTCGACCAGCACCTCGTCCGAGACGATGATCGCCTTGGCGCGGCGCAGCGTCCGCCGCATCAGCGGTTCGATGAACCAGCGCAGGCCGGCATGAGTGACGATGTCGGCGTGCCAATGCACCACCAGCGGCCGCCCGGCGCCGAAGCCGAAGGCGAAAACGAGATCGGCGAGCGGGAAGGGCGCATGGAGGGCGAGCAGATCGTGCTCGGCGATCTTGCGCCACAGCCGCCAGGGATAGGTGGGCGCGACGGGCAGCGACAGCAGATTGCCGAGCGAGCGGACACGCTCGACCGGCACGTCGTTGACGACGATCTCGCGTCGCTCGGCCGATTGCGAGCAGACCAGCACGGCGGGGGCGAAGGCATCCTTCAGACTCGCGCAGATATCGCGGATCACCGTGAGCGTGCCGCCGAACAGGTCGGGATAATAGATCTTGAAGATGTGCAGCACCGACGGACGGCGCGGGTTGTCGTTGGTGTGATGCATGATGGCGGTCAGCCTGCAAGAAGCGCTGCGACGAACGGTGCGGACAGCACCGAGATGAAGATCACGCCGCGCAGAAGTGCGGGCAGTATCGGCTCGATTGCGCCGCGCCCCCAATCGGGAGCCGGCAGAGCACGCAGTGAACTGGAAGTGCAGACCAAGCGGTCGGCCATGGGTGTGAATCCCTTCTACGTCGCGCCCTCAGTGGTGTCCCGTATATGTGGGAAAATTTACCACGTCAATTGGCAAAGCGAAAAAAGTGGGATTGTGTCCCACGCAAGGCGCCGTTACACTTCAGACATGAATGCCAAGTCCGGGTCCAAGGCAGCGGCTCCGCAGCCCAATGCCGCCGCGAAGCTGCACGCGCCGCTGGCGCGGCTGCTGCGCCCGCTCGTGCGGCTCTGCATCCGCAGCGGCATGACCTTCCCGGCGCTGGCGCAATTGCTCCGCGAGCTCTTCGTCAACGTCGCCGAGCACGATTTTGCGCTGGAAGGAAAGGAGCAGACCGACAGTCGCGTCAGCCTGCTGACCGGCATCCATCGCAAGGAGGTGGCGCGGTTGCGCGGCGCGGGCGCGCCCGTGCACGAGGCGCCGGCGGCAGTCTCGCTGACGAGCGCCGTGATCGCGCGCTGGATCGCCGCGCCGGAATTCACCGACGCAAAGGGCGAGCCGCTGGCACTGCCGCGCACCGCCGAGGGCGATGCGCCCTCGTTCGAGCTGCTCGTCGCCTCCGTCACCAAGGACGTGCGCCCCCGCGCGGTGCTCGACGAATGGATCGACCGCAAGCTCGTCACCATCAACGATGATGACGAGATCGAGCTGGTCGAGGCCGCCTTCGTTCCGAGCGGCGAAGACGACGGCAAATGGCACTATCTCGGCCGCAATCTCCACGACCATATCGCGGCGGCGGCAGAGAACGTCTTGGGGCCGGCACCGCGCTTCCTCGAACGCGCGGTGCACTACAACAACATCTCGCCGAAGCTGGCGAGGCGCCTGGAGGCACGCTCGCGCGAGCTCGCCATGGACGCCCTGAAGACGGCTAACCGCGAGGCGAACCGCGCGCTCGCCAAGGACAAGGGTGGTGACGCCCGCTGGAATTTCGGCATCTACATCTATTGCCAGGACGCCGACGAAGCGGGCGAGGCGAAGGAAGGCGGTAGCACGCAGGGCGGCAAAGAGGGTGGTTCTTCATGAGCCGGCCGCCCCTGATCTCCCGGCGTCTGCTGCTGACCGGATTCTGGCTCGCGGGCACGGCCATTGCCCGCGCACAGGTCAAGCGCGGCACCGATCAGGGCATCGGCGGCACGGGAATCACGCGCGGCGATGATCATGGCATCGGTGGCACCGGCATCGTCGGTGTGATCCAGCGGTTCGGCAGCATCTACGTCAATGGCGAGCGCATCACCTATGCGAGCGACGTTCCGGTCCGGATCGACGGCGAAGCCACCAGCGCCAGGGCGCTGCGCATCGGCCAGCTCGCGCGCGTGGTCGCAACACGTCAGGCCGACGGCACGCTCGTCACGCGCAACATCACGATTGCGAGCGAGGTCGCAGGTCCGATCGAGCAGGTGAAGGGCAACGAGCTGACGGTGCTCGGTCAGAAGATCGTCGCGAGCGACAAGGAGAGCAAGCTTCGTGCGGGAGCGCAGGTGGCGGTCTACGGCCTGCGCCGGGCCGACGGCCTGATCGTCGCGAGCCTGGTGGAGCCGCGCCGCGATGCGGCTGCGCGCGTCACGGGTCTGGTCGAGCGCGGGCCGGACGGCCTGCGCATCGGCGGACTGAGGCTGAACGGCGTCGATCCCTTGCTGGTTGGTCAGCGCGTCCAGATCGAAGGCCGCGTGAGTCAGGGGGCGATGCAGGCCGCGCGCACGCGGATCGACGATTTTTCCGATCTCGTCGGCGCAAACAGGCTCTCGATCGAGGCCTATGTGCAGCGCGTGGGGGCGAACCTCCAGCTCGGCTCCGGATTCATCGCCCGCGACAGCTCGCGCTTCGGCCCTGCCGCGGGCGAAGCACGCATGGTGGTCAACGGCATGTTCGATCGCTCGCGCGGCTTCCAGGTGGATTCGGCGCAGGCCGTCGGTCAATTCCCTGGATCGTCGGGGCAGGCGCCGGGCGGAGCGGGCAATCCCGGACGCTCGCCGGGCGGCTCGATCCTGCATCCAAATCGCGGCGCCACCACGCCGGGTGGCGGTCCATCCGCTGCACCGGGGGCACCCATGCCGGGATCTCACGGCGGTGCGACGCCCGGCTCCGCGCCGACAGGGCCGGGCGGTCCGTCGGGCTCCGGGGGGCCGGGCTCGCCCGGCGGTCCCATGGGACCCATGGGCCCAGGTGGAATGGGTGGTGGCGGTTTTGGCGGTCCCGGAGGCGGGATGGGTGGCGGCCGGCGCTGAAGGGGTGCTGTGCCGAAAGAAAGTGGCGCGAGCCTAAAGCGCGATGAGATTAAGATGAATAGTCATGGCGCTTTAGGTTGTCGTTTGAGCATGATCTTTCCGGAAAACCGCTGCGCACTTTTCCGGATCATGCTTTAGGGCGTGTATTCATAAATGGCCGGATGGGAAGTTTGCTTCCGGGAGCATAGCAGACCAATTGTGCTCAACGTGAGTTCTTCGGATTTTGACCCGCTGCAGACTTCGCTCAAGATTTGCCTTGGCCGTTCCTCGCTGGCCGCATTCGAGCGGGCTAGGGCGTGGACTCATTAACGCGAAGCCATAGCCTGATTGAGGCGAGCTGAACGAAAGCAAGGTAGTTCGCTGCCAGCTTGTCGTAGCGTGTTGCCACTCGACGGCATTGCTTGATCCTGTTGAAGAACCGCTCGACCTGGTTGCGAGCGCGATAGAGATACGGGCTGAAGCAGATCGGATCGCTGCGATTGCACTTCGGCGGAATGTTTGCCCACGCGCCCTTCTTCATTGCAAGTTCTCTGATCCAGTCGGCGTCATAACCACGGTCGGCGAGCAACATTGACCCGGATTTCAGACGAGACAGCAGTTTTCCGGCAAGTCGCACGTCATGGGCTTCACCGGGGCTCAGCGCCAGCCGTACCGGCAGACCCTTGCTATCAACCAACACATGGATTTTGCTCGTCAAGCCGCCGCGGGACCGTCCCATCGATTGGAGCTTGTTTTTTGTGATGCAGGATCCATGCTGATGCACTCGGACAATCGAGGTGTCGATCATCTGGACAGCGGCATCGTGGGCAGCGGCAAGTGCGTCTATAATGCGGCCCAGACACCAGCCCGCCGCCAGCGGACGAAACGGTTATAGCAGGTCGTGTAAGGGCCAAAATGATCCGGCAAATCGCGCCAAGGTGCCCCGGATCGCAGGACCCAGAAGATGCCGTTGAGGACACGTCGATCGTTTACCCGAGGAACGCCACGCGGCTTGTTCGGCAGCATCGGCTTGATGGCAAGCCATTCATAGTCGGCGAGTTCGTAGCGCATGATTCGACCCCAGTTTGGGAGTTTGAATCACGCGGGTCGGTCCAAGCGCAAGGCTTCTGGCCCGGCCCTTGGTTCGGCGCTCACGGGGCAGAAGCGGACTTTGACCTGCCGACAACCCCCGTTGAATCCGTCGAAAAAGACCTCAAGTGGACAAGTTGGATGATGACGCCGGGCGCAATTCGACTAAATTGGACCCGCTGGTGAGTGCTAAGTTAAATCTGGGAGTGTTCTAGTTTGGCGAAATAGTTTTCGCTACGAACAATGAGCGATGAGAAGTCCTTCAAAGCCTGATACCGGCGCCGGGAAAGCACTCTCGCGACGCTCTGTCCTGACGGGACTTGCGGCAACCTGCGTTGCGGCGTCGGCGAAATGGAGTTGGGCTACCGAAATCGGTGGTGGCCCGTCCTTTTTCGCTGATGGCCCGGACGCCGAACTTTACGGCGCGGGCGAGAACTACCCGATCAAGGACCGGTGGCAGATCTACCAGCCCGGCAATCCGGCCTCGCCAAAATACCGCGTCGGCGCATTCAGTCATTACGATGAGATATTCCCGACGCGTCACGTCGATCGCGCGGCCACGGCCTGGCCATTCAAGCGAACGCCGGCGGATGTCAGCTACCAGTACAAAGGAAACCGCGCTTCGCTTGCGGATTATCTGGCGCGCAATCCGGTGACGGGCCTGTTGATCGCCAAGGATGACCGGATTCTGGTCGAGCGCTATCAGTACGGCCGCACCGATCGAGACCGGCTGATGTCGCAGTCTATGGCAAAATCGATCACCGGCATGCTGATAGGGATCGCGACAGCGGAAGGCGCGGTCAAGTCGATCGACGATGCTGCGGAGACCTATGTTCCCGGCTTGAAAGGCACGGAATACGGTGCAACCCCGATCCGCGCGCTGCTGCACATGTCGTCTGGTGTGAAGTTCGGTGAAGAGAACGACGAAGCGAAAGGCAGCGGAGACGACCTCGATCGCCTGTGGGGCGACATGGTGCGCAAGCACTGGTTTTCCCAAAAAGGCACCGTTGCCAGCATCGCGCAATTCAACCAAAGGATCGCGCCGCCGGGGACGCGATTCCATTACGCCAGCATCGAGACGGATGTGCTTGGTCTCGTGCTGCGTTACGCGACCGGTCAATCAATGTGCGGCTATCTCCAGGAAAAAGTCTGGCAGCCGATCGGCACGGAAGCGGATGCCAAATGGCTGATTGATGCGGAAGGCCGTGAGGTAGCGCACGGGTTCTTCAATGCGGTACTGCGCGACTACGCGCGGCTCGCCCGTCTGCTGGCCCACGACGGAGCGTGGGAGGGCAAACAGATCATACCTGCACAGTGGATGATTGATGCGACCACGGTGCGCGCCTCCGAGACGTATCTGGCAAAAGCCGAGGGAGGGTTCGGGTACGGCTATCAGGTCTACCTGTTTCCCGGCAGCAGACGGCAATTCGCGCTCTTGGGGCACCTCGGGCAGCGCATCCTCGTTGATCCGCCCTCGAAGCTGGTCATGGTGCAGACCGCCGTCGATGAAAAGTCCCCCGAAATCTGGCGTCTGTGGTCGGCCGTGGTCGCGCAGTTCGGGTGACGCCACCTTCCTTCTCCTCTTGTGGGAGAGGGGAAGAGAGATCACTCCGCCTTCGACGTCGGAATCTCTTTATGAAAGAGCAGCCCGAGCTGCGAGGTCTGCTTCTGGCCTATCATACTGCGCTGCCGCACGAACTCGGCCGCTATAGGGGCAATGCGGACATTGTGTTCGTCGCATCACGCCGCTGGGTTTATGGGTACACGGCCTAGCCCGCGCTGAGGCGCACGCCGGCGCGCAAGAACTTCTGCGGATCGACCGCTTCGCCCTCGATGCGGGTCTCATAATGCAGATGCGGACCGGTGGAACGGCCGGTCGAGCCGACGAGGCCGACCACCTGGCCGATCTTCACGATTTCGCCGACCTTGACGTTGATCTCGGAGAGATGGCCATAGCGGGTCGACAGCCCGTTGCCGTGATCGACCTCGACCATGCGGCCATAGCCGCCGGACCAGCCGGCTGAGACCACCTTGCCGTTGGCGGTGACGCGAACGGGGTCGCCGGTGGCGGCGCGGAAGTCGAGGCCGGTATGCATCGCCGGGCGGCCGAGGAAGGGGTCGCTGCGCACGCCGAAGCCGGAGGTGAACTCGNCCTCGCCGATGACGGGCTTGCGATAGGGCACCAGCGCAAGGGTGCGATTGAGACGGTCCATCTCGGCACGAGTGACGTTGATGCGGTTGAGCTGCTTCTCGAACGGCCCGGCATTGGCGGTGAGCTTCACCGGCACGAATGGCCCGCCCATTGCGGTGCGCGGCACGGCAGCTTCGAGACTGGCGAGATTGAGGCCGAGATCGCTGACGACGCCGCGCATCCGGCGCATGCGCGAATCCATGCCTTCCTCGACGGCGCTGAGCGCCGCCATCTGGCGTCGCTCGACCTGATCGAGCGACGTCGTGAGCCGGATCAGGACATTGTCGAAGCTCTGGTTCCTGGCGAATTGACTGACCGGCGGGGCTGCAACGGCCGGCGCACGCGACTCGAGTCGGGCTTCGCGATCCGGGGGCGCCACGAAGATCACGGTGTCGCTGATCGGCGACGGCTTTGGCGTGCCTTGCGCCGTGCCCTGACCGGCGTCGCCGCGCTGCGGCGCCGCGCGGGGAATCGATCCTGTCACGTCAGGCATGGCGCCAAGCGCCGTGGCGCGGGACTCCAGCGCCGTCTGGCGCTTCATGATCTGATCGAGCTTCTGGTCGAACTGTTCCTGGTCGAGCAGCTGGCGGCTGGTGGTACGGTCGACCTTGGCGCGCAGCTCGGCGATGCGGTCCTCATAGGCATACTGCATCTCGGCCTGGCGCGCGATCAGCCGGGTCAGGACGTCGTCGCGGAAGGCAAAATAGGTGGCGGTCGCCGCCGACCAGAGCCCGAGCAGCACGACGGTCCCGACCACGATCCAGAATACCACGGGCCCGAAGCGAACCTGCTTGCCGGCGTGGACAATGGTGTAGTCGTCGTCCGTTGAGGGTAGGGGAAGCGCGGCTGCCACCGTGGCAGCGCCCGGACGGCGGTGGAAGGCCCGTCCGTGGTCGTGAGGATGATGCTGGGGGTACTGCGAGTATTGGGCAGAACTTTTCGACATCGGCACTCCCGGCGCCGGTCGGATGGGGTCCTTGCGGCCTAATTGCCGCAGCAATCTGGGCCGGTCATGGTTAATTTTCCGGAAACGGGAACACGCGAATTTAAAGGGCTGGTTAAAGACTTCTTGCCGCCTCCAGCACCTCGTCGGCATGGCCGTCGACCCTGACATTGCGCCAGATCCTGGCCACCTTGCCGTCGGCGCCAACCAGCACCGTGGTGCGAAGAATCCCAAGGAAACTCTTGCCATACATGGATTTTTCGCCCCAGACGCCATAGGCCTCCAGCATCTCGTGGGTCTCGTCGGAGACGAGGGGGACGCCGAGCTTGTGCTTGTCGCGAAACTTCTCCTGAGCCTTTAACGGATCGGCAGAGATGCCGAGCACGGCCGTGCCGGCAGCAGTGAAGGCCTCCGCGAGGCGCGTGAAGTCGATGGCCTCCCTGGTGCAGCCGGGCGTGTCGGCACGGGGATAGAAGAACAGGACGAGCTTTTGGCCGGCATGGTCCGCCAGCGTGACCACATCGCCGCCGTCGCGGGGCAGGCGGAAGGCGGGAGCCTTCTGGCCCTCGGCCAAGGTGGCCTTCGCTGCCGCCGCGGGGATCGGGACCGATTTGGAGGAAGTTAACCGTTTCGATGCGGCCTTATGCGACGCTGCTTTTGCTATGGTCGCGGTTGATTTGCGTGCCGGTGTCCGCTGTGTTTTCGCGGACTTTGTTTGAGTCGTTGCCCGTGCTTTCGGGGCTTTCTTTTTAGCCGTTGCGATGCCGGAGGGCGTTTTGGACGATTTCTTTCGGGATTTCTTGGACATACGCCTTCCTTTCGACGCTTTCGGCGGGTCAACCAAAGCGGTATTGCAGCTCTCGTCCGGTGTGCCGGAATCGCGCCCTCGGCTGGGCAAGTCTGACGACGCCGGAGTATGGTTACAAGGAATTCCACGCACCACCCCACTGCTCGTTGAACGCGCTCCCGGGGCGAAATGACGAACAGCAGGAACATTCGAGGTATGGCGGCAATGCCGGCGCAGGGGGCTTCGCTCCCCGTCGACGGCTGCGGTCCCGGCGGCGCTCAACCCTTTGACGGGCGCCTGTATCGAGAGGCAATGGCAAGGAATACGTCGCCCCAGGACTACAATCGGGATTTCGATCGGCGCGGCGGCCAATCTGAGCCGCGGGAATGGGACGAAGCCGACTGGGATCCGGATCAGGAAGCGGCGGCGGGCCATCGTGCGCGCCGGCTGTTGTCGCGTTCCAATTCGGGATTCCATCGCTTCGGTGACGGGTTGGGGTCGTTCCGTCGCTGGCTGGACGGCGGTCGCTGGCTGAAGCGGCTCGTCGTCGTCGTCGGTGCCCTCGTCGTCATCTTCATCGGCTGCTTCGGCGCGCTGTGGTGGCGGCTCGGCGCGGGTCCGATCAATCTCGATATCGCGACACCATGGCTGGCCGCCGCCATCGAGGACAATATCGGCCACGGCAACACCGTGGAGATCGGCGGCACCCAGATCGAGCGGGCCGGGCGGGTTCGTATCGCCGTGCGCATCCGTGACATCATCGTCCGCGACCGCGACCACGCCATCGTTGCCAGTGCGCCGAAGGCCGAGGTGAAGCTGTCCGGGGTGGGTCTGTTGATGGGCCATCTGCGCGCCGAGAGCCTCAATCTCGTCGATGCCGAGCTCGCGATCCGCATCGCGCCTGACGGCACCGTCACGGTCTCGGCCGGCGACACCGCAAAGCCGCTGGCAACCGGCGTTGCGTCCAAGAAGGATGCCGGCCTGCCGCCGACATTCCCGCGCAGTGGCGTGCCGCCGCCGCCCTTCGCCACGGGGCCGGCGAGCCAGGATCCATCTCAAGCCGCATCGCAAGCCGCGCAGCCGACCGCTCAGAGCGGGATTCTTCAGGGCCTCGACTGGCTCGACAGTCTGAGCATGACCGGCCTCGATGGCCAGAACCTCAACGAGATCGGCCTCAAGAACGGCAATCTGATCGTCGACGATCAGCAGCGCGGCAGCAAATGGGCGTTCGAGAACATCACGCTCAGCCTGCGACGGCCGAGCCGTGGCGGCGTCGCGCTCAGCCTCGGCGAGGAGGGCGCGCACCCATGGATGCTGCGCGCCACGATCGGCCCGGCCGAGAACGGCGTGCGCTCGGTCGACATCAAGGCCGACAAGGTCTCGACCTCCAACATCCTGCTTGCGCTGCGGGTGAAGGATCTCACCTATACTGCCGACCTGCCGCTGACCGGCGAGCTCAAGGGCGAGCTCGGCCGTGACGGCGTGCCGACCTTCTTCCGCGGCAAGATCGCGGTCGGCGCGGGCAACATCATCGACACGGACACGCCCGATTACCCGATGGCGATCGACTCCGCCGAGATCAACGTCGAGTGGGACGCCAATCGGCGGGTGCTGGTCGCTCCCTTCAAGGTTCTCTCCGGCGCGAACCGCCTGACGCTGCTGGCCCACCTCGAGCCGCCGAATGGCAACGTCAATGATTGGCAGCTCGGCTTCAGCGGCGGCTCGATCCTGCTTGGCGGCATCGACAACGAACCCCCGCTCGTCTTCAACCGCATCGCGATCGGCTTCCGCTTCGACACCGACCACAAGCGCATGCTGCTGACGCAGGCGGACATCTCCAATGGCGAGATCGGCGTCGCCGGTACCGGCGCCATCGACTATTCGGGCGAGCCGCGGTTGACGCTGGGCTTTGCGGGAACGCCAATGTCGGCCTCCGCGCTCAAGCGGATGTGGCCGACCCTCATCGTTCCCGAACTGCGCGAATGGGTGATCGAGCGGATCGAGCGCGGCACGCTCCAGCGCATCGAGATCGGCATCAATTCGCCGGTGAAGAACCTCCCGCGCAAGGGGCCGCCGATCCCCGACGATGGTCTTGCGGTCAATATCGTGGCGAGCGGCGTCGCGGTGCGCCCGGTGGATGGCATGCCGGTGGTGCACGATGCCGATTTGAAGGCGCGCGTGACCGGGCGCACGGCCACCGTGACTATCGGGCAGGGCATTGCTGACACGCCTGCCGGCCGCAAGGTCACGATCTCCGACTTCACCTTCGAGGTGCCTGACATGGCGCCCAAACCGTCGCCATCGCGGAGCAGGTTCCGCGTCGACGGCCCCGTGCCGGCGGCGGCCGAAATGCTCGCCAACGATCGCCTGAGCGATCTGTCGGCGACTGTCGTCGATCCCAATACCAGCAAGGGGACCTTCTCGGCCAACATCCAGCTCGGCATGCCGGTCAAGGGCGAACTGACCAAGGCCGACACCACCTATGCCGTCACCGCCGACCTCAACGGTTTTGCCGCCGACAAGCTGGTGATGAACCAGAAGCTGGAGGCCAACAACCTCAAGATCGTCGCGAGCAACCAGGGCTACCAGGTCAAGGGCGACGTCAAGATCAACGGACAGGCGGCCTCGCTCGACTATCGCAAGCCGGCCGAGGGCGACGCCGATGTCAGATTGCAGGCGACGTTGGACGATGCCAGCCGGGCCCGGCTGGGATTCGATCTCAGCCCCGCCGTCAGCGGTTCGCTGCCGATCAAGCTGTCGGGCAAGATCGCGAGCGGCCCGGACCAGACGACGAAGCTCGGCGTCGAAGCCGATCTGACCTCGGTCAAGCTCGACAACATCCTGCCGGGATGGGTCAAGCTGCCGGGCAAATCGGGCAAGGCTACCTTCAAGGTGGTGCCGACGGCACAATCGACGCGCTTCGAGGACATCGTCATCGAGGGCGGCGGCGCCTCGATCAAGGGCTCGCTCGAGGTCGACGCGAACGGCGACCTCATGAATGCGAGCTTCCCGACCTATTCGCCGTCCGACGGCGACAAGGCGTCGCTGAAGGTCGAGCGCGGCCAGGACGGCGTGGTCAAGGGCACGATGCGCGGCGACGTGTTCGACGGCCGCGGCTTCCTGAAGTCGGCGATCTCAGGCAATTCCAAGGACGACGCCAAGAACAAGATGAAGAACGTCGATTTCGATATCGACGTGAAGCTCGGTGCCGTCATGGGTTTCAACGGCGAGGCGATGCGCAGCGTCGACGCCAAGATGTCCCGCCGCAACGGCGCGGTCAAAGCCTTCACGCTGAGCGGCAGGATCGGCAAGGACACGCCCGTGGCCGCGGATCTGCGCGGTGGTCGCGCCCAGGGCAACCGCGAGGTGATCTATCTCCAGACCAATGATGCCGGCTCGCTGCTGAAGTTCACTGACACCTACACCAAGGCGGTCGGCGGCCAGATGGTGGTGGCGATGGAGCCGCCGACATCCGAGCCGAACACCTCGCGCGAGGGCCTGATCAACGTCCGCGACTTCACGGTGAAGGGCGAGGCGCAGCTCGAGCGCGTTGCCGCCGGGGCCCCCAACGGCACCGGCAATGGCATCTCCTTCAGCGCGCTCCGCGCCGAGTTCACGCGCCAGAACGGCGCACTCACGATCCGCGACGGCGTGGTCAAGGGCCCGATGATCGGCGCCACCATCGAGGGCTCGATCGACTATCCCGGCAACCAGGTGTGCATGAGCGGCACCTTCGTGCCGATGTATGGCGTCAACAACATCTTCGGCCAGATTCCGTTGTTCGGCATCTTCCTCGGGGGCGGCAACAACGAGGGATTGATCGGTGTGACCTACGAGGTCGTCGGCACGCCGGCGGCCCCCGTGTTGCGCGTCAATCCGATCTCGGCGATGGCGCCGGGCCTGATCCGCAAGGTCTTCGAGTTCAACACCGGCAAGCAGAATTCGCCGTTCGACGAATTCCCGTCGCAATCGAGCGACGGATCGACCGGATCGACGCGTCAGCTATCGAGCGGTTGCAGCCCCGCGCGGCGATAGGCGCGCGCTGCTTTTCTCCGGCGTCGTGGCCGGGTTTGTCCCGGCGATCCACGCGCATCCGCGCACGCGGTGCCCAAGAACGTGGATGCCCGGGACAAGCCCGGGCATGACGATCCCTTGAAACGTTCGCGTTCCCTACGCCGCGCGTACGCCCGCGAGGAACGTTCCGACTTCACCGGAGAGCTGCTCGGCCTGCTTGGAGAGGTTCGAGGCCGCCGCGAGCACCATGCCGGCGGCGTTGCCGGTCTCGTTGGCTGCGGTCGAGACGCCGCCGATATTGGTGGTGACTTCCTTGGTGGCTTCCGCGGTCTGCGAGACGCTGCGGGCGATCTCGGCGGTGGCGGCGCCTTGCTCCTCGATGGCGGCGCCGATCGAGGTGGCGATGCGGCTGACCTCCTCGATGGTGGCGGTGATGCCGCCGATGGCGTCGACGGCCTCCCTGGTCGCGCCCTGGATCTGGGCGATCTTGTCGCCGATCTCGCGGGTGGCTTCCGCGGTCTGGCTGGCGAGCGACTTCACCTCGGAGGCGACGACGGCGAAGCCGCGGCCAGCTTCACCGGCGCGCGCGGCTTCGATGGTGGCGTTGAGCGCGAGCAGATTGGTCTGCGCCGCGATGCTGGAGATCAGCTCGGCGACATGCTCGATCTGCTGGGCACCGTCCGACAGCGCGCGGACGATGGTGTCGGTGCGGCGGGCGCTGTCCACGGCGCGGCCGGTGACTTCCGCGGACTGTGCGACCTGGCGGCTGATCTCGGTGATGGAGGAGGAGAGCTCTTCGGCTGCGGCGGCAACGGTCTGGACGCGCTGGCTGGCTTCGGTGGCGGCGGAGCCGACCACGGCGGCGCGGCGATTGGTGCCTTCGGCGGTGGACGACATCGACTTGGCGGTGGTCTCGAGTTCGCCGGAGCCGGAGGCCATCAGGCCGACGAGCTGGCCGACGGAGGCATCGAACCGGTCGGCGAGCGCGATCAGGGCGTCGCGCTTCTCCTGCTCGTTGCGGGCCTTGGCCGCGACCTGCTCCGCCTCGAGGTTACGCGCCGTCAAAGCGGTCTGCCTGAGCACTTCGAGCGTCTCGGCCATGCGTCCGATCTCGTCGCCGCGATCGGTCTCCTCGACCGGCTTGTCGATGGCGCCGTCGGCGATTTCCTGCATGCGGTTCTTCTGGCGGTCGAGCGCGCCGAGCACGTCGCGGGCGATCAGCCAGGACAGCGCCGCCATCAGCAGCATCAGGCCGACGCCGATGGCGGCGAGCTCCAGCGTCAATGCACGCACGTCGGCATCGATGTCGTCGACATAGAGGCCGTAGGCGATCGCGACGTTCCAGGGCGCGAACTGGCGAGTGAACACCAGCTTGCGGACCGGAACGGTTTCACCCGGACGCGGGAAGAGATAGGACAAGATGCTGCCCTCGGGCGTCTGCTTGGCCGCGTTCACCGTAGCATCGCCGATCACGATGCCATTGGCATCCTTGATGCCGTTGTTCTTGCCTTCGAGCTGAGGCGCGCCGCCATTCATCATCACCGTTGAATCGGCGGTATAGACCACCGCATAGCCTTGGCCGCCGTTGAACTTCATCCGCCGTCCGCGCAGCTTGAATTCGGCTTGCGCATCGGCGAGCGTCATCTTGCCGGCAGTGACCTCGTCCTGAAGCGATTGCGCGAAGCCGTGCAGCAGATCGACCGCCGTCTGCATCTGGCGCGCACGATCTTCGAGCATGCGGGTCTTGCTGAGATAGGCTGATGCGACGATGAGGGCGGTGACGGTGAGTGCTGCGAGACCGACCATGCTGGCAAGCTTGGTGCGGATCTTCAGGTGACTGAGCAGCGTCATGACGGCCTCGCGGTTGTGGAAGGCTTGTTCTCGCGTAGCCGTATCAGGAAGTTCTTACCAATCCTGAACGCAGGGAACGGCGTGCTTGCATGCGGCGCAATTCGCGCAGCTATAGACACGCGTGTGCAGTCGAGGCACCGACGCCTGCGGCGATGTACTAAAAAAATCAGATCGTGATCGCGTTCGCGCGATCAGGCCGGTCCGATCCAGGCATCGATTCGCCGATGCATCATCGCGTTCGGACCAGCGCAGATGTCGCGCGGCTACGCCGCGCGAACACCCGCAAGGAACGTTCCGACTTCGCCGGAGAGCTGCTCGGCCTGCTTGGAGAGGTTCGAGGCCGCCGCGAGCACCATGCCGGCGGCGTTGCCGGTCTCGTTGGCTGCGGTCGAGACGCCGCCGATATTGGTGGTGACTTCCTTGGTGGCTTCCGCGGTCTGCGAGACGCTGCGGGCGATCTCGGCGGTGGCGGCGCCTTGCTCCTCGATGGCGGCGCCGATCGAGGTGGCGATGCGGCTGACCTCCTCGATGGTGGCGGTGATGCCGCCGATGGCGTCGACGGCCTCCCTGGTCGCGCCCTGGATCTGGGCGATCTTGTCGCCGATCTCGCGGGTGGCTTCCGCGGTCTGGCTGGCGAGCGACTTCACCTCGGAGGCGACGACGGCGAAGCCGCGGCCAGCTTCACCGGCGCGCGCGGCTTCGATGGTGGCGTTGAGCGCGAGCAGATTGGTCTGCGCCGCGATGCTGGAGATCAGCTCGGCGACATGCTCGATCTGCTGGGCACCGTCCGACAGCGCGCGGACGATGGTGTCGGTGCGGCGGGCGCTGTCCACGGCGCGGCCGGTGACCTCCGCGGACTGCGCGACCTGGCGGCTGATCTCGGTGATGGAGGAGGAGAGCTCTTCGGCTGCGGCGGCAACCGTCTGGACGCGCTGGCTGGCTTCGGTGGCGGCGGAGCCGACCACGGCGGCGCGGCGATTGGTGCCTTCGGCGGTGGACGACATCGACTTGGCGGTGGTCTCGAGTTCGCCGGAGCCGGAGGCCATCAGGCCGACGAGCTGGCCGACGGAGGCATCGAACCGGTCGGCGAGCGCGATCAGGGCGTCGCGCTTCTCCTGCTCGTTGCGGGCCTTGGCCGCGACCTGCTCCGCCTCGAGGTTACGCGCCGTCAAAGCGGTTTGCCTGAGCACTTCGAGCGTCTCGGCCATGCGTCCGATCTCGTCGCCGCGATCGGTCTCCTCGACCGGCTTGTCGATGGCGCCGTCGGCGATTTCCTGCATGCGGTTCTTCTGGCGGTCGAGCGCGCCGAGCACGTCGCGGGCGATCAGCCAGGACAGCGCCGCCATCAGCAGCATCAGGCCGATGCCGATGGCGGCGAGCTCCAGCGTCAATGCACGCACGTCGGCATCGATGTCGTCGACATAGAGGCCGTAGCTGATCGTCACGTTCCAGGGTGCGAATTTGCGCGTGAACACGGTCTTGCGGACGGGCTCGGTCTGGCCCGGGCGGGGATAGAGATAGGAGGTCACGCCGCCCTGTGCGGCCTGGTCGGCCGTCTTTAAAATGGCGTCGGCGATCAGGACGCCGTTGGAGTCCTTGGCGCCGGTGATCTTGCCTTCGAGCTGTTGGTTGGCGCCGTTCACGAGGAGGGACGTGTCGGGATTGTAGACGACAGGATAGCCCTGGCCGCCGTTGAAGCTCATGCGGCGGCCGCGCTGGTGGAACTGGGCCTTGGCCTCGGCCTGCGTCAGCTTGCCGGCGGCGACCTCGTCCTGAAGCGATTGCGCGAAGTTGTAGAGGAGTTCCACGGCGGTCCGCATCTGCTGGACGCGGTCCTCCATCATGCGGCTCTTGCTGAGATAGGCCGATACGCCGATGATGGCTGTGACCGTGAGCGCCGCGAGACAGACCATGCTGGCGAGCTTGGTGCGGATCTTGAGATGACTCAGCAGCTTCATCGCAGCCTCTAGAGAATGGTTATTATTGCTCGCGTCGGTAGCATGAAGTTCTTACCAATCATGAATGGACGCATGCGACGAGCTGCCGCGAGAGCAGCATTCGCAGCTGCATGCGCAAACATGCAGGTTCAATGCGCCCCACGATGCGCGTGCCGCGTCAGGTCGCGGAGAAAAATGATGTCGGAACGTGGCCAGGGCCAAGCCTGGCCGGAGCAGCAATGAGCCGATTCGCGCACCGTATCGTCATGTCGGTGCTGCTCGTGGCGGCCCTCGTTCTCATCTGGAACGTGCTGGGGACGCGATGAGTCGGCACCGGCAGATCCGCCGGTGCCATCCATTACTTGCGCGTCAATTGCACGCGTCAGCGTCGCGCGAAGGCGCCGCCGGTCGAGCCGCTCTCCTTGCCCATCACCGCATCGACGCTGACAGGGCCACCGCCGGCCGCCGAGAGGTAGAGGCAGGCAAAGCAGAACAGGATCGCCGCGGTGCCGCCATTGAGCACCGGCAGGAACACCGGCGCTTCGCCCTTGAACATGTGTCCCATGAAATAGGCGAAGGCCATTTCACCCGAGAGAATGAAAGCCGAGAGGCGGGTGAACAGGCCGATCATCAGCAGGCCGCCAATCACCAGTTCAAGCGTCCCGGCTGCGCCGTAAAGCGACATCAGTTCGACTTTCGCGAACATCGGTACAGGCGGAAACTTGAACAGCTTGGCGATGCCGTACTGGAACAGCAAGAGGCCGGTGATGAAGCGAAACAGGCTCAGGAGAACCGGTTCAAAGCGACTGAGATAGGGAAAGTTCATTGGTTTGTGCCCTCCATCCAATGGGCGACTTGGACCGTATTCAGTTCGGCCTCGCAAGCCACCCGGGGTCAATTCCGCGCTGACATTTTTGTCATGTGGACAAAATATCGCAGTTCGTCCCTTAACTCCGGTTGCGCCCGACTGTTTCACACGCGGTGCCGTGTGTGTCGTCCGTAATTTCCCGGTGACGCGGAGGAATGCAGGTTACGTCGGGGAGACCTACTCCCGCAAGGCGGGGACAATCAGGAATGGAATCATTCCGAGGATCACGCTCGCTAGTGCGAAGACGAGCAGGAGATTGTAGCCGTGCGTGAAGTCGTGGATCAGACCGCCGCTCCATGAGCCGAACGCCGATCCCAATCCGCTGCCAATCGAGATCGTGCCGTAGATCGTGCCGACGCGCCTGCCCCTGAAGATCTTCATCGCCGTTGCCGTGATCAGCGGCCCGCGCGAGCCCATCATGCTGCCGAAGCAGACGACGAAGCCGGTGAGCAGGAGAATGTTCGGATAGTATTGCAACAGCCAGAGCAGGAAGATGCCAAGGATCGAGATCGCGTAGCTCAGGAGCACGGAGGGCCTGCGTCCGATCAGCCCGTCGAGCGCTGAGACCCCCAACATGCCGAACACCAGCACCACGCCCGAGAAGCCCCAGGCCGTCGCGGCCTGGAGCGGTGGAAAGCCGGCATCGATCAGATAGGCCACGATCTGCGCTGCGATCGCATACATGCCGACGGCGGTGAAGAAGAAGGTCGAGAACAGCGCCCAGAAGGCGTGATGGCGTATCGCGGCCGGAAGCGTCCAACCGTCGTCGACGAAGTCGGGGTCGGTCCTCTTCACGACATGCGGCGAGCCCGAGGCGAACAGCCGCCACGGCAGCAGCATAAGCGGCAGCAGCAGGCCCAATACGGCGAAGCCGAAGAGCTGGTAGGTGCCGCGCCAGCCGAGATGGTCGATCAGGAGCTGCGAGGCGGGCAGCAGCGCCAGCACGCCGCCGCCCATCGCCGAATAGACAACCGCCATCGCGGTCGGCAGCCTTGGCCCGAACCAGCGGCCGAGCAGGATCGAGTTCGGCACGTTGCCGATGAAGGCGACGCCGATGCCGACGAACAATCCGATCGAGAGCTGGAACTGCCAGAGCGCCTGCGCGTGGCCGGCAATCAGGAAGGCGGAGCCGAGCAGCAACAGGCCGAGCGCGTAGACGATGCGCGGCCCGGAATGATCGAACAGGCGCCCGACCAGCGGCGCGGTCAGCCCGCTGACGAGCCAGGTCAGCGAATAGATCGAGACGACCTGTGCGCGGTCCCAGCCGAAGCTTACGGAGATCGGCTTGAGGAAGACGGTGAAGCTCTCGCTGAGGCCGCGGCCGAGAACTGCAAGCGTGAAACACAGTGCGAGCACGACGAGCGCGATACGCACGGCGTCTTGCGACGTGGCCGCGGCGCGTTCCCCGGTCATCTCCCTGGGCGTGTTCTGGTCCATTGCCGGTCAGGGAGCGCGCTTCGGCGCGCCCTGACAAGCATCAAAAGCTCATACGCCTATGCAGGCCTGATGAGGACGTGCTTCTTCTTGCCGAAGGACAGCTTGATGACGCCTTCCGGCGTCAGATGGCCCGTGGACAACGCCATCTTCTCGTCGTTGACGGGCTCGTCGTTGACGCGCAGGCCGCCGCCCTTGATCTGGCGTCGCGCCTCGCCGTTGGAGGCAACGAGGCCCGCCTTGACGAAGGCATTGAGCACGCCGAGACCGGCGTCCAGCTCGCCGCGCGGAATTTCGATCGTCGGCAGGCTTTCGGCCAGCGCGCCTTCCTCGAAGGTGCGGCGCGCGGTTTCTGCGGCTTCGTTCGCGGCGTCGCGGCCATGCAGCAGCGCGGTCGCCTCGGTGGCGAGCACCTTCTTGGCCTCGTTGATCTCCGAGCCACCGAGCGCCTCGAGCTTCTTGATCTCGTTCATCGGCAGCGTCGTGAACAGCTTCAGGAACTTGCCGACGTCCGCGTCCTCGGTGTTGCGCCAGTACTGCCAGAAATCATACGGCGAGAACTGGTCGGCGTTGAGCCAGACCGCGCCTTGCGCGGTCTTGCCCATCTTGGCGCCCGAGGCCGTCGTCAGCAGCGGCGTCGTCAGCGCGAACAGCTGGTGCGTGCCCATGCGGCGGCCGAGATCGACCCCCATGATGATGTTGCCCCACTGGTCGGAGCCGCCCATCTGCAAGCGGCAGCCGGTGCGCTTGGCGAGCTCGACGAAGTCGTAGGCCTGGCAGACCATGTAGTTGAACTCGATGAAGCTCATCTCCTGCTCGCGTTCGAGGCGGAGGCGCACGGAGTCCATGCTCAGCATGCGGTTGACCGAGAAGTGCCGGCCGACGTCGCGCAGCATCTCGATCCAGTTCAGCTTGGTCAGCCACTCCGCATTGTCGAGCATCACGGCGTCGCTCTTGCCCTCGCCATAGCGGAGCACCTTCGCGAACACGCCGCGGATCGAGGCCTTGTTGGCCTCGATCTCGGCGACGGTGCGCATCGCGCGCGTCTCGTCCTTGCCGGAAGGATCGCCCACCATGGTGGTGCCGCCGCCCATCAGCGTGATCGGCTTGTTGCCGGACTGCTGGAGCCAGTGCAGCATCATCATGGTCAGGTAGTTGCCGATATGCAGCGAGGGGGCGGTGCAATCGTAGCCGACATAGGCGGTCGCCTCGCCCTTGGCGGCGAGCGCATCCAGCCCCTCGAAATCGGAGCACTGGTGGATGAATCCACGTTCCTGCAGGGTATTGAGGAAATCCGATTTAAATGCAGTCATCTGTCGGCGAGCCTGACAATTCTTGGTTTACTGTTTTGGGGGCAATTTAAGAGTCTTGCGTGGGAACCCGGTTGCCGCCCGCCACTTTTGGCGCTGTGGCATTATAAGATGTGTCCCTCTGGCACAAGATCGGCATGCCAGGGCGGGTCTGTTGAGGACGCTGATCCATGATGTTGACGGCACTCGGTTTGATGAGCGGCACCTCGCTGGACGGGGTCGATGTCGCGCTGATCGAAACCGATGGGAGGCAGGTGAAAGCGTTCGGACCCTCCGGCTACCGGCCCTATAGCCCGGCCGAGCGCAATCTGCTGCGCCAGGCGCTCTCCGAGGCGGTGCATTTGCAGCAACGCGATGCCCGGCCAGGCGTTCTGGCCGAGGCCGAGCGCGCTGTGACGCGGGCCCATGCCGAGGCGGTGGCCGCCTTCGTTGCCCAGAACCGGATGAAGCCGGAGGACATCGACATCGTCGGCTTCCACGGCCAGACCGTGCTGCACCGGCCCGAAAAGCGCCTGACAGTGCAGATCGGCGATGCGCCGGCGCTGGCCAAGGCCATCCATATTCCGGTGATGTATGATTTCCGCACCGCCGACGTCGAGGCCGGCGGGCAGGGCGCGCCCTTCGTGCCGGTCTACCACCGCGCGCTCGCCAACTCGCTGGAGCGCGAGGGGCCGATCGTCGTGGTCAATATCGGCGGCGTCTCCAACATCACCTATATCGACGGCAACGATACGCTGATCGCCTGCGACACCGGGCCCGGCAACGCGCTGCTCGACGATTTCATGTACCGCACCATGAACCAGGCGTTCGATGCGGAAGGAAAGTTCGCCGCCCTCGGCAAGGCGGACGAAGCCTGGATCGTGCGGGCGCTGGAGCTGCCGTTCTTCGCAGCTCCGCCGCCAAAGTCGCTCGACCGCAACGACTTTGCCGCGCTCAGGCTCGGCGAGGTGCCGCCGGCCGACGGCGCCGCGACGCTGACTGCCTTTACCGCCGCCGCGATCGCCCGCATCATTCCGCTGCTGCCGCGGCGGCCGCGGAGCTGGATCGTCTGCGGCGGCGGCGCCCGCAATCTCACCATGCTGCGGATGCTGCGGGAGCGGGTGGGATCGGCCACCGTCGAGGCCGCCGAGACGCTCGGCTGGGCCTCGGACGCCATCGAGGCGCAGGCCTTCGGCTTCCTCGCCGCCCGCGGGCTAAAGGGCCTGCCGCTGTCCTATCCAGCGACCACCGGCGTGCCGATGCCGATGACGGGCGGGGTGATGGCCCGGCCCTGAGGCCGCGGGTTCATGCAGAAGCATTGACCTTGACAGGTAAATGCAAGTGCATCTATATTGATGCAGTTGCATCTAACTGTCGGGATCCTCGCCATGACCGCTACGCTCAAACTGATCAGCCACAAGCTTTGCCCGTATGTGCAGCGCGCGGTGATCGCGCTCAAGGAGAAGGGCGTCCCGTTCGAACGGATCGACATCGATCTCGCCGACAAGCCCGACTGGTTTCTAAAATTGTCGCCGCTCGGCAAGGTGCCGGTGCTGGTGGTGACGACCGACAAGGGTGAGGTCGCGCTGTTCGAGAGCAACGTGATCTGCGAGTACATCGAGGAGACGCAAGCCGGCGCGAAGCTGCATCCGGCGGATGCCTTGAAGCGGGCCGAGCACCGCGCCTGGATGGAGTTCGGTTCGGCGATTCTCGGCGATCTCTGGGGCCTGGAGACCACGACCGATCCGGCGACCTTTGAAAGCAAGCGCCAGGCGGTTGCGTCAAAGTTCGCGCGTGTGGAAGCGGCGCTCGGGGCAGGGCCCTATTTCGCAGGCGAAGCATTCAGCCTAGTCGATGCGGTGTTCGCGCCGGTCTTCCGCTATTTCGACCTATTCGACGAGCTGACCGATCACGGCATCTTCCGCGATGTGCCGAAGGTCCGCGCCTGGCGCGCTGAGCTTGCAAAACGGCCGAGCGTACGCACTGCGGTCGGCGCGGACTATCCGCAATTGCTGCGCGCCTTCCTCGTGCGCCACGACGCGCATCTGCTCAAGCTCGCGGCCTGAGTTCACGTCCATGTCGCAATCCATGGCCTGGCTGATGCTGGCAATCGCCGGCGCACTCGATGTCGGCTGGGCGATCTCGATGAAATATGCGGAAGGCTACACGCGGGCGGGCTGGAGCATCGCTTCGCTCGTGCTGCTCGCGGCCTTCGTCTTCCTGCTCGGGCGTGCCTTGAAAGTGCTCGAGGTCGGCGTCGCCTATTCGGTGTGGACCGGAATTGGTGCCGCCGGCACGTTCCTGATGGGCGTCGTGCTGTTCGGCGAGTCCCTGAGCGCGATGAAGCTTGCGGGCATCGCGCTCGTCTTGATGGGAATCGTCGCGCTCAAGATGGCTTAGGCGCAGGCCTTAGCGGACGTTCGCCAGCCGCATGTCGAGATAGGCCGTGATGGTTTCCATCAGCGGCTCGAGCTTGGCGTCGAAGAAGTGGTTGGCGCCGGGGATGATCTGCTGGTCGATCACGATGCCCTTTTGCGTCTTCAGCTTCTCGACCAGCGTGTTGACGTCCTTGGGCGGCACCACCGCGTCCTTCTCGCCGTGCACGATCAGCCCTGAGGACGGGCAGGGCGCGAGGAACGAGAAGTCATAGAGATTGGCGGGCGGCGCGATCGAAATAAAACCTTCGACCTCGGGACGGCGCATCAGCAGCTGCATGCCGATCCAGGCTCCGAAGGAGAAGCCGGCGACCCAGCAGGCGCGCGCTTCGGGATTGATGGTCTGCGCCCAGTCGAGCGCGGCCGCCGCATCCGACAATTCGCCGGTGCCGTGGTCGAACGAGCCCTGGCTGCGGCCGACGCCACGGAAGTTGAAGCGCAGCACCGAGAAGCCGCGATGCGCGAAGGCGTAGTAGCACTGATACACGATCTGATGATTCATCGTGCCGTGGAACTGCGGATGCGGATGCAGAATCATCGCGATCGGCGCGTTCTTCTGCTTGGCCGGGTGGTAGCGGCCTTCGAGACGGCCGGCGGGGCCGGCGAAAATGACTTCAGGCATGATGGTCCCTGATTGAGTCCCTTGAAGGTGATTCCTGAGCAATCAACCGATCACGCCTCCATCGGCCGTTCCGCCGACGAAAGCACAATGAAGGGTAGAGGGGCGCGCCCTCGGATGATGCGCGAGTGGCGCGCGGGTGAACTGACGCGCGCCTTCTAACACGAGGCGAGGGTCAAAAAGCAAGCATCTTGAACATCTCTCAATGTGGTCAAGACGTTAGCTGGTCATCGCGGCGTCATGGATGACTCCTCGCCATCGGCCTGCCGCCGTCACGATCGAGCGAGACCGATCGCGAGAGCCTGCCTTGAGTTTGCGCGCCACGGTCAAGCGATTGGAAACACGGTGATTTATCGCTTGCTGGCGATTCCCGATCCGCTTCAGGTCGAGGCATTATCGCTGCTGAGCGAGGCGACCGCCGGCCGGTAGCGACGGCTGCCCTGAAGCGTCTGCCCGTTGTCGAAGGTGAGCTCGAAATCGCCCGATGGCTTGAGATCGACCCCGCTGACCCGGCCGAGATTGGCAAGTCTGGTCCGGTGGATGCGAACGATGCCAAAGCGAGCAAGCTCGCCTTCGGCCACGGCCAGCGTACCGCGGATCAAGTGTTGGGCGCCGTCAGCGAGACTGTACTCGATGTAGTTGCCGGCGGAGGCGACCCAAAGGATCTCGCGCGGGGCGACCCGAATGCGGCTTGCGCCGTCCCGCAGCCAGATCAGGTCGGGAGGCGGAGACTGTCGCGGGGCGGCCGGCCCGGAGGGGGCGGCCATTGCAACCTTCTTCAGTTCGCGGCGGCTTTCGAGCAGCCACAGCGTGCCGCCGATCAGGAGGACGGCCACGCAATCCTTGCGAAACTCATACAGGACGGTCGCAAGCGAGAAGTGGAAGTCGTAGGTGCCTCCGGCGAGCCAAAGCGCGAGTTTCCGGATCCAGACCATGCCGGTGATGTGGAGAGCCGAGAAGCTGACCAGGGCGACCACTCCGATTCCGGCCCGTCTGGCGAGACCCGAGGCACGGCGCATGCGCCGGACGGCGAGCACGAGGATCGGCAGCAGCAGCAGAATGGTGGCGATGCTGGACATTTCCCAGAACAGGCGCCGGCTGACGTCGTAACTGTCGCCGCGCCAGGCAGCATCCTGTGCGCCGGAGAGCGCGTTCACGATTCCGATCGCCACCGAGACCGCTGCGATGGCGCCGAGCATTGTCCAGTCGCCGCCACCGCTGGCCCCGAAAAGTCGACCGCTCGTCCCAGAGGCCTGCGGCTCGTCCCGAGCGCTGCGGTCCCCATCCCAAGGCGGCTCGACGCGCTCCGTCCGTGGTGCATTTTCGGTGTCAGCCATGGCCAAAGAACCGTGCTTGGCGTCCCGTCAAGGAGCAGAAAACCATGTCAACACCACAGCAACTCTCGAACCCGGAACGGCGCATCGATCTGGACTGGTTGCGGATTGGCACCTTTGGGCTGCTGATCTTCTACCACGTTGGCATGCTCTACGTGTCCTGGGGATTTCACATCAAGAGCGTGCACCGGCTGACCTGGCTCGAGCCGCTGATGCTGGTCCTCAATCCCTGGCGGCTGTCGCTGCTGTTCCTGGTATCGGGGGTCGCGACCCGTTTCATGCTTGGTAAGTCGTCCAGCCTGGCTTCGCTCGCCGGTGCGCGCTCAGCGCGACTGCTGATCCCGCTGATCTTCGGCATGTTCGTGATCGTACCGCCCCAATCCTATCTCCAGATCGTCGAAAGCCTCGGCTATCCTGCCGGCTTCGTCGACTTCTACGTCCATCACTACCTGGCTTTCGGGGCGCAGTTCTGCCCCAATCCGTGCATCGTCCAGCCGACCTGGAACCATCTCTGGTTCGTGGTCTATCTGTGGGTCTACACCATGGCCGTGATCGGCGTGCTTGCGCTGTGGCCGGCCGCTGCGGATTGGCTGGGCCGCAAGCTTGCCCGGATGCTCGCGGGGCCGCGGTTGCTGATCCTGCCGTGCCTCGTATTCGCGGCTTGGCGGCTGTTTCTGTTTCCAGTCTTTCCGTCCACCCACGCCCTGTTCGGCGACTGGTACAACCATGCCGACTTCGCGACCGTCTTCCTGATCGGCTTCCTGCTCGCGAAGCAGGTCGACGTCTGGTCCGACATCGAGCGCCGGCGCTGGACTGCGCTGGCTCTCGCGGCCGGTTGCTTCATCGTCTTCATGGTGCTTTTCGCAGGCCTGCTGCCGCCGTCGCTGCTGCTGAAACGATGCGCCAGCATCGCCTATGGCTGCTATCAGTGGCTTGCGATCGTAACTGTGCTTGGTTTCGCGCGACGGCACTTCACCGCCGATGGGCCCGTGCGCCGCTATCTGACGGAGGCGATTTTCCCGTACTATATCGTGCATCAGACCGCGATCATCATGATTGCGCACGCGCTGCAGGGCGCTGGTCTGTCGGCCGGAGCCGAAGCCTCCATCGTGATTGCCGGCACGGCGCTGGCCTGCGTGGTCACCTACGAGATCGTGCGGCGGATCGCCTGGTTGCGGCCGCTGTTTGGACTGCGGGTGCAGGCGCGCCGCCCGCTCGCGATCGCGCAGCAGGCGGCGTGATGGCAACGGGTTCCGATTGGCGCGATGGCGAAAGCTGCTAAGAGGGCACATGCCTGACCGCGTCTATCTCGATTGGAATGCGACCACGCCGCTGCGCCCCGAGGCGCGGACTGCGATGCTCGCCGCCTGGGATCTCATCGGCAACCCGTCCTCGGTCCATGCCGAGGGGCGAGAGGCGCGGCGGCTGGTCGAGGAGGCCCGTGCCGCACTCGCGGCGGCGGTGGGCGCGCTGGCGCGGAACGTCATTTTCACCTCCGCGGGAACAGAGGCCAATGCGCTGGCGCTATCGCCGGGCCTGCGCGGGCCATCCGGAGGGCCGGTTGGGCGGCTCCTGGTCTCGGCTATCGAGCATGCCTCGGTGCTGGCGGGTGGGCGCTTCCCGTCGGACAAGATCGGACAGATTCGGGTGACGCGCTCCGGCGTGGTCGACCTCGACCATCTCAAGGCCCAACTCAAGGGCGGCCCGTCGGCACTGGTCTCCATCATGGCGGCCAACAACGAGACGGGCGCGCTCCAGCCGGTCGCGGAGGCCGCGCGGATCGTTCATGAGGCCGGCGGCCTCCTGCATGTCGACGCGATCCAGGCGCTGGGAAAAATTCCGTTCGATATCAAAGCTATGTGCGCAGACCTTGCGACCTTTTCTGCGCACAAGGTGGGCGGCCCAAAGGGCGTCGGCGCGCTGGTCGTGGCGGAAGGGCTCGTCGGCCTGGAGCCGGTGCTGCGGGGCGGGGGGCAGGAGCTCAACCGCCGGGCCGGCACCGAGAACGTCGCGGGCATCGCCGGGTTCGGCGCGGCAGTCACGACAGCAGCTCAGGCTCTGCCTGAGCTTGCGGAACATATGGCAACCCTCAGAAATCGTTTGGAAAATGGTATCCGTGCCATTGAAGGGGCGACGGTGTTCTCGGATGACGTGGAGCGGTTACCCAATACCGTCCTGTTCACGGCACCTGGGCTCAAGGCCGAAACGGCCGTGATCGGTTTCGACCTCGAAGGGATCGCGGTTTCCTCGGGTTCGGCCTGTTCCTCGGGGAAGGTGCAGCCGTCCCACGTCCTGTCAGCCATGGGCTTCGAGCCAGCCGTGGCCCAGGGAGCGGTGCGTCTCAGTCTGGGCTGGTCCACGGAACCGGATGACATCAATAGGGTGTTAGAGGCTTGGCGAAAGCTTGGTAATACCCTACTTAGAGCATAGGCGACGAAACACGGCTTGAACGGTTCTAAGCAGGTGCTTTCCGCCGAAAAACATCGTAAGAGACACGTAATACTCGTCCAAGTTTGATCCACCGCGGTCCTTGAAACCGCGAGCGGAGGATGGAATGCCAGCCGTACAAGAGACGGTCGAGCGCGTGAAGCGCATCGACGTCGACCAGTATCGTTATGGGTTTGAAACCCTGATCGACTCCGAGAAGGCCCCCAAGGGGCTGTCGGAAGAGATCGTAAAATTCATCTCGCAGAAGAAGAACGAACCCGCCTGGATGCTCCAGTGGCGGCTGGAAGCCTATCGGCGCTGGCTGACCATGACCGAGCCGACCTGGGCGCGCGTCGAGTATCCCAAGATCGACTTCCAGGACATCTACTATTACGCGGCGCCGAAGCCGAAGAAGACGGTCACCTCGCTCGACGAGATCGATCCGGAGATCCTGAAGACCTACGAGAAGCTCGGCATCCCCTTGCGGGAAGTCGCCATGCTCGAAGGCGTCGAGCCCAAGGTGGGCGAGGAAGACCCGGCCCGCCGCAAGATCGCGGTCGACGCGGTGTTCGACTCGGTCTCGGTTGCGACCACCTTCAAGGCGGAGCTGAAGAAGGCCGGCGTGATCTTCATGCCGATCTCGGAGGCGATCCGCGAGCATCCCGAGCTGGTGCAGAAATATCTGGGCTCGGTGGTGCCGACCTCGGACAATTTCTACGCGACGCTGAACTCGGCGGTGTTCTCCGACGGCTCGTTCGTCTACGTGCCGCCGGGCGTGCGCTGCCCGATGGAGCTGTCGACCTATTTCCGCATCAACGAGCGCAACACCGGCCAGTTCGAGCGCACGCTGATCATCGCGGACAAGGGCTCCTACGTCTCCTATCTCGAGGGCTGCACCGCGCCGCAGCGCGATGAGAACCAGCTGCACGCGGCCGTGGTCGAGCTCGTCGCGCTCGACGACGCCGAGATCAAATATTCGACGGTGCAGAACTGGTATCCCGGCAATTCGGAAGGCAAGGGCGGCATCTACAATTTCGTCACCAAGCGTGGCGACTGCCGCGGCGCCAATTCCAAGATCTCCTGGACCCAGGTCGAGACCGGCTCGGCCATCACCTGGAAATATCCGAGCTGCATCCTGCGCGGCGATAACTCCAGCGGCGAGTTCTACTCGATCGCAATCTCGAACGGCTTCCAGCAGGTCGATTCGGGCACCAAGATGATCCACCTCGGCAAGAACACGTCGAGCCGGATCATCTCCAAGGGCATCGCCGCCGGCAAGTCGCAGAACACCTATCGCGGGCTCGTCACGGCGCACCGGAAAGCGACCGGCGCGCGCAACTTCACCGCCTGTGATTCCTTGTTGATCGGCGACAAATGCGGCGCGCACACCGTGCCGTACATCGAAGCCAAGAACTCGTCGGCGACGTTCGAGCACGAGGCAACGACCTCGAAGATCTCCGAGGACGTGCTGTTCTACTGCATCCAGCGTGGCCTCAGCCAAGAGGAGGCCGTCGGCCTCGTCGTCAACGGCTTCGTCAAGGACGTGCTTCAGCAGCTGCCGATGGAATTCGCGGTGGAAGCGCAGAAGCTGATCTCGATCTCGCTTGAAGGGTCGGTTGGCTGACGCCGACCCTCGCGGTGCGCTCCGGCGCTCTAACATCAATTGAATAGACTGGATACCAAGATGGCTTTGCTTGAAGTGAAAGACCTGAAGGTTCGTGTCGAGGAACGTGAGATCCTCCACGGGCTGACGCTGACCGTGAACGAAGGTGAGGTGCACGCGATCATGGGGCCGAACGGCTCCGGCAAGTCGACGCTGTCGCATGTCATCGCCGGCAAGCCCGGTTACGAGGTCACTGACGGCCAGATCCTGTTCAAGGGCGAAGACCTCTTGGAGATGGATCCTGAGGAGCGCGCTGCCAAGGGCGTGTTCCTGGCGTTCCAGTATCCGGTCGAGATCCCCGGCGTCGCCACCATGACCTTCCTGCGCACCGCGCTGAACGCGCAGCGCAAGGCCCGCGGCGAGAGCGAATATTCGACGCCGGACTTTTTGAAGAAGGTCCGCGAGGTCTCGAAGTCGCTGAACATCCCGCAGGACATGCTCAAGCGCGGCGTCAATGTCGGTTTCTCCGGCGGCGAGAAGAAGCGCAACGAGGTGCTCCAGATGGCGCTGTTCGAGCCGAGCCTGTGCATCCTCGACGAGATGGATTCCGGCCTCGACATCGATGCGTTGCGCATTGCGGCCGACGGCGTCAACGCGCTGCGCTCGCCGGGGCGCGCGATGGTCGTTATCACCCACTATCAACGGCTGCTCAACTACATCGTGCCCGATTTCGTGCACGTGATGTCGAAGGGCCGTGTCGTGAAGAGCGGCGACAAGGAGCTGGCGCTGGAGCTGGAAGCGTCAGGCTACACCCAGTTCGAGGATGCCGCGTAAGGATTGGTCGTGATGAACGTTGCTGTGGCAAAGACCGGAGGTGGCCGCGCGGTGAGCGATCTGTTCGCCAGCGCTGAAGGCCGCTTGCCGGGTTCGCCGGCTGTGATCGCCGCGCGCCGCGAGGCCTTCGAAGCCTATGAGCGGCTCGGCCTGCCGCACCGCCGGCTCGAGGAATGGAAATACACTGACCTGCGTGCGCTGGTCGGCGAGGTGCTGCCGCTGGCAGCGAGCCCCGATGCCGCCGCGCTGAAGCGCGCTGCAGAGGCGGTGAAGGCGCATGCGATCGAGGGCGCCCGCAAGCTGGTGCTGGTCGACGGCATCTTCGCGGCCGATCTCTCCGACGTGAAGGCATTCGCGCCCGAGGTCAGCGTCGGGACGCTGCGTGAGATCCTGGCGAATGAGGCCAATCCTGCCGCCGGCGATCTGCTCCAGACCGCCTCGACCGACGCCGTGATCTCGCTCAATGCGGCCATGGCGACGGACGGTGTGGTGGTCTCGGTCGCTGACGGCGCGCAGTTGGCCGCGCCGATCCAGATCATCCATGTCGCGACGACGGCTGGCGCGTCCGCATTCACCCGTTCGCATCTGCGGATCGGCAAGGCGACTCGCGTCACGGTCATCGAGAGTTTCGTCGCCGCCGGAAAGACAGGCGGCTATCACGTTAATGATGCGGTGATCCTGTGGATCGGCGATGACGCCGACGTCGCCCATATCCGCCTGATGGACGATGCGCCTGACGCGGTGAACGTCACCTCGCAGTTCGTCACCGTCGGCGCCAATGTGAAGCTCAACTTCTTCAACATGACCACCGGCGCCGCGGTCAGCCGTCTCCAGGGCTTCATCACGCTGGCGGGCGAGGGCAGCGAGCTCTTGGCCAACGGCGTCAACCTGTTGCAGAAGACCGAGCATGGCGACACCACGCTGGTGGTCGACCATGCCGTGCCGAACTGCGTCAGCCGCGAGATTTTCCGCGCGGTGATCGACGACCGCGCCCATTCGGTGTTCCAGGGCCGCATCATCGTCCGTCCCGACGCGCAGAAGACCGATGGCAAGATGATGACCCGCGCGCTGTTGCTGTCGGACGAAGCGGAGGCTGACAACAAGCCCGAGCTCGAGATCTTTGCCGACGACGTCTCCTGCGGCCACGGCGCCACCGCCGGCGCCCTGGACGACAGCCTCTTGTTCTATCTGAAGGCGCGCGGCCTGCCGGAGAAGCAGGCCCAGGCGCTGCTGATCCAGGCTTTCGTGGGCGAGGCGATCGAGCAGATCGCCGATGACGGCTTGCGCGAGCACGTGATCGGCATTGCCGAGCGCTGGCTGGAGCGGCGGTCATGAGCACGCATCCGGCAGTCAGGAACGGCGCCTACGACGTCGCGCGCGTTCGTCAGGACTTTCCGGCGCTGGCCATGCAGGTCTACGGCAAGCCGCTGGTCTATCTCGACAACGCCGCCTCGGCGCAGAAGCCGAGCGCCGTGCTCGACCGCATGACGCAGGCCTACACGTCCGAATATGCCAACGTGCATCGCGGCCTGCATTACCTCGCCAATGCGGCGACGGAGGCCTACGAGGGCGCGCGGGCAAAAGTCGCGCAATTCGTCAATGCCCGCCGGACCGAGGAGATCATCTTCACCCGCAACGTCACCGAGGCGATCAACCTCGTGGCGTCGTCCTGGGGCGAGCCGAACATCAAGCAGGGCGACGAGATCGTCCTCTCGATCATGGAGCACCACTCCAACATCGTGCCCTGGCATTTCCTCAGGGAGCGCCACGGCGCGGTGATCAAATGGGCGCCCGTCGATGACGAAGGCAATTTCCTGATCGACGAGTTCGAGAAGCTGCTGACGCCGAAGACCAGGCTTGTCGCCATCACCCAGATGTCGAATGCGCTCGGAACGTTCGTTCCGATCAAGGAGGTCGTGCGGCTGGCCCACGATCGCGGCATTCCCGTGCTGGTCGACGGTGCGCAGGGCGCGGTGCATCTGCCCATCGACGTGCAGGATCTGGACTGCGATTTCTACGCGTTCACCGGCCACAAGATCTATGGCCCGACCGGCATCGGCGCGCTCTATGCCAAGCATGAGCACCTCGTCGCGATGCGGCCGTTCAACGGCGGTGGCGAGATGATCCGCGAGGTTGCCAAGGACTGGGTCACCTATGGTGACCCGCCGCACAAGTTTGAAGCCGGCACCCCGCCCATCGTCGAAGCGATCGGCCTCGGTGCCGCCATCGACTACGTCAATTCGATCGGCAAGGAGCGCATCGCCGCCCACGAGCACGATCTCGTCACCTATGCCCAGGATCGGCTTCGCGAGATCAACTCGCTCCGCCTGATCGGCACCGCCCGGGGCAAGGGGCCCGTGATCTCCTTCGAGCTCAAGGGCGCCCATGCCCACGACGTCGCCACCGTGATCGACCGCCAGGGCATCGCGGTGCGCGCCGGCACCCATTGCGTGATGCCCCTTTTAGAGCGGTTCAACGTGACCGCCACCTGCCGGGCCTCGTTCGGCATGTATAATACGCGGGAAGAAGTCGATCATCTGGCACAGGCGCTCTTGAAGGCGCGGGATTTGTTCGCATGAGTGACACGGCCGAAATCAAAGCCAATCCGATGGAAACCCAGTCGGCGCTGCCGCCGGAGGAAACCGAGCGGCTGACGCGCGAGATCATCGCCGGGCTCAAGACCGTGTTCGACCCGGAAATTCCGGCCGACATCTACGAGCTCGGCCTGATCTACAAGGTCGAGATCAAGGACGACCGTTCGGTCGACGTGCTGATGACGCTGACGACGCCGAATTGTCCGGCGGCCGGCGAATTGCCGACCATGGTGGAGAACGCGGTCGCCAGCGTGCCCGGCGTCGGCGTGGTCGACGTCAAGGTCGTCTGGGAACCGGCATGGTCGCCGGAACGCATGAGCGACGAGGCCCGCCTCGTGCTCAACATGTGGTGACGGTCTCGCATTGAATTCGCTTCGCAACGGACCACATAGATAACATGAACCAGGCCATACCAGCTTCGACACCAAAGCCCCGGCGTCCGCGCCCGCAGGTGATGCGGCTGACGGATGCCGCCGCTCAGCGGATCACCGAGCTGACCCAGCGCGCCGATTCCGAGATCGTGGGCCTGCGCGTCGGTGTGAAGAACGGCGGCTGCGCCGGCCAGTCCTACACGGTCGAATACGCCCATGAGATCCGCCCGACCGACGAGGTCGTCGAGGACAAGGGCGTCAAGATCCTGGTCGATCCCAAGGCCGTGCTGTTCCTGCTCGGCACCGAGATGGACTATAAGGCCGACAAGATGCAGGCCCAGTTCGTCTTCAACAACCCGAACCAGGTCTCCGCCTGTGGCTGCGGCGAGTCGGTCGAGCTGCGGCCGGCCAAGATCGACGGGTAGTTCTTTCCGTCATTGCGAGGAGCCCTTGCGACGAAGCAATCCAGACTGTCCCCGCGGCGGTAGTCTGGATTGCTTCGCTTCGCTCGCAATGACTGCGGTGCTATGAAGGCTGACCTGTTCGCCCCGGGAAGGCTCCATGGACCGCGAATTCCTGATCGACCTGTTCGCCGATTTCGGACCCGTCACCATCCGAAAGATGTTCTCCGGCTACGGCATCTCCGCCGACGGCATCAACTTCGCGCTCGCCTTGCGCGCCGGCCTGTTCTTCCGCGCCGACGAGACGACGATCCCGGACTTTGAAGCCGAAGGCTCGAAGCCATTCCAGTATTCGACGCGCGTCAAGACCGTGCTGGTGAACTCCTATTGGGAGGTGCCTGCGCGCTTGTTCGATGATTCCGAGGAGCTGGCACAATGGGCGAGGGCGGCGCTCGCCGCCGCCCAGCGCGCCAAGGTGAGGAAGCGGCCGAAGGGGAAGGGAGCGGCGAAGAAGGCAACGGCGAAGAAGCCGGCTGCCAAGACGCAGCCGGCCAAGAAGGCAGTCAAGAAATCGGTTCGTAGGGTGGGCAAAGCGAAGCGTGCCCATCGCTAGAGATCGTCATGTCGGAGAGATGGTGGGCACGGCGCTATGCGCCTTTGCCCACCCTAGGGCATCTCAGTCCACGGCCTTGGTCAGGCCAACGCGCATATCCTTGGCCACGAAAACGCAGACACCGTCGGCAAGCACGCGGCCATCGGCAATTCCGAGCACCAGCTTGCCGCGCCGGACCATGCGCATGGCTACCTCGTAGCGCACGCATCGTGTGTCGGGAGTGATGCTTCCGGTGACCTCCACCTCGCCGACGCCGATGGCGCGGCCTTTCCCCGGTGAGCCCGACCAGCCGAGCCAATAGCCGATCATCTGCCACATCGCATCCAGGCCCAGGCTTCCCGGCATCATCGCGTCACCTTGAAAGTGACAAGCGAAGAACCAGTGGCCCGGCACAATGTCGAGCTCGCCGACGATATGGCCCTTGCCGAACTCGCCGCCGTCCATGCTGATCTCGGTGATGCGATCCATCATCAGCATGGGCGGGGCCGGCAATTGCGCATTGCCTGGGCCGAAATAGCCGCCTTCGCTCGATCTCAGCAGCTCGTCCCTGGTGTAGGACGGTTGCGGGGTATGAAAATCATGAGGGTTCGGCAAGACGACAGGTCCTCCGGGTGCCCGCGGTGAGGCACCGTGAGGCGGATGTCGGTCGTGAGCTGAGAATGTCAAGCGTGGGCGGTTTTCAGCACGCGCGGCTTTCGCCTCACGCCACCCGGCTGTGCGTCTCGATCGCGTATTCCGGATCGGCTTCGCAGATCACGCGGTTGCGACCGTTGCGCTTGGCGGCATAGAGACAGGCATCCGCACGCTCGATCAGAGCGTCGGTGTCGTCGTCCTGCTTGAGCATGGAGACGCCGACGGAGATGGTGACGCGACCGAGAATCTCGCCGGTGGATTTCTTCTTCAGCTCCTTCGCCATCACGGCGCGGCGGATGTGGTCGGCCACCGTGAGCGCCTGGCGCAGCGCCGTGTTGGGCAGCACGACGGCGAATTCCTCGCCGCCATAGCGAGCGGTGATGTCCTGGCCCTTGATGGTCTGCTTCAGCGACAGGCCGACGAGGCGCAGCACCTGGTCGCCGGTGAGGTGGCCGTAGGAATCGTTGAACGACTTGAAGTGATCGATGTCGAACAGCAGCAGCGACAGCGGCTCGCCCGAGGCCAGCGCGCTCTGCACGGCCATTCCGATCATGCGATCGAAATATTTGCGGTTGCCGAGACCCGTGAGCGGATCGGTCAGGCTCTCGGCGCGGATCGCCTCGAGGCTCTGCTGGAGATTGCTGATCTCGTTCTTCGACAGCATCAGGCGGCCTTCCAGCGCCCTATTGGTCTCGCGCATCTCGCTGGTCGAGCGCAGCAGCGTCTCGACGATCGACTTGATCTGTTCGCGACTCCTGGCCGACGCAAGTCTTTCGGTCGCAGTCGACAGGCTGGCGTCGTAGGAGCCGGTCATTCCGAGCGCTTCGCTCAACACCTTCATCACGTCGTCGATCTCGCCGATGACGCGCGCGCCGACCTTGTCGATACGGTCGGTGGTCTTGATGTGGGAGAGATACGTCTCGTAGATCTGCTCGAGATCGGCTTCGGTCAGCTTGCCGCTACGCGCCAGCGTCTCGTTGATGATCTTGTTGAGCGGGGCGTTATAGCCGGTGGCGTAGACGTACCAGATCTCGTAATTGCGGGGGATTGCGGTCTGCCGCAGCGAACGGATCTGACCGAGCGCCACTTCGGCGAACGCCATCGTGCGTTCGTGTTCGTCGAGCACCTTGACCACGGAACATACCCCACAGCGGTCGGTGCGCCATCGACCGCAGCAATGCTTAAATTATGTTCGTAGGCTAACGGACGATCGTGAACGACCCGTAAATATACGTTCACGAATGCATCCAAAAAATTGCGTAGCGGCCTTTCTCAACCAAACCTGAAGCGCGTCGGCGCTTCAGGCGCCGGCGGGAGAGCGCACCGGCCGCAGCAGAAACGCTGGAAGATGCGAGTGATCGCCGGGCTCGGTATCGACCTCGCGCTGGCGGCGCGGCTCGGGGCGGCCGATCGAGGGCACATGCGACGTGTTGGCCTGAGCGCGCGCGCCGTGACGCGGCTCGGATGCGCGCTTCTCTTCAGAGCGATGCCTTGCTTCAGACGGCTGTCTTGCGTCCGAGGAATGCCGTGCTTCGGAAGCATGCCGTGCCTCGCCGCGCGCCTCGCGCAGCTCGTGGCTGCGCTCCCGGTCGCGGCCGCGCTGCGGCTTGCCGCGTCCGCCGCGCGAACGCTCACGGCCGCGTTGCTCGCGCGGACGCTCGGTCGCATCGGAGGCCGTAGCGTGGACTTCATAGTCGCCTTCGGCGCGCGGAATGCTCTGGCCGATCAGCTTCTCGATCGCCGCCATCGACTTCTGGTCGAGCGGCGTCACGATCGAGATCGCGGTGCCGGTGCGGCCGGCGCGTCCCGTACGGCCGATGCGGTGGACGTAGTCGTCGGCGTGGTGCGGAACGTCGAAATTGAAGACGTGGCTGACTTCGGGAATGTCGAGACCGCGGGCGGCGACGTCGGAGGCGACGAGGAGGGGCAATTCGCCTTTCCGGAACTGGTCGAGCGCGGCCATGCGAGCCGGCTGATCCATATCGCCGTGCAGTGCGCCGACGCTGAAGCCGTGCTTCTGAAGCGATTTGTGAACGATCGCGACTTCACGCTTGCGATTGCAGAAGATGATCGCGTTCTTGAGGTCCTTGGCCTCGCGCAGCAGCCTGCGGAGCAGCTCACGCTTCTCATGCGCCTCGCGCCCGGCGGGCACCTGGGCCTGCGTGACGGTCACGGCGGTGGTTGCGGGCTTGGAGACCTCGACCTTCTGCGGATTGTGCAGGAAGGCTTCGGTGATGCGCCGGATCTCCGGCGGCATGGTCGCGGTGAAGAACAGGGTCTGCCGGGTGAAGGGAACGAGCTTGCAGATGCGCTCGATGTCGGGAATGAAGCCCATGTCCAGCATGCGGTCGGCTTCGTCGATGACGAGCAGCTCGACGCCGGTGAGCAGGAGGCCGCCGCGCTCGGTGTGGTCGAGCAGGCGGCCGGGAGTGGCGATCAGCACGTCGACGCCGCGCATCAGCTTGGCATCCTGGTCACCGAAGGAAACGCCACCGATCAGCAGGGCGACGTTGAGCTTCTGGCCGGCGCCGTAGCGATCGAAGTTTTCCTTCACCTGCGCCGCGAGCTCGCGGGTCGGCTCCAGGATCAGCGTGCGCGGCATGCGCGCGCGGGCACGACCCTTTTCGAGGATGGTGAGCATTGGCAGCACGAAGGCCGCGGTCTTGCCGGTGCCGGTCTGGGCGATGCCGAGCACGTCCTTGCGTGCGAGGACGTGGGGGATCGCCTGTTCCTGGATGGGGGTGGGGTTGGTGTAACCGGTGGCCGCCACTGCGGCGAGGACTTTTTCGGACAGTCCGAGATTTGAAAAGGACATTGAGCCTCTGGTCGAAACCGCCGTTCGGAATCGAGGGTAAAAAGGCTGTCGCGCTCCACCCCGAAACGGCGCGCTCTCAAAGAAGCTGGGGGTGCTGACTCACGCGGACAAAGCGCAAGGCCCAGGAATCGCTCTTCGACCTGAGCCGCGTCGCCCCGGAACATAGGGCGGAATCGGCCAAAGTCAATGGAGCAGGCGCGGGAAGGTCCTAAAAAACCTGAGGTTTTTGCCCAAATAGCGGGCGCGGCTCGGCTTTTCCGGCTCCGGCTGCCGGTCGGTCGCAGCCGTCATCGCGGCGGCTCAGAACCTTCCGAGCCCCGGGCACGGAAATCGCCGGGCGCCATGCCGTAGGCGGCGTTGAAGACCCGGTAATAGGTCGCAAGGCTTTCGAAGCCGCAGGAGGTCGCGATGTCTGCGATCAGACGTTCGGGCGCCTCGCGCATCATGCGGCGACTCTGCTTCAGGCGCTCGTTCGTCACGGTCTGCGAGAAGCTCTTCTCCGCGGCTTCGAACAGCATGTGCAGGTGACGGACGGAGACGCCGAGCAGGTCGGCCACCATCGTCGGCGCCAGATTCGGGTCTTGCAGATGCCGCTCGATCAGGCGCCGCGCCTGGGCGAGACGGGCGGTCCGCAGCGCGGCCTGTCCGCGCCGGCTGCCGGGCCGCACGATGCCGCGCTCGATCAGCGCCAGATGGGCCAAGGCCTGGACGAGGGAGGCTGCATCGACGGGACCGTCGTCGCCGGCAGCCTCACCGAGATCGGCAAAACAGGCCGCGAGAAGGGGCGCCAAAGCGTGGTCATTGAAGGTCTTCGGCGCCAGCTCGCGCATGCGCTTGTCCTGTGCCGGGATACGGCCCATGGGAATCTTCAGGATGCGCAGATGGAAGCCCCCGGCACCGAGCGGCGCCGTGCGGTAGGACAGATCGGTATGGCTGGTGGCGAAGCTGCCGTTGGCGATCGCAAAGTCGGCGCTGCGCATGCCGCCGAACCAGCCGCCGCTGCCAAGCTGCTGGTAGACGCAGATGCTGTCGCCGGGCGCGTAGGCGATGTCGGACTTGCTGCGTTCGACCGTGTACTGCGAGGCCTTCAGCTCGACGAGACCGGCACCGCCGATCTGGCGCAGCGAGAACTCGCCGAAAAAATCCGCGCGCCTGTCGCGCTCGAGTTCGGCGGTGACGCCGAACAGGCCCTTGGCGCGGATCTCGCGCCAATAGTCGAAGCGATCATGCGGCTCGACCTCGTCGGTACACCAGTACATGGCAGCCCTCGCTTCCACGGAATTGCCCCAGAAAAAGCAGATTCCAGCGCAATCTGCCATAGTCCAGATGATGAAACCGGTGGCCTCGGCGGTTGAACCGGCGATGTTGCTGGGCCGACTATCACATCAACGGCAGGGGTTCCCAACGATCCGTTCGCGGGAGCCGGCGTGGGCCGTTTGCAGCGGGAACTTTTGCGATGACGCGTCGGCTCCTCGGAATCCTTGCGGCGCTCGGTCTGGCGGCGAGCCTGACCGGCTTCGCGCTTCCTGCGCATGCCGAAAAGCGCGTTGCGCTCGTCGTCGGCAATAACGATTACAAGCACGTCCCGAAACTGCTCAAGGCGGTCAACGACGCCCGCACCATGGGCGACACGCTCAAGCAACTCGGTTTCTCGGTGATGGTGGCCGAGAATCAGAACCGGCAGCAATTCTCCGAGACGCTGCTTGCCTTCGACAAGGCAATCGAGCCAGGCGACACCGCGTTCTTCTTCTTCGCCGGCCACGGTTTCGAGATCGCGGGCCAGAACTATCTGCTGCCGACCGACGTGCCAGCGGCGACGGAAGGCCAGGAAGAGCTGGTGCGCGACGCCTCGATCCTGGCCGATCGCATCGTCGAGCGCCTTCAGAACAAGAAGGCGCGGACCTCGATCCTGGTGTTTGACGCCTGCCGCAACAACCCGTTCGAGCGCGCCGGCACCCGCGCAGTGGCGGGTGGTGGCGGGCTGGCGCCGATGGTGCAACTGCCCGAAGGCGTGTTCTCGGTGTTCTCCGCAGGTCCCCGCCAGACCGCGCTCGATCGCCTCTCCAACGACGACGCCAACCCCAATTCGGTGTTTACGCGCACCTTCGCCAAGCAGCTGCTCGAGCCCGGGGATAACCTTGTGCAGGTGGCGCAGCGCACCCGCCGTCTGGTCAGCGAGATGGCCGAGACCGTCAGGCACAAGCAGGTGCCGGTCTATTTCGACCAGATGGTCGACGACGTCTTCCTCAGCGGCGCTACCAAGGACGCGGCGAGCGCGCGTCCGGCTGATCCGTCGCCACAGAAGGTCGCGGCGCTGCCGCCGGTATCGGTGCCGCGTGTGCCGAAAGAGGAGACCACCAACGCGCCGATCGCGAGCTTCTCGCGGCACAATGGCGGCTGGAGCGTCGTGTTCTCCTTCGCCGATCCGACGCTCGGCATTTCCTGGCGTATGGCCGGGAAGGGCGATTTCCGCGAGACCGGCTTCATCGACACGCTCGATCCGCGCACGCGCAAGCGGATGCCGAACCCCTCGATCGAGCTGCCTCCGGATGCGGCCGCCGGCACGATCGAGGTCCGCTATGTCGATCAGTCCGGCGAGATGAAGGGGCCGTTCCCGATCAGGTTCGATCCCGAGGCCGCCCTGATCCGCGACCAGCGCAAGATCCTCGACATGACCTCGACCAGCTGGCTGTCGTTCCGCGAGTTCAATGGACTGCTGGTTTATTACACGCACCTCGTGTCCTACCGCTGCGCCATCCGCGAAGTGCGCATCGGCATCGACACCGCCGTTCCCAACCAGGTGCTGAAGATGCCGAACTGCGACATGCGCGACCCCAGCGCGATCACCGCCAGCATGCCGCTCTACATGAAACTCGCCCCGGCCACGCAGTTCGTCTCGGTGGAGCTGACCTATCGCGACGGCAGCGTGTCGGAGATCAAGAGTTTCCGCGCCGCCAACCGCAGCAACAACTGAGCGGGTTCGGCGCCGATCCGGCGGGCCAGCCGCGCTATTGGCGTTGCTTCCGGAAGAAGCGCTTGATGGATTCGATGGCCTCGATCAGGGGAGGCGCGAGCGAAAAGAACGTTCCCATGGCGATCGAGATGATCACGTGGCGGAGCAGGAGCTTCTCCTCCTGTTCCTCGAACGGATAGCCATTCTGGTCGATCCGCACCGGGGCAAGTGCGCCCGTGTCCTGCGAAGTCGCCTTACGCGGCTTGCGCGGGGGGATCATGATCAAGACGAAAAGCACGTTGATCAGGATCCAGATGCCAAGCAGTATGAGAATAGTCCGCACCGCAACGTCCTGAAAGAAATAGAAATCTCGGCCACGCTACTGTTCATTCGGCAATGCGGCAAATTAAATCCTGCCTGCTGCACTGCGGTAGCGACGAAAGTGGTAAGCGAGGATGCTGAACGGAGATATGCCAGCGACGGCAGAAGGTCACTCCGTTAAATCACGGTGTTGTATCGTCGGCGGCGGGCCGGCCGGTATGATGCTGGGTTATCTCTTGGCGCGCGCCGGCCTCGAGGTCGTGGTGCTGGAGAAGCACGCGGACTTCTTCCGCGACTTTCGCGGCGACACCGTGCATCCCTCGACGCTCCAGGTGATGGACGAGCTTGGCCTGATCGATGCCTTCCTCAAGCTTCCGCATCAGCGGTTGCAGAAGATGGACGGCCTGTTCGGCGGCACGCCGGTGCGAATCGCCGATCTCGGCCGGCTCCATACAAAGTACCCCTTCATCGCCTTCATGCCGCAATGGGACTTCCTGAATTTCCTGCGCGAGGCCGGCCGGCGCTTCATCTCGCTCAAGGTCATGATGAACACCGAGGCCATCGACCTGATCCGCCGTGGCGAGACGATCGCCGGCGTGCGCGCGAATACCCCTGACGGGCCGATCGACATCGAGGCCGATCTCACCATCGCCTGCGACGGCCGGCATTCGACCGTGCGCGAGCGCGCCGGCCTCGCGGTGGAGGAGATCGGCGCGCCGATGGACGTGCTGTGGTTCCGAGCCGGCCGCAAGGCGGACGAGACCGAAAACCTGTTCGCACGCGTCGAGCCGGGCAAGATGATGATCACCTTCGACCGCGGCGACTATTGGCAATGCGCCTATGTCATCGCCAAGGGGCAATATGATGCGGTGAAGGCGAGGGGATTGCAGGCGCTGCTCGACGACGTCGTGCGCATGGCGCCGGTCCTGAAGAGCGGCATTGCCGATGTGAAGAGCTTTGACGACGTCAAGCTGCTCACTGTCGCGATCAACCGCCTGACGCGCTGGACGCGGCCCGGCCTGCTTCTCATCGGCGACGCCGCGCATGCGATGTCGCCGGTCGGCGGCGTCGGCGTCAATCTCGCCGTGCAGGACGCGGTCGCGACCGCAAACCTGCTCGCGGACAAGCTTCAGCACGGTTGCCCCTCCGAGGACGAGCTCGATGCCGTGCGTCGCCGGCGCGAATTCCCGGTGAGGATGACGCAGCGGATGCAGGTGATCGTGCAGAACAACATCATCAGCGGCGCCTTGCAGGGCGGCGATCGGCCGCTGCAGGTGCCGCTGATCGTGCGCCTCATCACCGCGCTGCCATGGCTACAGGGCATTCCGGCGCGCCTGCTTGCGCTCGGGGTGCGGCCCGAGCATGTGCATTCGAAGGCCGCGCCGGCCGCGTAGCGCAACTGCCCGGTAGGGATAATGTCGCGTTAAGTCGCGCACGGCGCGTTGCGTGCGCGCAACAGCGCAAACGGATTCAGGGCGCGCGGCTTGCCAATCCGGCGTCTTAACTTTCTTGATTCGAATTTTAGTAAGATCTGCGTGTGAGCGTGCGCCCATCAAAGGACACGGGGTGTACCATGCGTAACAAGTTGATTGCTGCCTTCGCCTGCACGACCGCTCTGGTTTCGAGCGGCGCTGCTTCCGCCGCCGATCTCGGTGCGCGCTATACGAAGGCGCCCGCCTATGTCGAGCCGCTGTTCACCTGGACCGGTTTCTATGTCGGCGGACACATCGGTGGCGCCTGGACCAACGAGCAGTTCATCAACAATGGAAACGGTGCGCCGTTCGCCGATCTCTCGCCGGGCGAAGGCTTCCGTCAGCGCAAGTCGGGCGTCATGGGCGGCGCGCAGATCGGCTACAACTGGCAGGCCAACAACTACGTGTTCGGCATGGAAGGCACGATCTCCGGTCTCGACAACCATGGCTCGTTCGTGAACACCGTGTTTGGTACGGGCCTCGACGATCAGTTCAGCTGGCGCGCAAACGTGCTTGCGACGGTGGTCGGTCGCGCCGGTTTTGCCGTGCAGAACAACCTCTTCTACATCAAGGGCGGCTACGCCGGCGTGAATAATCGTCTCTCGGTGGTCGACAACGTTGCGAACCCGTCGACGGGTTCGGGCGGTCAGACCCACTGGGCCAACGGCTGGACCGTCGGTGCCGGCTGGGAATATGGCGTGACCCGCAACTGGATCGTCGGCCTCGAATACAACTACGCGGCCTTCGGCAGCCAGACCTATCAGCTCGGCGGCACCTCGGGCAATTACACCTTCGATGCCAAGCCCCGCGACATCCAATGGGCGGTCGTGCGCGCGAGCTACAAGTTCGACGCGCCGGTCATCGCGCGCTACTGAGCTACGAACGACCAATCAGCAAAAGAAGACGATCTCTGCCAAATTCAAAGCCCCGGCATCGCCGGGGCTTCTTTTTTTGCGTGCAAGGTTCTCGCGTGCAGGACAGGCTCAAGCCATCACCGAGAACCCGCCGTCGACCGGGATCGCGGTGCCCGTGACGAAGTTCGACGCGGGCGAGGCGAGGAACACGGCGATGCCGGCGAAATCGCCGATGTCGCCCCAGCGTCCCGCAGGCGTGCGCGCCAGCACCCGTTCATGCAGCCCCGACACCTGCTGCCGCGCGCCGCGAGTGAGATCGGTGTCGATCCAGCCCGGCAGGATGGCGTTGACCTGGATGTTGTCGGGCGCCCAGGCATTGGCGCAGGCGCGCGTGTACTGCACGATGCCGCCCTTGCTCGCCGCATAGGCGGTCGCGAAGCTGGCGCCGAAGATCGACATCATCGAGCCGATGTTGATCACCTTGCCGTTGCCGGACGCCTTCAGCGCCGGATAGGCCAGCTTCGAGCAGACGAAGGCGCTGGTGAGGTTGGTGTCGATCACCTTGTTCCATTCGTCGAGCTCGAGCTCGTGCGGCGGCTTGCGGATGCTCATGCCGGCATTGTTGATGAGGATGTCGATGCGGCCGAGATCCCCGACGACGCGGTCGATCATGGCCGCGACCGCCGCCTTGTCGGTCACGTCGGTGGGAACGGCCAGCGCCTTCACGCCGCGCTGCTTGAGATCGGCCACGGCAGCGGCGGACTTGGTTTCATTGCGCCCGACCACGGCGATGTCGGCGCCAGCGTCGGCAAGGCCGCGGGCCATGCCGAGCCCGATGCCGCCGTTGCCTCCTGTGACGATCGCGACCTTGCCGCGGAGATCGAACCGGCTGGATGTCATGCTTCTATTCCCTGGTTTCTTCTATCGGTTGCTCTGCCAGATCAGCACCAGCCCGAAGCCGGCCATGGCTGCGCCATAGCCGGCCCAGTGCAGCTGGTTGACCATGAAGCTCGATCGCGGCCAGGCGACGGCGCCTGTGCCCTGTCCGATCCAGAGCAGCCCGATGGCAGTCGCAAACAGGCCTGCGATCAGCAGAAATCTGCGCATGCATTCCTCCCCATCGGTCCGCTTCTGTCGCGCCGCGGCATGAACGATCGCCGCGGGTCGCGAAAACTCGGAGGCAGACTAGCCGTAGCTTCGGTTCGGATACAATGGGCCGCGGAGAGGACTTATGTTCACGCGCAAGATTGTCCTGAACGTTGTCCTGGGCGTTGCAGCTTCAGCCGCGCTTGCGGCCTATGCCGTCATTCCGCGTCATGCGGACCTGCGGGCGTTCGATCCGGCCGAAATGGCGAGGCTCGAGACCGCGATGTGGCGCGACTATTACGACAAGCGCTATGTCGCACTGTTCTACCATCTCTATGAATCCACGCGGACGCTATTCGGCTTTTCTCCGTTCAGGAGTCTGCATATCGCGTCCAGCGCGGCCGTGGCCGCCAGGACCTTCCAGCCGACGCGGTCGCGCCAGCGGGCCGATGCGGCCCTGCCGGCCCTCGTGGCGTACTACCGCGACTTTGCGGCTGCTGCGCCCGTGGCGTTCGATGTGGAGGAGGCCGCTCGTCTCGAGCTCGACTGGTGGCAGGCGCGGCGCGAGGCGGTGGCCCCGCGCGACTATGGCCTCACCATCGCCCGTATAGCGGCGCTGACCTATGGCAAAAGCGCCGATGACGCCGGCATCAGGCAATTTGGCATCGTGCGGGCGGAGGCCATGGCGTTCCGCGATGCGCGCGGGGAGGGAATCGCGGCGGCCGATTGGGTGAGGATCGAAGGCCAGCTTGGCGAGGCGTACCAGGCGCTGAAGGCGAGCGTCGCGCGCTAAAGCATGATCCGGAAAAGTGCGCAGCGGTTTTCCCTCGCGACAAACGCGGAACGCGTTTGCGCGGAGATCATGCTCAAACAACAACCTAAAGCGCGATGACGATTCTTCCCGATCTCATCGCGCTTTAGAGGCGCCTCAGAACGAAAAAGCCCCGGCGATGCCGGGGCTTTGACGTCTGAATATGAGGTCAGATCAGTACTTCGCGACGACCGGACCGGTCCAGTTGAAGCGGTAGACCAGCGAGGTCGAGATCGTCTGGTTCCAGCTGTTGGCACGGATGCTGTTGAAGCCGGTCGGGAGGCCGGTGGCATCGGAGATTTGATCCGTCGTCTTGGCATTGTAGAAGGCCGAACGATACTCGGTCTTCATGAACCAGCCGGGCGAGGTGATGCCGAAGATGTTCAGGCTGTTCTCGACGCCACCGCCGATGAACCAGCCGTGACGGTCGTAGCTGTTGAGGTGGATGCCTGCAGGTACGCCTGCGAGATCCGTGAAATTGGTCTGGCCGAAGTGAGCGCCGGAGTAACCGCCGTTGACGTAGGAGAGGACGTTCGGGGCGACCAGCCAGCCGAGGCGCACGCCCGCGGCCCAGGAGGTTTCGAGCTTCTGGTTGCCGGTGATGCCGAGGGTCGGATCCTGGATGGTGGCGCGGATGCTGCCGAACTGACCGTCGGCGAACACACCGGCGACCCAGGTGCCGCTGAACTGCCAGTCGTAACCGGCACCGACGGTGCCGAACCAGCCCGAGCCGCCCTGGCGCTGGCTGATCGTCAGCGGCGTGCCCGAGAAGGTGTCGACAACCTGCTGGTCGGCATTCGAAAGACCGCCGCCGCCGCCGCCGAAGACGTAGAAGCCGGTCCAGTTGGCAACCGGAGCGGGCATCGGGGCCTTCACGTAGGGACGGGCACCAAGGTCAGCCGCCGAGGCCGAACCGGTCATCGCCGCAACCGCGGTCAGAGCGAGCAAAGTCTTTTTCATGTCAAAATCCCCAACCTTGGTCTGTCGTAGCAGGCGCGAGCGCGCTGAAGTCCGTGTCATCTGATGACCGGACTATAGACGTTTCCCGCCGAAATGCTGTTGCCGGGCAGGCACAGTCGCCGGAAAACGCCCGCCGTCCGGGATTTGGGTCGTGAGCGCGAGAATCAGAAATACATCAGAAGTTGCAGTAACTTGACACGATCTTCGAAGTCCGGATTCTGGTAACGTCTCGTTAGCGAATTCGGTTTTGTGCGGAATGCAGGCAATCCTGCCTCAGCCCTGGCGCCCCTGAGTCGCTGGCCGAGTCGCGGCTTGAGTGATGCCAGCGGGACGGGAAAGAGCGGAAGCGGCACCGCAAACATAAAAGCCCCGGACCTGAGCCGGGGCTTTTTGGCAGGAGAATCGCGGCTTCAGACGTCCAGCAGCTCCTCGCTGGCAAATTCGGCCTTGTCCGAGATGAAGGCAAAGCGCGCCTCGGCCTTGGTGCCCATCAGGCGCTCCACCGAGTCGGCCGTGGTGTCGCGGTCATCGGCGAGCAGCACGACCTTGAGCAGCGTCCGCTTGCTCGGATCCATGGTGGTTTCCTTGAGCTGCGCCGGCATCATCTCGCCGAGGCCTTTGAAGCGGTTCACCTCGACCTTGGCGTTGGCGTTGAACTCGCTCTTGATCAGCGCCTCCTTGTGCGCGTCGTCGCGGGCGTAGACCGATTTGGTGCCGTGCGTCAGCTTGTAGAGTGGCGGTACGGCCAGGAAGAGGTGGCCCTCGTCGATCAGCCGCGGCATCTGCCGGTAGAAGAAGGTGATCAGCAGCGAAGCGATGTGGGCGCCGTCGACGTCGGCGTCGGTCATGATGATGATGCGCTGATAGCGCAGATCCTCTTCGCGGTAATGCAGGAGCTGGCCGCAGCCGATCGCCTGCACGAGATCGGAGAGCTGGGCGTTCGCCGTCAGCTTGTCCTTGCCGGCGGAGGCGACGTTGAGGATCTTGCCGCGCAGCGGCAGCACCGCCTGGGTCTTGCGGTCACGCGCCTGCTTGGCGCTGCCACCGGCCGAGTCGCCCTCGACGATGAAGAGCTCGGAGCCCTCGGTGCCGGCATCGGTGCAGTCGGCGAGCTTGCCGGGCAGGCGCAGCTTCTTGCCGGCGGTTTTCCGCGCAGTTTCCTTTTCCTGGCGCCGACGCAGCCGCTCCTCGGCGCGGTCGATCACGAAGTCGAGCAACCTGTTGGCCATGTTCGGATTGCCCGAGAGCCAGTGGTCGAACGGATCCTTCATCGCCTGCTCGACGATGCGCTGCGCTTCGGCGGTGGCGAGGCGATCCTTGGTCTGGCCCTGGAATTCCGGCTCGCGCACGAACACCGAAAGCATCACGGCCGCGCCGACCATGACGTCTTCCGAGGTGACCGAGGCCGCGCGCTTGCCCTGGCCGACGCGTTCGGCGTGGTCCTTCAGCCCGCGCAAGAGCGCGCTGCGCAAACCCGATTCATGCGTGCCGCCATCGGGCGTCGGCACGGTGTTGGTATAGGACGAGAGGAAACCGTCGGCATCCGCGGTCCAGGCCACCGCCCATTCGCAGGCGCCATGCGCGCCGTTGCGGCCCGACTTGCCGGAGAAGATGTCGGGATGCACCAGCGTGTCGGCGTGGATCGCGGCGGCGAGATAATCCTTCAGGCCGCCGGGGAAGTGGAAAGTTGCTTCTGCGGGCACATCCTCGATGCCCTTGAGCAACTCGGGCGCGCAATTCCAGCGGATCTCGACGCCGCCGAACAGATAGGCCTTCGAGCGCGTCATCTTGAACAGGCGCTGCGGCTTGAACGCAGCCTTGGCGCCGAAGATGTCGGTGTCGGGCTTGAAGCGCACGCGCGTGCCGCGCCGGTTGTTGACCTTGCCGAGGTCCTCGAGCTTGCCCTTCGGATGACCGCGCTCGAAAACCATGCGATGCAGCTTCTGGCTGCGCGCGACTTCCACTTCGAGACGCGAGGAGAGGGCGTTGACAACGGAGATGCCGACGCCGTGCAGACCGCCCGAGGTCTCGTAGACCTTGGAGTCGAACTTGCCGCCCGAATGCAGCGTGCACATGATGACTTCGAGTGCAGACTTCTTCGGGAACTTCGGATGCGGATCGATCGGGATGCCGCGGCCGTTGTCGGTGACGGTCAGGAAACCGTCCGCGCTCAGATCCACCTCGATGAAGGTCGCATGTCCGGCCAGCGCCTCGTCCATGGAGTTGTCGATGACTTCGGCGAAGAGGTGGTGCAGGGCTTTCTCATCGGTGCCCCCGATATACATGCCGGGCCGGCGCCGTACCGGTTCGAGGCCTTCGAGGACCTCGATGTCAGCCGCCGTGTAGTCTGCTTCACCGCCGCTCGCGCGCGAGGCCGCCTTGGCGGCGGGCGCGCGGGGCTTTGGCTCGTCGGCGCCGAACAAATCGTCTTTAGCTTTGGTTTTCAACTGCTTGGACATATATCTTGATGCGTTTTGAGGGCCGCGGGGACGGCGAATCGGTTAGGCCGACTATGCCACGGCTGGCCTGGAAAGGTCACCGCAGGTCCGCAAGGGCGGTTGTGGTTGGGAGCCAATCCCGGCAATTTTACGCCGCGGGCCCGCCAATTCCCGGCAATTTGACGTCCAGGTCCGGTCCGGCCCAGCCTTTGTGACTTGATGTCACACAAGTCTCTGGCTTACCAGTCTTTTTCATCGATCAGGACCTTGAGACGGGGCGGGAAGGCTAATCTAGCATGGAGCAGTTTGCGCACGCACTGGCCGATTTTGTGCGCGCTCACCAGGCTTGGGCCGCCCCGATCGTGTTCCTCCTGGCATTCGGGGAGTCGCTCGCCTTTGTTTCGCTCCTGGTCCCGGCCTGGGGCGCGCTGGTGGCGATCGGTGCGCTGATCGGGGCGAGCGGCATCAGCTTCTACCCGGTCTGGATCGCCGGCGGCGTCGGCGCCGCCCTGGGCGATTGGGTCTCGTACTGGTTCGGTTATCGCTACAAGGAGAAGGTCGCGCAGATGTGGCCGCTCTCGCGTTACCCGGAACTCCTGCCCAGGGGGGAGGAGTTCGTGCGGAGCTGGGGTGTGCCCAGCATCTTCATCGGTCGCTTCTTCGGCCCGCTGCGCGCTTCGGTGCCACTTGCCGCCGGCATCTTCGAGATGCCCTATTGGAGTTTCCAGGTCGCCAATTTCGTCTCGGCGCTGGTCTGGTCGGCGGCGCTGCTCCTGTTCGGAGACGTGATCGCCAAGCTGATGGAATGGATCTGGCGCATGATCTGACCGGGCCGCCTGGCAGCCCGGTCAGCGCGCGGCGATACCTTACAGCGAGGCATTCCAAATCGAGGGGATCCAGCGATAGCCCGACCCATCCTTTTCCTTCTCGACGCGGACGAGACCGGGGAAGGCGGCGTGGAAGGCCTGGATCGGCATCTTCTCGGCAATAGCCATGTCGTAGAGCTTGCGTCGCGTCGCCTGCGCCAGCGGCTTGTCGACGTCGGAGGCGATGTTCCACTCGGGATGCTTGACGAACAGGAACGCTGCGCCCGCGGTGATGTCGACCTGCACCAGCACCTTGTCCGAGCCGGACGCGACAATGAAGGAACTGTGGCCCGGGGTGTGGCCGGGGCTGGCGATGGCGGTGATGCCGGGGGCGACCTCCTTGCCGGCCTCGTATTGCGTGACCTTGCGGCCGAGCGCGTCGAACACGCGGCGGATGTTCTTGAAGTTGCTCTCGAGGATGGGATTGCCCATCCCCTTGCTCATCTCGCCGTCGTCCATCCAGAACTTCCACTCCACCGCCGGCACCATGATCTCGGCATTGGGGAAGGCCGGCTTGTTCTCGGCCGCGAGCAGTCCGTTGATGTGGTCGCCGTGGAAGTGGGAGATGATGACGGTGTCGACTGCCCCGCGGTCGATGCTGGCGGCAGCGAGGTTGTTGTGGAACTGCCCGACCTTGCCCTTGGTCTGCGCGAACTGGTCCGGTCCGAGCCCGGTATCGATGACGACGAGCTTGGGTCCGGTGTTGATGACGACCGGATTGAAAGTGTGGGTGACCTTGTCGGTTGGAAGGTGGTGTTCGGCGAAGACCTTGTTGATGTCGTCCTTCGATGCGCCGGCCGCGTAATTGTCCGGCAGGTTGATGGTCGCGACGCCATCGCAGACCACCGTGACCTGGTGGGCGCCGACATTGTAGCGGTAGAAGCTCGCATTCTGGGTCTCGGCCAGGGGTGCTGCTGCGCTCGCGGGTGACGTCTTCACGAAAGGCAGGAGCGCCGAGGCGGCGGCGCCGGCTAGCGTTGCGCGACGGGAGATCTCGTTCATGGCGATGTCCTGGGCTGGGTTGCGAGAGGCACGGACCGGCGGGGCTGTGCGCGTCGGTCTTTTCTCGGGAACACCCATTGGTAGCGGAAATTCCACTGCAGCCCGATGACACATCGGGGGCGGCCATCCTGCCTCGCACCGATTTGGACTTGACCCTGGAACCCGCTGGCCTTATAGCCGCGCGCCATGATCAACGCCGCGACCATTCTGTTCGCCCGTCGCCGCCGCCGCTCCTTAGCGGTTTGGGCGGTCGATCGCGTTTGAGATCATTGTCTTTGCCGCTGGACCCGATCCGCGGCATTCTCTCTCCTGTCAGCGCGATCTGATCCGGCGGCCCCCCTAGGAGGCCCAGCAGGAGACCACGATGTACACGCCACCCTTTTTCAAACAGGACCGCGCCGCGAGCCTTAGATTCGCAAGCGAGCGCGGCTTCGGCACCATGTGTGCGTTCGACGGCCAAAAGCTGGTCGCCTCGCCGTTGCCGTTCTATCTGACCTACGCCGATGACGGCACGCCGCAGGCCGCCTTTCATCTCGCCCGTCACAATCCGCTGTTAAAGTTGGCGGACGGTGCGGCGTCCTGGCTGCTCGCGGTGAGCGGCCCCGATGCCTATGTGTCGCCGGACTGGTACGTCTCGCCGGACCAGGTGCCGACCTGGCTCTACCAGGCGGTGCATCTGAGCGGGCCGGTGCGGGTGTTGTCGGACGACGAGCTGTCGGTGCAGGTCGACACGCTCAGCGACAAATTCGAAACCTGGCTGTTGCCGAAGAAGCCATGGACGTCGGGCAAGATGACGGCCGGGCGGTTCGAGGCGATGAAGAAGGCGATCGTGGGTCTCGTCATAACGGTTGAAGAGGTCGAGGGCAGCTTCAAGCTCAACCAGCATAAATCGGACGCCGATTTCGCAGCGATCGCGAATGCGCTTGGCCAGGGTGATGCCGACGCCAGAGAGATTTCACGCTTGATGCGGCAGATCCGGCCGCAAATCTTCGCAGACGACACGAATATGCTCGAAAGGAGCGCACCATGAGCCTCGCTGAAACCACAAAAGCCCCGACCACCGGCGCGGCCAGGAAGCCCGCCAACGTCTTCGTCGACGGCGGTTCCGGCACCACCGGGCTCGGCATCAACGAGCGGTTGAAGCTCCAGAGCGATGTCACGGTGAAGACAATCGCCGACGACAAGCGCAAGGATCTCGCGGCCAAGAAGGCGCTGATGGAGGAGGTGGATCTCGTCATCCTTTGCCTGCCTGACGATGCCGCCAAGGAGACGGTGGCACTGGTCGACAGCATGGGCGCCTCGGCGCCGAAGGTGCTGGACGCTTCCACCGCGTATCGGGTGGCGCCGGACTGGGCCTACGGTTTTCCGGAGCTGACGCCGGACCAGGCCGGCAAGATCAGGGCTGCGAACAAAGTCTCCAATCCCGGCTGCTATCCGACCGGTGCGATCGCGCTGCTGCGGCCGATCGTCGATGCCGGACTGTTGCCTTCCGACTATCCCGTCACCGTCAATGCGGTGAGCGGCTATTCCGGCGGCGGCAAGTCGATGATTGCGAGCTTCGAAGACGGCAGCGCGCCGTCCTTCGAGCTCTATGGCCTCGGCTTCGAGCACAAGCATCTGCCGGAGATGCAGCTCTACTCGAACCTGACGCGGCGGCCGATCTTCATTCCCTCGGTCGGCAACTACCGGCAGGGCATGCTGGTCTCGGTGCCGCTCCAGCTCGATACGGTGCCGGGCAAGCCTGGCGGTGCCGATCTGCAAGCCGCGCTGGCAAAGCGCTACGCCGGCTCGAAATACGTCTCGGTGATGCCGCTTCAGAACGAGGCGAGCAAGGGCGGCCGGATCGAGCCGGAGGCGCTCAACGAGACCAACATGCTCGAGCTCTACGTCTTCGCCAGCGACAAATATCACCAGGCGGTGCTGGTCGCGCGCCTCGACAATCTCGGCAAGGGCGCCTCGGGTGCGGCCGTGCAGAACATGCGGCTGATGCTGGGATTGCCGGAAGAGTAGGGCACATTCGTGCCCCGGACGCAGCGCAGCGCCTTTTGGCGGTGCGCTGCGGAGTCGGGCCCATGCCTGCCTTGCGCGTGGAAGCGAACCGCGGGCCGATACTCAGCGCTGAATGATGTCCGCTGGAAACGGCCGAACGGAACGGCATATCGCCGGACTAGGCGACGATCCATTCGAGCAAGGCGTTCTGCGCGTGCAGAAGGCAGGCTTTCGCAGCCGGGCTCTGGCAGGCGCGGTGCGACATTGCATCGGCGCTGACTTCCTGGCCCCGGGTGACGGGCGGACAGGGCAGGAAAATGACGTCGGGCCGGCATTTGTCGAGGAGCGATGCCGATATCTGGTACTCGAGAAGCCGATCCTGGCGCACGCCGTCGGGCCAGCAATCCGTGATGATCACGTCCGCATCGTGCAAGGCGTCCAGGCAGGTTGTGGCGGTAAAGTTCGGACTCGCGATGTCCTCGATATGCCACTCTGCCGGATAGATCTGGATCACCTGGAGCGGCAGCACGATGGACGCTTCGACCCATGACCGCAGGATGTTCGCGGCCGGCGCCACGCCGACGACTTTCAGTCCGTCCAGGTTTGCCCGCCTGCTCCTGACATAGGCGAGATCGCCGAGCGTTTCGCAGGGGTGGTTCGATCGCGTTCTCGCATTGACGACCGGCGCATCGGCGTGGGACGCGAGCTCGCGCAGGGCCGACAGCTCCCTGGTACGCACCATCAGGACATCGAACCAGTTGTCGAGATATTTGGCGAGATCGGCCGTCGCCTCGCCGGTGTTGAATCTGACTGGCGCGCTTACGCAGATGCCGCCCATGGCCTTCACGCCGAGCTCGAAGGCAGTGGTATTCCTCCATCCGCCGTCGTCAGCGATCAGTGCCGCGCGCTTGCCGGCGAGACACTGGGGCATCGCGCGGTCGCTCCATGCCCCCGCGAGTACCTGCGCGCGGTCGATGATGGACAGGATCGTGTCCGCGCCGAGGTCGTGGAATTCAAGAAAATCCCGGGCGGGCACATGATCCATCGTTATGCGCCATCACACGTGTCGAAACGCGTGCTCAGAGCACCTTGAAGATCGCCAGCGCCAGCACGGCCTGGGCGAGGAAGCCGACGGTGAAGGCCAGCGTGCGGAACACCGGCAGGCCGAGCGTGTAGACGATGAGATGCGCGACGCGGGCCCAGAAATAAACGGCGCAGGCGAGCACGGTCCATTTGGTGGAATAGTCGATCGCGTTCAGGATCAGGACCAGCGGCGCGAAGATCACGAGGTTCTCGACCGCATTGTCATGCGCGAACATCAGCCTGTTCGCCCACTCGGCATGCGGCTTGTCGCCGCGCGAGGGGTTGGCCATGGCGCCGCCGAGGCCGCGGACCTGGCAGCGGTTGACGATGTAGGGAATCCAGAGGACGCCGGTCAGGATCACCGTCAGTGTCAGCCAGAACAATTCGCGCGTCATAGTCCGGTCCCCTTCGTCGTCGCTGTGCCGACAGCGAGTCTATACAAGAGCGCGGCCGTTTGCGCTACGCGCGAACCTTGACATAGCTGCCCGGGGCTTCCTCGATCGGGGCGAGCACCTCGCTGCCGACCGCGCGCGCCGGGACCTCTTCCGGATCGAGTGCGCCCAGCCACTCGCGCCAGTCGGGCCACCACGAGCCCTTGTGCTCCACGGCGCCCTTCATCCATTCGGCGACGCTGACGTCCTTGATGTTGTCGTTGGTCCAGTACTGGTACTTGTTGGAGGCCGGCGGATTGACCACGCCGGCGATGTGGCCCGAGCCCGACAGTACGTATTTCACCGGGCCGCCGAAGAATTGCGAGCCGTACAGCACCGATTCCGCCGGCGCGATGTGGTCCTCGCGCGTCGCCAGATTGTAGACGGGCACCTTGACCTTGGAGAGATCGAGCAGCGTGTTGTCGAGCACCATCGTGCCGGTGGAGAGCCGGTTCTCCAGATAGCAATTGCGCAAATAGTAGGAATGGTTCGCCGCGGTCATCCGGGTTGCATCCGAATTCCAGTGCAGCAGGTCGAACGCGCTCGGCTGCTGGCCCTTCAGATAGTTGCTGACGACGTAGGACCAGATCAGATCGTTGGAGCGAAGCATGTTGAAGGCCATCGCCATCTTCGAGCCTTCGAGCACGCCGGCCGCCTTCATGTCCTGCTCGAGGGCTGCGATCTGCTCCTCGTCGACGAAGACGAGGAGGTCGCCGGCATGGGTGAAGTCGACCTGTGCCGCAAAGAACGTCGCCGAGGCCACGCGCTGGCGGCGCTTCTCGGCAAGCCAGGCCAGCGTCGTCGCGAGCATCGTGCCGCCGACGCAATAGCCGGCGGTGTGTACCTTCATCTCGCCGGTGACCTTCTCGATCACGTCCATCGCCGTGAGCGGGCCTTCCTTCATGTAGTCTTCCCAGCTCTTGTTGCCGAGCCGCTTGTCGGGATTGACCCATGAGATCACGAACACGGTGATGCCCTGGTCGACGCACCACTTGATGTAGGACTTCTCCGGCTTGAGATCGAGAATGTAGAACTTGTTGATCCAGGGCGGCACGATCAGGAGCGGGGTGCGCAGCACCTTCTCCGTCGTCGGCGCGTACTGGATCAGCTGCATCATCTCGTTCTGGTAGATCACCTTGCCCGGCGTCGTCGCCATGTTGACGCCGACGACGAGATTGTCCGGATTGGACTGGCGGATCTTCAGCATGCCCTTGCCGGCCGCGATGTCCTCCGCCAGCATCGTCAGTCCGCGCGCGAGGTTTTCGCCGCTGCTCGCCATCGTCTCGCGCAGCACTTCCGGATTGGTCAGCACGAAGTTCGAAGGCGACAGCGCGTTGGTGACCTGCTGGACGTAGAACTCGGCCTTGCGGCGGGTCTGCGGATCGAGCCCGTCGGCGTCGCGCACCAGCTCCTGCGCCCATTTGGTCGTGAGCAGGTAGAGCTGCATCACGAAATCGAAGAACTGGTTCGACGTCCATTCCGGATCGGCGAAGCGCTTGTCGCGCGGCGAGGGCGCGATCGCGGGCGGGGCCTCCTGGCCGGCCATGCGCCGCACCGCCGAGCCCCAGAGGTCGAGATAGTCCTTGGCGAGCTTGGTCTGGAGATCGGACGAGCGCGCGGTGTCCGACAGCCAGTATTCGGCGACGGAGGTGAAGGTCTTGACGACTTCGGTGAGCTCGGCCGGCGGGCGGTCCTGCACCTCGCCGCTCTCGCGCGGCTTGAGGTAGGCAGCCAGCGCCTTGCCGCCGCTCTCCATCGCCCGCGCGACATTCATCGCGAAGGCTTCCGCATCGAACTTCGTCTGGGATTTGGGCGTGTCGGTCGTGGCAGTGCTCATGAGCAGAACAGTAACGATTCATTCCGTATTCGTCACCGCGAAGCTGGCACGTTTGGCGTTAAACACTCTCGAAGATGTGCTGCACTGCGATAAGTTTTCTTGGTTCCGTCACAATCAGGCCGCACCGTGAGGGTTGGTGGGCCTTGGATGTTTTGTCGCTCGCACCATTTGGGCAGCAATGGTTTGAGCGCGGGTCGGTTGTTGGTTAAGCTTCCAACAGCCGGGCGTTGGGACGAGTAGGGGATTTCCCGAGTGTTGGCGTTGAGGGATGTTCAAAAGTCGCTGCCGATCTGCGGCGCGCTGCTGATGGTGGCGCTTGTGCTGGGCGGATGTTCGAGTCAGCTCGCGGATATGACGCCCGCGGACGCGCAGGCGCATCCCAGGGAGCCCGGCAGCTACCTGCCGGTGCATGACCTGCCGCCGGACCGTGACCAGGCCATCATCCCGCCGGAGCAGCGCGCCAAGATCGAAGCCGAGCTTGCCGCTGCGCGCGACCGCCAGGCCGTTGCCGCCAAGGACGCCAAATGAGGCGTTGCAAGGTAATCGCTGGCGCCCCCGTCTTGCCGTGCTAAAAGACCTCAGTTCAGCCGAGAGTCAGGACGAACGACCTCAGCTCCTGCTGTTTAAAATTACTCTAAATGTTTGATTTTGAGTGATTTTAGGCGAGGGCCGAGCGTCTTTCCCGGGCGGCCGTCGCGGCCTGTCGATTCTGTCCTGACCGGTTGCCCCCGGAGCCCAGAGAGCCATGGAAGAGTTTTACCGCATCCGCCGCCTTCCGCCTTACGTGTTCGAGCAGGTCAACCGGGCCAAGGCGGCCGCGCGGAATGCCGGCGCCGACATCATCGACCTCGGCATGGGCAATCCGGACCTGCCGGCCCCGCCGCACGTGCTGGAGAAGCTCAAGGAGACGCTCGGCAAGCCGCGCACCGACCGCTACTCGGCCTCCCGCGGCATCCCCGGCCTGCGCAGGGCCCAGGCCGCCTATTACGCCCGCCGCTTCGGCGTGAAGCTCAACCCCGATACCCAGGTCGTGGCGACGCTCGGCTCGAAGGAGGGCTTCGCCAACGTGGCCCAGGCGATCACCGCGCCGGGGGACGTCATCCTCTGTCCCAACCCGAGCTATCCGATTCACGCCTTCGGCTTTTTGATGGCGGGCGGGGTGATCCGCTCGGTGCCCTCCGAGCCGACGCCGCAGTTCTTCGAGGCGGTGGAGCGGGCGATCGTGCATTCGATCCCGAAGCCGCTGGCGCTCGTCGTCTGCTATCCCTCGAACCCGACCGCCTATGTCGCGAGCCTCGATTTCTACAAGGACCTCGTCGCGTTCGCGAAGAAGCACGAGATCCTGATCCTGTCCGATCTCGCCTATGCCGAGGTCTATTTCGACGAGAGCAACCCGCCGCCCTCGGTGCTCCAGGTGCCGGGCGCGATGGACGTCACCGTCGAGTTCACCTCGATGTCGAAGACCTATTCGATGGCCGGCTGGCGCATGGGCTTTGCGGTCGGCAACGAGCGCGTGATCGCCGCGCTCGCCCGCGTCAAATCCTATCTCGACTACGGCGCCTTCACGCCGGTGCAGGTCGCCGCGACCGCCGCGCTGAACGGCCCCGACGACTGCATCAAGGAGATGCGCGACACCTACCGCAAGCGCCGCGACGCGCTGGTGGAATCATTCGGCCGCGCCGGCTGGGAGATCCCGCCGCCGGAGGCCTCGATGTTCGCCTGGGTGCCGTTGCCGGAAGCCTTCCGCAGCGTCGGCAGCATGCAGTTCGCCACCCTGATGGTCGAGAAGTCCGGCGTCGCGGTTTCGCCCGGCGTCGGCTTCGGCGAGCATGGTGAAGGATATGTCCGCATCGCCATGGTGGAAAACGAGCAACGGATCAGGCAGGCCGCGCGCGGCGTGCGGCGCTTCCTTGAAAGCGGCATCGAAACGTTGCACAACGTCGTTCCGCTCGCCAACCGGCGCTAATTCTCTTCGACAGGTTCTCGTAAGGCATCATGGTCGCACCCCTGAAAGTGGGCATAGCGGGGCTCGGCACCGTGGGTGCCGAAGTTGTCCGTTTGATCGAAACGCAGGCGCGCGTGCTCGCGGGCCGCAGCGGCCGGGGCATTCGCGTCGTCGCCGTCACGGCGCGCTCCAAGGCGAAGAAGCGCGGCGTAGACCTGCGCGGCGTCGAATGGGCGAAGGATCCGCTCGCGCTTGCCACCCATCCTGAGGTCGATTGCTTCGTCGAGCTGATGGGCGGCGCCGGAGATCCGGCACTGGCTGCGGTTGAAGCGGCGCTGAATGCCGGCAAGTCGGTCGTCACCGCCAACAAGGCGCTGCTTGCCAAGCACGGCATCAAGCTCGCCAAGGCGGCTGAAAAGCACGGCGGCGCGCTGAATTTCGAGGCAGCGGTCGGCGCCGCGATCCCTGTCATCAAAACGTTGCGCGAAGGACTTGCGGGAACCGGCGTCAACCGCGTCTACGGCATCCTCAACGGCACCTGCAATTACATCCTGACGCGGATGGAGCAGGAGGGCCTGTCCTTCGCCGAATGCCTGAAGGATGCGCAGCGGCTCGGCTATGCCGAAGCCGATCCGTCCTTCGACGTCGACGGTCATGATACCGCCCAGAAGCTCGCCATTCTTGCCAGCCTCGCCTTCGGCACGAAAGTTGCTCAAAGCGCCGTGTATGTCGAAGGTATCTCGTCCATTGCGCCGGAAGATTTACGTGCTGCGGCTGATCTCGGCTATCGCGTCAAGCTGCTCGGCGTTGCCGTCCGCACCGCCAAGGGCATCGAGCAGCGCGTGCATCCGACCATGGTTCCAAAATCCTCCTCGATCGCGCAGGTGATGGGTGTCACCAATGCGGTCACGATCGATGGCGAGGGGATTCCGCCGATCACGCTGGTCGGTCCCGGCGCCGGCGGTGCTGCGACCGCATCGGCGGTCGTCGCCGATATCGCCGACGTCGCGCGCGGCATCCGCGCGAATCCGTTCGGCCGGCCGATTTCGCACCTCCACGACACCACGAAGGCGCCGATGGAGCGGCACGAAGGCGGCTACTACATCCGCCTCCTGGCGCGCGATTTCCCGGGCACTGCGGCCGCGATCGCGACCCGGCTCGCGGAGCAGAAGATTTCGATCGAGTCGATCGTGCAGCGTCATCCCAATGGCGGCGCTGCGCCGGCGACCGGCAAGGCGGCGCCGGTGCCCGTCATCCTGATCACCTATGCCACGCATGAGGACGCCGTGCGCCGCGCGCTCGCCGCCGTGCAGCGCGACAAGGTGATCAGCGGACGGCCGCAAGTCATCCGGATCGAGAAGAACTGAGGCGGTTTGAACGAACGAACCGTGGGCGTTGCGAATTGATGCGGGCAGAGACTTCTGTCCCGAACTGTTTGAAGGAGTGAGCCGATGTCGACCCATATTTCAGTCCCGCCGCAAGCGTTGCTCGAGCGCATCCTCACGCTGGAGATCGTGCGGGTGACGGAGCGGGCGGCGGTATCGTCGGCGCGGCTGCGCGGCCACGGCAATGAGAAGGCCGCCGACCAGGCCGCCGTGGACGCCATGCGGCGCGAGCTCAACAAGCTGCCTATCCAGGGCACCATCGTGATCGGCGAGGGCGAGCGCGACGAGGCGCCGATGCTCTATATCGGCGAGCAGGTCGGCCTCAAGGCAGGGCCCGAGGTCGATATCGCGGTCGACCCGCTCGAAGGCACCACGCTGTGCGCCAAGAACATGCCGGGCGCGATCGCGACCATGGCGATGGCCGACGGCGGCACGCTGCTCCACGCGCCCGACGTCTACATGCAGAAGCTCGCGATCGGCCCGGGCTACGACAAGGGCGTCGTCGATCTCGATGCCACCCCGGCCGACAACGTCCGCCGCCTCGCGAAAGCCAAGGGCGTCAAGCCCGAAGCGATCACCGTTCTCGTGCTCGACCGCCCGCGCCATGCCGACATCATCTCGAGCGTGCGCTCGACCGGCGCCGCAGTCCGCCTCATCACCGATGGTGACGTCGCCGGCGTGATCCACTGCGCCGACCCCGACAACACCGGCGTCGACATGTATCTCGGCACCGGCGGCGCGCCGGAAGGCGTGCTTGCGGCCGTGGCGCTGCGCTGTATCGGCGGCCAGATGCAGTGCCGCCTGATCCTCGATTCCGACGAGAAGCGCGAGCGCGCCGCCAAGATGGGCGTCAACGATCCCAAGATGATCTACGGCATCGAGGACATGGCGCGCGGCGACTGCCTGTTCGCGGCCACCGGCGTCACCACGGGCTCGCTGCTGTCGGGCGTGAAATTCCGCAAGGACGGCGTGATCGAGACCGAGACGGTGGTGATGCGCTCCGTCACCGGCACCGTGCGCTACATCAAGGCCGAGCACCGCGAGCTCGCGAAGTTCCATTTGGACTGACGCTGTCCGTCATTCCGGGGCTCGCGAAGCGAGAACCCGGAATCCATCAGGCGGCAGAGGCTGGTGTGAAATGGATTCCGGGCTCGCGCTATGCGCGCCCCGGAATGACAACGATAAAAATAACCGGGAAGCGCACATGTCCGATCTCACCGCCGTCAAAGCCCTGGTCTTCGACGTGTTCGGCACCGTCGTTGACTGGCGCACCAGCCTCATCACCGACTTCATGTGGTGGGGCAGGCAGCGCGGCATCAGCGCCGACTGGACCGCTTTGGTCGACGGCTGGCGCGGCATGTACATGGCTTCGATGGACGAGGTGCGCAAACATCCCGAGCGCGGCTATGTCATGCTCGACGATCTGCACCGCCGCTCGCTGGACAAGCTGGTCGCGCAGTTTGCGATTAAGGGCCTCACTGAAGCCGATCTCGATTACCTCACCAAGGGCTGGCACCGCCTCAATCCCTGGCCCGACAGCGTCGCCGGCCTGACTCGGTTGAAGACGAAATTCGTCATCTCGCCGCTGTCGAACGGCAACGTCGCGCTGCTCACCAACATGGCGAAGTTCGCCGGCCTGCCGTGGGACCTCATTCTGTCGGCCGAACTGTTCGAGCACTACAAGCCCGATCCGGAAACCTATCTTGGGGCCGCGCGGCTGCTTTGTCTCAAGCCGGACGAAGTGATGATAGTCGCCGCCCACAACGGCGATCTTGCCGCCGCGCAGAAGAACGGGCTGAAGACCGCCTTCGTGGCGCGGCCGACCGAATATGGTCCGCTTCAGAAGGTCGATTTCGAAGCCACCGGCAACTGGGACATCGTCGCGAAGGATTTTGGCGGGATCGCCGACAGGCTTGGGTGCTGACGCTCGCTCAATCCGAGCGCGGCGGCTGACCGGCCCGATCGTCAGGCACGCAGAACGTTGCAATCGCAAGATCGATCCGCCGGTCTAGCACGCGGCGATTGAGCTTGAATCCGGTGTCGGTCAGCAGCCTGAAATGGTCGTGGCCGAACACCATGCCGAACAGCATCTCGGCGATGAGGCGCAGCGGCACGCCGTCGAAACGAGGCTCGAGACGGACCGTCTTGAGGAGCTCGATGATATGCTCCGTGCCGCTCTCCATGATGACCTCGGCGAACATGCGCCCCAGTGCAGGCGAGGCCTGGCGTTCGCCGATGATCAGGCGCTGCAGCGCGATCTCGCCCGGCGATAGCGCCACGTCGGCAGCCTCACGGAGCGTATTTCGAAGCCGGGCCACTGGTGATCCTTCCAGAGCAGCATCTGCGAAATCGGCTTCGGGCAGGCTGCGCAGCAGCATGGCCCGGAAGAGCTCGGTCTTGCTCTCGAACAATTTGTAGAGCGTCTTCTTGGACATCCCGGCGGCCGCGGCGATGTCGTCCATCGTCGTCGCGCCAAAACCCTTGCTGGTGAAAGTGTCTTTCGCCGCCGCCAGCAATTGCGTCATGCGCGCGTCAGGGGCGGGGAGGCCAAAGCTCCGGTCTGAAGAACGATTGCCGCCAGAGCGGCTGCGATTTTCCGATGTCCTCGCCATAAGACCTGCCGCCAGATGTGAGCCGCTTCACGACTGTTTGAACGGAATGTGTAGAGAGCATAGCACTTGACTTCGGGGAAGGAAACTACCAAGTTTCCAAGCGGAAACTGAATAGTTTCCAAACGTTTCCGTGCGCGATCCCTCTCGAAGGGCCGCAAGCTCACCCATGGATCATGATCATGCGTCGACCGATCGCCCACGCCGTTCCGTTGATTGCCCTGCTGTCGCTCGCGGCCTGCGGCGAGCAGAGCCAGATGCCGGCGTCGCAACAGATGGCGCCCGAGGTCGGCGTCGTGACGCTGAAGCCGCAGGAGGCGAAGGTCTCGACCGTCCTGCCGGGCCGCGTCGTCGCCTACCAGGTCTCGGAAGTCCGGCCGCAGGTCACCGGCATCCTGCTCAAGCGCGACTTCGTGGAGGGCGCCGAGGTCAAGGAGGGCGACCTGCTCTACGAGATCGACCCGGTCCAGTACAAGGCGGCGCTGGCGAACGCCGAGGCGTCGGTGCAGCGGGCCGAGGCAACGGTCGTCAGTGTCAAACTGAAGGCCGCGCGCAAGACCCAGCTGCTGCAGACCAACGCGGCAAGCCAGCAGGACGTGGACGATGCGGTCGCCGCCTACAAGCAGGGCGAGGCCGATCTGAAGGCCGCTGAGGCCAACCGCGACACCGCCGAGATCGCGCTGGATCGCACCAAGGTCGCCGCGTCGATCTCGGGCCGGATCGGCAAGTCGACCATCACGCCCGGTGCGCTCGTCACCGCGAGCTAGGCGACCGCGATGACGACGATCCAGCAGCTCGACCCGGTCTATGTCGATCTCGATCAGTCGACCTCCGAGATGGAGCGGCTGCGCAGCCAGATCGCGAGCGGAAAGCTCAAGCGGCCGGCCGAGGGCGTGCAGGTCGAGCTCTTGATGGAGAGCGGCAAAACCTACGGTCACAAGGGCAAATACGGCTTTACGGACGCGAGCGTCAACGAAAGCACCGGCTCGGTCTCATCGCGCGCGATCTTCGCCAATCCCGAGCGCGCACTGCTGCCCGGCATGTATGTGCGCGCGCGCGTCGTCGCCGGCGTCGATCCGGCTGCGATCCTGGTGCCGCAGCGGGCGGTGTCGCGCAATCCGCTGGGGCAGGCGGTCGCGATGTTCGTGGACAAGGACGGCAAGATCGAGCAGCGGACGCTGGATCTCGGCGAGGACGTCGATGGCAATTGGCTGGTCCGCTCCGGCGCCAAATCGGGCGATCGCCTGGTGGTCGAGGGAACGCAGAAGGTGCGCCCCGGTGCCCCCGTCAAGACCGTCGAGGTTGCGGTCGATCCGGCAACCGGCCTGACAATGAACCCGACTCGGCAGGCCGATGCACGGCCGGCCGCCGGCGCAACCGGGCAGTAATCGTCATGTCGCATTTCTTCATCAAGCGGCCGATCTTCGCCTGGGTCATCGCCATCCTAATCATGCTGGTTGGCGTGCTCGCGATCATGCGCCTGCCGATCGCGCAATATCCGCAGATCGCGCCGACCGTCGTCACGATCACGGCGACCTATCCCGGTGCGAACGCCCAGACCGCCGAGAACTCGGTGACCAAGGTCATCGAGCAGAACATGACCGGCCTCGACTATCTCCAGTACATGTCCTCGTCGAGCACCTCGACCGGCGTCGTGCAGATATCGCTGACGTTCACCAACGAGGCCGATGCCGACATCGCCCAGGTGCAGGTGCAGAACAAGCTCCAGCTCGCCACCCCGCTGCTGCCGCAGGTCGTGCAGCAGCAAGGCATCAAGGTGGTGAAGTCGTCGGCGAGCTTCCTGATGGTGCTCGGCTTCGTCTCCGAGGACGGCAGGCTCGCCGCCAGCGACATCGCCGACTACGTGGCGTCCTCGGTCAACGATCCCATCAGCCGCGTCGCCGGCGTCGGCCAGGTGACGTTGTTCGGCGCCGAATACGCCATGCGCATCTGGCTCGATCCCGACAAGCTGGCCAAGTACAATCTGATGCCGGGCGATGTCACCGCGGCGATCCAGACCCAGAACACGCAGGTCACGGCCGGCCAGCTCGGTGGCCTGCCGGCCGTCGGCGGCCAGCAGCTCAATGCCACCATTACCTCGCAGAGCCGCTTGCAGACGGTCGAGCAGTTCAAGGACATCATCCTGCGCACGGCGTCGTCGGGCCAGGTGGTGCGCATCGGCGATGTCGCGCGCGTCGAGCTCGGTTCGAAATCCTACGATTCAACCGCGCGCTACAACGGCAAGCCAGCCGCGGGCATGGGCATCAGCCTTGCAACCGGCGCCAATGCGGTCGCAACCTCGGAGGCTGTGAAGGCGCGCATTGCCGAGCTCGGCGCTACCATGCCGGAGGGGCTTCGCGTCATCTACCCCTACGACACGACACCCTTCGTCAAGCTGTCGATCGAGAAGGTGGTGCACACGCTGTTCGAGGCGATCGTCCTCGTCTTCGTCGTCATGTTCGTGTTCCTCCAGAGCTGGCGGGCCACCATCATTCCGACCATCGCGGTGCCCGTGGTGCTGCTCGGGACCTTCGGCGTGCTGTCGCTTGCCGGCTATTCCATCAACACGCTGACGATGTTCGCGATGGTGCTGGCGATCGGCCTGCTGGTCGACGACGCCATCGTCGTGGTCGAGAACGTCGAGCGCGTGATGGCCGAGGAGCAGCTCGGTCCGCGCGAGGCGACCGAGAAATCCATGCGCGAGATCACCGGCGCACTGGTCGGCATCGGCGTCGTGCTCTCGGCCGTGTTCATCCCCATGGCGTTCTTCAACGGCTCGGTCGGCATCATCTACCGGCAGTTCGCGCTGACCATCGTCACGGCGATGCTGCTCTCCGTGCTGGTGGCGCTGGTGCTGACACCGGCGCTGTGCGCCACCATCCTGAAGCCGGCAAAACATCACGGCACCCGGCGCGGTTTCTTCGGCCTGTTCAACCGTGGCTTCGACCGGATGGCCGACGGCTATCAGCGCGCCGCGGGCGGCGCGATCAGGCGCGTCGCCGGCGTCCTGATCGCCTTCGTGGCGATCATCGCCGGCATGGTCGTCCTGTTCCAGCGGCTGCCGAGCTCGTTCCTGCCCGAGGAGGACCAGGGCACGATCATGACCCTGATCCAGCTTCCGGTCGGCGCCACCTCGACACGCACGCTCGATGTCATCAAGCAGGTCGAGCATCAATATCTCGACAACGAGAAGGACGCCGTGGAAGGCGTGTTCGCGGTCAATGGCTTCAGCTTTGCGGGGCAGGGGCAGAACGTTGGCCTTGCCTTCGTCAGCCTGAAACCGTTCGACGAGCGCAAGCATCCGTCGACCTCGGCGCAGGCCGTGGTCGGACGCGCCATGGGTGCGTTCGCGAAGATCCGTGATGCGATGGTGTTTGCCGTGCTGCCGCCCCCGATTCCCGGTTTCGGCAATTCCGGCGGCTTCGACGTCTATCTCCAGGACACCGGCGGCAACGGCCACGAGGCGCTGATCCAGGCGCGCAACCAGCTGCTCGGCCAGCTCGCGGCGGACAAGCGCGTGGCGCAGGCACGGCCGAACGGTCAGGACGATACGCCGCAATTCAACCTCGACGTCGATCAGGCCAAGGCCACGGCACTCGGCGTGAACCTGAGCGATCTCAACGCCACGCTGTCGGCGGCCTGGGGCGGCGCCTATGTCAACGACTTCATCGACCGCGGCCGCGTCAAGCAGGTCTATGTGCAGAGCGACGCGCCGTTCCGGATGGACACCAGCGACATCGGCCGCTGGTACGTCCGCAACGCCTCCGGCTCGATGGTGCCGTTCTCGGCGCTGGCCAGCGATCGCTGGAGCTTCGGCTCGCCGCGCCTGGAGCGCTACAACGGCGTTGCCGCCGTCGAGATCCAGGGCCAGGCGGGGCCGGGCATCAGCTCGGGCGTCGCCATGCAGGCGGTGGAGGAGCAGATGGCCAAGCTGCCCAAGGGCTACGGCCATGAATGGACCGGGTTGTCGTTCCAGGAGCGGCTCATCGGCAGCCAGACGCTGTACCTCTATTCGATCTCGCTCCTGATCGTGTTCCTCAGCCTCGCTGCGCTGTATGAGAGCTGGTCGGTCCCGTTCGCGGTCATGCTGACGGTGCCGATCGGCGTGCTCGGCGCGCTGCTTGCTGCGACGCTGTTCGGCCAGGCCAACGACGTGTATTTTCAGGTCGGCCTGCTCACCACGATCGGCCTTGCCGCGAAGAACGCGATCCTGATCGTCGAATTCGCGCTGGAGCAGATCGCTGCCGGCCGCAGCCTCGTCGATGCCACGCTGCACGCGGCGCGCCAGCGGCTGCGCCCGATCCTGATGACGTCGCTCGCCTTCATCCTCGGCGTGCTGCCGCTGGCGGTGGCGACGGGCGCGGGCTCCGCCAGCCAGAACGCGGTCGGCATCGGGGTCGCTGGCGGCATGATCGCGGCAACCGTCCTCGGCATCTTCTTCGTTCCGGCGCTGTTCGTTCTGGTCCGGCGGATATTTCCGGGCGCGCGGCCTGACGCAGCCACGTCGAAGCCTCTCGCGGTCGCGGAGCCCGCGGAATAGCAGCATCACGGGCCCGGGCGGCACGGCTGCGCTGCCCGGACCTGATCTGGCGAGCTACAACGTCATCCGCATCGGTTCGGGGTAATAGTGGAAGCCTTCACCTGCCTTGGCGACATGGCCGTAGCCCGGCCAGGCGAAGTGATAGGACATCACCGGCGTCTTGTTGGCCGCAAGCATCGTGAGCAGTTTCACGCGCGATTCAGCTGCTTGCTTGGGATCTGTGTCGTAGGAGAATTCCATCCGCGGCCGCTCCAGCAGCAGCACCGAATGGTGCGAGAGATCGCCGAGGAAAGCAAAAGACTTGCCGGCCGAACTGACCATGAAGATGGTGTGGCCGACAGTATGACCGGGCGCTGCGATCGCCTGCACGCCCGGCAGGAATTCCTGCCCGTCCTTGAAGAACACGATGCGGTCGCGGACCGGCAGAAGATTCTTGCGGGCGTGAACGACGAAGTCCTTGGCCGGACTGCCAAGCTTGCCTTCATCGGTCCAGAAGTCGAAATCGGTCTGGGAGATGTAGATCTGCGCGTTCGGGAACAGCGGCTTGCCACCTTCGTCGACGATGCCCCCGATGTGGTCGATATGGGCATGCGAGCAGACCACGGCATCGATGTCCCCCGGCTTGATGCCGGCCTCGGTCATGCTCTTCTGCTGCCGCCCGGTGCTGGCGCCGAACATTTTTGAGCTGCCCATGCCGGTATCGAACAGGATGAGCTTGTCGCCGGTGTTCACGATCGGCGAGTTCTGCTCGAGCACGACATTGTCCGGCGACAGGAAATTGTCCGCCAGCATCTTCTTCACCTCTTCCTTGGGAACGCCGGTGAAGGTCCCGGAGGGATCGCCGAGCGGCAGCGGCCCATCGGACACGACGGTCACTTCCGCATCGCCGAGAATGAAGCGGTGCCAGTAGGGCGTCTGGGTGCCGAGCTTGGGAGCCCGCGCCAATGCGCTGCTGCCGAGCATGGCGCTGGCGCCGAGGCCGGCTCCGAGTGCGAGCAGCGACCGACGAGAGACATCGATTGTCATGCGTTTTCTCCGCTTTTGTCTTTTATTGCGCGATTGTTCGCGCGTTGTGTTCGGCCTGCGCCGATGGTCGGATGCTGCTCCGGTCCAGACGAGCTAGCAAGTGGAATTGGTTTTTGGTGACGAGCGCGGCTTGCCGAGATGAAGGCACCACTCCAGGCGCGCACCAATGATTGTGTCGCCATTGTGTCTGCTGGCCGCGCGATGCGAGGCACACAATCTTGATGTCAGGACGGCGCGCGCCCGCGCAGGCGTCGACGAAGCGCACGAGGTAGCTGCATCTCGGCCGTCTGTCCTCGCGAAGCGCCCGCAGGCGACATCACCAGGCGTATCGGACCACGCCTTTGCCGGCGTAGGAGCGCGTGACGTTCGAGAACTCGCCCTCGAACGTGCCGGCGGCCGACCAGCCGTTCAGCCACTTCTTCTCGACCGATCCGGTCACCAGCGCGGAGTCCGAGGCCATCGCCGCGCCGTTCACGACGAAGCTCGCACCGGGCAGCGTCTGGAACGTGGCGCCAATGGCGCGGTCCGGATTGAAATCATGCGCCCAGGCCAGCCGTCCGCGCAGCGTGACGATGCCGTCGGCCTGAGCGAAGGATTTGTCGGTGCGCAGGCCGAGCTCGGTGCGGGTGTCGGTGACGCTCCTGGCGCCATAGGCCAGCGCAAACTGATTGCTGCCGACGATGGCCTGCTCGGCGTAGGCCGGCAGATCGAAGGTGGTGAACTGTGCTGCGGCGTAAGGCGTGAGACCGACGCCCTGCGTGACGAAGCGATAGCCGCCTTCGAGCCGGCCGGAATAGGTGTTGGCATTGAACTCGGCGCGCAGGCGGTCGACGCCGGCCGCCGTCACGGTGCGATCGGTCGTGATGTCCTGCCAGCCATAGGCCAGCGCGCCGGCGATGTAGGCAGGCCCAATGATGTGCCGGAAGAAGGCGCCGGCCTGGAACAGGTCGGACCGGCCGCCGCCAAGCGCGTTCGCCACGGTAAAATTGGTACCACCGCCGGCGAGCGCGAAGCCGACCAGCGTATCGCGGGAGATGCGATAATCCGCACCGACAGCGGTGCCGTAGAGATTGCTTGTGGTGGTGTTCGATCCGACGACGGCGTTGCCGTCGGTCTGCTGCGCGCCGCCAAAGCCCGCCGCCCAGACGCTCCAGCGCTGCTCGAACGACGGTGCGACCGGTGCCTTGGTGTAGATCGCAGCCAGCGCGTCGTTCGGCTTGCGCTTGCGCGCGTAGGCCAGGGCTGCCTGATCCGTAAAGGCTGTCTCATCCGCATAGGCATTCGGCGCGCCGCCCGCACTGACGGGATCGCCGCGGCCCGCGATGAACGGATCCGTCATCACACCCATGAACTGGTTCATGGCGTTGAACGTCGCCTGCTGCGGCGCGCTGCCGACCTCGCCGGAGAGCTGAGTCAGGCCGGCGGGCGTCAGGCCGCCGAATGCGATCGGGATGGTGCCGTTGCTGTTGAAGAAGTTGATGATCGCGTTGCCGACATTCTGCTGATTGCCGTTCAGGTTGCCGGACGGAGGCGCGAAGTTCAGCACGAGGTTCAGATATGCGTGGGTGTGGGTTGCGTCGTAGCTCAGCGTGGTGGTGAAGCCCGACGGCAGGCCGAAATTCAAGACCGTGGGATCGAACGTGCCGCCGATGCTGCCCGCGCTGAGAATGGTATACTGCTTCGCGACATAGCTTCCGGCGGCAAAGTCCGCAGCGACGGTGGCGCCGCCGAGGCTCGCATTGCCGGTCACATTGGCAAAGGTCGACGTCGTGGGGTTCGCATAGACAAAATACGTCGCCCCGGACTGCATCGCGAGGCTTGCCAGCGTCATGGACGTTCCCGGCGTGCCTGGGGCGCCGGGCGAGAAAACGGCACCCGCGTTGATCTGAGCGGCGCCCACAGCGCCGCCGCCGGTTAGCGAGCCATTCGCGTTTACGGTCGTGAGGATCGATGATGCAATCGAGCCATTGACAGCAAGGATTCCGTTATTGACCGTTGTTGCCCCGGTGTAGGTGTTGACCGCCGATAGCGCCGTGATGCCGGTGCCATTCTGCTCCAATGCACCGGTGCCGCTGATCACGCCTGTGAGGGCGAGAACGTTCGAGCGGTTGATGGCGAACGTGCCGTTGTTGGCGACATTGCCGACGATCGAACCGGTGGTGCCGCCATTGCCGAGCTGCAGCGTGTGGCCCGAATTAATGATGGTCCCACCGGTGTAGGTGTTGGCGCCGGTCAACGTCACGGTGCCGGAGAGGCCGAGGCTCAGGCTCAGGCGCCCGGCGCCTTGGATGACACCACCGAAATCGCCATTCGTAATGGCTATAATGGTCGCGGCACTGGACCCGGTGTTCACCGTTCCTGCGCCAAGCAGATTGCGGAGGGCACTGGTATGGTCGTTGTAATCGAGGACCGCGCCTGCGGCCACCGTCGTTGAGCCGGCGTTGCCTGTGAAAAACGACATTATGCCGTCAATTGCCTGCAGCGTGCCGCCGTTGACTGCGAGCGTCGTACCCGTGCCTACGGCCGTGCCGACCGCGATCTGCAATTGCACGGTTCCCGTATCCGCTGCGGATCCGAACTGCAGATGAGCGTTCGCCACGTTCATGCCGCCCGCCGCCAACAGAGTTGTGCCGGCTGCCGCCGACAATGTCGAGGTCGTGCCGGCTGTGAAGGTGATATCGTTGGCCAGCGTCCCAGTGACCGTCGTGCGCAATGTGCCGCCGCTCATGGTCATGGCACCGGCCCCGAACGCGTCGATCGAGCCCGCGGTTGCGTGTCCGCCGGTCAGCGTCCCGCCCGTGACCGTGGTACCGCCCGCATAGGTGTTGGCGCTGTTCAGCGTCACCCTGCCGGGACCCGCGACCGTCAAGCTGCCGGGACCTGTGATCTGGCCAGTGCTGTCGACCAGAAACTCCGCACTCGCAGACGCCGTCGTGATGACGGTGTTCGAATTGAGCTGAAGAACGCCGCCGGCCGTAATATCGCCGCTCAGGAACGGATTGCTTGATTGCACATTGATCGCGGCCGAGCCCGCGCTGGTCCCCATGATCAGGGTGCCGTTGACGAAGCCGAAATTGCTGTTCGTGGCTGAAGAGTTCAGATTCAACGTGCCGATCGTGAACGTCCCGGCCTGTAGATTGACCTGTGGACCTTGGTTCGGGATCGTCGCATTGAATGTCGCCACAGCGTCGACTGCGTTTGGAACGGTGGCCGGCGTCCAGCTTCCGGCTGCGGCCCAAAATCCGGGGCCGCCATTCCAGGTCTGCGCGGCCGCCTGATTAGAGATCGCCGTGAGCAGACCCACCGCCGCGACGGGCAGCGCCGCCGTCAATGCCGTACTCGCCAACAACGCCTTGATGGAGATCGCCCACCGCGTGGGACGCCAGCCGCCAACCCCAATTGCCAATTCCACAGGGCGCCCCGATGCAATGCATTGCCAAATATTTCAAACGAGACATGCGTAGCTGTTTCGCCACCGGCGGACCACCGGAGACACCTCCCATCGCCGGCCTGACCGGCGATTTCCGGGTGGTGTGATTGTCGGGCAACAGAAGGTTGCACGTTTTCCGGGCAGCCCGCTCAAGGCCGGTGCCGCCGCGTCGCCCCCTCACGCAATCCGCAGCGTCGGCTCATTTCCTTCCGTCTCGGCAAAGCCCGCCTGCAGCACCTCTTCGCGCTTGTGGCGGAGATGCGCACGCAGGATGTGGGAGAGGCCGGTGCCGTCGCGACGCTGGAGTGCGTTGAGGATCGCTTCGTGCTCCTTCACGGCGAGCGCCCAGCGCTGCGGCGTCATCGGCGTGACGTAGCGCGCGCGGCGGATGCGCGCGGTCACGGAGGCGTAGAGCCCCGCGAGCACCGGATTGCCGGCAGCGGTGACGATGGCTTCGTGAATGGCGCGGTTGCCGCGGTAGTACTGGATCAGATCGCCCTCGCGATAATGCCGCACCATGTCCGCATGCGCAGCGGCGATCTCGTCGAGCTCTGCGTCCGTGATGCGCTCGCAGGCGAGCTCGCCGGCAAGGGCCTCGAGGCCCTGGCAGACCTCGAACAGGTCGCGCATGTCCTTGTCGGTCAGCTTCGCCGCGCGCGAGCCGCGATGCGGCAGCAGCTGCACGAGGCCTTCGGCGGCCAGCACCTTGAGCGCTTCGCGAAGCGGCGTGCGCGAGATCTGCAGCCGTTCGCACAGCTCGCGCTCGGGAATCCGCGCGCCCGGCGGGATTTCGCCGTCGAGCAGGATGGCGCGGATGCGGCCGACGACTTCTTCATGAAGCATGGGTCTTGGTCCGTTTGCATTCAAAATGTGAAGTTATATGCGAAAATCCGCAAGTTCCAGCTTGAATATTCCCAATTTTGCATTCAAAAATGTAAAAGACAGAAAGGGACATGAGGAAATGGACCAGCAGGTGGAGGCGGAAGACCTCATATTCGAGCGCCAGGACGGCATTGGGCGGATCACCTTCAACCGCCCGCAGGCCCGTAACGCCTTCACCTTCGCCATGTACGAGCGGCTCGCCGCGATCTGCGAGGAGGCCAACCGCGACCATGCAATCAAGGTGCTGGTGCTGCGCGGGGCCGGTGACAAGGCGTTTGCGTCCGGCACCGACATCAACCAGTTCCGCGAGTTCAAGACACCGCAGGACGCGATCGACTACGAGAACCGCATCGATCGGGTGCTGACCACGCTGGAGCAGTGCCGGGTGCCGACGATCGCGGCCATCAACGGGTTCTGCACCGGAGGCGGGGCGGGCATCGCCGCGGCCTGCGATCTGCGCATCGGCACCAGAAGCGCGAAGATCGGATTTCCCATCGCCCGGACGCTCGGCAATTGCCTGTCGATGTCCAATGTCAGCCGTCTCACCGCACTCATCGGCGCGGCGCGCGTCAAGGATCTGATCTTCACCGCCCGCCTGGTCGATGCTGCGGAGGCCGCAAGCGTCGGCCTGCTCGGCGAGGTCGTCGACGATCTTGCGGCGCTCGAGCGACGCGCAGATGAAGTCGCCCGGCTGCTCGCCAGCCACGCGCCGCTGACGCTGAATGCGACCAAGCAGGCCGTGGCTCGCCTGCAAAGGCGGCTGACGCGGGACGAGGGCGAGGACCTGATCCTGATGTGCTACACGAGCCAGGATTTTCGCGAAGGGCTCGATGCTTTCCTCAACAAGCGCGCGCCGCAATGGCGCGGCCAATAGGACGGGCCGATGCAGAGCGATCGATCGCAATCCACCTCCCGCCGCTCGGGGCCGCTCGCCGGCCTCAAGGTCATCGACCTCACCCATGTCATGGCAGGGCCGACCTGCACCTTGATGCTCGCCGACATGGGCGCCGACGTCATCAAGATCGAGAAATGGCCGAATGGCGACGACACCCGCCATTCGGTGCCGCCGAAGATCGGCGAGGAGGCGGCCTCCTTTCTGATGATGAACCGCAACAAGCGCGGCATCGTTTTGGACCTGAAAACCGACGGCGGCAAGCAGGTGCTGCGACGGCTGATCGCGGACGCCGACGTGCTTGTCGAGAACTTTGCGCCGGGCGCCATGGAGCGCCTCGGCTTCGGCTACGAGCATCTGCACGAGCAATTCCCGGCGCTGATTTACTGCTCGCTATCAGGCTTCGGCCGCACCGGCCCCTACAAAGATCGCCGCGGATTCGATCTGGTCGCGCAGGCCATGAGCGGCATCATGAGCTTTACCGGCGAACGTCCCGACGGTCCGCCCGTCAAATGCGGACCGCCGCTGTCGGACATCACCGCCGGCCTGCTCGCGAGCATGGGCATTCTCGCGGCCTATACGCACCGCCTCAAGACCGGCGAGGGGCAGTGGGTCGAGACCTCGCTTTATGAAGCCGCGCTGGTGCAGACCTATTGGCAGTCGACCATCGCGCTCGCCGCTGGCACAGCACCGCGGGCGATGGGCTCGGCGCATCCGCTCAACGCGCCATACCAGGCCTTCGAGGCCTCCGACGGCTGGCTCGTGGTCGGCGGCGCCAACAAGAAGCACTGGCTCTTGATGCTGGAAGCGCTCGGCGCCAGCGAGCTCGCCGCCGATCCGCGCTTCGTGACCGGGGCCGACCGCATGGCGCACCTGAAGGAGCTCGAAGCAGTCCTGAGCGAACGCTTCCGCACCCAATCGCGCGCACATTGGCTTGCGGCACTGGACGAGAAGGGCGTGCCATGCGGGCCCGTGCACGACATGCTGGAGGCCTTGAGCGATCCGCAGACGCTGGCGCGCGAGATGGTCGTCGAGGTCGAGCACTCCACGCTCGGCCCGGTGAAGACGATCGGTCTTCCCGTCAAGTTTTCGGAGACCCCGGGCAAAGTGCTGTCGGGCGCGCCGGTCTACGGTGAGCATACACGCGAGGTGCTGGCCGAGTACGGGTTCGACCAGAGGCAGATCGAAGCGCTCGAACAAGAAGGCGCAATCGTGCTGGCCTCAGGAAGACGCGAGGAACGCGTCGCCTGAGCGGACGACGATACAATACACAAAACAAAACAGAAAAAGCTGGAGGAAATCATGGGTCGGACGTCAACGTTTCTGCTTTCCGCGGCCGCAGCCGTGCTCGCCGGCGCGACGCCGGCGTTCAGCGCCTGGCAACCGCAAAAGCCGATCGAGTTCGTGGCCACCGCCGGGCCGGGCGGCGGCACCGACAATCTCGCACGCGCCGTGCAGAACATCATCACCAAGCACAAGCTGACGGAGCAGCCGATCGTCGTCGTCAACAAGGGTGGCGGCAGCGGCGCCGAAGGCTACGTCTACGGCAAGGCGTCCGCGGGCGATCCCCACAAGGTGATCTTCGGCACCTCGAACGCCTGGCAGCAGCCGCTCGTCTCCAAGGTCGCCTTCAACTACACCGATCTCACTCCGATCGCGGCGATGGCGCAGGACGAGTTCCTGCTCTGGGTCAAGCAGGACGCACCGTACAAGACGGCAGGCGATTATCTCAAGGCGGCTGCCTCGGGCGAATTCAAGATGGGCGGCGCGCAGTCCAAGGACACCGACGAGGTGCTGACCCGCATGATCGAGAAGGCCGGGCATATCAAGCTGACCTATATCCCGTTCAAGAGCGGCGCTGAGACGGCCGTGCAGCTCGCTGGCGGACACCTCGATTCCCACGTCAACAACCCCAGCGAAAGCCTCGGGCAATGGCGCGGCGGCACGCAGCGTCCGCTTTGCGTCTTCAGTCCGAAGCGGTTGCCGCAGGGTGCCAAGGTCACCGCGACGGAAGGCTGGAGCGACGTTCCGACCTGCATCGAGCAGGGGCTCGACATCAAGCAATATGAGCAGCCGCGGACGGTCTGGCTGCCCGGCAAGGTCACGCCGGACCAGGCCGCGTTCTATGTCGACCTCATGAAGAAGGTGCAGGCGACGCCGGAGTGGAAGGACTACATCGAGAAGACCTCCCAGGTCGACACGTTCCTGACCGGCGCCGAGTTCGACAAGTTCATCAAGGAGGACCTCGAACACGTCAAGCAGGTTGCGGGCGAGCAGGGCTGGCTGGTCAAGTGAGGCGGGGCTGTCGCACCAGCTTCGATGGGAGCGGGTCTTACCCACCAACTCCGCTGTCGTCCCTGCCTAGTGCGCAATTGCGCACGGAGGCGCAGGGACCCATACCGCGTGATCTCTCGAGGAGTGTTGGTCGTCGTACCGATGTGGATGTCACGTCAAGTCTTCGTCAAATTCCTCCCTGGGGTTATAGGTCCCTGCGTTCGCAGGGACGACACCGAGTGCTTGCGAAAGACGCGTGCGCCTTAGCCGGCGATTGTTCGACACCGGAGCGGAGCTGCCCATGATCTCCCGCCGCGCTCTTGAACTTGCGACCGCCGTCCTCACCGGCGGCTTTGGCGTAGCCGTCATCGTCTCCAGCCTCGACAACGGCATCGGCTGGTCGAGCGCGGGGGTAGAGGCCGGCACGTTTCCGTTCCTGACCGGCATCATCATCGTGCTCGGGAGCCTCTACAATCTGGCGCGGGGCGTGCTGCCGGCCCCGACACTGGCAAGCGTTCCCATCGCGATCACGCCGATCGAGCTGCGCCGGCTTGCCGGCCTGTTCGTGCCGGCCGCGCTCTTCGTTGCCGCGATCCCGCTGGCCGGGATGTACGTCGCATCGGCACTGTATGTCTTCGCGGTGCTGGCGATCCCAAAACATCAATCCGTGCCGCGTGCGCTGGCCATGGCGGCGGCAACGGCACTTGCGCTCTACGTCGTGTTCGAGCGCATGTTCCAGGTGAGCTTGCCGCACGGCGCGCTCGCTGCCGCCCTCGGGTTCTGACGGAGAGGCCGATGGACAATCTCCAGGAGCTTCTGCACGGCTTCACCATCGCGGTCACCGTGCCGCATCTGGTGCTGATGGTGGTCGGCGTGCTGCTCGGTATCCTCGTCGGCGTGCTGCCGGGGCTGGGTGCGCCCAACGGGGTATCGCTGCTGCTGCCGCTCACCTTCGGCATGCAGCCGGTCTCGGCGATCATCCTGCTGTCCAGCATGTATTGGGGCGCGCTATTCGGCGGCTCCGTGACCTCGATCCTGTTCAACATTCCCGGCGAGCCGTCGTCGGTGGCGACCACCTTCGACGGCTATCCGATGGCGCGCGACGGCCGGCCGACCACGGCGCTCGCCACCGCCTTCGGCTCGGCCGCCTTCGGCGCGCTGGTCGGCGTCATCCTGATCACTTTCCTCGCATCCTGGGTTGCGCAGGTCGCGCTCGCCTTCGGGCCGCCGGAATATTTCGCGGTGTATTTCCTGGCCTTTGCGAGCTTCGTCGGCATGGGCGGCGCGGCACCGATCAAGACCGTCGTGGCGCTGGCGATCGGCTTCGCCATCGCCGCGATCGGCATCGACACGGTGTCCGGCAGCGTCCGCCTCACCATGGGCGTCGACGAACTCGTCAAGGGCGTGAGCTTCGTCGTGGCGGTGATGGGCCTGTTCGGCATCGGCGAGCTTCTGGTCGCGGTCGAAGAGGAGTTTCATGCCCGCGCGGTCTCCTCGAAGATCGATTGGCGTGAGGTGTTTCGCGCGGTCGGCCGCCTGCCGCGGCATGGCGTTGCGCTGCTGCGCAGCGCCGCGATCGGTTGCTGGATGGGGATCACGCCGGGCGGCCCGACCGCGGCATCCTTCATGAGCTATGGCATCGCCCGCCGCTTCTCGCGCCGCGGTCGATATTTTGGCACGGGCGAGGTCGAAGGCATCATCTCGCCTGAGACCGCCGATCATGCCGCCGGCACCAGCGCGCTGCTACCGATGCTCTCGCTCGGCATTCCCGGCTCGGCCACCGCGGCCGTGATGATGGGCGGGCTGATGATCTGGGGCCTCAATCCGGGGCCGATGCTGTTCGTCGATCAGAAAGACTTTGTCTGGGGCCTGATCGCCTCGATGTATGTCGGCAACATCGTCGCCGTCGCGCTGGTGCTGCTGACCGTGCCGGTCTTTGCGGCCCTGATGCGGATTCCCTTCGTGGTGATCGCACCGCTGATCGTGATCATCTGCGTCGTCGGCGCCTATTCGGTGTCGAACTCCTATCTCGACGTGGTCATGATGCTCGGCTTCGGGATCGTCGGCTATCTCTTCAAGAAGCTATTCTATCCGCTGGCACCGCTGGTGCTCGCGATCGTCATCGGCGACAAGGCCGAGGATGCCTTCCGGCAATCGATGCTGATGTCCAAGGGATCGCTCGGCATTTTCTTTGCGAACAAGCTCGTCACATGCCTGATCGTGGCCGGCATCGCGCTCTTGCTGCTGCCACTCGCGCTGCAGCTCGCGCGCCTCTGGCGCAAACCCGCGTCCCCCGCGACCGACACGACAAGCCAGGAGAAGGTGATCATATGACCGCAAAGCCGCTGATTGCATTGGCAATGGGAGATCCCGCCGGCATCAGCCCGGAGCTGACGGCGAAGCTGGTGATACAGCACGACATCCGCGCCCGCAGCCGGCTCGTCGTCATTGGCGACCGCCGCATCTTCGACGAGGGCGCGCGCATTGCCGGCATCGCGCCGGAGCTGACGACGGTGCAGCAGGGGGCTGACCTTCGTGCGGCCGAGGGCGAGACGCTGTTCGTCGATCTCGGCCATCTCGATCCCGCCGAAGTCGAGCGGGGAACTGCGAGCCTTGCCGGCGGCAGGTTTGCGCTTGCCAACTACAAGCGCGCCCTCGAGCTCGGTCGCGACGGTCGTGTCGACGCCGTCTGCTTCACCCCCTTCAACAAGCAGGCGATGCGGCTCGCCCGCGCCGAGTATGACGACGAGATCGCGTTCTCGGCCGAGGTGGTCGGTCTCAAGACCGCGGCGAGCGAGTTCAACGTTCTGGACCGGCTCTGGAACGCACGCGTCACCTCGCACATCCCGCTCAAGGATGTCGCGGCAAAGCTCTCCGGCGAACGCATCCACCGCGCGCTCAAGCTCACAGACGCCTGCATGCGCAATGCCGGCTTCGTACGGCCGCGGATTGCGGTCGCCGGATTGAATCCGCACGCCGGCGACGGCGGCAATTTCGGCCGGGAGGAGATCGATGTCATCGCGCCCGTGGTTGCGGCCGGGCAGGGCGAGGGCATCGCCGCCGAGGGTCCGTTTCCCGCAGACACGGTGTTCCTGCGCGCCAAGAACGGCGCCTTCGACGCTGTGCTGACGATGTACCACGATCAGGGCCAGATCGCGATGAAGCTGATGGGTTTTGATCGCGGCGTCACGTTGCTCGGCGGCTTCCCATTCCCGATTTGCACGCCCGCGCACGGCACGGCTTACGACATCGCAGGGCAAGGCATCGCGTCCGTGGGCGCGAGCCGTGCTGCGCTGCTGCTGGCCGCGGAGATGGCGGCGCGGCGTGGGGCGATCTAGACCGGCCCGTGCGATCCCGGCGGGATCATGTAGAGCGTCATCGCGAAAATCGCATAGATGAAGAGCAGGAGAGCACCGATGAACCAGGCCGATCGGCCGCTGTTGGTGATGAAGCACGTCACCACGGTCGCGATCATCACCATGGTCACGGCTCCGGGCCAGAATTGAAGGTCCATGGGGTGCGGCCCGACCAGATAGCTCAGCAGCACGAGGACCGGCGCGACGAACAGGGCGATCTGCGATGCGCTTCCGAGCGCGATGCTGACGCTGAGGTCGAGCCGGTTGCGACGAGCCGCGGAGAACGCCACCGCCATCTCGGCCGCCGCGCCGACCAGCGCCACGACGATGAAGCCGACGAAGGCCGGGCTCATGCCCAGCGTTTCGGCGGCCTTCTGCACCGATTCCACGAAAATCTCGCTGACGAGCGCGACGAGCACGGTCACGCCCAGCAGTGTTGGTAGAGCGATCCCGATCGGCAGCACCGGCCCGGCCGCCTCGCCATGATTGACGCTGGCGAACAACTCCTTGTGCGTCTTCAGCGAGAACAGCAGGCTGAGGCCATAGGCCGCCATCAAGAGGATCGCCAGGGCCACGCTCAGTCGTTGCACCGCGATCTCACCTCCGGCGAAGTCGAGATCGGCGATGGCGGAGGGCGAAAGCAGCGCGATGGTCGCCATCAGCAGCAATGCGGAATAGAGCCTGCCGCCGGCCCGGTTGTACTCTTGGGTCGGATACCTCAATCCGCCCAGGAGCAAGGATGCGCCCAGCATGAACAGCGAGTTGGTGACGATGGCGCCCGCGATGGAGGCCTTCACCAGCATGTATTCACCGGCCTGGAGAGCAGCGATCGCGATGATGAGTTCGGTCAAATTGCCGAGCGTGGCATTCATCAGCCCGCCAACCGCATCCCCGGTCTTCTCGGCGATGGCCTCCGTTGCATGGCTGAGCAGGCTCGCCAGTGGAATGATGGCAACCACGGCCAGCACAAACAGCAGCGTGTGGGCGTGCGGCATCATCTGCTCGAGGATGATCACCACCGGGACGAAGACCAGAAGCCAGAGCAAGGGTGTGTGCCGGATTTCCTTGAGCAGCAGATTCATGCGCCGTCCTCGTCCTCTGCGGGAAAGTTCGAGGCTGAGGCGAGGGCGGGGGGCGAGGGTTGATCTAGCTCAACGGTTGGTTCCGGCTGGAAGCCCGGCGGACTCGCACCTGATCGGCCCGGGCGGCACATGCGCTACGTCGTCGTCGAGAAGGATTGCAAGCCCAGGCTGCGTCTCAGACAGGTACGTCGGTCGCGTTCGTGGGGCCCGGGATGATGCGAGCGCTTCGATGCGGCAAAGCCGCCTGTTGATCCGGCGTTACTTCGCGATCGGCGTCACCAGCTCCTTGTCTGCTGTATCCAGGACGAAGACGGCCAGCAGCTTCGCAGGCTCGCTATCGCTGGCATTCGCACTGATGGCGTGGCGGTCGCCGGGCTTTTCGAAAAAATTCTCTCCTTTGCGATAGACCTTGGCGGGCTCGTCATTGACCTGGCTGCGGATCGCTCCTTCCAGGATGGTTGCATAGATGAATGCGGAGCGCGGATGCATGTGGGCCGGAGAGGAACCACCGGGACCGTACTCGACCAGCACGCCCTTCATGCTCTTGCCGGGGACATTGGGCAGCGCCTGGTCGAACACGACCGTCACCTTGGCCATGGGGGCTGCCGTCTCGGCTGCATGGGCGGTCAGGACAGATGCGGCATAGACCGCCGCTGCGATCAGCAATCTGCGCATGGGATTTCCTTCATTGCCGTTTCCATTGTGATTGCAGGACGGAGCCTCAGAGGTTCGCGAGCCACGTTGCGAGCGGCGTTTTTCCGAGCCGCGCCTCGCCGAGCGGGTTCAGCGATGTGTCGTCAATGGGGGCGCCGTAATAGGGCGCCTTCGGGTCTCCCACCACCGGACGGGTGTCGCCGGACGCCTTCAGGCGGCGCACGATGAATTCATTGAAGGGGGCTTTCTCAGGTCCCGCGATGTCGATCGTGCCGTTGAGGGGCTGGCCTGTCGCGACCTCCGCGAGGCGATCAGCCACGTCCTCGGCCGCGATCGGTTGAAACAAGGCCGAGGGAACGACGATCTTTCCTTCGGTCACGGCCGTTTCGGCAATGGCGCCAAGGAATTCGAAGAACTGGGTGGCACGCACGATCGAGTAGGGGACCGATGCGGACTTGATGATGGTTTCCTGGGCGAGCTTGGCACGAAAATACGCGTTGTCGGGCGACCGTTCGGTCCCCACGATCGAGAGCGCAACGTGATGCGTCACGCCCGCTGCCGCCTCCGTCGCGACCAGGTTCTTGCTCGAGCGCTGGAAGAAATCGAGCACGGCGGCGGGCTCCCAGGACGGCGCGTTGGCAACGTCGACGACGACGTCTGCGCCGGTCAGCGCGGCAAGGAGGCCTTCGCCGGTCACGGCGTTCACGCCCGATTTCGGTGAGGCTGCGACGGCCTCGTGGCCTTGCTGCTTGAGCTTCGCCACGAGCTTCGATCCGATCAATCCGGTCCCACCGATCACGACGATCTTCATGGTATGTCTCCTCGGCATTCTGCGAACGCGAGATGATCGAGACCAACCGCTGTTCGCGCTCTCGCGTCTACGAAAGCGGCGCGATGGGAGTCTTATCCGGGCAATGGGGCAAGCTCTTGCCTGTAACCGGCCTGCCTTGCCGAAAAATGCTCCATAGCGAGCCGCTGCAGTCTGGAATATTGGGTAAGGGCTCATTCCCTTGTGGTCGGAGCGCGCGGCGGTATCGCTTCCGTGCGCGCGCCGGTCAATTCAGGGCCAATCGAGAACCGCCGATGCGGAGATACTCGGCCAGAAACTGGTCATTCGGCAAATGACCGTCGCCATTGCGTGAATACTCTGTCTTCAAGCCATTGAGGAAGAACATTTCATGCGCGCGTTCGTGCTTGGCCTCGATGGGGCCGCGTGGCTCCAGCGCGAACAGCCCGTGGACGTGTCCGGCCACGGTTTCCGACACATTGATCCGGCCTGCAACTCCGAACGCTTCCATGAACCATGCGGTATTGACTGCATCGCCCCAGATGTCGAAGGTCATCCTGCGGAGGCCGACAACGCCCGAAATGACGGGCCCGGTATGGATGCCGATGCGCAGTTGCGGGCCATGCTCTCCGACCGCTTCGTATTGCGCCTTCAGGCGATCGAGCTTGGCGCGCATCTCCAGCGCCGCCAGGCAAACATCGATCGAGTGTCGCCGGTCGGGCGATAGCACGCCGGCCACCGCCATGTAGGCGTCGCCCATGGTCTTGACCTTCTCCAGACCATACCGGGCACCGATTTCGTCCAGGGCCGAGAAATACGCATCGAGGAGATTGATGAGCCGGGCCGGCTCGGTTCGTTCGGCCAGCAGCGTAAAGCCCTGGATATCCGCGAACAGGATGGTTGCCGACCGGGTGTATCTCGGCTGAACCCTGCCGCTGCGCCTGAGTTCGTCGGCGATCGGCGCCGGCAGGACATTGCGCAGCAGGGATTCGGCGCGCGCACGCTCGGCGGCGGCCTCCAATCGTGCCTGCTCGAGTTCCCTGATGGTCTGGCCGTACTCGAGCAGCTTGCGGCGGAGCTCCAGTTGCGCCAGCACCTGATGCGACAGCATTCGCAGCGCTTCCGTCTGCTCGAAGGAGAGCTCCCGCGGCTCGAAGTCCATCACACAGAGCGTTCCGAGTGCGTAGCCTTCATCGGTGATCAGCGGCATGCCGCAATAGAACCGGCAGGATGGTCTTCGCGCGACCATCGGACTGTTCTGAAATCGCGGATCCTGTTTCAGGTCGGGAATGACGAGCAGTTCGGTGCCGCAAATCGTCGTCGTGCAGACAGCGCTCTCGCGTGGCGCGTCGGTGACGTCGGCCGGCAGACCATATCTCGCCTTGAGCCAGCGCCGGTCGTCATCGATGAAGCTGATATAGGAAACCGGACAGCCGCAGAGTTGCGCCGCAAGCTCGGTGATCTCGTCGTAAGCGGCTTCCGGCGCACTGTCGATGATCTCGAGCGCGCGCAGGGCGGCGAGCCGTTCTGATTCGTTTGCGGGCGCCGGTGAGGGCATGCTGGTCTCCGCGGAGGAGATCCTGAAACGGGCGTCCCGCTTCCTGGAAGATAAGCGGGTGCACCATCCGTTCATTTGGGAAGCGCTGGAGGCGCGACAAGTCCTGTTTGCTGCCAGGAACAAGGCCGGTTCCACCGACGCGCGGGCAATCGAAGCTCAACGTCGTGCCTGGAACATCCTGGTGGCGGCCAGTTCGACCCTCAGACCCCGCAGACGATCACGCCGTACCAGCCCAGCCCCCGGTAGGTCTCATAGCCCGGCGTCGCGTGAAAGGCGACCATCGTGCCTGTGCGGTCGTGATAGAAGCCGGAGCGCTGGCCGTTCAGCGAGATCGAGATGCGCTCGCTCAAAATGCCCTGGCCGTCGGAGGCTGCGATCACGCGAAAGTTCGAGTCGACCAGCAGCACGCGGGCCTTGTCGCTGTCGCCGATGCGTACGCCCTGGACGATGGCGCGGGCCTGCGGCTCCCAGTCGAAATGGATGGCGAGCACGCCGATCGGCGCGCCGTTGGCCTGGCCGCCGGCGCGGACGCTGGCGCAATAGGTCGCGACCTGCGCATTGCCGAGCAGCGGCTGGTTCTCGACGTCACCGGCGACGTAGTCGTCACCGGAGCGCAATCCCTTCGCCTCGCGAAACCATTTGGTATGGGCGACGTTCTGGCCGACGACACGGAAGCGGTCGGCACGGCCGTTGGCGATGACGTTGCCGTCGAGGTCGCAGAGCCAGAGGTCGAGATAGACGGTGTAGGCGCCGAGGATGACGCCGAGCCGCTGCGAGGCATACGTGACCGCCGCCGCGGCAGGCGAGGCCGCGCAATCGACCACGGCGGAATCGGTGGCCCACCAGCGCACGTCGCAGGTGCGCTCATAGAGGTTGCGGTCGATCAGCTCGACGGCATTGAGCGACAGGTCGACCATGCGCTCGCCGCGCGAGCGCTGGCTCATCCGGTCGATCGAGGCGACGAGATCTCCGGTCCGCTTGGTCAGCTGTGTCTCGAGCTCGCGGGCGATGGTCTCGACCTGCTGGCCGACGCCACGCACCTCCTGCGCCACCACCGCAAAGCCTGCGCCTTGTGCGCCGGCGCGCGAGCTCTCGATCAGCGCGTTCAGCGCCAGCATCTTCATCTGGTTGGTGATCTGCTGGATCGCCTTGGTCTTGTCGACGGCGATCTGGTTGACCTCCGCAGTGAGGCGGTTGATCAGCGCGGAGATGTCGGAATCATCATCGGCGGGTTCGGCGGCGATCGGCTTGGCTTTCAGACCCAGCGCAGCAGACATCGGGGAGCTTCCCTTGGCAATGAGGTCTGATCTGCAATGAACCCAGAACAAAAATTACAGATCGAATACGAGTCTTTTTCGAGGATTCCACCTAACGCCTGCTTAATTTGCTGTTTCGCGGAATGCCTAAATGATAGTCAGTGCGCGCGGTAAAAGCGGCAATCCACCGCTTTGTACGGCGCGGACGTTGCAAATCTCTGGGGATTCCGGGTCAATCGTTCCGCCGCCCGACCCGGGTTCCTCAAGCCAATCGCCATTCATGACTCCCCCCGCCACAGCCTTGCCTGTCGAAGCGCCCCAGGCGTTCCTGGGGGTGACGCGCTCGCTCACCGACAAGCTCTGGCGCGACCGGCTGGACCCGCGTGGAGCGGCCAAGGCGCTCGCCATCGTGCAGCGGCATCAATTGCCAGAGCTGCTGGCGCGGGTGCTGGCGGGCCGCGGCGTTGACATCGATGCTGTCACCGATTTCCTCGACCCGACCATCCGCAAGCTGCTGCCGGACCCGTTCACGGTCACCGAGATGGAAGCCGCCGCCAAGCGCATCGCGGATGCGGCTGCGAAGGGCGAGAGGGTCGCGATCTTCGGCGACTACGACGTCGACGGTGCCACCTCGGCGGCGTTGCTGGCCTGGCATCTGCGCCATTGCGGGCTCGATCCGCTGATCCACATTCCCGACCGAATCTTTGAGGGCTACGGCCCCAACGTCGAAGCCGTTCGCGGGCTGGCGGCGAAGGGCGCGACGTTGCTCGTCACCGTCGATTGCGGCACCACCAGCATCGAGCCGCTCGCCGAGGCCAAGCGCCTCGGCATGTCGGTCGTCGTGATCGACCATCATCAGGCTGGCACCGAGCTGCCGGAGGTCGACGCGCTGGTCAATCCGAACCGGCTCGACGATCTCTCGGGCCTTGGCCATCTCGCCGCCGTTGGCCTCGTGCTGGTGACGCTGGTCGCAGTCAATCGCGAACTGCGCCAGCGGGGGTTCTGGAGCAGCGAGATGCCCGAGCCCGATCTGCTCGGCATGCTGCATCACGTCGCGCTCGGCACCGTTGCCGATGTCGCCCCGCTGATCGGCCTGAACCGCGCCTTCGTCGCCAAAGGCCTGATCGCGATGCGGCGGCGCGACCATGTCGGCCACACCGCCCTGATGGACGTGGCGCGGCTCAATGGCCCGCCGGAGGCCTGGCATCTCGGCTTCATGCTGGGGCCGCGCGTCAATGCCGGCGGGCGCATCGGCCGCGCCGATCTCGGCGTGCGGCTTTTGCTCGAAGCCGACAGCGTCGAGGCGGCGCGGATCGCCGCCGAGCTCGACCGCCTCAACAGCGAGCGTCGAATCATCGAGCAGGCGGCCGAAGCGCAGGCCGAAGCCGAGGCGCTCGCCTCGATCGGGCTCGAGGACAAGCTCGGCGTGATCGTCACCGCATCCGAAGGCTGGCATCCCGGCGTGGTCGGCCTCGTCGCCTCTCGCCTGAAGGAGAAGTTCTCGCGCCCGGCCTTTGCGATTGCGCTGGAGCCCGGCGGCATCGGCACCGGCTCGGGCCGCTCGATCGCCGGCGTCGATCTCGGCAAGGCGGTGCGGCAGGCGGTCGCCGATGGGATTTTGCTGAAGGGCGGCGGCCACGCGATGGCCGCAGGCGTGACGCTGCGGAAAGAGAAGCTCGCCGAATTCCGCGCCTATCTCGAGAACGCGCTGGCGCAAGACGTCGCGGAGGCGCGCCACGTCAACGAGCTCTACATCGACGGCGCGGTCTCCGCGCGCGCGGTGACGCCGGAGCTAGCGACCACGCTCAATCGCGCGGGCCCGTTCGGCAGCGGCAATCCGGAGCCCGTGCTGGCGCTGCCGGCGCATCAGCTCGTCTATGCCGACGAGGTCGGGCAGGCGCATTTGCGGCTGCGCTTGAAGGCCGGCGATGGCGCGATCGTCAACGGCATCGCGTTCCGTTCGGTCGGCCAGAAGCTCGGCAACGCGCTGCTCGCCAATCGCGGCCAGCAATTGCATGTCGCGGGATCGTTGTCGGTCGATCGCTATCAGGGCGCCGAGCGCGTGCAGTTCCGCGTCATCGATGTTGCGCTACCGGACCAGGGCCCATCCGTGATTAGATAGCGCCTCAATCAACAAAAAATCTGAAACAACAAAAAAAAGGGAGTGAACATGGCAGGGCAGGTTGAGGGCAAGGTCGCGCTGGTGACGGGCGGCGCCTCCGGCATTGGCGAGGCCATCGTCGAGCTGTTCGCGCGCGAGGGCGCCACCGTCATTGCAACCGACATCGACGAGCTGAGAGGCCCCGAGCTCGCCAAGCGCATCACCAAGGCCGGCGGTCAGGCGATCTTCCTGGAGCAGGACGTCACCAGCGAGGAGCGCTGGATCAAGATCGTCGCCGAAATTGCGAAGCGCTACGGCCGGCTCGATATCCTCGTGTCCAACGCCGGCATCGGCATTGCCGTGCCCTCGATCGTCGACATGACGCTGGGCGACTGGCGCAAGCAGAATGCGATCAACCTCGACGGCGTGTTTCTTTCGGTGAAGCATTGCCTGCCGCTGATGCGCAAGACCGGCGGCGGCTCGATCGTCATGATGTCCTCGCTCGCGGGCCTGCGCGGCGCGCCGGGGCTGTCGGCCTATTCGGCGACCAAGGGCGGGGTGCGCTTGTTCGCCAAATCGATCGCGATGGAGTGCGCAGCGGCCGGCGACGGCATCCGCGTCAACTCCGTTCATCCCGGCATCATCGATACGCCGATCTGGGGCAAGATCCCGACAGGGGCAACTGGCGCCGGCCAGAACGCGCCGATCGATCCGGAGGAGCGCGCCAGGGTCGCCACCCCGCTCGGGCGTGCGGGTCAGGCCGCGGAGATCGCCTCCGGCGTGCTGTATCTGGCCTCCGATGCCTCGCGCTACGTGACCGGCAGCGAGCTCGTCATCGATGGCGGCATGAATGCCGGCGGCGTGCAGCGGCGGGCGTAGTCGACGCAGGGCAGGGTGGCGGGACGAGGGGCTGACGCGCTGGCGCAGCCCCTGTACAAGGCGAGAAGCTACCGACCGACAGCGGTGTCCTTCGCCATGGCGCACAGCCTTCACGCTTCCTCACCCGCGCCCCATCGCTCGAACCGGCCGGACCTCGCCACCGATGCGATCCGCACCGCGCGCGAGGATCTCGCCGCCTGCTTCCGCATGGCCGCGCGCAACGGGTTTGAGGAGGGCATCTGCAACCATTTCTCGGCCGTGGTGCCCGGTCATGACGATCTCTTTCTGGTCAACCCTTATGGCTACGCCTTCCGCGAGCTGACCGCGTCAAAGCTGCTGGTCTGCGACTTCCACGGCAACGTGCTCGACGGCGAGGGCGTGCCCGAGGCAACCGCGTTCTACATCCACGCCGAGATGCACAAGCGGCTGCCGCGCGCCAAGGTCGCCTTCCACACCCACATGCCCTATGCGACGGCGCTGTCGATGACCGAGGGCGATCCCCTGATCTGGGCCGGGCAGACCGCGTTGAAATTCTATGGCCGCACGGCTGTCGACCGGGACTACAACGGCCTCGCGCTCGACAACCGCGAAGGCGCGCGGATCGCGTCGGCGGTCGGCGATGCCGACATCGTCTTCATGAAGCATCACGGCGTGATGGTGCTGGCGCCGACGATCGCGGAAGCCTGGGACGATCTCTACTACCTCGAGCGCGCCGCCGAGGTGCAGGTGCTGGCGATGTCGACGGGACGGAAAGTGCTGCCGGTCGATCCCGCGATCGCAGCCGCAACCTACAAGCAGATGCGCGAGGGCGATTCCGAATCCGCGCGGCTGCACCTCGCCGCGATCCGCCGGCAACTCGATGCGGAAGAGCCGCAGTACAGGCATTGAACTCTCGTGGTCGTCATTCCGGGGCGCGCGAAAGCGCGAGCCCGGAATCCATTGTGCAGCAAGCCAAGTGGAGAGATGGATTCCGGGCTCGCGCCAAAGTGGCGCGCCCCGGAATGACGGCCTGGGAGGGCGGGCTCCTACGACCCCTGCCGCAGCTTCGCCAGCACCTTCAGCCCGCCATAGCCGTCCGCCGGCGTGATGCCCGCGCGCTGCTGAAAATCCTTGATCGCCTTCATGGTGTCGTTGCCGACGCGGCCATCGGTGCCGCCGGTGTCGAAACCGGCCTTGGTCAGACGCGTCTGCATCTCCTGCACCTCGGCGAGCGTTAGCGCGCGCTCGGATCCCGGGAAGGGCTGGATGAAGGGAGGCGCGCCGAGGCAGCGGTCGCCGAGATGGCAGATCGCCAGCGCATAGTTCATCGAGGGATTGTAGCTCTTCACCGAATAGAAATTCGGTCCCAGCAGGAATGTCGGCCCGCCCGCAACAGGCGTCCACATTTGCGCGGACGCATTGGGCTGCGGGAATGGCTGGCCATCGGCGCGACTGACGCCGGCCGCCTGCCACGCCGCATAGGTCCGGCTGCCGCCCATGTCGCCGGACGCGCGCACCTCGTAGCCCCAATGCTCGCCGCGATGCCACTTGCCGCGATTGACGAGATATTTTGCGGTCGAGCCCAGCGCGTCGTCGGGCCTGCCGAACGGCGACACCTTGCCGTCGCCGTCATAGTCGATGCCGACGTTGAGCCACACCTCCGGCATCCATTGCGAATGTCCCATCGCGCCGGCCCACGAGCCCTTCATCTCCTCGGGCGTGCTCCAGCCCTTGTCAACGATGCGCAGCGCGTTGATCAGCTCGGTCTCCCAATAGGCCTTGCGGCGCGGCTCGTTCCAGGCGAGCGCGGCGAGCGAGGGAAACACCGGCTTCATGTGGTTCTGCTGCACCAGCGGGTCGCCATAGGCGGACTCGACGCCCCACAGCGCCAGCAGCGTGCCGCGCTCGACGCCGAAGTCGCGCTCGACGCGCGCGAGTAGCGCCTCGTTGTTCTTCAGCGCGATCTTGCCGTTGATGATGCGCCAGTCGGAGACGCGGCGGTTGATGTATTGCCAGACCTGCTCGTGGAATTCGGGCTGATTGCGCATCTGCCTGAACACGCTCATATCCGGCTCGACCCGCCCCATTGCGCGCTGCCAGGTCGCGGCGGAAATGCCTTTCGCCATTGCGCGTGCGCGAAAACTCTCGCGCCATTCGTCGAAGCCTGGAGGCGCGGCCAGCGCGCGCATCGGGAGTGCGAGCAAGGCGGCTGCGCCGAGCGTCGACTGGAGCAGGGCGCGGCGCGTTTGGCGGGAGGAGGAATCAGCGTGGTTCATGGGCGCATTCTAGCCCGAAACATGGCCCCTGTGGGTCGGTTCTGGAACATCAGCCGTTCCGTCGGAACAAACTGTCGCACTGGTGCATTCCCCTCGCACGACGTCGTGCGATGCAAAAATACCTGTTTGCCAAATGCGGGGTGGAATGAAGATACACGCACATGCCGAAAGCCATGTCGTCGAGCTCGACGACGGATCGCGCTGGCAGATTTTTCCCGGCGATCTTGCGGCCACACTGAACTGGAAGCCCGAAACCGATCTGCATCTGGAGCGCAGCGGTGACCGGGTGAGTTCGCATGTGCTCGTCAATGCCACGGATCGAACCCGTGTACGGGTGATCGCGGCAGGCGAAGCTTGGCCCGATGGCGAGGTTAAGAATGCGTTGAAAGGCGGATAGGGCGTCTTCGGGTAAAGCCGCAGATCCCTAATTCTGAGCGTGGTGCTGGTAGCGAGCGCGGTCCGCTACTCCTCCTGCAAATCAGTCGCGATGCCGGCGAGCCAGCGCCGGATTGCGGTTTCCGCCCTGCTATCCAAGCCCCTCGCCAGACGCTTCTCCAGCGCGATCACCCGCTCCCGGCACGCCTTCAGCAGCGTCGCGCCGCGCGGCGTCAGCGTCCATTGCTGGATGCGGCCGTGGACCGGATGGGGCGTCATCACGATCGCGCCGTCGCGTTCGAGGTTGCGAATGATGACACCGACGGTCTGGGGGGTCAGGAAGGTGAGGCGGGCGACGTCTGCGCCGGACAGGCCCGGATAGGCGTTGAGCATGGTCAGCACCGCGAATTGCGGCGAGGTCACGCCAAGATCGGCGAGGGTGCGCTCCATCTTCAGCCGGACCGCGGCGTGGGCCTGGCGCAGGAGATAGCCGAGATAGCCTTGCTCGCCGCGCTTGCCTTCGCCGGGGGCGGGCACGCGCACGGCAACGTCGTCGGCCGGTGCGAGCGCCTTGCGCGCGGTTTTCGATCTTGTGATGTCAGTCGGCTTGCGCGACATATAAGAGCTCTTATAATATGTATGTGTTCTTATAATAAGCCCAGGTGAACCGCAATGTCACAGGCCCGCAGCGAATACGAGGATTTCAAGCGCCTTGCGCCCGACGTCTATGATCTGGTGCTGGCGCTCGGTCAGCTTGCCGCCAAGGCCGGCCTGGACAAGCAGCTCATCGAAATCGTCAAGCTGCGTGCCTCGCAGATCAACGGTTGCGCCTTCTGCTTGCAGCACCACGTCCTGCTGTCGGAACGGATCGGCGTTCCCGCCGACAAGCTCCATCTGGTCGCGGTCTGGCGCGAGGCGCCGATCTTTTCCGCGCGCGAGCGCGCGGCGCTGGCCTGGACCGAGGCGTTGACACTGCTACCCGGTGGCGTCAGCGAGGAGGTCTACGCGGAGGCAAAGCGCGAGTTCTCCGAATCCGAGCTGACCTACCTGACGTCGGCAGTTGCCTCGATCAACGTCTGGAACCGGTTTGGCGCGGCGTATCGCTGGACGCCGGCCAAACGGCCGGTCGCGGCGAATGCCGCGGCATCCTGATTGCAGGAGGTCAGCATGACAGCAATGAGTTTGACCGCTGCGCAGCGCCCGATGCCGTCGCGTTCGATGGCGATCGCCGTCATCGGCGGGCTCGCCTGCGCGCTCGCGATCGGCAAAGTGCTGCCGGTGACGTTGGACACGGTCTCAGGCGCGCTGGCGCCGCTCTGCGCCACGGCTGCGGAGGGCTCGCCGCTCGACAAGGTCGAGCCGATCGGCTCCTACGCGCTGCCGAACGTCCCGGGCAAGCGCGTCACCATCGTGCGCGTGTTCTACGGTCCGGGCGGGTTTTCGCGGCCGCATCGTCACGCAGGCTCGGTCACCGCCTATATCACCAAGGGTGAAATCCGCTCCCAGCTTGGCGGTGGCCCGGTCGAGACGTTCGGTGTCGGCCAGTCCTTCTTCGAGCCACCGGGCTCGACGCATCTGGTCTCGGCCAACGCCAGCGCGACCGAGCCGGCCGAGTTGATCGCGGTGTTCGTGGCGGACGAGGGCGCGCAGCTCACGAAGTTCCTGGAGTAGCTGGCTCTCGTGATCCGCGACGCCCGCCGCGTTCAGGCCGGCCGCGATCGCCGCAATCGTTTCCATGCCGGCGAGAGACCGTATTCGACGGCTGGAATCGCAAGTGCGCCGACCACCAGTCCAAGTACGCCTGAGATGGCTGCCTCGACCGACCATTCGATGATGCCGGCAATCGATGGAAGGACGTGTGCAGCGGCCTCGGTTGCGGCGTGGACCGTGCGGCCGACCACGGGCGGGCCGTATTTTTCGATGCCGTGCAGGATGATGCCGCCGCCGACCCAGATCATGGCGGCGGTGCCGATGGTGCTCAGCACCGTAAGGAAGGTTGGCATACCGCGGACGAGCGCGCGTCCAACCAAGCGGATCGCGCCGCCGATGACTGAGGCGCCATCATAGCGCGCAAGGGCCACGCCGACATCGTCAGCCTTCACGATCAGGGCGACCACGCCATAGACCCCGGCCGTGATGCCGAAGCCGACCAGCGCCAGCACCAGCGCCTGCGTCCAGATGCTGCCCGCCGGGAGGGCCGCCAGCGTGATCGCCATGATCTCCGCCGACAGGATGAAATCTGTCTTGATGGCGCTCGCGACCTTCTCGTCCTCGACCGACTGGGCATTCAACGCAATCGGCTGGAGCTGAGCTTCGTGGTGGCGCGCATGATGCGGCATCACGGCTTCGAGCACCTTCTCGGCACCCTCGTAGCAGAGAAAGGCTCCGCCCAGCATGAGCAGCGGCGTGACCGCGGCGGGAAGGAAATAACCAAGCAGCAGGGCAATGGGCAGCAGAATCAGCAATTTGTTGCGCAGCGATCCGGCCGCAATCTTGCCGACGATCGGCAGTTCGCGTTTCGAGGCAAAACCGATGACGTAGTTCGGCGTGACGGCCGCGTCATCGATGACCACGCCAGCCGCCTTTGCGCCCGCTTTGGCAGCCTGGCTCGCCACATCGTCGAGCGAGGCGGCCGCCACCTTTGCAATCGCCGCGATATCGTCGAGAAGGCCGAGCAGTCCGACACTCATCAACCCTATCCCTTCTTCGTTCGAGCCGACGGTGTGGGCGACAACACGCGCTTGCACCGCCCGGCACTGGAACGAGCAAGCCGTCAATTCTCCTCGCCGCTTGCGCCTTCGCGCAGGTCCGGCTTGATCACGTCGTCCGGCAGCGCATGTGCCACGGGCTGCGGAGTGCCTGCGATTTCCGGGCCGACCTCGCGGCCGCGGGCGCGGATCAGGCGTTCGTAGGCCGAGACGAGCGTGATGTAGGGGCTGACCCAGATCCAGCCGTCGCGGGTGAACAGCTGGACGTCGAAATGCAGGTGCATCGAGGTGCCCGCGGGATGGTCGAGATAGTTCGAGACCACGCCGATCTTCTCGCCTTCGGTGACGATGCGGCCGCTGACGAGACCATCGGCATTCATCGTCTGCGGGTTCATGTGCATGTAACGGAAACGGATGTGCTCGGTGCGGCTGTTGACCTCGAGCGTGGCGGCCTGGTCCCTGGCGGAGCGGATCACGATCGCATCGCGGACCGCGACGACGGCGCGCTGCTTGGGATCGCAGGGGGCGCGGCCTTCGCCGGGCGGCGGGCAGTCGGCGGCGCGGATATCCTCGCCCTGATGGCCGTAGCCGCCCGCGCATTGCCAGACCTCGAAGCTGCGGGACTCGCAGAAATTGTCGCGCCAGGGGTAGGCGGTCGGACCGTCACTCCTGTCGCGCTTGCCGTAGGATTGCGAGCGCACGAACGCCGGCGCCTTTTCGAGCGGGAAGCGGATCTGCGCATAGGCCATCGCGTCGGGATGGCCGCCCTGCTTGCGGTAGCCGGTGTTCGGGATGATATCGCCACTCGGCCGATAGCTGAAATCTGCCGAGCGTCCGGCGGGACGGTCGAGGACGCTGGAGGCAACGTCCATCAGAGGCCGCATGCGCTGGCCGCCCGCGACCCGCAGCGCCTTCAGGAAGCGCTCGGCGACGGGATAGGCTTCCTTGCAGGCGAGCCGCCGCGGCTTTGCCACGCTGTCGAGGCACTGGATCGACACCACATAGGCGACGCCGAAACGTGTGAAGGCGTAGCGCACATAGCCTTCGCGGATGAACCTGCGCAGGTCCGGATAGGTTGCCGCGAGCGGTTTGACGGGCTCGCCCTTGCCGCCGGTGGGATCGGCGATGTCGTAGACCAGCGCCGAGCCCGTGATCTGCACCTCGACCGCCCTTGCGAACACGCGGCTCGGCATGCCGTCGCCGGCGCCGGGCTCGAACGAGAAGCTCGCGCTGTACCCGGCGGGGCCGGCGTCGAACAGGTCGACGGGATTGAAATCAGCCTGATAGCGCGACAGCGGCAGGCTTTGCGGCGCACCGCTACGCTGCGCCTCGAGGTAGGCGGCGGCGTCGAATGGCAGCAGAACAGGCACGGCGCTGCGCGCGATGCCGGTGAAGAACTGCGAGGAGACGCCGTTGAGCTGCACCAGCGCCGGAATCGCGCGCGGATCGTAGCGCGGCACCGAGCGGCGGGGCGCAAAGATGAAGTCGCCGGCGACCTGGGGGCGGCTGTTGATCTCGGTGCGGAGCTGGTCGAGCGCTGCGCGCCAATCGACGCGCAGAGCCGTGAGGGAGGGGCTGCGGAATTCGTCTGCCGCGAGCGAAGTGGTGGTGAGGAGCGAAAGCGACGCCAGGAGCAGCGAGACGAAGCGGAAACCTGTCCTAACCACTGCCTCGCCCCCCGGCGGCACCTGTCGCTCGATCCCTCGCTCAGTCCTTGGCTCGCTCGGAGTAAGAGCCGTCTTCGGTCATCACCACGACACGGGTGCCGACCGAGATGTGCGGCGGCACGGTGGTGCGCACGCCGTTGGAGAGCACCGCGGGCTTGTAGGAGGAGGAGGCGGTCTGGCCCTTGGTCACGGGTTCGGTCTCGACCACTTCAAGGGTCACGCGCTGCGGCAGCGCGATCGACACCGGATTGGTGTCGTGCATGGACAGCTTGACCGTCATGCTTTCCTGAAGGTAGGCGGCCGAGTCGCCGACGACGTCCTTGGAGACCTGGACCTGGTCGTAGGTCTCCGGGTTCATGAAGTGGAAGCCGTCGCCATCTTCATACAGGAAGGTGTAGTTGCGTTCTTCGATCGTGGCCTTTTCGACCTGGTCGGTGGTCTTGTAGCGCTCGGAGATCTTTACCCCGTCCGAGATTCGGCGCATTTCGATCTGGCTGACCGGCGTGCCCTTGCCGGGATGGATGTTCTCGGCGCTCACGACGACATAGAGCTTGCCGTCTTGCTCGATCACGTTGCCTTTGCGAATAGAACTGGCGATGACTCTCAAAGCTATATTTCCTGCTTGCTTGGCCCGGCACCGGCCAGGACGTGGTCAAATCGATGGGGGTCTTGGGGCCTCAAATCGGACCTCGGCGCCCGTTTCGGGCCGCAACATACGCATTTTGTCGTTGAATGCCAGCATTTTGCTGGTCTGCCGGGCGGTCGGTTAATGGCTGGGGACAAGCCCATCTCACCGTTCTGGTCGCCCGGCCGGCACCTTGACCGGCGGCCCTTCCTCCAGGCGCGGGGGGCCGTTACCGGGGCTCTACGGGGCTTTTTCGTCGAGCAAGGCTTCGTCGAGGTCGAAACCTCCGTCCTCCAGGTCTCCCCGGGCAACGAGACCCATCTGCACGCCCCCCGGACCGAGATCATGCGGCCCGACGGCAGCAGGGCGCCCCGCTATTTGCGGACATCGCCGGAATTTGCCTGCAAGAAGCTCCTGGCGGCCGGCGAGCCCCGGATTTTCGAGTTTGCCCGGGTGTTCCGGGACCGCGAGCGCGGCGATCTGCATCTACCGGAATTCACCATGCTGGAATGGTACCGGGCCGGTGCGCCCTATGACGCCATCATGGCCGATTGCGTCGTGGTGATCGCCCGTGCCGCGCAGGCGACCGGGATCGGCATGTTCTCCTTCCGCGGCCGGACCGCCGATCCCTTCGCAGAGCCGGAACTTCTGACTGTCGCGGGCGCCTTCGAGCGGTTCGCCGGCATCGACCTGTTGTCGACAATCTCGGGTGGGGAGGGTAACCGTGCCGCGCTTGCCCAGGCGGCCTCCGGCAAGGTCCGCATCGCCGCGGATGACACCTGGTCGGACATTTTCAGCAAGGTCCTGGTCGAGCATGTCGAGCCGCATCTGGGGCAGGGGCGTTTGACGATCCTGTTCGAATACCCATCTCCAGAGGCGGCGCTGGCGCGGGTGAAAGCGGGTGATCCGCGGGTCGCGGAGCGGTTCGAGGTTTACGCCTGCGGTGTCGAGCTTGCGAACGGCTTTGGTGAGCTGACAGACGCCGAGGAGCAGCGCCGCCGATTCACGGAATCGATGGCGGAGAAGCAGCGCCGCTATGGCGAGGCCTATCCGCTGGACGAGGACTTTCTGGCCGCGGTTGCCGAAATGCCGGAGGCAAGCGGCGTGGCGCTCGGCTTCGATCGTCTGGTGATGCTGGCGAGCGGCGCAACACGAATTGATCAGGTGGTGTGGACGCCGCCTGCGGGTGAGACATGACGAAGACCAACCTTGCACGCACCTTGCGCGAGCCGGCCGAGCTTGTCGCCGAAGGCCTCGCGCCTGCCGCGGCCCTGCCGGCGCTCGAGCGCGTCGCCGCGCGGTACGCGGTTGCGATCACGCCGGCGCTCGTTGAGTTGATCGATACAGCTGACCCAGATGATCCTATCGCGCGTCAATTTGTGCCGAGTGCAAACGAGTTGGAGATGCAGCCGGGCGAGAATGCCGATCCGATCGGCGATCACCCGCACTCGCCGGTTCCCGGGATCGTGCATCGCTATCCCGATCGCGTGCTGTTCAAGCTCGTCCACGTCTGCGCGGTCTATTGCCGCTTCTGCTTCCGCCGCGAGATGGTCGGCCCCGGCAAGGACAATGCGCTGTCGGACAGTGCCTATCGCGCGGCGATCGATTACATCCGTTCGCATGGCGAGATCTGGGAAGTGATCCTCACCGGCGGCGATCCCCTGATGCTGTCGCCGCGGCGGATGAGCGAGATCATGGCCGATCTCGCCGGCATCGATCACGTCAAGGTCATCCGCCTCCACACGCGCGTGCCGGTGGCCGAGCCCGCACGCATCAGCGACCAGATGGTCGCGGCCCTGAGGGTCGAGGGCGCGACCACCTGGGTCGCGGTACATGCCAACCATGCGCGGGAACTGACCGAGACGGCGCGCGCGGCCTGCGCGCGCCTCGTCGATGCCGGGATTCCCATGGTGAGCCAGTCCGTGCTTTTGCGCGGGGTCAATGACAACATCGCGGCTTTGTCGGATTTGATGCGAGCTTTCGTCGAATGCCGGATCAAGCCCTATTACCTGCATCACGGCGATCTCGCGCCGGGCACCGCGCATCTGCGCACGACGCTGGAGCAGGGGCAGGACTTGATGCGGCAGTTGCGCGGAAGGGTGTCCGGCCTGTGTCAGCCTGACTATGTCATCGATATTCCCGGCGGTGCCGGCAAGTCGCCGGTCGGGCCGAATTACGTGTTGGTGGCACAAAATACCGCACCCGACGCGCGTGATGCGGAATCGGAAACGCGCTATCGTATCGTGGACTATTGCGGCGACGTTCACCTCTATCCGCCCGAGACCTGAGCGGTGACCTGGAACATGCCGCCCCTTGAGGAATGGAGGAGCAGAATGAAGAAGATCATCGTGGCCGCTTCGCTCGCGGTCTTGCTCGGCGGCACGGCGCTCGCGCAGACCGGCGGCACCAAGGGATCGACATCAGGCGGTGCGAGCTCCGGATCGGTATTGCCGGCGCCGGTCGGTCATCGCCAACCGCGTGCCAGTGACGTGCCGAGCGAGAAGAATCTGAGCGACCCGAACAATCCCGTGAACAAGGAAGACGCGGCGCTCGACAAGAAGATCAAGAGCATCTGCCGCGGCTGCTGATTGCTTTCACCTCTCCCGAAGGGAGAGGTCGGATCGCATCGAAGATGCGATCCGGGTGAGGGGTTACAGTCTCACCGAACGCTGCAGCCCTCACCCGGATTGCTGCGCAATCCGACCTCTCCCCGTCGGGGAGAGGTAAGGAGCAAGCCGATCTCGTCGTGCCTCAAGCAGACCGCTCGTGCAGGCCCGCCCGCTGGGTGTTGCGGCGGATTTCGACTGCGTCCGCAAGCTGCTCGAGGACGCTTGCCGTGGTCGCCCAGTCGATGCAGCCGTCGGTGATGCTCTGGCCGTAGACGAGCGGCTTGGCCGGCACCACGTCCTGGCGGCCGGCGACCAGATTGCTCTCGATCATCACGCCCATGATGCGGTTCTCGCCGCCGGAAATCTGGCCGGCGATGTCGGCCATGACCAGCGGCTGGTTCTCCGGCTTCTTGCTCGAATTGGCGTGGCTCGCATCGACCATCACCTGCGGTGCAACGCCCGATTTCGCCAGCTCAGTGCAGGCCGCCGCGACGCTTTCCGCATCATAGTTCGGCTTGCTGCCGCCGCGCAGGATGATGTGGCAATCCTCGTTGCCCGCGGTCGAGGCGATCGCGGAGCGGCCGAGCTTGGTCACCGCCATGAAATGATGCGGATGCGAGGCCGATTTCACGGCATCCGCCGCGATGCGCACATTGCCGTCGGTGCCGTTCTTGAAGCCGACCGGACAGGACAATCCCGAAGCCAGCTCGCGATGGATCTGGCTCTCGGTCGTACGCGCGCCGATCGCGGCCCAGGACACGAGGTCGGCGATGTATTGCGGCGTCGTCATGTCGAGGAATTCGGTGCCGGCAGGCAGGCCCAGATTGTTGACCGCCGACAGCACATTGCGCGCGAGCCGCAGGCCCTTGTTGATGTCGAAGCTGCCGTCGAGATCGGGGTCGTTGATCAGGCCCTTCCAGCCGACGGTGGTGCGCGGCTTCTCGAAATAGACCCGCATCACGATCTCGAGCTGGTCGGCGAGGTCCTCGCGCAGCTTTGCGAGATGCTCGGCGTAGTCGAGCGCGGCCCTGGGGTCATGCACCGAGCACGGGCCGACCACGACCAGCAGGCGGTCGTCCTGGCCGGTGAGGATGGCGTGGATCGCGTTGCGCGCCGCCATCACCACACGCGTCGCGGTGAGCGTGCGCGGGACCTCCCGCATCACCTCTTCCGGCGTGCTCAGCTCTTTCAGTTCGCGGATACGAAGATCGTCGGTCGTGCTCAGCACGGCGGGCTCCTGTCTGTTTAGAACCTGCCGGCCAATAAAAAAGCCGCCAGGTCTGGCGGCTGTTCGGACGTTTGCTGCAATGTGTCAGATTGAGCGCGATCCTCCCGCCGCCAGCGAGCTGTCGTAGCTAAAGTACCAAAAATAGCTGGTGGCGACGGTGATCATGGCTGGCTCTATAGCGCAGACGTTTGGGGCTGTCACCCCCCAAAAGGCCTGCGAGGCGGCGATGCCGGTCAGGTGTTGCTCTTGCGCGCCGCCAGGGCCATGCCGATCAGGGTCGCGCCTCCGAACAGGAGGTTGATACCGACGAGGACGCCGATCGCCCAATCCGCCGAGCTTGGCAGTCCCGCGATCACCATGAAGGAGATCGCGATGTCGACAAGGCCCGAGATCAGGAGCCACGACCAGCGCCCGCTGAGCTCACGGCGATGCTCCAGCGCATACATGATGGTGGCGACGCCTTCGGCGAGAAAGTAGGCACCGAGCACAATGGTCAGCGTCAGCACAGCCTGCATCGGGCGGGCCAGCAGTATCCCGCCGGCGAGCACCGCCAGAGCGGCGGAGATCAGCGACCACCAGAAGCCTGGCGTGCTGCGCGCCCAGTAGGTCACGATCAATCCGCCGATGCCGCTGATCAGGAACATCCAGCCGAGAAAGATCGCGGTCGCAAGGCTCGCGAGCGGCGGCAGGATCAGCGCGGCAATTCCGAGAGCGGCGAGCAGGATGCCCTCGAACAGAAAAGCCTTCCAATGCGCTTTCACCGCCTGGCTCATCGCGGATTGCAACCGTGAAAGATCCTCGGGCGATGTCATGGTGGCCTCGATCTCGTGAGCAGCCGGTGCGTCTCAGTCTAGTACGTGCGCACCGCGCTTGCCATCCCGCGGCTCAGCCGCCGCCGGGCGCCGATGAAAAACCCTCCGCACTGGTGCGGATGCGGTTGCGGCCGAGAATGTAGATCGCCGTTGTGACAATCAGAAGCGCAAGGCCGAGCAGGATCGAGGTCAGGCCGATCGGGATCAGGGCCAGCGTCAGATTACGCTCGGGGTTGATCAGCCAGTGATGAATCGAGGTCAGCACGAAGGCGAGGCCGAGAAAGCCGACGCCGCCGCCGGCAAGCAGCAGCGCCCACATCCGGCGGAGCTGGCTGAGCCGCTCCCGGGCGATGTCGGTCCGTGGCGCATGGTGGCGCGCGACACGCCGTACCAGGCGGATGGCGAAGGCGATCGAGCTGAAGCCGATCAGGAGGCTCGTGGCGCCCAGCCACATCCGGAGCGTCGGATCGAGGTCGGGCATCCGCTGCAAGGTCAGCAGCGGAAAGTCGAAGGCCGAATGCAGTGCGAGCGGGCCAGCGAAGATCAAGAGGCGACTGGAGAGACGGGCCCAGTCGCGATGGTGGCGGTTCGCACCCAGCGCCGTGCCGGCGCGGGCGATCGTGAGGTAGGCGCCGGCGATGATGCCGAGCGCGCCGTGGAACGGCACGGTGAGCACGCTGCGCAGGGCGGCCAGCGAGCGCCACATCTCGGCATGCTGGACGAGATAGGCGAGGTTCTCATAAGCGGCGAAGCCGAGGCCGACGGCGGCGCCATAGACCACGGTGTCCATCGGATTGGCGAAGGTCCGCCGCTTGGTCGAGGAGACCAGCACGATGGCGATGACCTTCACGGCTTCCTCCGGCAGCGCGACGCCGAAAACGGAGTGCATGGCAAGCGCTGCCCAGGGATCGTCCGGGGCTGCGACCATCTTGGCAAAGGGGGCGCGGGCGAGGCCGAGCAGCGAGATGCTGGCGGCGCCGAGCAGGAACGCGGTCCAGACCTGGGCCGGCGGTCCCGGGCGTTCCTCGGCGGCAATGACAAGCCACAGCATCAGCAGCGCCGGAGCGATGGCGGCAGTTCCGATGACGGTGGGTAATGCTTCAATCAGGTACATCGGCGCCGAAAATAGGTTCCCTTGATCTGCTTATCTACGTCCACCGATGCGACCATGTGTCATGCGTAAGCTGTCGCGTCACTTAACAAGCAGGACAGCTTCAGTTCATCCGGGCCGATGGTATCGAATGCGAGCCCTATCAATGGCATGACGGGGCCCGCTCGTCACCAATGGCAGCGATTGCGCATTTGGGATCGGATTGCGATTGTCCAGCGAGATCAAGGAAATGCGCCGGGATCTTCGATTCACGATGCACGTGTGCAGCGGACGCGGCAGGTCTGCTCGGACGTCGCGGCGTGGCAGGCCGGCCTAGTCACGCTTCCTTGTGCGGCGGTGGGGCGATGCAGCGATCCGGCGGGCGCAGCTGCTCCAGCTCCCAGAAGGCGCGCACGAGGCACGAGCCCAGGCAGAACACGATCAGCAGCAACAGAGCGACTTGATCGAAGGCGGCGACATCTGTCATGGCGACTATAAAGCAACGGGCTGCCATGCGTTCCCGCAAGCGCGCGCATTCTGCGCAGCCACGCCTTATACGAAGCGCCCGCCAGGAATCCTTCAGTGCGCGGTGAACGGCGGCCGCGGGTCGGGTGCGATGTCGAAGGCGCCGAGATGGTATTCCTCGACGACGAACTCGTCCGGAGCGGAATGTTGCGCAAGGAGCGTGAAAGCGGCCTGCGGGTATTGCTTCCAGATATCGAGATCGCCGGCGGTGATGGTGAGCCAGCCGAATGTGTACATGTAGCGTCCGGGCTCGGTGACCCGGCCGACCTTGTCCCAAGTGACTTTATCAACCGTGATCTTGTCGACTGCCATTCGGTCCCCCGATCGCAAGTCTGCAAATGAAGTCCGGCACGAGGCACAGACCCTCAAAAGCTGATCCCGCAATGGGGCCGCGATAGGGCAGCGGTACGGGGGAAAACGGCCGGAGCGCGGCCGTTCCCCGCCGGTTCAGCGCACCGTCGAGGCGGCCTGCGCTTCGGACGCTCGCTCCAGCTGACGGTGCGAGGCGTGGAAGACGTCGTGGACGAGGCCGATCTTTTCCAGGCCCAGGATGATCAGGCCGTTGAGATCGATCTCCCACCAGGCATGCGAGATATAGGCGTCCCGCGGGAAGCGGTGATGGTTGTTGTGCAGGCCCTCGCCGAAGGTGAGGATCGTGGTCACGAACTCGTTGGTCGAGGCGTCGTCGACCTCGAAGCGGCGGTAGCCGTAGGCGTGGCAGACCGAGCCGGTGAGCTGACTGGTAAGGATCAGCAGATAGCCGCGGAGCAAGCCGGAGAACAGCACGCAGCCGATCATGGTGTGAACGCCGCCGAAAACGTAGCCGATCACGCCGGGGATGAAGATTGCCGACATCCCGTACCAGACCCAGCGCGTGCGCACGAAGAACATCGCGATGGGATCGGCGAGGATGTCCTTGGCGTAATATTCGTTGTCGGTGGTGGCCTGGTCGAACACCCAGCTGCCCTGGGCGTGCAGGAAACCCTTGAACGCGCTGACGTAGCGATTGCCAAAACCGTCGAATTGCGGGCTGTGGGGATCGCCGACATCGTCAGCGTAGAGATGATGGCGGCGGTGGTTGGCGACCCATTTGGCGATCGAGCCCTGGATCGCCATCTGGGCGATGGCGCAGAAGAAGACGCGCATGATGGGGCCGGTGCGGAAGCTGCGATGCACGAACAGGCGGTGCATGCCGGCGCCGATGCCGAACGTGGTCAGCGCGAACATCCAGGCGAACGTGAACAACTCGACCTTGCCGACACCTTGCGTGATGGCCCAGACGATGCCCGCGATGGCGCCGATATAGAGAATGCCGAGGAGGAGATAGCTCTCGCGCAGCTTGGCTTGAACCAGCGGTCCCTCGGTGACGACGCCGGGCGGAAGCTGCGGTTTTGCCGCGGGGATCGTGCTCTTGGCGATCTCTGCCGGGGTGAGCTCGGCATCAGCGATGGACATTCCAGGGCTTCCCATACTCAAGGAGCCCGCAGTGATTGCGGACGTATTGGGGCACACCCTATCGCGCAGGAACCGCGACCTCCAGCATTTAGTTAAAAATGAGTTAAAATCGATCCGGCCGGGATCAGGCCGATTGTAACGCGGCCGAGCGCACGATGAGGCGGACGAGATCGTCCCGCTGCTGCTTTTCGGCGAATTTGATCGCAAAGCCATTGTGGAATTTGCGGATGACGCGCCCGACGCAGGCGCCGACCGCAAGCGGCGTTCCGACCGGTGGGTCGTACTCCGAGGATACCGCCACGCCGGCTGTGGAGACGTCGATGACGAAGCAGGGATGGCTGCTGCCATCGGCGAGGGTCAGGAACGTGTGCGAGGCTTGCGGAACGAAGCGTGCGTCACGCCGCAGATCCTGGACGCTGGCGTCCTTCTGCTTCTTCTCTAGCCAGGTCAGCTTTTCCGACATCCAGGCGCGCCGCGCCCGCGTCATGTCGAGTTCCATCAGGAAGCCCGCCTTCAACGTCGCGCTGATCGTGCACTGGAATTCGCCGAAATCCTCGAAATAGGAGGTCACGCGCTCACCGATCTTGCCGACGACCGGAACGTCCACGATCATCCGGAAGGGCGAGACGCGCTTGGTGCGGCAGGCGAAGGTGCGCAGCTTGCCCTCACAATCGTACCAGCGAGGCAGCGAGTAGCTGCCGGTCACGGCAACTTCCACTGCACGCTGCCGGAGGAACTCTGCAACAGACATGAACGCCAATCGGGGGGTGGGATGATTTCCGTAAATCCACGGTAGCGGTCAAATTCTAAGCAAATGATACCGGCACTCATGAGTAGGGGTAAATTTCCGGTAAATGCGCAGGTCGGTGGTGCCCCGTTTTCGAGGCGCGCAATCTCACAACATCGTCATCGCGACGTGCGCGGTGCGCTCAGAGAGAGCCGAGCAGAACGAGACAGGCCAGCACGGCCACGGCAGCGACGAGTTTGATCGTCGAGCACGTCAAACTTTCCGCAGATATCTCGAGTCCGAGCCACGGCAATGCGCGCCGCATCGCGAGCGCCGCGAATGCTTCGACGATCGCGAGCGCAAGAGCGATGCCGGCGATGAAGGACCATGATGCGTCCGGAGGAATCCATGTCGCGAGCCAGGCTGGGACGGATGGCCTTAATGACGCGAGCAGCGCGAACCATGCGAACAGGGGTACGAAGCCTTTGACGAGGTCGGGTCCGATCGTATCGCGGTCGAACCGGATCCCGATCTTTCCGAATGCGAGCTCGATGCGCTCGCCATCGATGAAGAGAAAGGCGCCGAGATAGAGCGGGATGGGAGACTGGAAGAGCAGGGCGACGACGCCGAACAGAACGACGTGGCCGAGGAAATCACTGAGGATGTCTTTGCCGCTCTTGTCCGATGGCTGTGGCGCGGCCGGGCTCGTCGCGGCCTGGGGCTGCGGGAGCGACCTGGCGCGCGCCATGTGCTCGAGCATACTGGCGCGCCGCTCCGGGGCGTACGGCCTCGCACGGTGCATCCATGGCGGAGGCGCCGGCGAAGCGACGCCGGGCTGGCCTTCCGAGGGGGATTTGCGCTGCTCCATGGGTCCGCACCGGTTCCGATCCGACATTGGTCGGGGGGCGGGGGCAGGGAGGTTCACGGGGTCAGGGCGGATTTCGCTGCACCCTGCAGCAAAGGGGCAGGTCCGTTCACTGAGAACTATCAACCCAAGGCTGGAACCTATCGCAACATCAGAGAGTTCTTGCCGCGAATGAGCAGCGCCGCCGCCCCGGCGCAGCAAGCGCCGAGGCCGAGGCGCGTGCTTGCGCGGGGAGGAACGCTCATGAGACTCAATCTTTCGGTCATCAAAGCTGACGTTGGCTCCGTTGGAGGGCATACAAAACCGTCTTCACGCATGATGGCGGCTGTCGAAGTCGAAGTCGGGAAGGCGATCGCCTCTGGTCTTTTGATCGACGGCTTCATCTGCCACACCGGCGACGACATCGCGATCATCATGACGCACACGAGGGGCGAAGGCAGCTCCGAGATCCATCAATTCGCCTGGAAGACGTTTCTCGCGGCGACTTCGGTTGCGAAGACTTCCGGTCTCTACGGTGCCGGTCAGGATCTTCTCGCAGACGCACCTTCCGGAAACATCCGCGGTGCCGGCCCGGGTGTCGCCGAACTCAGCTTCGAGCACAGCCTATCGGGCCTGAGGCCCGCGGAGTCGTTCATGGTGTTCGCCGCCGACAAGTGCGGCCCCGGCGCCTACAACCTGCCGCTTTACCTTGCCTTTGCTGATCCAATGTATTGCGCCGGACTGATGCTGCCCCCGATGATCAAGGGATTCCGTTTCCATATCATCGACATGGACAACACTGTTGGTGACAGCGTGATCGAACTCGACGCGCCCGCGGACAACTATCACATTGCCGCGCTGCTCCGCGACAACGAGCGCTTTGGCGTTGATCGCATCGTTTCTCGAACAAATGGCGAGGTCGCCGCCGCTGTGTCAGCGCAGCGTCTTCACGCGATCGCAGGCAAGTACACCGGCAAGGATGATCCGGTCGCGATTATCAGGAACCAGGGAATTTTCCCCGCGCCCGAGGAAATCGTCTCGCCCTTCGCCAAGGCGCACTTCGTGGGTGGCGATGCACGCGGCTCGCACGTGATGCCGCTGATGCCGGTGCCGCTCAATACACCGGTGACTGGCATGTACTGTCTGCCGATCGTTTCCTGCGCCGGCTTTTCGGTGGACAAGGATGGCCGCTTTGCCGAGTCCTATACCGATTTCTTCGACAACTTGGCGTGGGACGAGGTGCGCCGCTGCGCACAACGCAAAGCGATCGAGATGCGCAGCCAGGGTTGGTCGGGCGCTGCGATGCTGCCGTATTCCGAGCTGGAGTATGGCGGCTTCCGCGACACCGTGTCCGCTCTGCTGAAGCGCTTTCGGTTGCGAGAGGAGCGCAAGCCTGAAGCGGCCGAATAGAGAGCGTGGGACACGGGCGCTATTGCGACATGCTGGTACCGGGAGGTGGGCGTGGCGAGAAAACGCATCGGTATTCTCACGGGCGGCGGCGACGTCCCCGGCCTCAATGCCATCATCAAGACCGTGACTTATCGCGGCAGCGAGGACGACATCGAAGTCGTAGGGCTCCGCCGCGGTTGGGAGGCCCTCACGCATCTGAACCTCGACGACCCCGCCAGCAAATCCCACTACCTCATTCCGCTCAATCGCGAAAATACGCGCATCATCGATCGACGCGGCGGGACCGTGCTGCACTCGAGCCGCACCAATCCCTCAAAAATGAAAAAGCTGCCCGATCATCTCGTCGGCCAAGACCCTCCGGTCTCGGAGAGTGCCAAGGGCGGTATTTCAACCAAGACCTGGGACCTCACCGGCCAGGTACTGGCGAACCTCTCCGGGCTCGGCATCGATCACCTGATCGCCATCGGCGGTGACGACACGCTCAGCTACGCGGACAAGCTCAACGGACTCGGCGTCAAGATCATCGCCATCCCGAAGACGATGGACAACGATGTCCGCAATACCGAGTACTGCATCGGCTTCTCGACCGCGATCACCCGCGCCAGCGACGCCATCCAGCGGCAGCGCACCACTATCGGCTCACACGAGCGAGTTGGCATTTTCCGCATCTTTGGCCGCGATGCCGGATTTACGGCACTCTATACCGCATACGCAACTTCGATCCGATGCGTGATACCGGAGTACAAGGTCAATCTTGATAAGCTGATCGAGTTGCTGTGCGAGGAAAAGCGCGCCAACCCAAGCAACTACGCGCTGATCGTGCTCAGCGAAGGCGCCGAGTGGGAGGGCTACAAGATGCAGGAGTACGGCGAACCTGACGCCTACGGCCACCGCAAAAGGACGAGCGTGGCCGAAGCGCTTGCCGACGAGATCAAGCAGCGCGCCGGCGAGGAGACCATCGTCTCTGATCTCACCTACGATCTGCGGTCGGGCGATCCTGACTTCATCGACAAGCTCGTCGCCCTGACTTTCGGTAACATGGCCTACGATGCGATCCTGGAAGGCAAGACCGGCCTTATGTCGGCGCTGGTCGAGGGACGCTACGACCTGGTGCCTATCCCTGATGCCAGGCTCGGGCCGCGCGTATTGGACGTCGCCAGCACATACAACACCGAGCGCTACCGCCCGCTCTATTCCAACAAGCGGGGCCTGCCGATCTTCCTCAACCGCGCGTCTTAAGGACACTGGTTTGCCAATCGCGCGAAGAACGAAGCCAAATCAAAGATGTCTTGGGAATTTGGCGCTCCCTAGCGAAGGGCGGGATGCGAACGAGATCAACGGGTTTGCCACCTTTCCGAAGCCAATTTCGCGCAGTGATGCAGATAGCCTATTTCGGCTATTGGCAAACTGAACTTCAGCACGACGGCAGGGCGGGTCCCCAAAACGCCACGCTTATTGAGCTTGACCACGGGGCTTCCACGTGGGGGGCTGAGGCTCAGCTCACGCCTCGAAAACCAAGCGAGTCCCCGTGTACGAACGTAAGAGTTTTGTCGGCATCGCGGCGCGAGCGGCCTCGTAAAAGGGTTCGCCCGTACAATGCAGTGGAACCACGTAAGTGGGATCCACCTCCTGCAGTGCCTTGACCGTGTCTCGAACGTACTCCTCTGGATAGGGCGCGAGATGAAAGCCCCCGATCACCGCATGAATCTTTTCCATGCTGGAGGCGGCTTGAGCTTGCCTGATCGCGTTGACCACGCCGCGATGGCTGCAGGAGGTTAGGATGATGAGCCCGCGTCCTTTCAGATTGAAGACCGTGGCAATCTCGTGCTGAAATTGATCCGGCACGACGGGTGCGCTGCGTTCGGCCACGCTGAGGCGATCCGGATAACAGCCGACGCCTCGGTCGAAGCCTATGGTCATTGCGCTCGGGGATAGCACCTTCTCGAAGCTCCTTTGGCTGATCTGGCCCGTGACAACAGCGTGATCGGCAACGAGAGTGGGTCCTTCCGCATAGGTCACGGCGACATCGGCCTCCTCGAGTGCCTTGCGGTCGATGACGCCGAAGCTGCCCCGCACCGGAGGGGCAGTCCACTCGCGCGCGCAGAAGCATCCTTCTCCGCCGACAAACAACGGCAGTTTCGGTTTCAGCTTGCCACTGTGGGCCTGCAAGAAGCCGGCGAGACCGCCAAAGTGGTCCTGGTGCCCGTGGCTAAGCACAAGCGCGTCGATAGCCGCGGGATCGATGCCCAGCAGAGTCGCATTGTTGAGAAGTGCTTCCGGCGTGAACCCGAAGTCAACGAGGATGTTGCGCGCCTCATTACCTCGTCGCGACTCGACCTGCATCGCAAGTCCGAATTCGCTGACCAACGTTCTGCGCGGCGGCTTATCGCCGAGACCCCAGCCAAAGTGCTGGACATCGAGGTTAGGCAGTTTTCTGCTCGGAGCGACGGCAAATTGATAGCTATCGATCACTATCCGAACTGCCACGCGATCAAGCTCAGGCAACGGTCCGGTAACGGCCTCGGCCCTCACAGGCTTCGAGCCAGCGAGGAGAGTCGCAAGCATCGCACTTAGGAGACTAGCGCCTCCGCCGCAGACGAATTCTCGGCGCCCAACCTCATCGCAATAAAACGGCCGACGAGTAACTGGGCCTGCTTGTGACGGAGAAATCGACGCTGACGTATGTTCCAAAGCCATTGCTACCTCCCGTTGCTGCCGATAGCGAGGCCATACACAGAAGGCGCGGGACCGGACGGACGCATTTCGTGCCGGAGGGTCGGGCGTCTACGATATGTTCCTATCAACTTGCTGCTGCGTCAAGAATAAGAACGCCGGTATGACTATCCGCACCATCTGATCTTGAGCAGACAATCGCGAGCGGGTTTCGGACGCTCGTTAGGCGATGTTCCGGGGACCCGGCACTTGTGACCTCTTCGGGGCCTGTCAGGCTTGCTGGATGGTGGGCTTCGCCATACCTATACCGCAACGGAGCAGAGAGGAATTGGACGCGGCCACAGGCGGTTGCTCGCCCCCCAGGCGAGGCTCGGCGACACTTGGTGGAGCGGTCTGGGAGTCTGACGAGCAGCGCGAAGCAGAGGTGCCCGCACATCGATACAAGGCTCGTCTGCCGAGTCGGGGCCTCGCGCCGAGATCAGGCGGAGGTCAGTCCATGGAGATCGAGCGCACCACATTCGGCACTATCACGATTGACGGAAAGACGTATGAGCACGACGTGATCATCCGTCTGTCCGGCGAAGTGGCAAAGCGTAAGAAGAAGCTGTCGAAGAAGTACTACGGCACCTCGCATGTCCTCTCGAAGGACGAAGCGAAGTTCGTCTTCGAGAAGGGGTGCGAGCAGTTAATTCTTGGCTCCGGCCAGTACGGAAATGTGCATCTTTCGCCAGAAGCAGAGGCGTATTTTGCGAGCAAGGGCTGCAGGGTCCTGCTGCAGCCGACGCCCAAGGCGATTGATACGTTCAACAACTCGCATGCGCGGAAGATCGGCCTTTTTCACGTTACGTGCTGAGTAGGGTCGGCCGAGACCGCGCTTGGGAGATGAGCAAGAGTTCGAGAGGGCATTGAGAGAATGTCTGCACTACGTGAGGCATGCTCCCAGAGCTTCAGTTATGTGATGGTGAGTTTCTCGTCAGGTTCCGCTTGCCAGATCAGCCAAAAAACGAAAACAAATCAAAGATGTCTTGGGAATTTTGGCGCTCCCTAGCGGAATCGAACCGCTCTCTCCACCGTGAAAGGGTGGCGTCCTAACCGATAGACGAAGGGAGCAAACGCAGGGCCCCGCCGCTTTTCGCGGCACGGCCGCCGGCCGGCCGGACAGTGCCCGGCGGCTTGCAGCGGGCGAACGTATAGTGGCCTTTGGCCCGGCGGGCAAGCCGTTCGGGACCGGTCTTTTGGGGGCGGTGGACAGCGCCGGCCCCGGGATTATCGGGGGCCGATTTCAACGGTTTCTTAGGGTGACATGAGATAGCGCTGGAACCGGAGAAGCTCAGCAATGCCACCCCCCAAGAAGCGCGCAGACCGCAAGCTGCTGTCGCAGCACGCCTGGATCACGCTCGACGGCGGATTCGCCGCGCGGCATTGCCTGGTGCAGGACATCTCGGACTCGGGCGCGAAGATCACGCTGGACGAAGATGCGAGCCAGCTCCCGGGCGTGATCCGGATGGCCTTTGCGCGCGATGCGCGGACGGGGCGGAGCTGCCAGGTGGTCTGGCGCCGCGGCAAGTCGGCCGGCGTCAAGTTCCTCTGACATCGGGCGGATGGCGCGCGGACCGCGCCCGGGCTACAAGGCGGGCATGCGTGCGCTGCTCCTCATCCTCGTCTCGCTGCTCGCCACGTCCGCCGCCGCGGCCGAGGCGTTGCGCCTGCCGCCTGCCGAGCGCCCCCAGGCCGGCAAGGCGCTGCCGCTGAAGGGGGCCGCCGGCGCGGCGAAGGCAGGCTCCTGTGCCTCCTACGGCCCGCGCTTCGTCATGGTCGAGGCTACCGGCACGTGCGTGCAGATCGGCGGCTCGACCCGTGTCGACGCCGCGGTCGGGCGCTGAGGCCGCATGCCGCCGGATCTGTTGCGGCTCGACATCCTCGTCCCCGTGCTGATGTACTGCGCGCTGTTGTGGTGGGTCGGCCGCGGCCTCAGCTGGACCGCGCGGCTGGCCACCGCGGTCGTCACGCTTTTGCTGATCATCTGCGTGCTGCTGGTCGAGCGCGGCTGGCTCTAGCTAGCCCCAAAACAAAAAACGCGAAAACAACCCCATGCACAGTAGCCGTCAAGGGCGGCCGCGACGCCATGCGCGCGCGGCAGAACGACGATTCACGCAGGCCTCATCGCAACTTAGACCGCGCCACCGGTCACGACATCGGCGGTGCGACGAACTGTGCAAATCCGGGCCGTTTGCCGAGCTCGGCGAGCCACCGCGTCAGGTGCGGCTGCGCCGGCCGGGTGATGCCTTCGACGCCGAGCCAGCGCCGCGCATAGGACCCGACCGCGATGTCGGCGAGCGTGAACGCATCACCCTCCATGAAGCGGCGTGACGAGAGCAGGCGGTCGGCGATCGCCCAGACCTCGGCGGCGGCATCGGCATCCTTCTGCACCTGAAGCATGTCGCGCTCGGCGGGCGCGGTGCGCACGATGCCCCAGAACACCGGACGGTCGACCGGCTGCACCGTCGACAGCGTCCAGTCGAGCCAGCGGTCGACGCCGGCGCGCAGCTTCGGCGTTTCGGGATAGATCGGCGTGCCGCGCCCATGCGCGAGGCAGAGATAGCGCATGATCGAGTTGGATTCCCACAGCACGAAGTCGCCCTCGACCAGGGTCGGGATGCGCGCATTGGGGTTCATCGCGAGATAGTCGGCCTCGCGGGTCTTGCCGTATTGCATGCCGGCGTCGATGCGCTCATAGGCGAGGCCGAGCTCGGTAAGGCACCAGAGCACCTTCTGCACGTTGACCGAGTTGGCGCGCCCCCAGATCGTCAGCTTGGTGTCAGGCATGAAGCGTCCCTTGCGGCGTTGTTCGGTGTCGTAGCCCGGATAGAGCGAAGCGCAATCCGGGGAATGCTTCAACTGCGGCGGTCCCGGATTACGCTGCGCTCCATCCGGGCTACGAATCCACCTTGCGCGGGTGATAGCGGAATTCCTCTTGTCGGGCGATGCACGATTGCGCCGAGCCCCTCATGCAAAAAGCTCCGCCTGAGGCGGAGCCTTCATTGCAACTTGACGCGACGCTCAGCGGCCGAAGAACAGCCACAACAGAATGATCACCGGGATCGGCACGCCAAGCAGCCACAGCAACAGCCCTCTCGCCATCGCATCCTCCTCCAATCGCTTTTGTTGAAGGGCAAACGCGGGTGGCGCGGGCTTGTTCCTGCCGCACCCTCACCAATGGCCGGTGTTGGGCATCGATGTCCATGGCTCCTGCGGCGGCTTCGGTTCGCCCTTCTGCAACAGCTCGATCGAGTGCAGGTCCGGCGAGCGGACGAAGGCCATGTTGCCGTCGCGCGGTGGCCGGTTGATGGTGACGCCGGCCTTCATCAGCTTGTCGCAGGTGGCGTAGATGTCGTCGACCTCATAAGCGAGATGCCCGAAGAAACGGTCCTCGCCATAGGTCTCCTCGTCCCAATTGTAGGTGAGCTCGACCAGCGGCGCGCCGCGCGTTTGCGGCTGCTTCTTCAGTGCCTCGAGATCGTCCGCCGAGCACAGGAACACCAGCGTGAAGCGCCCCTTGTCGTTCTCGATCCGCCGCACCTCCTTCAAGCCCAGCGCATCCTGGTAGAACTTCAGCGCGACATCGAGATTGCGCACGCGCAGCATGGTGTGGAGGTATCGCATGTTTCTTGCTCCCTGGAACGGATGGAGGGTTTTGGGTCGGCGGGGCCGGCGGGAGGAGAGATAGC
>NZ_WQNE01000027.1 GCF_009759665.1 Bradyrhizobium cajani
GGGTACCCCCAGGGGACGCAGGGGGCGTGGACTCCGGCCAAAATGCTTTTTACGCCGCGATTTAGCAGAGCGGAGAGGACGAAACAAATGATCCGGCCCACGGAGCGAGGTACGGGGGCGGCTATCCACCGGCCGGGCTGAGACGGCCTGCGCCCGGGTCAGAAATTAGCTGTCAATCACGGATCATTGACTGACAGATATTGAAATCTGTCAGCAAGACGTGTATATCCGTTCTCGGACGCTCCGATTGGGCGTCCCGCGACAAGCCCCGGGGAGCCCGACATCCGATGCAAGCTCGGATCGGAGGACGAATTGAAGAACGGGGACCGCGGACGAATGGAGACTTGAGACAATGACGACCGAAATCATCAACTTCACCGGCACGATTGGGCATTGGCTCAATTTGCTGGTGGCGCGCCAGATCGCGGCGCAGGCTGCAAAACTGCCGCATTAAGGCATAGGCTTTCCGAAACGACCGGTGCGGGCGCTTCGGGAGCAGCCCCATCGCTGGTGAACCCTGAACGGGAACAAGGTGCTGGCATGAATGAAGCCGTTATCCTGACGCCGGAGCGGATCCTCGAAGTCACCGAGGACGTCTTGCGGCGTTACGGACTTGCCAAGGCTACCGTGGTCGACGTTGCCCGTGCGCTCGATGTGAGCCACGGCAGCGTCTATCGCCACTTCCCGAGCAAGGCCTCGTTGCGCGAGGCCGTTGCCAAGCGCTGGCTCGACCGCATCGACGCGCCGTTGCGCGCGATCACGGAAGAGCAGGGGCCCGCGCCGGCGCGGCTCGACCGCTGGCTGCGTACGCTATTCGCCGCCAAGCGTTCGCGCGTGCTCGACGATCCCGAGATGTTCCAGACTTATTTGACGCTGGCGCGCGAGGCCTGCGCAGCCGTCAAGTGTCACAAGGACACCATGATCGACCAGATCGCGGCGATCCTGACCGACGGCGTGAAGCAGGGCGTGTTCGCTGTGGTCGACGTCAGGACCACCGCGCGCGCCATCTTCGATGCCACCGTCCGCTTTCACCATCCGGCCCATGCCGACGAGTGGAAGGACGCCGATCTCCCCGCGCGCGTCGATGCGACGCTGGCGCTGGTGCTGCGCGGGTTGAAGGCGGCCTGAGGTCGCAGGGCCCGTTCAATACGCCGTGCGGCCGCGATCAACCTCTCGCCTTGTGAAGTAGAGCGCCGTCGCCAAGCGAGGGCGAGGAAGCCGAATGTCTTCGTGTGCCGAAGGCAGCGTCGGACGATGGCACGACTGGCGGACTCTCCGGATATGCATTGACCGCGATCTCGACGACCTCCTTTGACCGTCTTCGAAGACGGTAGAATGTCAGCTCCTGATCGAGCATGGGGCAGCGGAAGTGGACGATGGCGGTGTCCGGCAGGCGGCAAAGTTCGTCGATGAGCTCGCCCACTGTGATGATAGGGGGATGGTCGACTGCCTTGTGATGACCCTTACTCATGACCTTTTACTCCTTCACTGCCGTACTAACCGGAACCGGATGGGCTCCGTTCCATTTCGTTCGGCAGATTGAGACGCTTCAAGGGACCAGGGCAGTGCGGCAGCTTTGCTGCTAGATCCTCGTCAGCCCGCACGTCGCGGCGAGCCGCACGAGCTGCGCATCCGTGCGCGCGCCGGTCTTCGACTTGATCAGATAATGGTAGTTCTGGACCGTCTTGACGCTGAGATTGAGCTGCGTCGCGATCTGTTCGGTGGTGGCGCCACCGGCGAACTGGCGCAGGATCTCGATCTCGCGTTCCCCCAGTTGATCCAGCGCAGAGCCCGATGACAGGCTGTCCTCGGCCAGAATATGCGCGATGTCGTCGCTCATGGCGCGTTCGCCGCGCGCAACGCTGCGGATCGCATTCACGACCGCCGACGGTTCGCTGCTCTTGGTGACGAAACCGCTGGCGCCGGCATTGAAGGCGGCCTTCACCAGCACCGCCTCGTTGTGCATGGTGAAGACGAGAATCCGCGCCCGTGGGCTGCGCGCGCGGATGTTGCGGATCGCTTCCAGGCCGCTCGCGCCGGGCATCGAGATGTCCATCACGATGACGTCGGGATCGTGCGTCTTGAAGGCGCTGTAGGCATCCGCCGCGTTGTCGGCTTCCGCCACGACATGGAGATCGCCCTGGCTCTCCAGCACGCGTCGGTAGCCTTGCCGGACGATCGGATGATCGTCGACCAGCAGCACCGAGATGCCTGTTGCCGCAACCTCGCTCATGTCGGCCTCACGCGGCGAGCGGGATGGTGGCGGCGACCCTGAGGCCACGGGTCGCGGGCAGGATCGACAACGATCCGCCGGCCGCCGCGACGCGTTCGCGGATGCCGGTGAGGCCGAAGCCGGCCGACTGCGCCACGCGGGCCGCATCGCCGCCGCCGTCGTCCTCGACACGGATCAGGAGCGCGTCATCCTCGCCGGCGCGCCGCTCGATATGCAGGGAGATCTCGCGCGCCGAGCTGTGGCGGAGCGCGTTGGTCAGGCATTCCTGCGCCACGCGATAGGCGGTGGTGGCGGCCGGGCCGCTGATGTCGGTGAGGTCGCCCCTGAGGTCGAGCTGGATCGTCGGCCGCGCCGCGCTCTGTGAGCGCCAGCTATCGACCAGATTGACGAGGCTCGCCTCCAGCCCGAGCTCCTCGGGCAGGGGATTGCGCAGGCGTTTCAGCGCATCGCGCAGCGAGGCCATCAGATGATGAGTGGCCTGCGAGATCATGCGTGCATCCTGCGCGATGCCGTCATCCTTGCTCTCCTTCGCGCTCGCCATCTCGATGGTGTTGGCGAACGCGAGGATGGCCGAGAGATTCTGCCCGAACTCGTCGTGTAGCTCGCGGGCGAGTGCGCGGCGCTCGTCGTCGCGGATCTCGATCAGCCGCCGCGTCAGCGCCGCGCGCTGCTCGGTCGCTTCCTCCAGCCGGCCGCCGAGCGCATCGACGGCATTGCCGATCATCGCCAGCTCCATGGAGCGAAAGCGCGGCAGTTGGGTGCGGTACTGGCCGCGCGCCATGCGTTGCAGGGCGGCGACGATCGCCTGCGCCGGCGCCAGCGCATGCGCGATTGCGAGCGAGGCCAGCAGCGCGATCGCGGCCGCCATCAGCAGCGCGACGTCGATCACGTTGAGGATGTATTCCCAGGCGAGCGAGACGGCGGCTGCGGCGTCGGGCGTCGCGACGACCGTGCCGGCGGCCGCCGCGCGGGGGCTGACGGGCCGTATCACCTCGGCATGGCTGCCAAGAAAGGTCGGCACGATGGCGGTGAACCAGCGCGGCGGCGCCTTGCCTAGCCCCTCGCTCTGGCCACAGAGCGGCTTTTCGAATGCCGCGGCCGGCTGGAACTCGACACAGACACCGGGCGAGATCAGCTTCATCGTGTCCAGCGTACGCCAGTCCGGCACCGGCAGCAGGTGCTCGCGCGTTCTGCTGCTGCGCAACAAGAGCTCGCGCCAGTACAGCGCCTGAAGCGCCTGCGCGACCCGCTGGGCCGAGGCCGCCGTCGCCCGGTCGACGCTGCGATAGGCGTCGAATGTGGCCCACAAGGTCGCGGCCGCCAGGCACAGGGCCACGATGAGAAGCAGACGGGCGACGAGCTGAAGCACGAGGCGCATGCGATCACCCCCAACGTTTGGTAAGGTCAGCCTAACAACGCCGCCGCGCCTTGCCAATTGCGGGGTTCGGCGGGTTTGCAGCTCGGGCAAATTTCCCAACCCGGATTGGGCATGGCTCTTTGGACCGGGCGCGGCGGCTTTGATCTAATCGGCGGGGAATCGTAGTAGGTGGAGCGGCGCAGCATGAGTTCGATGACGATTGGACCGATCGCGGGGCCTGCGACCGACCCGTCCGAGCGCAGTGCGCTCCTGTTCTGGATGATCTTCACCGGGCTTTCGATCTTCGCCGTCGTGCTGCTGTGGCGCTTCGGCCTGATCCATCTGATGCTGACCTCGGACCGCACCTACATTTCGAGCGTGATCGCGGTGCTTTATGTCCTCACCTGCGGCCATTGTTTCCTGCGGACGCGGGCGATTGCACGTGAGGGCGCAGCGGCGCGACGTTGCCGCGCGGTGCTCTCGGCTGTCGGCGGCACCAAGGCGCTCGATGCGGGCGCGACGGCGTTGCCGCGCGGGCTGGTGCGGGATCACATCGAGAGCCTGGTGACCAAGGCCGCCGCGCAGGACTACCGGCCGGTCGACCAGACGCTGCTGCTGCGGACGCTGGCCGACCGCCTGCGCGGCTCCAACGGTTTCGGCGCCTTCGTCTCCGATACGCTGATGAAGCTCGGCCTGCTCGGCACTATCATCGGCTTCATCATCATGCTGGCGCCGATCGCGGGTCTCGATGCCGCCGACAAGGTCGCGATGCGGTCCTCGATGGGCCTGATGAGCGACGGCATGGCGGTTGCGATGTACACGACGCTGGCGGGCCTCGTCGGCTCGATCCTGGTGCGCATCCAGTACTACATGCTCGATGCCGCGACCCAGCGGGTGTTCTCCGATGCCGTGGTGCTGACCGAGACCTATGTGACGCCGGTCCTGGAACGCAAGGGTTCTGGAATCAAGGGTTCTGGGACGCCGTCATGATGGATGATTTCGGTCTCTATCCGCGCGAGGAGCCGTTCGATCCGCTGGGCGTGATGCTGTTCAAGGCGCTCCAGGTGATCGCTTTCCTGTTCTTCCTCGCATTGCTCGCGGTCTCCCCGGATGCCAAGGACGGCAAGATCGACTCCAAGGCGGAGTTCATGATCACGCTGGACTGGCCGGACAATCACCCCGACGATCTCGACCTGTTCGTGCAGGATCCCGCCGGCAACATCGCCTGGTATCGCCATCGCGAGGCCGGCTTCCTCACGCTCGACCGCGACGACCGCGGCGGGGCCAACGATTTCATCATCGTCGCCGGCAAGAAGATCGCCTCGCCCATCCGCGAGGAGATCGTCACGGTGCGCGGCATCCTCGCCGGCGAGTATACCGTGAATGTCTCGCATTTCGTGGCGACGACAGGCGAACCCGTCACGGCCAATGTGAAGGTGCAGAAGCTCAATCCGACCGCGCAGGTGGTCTTCGACAACAAGTTCACACTCGACCACACCGGCGACGAGAAGACCGCGGTGCGGTTCCGGATCGATGCCGAGGGCAAGGTGGTCAACGTGGATCAGCGGCCGAAGTCGCTGCTGGAGACGTTCCGCAGCAGTTGGCGCAACGGCGCCGATCTCGACCCGAGGACCGGTGTGAGCAAGAACACTACGAGGGTGCGCCGTGACTAGTCTGCAAACGGTCATCCTCACGCTGTCGGTCGCCTATGCCGTGATCGGCGCGCTGCTGCTGGTCGTGCTGGTCTATGCGCGCCTGCACTGGTCGCTGAAGGCCGTCGCGGTGGTCGTGACCAGCGCCTTCTATGTCGTCAGCTTCACTGAGATGCGCGGCCTGCTCGGCTGGGCCAGCGCGGACCGGCTGCCGGCCTCCTTCAAGCTGCTGAAGGCCCGCATCGTCGAGCCCCATTCGCTAGAAGGCGATCCGGGTTCGATCTACTTCTGGGTCGAGGCGCTCGATGAGGACAATCGCCCGAGCGGCATTCCGCGGGCCTTTCGTGTGCCCTACAATGACAGACTGGCCGACAAGACCCATGCCGCCGAGAACGAGATTGCGTTGGGACACCCGCAAGGCGGCCGCGCGGCCGATTTCGGCGGCGGCGACGGCAGTCTGATCGACATGGTCCGGGAATATGTGACGCCGAAGACCATTCTGGAGACCAGCGGCGGCGATTCCTCGACCGGCGAGTTCAACGCCCCGCCGGCCGGCGCCCAAGGCGCCGTGTTCACGCCGATCCCGCCACCCCGGATGCCGCCGAAGGACGAGCAATAGGCTCTTCACCATCGATCAGCCCGCGCTGGTAAACGGCGCGGCTCTGGCGCATCTTCTTGACGTCCCTCAATTTGGCCTTATCGGGCTTCAATAAGAATTGGCGGGTGGAGGGTGCGTGCTTCTCGCTGTCTTCTCGGATATCCACGGCAACCGGCAGGCGTTCGAGGCCTGCCTGAAGGTGGCCCGCGCGAAGGGCGCGGAGCGGTTCGTCCTGCTCGGCGACTTCGTCGGCTATGGTGCCGATCCGGAATGGGTCGTGGATACCGCGATGGCGCTCGTCGCCGGAGGCGCTGTGGTGGTTCGCGGCAATCATGATCAGGCGGTCAATTCTTCCGCCGAGACGATGAACGCCGAGGCGCAGATCGCGATCGAATGGACGCGCGGCCGGCTCGACGCCGCGCAGCGGCGTTTCCTGGCCGAATTGCCGATGCTGGTGGAGGACGGCGACCGTCTCTTCGTGCATTCGGAAGCCTCCAGCCCCCAGCGCTGGCACTATGTCCGATCGACGGCGGATGCCGCCAAGAGCCTGATCGCGACGCCCGCCCACGTCACGTTCTGTGGGCACATCCACAGGCCGGCGCTCTATTCGATGTCAGTGACGGCGAAGATGACGAGCTTTGTGCCGAAGACCGACGTCCCCGTGCAGCTCCTGCGCGGGCGGCAATGGCTGGCCGTGCTCGGTTCGGTCGGCCAGCCCCGCGACGGCGATCCGTCCGCATCCTTCGTGCTGTTCGATACGGTCTCGTGCCAGATCACCTATTGCCGCGCACCCTACGATATCGAGATGGCGGCGAGCCGCATCCGCCAGAACGGCCTGCCGCACTGGCTCGCCGACCGGCTGTCGCAGGGACGCTGACGGCGATGCCGAAACCCCTGGTCAAGTCCGGCGCAGTCATCGACAGCTACACCATCGGCGAATGCGTCCATGCCGGCGGCATGGCGACGCTGTGGACCGTCACCCATCCCGGCATCGAGGTGCCGCTGCTGATGAAGATTCCGCGGGTCTCGGAGGGCGAGGATCCCGCCGCGATCGTCTCCTTCGAGATGGAGATGATGATCCTGCCACGGCTTGCGGGGCCGCATGTGCCGGCTTGCTTCGGCACCGGGGATTTCGCGCACCAGGCCTATGTCGTGATCGAGCGCATCTCCGGGACCACGCTCTACAAGCGGCTGCCGGACCTGCCGCTACCGTATGACGAGGCGCGGCAGCTGGTCGCCAGGATCGCGACCGCGCTCGCCGACCTGCACCGGCAGAACGTGATCCACCACGACATCAAGCCGAGCAGCATCATGTTCCGCGACGGCGGCGAGGCGGTGCTGATCGATTATGGCCTGTCGCATCATGACCATCTGCCCGATCTCTTGCAGGAGGAGTTTCGCCTGCCTTACGGCACTGCGCCCTACATGGCGCCGGAACGGCTGCTCGGAGTGCGCGACGATCCGCGCAGCGACCTGTTTTCGCTCGGCGTGCTGCTGTATTTCTTCACCACCGGCGAGCGGCCGTTCGGCGAGGGCGAGACGCTGCGTGCGATGCGGCGCCGGCTGTGGCGCGATCCGCATCCGCCGCGCGCACTTCGCGCGGACTATCCGCCCTGGCTCCAGGAGGTGGTGCTGCGGTGTCTGGAGATCGAGCCGGTGTGGCGCTATCCGACCGCCTCGCAGCTCGCCTTCGATCTCATCCATCCGGATCAGGTCAAGCTCACCGCCCGTTCGGAGCGGCTGAAGCGGGATCCCCTCAGCGTGGCCTGGCGGCGCCGCTTCAATCAGGGTGTCATGGCGCCCCGGGCGAAATCGGATGTCGCTGCGCAAATCGCCTCCAGCCCGATCCTCGCGGTCGCGCTCGACACGGTGGAGGGCGCACCGGAGCTGAACGAGGCGCTGCGCGTGACCACCGAGCGCATTCTTGCCACGCTGCCTTCCGCCCGGCTCGCCTGCGTCAACGTGCTCAAGCTCAATCGGATCACGATCGACCGGACGCTCGACGAGCAGGGCTCCAACAAGCATGTCGACCGCCTGGTCGCGCTCCGCCATTGGGCGACGCCGCTCAAGTTGGAAGAGAGCCGGCTGTCGGTTCACGTGCTGGAGGCGGTCGATCCCGCCGCTGCGCTGCTGGAATTCGCCGAGGTCAATCAGGTCGACCACGTCATCATCGGGGCGCGGCAGAGCTCGTTCCGTCGCACGCTGCTCGGCAGCGTCTCGGCCAAGGTGGCCGCGGAGGCGGCCTGCACCGTCACCGTGGTGCGGCCGCCGCGAATGGCCGCGGATGCGGATGAGGTCGGATAGGTGGGATCAGGCCGCGTGCGCCGTTTGGCTGGCGCGCTTGCGGCGGATCGGCCAGGAGAATTGCGGGCTGGGCTCACCGTGATCGGCGCTGCCGCCAAAATACTGGATGAGCTCGCGGCAGGGCTCGCAGTTGAACAGGTTGCGTGACGCGGATGCCTTGGTCATTTCCTTCAGGCAGTTCGGGCAATGCGGTTTCATGGCTTCAAGTCCGGAAAAGGAATTTCAATGCCGGCGCGGTGACCGGAACGAATGATCAAGGTCCACCGTCTCGGGCCCGGTGTCGTCGCGCATCTCGCCTTCGGTGCGTTCGAACCGACCAAAGAAATAGTCGAGGTTCGGATGGGGACGCCGCGGAATACGGCACCTGCGCTTCGGCTGACGTTTCACGATCGCGGGCTGCATCGGCTTCAGCCCCGATTGCGATGGGCGATGCGGATGGACCGTGCCGGGACCTTGACTGGTCCGGCCGACGGGCCAAACACGACGAATGCACTGAAACAAAGCCACAACGCCACGCCAGTCCAAACCAGAGTCGTCGTCATGATGTGCTCCCGCCAAAACAGGCAGGAATCACTTGCAGTGATTTGCACGAATCAGGGAAGCCCGGATGAGTACGGATCAAGCTTGCAATTTTAGACATTGCGCGTCGCAAGAGCCGCAGCTTCTTACGTGTGCGACCGCCGCATCTTGCCTGCGCGCGCGGCTTCGAGGATATCCCGGACGCGCGGAGCGTTTCGAACACAGCGAAACCCATAACGGCCGGTGTGGTCGGTATCGGGCGAACGGGTCGATCGCCCTGATGCGAAGTTGAGGTGACCGGCGCCACCGCCGACGTCGAGGATTTCGAAGACCGCGTCCATCGCCTGGAACGGCGTCTGGCTGACCGTCCGTCTGCCCCAGGCCGTTCGCAGGATCAGAGTGCGGCGATCGGTGATCAGATAGAGCGTTTGCAGATCTTGCAGCAGCATCACCAGCGGGGCCGCAACCATCGCAACCCCGAGCATCAGGAGAGGTTGGGCCGCCCGGCCGATCCAATCGTTGCTGATGGCGATGACGGTCAGCAACAGCCAGGGGAATCCGATCCACCAGAGAAATCGCCACATGAACATGCGCGCGACGCCGTCGGGCTGGCCCTGCCAGACCACCTGCTCTCCGTCGTGCAGGGTCTCGGCGCGCAGGCGCCGCAGGCCTGCGGAAAACGGAGTGGCACGGATGTCATCCATTGCCATTGGTCGCGGCGGCCGCAAGGCCGGTTCGGACCGCGAATAGCCGTCAGATGGCTTCGCCGCGCGCCGTTGCCGCGGCGTTGCGGATCGCCGCGATGTTGGCCTTGTAGGCCTCCTGCGTGCCGCCCCTGAACACGGAGGTGCCGGCGACGAAGGCGTTGGCGCCCGCCGCGGCCAGGGGCCCGGCGACATCCGGGCCGACGCCGCCATCGACCTCGATGTCGATCGGCCTCCCGGCGGTCATGGCGCGGATGTCGCGGATCTTGTTGATCGCGGAAGGTATGAAGGCCTGGCCGCCGAAGCCGGGATTGACCGACATCACCAGCACGAGATCGACGAGATCGAGGACATATTCGAGCGCGCTGATCGGCGTTGCCGGATTGAGCGAGACGCCGGCCTTCTTGCCGAGGGCGCGAATGGCCTGGAGCGAGCGGTGCAGATGCGGACCGGCCTCCGCATGCACGGTGATGTGGTCGCAGCCGGCTTTGGCAAAGGCCTCGAGGTAGGGATCGCAGGGCGAGATCATCAAATGTGCGTCGAACACCTTCTTGGTATGCGGGCGCATCGCCTTGATGATGTCGGGGCCGTAGGAGATGTTGGGAACGAAGTGCCCGTCCATCACGTCGAGATGGATCCAGTCGGCGCCGGCGGCATCCACCGCGCGTACCTCTTCGCCGAGCTTTGAGAAATCCGAGGCCAGAATCGAGGGCGCGATTGCCAGGGGGCGGGGGGCGAAGGCTTGGGTCATGGCGCGGTTTCCCGTGGCGGCCGTGAAGGATGAACCTCGCCTAACATGGGCCTCTACGCCGGGCAATGCAGGGGCGGTCGGCTTCCTGTGGGCGGAAATTTCTGCCGCGAGCGGCATGTATTGCCGGTGTTCCCGCGCCGCGCAAAGTGCGGTGAAGGCGGATTTCATTGGGTTTTTCGCGCTGGCACGCCACTTGCTGACCTCACCTTCAGAACATTGGCCGCGGCGTGCCGCATCGGTTGGAGTAGTGCAATGTTGTTAGCCCTTGGCGCCGTATCGAGCGCGCTCGACGCGATTCAATCGCTGACGAACTCGAAATCGTCGTCGTCGACGCAGAAGACGGGATCATCGCAAAAAGGCGCGGCCAATCCGTTCGCGATCGACAGCGGCAGCAGCACGGCCAGCTCCACGACCTCGACGGCCAATTCGGGTCATCACGCGCAGATCGCGCCGGAAACGATGAGCGCGCTGCTCGCGGCACAGAGCCAGTCGACGGACGCCACGGCGGGCACGGCCAGCTCGACGTCCACGTCCTCGACGTCAAAGGGACGGGAAGCTGCGCTGAAGGACCTGTTCTCGCAGATCGATGCGGATGGCGACGGCAAGATCACCAAGTCCGAATTCGAGGACGCGCTGGGCGCCGGCGGCACCAACCTGGCGCAGGCCGACGACGTGTTCTCGAAGCTGGATGCGAATTCCGACGGCAGCGTCAATCTCGGCGAGATGTCGAAGGCGCTGAAGAGCGGCCATCACGGCCATCATCAGGCGCAAGGCGCGGGCGATGCGTCCGGCAGCGGCTCGGATTCCTCGTCGCAATCGGGTGGCGGGTCGACCTCGACCACGACGACCAACGCCGACGGATCGACCACCACCACCGTCACCTATGCCGACGGCTTCAAGATGTCGACGACCGTGCCGGGCGCGGCCAGCTCTTCCGCGAATTCGGCCTATGATCTGTTCGCGCAGTTGATGCAGCGGCAAGGCGGGCAGGTGCAAGGCGCCTCAGCGTCTGCCGGCTCGTCCATGTCGATGAGCGTGTAGGGCTTGTTCGCCGTCATGCCCCGCGAAGGCGGGGCATCCAGTACGCCGCGGCTCCCCGGTTAAATCACTCCTGTTTCTGCAATACTGGATCGCCCGGTCTTCGCCGGGCGATGACACGTAATGTGTGGCGAGAGGCGCGCGCTCACGTCGCGTCGAACCGATCCTTCCACGCCGGCAGCGCGCCGGCGAATGGCAGCGCGGTCGCATTGTAAACGCCGCGGGCGATCGCGCGCGCGACCACGTTGGCCGCGACCGTGCCAAGCTCGGTGAGGCCAACGAGCGGCTCGATCGGCTTCTCGCATGTGGCGGCGGCAAACAGCACGTCGCCGTCAGTCGGCGCATGCACCGGATAGATCGCGCGGGCAAAGCCGGTATGCGCGATCATCGCCAGCCGCTTGGCCTGGGGTTTGGTCAGCACCGCGTCGGTGACGACGGCGCCGATTGTGGTGTTCTCACGCGCGCTCGCCGCAGGACCGCCCTTGATGCGCATGCGGAGCATGTCGTCGGTGAACTTGTCCGGCAGGCCGCGTCCGCCGAATTCGCCGTCCAGCTCGAACGGCGCCGCCCAGAACCATGGCCCGTTGCCGACGGTGACGCTGCCCACCGCGTTGACGGCGACGATCGCCGCGACCTTGACACCGTCGGGCGTGACTGCAGAGGCCGAGCCGAGCCCGCCCTTGAACGTCGCGGTGGTGGCGCCGAGGCCGGCACCGACGCTGCCGAGCGTGAAGCCCGTGCTGGCGGCAGCGGCCGCCGCGGCGTAGCCGAGGTCGCGATAGGGCGAGAAGCGTCCCCAGGCCTTGTCGCCGCCATTGAGGAGGTCGAACAGGATCGCGCCCGGAACGATCGGGATCAGCGCCTCGCGAACCCGGTGGCCGCGGCCCTGTTCGGCGAGCCAGGCCTGCACGCCGCCGCCGGTATCGAGGCCAAAGGCGGAGCCGCCCGACAGCGCGATCGCGTCGACGCGCTCGACGGTGTTGGCGAGATCGAGCAGTGCATCCTCACGCGTGCCGGGGCCGCCGCCGCGCACGTCGATCGCCGCGACGGCCGGCTGGTCGAAAATGATCGCGGTCGTGCCTGAGGCGAGCTTCGCATCCTCGGCGTGGCCGACGCGGACGCCGGCGATATCGGTGAGAAGGTTTTTCAAGGGCGGCACTCCGTGCGCTGCTGGCAGCAGCGATAGCGCACCGGGCCCGCCGGCTCAACTCGCAAGCGCCGTCCTGAGCATCTTGGCGAGCTCGGACTTGCGGTAGGGCTTGGCCAGCAGCAGCACGCCGGAGTCCAGCCGGCCGTGATGGACGATGGCGTTCTCGGTGTAGCCCGAGGTGAACAGCGTCTTGAGGTCCGGGCGGCGGCGGGCAGCTTCGTCAGCAAGCTGGCGGCCGTTCATGTTGCCCGGCATGATGATGTCGGTGAAGAGCAGGTCGATGTCCTTGTCGGCATCGATGATGGTGAGGGCTTCGGCCGCATTTGCGGCTTCGAGCGCGGCATAGCCGAGGCTCTTGACCTGGGTCACCACATATTGCCGGACCAGCGCGTCGTCCTCGACGATCAGGATCCTCTCGCTGCCGCCGGTGATGGGCACGTTCTGAAGCGCCTCGTACTCGGTCTCCTGGACGCCTGTGGAGCGCGGCAGGTAGATCTTCACGCTCGTGCCGTGGCCTTCCTCGCTGTAGATCTTGATGTGGCCGCCGGACTGCTTGACGAAGCCGAACACCATGCTGAGGCCGAGGCCGGTGCCCTTGCCGACCTCCTTGGTGGTGAAGAACGGGTCGAACACCCGGTCGATCAGCTCGGCCGGGATTCCGCTGCCGGTGTCGCTGACCGCGATCATCACGTAATTGCCGGCGACGACGTCGGGGTTCATGCTGGCATAGCCGTCGTCGAGGAAGACGTTGCGGGTTTCCAGCACCAAGGTGCCGCCCTCGGGCATGGCGTCGCGCGCATTCAGCGCGAGATTGAGGATCGCGGTGGAAAGCTGGCCCGGGTCGACCAGCGTCGGCCAGGCATCCTCGGTGAGCTGCGGCATGATGGTGATCTGTTCGCCCAGCGTCGGATGCAGCAGCTTGGCGGCCTCGAGCGCCAGCGCATTGACGTCGATTTCGCGCGGCTGGAGCGGCTGCTTGCGGGCGAAGGCGAGCAGATGCTTGGTCAGCTGCGCGCCGCGCTCGGCGGCATCGTCGATCAGCTTGGTGATGGCGGCAAGCTCGGGCCGGTCGGCGACGGCGTCGCTGAGAATGCCGATGGTGCCGGTGATGACGGTCAGGACGTTGTTGAAGTCGTGGGCGACGCCGCCGGTCAATTGGCCGATGGAGTCCATCTTCTGGACCTGCCGGAGCTGGGCCTCGGCGGCCTGCTTGTCGGTGAGATCGCGGCCGATGAAGAAATGGCGCTTCACCGGCTCGGACCAGGTGCCCATCCAGTTCAGCGTGACCTCGTGGCCATCGTAATGGTAGTAGCGCGCCTCGAAGCTGCGCTTGACCGCGCCACGCCGCGCCGCGCGCATCTCGCTCCGCGTGTTCTCGAGGTCGTCGGGATGGATGAATTCGGTCGCGCTGTGCCCGATCAGGTCTTCCGGGCCGAAGCCGAGGATGGTCTTCACGCTCGGGCTGACCTGGATGAAATTGCCATAACCGTCCGTGACCAGAATCAAGTCCTGCGAGGTCTCGAAGATGCGCTGGCGTTCCTCGATCTCGCGGCGAAGCTTCTCCCGTGCCTCCTTCTCCTCGGTGATGTCGTGCGCGATCTTGGACGCCCCGATGATTTCGCCGTTGTCCGATTTCAGCGGAGAAACATTCAGGACGACGTCGAGCGCGGTGCCGTCTTTTCGAATCCGCACGGTCTCGTGCTGGGCGACCGACTCGCCGCCGGCGATCCGGTTGAGGATACTCCTGACCTCGGCCTTGTGATCCGGTGGCACGATGATGTCGATCGGCTGGCCGACGGCCTCCGCGGAGGAGTAGCCGAACAGCTGTTCGGCGGCCTTGTTCCAGCCGGTGATGACACCATCGAGCGTTTTCGTGATGATGGCATCGTTGGAGGACTCGACCACGGCGCCATAGAGCGCGAGGCGCTTGCCATAGAAGTCGCGATCCGACGCCGATTGCTCGCGCAGCCTGCCGACGAGACCCACCGTCCGGGCCTGAAGGCGAACGTTCTCGATCAGCAGCACCGCGAGCACGAAGCTCGACGCGCTGAGGCCGTAGAGACGGCCGACGTAGAAACCGAGATCGAAGCGCGCGACGTTGACGATCGCCGACAGCGCGATGTCGAACAGCCAGGCGCACATCACGACCATGAGCCAGACGTCGATCACCGAATGCGGCCTGCGGAACCAGAGCGAGACGAGTGCGGCGAAGCTCAGCGACCACACGAACGACACGACGCCGAGCATGGTCGGCGTGTAATGGCCGTCGCGCAGCAGCACCGGCAACAGATCATGCTGGGCGGTGACGATCCAGGCAAAGACGGCGATGGAGGCGATCACGCCGAGTATGCTGGCGTAGATCGCCCTGCTCGTCGCGCCCCGGATCCTGGCGCCACCGTCGGCCTCCTTCAGCCAGGCATAGCCCAGCACGAACAGCGGGAAGCCGCCATGCCAGATCATGTACAGCCAGACGGTGGTCTGCCGGCCGGCGCCCAACAGTCCGGTCGGCGCGAACAGCCCGGGGAAGGTCAGGGCATGGACCAGCGCCGCCGCGGCGGTGAACAGATAGCCGGTGGCGAGCCACAGCAGCGCACGCGTCCGCAGGATTGCAAACTGCGACAGTAGCAGCACCGCGGTGATAATGTCGCTGACGGCTAAGGCCGATTGGTAGCTTGCGACGAAAGCCGGAACGGGCGGGAGCGGGATACCTGCGAAGGGAACCGCGATTGCGAACAGGATCGAGGAGACGCCAACGATCGCCAGCGCCGTGGTGCGATCGGTCGAGGTGGCCGGCAGGGTCGAAAGGAACGCACTTCGGTCGATCATCGTGGACACGTCCACCTTTCGCAGACCGGTTTTGACCATCTTCGACGATGTCATTGATATCCCCGCGGCTTTCGCTCCATGGTAGCGGGTTCCGAGGCTCGCCTCCTGAACCTTGCGGACACGACTCAACCGAAGGTTAGAGCTTACTTAATTTCGGCCGGAACACCGAACAGGGACGGGTAAGGTGCGCTTTACTGGACGGTGTCATAATGCCCCTCCGCTCGGCGGGTTCCAGGTTTGAATCAGGCGATTTGATCTCAATCTTCGGGAGTTGGTCCCTATGTCCCGCGTTCTCGTCATCGACGACCAGAAGGATGTCCGCGCAATGGTCGCGATCGTGCTTCGGGTCAATCGTTTCGAGGTCGTGGAGGCCGACAGCGGTGCGGCAGGGTTGAAAGCCTTCGCGGAGGCTGCCTTCGACGCGGCGATCGTGGATATCTTCCTCGGCGACACCAGCGGCGTCGATGTCATCGCCAGCTTGCGCGAGCGCGCACCAGGCTTGCCGGTCGTCGCCGTTTCCGGGATGACGGCGCTCGATTTCATGGAGCAGTCGTCGCATCTCGCCGACGTTGTCTGCCTGCAAAAGCCGTTCCGGCCGAACGACCTGCTGCAAGCGCTCCGGCGGGCTCAGGCCGCCGCGGGTGGCGAGCTGCCGGCCACCGTCTGAGCGTTCCGCAAGAAGCGCCCCGGGCGAGCCGGGGCGCGGTAACGATGGCATGGTGGCGCGAGGCCTGATGGGCTTCAGGTACCGCCGCCGACGATCTCGGCGTAGCCGCCCTTGGCGTCCCACTTGTAGACGACGTAGTCGATCTGCTTGATGTCGCCCTTGGCGTCATACTCGATCGGGCCGATCACCGTGTCCCACTTGCCGGCCTTCATCGTCTCCATCACCTTCTTGGCGTCGGTGGTGCCGGCCTTCTTGGCGGCCTGCGACCAGACCTGCATCGCCGCATAGGTGTAGAGCGTGTAGCCCTCGGGATCGATGCCCTTGGCCTTGAAGGCCTCGACGATCTTCTTCGCAGTCGGCTTGTTGCGCGGATCGGGGCCGAAGGTGAACAGCGTACCTTCGCCGGCCGGGCCGGTGATGGAGGCGTATTCCTTGTCGGCGAGCGCGTCGCCGGCCATCAGCACGGTCTTGAGGCCCTGGTCGCGCATCTGACGCAGGATCAGGCCGCTCTCCTGATGATAGCCGCCGACATAGACGAGGTCGATGTTGTCGCGCTTCAGACGCGAGACGATCGCGTTGAAGTCCTTGTCGCCCTTGTTATAGGACTCGTACATCTTCTCGGTGATGCCGGCCTTGTTGAGCGCCTTCTTGGTCTCGTCCGCCAGACCTTTGCCGTAGGTGGTCTTGTCGTTGAGGATCGCGATGTTCTTGCCCTTGAAGTTCTTCGCGATGTATTGCGCCGCGATCAGGCCCTGCTGGTCGTCGCGGCCGCAGACGCGCGCCACGTTCCAGAGCTTGCGCTCGGTGAAGGTCGGGTTGGTCGAGGCTGGCGTGATCTGGAGCACGTTGCCGTCGGCATAGGCTTCGGACGCCGGGATCGACGACGATGAGCAATAGTGCCCGGCGACGAATGGGATCTTGGCGCCCGCGATCTTCTCTGCGATCGAGCGGGCCTGCTTCGGATCGCAGGCGTCGTCGTTGACACTGAGCGCGAGCTTCTTGCCGCCGACGCCGCCGGCGGCATTGATGTCAGCGACCGCCATTTCGGCGCCGTTCTTCATCTGGCGGCCGAAGGCGGATTCGCCGCCCGTCATCGGGCCTGCGACTGCGACGGTGACATCCTGCGCGAATGCCGCGCTCGACAGTGCAATCGACGCGCCGAATGCCAGACCGATGAGCTTCAGTGATTTCATGAGATACCTCGCGGGTGGTCGCCTGTGGAAGTTGCCGGGCATGCCCGGTCCAAACCGGTGCCATTCTCGAATGAAATTGGCGAGAAGTCACCGGCAAAATACGAGCAAGGCGGAGATATCTCGCCACTTTCGGCCGCACGTGGTCCGGCCTCGGGCGGGGTCAGCCGTGCCGGCCGCCTTCCAGATAGGCGGCGCGAATCTCGGGGCGCTGCAACAACTCGGCGCCGGTCCCGGCCAGGGTGATCAGGCCGTTGACCATGACATAGCCGCGATGGGCGAGCTTGAGCGCATGGTTGGCGTTCTGCTCGACGATCAGCACGGTCAGGCCGTCCTGCCGGTTCAGGGTGCGGATCGCGTCGAAAATCTGGCGGGCGATCAGTGGCGCGAGCCCCAGTGAAGGCTCGTCGAGCAGGAGCAGGCGGGGGCGGCTCATCAAGGCGCGGCCGATCGCCAGCATCTGCTGCTCGCCGCCGGACAGGGTTCCGCCGCGCTGGGCGTAGCGTTCCTTCAGCCGCGGAAACAACGTGAACACGCGTTGCAGCGTCGCCTCGCGTTCCGCATCCGTGCATCCAGTGGCATCCGCCCCCATCTGGAGGTTTTCCGCCACGCTCATGCGTGGGAAGATGCGGCGGCCTTCCGGTGATTGCGCAATGCGCAAATGCGCGATCGCGTGGGTGGGAACGTCGGTGATGTCGCGGCCTTCGTACAGGATCTGGCCGGCGCGGGCGCGCGGCTTGCCGAAGATCGTCATCATCAGCGTCGACTTGCCGGCGCCGTTCGCGCCGATCAGCGCGACGATCTCGCCGGCATTGATCTCGACGTCGACGCCCTTGAGCGCCTCGATCTTGCCGTAGGCGGCGTGCAGGGCCCGGATCGCGAGCAGGGGGGTGGCTGACGTCACGAGCCGCTCTCCATCACGGCCACGGCCTCTTCCTCGTCGGTGCCGAGATAGGCGGCGATCACCTTGGGATCGTCGCGGACCTCGCGCGGCGTGCCCTGTGCGATCTTGACGCCATGATCCATCACCACGATGTGGTCGGAGATTTCCATGACCACCGACATGTCATGCTCGATCAGCAGGATCGAGGTGCCGAGTTCGTTGCGGATCGACAGCAGGAGCTCGCTCAAGGCCGCGCTCTCGCGCGCATTGAGCCCGGCGGCCGGCTCGTCCAGGCACAAAAGTGCAGGCTCGGTGCACATCGCGCGCGCGATCTCGAGGCGGCGCTGGTCGCCATAGGCGAGATTGCCGGCGGCATCGTCGGCGCGGTCGAGCAGATTGACCCGCCTGAGCCAGTCGGTGGCGAGATCGATCGCGTGCCTTTCGGCGTCCCGGTAGACGGGCGCGCCAACGAGGCCGAGCAAGGTGAAGCCGGAGGCGCGCATCAGGGCGTTGTGCTGCGCCACCATCAGGTTTTCCAGCGCGGTCATGCCGGGAAACAGACGGATGTTCTGAAAGGTACGGGCGACCTTGGCCTGCTTGGCGATGCGGAAATCGTTCAGCCGCTCCAGCGCGATCACCCTGCCGTCGTCATGGGTGAGGCGGATGGTGCCGCCGCTCGGCTTGTAGAAGCCGGTGATGCAGTTGAAGACGGTGGTCTTGCCGGCCCCGTTGGGGCCGATCAGCGCGGTGATCTTCTTCCGGTCGGCGGCGAAGGACAGATCCTGCACGGCGACGATGCCGCCGAAGCGCATGGTCAGCCGGTCCACGCTGAGAATCTTGTCGTCGCTCATCCGTGCCCTTCCTTGACGAGGTCGGAGGAGATCGCCTGTGCCTTGGTCAGATACACCGTCGGGGCGCGGTGGCCGATCAGGCCGCGCGGCCGCCAGATCATGATCAGCACCATGGCCATGCCGAACACCAGCATGCGGTAGGTCTCGAGGCCGCGGAACAGCTCGAAGCCGCCGATCATGGTGAGTGCGGCAAGCGCGACGCCGAGCTGCGAGCCCATGCCGCCGAGCACGACGATGGCAAGCACCAGTGCCGATTCCTGGAAGGTGAAGGATTCCGGGCTGATGAAGCCCTGACGGGTGGCGAAGAACGCGCCGGCAAAGCCGCCGAACATGGCGCCGGTCGCGAACGCCGTGAGCTTGGTGGTCGTGGTGTTGATGCCGAGCGCGCGGCAGGCGACCTCGTCCTCGCGCAAGGCCTCCCAGGCGCGCCCGATCGGCAGGCGGCGCAGGCGGATCGTCACCCAGTTGGTGAGGAGCGCAAGCGCCAGGATCACGTAGAACAGGAAGACGATGCGGTGGGTCGCCGAATACTCGATGCCGAGCCTGGCGGCGAGCCCGTCATCGCTGTTGTCGAGCGGGATGCCGAAGAAGGAGGGACGCGGGATTCCGGTGACGCCGTTGGGACCGCCGGTCAGCTCCTGCCAGTTGATGATGACGAGGCGGATGATCTCGCCGAAGGCGAGCGTCACGATGGCGAGATAGTCGCCGCGCAGGCGCAGCACGGGAAAGCCGAGCAGCACGCCCCAAAACGCGGCGAGGATGCCGGCGAGCGGCAGGCAGACCCAGAACGACCAGCCGAAATTGGTGGCGAGCAGGGCGTAGGAATAGGCGCCCACCGCGTAGAAGGCGACGTAGCCGAGATCGAGCAGGCCGGCCAGGCCGACCACGACGTTCAATCCCCAGCCCAGCATCACATAGGTGAGCACGAGGATCCCGAGATCGAGGATGTAGCGCTGGTCATAGAAAATGACGGGCACCAGCAGCGTGAAGATCAGAAGCGCCGGCGCGAGGTAACGGCCGACGAACGACATTCCGCTTTGTATCGCCGGCGGCACCAGCTTCTCGGTGCCGGTCGGGCCGATCCATTGCCGGAGCAGCTCGATCACGATCGAGCCGCCGAACACGATGGCGACGAGCGAGGCAAGCTCGCCGAAGCGCGTCACATAGGTGAGCTGGCCGTCGGAGCCCGCCTCGGTGCGGATGCCGACCATCAGCGAGAAAAGCACCAGCGCGATCAGCGCGTTGACGAAGGCGGTCTTCAGGAGGGAGGGGATGCCCGTTGCGGGTTTGGCCGTCATGTTTGAAGGAGCTGTCACGCGGCCGGTCCGTCAGACTTTTTCGACTTCGGGACGGCCGAGCAGGCCGGTCGGCATGAAGATCAGCACGACGATCAGGATCGAGAACGCCGCGACGTCCTTGTACTCGACCGAGAAATAGGCCGACCAGAACGTCTCGATCAGGCCGATCGCGAGCCCGCCGAGCATGGCGCCCGGCAGCGAGCCGATACCGCCGAGCACGGCCGCGGTGAACGCCTTGATGCCGGCGACGAAGCCCATGAAGAAATCGACCAGGCCGTAATAGAGCAGGTACATCAGGCCCGCGACCGCGGCGAGCGCCGCGCCGATCACGAAGGTCATGGAGATGGTGCGGTCGACGTCGACGCCGAGCAGCGCCGCCATGGTCTGGTCCTGCTCGCAGGCGCGCATGTCGCGCCCGAGCCGCGTGCGCGACACCAGCCAGGTGAAGATCGCGAGCAGCACGATGGTGGTGACGACCACCATGATCTGGATGTTGGAGAGCTGGATGACGAAGCCGTCCGGGCTCTCATGCAGCGTATAGCCGCCGGTGATGAAGGGCGGGATCGGCTTGACGCGCGCGCCCTGTGCCACCTGCGAGTAGTTGGTCAGCACGAAGGACATGCCGATCGCCGACAGCATCGGGGCGAGACGGAAGGAATGGCGCAGCGGCCGGTAGGCGATGCGCTCGATGGTCCAGCCATAGAGCGCGGTGATCGCCATCGACACCAGGAGCACGACAAGCAGGATCAGGGGGATCGCGGTCAGGCCGAACGAGACCAGGATCAGGAAGGTGATCAGCGCAATGAAGCCGCCGATCATGAAGACATCGCCATGGGCGAAGTTGATCATGCCGACGATGCCGTAGACCATCGTGTAGCCGATTGCGATCAGGCCGTAGATGGAGCCGAGTACGAGGCCGTTGATGAGCTGCTGGGCGAAATAATCCATGGACTGCCGTTACCACACCTGACGCGGCTCAAAGGGAGCTCTTCGAGAGAGAGTTCTTGGGCCCCGGCAGCCCTTGAGCATTCTTGTAGTTTTGTAACAGGAGGGAACTGGCCGCCGCAACAGGCGAAGCCTCCACATAAAGGCTTGTGCAGAGCTCATTTCGCGTTTCGGGTTCCGCAAGTGCGAGGAACCGGGTTCCGCGACGCAACCAAAAGGGCCGCAAGCCGTTGTCTGGCCTCTGACGTCCAACAAGGGAGTTTCCCCCGATGACGAAGCAGCAGAATCAGAATCCGGGTCAGCAGAGTCAGAACCCCGGTCAGCAGCGCCCAGGCCAGCAGCCAGGGCAGCAGCAGGGCGGCGGCCAGAAACCCGGACAGCAGCAGCAGAATGACCCGATGCGCCAGGGCGACCGGCCCGGTCAGCAGGCGGGCCAGCGCACTCAGGACGATTAGTTTGGGAGCCCAAGACCGAGGGTAGTGAAGACTGAGGTAGTGAAGAGGAGCCCCGCCGAAAGGCGGGGCTTTTTTCTTTGTTTGGAGTCATTCCGGGGCGGCTCGAAGAGCCGAACTCCGGTGCGCAATTGCGCACCTGAGAATCTCGAGATTCCGGGTCTGGTGCTGACGCACCATCCCGGAATGACGACGTCTGCGGGGGCAGTTAAGGTAAACAAAGGGTTTAAATTGCCGCCCCAGTCCGATGCGAGTTAGCTCCCGGCAAAGCCTTCTCATTGAAGGCCTTCGGCAAACCAAGCGGGAAGCGGCATGTTCGGGAATTGGCGGATCGGCTCGGTCAACGGCGCGCTGCTGGCGGCCTATTTCATCCCGGCCTGGACGCTGGTCGCCTTCAACATCATCGTGGCTCCAGTGCATGGTCTCTACGAGCGGCCGAGCGTCGCAGTCGCGCTGTTCCTCAGCGATCATCTCGAGATGGCGGGGATGAGCACGGTCCGCGCAGCCTGGCTGCTGGCGCTGGGACGGCTGACCGTTGTGGCGTTCTTTGCGATCTATCTCGCGCTGGTCTGCATCCCCCGTACCCGCAAGAATGGCGGCAGCGACGAGGCACTCGGCATTGCGCTTGCGATCGGCAACGCGATCTCGTTTGCGAGCATGGTGATGGCCTCCAAGGTCGGCGAGATGGCCGCCCTCCGGCTGCATGCTACCGAGCTGCTGCTTTTGCTCGGCGCCGCGATCGTGATGGTGATCGAGAAGCCGGCGGCGGTGCCGAAGACCGTCGAGGCCCCCGCGCCGTTAGGGCTTGAGCAGGCCGAGCTCCTGCACAATCGCTGAGGCTTCCTTCACGGCGTGGTTCGCGGCCGGCACGCCGCAATAAATCGCCTGCTGCAGCAGGATCTCCTTGATGTCGTCGGGCGTGAAACCGCCTTCGGCAAGCGCCGCGCGCACATGCAGGCGGAACTCGTCCCATTGCCCGAGCGCGACCATGGTGCCGATCACCAGTACCCGCCGGGTGCGTTCGTCGAAATGCGGCCGCGTCCAGATCTCGCCCCAGGCGTAGCGGGTGATCAGGTCCTGGAAATCGGTGTTGAAGGCGTTGCGGTTCGCGATCGACTTGTCGACCCAGGCATTGCCGAGCACTTTTCGGCGCACGTTCATGCCGGCATCGCGGCGCTTCTGGTCGTCCATAGTATCCTCCTCTCCGTCATTGCGAGCGTAGCGAAGCAATCCAGAGTCTTTCCGCGGAGCCAGTCACTGGATTGCTTCGCTGCGCTCGCAATGACGCGTTGTGAGATCAGCGCTGCGTCAAAAACCCAATCACCGCGTCCGTGAACGCGTGCGGCTGCTCGACGTTGGAAATGTGGGCGGCATCGATGATGGTCATGCTCGCGCCGGGGATGTTGGAGCGGATCAATTCGCCCGCCGAGATCGGCGTCGCCATGTCGTGGCGGCCGGCGATCACCAATGTCGGGCTCTTGATCTTCGCCAGCAGCTCGCGCTGGTCGAGCGTCGACAGCGCCTCGCAGCAGGCGAGATAGCCCTCGACGGGGGAGGCGAGCAGCATCGACTTCATCTTCGCGGTGATGTCAGGCTCGCGCTCGCGGAAATCCTGGGTCAGCCAGCCCGCGATCACGGCATCGGCGACCGCCGCGATGCCGCCTTTCTTCACGGCATCGATGCGCTCCAGCCATTTGGTCGGCTCGGCATAGTAGCAGGAGGTGTTGGCGAGGATGATCTTACCGAAGCGCTCCGGCGCGTTCGCGCCCAGCCATTGTCCGACCATGCCGCCCATCGACAGGCCGCACCAGTGCACCTTCTCGATGTTGAGATCGTCGAGGATCGCGAGCACGTCGCGGCCGAAGCGCTGCATCGTGTAGGGGCCGGGCGGGACGTTGGACTTGCCATGGCCGCGGCGGTCGTAGCGGATGACGCGGAACAGCTGCGCCAGCGCCTTCATCTGCGGCTCCCACATCTGAAGCGTGCAGCCGAGCGAGTTGGAGAGCATCAGGGTCGGCCCGCCGTCGCGGCCCTCGACAGAGACGTTGAGCAGGCAACCGTCGGCATCGATCATGGGCATGACATTTTCCTCGTCATGCGCGGGCTTGACCCGCGCATCCATCTACAAAGTGAATCTATCCAGGATGATGGATTGCCGGGTCAAGCCCGGCAATGACATCAGGAGAGATCCAATGAATCGAGCAGCCGGTCGATCAGGGCTTGGGAAGCCCCTTGATAGGCCATCGGCTCGAACAATGCCGCAATTTTCTGGGGCGTAAGATGCGCGGTGACTAGCGAATCGGCCGACAGCACCTCGCGCAAATGCTTCTTCTCGGCGACCGCGCGCTTGCTCGCGGCCTCGACCAGATGATGCGCGTCGCTCTTGCCGATCTTTTCGGCCAGCGCAAAGGTGACGGCTTCCGCCATGATCAGGCCCTGTGTCGCATCGAGATTGCTGCGCATGCGCGCGGTATCGACATCGAGGCCCTCGGCGATGTCGACGACCGCCGCGAGCGCGCCGGAGGTGACCAGCATCAATTGCGGCAGCGTCGGCCATTCCGCGTGCCAGGGCCCGGCACTGCGCTCGTGGTCCTGCACCTGCGCGGCGAATATCGTCGCAGCGAGCTGTGGCGCCATGGTCGCGGCGCCCAGCGCGCTTGCGGCCGCGACCGGATTGCGCTTGTGCGGCATGGTCGAAGAGCCGCCGCGGCCTTCGCCGGCCGGCTCGAAGGCTTCGGCGACATCGGTCTGCATCATCAGCGAGACGTCGCGTGCGATCTTGCCGCAGCTGCCGGCGAGAATCGCAAAGCACGAAGCGGCCTCCGCAATCCGGTCGCGATGGGTGTGCCAGGGCGCTTCCGGCAGCGGCAGGTTCAGCTCCTGCGCCAGTCGCTCTGCGACCGCGAGCCCCTTGTCGCCGAGGGCTGCGAGGGTACCGGCGGCCCCGCCGAATTGCAGCGCGAGACCCTCGCGGGAGAGCCGCCGCAGGCGGCAGCGGGCGCGGGCGAGGCTTGCGGCATATTCGGCCGCCTTCAGCCCGAACGGCATCGGCAGCGCGTGCTGAAGCCAGGTCCGGGCCACCATCGCGGTGTTGCGATGGCTGCGCGCCAGCGCGGCGAAGCCCTTGATGGCGCGGCTGAGATCGGCGTCCAGCGCATCGATGCCGGCGCGAAGCGTGAGCATGGTCGCGGTGTCGATGACGTCCTGGCTGGTCGCGCCCCAATGCACGTAGCGCGCGGCATCGTGATCGGCTTTGGCAACGTTGGCGGTCAGGGTCTTCACCAGCGGGATCGCCAGGTTGCCCGAGCGCGTCGCGGCCTCCGCCAGCGCGCCGAGATCGAAGGCCTCCGCCTTGCAGGCGGCTTCGATCGGGCCCAACGCGGCGGCGGGAATCACGCCCGTGGCGGCTTCGGCACGCGCGAGAGCTGCCTCGAAATCGAGCATTTTCTGAAGGGTAGACCGATCATCGCACACCGCGCGCATGGCGGCGCTCGACAGCATCGGCGCGAGCAGGGGGGAGAGGGATGTGCTCATGACGCGGGGGACCTAACCACCATGCTCCGCCTCTGCCAATCCCAAACCGTCGGCGCAAGCGTTTTGCAGTTGCGAATATGCATTGCACGTGACCGGGCACCACCCTTTCCTTTGCGGCCTCCGTGCGTTACTTGAACAGCATTATAGTTACGCCATCCCGGGAGGCGCCTCATGGCCATGACAATGAACGGCGAAGTCCAGCTTGCGGCGTCGCGCGAGGCCGTGTGGGACAAGCTCAACGATCCCGAGGTGCTGAAGGCCTGCATCCCCGGCTGCGAGGAGCTTGAAAAGACCGAGGACGGTGGCTTTCGTGCGACCGCGAAAATGAAGGTCGGCCCGGTCTCGGCGCGATTCAAGGGCAAGGTGATGCTCAGCGATCTCGACCCGCCGAACGGCTACAAGATCTCCGGCGAGGGCGAGGGCGGCGTCGCCGGATTCGCCAAGGGTGGCGCGGCCGTCAGGCTCGCCGAGAAGGACGGCGGCACGCTTCTGTCCTATGACGTCGAGGCCCAGATCGGCGGCAAGTTGGCGCAGCTCGGCCAGCGCCTGATCAACGGCGCCGCCAAGAAACTGGCCGACGAATTTTTCGCGAACTTCGCCAAGGCGGTGCAGGGCTGAGCTCATCGCCTTTCGTCATGGCCCCTTGCGTCCGGGGCGATGTTGCCCCCGGGCATAATGGCCCATATGATGGGTTGGAATAATTATAAGAACCGCTTCGATGGGACCCGTCGGGGCGCTGATAGAGAGTGCTTATGGCAAAAATCTCCCTCATCGTGAACGGCAATCCAGTCACGGCCAACGTCGATCCCCGCACCCTCCTGGTGCAGTTCCTGCGCGAGAATCTGCGCCTGACCGGCACCCATGTCGGCTGCGACACCTCGCAGTGCGGCGCCTGTGTCGTGCATCTCGACGGCAAGGCCGTGAAGTCCTGCACCACGCTTGCCGTGATGGCCGACGGCCACGAGGTCAAGACGATCGAGGGGCTGGCGGCCGACGGTGCGCCGCTGCATCCGATGCAGGAGGCCTTCCGCGAGCACCATGGCCTGCAGTGCGGCTTCTGCACGCCGGGCATGATCATGACCGCGATCGACATCGTGCATCGCAAGGGGCATGAGCTCGACGACCACACCATCCGCGAGGAGCTGGAAGGCAATCTCTGCCGTTGCACCGGTTACCAGAACATCGTCGCCTCGATCGCCGCCGGCGCGAAGGCGATGGCGAAATCCGATCTCGCGTAAACCGCGCGCGCATTCCGCGATCAGGACACCCCCATGTACGAATTCAAATATCATCGTCCCGGCACCGTGCGGCAGGCGGCCAACCTGCTGGTGAAGAACGAGGACGCCAAGGTGATTGCCGGCGGCCACACGCTGATTCCCGTCATGAAGCAGCGCCTCGCAAGCCCGCCGCATCTGGTCGACCTCTCCCACATCGAGGGCCTCGACACGATCGAGATGAAGGGCCGTTCGCTGGTGATCGGCGCCACCGCCAGGCACGCCGACGTCGCGTCCTCGGCGATCGTCGGTGAGGCGATCCCGGCGCTCGCAAACCTCGCGGGCGGGATCGGCGATCCCGCCGTGCGCCACAAGGGCACGATCGGCGGCTCGCTCGCCAACAACGATCCGACCGCGGATTATCCGGCCGCGGTGCTCGCGCTGGGGGCGACCATCGTCACCAACAAGCGCCGCCTGAAGGCCGAGGAGTATTTCCAGGGCCTGTTCACGACGGCGCTCGAGGCCGACGAGATCATCACCAAGGTGATGTTTCCGCTGCCGAAGAAGGCGGCCTACGTCAAGTTCCGCAACCAGGCCTCGCGCTATGCGCTGGTCGGCGTGTTCGTGGCGCGGCGCCCCTCCGACGTGCGCGTCGCCGTCACCGGCGCCGGCTCCGAAGGCGTGTTCCGCGTCACCGCGTTCGAGGAGGCGCTGAAGAAGCGCTTTGCAGCGAAGGCAATCGAAGGCATCGAGGTGCCGGCGGAAGGCCTCAACAGCGACATCCACGGCAGCGCCGAGTACCGCGCGCACCTCATCGGGGTGCTGACGCGGCGAGCCGTCGACGCCGCCAATGCCAAGGAGTGAGGTGACCTCACCCCCTGGCCCAAACTTGTCCCTGTGAGGGCGTAACGAGACTGGCTTTTCATGACTTCAGCGGCCAATTCTTCCGGTGCTTTGCCGGCATCGGTGGATGCGATGCTCGAACTCCTCACGTCGCGGGGCTACCTCGCGGAGCGGTCGCTGGCGACGGTGACCTATCTGTCGCTGCGCATGGGCCGGCCGCTGTTTCTCGAAGGCGAGGCCGGCGTCGGCAAGACCGAAATCGCAAAGGTGCTCTCGGCGGCGCTGGGGCGGAAGCTGATCCGCCTCCAGTGCTACGAAGGCCTCGACGTCTCCTCCGCGGTCTATGAGTGGAACAGCGCCGCGCAGATGATTGCGATCCGGATGGCGGAAGCCGCCGGCGACACCGATCGCGACCAGCTTTCGAGCGACATCTTCGCCGACCGCTACATGATCAAGCGGCCGCTGCTCCAGGCGCTGGAGCCTGATGTGGCCGGCCCGCCGGTGCTCCTGATCGACGAGCTCGACCGCGCCGACGAAGCGTTCGAGGCATATCTGCTCGAAATCCTCAGCGACTTCCAGGTGACCATTCCCGAATTCGGCACGGTGAAGGCGCCGCACCCGCCGATCGTCATCATCACCTCAAACCGCACCCGCGAGATCCATGACGCGCTGAAGCGGCGCTGCCTCTATCACTGGGTCGACTATCCCGCCGCCGAGCGCGAGCTCGCGATCGTCAAGACGCGCGTGCCCGGCATCTCGGCCAAGCTGTCGCAGCAGGTCGTGCGCTTCGTTCAGGCGCTGCGCAACCAGGACTTCTACAAGTCGCCGGGCGTCGCCGAGACCATTGACTGGGCCACCGCCTTGTCGGAGCTCGACGCCCGCTCGCTGACCCCGCAACTGGTCGGCGACACGCTGGGCGCGCTGCTCAAATACCAGGACGACATCACGCGGATGCAGGGCGACACCTTGCAGAAGGTGCTGAAGGACGCGACGAGCGAGAATTGATTTTCCCGTCATTCCGGGGCGCGCATAGCGCGAACCCGGAATCCATCGGGCCGCAGAGTTGGTGGATGAATGGATTCCGGGCTCGATGCTGCGCATCGCCCCGGAATGACGACCGAGAGTGTGAAGCCATGGCCATCAACCACCTCGCGCCCGAGCAGACCGAGCAGTTCGCCGACAACATCGTCGGCTTCGCCCGTGCACTCCGCGCCGCCGGCATGCCGGTCGGGCCTGGTGCGGTGATCGATGCCATGAGCGCGCTCCAGGTGATCGACATCGGCAACCGTACTGACGTCTTCACCGCGCTGGAGGCGATCTTCGTCAAGCGCCACGAGCATGCGCTGATCTTCCGCCAGGCCTTCAACCTGTTCTTCCGCGCCTCGGAAGAATGGAAGCACATGCTGGATTCGGTGCCGCTGCCTGAGCAGGCCAAGAAGAAGCCGCAGGCAGGCTCCCGCCGCGTGCAGGAAGCGATGTCGCAGCCGCGCATGACTGAGACGCCGCAGCACCAGGAGCAGGATCTGCGCCTGTCGGTGTCCGACAAGGAGATCCTCCAGAAGAAGGATTTTGCGCAGATGAGCGCGGCGGAGATCACCGAGGCGCTCCGCGCCATCGAGAAGATGCACCTGCCGCAGGCCGAGCTTCTGACGCGCCGGCGTCGGCCCGATCCCCGCGGAATTCGTCTCGACCTGCGGCGGACGCTGCGCGCCTCCTTGCGCACCGGCGGCGACATCATCGACATCCATCGCCTCGGGCGGATCGAGAAGCCGGCGCCGATCGTGGCGCTGCTCGATATCTCCGGCTCGATGAGCGAATATACTCGCCTGTTCCTGCACTTCCTCCACGCCATCACCGACGCGCGCAAGCGCGTCTCGGTGTTCCTGTTCGGCACGCGCCTGACCAACGTCACCCGCGCGCTGCGCCAGCGCGATCCCGACGAGGCGCTGGCGAGCTGCTCGGCGGCGGTGGAGGACTGGGCCGGCGGCACCCGGATTTCGGCCTCGCTGCACAACTTCAACAAATTGTGGGCGCGGCGCGTGCTGAGCCAGGGCGCCATCGTGCTCCTGATCTCCGACGGGCTGGAGCGGGAGGCCGATTCCAAGCTGGCCTTCGAGATGGACCGGCTGCACCGCTCCTGCCGGCGGCTGATCTGGCTGAACCCGCTACTGCGGTTCAGCGGTTTCGAGGCCAAGGCGCAGGGCATCAAAATGATGCTCCCGCACGTTGACGAATTCCGGCCCGTGCATAATTTGAGTTCGATCCAGGAGCTGATCACGACGCTCTCCCAGCCGCTGCCGCCGCATCACCGCAGCCTGATCCGCTCCGCAGCTTGAGAGGCCCACCATGCTCGATCGCGACGAGGATATTCTGAAGGCGGCGGAGGACTGGCAGAAGGCCGGCCGTGGCGTCGCGCTGGCGACGGTCGTGGAAACCTGGGGCTCGGCGCCGCGCCCGGCGGGCTCGAGCCTCGTCATCAACGACGAGGGCACGTTCTTAGGCTCCGTCTCCGGCGGCTGCGTCGAGGGCGCCGTGGTCACCGAGGCCATGGACGTGATCGAGAGCGGCAAGCCCAGGATGCTGGAGTTCGGCGTCGCCGACGAGACCGCCTGGAATGTCGGGCTGTCCTGCGGCGGCACCATCCGCGTCTTCGTCGAGAAGGTCGGTTAGCCGTGAAGCTGGCGATCCTGCACGAACTCAATGCCGAGCGCGCCGCGCGCCGGCCGGTGATTCTCGTGACCGACACCGAGAGCGGCGAGCAGCGCCTGGTGAAGGCGAAAGACTTCGCGAATGACCCGCTGCGCACCGAGCTGGAAAAGCAGCTTCGCATGGGCAAGAGCGCCAATGTCGAGGCCGGCGGCAAGAAATTGTTCCTCAACGTCTACGCCCCGACCGCCAAGCTCGTCATCGTCGGCGCGGTTCACATCAGCCAAGCGCTGGCGCCGCTGGCGCGCTCGCTCGGCTATGACGTCACCGTGGTCGATCCCCGCACCGCCTTTGCGAGCCCCGAGCGCTTCCCCGACGTTCCGCTGGTCGCGGAATGGCCCGACACGGCGTTGCCGCCGCTCAATGTCGATGCCTACACCGCCTTTGTCGCGGTGACGCACGATCCGAAGATCGACGACCCCGCGCTGCTGCACGCCTTCGAGCGCAACTGCTTCTACATCGGCGCGCTCGGCTCGCGGAAGACGCATGCCAAGCGCGGCGACCGGTTGCGGGCGCAGGGTGCGAAGGAGAGCGACATCGCGCGTATCCACGCGCCGATTGGCCTTGCGATCGGCGCGGTCTCGCCGTCCGAGATCGCGGTGGCGATCATGGCCGAGATCACGGCCGTGCTGCGGCTGCCTCCAAAAGAAAAAGAAGAAGCGGCATGAAGTTCGGCCCGGCGAGCCCCAGGGATGCGATCGGCGGGGTGACCGTCCACACCCTGCGCCAGGGACCGCTGGTGCTGAAGAAAGGCACGACGATCGGCCAGGCCGAGGTCGAGGCGCTGGAGCGCGCGGGCATCAAGGACATCGTCGTGGTGCGTATGGAGGCGGGCGACGTCTCCGAGGACGTCGCGGCCGCCAGCATCGCGCTCGCCGTCGGCGGCGAGGGCATCCATGTCGAGCGCGCCTTCACCGGCCGCGCCAATCTGTTTGCCGCGCGCGGGGGTGTGCTGGTGATCGACCGCGCCGCGGTCGACCGCATCAACAACATCGACGAGGCCATCACCTTTGCCACGCTGTCGGCCTACAAGCCGGTGGTCGAGGGCGAGATGGTCGGCACCGTCAAGATCATCCCGTTCGGCGTCGAAGGAAGTTTGCGCGATGCCGCGGTGAACGCCGCCGGCAAGGACGTGCTCAAGATCGCGCCCTACGTGATCCAGCGCGTCGGCGTGGTCTCGACGCTGTTGCCGGGCCTGTCATCCAAGGTGATCGACAAGACGCTGCGCGTCACCGCCGAGCGGCTCGCGCCGGCCGGCGCCGGCATCATTGCAGAGCGGCGGGTCCAGCACGACGAACAGGCACTGTCGGCCGCGATCAAGGAGCTGCTCGCGCTCGGCGCGGAGCTCGTCATCGTGTTCGGGGCGTCCGCGATCGCCGACCGCCGCGATGTCATTCCGGCGGCCGTCACCGGCATTGGCGGCGAGATCGAGCATTTCGGCATGCCGGTCGACCCCGGCAATCTGCTGCTGATTGCCCGCGCCGGCACTGTGCCGGTGCTGGGTGCGCCGGGCTGCGCACGCTCGCCGGTCGAGAACGGTTTTGACTGGGTGCTGATGCGGCTCCTCGCCGGCATCAAGGTGACGCGTTCGGAACTGATGGGCATGGGTGTCGGCGGGCTCCTGATGGAGATCGTCACGCGCCCGCAGCCGCGCGCAAAACCCGAGCCCGAGGGTAACAGCCAGGTCGCCGCCATCGTGCTGGCGGCGGGCCGTTCCACCCGCATGGGCGGGCCGAACAAGCTGCTCGCCGAGTTCGACGGCAAGAAGCTGGTGCGGATCGCGACCGAGCAGGCGCTGGCCTCCAAAGCGTCCGAGGTGATCGTCGTCACCGGGCATCAAGCCGAGCTGGTCGAGCAGGCGCTGCAAGGCCTGAAGGTCAAATTCGTCCGCAACCCGGATTTCGCCGGCGGCATCGCAAGCTCGGTCAAGGCCGGCATCGCCGCCACCCCCGAGACCTGCGACGGCGCCGTGGTTTGCCTTGGCGACATGCCGCTGATCGATGCCGGCCTGATCGACCGCCTCATCGACGGCTTCGCACCGGACCGCGGCAATCTCATCGTCGTGCCCGTGAGCGAAGGCCGCCGCGGCAATCCCGTGCTGTGGTCGCGCCGCTTCTTCAAGGAGCTGATGACGCTCGACGGCGATGTCGGCGCGCGCCATTTGATCGCCAAGCACGCGGAGGCGGTCGCCGAAGTGCCCGTCGACGGCGAGAGCGCCTTCCTCGACATCGACACCCCGCAGGCGCTGGAAGCGGCAAGACGCGGGTGACAGTGCCGCAGGGTGGGCAAAGGCGCGCAGCGCCGTGCCCACCATCTCTCCACACGGTGATCCGCAATTGGTGGGCACGCTTCGCTTTGCCCACCCTACGGCACCTCCCGACCCTCCGATTTCAACCACTCGTTCACCAAGTGGAAACGACCGCCGCTTAGAGTCCCCTTCGCCTGCCTTGGGGGGAGGGGTTTTCCATGGCTTCGAACGTCGTCGCGCGCCGTTGCGCGATATTTTTCTTTGCGCTGTCGGTATGCGTTTCCGGTGCCCGTTACATCACTGAAGTCCACGCCGCCGGCGCCATTGCGGTCGGCAAGTGCGGCGCCTACGGCCAGGCCTATGATTACGGCGCCGAGCACGAGGCGCGCGCCGCGGCACAGAAGCAGTGCAGGGGCGATTGCACCACCGTTACGATGAAGCGCGCCTGCGCCGCCGTGTCCGTCGATCTCGCCAATCCCTGCGGCGCCTATGGTTATGCCATCAAGCCGAAGATCTCGGCTTCCCTCAACGCCGCAACGCGCGAATGCTACAAATACGGCGGCAAGGAATGCGTGATCCGCGCCTGGGCCTGCGACGCGAAGGGCTGATTGCCGAAGCGCTGATTCCTCTTGCTGTCATTCCGGGGCGATGCGTAGCATCGAACCCGGAATCCATTCGTCCACCGACTCTGCGGCCCGATGGATTCCGGGCTCGCGCCAAAGCGGCGCGCCCCGGAATGACAGCTGAGGAGCACATGCAGTTCGACACCAAGATCGCCGTGGTGATCCGCACCGATCTTCAGGCCTGGCAGAAGCTCAACGTCGCCTCCTTCCTCACCAGCGGCATCGCGGCGGCGTTTCCGGACTGCATCGGCGAGGCCTATGAGGATGCTTCTGGCACGAGATACCACGCGCTGATCGGCCAGCCGATCCTGATCTATGGCGCCGACGGTGCCGCGCTGTCGCGCGCGCTCGACCGCGCGCTTGCGCGTAACGTCGTGCCGGCGGTCTACACCGAGGACATGTTCAAGACGACGCACGATGCCGCCAACCGCGAGGCGGTGAGGGCGGTGGCACGCACCGAGCTCAATCTCGTTGGGATCGCGATGCGCGCCGACCGCAAAGTCATCGACAAGATCGTCGACGGGTTGAAGTTCCACAGCTGACAGGGCTCTGCCCGTCGTTGTCGTCGCGATGTCACGATTGCGCGAGCGATTTGCGCAAACTTTGTGCTGTTTGACGCCTGTCAAAGGCCCGCTGCGCCGCATCGCTAATCTGCCCCGGCATATGCAAGGGAGCAGACCGATGCCGACCATGAAAGCCGCAATCGTCAAGCAATTCGGCAAGCCGCTGGTGATCGAGGAGGTGCCGGTTCCGCAGCCCGGTCCGGGCGAGGTCCTGGTCAAGGTGAAGGCCTGCGGGGTCTGTCACACCGATCTGCACGCCGCATCCGGCGACTGGCCGGTGAAGCCGGTTCCGCCCTTCATCCCCGGCCATGAGGCGGCCGGCATCGTCGCCGCGCTCGGGCCCGGCGTGAAGAATCTCAAGGTCGGCGATGCCGTCGGCGTCGCCTGGCTGCACGATGCCTGCATGTCCTGCGAATATTGCGAGACGGGCTGGGAGACGCTGTGCGAGCACCAGCATAACACCGGCTACAGCGTGAACGGCGGCTTCGCCGAATATGTCATTGCCTCGGCGGCCTTCGCCGCAAAGCTGCCTGCGACGGTCGATTTCGCCGCCGTCGCGCCGATCCTGTGCGCCGGCGTCACCACCTACAAGGGCTTGAAGGAGACGGAGGCAAAGCCCGGTGAGTGGGTCGTGATCTCGGGCGTCGGCGGGCTCGGCCATGTCGCGGTCCAGTACGCCAAGGCGATGGGGCTGAAGGTCGCGGCCGTCGACATCGCCGAGGACAAGCTGGAGCTGGCGCGGGAGACCGGTGCCGACCTCGCGGTCAACGCGCTCGCGGCCGATGCCGCGGACAAGGTGCTGGCGGCAACCGGGGGCGGGGCGCACGGCGTGCTGGTGACCGCGGTGTCGACCGCAGCGTTCGCGCAGGCGCTGAGGATGGTGCGCCGGAAGGGCACCGTCAGCCTCGTCGGCCTGCCGCCGGGCGAATTCCCGACCCCGATCTTCGACGTCGTGCTCAAGCGCATCACCGTGCGCGGCTCCATCGTCGGCACGCGGCGCGATCTCGCTGAAGCCATCGCGTTTGCCGTCGACGGCAAGGTGAAGGCCGAGGTGACGAAGGTGCCGCTCGCGCAAGTCAACGACGTCTTCGACCGCATGAAGGCCGGCAAGATCGACGGCCGCATGGTGCTGGATTTTGCCTAGCGCTTCACCCCGGCGGCATGCCTTCGAACTTCGTCAGACCAGGGTCGAGGCGATCCCAGCCATTGCCGCGCGCGGCGTAGGTGACGACTTGCGGCCTGTAGCGGGTGGGCTCATCGAGGCTTCCTGCGCGGATCGTGAAGACGTCGGGCTGCGCTGCGAAGGTCATATAGACCGGCACGCCGCACTGCGTGCAGAAACCGCGCGTCTTCACGTTGCCGCTGTCAGCGACCATGTCCCAATGCTTCGCCTCGCCGGTCACCGTGACGCCGGCGCGCGCGAAGGTCATGTACGAGCCGTGGCCGCTGCCGCTTTCCCGCTGGCAGTCCCGGCACTGGCAGTGATTGCTGAACAGCGGCTCACCAGCAATCGAATAGCGGATCGCGCCGCAGGCGCAGCCGCCGGTAAAGGGCTTGTCCATCGCGATATCTCCTCACTTCTCGCCGCTGATCTCGTCGAGCTGGCGCACGACCTTCTTCCAGCCGCCGCTCATGACCGTGTAGGCGGACTCGTTCCTCGGCAGCACGAAGCCGGCGTGAACCAGGCGGATCCGCGTGCCGGATTCGACCGGGGTGAGGGACCACGTCACGACGGTGTCGAGCGGCGCGCCGTAGCCGGTGTTGCGCTCGTCGCCGCCCTTCCAGGCATAGACGAGGCGCCGGTTCGGCACGACCTCCAGAACCCGGCAATGAATGACGCCGTCCCAGTTGCCGCCCGGGGTGGTCTGGAACGTGAAGGCCTTGCCTGCGACGGCTTCAAAACCGGTCGGCTGCATCAGCCAGCGCGCGATCAACTGGGCGCTGGTCAGCGTCTTCCAGATCGTCTCGGGTGCGTGGGGGAAGATCTCGTCGATGACGATGTCCTTTGTCTCGGCTTTCAACGCGGCTGCACTCACGGATCGATCTCCTTCAAGAGGTCACGCAGGTTCTGGAAGCGCTCGCGCCAGAACACGCCGTAATGGTCCATCCAGGTGACCAGGGGCTCGAGCCCTTGCGGCGCGGCGCGGTAGTAGACGTTGCGGCCCTCGGCACGCTCGGCGACGAGGCCGGCCTGCTTGAGGGATTTCAGGTGCTGCGAGATCGCGCCCTGGGTCACGCCGCTGCCGCGCGTGAGCTCGGCGACACTGATCTCCTTGCTGTCGAAGACGCGCTCGAACACGGCGCGGCGGGTCGGGTCGGCGAGGGCGCGCATCACCGTGGTGATGGGATTTGGGGTGGCTTCGATCATGGGACTTCAATTAGCGAACACTAATTCATTAGTCAATGCTAATTCGTTTCCGATTCTTGTTTCGCTCCTTCCCTTGACTATGACTGACCAGTCAGTCATAAATATGCAATGACAAAGAAGCCGACCAAAGCCGCCATGTCGTCCGCAGATCGCGCCAATGCGAAGCACGATGCGCCTCCCGGCAACGACGCGGCGCCTGCCTCGAGCCGTGCCGCGCGTGCCGCGGAGCGCCGCGCAGCGATCGTGGAGGCGGCAATGGAGGAGTTCATTGCGCGCGGCTTTGCCGCAACGCGGCTCGACGACATCGCCAAGCGGGCCGGTGTCGCCAAGGGCACGATCTACCTGCACTTCAAGGACAAGGAATCGATGTTCGAGGAGCTGGTGCGCATCGTCATCGTGCCTGTCGTCGCGAAGCTGAACGCGCTGCCGCCGCCGACCGGAACGGTGCGCGAGCTCATCGAGACCTTTGCCGGCAACTTCCTGAAAGAGGTCATCGGCACAAGGCGCGGCGATCTCGTGCGCCTGATCGTAGCGGAGGGGCCGCGCTTTCCGTCCGTGGCCGATTTCTACTATCGCGAGGTCGTCTCGCGCGGGATCGCCGGCATGCGCGGGCTGATCGAGCTCGGCATCGCGCGTGGCGAGATCCGCGAGAAGAACCTCGCGCGCTATCCGCAGATCCTGGTCGCGCCCGCGATGATCGCCGTGATCTGGCAGAGCCTGTTTGCGCGGCACGCGCCGCTCGACGCGCAGGAGATGCTGCGCGTTCATCTCGATTTGATTTTTGGCGAACGGAGGACGACATGAAGTCGTCGCTACCCCTCTCTCACCTCATCCTGAGGAGCGCCGAAAGCGCGTCTCGAAGGATGAAGGCCCGGCTGTGGCGCCTCGCCCTTCGAGACGCCGCTGCGCGGCTCCTCAGGGTGAGGGATCGACAGCATTGGTCGCCTCATGCAATTTTGAGACTTGCATTGGTCGCCGTGCTCGCAACCGGGCTGGCCGGTTGCAACGAGAAGCGCGATCCCGGCTTCCAGGGCTGGGTCGAGGCCGACATGATCTTCGTCAGCCCCGACGAAGCGGGCCGGGTGACGAAGCTCCATGTCCGCGAGGGCGACGAGGTCAAGGTCGGCGATCACCTCTATTCCGTCGACGACGATCTCCAGCTTGCCGATCTCAACCAGAACAAGGCGACGCTCGCCAACGCGCAGCAGACCTACGATCGTGCGGCCTCGCTGAACAAGACCGGCTCGGGCACGCAGGCCAATCTGGATTCCGCCGTGTCGTCCTTGCGTGTTGCGGAAGCGCGGGTGGCGACGTCGGAGACGCGGATGGCGCGGCGCAAGGGCTTTGCGCCTGTCGCCGGCACCATCCAGCAGATCTATTTCCGCGAGGGCGAGATGGTGGCGGCGCAGCGGCCGGTGCTCTCGATCATGCCGCCCGGCAACATGAAGCTGCGCTTCTTCGTGCCGGAGACCGAACTGCCGAAGCTTGCGATCGGCGACACCGTGCGCGTCGCCTGCGACAATTGCGCAGCCGATCTCACCGCGAAGATCTATTTCATCGCGACCTCGGCGGAATACACCCCGCCAGTGATCTACAGCCTCGAGGAGCGCAACAAGCTCGTCTACCTCATCCAGGCGCGGCCGTCGCGCCCCGACGCCTTGCGCGTCGGGCAGCCGATCGACGTCCATCTCAATCCCAAGACCCCGGTGGCGGACAAGCGATGAACGGCGGCAACGGCATCGCGATCGACGTCAAGGGCCTGACCAAATCGTTCGGCGGCCGCGAGGTCGTGCACGATCTGTCGATGCAGGTGAAGCGCGGCTCGATCTACGGCTTCCTCGGGCCCAACGGCTCGGGCAAGACCACGACCATCCGCATCCTTTGCGGGCTGCTCACGCCCGACAGCGGCGAGGGCACCTGTCTCGGCTACGACATCCGCCGCGATGCGGAGAAGATCAAGCGCCAGGTCGGCTACATGACCCAGCGCTTCAGCCTGTACCAGGATCTCTCGGTGCGCGAGAACCTCGAATTTGTCGCGCGGCTCTACGGCCTTGCTGATGCGCGCGGCGCCGCGCGTGACATGATCAAGCGGCTCGGGCTGTCGGGCCGCGAGGAGCAGCTTGCAGGCGAGCTCTCCGGCGGCTGGAAGCAGCGCCTGGCGTTAGGGGCCTGCACGCTGCCTAATCCGCAACTGCTGCTGCTCGACGAGCCGACCGCCGGCGTCGATCCCAAGGCGCGGCGCGACTTCTGGAACGAGATCCACGCGCTCGCGGCCGATGGCCTCACGGTGCTGGTCTCGACCCACTACATGGACGAGGCCGAGCGCTGTCACGAGATCGCCTATATCGCCTATGGTCATCTCCTGACGCACGGCACCGTGGAGCAGGTGATCGCCAAGTCCGCGCTCACGACCTACACTGTGACGGGCGAGGACCTGAACGAGCTCGCGGCTGCGCTCACCGGCAAGCCCGGCATCGATATGGTGGCGCCGTTCGGCACCTCGTTGCACGTTTCGGGGCGCGACGTCGCCGCGCTCGAAGCCGGTATCGGGCCGTGGCGCGAGAGAAGCGGCCTGCACTGGCAGAAGTCGTCGCCATCGCTCGAAGACGTGTTCATCGAGCTGATGAGCCGCTCCAGGGATAATTTCCAATGAGCGCCCTTGATCATTCCGCACCGGCCCACGAAATCCGCGAGCGCTTCGGATTCTGGAAGCGCTCCTATGCAATGCTGGTCAAGGAGTTCATCCAGCTGCGGCGCGACCGCGTCTCGTTCGCCATGATCGTGATGCTGCCGGTCATGCAGCTCATGCTGTTCGGCTATGCCATCAACACCACGCCGCGCCATCTGCCGAGTGCCGTGCTGCTCCAGGAGGACTCGGACCTCGCCCGCTCGATCCTGAAGGCGCTTGAGAACACCGCCTATTTCCGCTTCCTCTACGAGGTGCACGACGTCGATGATTTCGACAACCTCCTGAAATCCGGCAAGGTGCTGTTCGGGGTCGAGATCCCGCGCGGCTTCGAGCGGGCGGTGCGCCGCGGCGACAGGCCTGCGCTGCTGGTCGCGGCCGACGCCACCGATCCGGTAGCCGCGAGCTCGGCGATCGGCTCGCTCGGCATGGTGGTGCAGACCGCGCTCAAGCACGATCTCTACATCGGCGATCCCCCCGACATGCCGTTCGAGATCCGCGCCCATGCCCGCTACAATCCGGCCGCGGCCTCCAGCCTCAACATCGTGCCGGGCCTCGTCGGCACCATCCTCACCATGACCATGTTGATCTTCACCGCGCTGTCGGTCACGCGCGAGGTCGAGCGCGGCACCATGGAGAGCCTGTTGTCGATGCCGATCAGGCCGGTCGAGGTGATGTTCGGCAAGATCGTCCCTTACGTGCTGGTCGGCTTCGTTCAGGCCTTCCTCATCATCGGCATCGGCGTCGGCCTGTTCGGCGTGCCCGTGCTCGGCAATCTGTTCCTGTTGGCGCTGCTCTCGACGCTGTTCATCACCACCAATCTGTCGATCGGCTACACGATCTCGACCCTGGTGCAGAACCAGCTCCAGGCCATGCAGATGTCGATGATGTTCTTCCTGCCGAGCATCCTGCTCTCCGGCTTCATGTTCCCGTTCGCGGGCATGCCGGCCTGGGCGCAATATCTCGGCGAGGCCCTGCCGCTGACCCATTACCTGCGCATCGTCCGCGCCATCATGCTGAAGGGCGCGACCATGCAGAACTTGCGCTTCGACACGCTGGCGCTGGCGGCCCTGATGCTGCTCGCCATGACCATCGCCGTGACGCGCTTCCGCCGCACGCTGGATTGAGGCAAGATGCCCCCGGAATCGAGGGGTGGAATGGCGAAATTTGCGAGCAGGAAGACGCGGCAGCACGCCGTGCTATCGGAGGATTTCGAGCGTGAGCTGACCCGCGAGGTGCTGCGCACCGAGCTGCTGCGGGTGCGTGCGCTGATCATGACGGGCTGCGTCATGATCGTCTTGCTCACAGCAACCTTCGTGATCGATCCCGCCATCGTGAACCGGATCTGGCGCGGGACGGAGGGCGTGGTCCACGAATACGCCCTCTTGGCGGGCTTCCTGCTCTTCGAGGTCTGGGTCCACAGCCAGATCAGGCGAAACCTCAAGCTCGATCGCGACCTGCCGGTCATCAGGCGCTATGTCGGCGCATTTATCGAGACGTCGCTGCCGACGCTGATTCTGATCCTACAAATCCGCAGCATGGGCGCGAGCCAGGCGCTCGGCTTCGTGTTGCCACTGGTCTATTTCATCTTCATCATTCTTTCGACGCTGCGGCTCGATTTCTGGCTGTCCACTTTCACGGGATTTGTCGCCGCAGCCGAACTCTTGGCCGTCGCGCTGTATTACAATTCAGCCAGCGACACGGGCGAACCCCTGATCTACTTCCACGCAGTGCGCAGCACGGTCATCCTGGTCTGCGGCGTGCTTGCGGGCGCTGTCGGCGCGCAGCTCCGCCGCCAGTTCGCCGCGAGCATCGCGGCCGCCACCGCGCGGGACCGGGTGACCAATCTGTTCGGCCAGCACGTCTCCCCGCAGGTGGTGGAGCGGCTGATGACGGCCGGAACGAGCGCAAGCGGCGATCTCCGCCGCGTTGCCGTGATGTTCGTCGATTTCCGTGGCTTCACCGCCGGCGCGCAGACGCGCACCCCGCAGGAGGTGGTCGACCGGCTCGACGGTGCCTTCGCCGTGCTGGTCGACATCCTCGACCGTCATGGTGGGATCGTGAACAAGTTTCTCGGCGACGGCTTTCTCGCGCTGTTCGGCGCGCCGCTGGAAGCCTCAGACGCCGCGCACCGCGCCGTCGCCGCTGGCCGCGAGATGCTGGCCGCGATGGACCGCATCAACGCGCAGACGAGCTGGCCGCTGCGGATCGGTATCGGCATCCATTTCGGCGAGGTCGTCGCCGGCAATATCGGCTCGCCCCGGCGCAAGGAATACACGGTGATCGGCGACACCGTGAATTTCGCCTCGCGGCTCGAGGCGCTGAACAAGGACTTCGGCTCGCAGCTCCTGATCTCCGCGTCCGTCCGCGAAGCGCTGGGTGATGATGGCGACGATGCCGTCGCGCTCGGCGAGGTCGAGGTGCGCGGCTATGAGCGGCCGGTGGCGGTATTTCAGCTGGGGTAGGGCGTCGCGTTTTCCGTCATTCCGGGGCGCCCAAAGGGCGAGCCCGGAATCTCGAGCATCCCGTGTGCCCGCTGCATGAAGGTGCAGCGGCCCTGCTGCCTCGATCGCCTGCTGTGGGGCAGCGACTGGCCGCACACGCAGTTCGAGGCGTCGCAGTCCTACGCGAAGAACCGGCAGTTTCTCGATGCGCTGATCACAGATGACGGCGAGCGCGCACAGGTGCTCGCATCGCCGAAACAGCTCTTCCGCTTCTGACTCTTTCTTCTCGCGATTGCTCCGAGTGCTCCGAATTTTGGGGCATGACGAGCGATGTCGACGGCTTGTAGACTGGTGCGCGATGCGGCCGGTTGCGGCCGCGACTTGCATGAGGAAGTGAAGATGCAGCGCCGCTACGTCACCGTCGACGTGTTCACCGACCGCGCTTTCGGCGGCAATCAGCTCGCCGTGGTGCTCGATGCCGAGGGACTGTCCACTGCGCAGATGCGGTCGATCGCGACCGAGTTCAACTATTCCGAAACGACCTTCGTGCTGCGGCCGCAAAATCCCGGTCACGATGCGGAGGTTCGCATCTTCACGCCGGTGCGCGAGCTGCCCTTCGCGGGTCATCCGAATGTCGGTACCGGCTTCGTGCTGGCCCGGCGCAGCAACGAGCCCTGGCCGCGGTTGTTGTTCGAGGAGAAAGCCGGGATCGTGCCGGTCGAGATCTGGCGGGAGCAGGGCAAGGTCATCGGCGCCGAGCTGACCGCGCCGCAGCCACTGGCGCGCCTCGCAAAGCTGTCCGCCGCCGAGGTCGCCGCGTGCATCTCATTGACCGCGGACGACATCAGGACCGATCGCCATGAGCCTGAGGTCGTCGGCGTCGGAACGCCGTTCGTGGTCGCGGAGCTGCATTCGCGCGATGCCCTGAGGCGGGCGAGATCGGATGCTGCGGCGTTCGGCCGGATACTGCCGCGCGGCGGCGCGTTCGCGGTGTATTTCTACACGCGCGACATTTCCTCTGCGGAGGCAGGTTGCGACCTCCAGGCGCGGATGTTCATGCCCGGCGCCAGTGGTTTCGCCGAGGATCCCGCCACCGGCAGCGCAACGGTCGCCGCGGCCGCTCTGCTCGCCGAGCTCGATCCCTTGCGCGACGGGGAGCTGAAGCTCACCGTCGGTCAGGGCTTCGACATGGGCCGGCCGAGCATCCTGCGGACCACAGTGGAGAAGGAAGGCGGTGCTCTTCTCGATGCCTATGTCGGTGGCCATTGCGTGCAGATGATGGAAGGGACGTTCGAGCTGGCAGGGGAGGGCTGAGCTCTCTCCGCTCGTCATTCCGGGGCAGCGCAAAGCGCTGAGCCCGGAATCCATTCATCCACCGACTCTGCCGCTCGATGGATTCTCAGGTGCGCAATTGCGCACCGTAGTTCGCGACTTCGTCGCGCCCCGGAATGACGAGAGAACTACACCTGCCGCCCCGCCAGGTTCTTCACCGCCACGCCATCGCGCTCCTGGATGATCTCCGCGATCATCTGGCGGTGGCAGTGGGTGTGGTCGCGCTCGTAGCAGAGCAGGCAGACTGGGCCGGCCTTCTTCACCAGTGCCGAGAGCTCGTCCATCTCTTCTCTCGCCTGCGGCGTCTTCAGGTGCTTTGAATAGATCTTCTCCAGCACGTCGTATTGCCCGCTGCGTGCAGCGAGGCGGCCCTCCTTGGGCGTGCCGAGCGCGGCGAGGTGGACATAGGCGATGCCGCGCTCGTCGAGTCCTGCGGAGAGCTGCTTCTTGGAAAAGCCCGGCCGGCGCGAGGACGTCACCGCGCGCACGTCGACCACGAGCTTGACCCCGGCCTGCTCCAGCTCGTCCAAAACCGCCTTGGGCGGCGTCTGCTCATAGCCGATGGTGAAGAGCCTTTTGGCCTTTGCCATGGGACACCTCAGGTTATGACACGGGAGGTCGTCATGCCCGGGCTTGTCCCGGGCATCCACGTTCTTCGTGCCAAGCGGCAAGTCGTGGATGGCCGGGACAAGCCCGGCCATGACGTGTAGAGGCTTTGATGCTCCTAATTGCGAGCAACATAGGTCATGGCCTAGCTCAGCTCACCCGCGCGATCAGTTCCATGGCGCCATGCGGGGCGCGCACCTTGCCCTCGTGAATGACATAGGCGAACACGTCTCGCGGCTCCTTCTTCGGCTTGGCCTTGTCAACCTTCGGCAGGTCGTCCGGTTCACTTCCCTCGGCCCAGTCCTGAAAGCGCTTGGCCCAGGCATCGAGCTGCTTCGGCGGATAGCAGGTCTTGATCTCGTCATTGCCCTTCTGGAGCCGGGCATAGACGAAGTCGCCGGCGACGTCGGCGATTGCCGGATATTTGCCGTGCTCGGCGAACACCACGGGCGTCTCGAACTCGCGGATCAGCGCGACGAAGTCCGGCGAGCAAAAGCTGTCATGGCGGACCTCGACGACATGGCGCAGCGCGCGCCCCTCGAGCTTGCGGGGTAGCAGCTCGAGGAACTTGCCGAAATCGGCGCCGTCGAATTTCTTGGTCGGCGCAAACTGCCAGAGCACCGGCCCGAGATGGTCGCCGAGTTCCAGTACGCCGGAATCGTAGAACCGTTTGATGGAATCGCCGGCTTCGCCGAGCACGCGGCGGTTGGTGGCGAAGCGCGGCCCCTTCACGGAGAACACGAAACCGTCGGGCACTTCGCTTGCCCATTTGCGGAAGCTCTCCGGCTTCTGCGAGCCGTAATAGGTGCCGTTGATCTCGATCGAGGTCAGCTTCGAGGCGGCGTAGGACAGCTCCTTCGCCTGCGTGAGCTTCTCCGGATAGAACACGCCGCGCCACGGCTCGAAGGTCCAGCCGCCGATGCCGATGAAGATGTTGCCGGACTTTTGGGACGCGGTTTTTGCTTTGGCCACGGGAGGATCTCGCATCGACGGGGAGGGACCTCATCCTAATCAAACCAGATGTGATTGGCCAGTTGGCCGGTCCCGTCTAAGCTCGCTGGCGAGACCCGCGAAGAAGGAGAACAAGAATGCGGATGCTGTTGGTGGGAGCCGCGCTTGTCATGATGACATCTGCTGCCATGATATCTTCGGCCATGGCGGATGACGACGACGCGAAAGGCGCGCAGAAGCTCGCCCAACAGGGCCGCGACGATTACTGGCATTGTTTGGCGCGGGAGTATTCCCGCGACAGCAATCAGGGCCTGTCGGAACAGGATTTCAGCCGCTCGGTCGCGGGCGCCTGTCCGTCGGAGCGGCAATACTATCGCGTCGCGCTGCTCGATTACCTCACCACGCAATATCCGAACATCGATTCCGGCGCCCATCTCGCCACCGCGAACAGGGCGGTGGAGTCGGCCCAGAAGGACATCGTGACCGCCTTCGTAAAGCACAGGCCGCCAGCAAAGTAGCGAATGGGGAGTGGCGAATGGCGAGTAGGGCAGAAGCCGGGTTGCCTCATTCGCTACTCACCATTCGCTATTCGCCCCCCGGCCCTTCCGGCCGCGCGCGCATCCATGGTATCAGTGGCGCATCTGGAACAGGGATGGGCTTCCATGTCGTCTGAGTCGGTGGGTGGCATTTTGGGCGCGATCGTCGCGGCGGTCGTGCTGGCGGTCGCCGTCGTCTTCGGGCCGATCGGCCAGTACGGCAAGCCCCCCAAGCCGGCGAAAGCCGAGCCGTCCTCTGCGGCCGCGCCCGCCGCGCCGGCCGCGCCCGCACCGCGGGGCCCGGTCATCAAGGAAGTCCCGAACTAGGCAGCGGCCGGAAAAAGGGTGCTTGCGGCCCCTTGCAATACGGTTTTGCCGTTCCTATCTAGCTCCTAACGGCGACGTTGAGCGACAACTCCGGCGCTGGGACGACCTTGGAATAGCTTGGGCTCGCGCCGGATGTACGCGCGGTCCGCCGTTCCGGGGTCGTTGGCATTTTAGGCCCTTTTGCGGCCGTTCCCGAGAAAATCCCCGGCTTGGCAGCGCAGGACGCGGCGGATATACGCTGCCGTCATGAATGAAGCGATCAGACCGGGCCCCGAGAACGCGCCGCAGGCCCCGCAGGCGGGTTTGCCGACGCCGGAATTGTCGGTGATCGTCCCGACCTTCAACGAGCGTGACAACGTCACCGTGCTGTACCGGCGGCTGGAGGCGGTGCTTGCCGGCATCGCCTGGGAGGTCGTGTTCGTCGACGACAACTCCCCTGATGGCACCTGGGACGTCGTGCGCGCGCTGGCCCGGCGCGACAGCCGCGTGCGCTGTGTCCGCCGTATCGGCCGCCGCGGCCTGTCGGGCGCCTGCATCGAGGGCATCCTGGCGTCCAGCGCGCCTTATGCGGCCGTCATCGACGCCGACCTCCAGCATGACGAGACGCAACTTCCGAAGATGCTGTCGCTGCTCGCGAGCGGGCAGGCCGAGCTCGTGGTCGGCAGCCGCTACATCGAAGGCTACAAGAGCGAAGGCTTCAACAAGCAGCGCGCCGGCGCCAGCGCGCTGGCGACCGAGGTCGCAAGGAAGATGCTGCGGGTCGAGATCGCCGATCCCATGAGCGGCTTCTTCATGATCCGCCGCGACCGTTTCGAGCAGCTTGCGCCGAAATTATCGGTGCACGGCTTCAAGATCCTGCTCGACGTCGTCGCGACCGCGCACGGCAGCTTACCGGCGGTCGAGATTCCCTACACCTTCGGCGCCCGCCAGCACGGCGAGAGCAAGCTCGATTCCATGGTGGCGCTCGACTTCCTTGGCCTCGTGCTGGCCAAGCTGACCAACGACATCGTCTCGCTGCGCTTCCTCCTGTTCGCGATGGTCGGCGGCATCGGTCTCGTGGTGCACCTGACCACGCTGTTCATCGCGCTTCAGCTGTTCAAGGCGCCGTTCGCGGAAGCGCAGGCCGCCGGCGCCATCGTCGCCATGACCAGCAATTTCATCCTCAACAACTTCCTCACCTATCGCGATCAGCGGCTGAAGGGCTTTGCGCTGCTGCGCGGCCTGATCGCCTTCTACATCGTGTGCAGCGTCGGCCTGTTCGCCAATGTCGGCGTCGCCTTCTCGGTCTACGACCAGGAGCCGATCTGGTGGCTGGCGGGCCTTGCCGGCGCACTGATGGGCGTGGTGTGGAACTACGCGATGTCCGGACTGTTCGTCTGGCGCAAGAAATAGTGCACGATGGGCGGAGCTGACGCGCGGATCGTCCGCAATACCGCGCTGGCGATTCTCGCGCTGGTCGGCTTGCGCCTGGTTGCGGCCGCATTCACGCCGATCACCTTCGACGAAGCCTATTACTGGATGTGGTCGAAGAATCTCGCGGGTGGTTACTACGACCACCCGCCGATGGTGGCCTACGTCATCCGCGCCGGCACCATGATCGCCGGCGACACCGAGCTCGGCGTCCGCCTGGTCTCGATCCTGCTGGCGCTGCCGATGAGCTATGCGGTCTACCGCTCGGCTGCGATCCTGTTCGGCGGCACGCGTGTGGCGGCCACCAGCGCCATCCTGCTCAACGTGACGATGATGGCCTCGGTCGGGACGCTGATCGTCACGCCCGATGCGCCGCTGCTGGTCGCCTCCAGCTTCGTGCTGTTCTTCCTCGCAAAAGTGCTGGAGACCGGCCGCGGTATCTGGTGGCTCGCCGTCGGCGCGGCCGTCGGTGCGGCGCTGCTGTCGAAATACACCGCGATGTTCTTTGGCGCCGCGATCCTGATCTGGCTCGTGGCCGTGCCAAAACTCCGGCACTGGTTTCTCTCGCCCTGGCCCTATCTCGGCGGCCTCGTTGCGCTGGCGCTGTTTTCACCGGTGATCCTCTGGAATTCGGATCATCAATGGGTGTCGTTCGCAAAACAGCTCGGACGCGCCAGGATCGAAGACTTCCGTCCCGTCTTCATCGCCGAGCTGATCCCGACCCAGATCGTGTTCGCAACCCCGCTCGTCTTCATCCTCGGCGCGATGGGCCTGCATGCGCTGACCTGGCACCGGGCCGGCGCGCTGGCCTCGCGTGTGCTGATCGAGACGATGTTCTGGACCATCGTCGTCTATTTCGTCTGGCATTCGCTGCATGCGCGTGTCGAGGCCAACTGGTTCGCGCCGGTCTATCCGCCCTTCGTCGTCGCGGCGGCGGCCGCGGCAAACCTCGTGCCGTGGAAGCCGCGCCAGCGGCGCCTGGCGGATTTCTGCCTGCGCTGGGCCGCTCCGGTCGGGATCGTGATGTTTGCCGCGCTGATCGTGCAGGCCAATACCGGCTGGCTGTCCGGATATCGCCGCGATGCCACCGTGCGCAGCGTCGGCGTCGGCTGGCGCGAGCTCGCCGCGGAGATCGAAGCGGTGCGTGCCCGGACTGGCGCGAGCTGCGTCCTCGCGCCGGATTACGGCACCACCGGCTGGCTCGCCTTCTATCTGCCGCGCGGCACCTGCGTGGCGCAGCAGAACCAGCGCATCCGCTGGGTCAATATGGGCGAGCCCGATCCGAAGCTGCTTTCCGGCAAGCTGCTCTATCTCGACGAACTGCGCCCGGGCGGCCATCCCTTCCTCGACGATCTCTTTGCGCAGGTGACGCAAGTTGCGCAATTGCAGCGCAAGCGCGGCCCGCTCGTGGTCGAGACCTACAGCATCAATCTCCTGGAAGGCGCCAGGGGCGACGTGCTGGACCGCTCGCCGCCGCCGGAAGCAAGGTAGTTGTTTGTCGTCCCCGCGGCCGCCACACCGTAGTCCCTGCGAACGCAGGGACCCATACCGCGTGATCTCTCCATGAGCGCAGGTGTCCATACCGCGGCAATACCTGCTCACTAACAGTCTCCGCCAAACTTCTCCCTGCGGTTATGGATCCCCGCGTTCGCGGGGATGACAGCGGAGGTTCAGTCGATCATCTCGGCCCTGGCCGCAGCCTGGTCCGGCCGGTTCTGATCGCGCCAGAACCAGACGGTGACGACGCCGGAGCGGCCGCGGACCTGTGTCAGCAGGGGGCCTGTCAGGATGCCGTCGGGAGCGCCGTGGAAATCGGCCGCATCCAGCAGGGTATCGGTCAGCGCGAGCCGCGCCTCGTTCTGGGCGGCGACCTCCATCAGCCGGCTCGCGACGTTGACGGTGTCGCCCGTCGCCGTGATGTGCTGGTGGCTTTCGCCGAGACGGGAGGCGATGATCGGGCCGAAATGCGCGCCGATCTTGAAGCCGATCTGGCTTCCGAGCGCGGACGGCAGCGACGCGATCCAGCCTTCGACGTTGCGATGCAGGTCGATCGCGCATTTGAGCGCGCGCGCCGCGTCGTCTGGCATTGCGCCGGGCAGTCCGAACAGGATCATGGCGCCGTCGCCGAGAAAGCCGGTGATCATGCCGCCGCAATCGACGGCTGCCTTGTCGATCCGGGCGTGAAACGCCTTCAGCATGTCCTGGAGCACGTCGGGATCGATCCGCTCGCTGAGCGCGGTAAAGCCGGAGAGATCGATGAAGACGACGGCCGCGTCCTGCCGGACGGGCTTCGACAGGAAATTGGGATCGCGCGCGAGCCACTCCTGCATCGCCGGCGCCTGGAATTGCGCGAGCGAGCGGCTCTTCGCGGCGAGATATTGCGTGCGGCGGCCTCCTGCCCACAACTGCACGCCGGCAAAGACCGCCACCGGCGGCACCGTGGCCGCGAGCGTGGTCGCGGCGTTCAGCCAGACGCCATGCGTAAACGCGAAGACGTTCAGCCCGGCCCAGGCCATCATCACCGCGGCTGCCGCGACGAGGCCAAGCGCGCTGCGCCGCCAGGCGAGCAGGCCGACCAGCAGCATCGGCAGCAGGATCGCGGTGAGCGCTTCGACGATGTGAACCTTGCGGTTGCGCATGATGCCGTCGCCGGCGACGAGATGGGTGATCGCGGTGGAGATCACCTCGACGCCGGGCATGAGCGAATCGAACGGCGTCGGAAAGAAATCGCCGCCGCCGGCGACCGAGGCGCCGATCACGACGATCCTGTTTTCGATCGCCGCGCGATTGAGCGTGCCGTCGAAGATGCTCTGCGCGCTGACGGTGCGGATGGTGCGGCGCGGGCCGTAATAGGTGATCGGCAGCGCGAAGTCGGTGTCGGTCGGCACCGCGCGGTCGCCGAGCATCAACTGGTCCGGTGCGATCGTCAGCGGCTTGTCGAGCGCGCGGCTCGCGACCCGCAGCGGAAATGACAGCTCGACCTTGTCGCGGGTCCGGAACAGCATCGGCATCGAGAGCGGCGAGCCCGATTGTCCCGTGGCGACGTTGACGACGCCGACCTCGGCGTGATCGGCGAAGGCGGGCAGCGGCAGCAGGAAGCGCTCGGCCTGCGGCAGCACGGCGAGGGGACCGTGGCTGCCGGGTCCCACGGTCTCGCTGGCGGACGGGAAGATCGCCGCGGCAGCGAGGATCATCGGTCCGGTGGCGAGCGTGTTGGCCAGCGTGGCATCCCCGATCGCAGCACTGCGGTCGACCAGCAAGAGGTCGATCGCGACCACCTTCGGCTTGAACTGCACGATGGTGTCGACGACACGGGCGAGATCGGCGCGCGGCAGCGGGTAGCTGCCGCCGCGTTTGACGACGGTATCGTCGATCGCGACGATGGTGACGAGATCGGGTGGGGCCTGCACGCCGCGAACCTGGGTCCGCCAATCCGTCAGCGTCGCCTCGAGCCGGTCGAGAAAGCGCAGGTGGCCGTTGGCGTGAGCGGCATAGATGCCCGCGCCCCACAGCGCGGTGAGGACGAGTGCCACCAGGATCTGAACGCGTCTATTCATTACGCCGTACTGCAATCTTCCCTGTTGTTCGGGCTTTGCCAACCAGAGCTCGTTGTCCGCACCTTGCTGACGGGGCCCTACTGACCGAGCCTCGCCATCAGCGCGTCGACGCGCGGCTGGCCCCATGTCTTGACGGTCAGTGGCCCGGTCGCCTCGACATCGACGCCTTCGCCGGGGCCCAGCACGACGCCGCGACCGCGCGCCCTGCGGGTCACGCCGACCCGGCCGTCAGCGACGAAAACCGAGGTCTTGGCCTCAGCAACGTCGACGGCCCATCTGGTGCCGCGCACCGCGGCAATCGCCTGCGGCGTCAGCACCTTGAACGGATTGCCGCCGCGCTTCCTGGGCACGTCGACCAGCAGGGCTTTGTTGCTCAATTCCACGGAGTCTATATGTCCGTCGCGGTTGGCGTCCTTAAGTTCAAATCGGGCGCCGTTTTCCGCAACGATGGTGATGCCGTTGTCGCAGCGCCAGGTCTGGGTGCCGGCGGCGGATGGCGAGGCGGTACAACCCGCATTGGCAGGCTGCGCGGCCGCGTATCCCATCAACAACAACGACCACGCCAGAGCGAAACATCCGGCGCGCGCGATCCCTCTCATGCCAGCCTCCGTTTGCGTGCTCGGCACAGTTCAAGGCGATGTTGATACGGTACCGTATCACACGCAGAGGCTGCTGAAAAGTGCCGCTCTCGCAGCTATTTCGTCGCTGCGGCCTTTTCCAGACCGGCGCAATCAACTTTCGGTCAGCACACCTGGCCCGCGCGAGCGCTTGGCGCGGTGTCTGATGTGCAGTTGTCGTTGCTCGGATCAGCCAGCGCTGGTGCATCGCGCGGGGCCAAAGCGGCACGGTCCACCAGCCTCGCACAACGCTTCGCGGCTATGGTCAGGTGGCTTTGATGACCACGAAAAGGACTAGGTTGGGTGCGTTTAGAGAGGCGGCCGGAGACGTCCGTTGAACGCACCGATCTGGCCGAGAATTATAGTTAACAACGTCGTCTAAGTCCGTAGTTCTGCGGGCTTTTTTCTCAAAATGGGACGGCCTTAACGTGTTGCCCCATATCCGCCCGAACTTAATCCGCATTTAACTAAAAGTCGCCTTAATGACGCTCCGACCTCCTGCGAGATGCTGGTTTCGGACCGTGACCAGCAGCGGCACTTCGAAGGGGGACTGAGTGACACCGTCCTGGACGCAAGGCGAATGAGTAAGAGTATCGCTGCGCAGAGTAACGCGGCACGGAAGTCCAAGAAATTCTCGAAGAATTCATCTCGGAAATCTTCCCGGAAAATGACCACCACCAATTGGCTTGGCGCCGCGGCGATCGGCTGCGCCGTGCTCGGCGCCGGCTGGGCCATCTACAGCAACATCCTCGGCGCCAGCGTCTATCCGACCGTCGGCAGCATCGGTTACGACGAACCCGTGATCAAGCGCGCGCCCAAGGTCGTGCTGCGCGAGGCGGGCGAGGCCATCAATGAAGCCTTCGCGCTGTTGCCCGACCGTTTGCAGGTGGCCGCCCCGATCTCGCGCGAGATGTTCAACGAGCGCTTTGCTGCGGCCGCGACCCAGGGCGTGGAATCGAATGCGGCGAGCGCCGCGCCTGCAACCAAGGTTGCCGAGGCCAAGGAAACGAAGGACGCGCCGAAGCCGGGCGTGATCGCGAAGGTCGCGGAAGCGCTGAAGCCGGCCTCGACCAGGAACGCGGACACTGCGAAGGCCAGGCGCGCTGACGCGTCGGTGCAGCTGGCCTCGGCCGATCCGGCCGAGATCGTGCCGGCGCCCGAGGCAAAACCAAAATCCTTCGCCGATCGCGCCAAGGCCGCGGTGATGTCGATCACCGGTCCGCGCCAGTCGATGGTCGAGAAGCTCTGGGGCAAGCGTGAGCCGTCCGGCGGGCTGCTCGCCTACGCCTCGGCCGATGCCAGCGTGACTGCTTCCATCGCGCCGAAGGAGCAGAACCCGATGTTCGGCGGTGCGCCGCCCTATGAGCGTGACACCGCGGTCTACGACATCACCGCCAAAACGGTGTATCTGCCCGACGGCACCAAGCTCGAGGCGCATTCCGGCCTCGGCTCCAATCTCGACGATCCGCGCTCCCAGCGCACCCGCATGCGCGGCGTGACGCCGCCGCACATCTACACGCTGAAGCCGCGCGAAGCGCTGTTCCACGGCGTGCCGGCACTGCGCCTGACCCCGATCGGCGGCGAAAGCGCGATCTACGGCCGCGACGGCCTGCTCGCCCACACCTTCATGCTCGGGCCGAACGGCGATTCCAACGGCTGCGTGTCGTTCAGGGACTATTACGCGTTCCTCGACGCCTACCGCAACAAGGGCATCCGCAAGCTCGCGGTGCTGGCGCGGGTGGAGTGAGGCGCGCTCAAGCCGCCATCGTCTTGCGCAGGGCCATCTCGGTTGCAATCGCCTCCCGCACGGCGGGCCGCGCCTGCATGCGCTCCAGATAGGACGACAACGCCGGCCATTGCGCGATGTCGACGCCTGCGGGACGGAGCAGCAGCAAGGCCCAGGTGAGGTGGGCATCAGCGACGGTGAAACTGTTGCCGACGAGGAATTCGCGGTTGGCCAAGTGCATGGCGGGCACCGACAATGTCTGTGCGATCCTGGCACGCGGCTTGGCGAGCGAGCCGTCGTCCTTGTACCAGAAGGTCGGATACAGGAACGCCTTGTGGATCTCGGCGCCGATGAAGCTCAGCCATTCCTGGAGGCGATAGCGGTCTGGATCGCCGAACCTCGGTGCAAGGCCCGCCTCGGGCTTCACGTCGGCGATGTATTGCAGCACGGCCGCGCTCTCGGTCAGCCGGTCGCCGTTCTCCAGGACCAGGACCGGCACCGCGCCCTTCGGCGAAATGGCGCGGAAATCGCTGCCGTCGTCCACGACCTGCTTGGTCCAGATATGGGCGAGGTGATATTGCGCCTCGATGCCGGCCTCCAGCAGCGCGATACGGCTGGCGAGCGAGCAGGCCATCGGAAAGAAATAGAGTTGCAGCATCTCGGCGCTCCCGTCACGTCAGCGCATCGCCATGCGCGATGATCGCGAAGCGGTCTGACAGCTCGGCGAGCGCGACCTCGTGAACCGTTCTTGCGGCGAGTGCTCCGCCACGCCCGTCGGGCAGATCGCGCGTGGCGCAGGCATCGGCCGCGATGGTGGTCCGCAAGCCGAGATCGAGTGCCGCGCGTGCTGTCGAACTGACGCACATATGGGTCATGAAGCCCGCCAGCACGATGTTCTTGCGCCCGGTCGCCGCCAATCGGGCCTGCAGATCGGTGCCGGCGAAGGCGTTCGGCAGCGCTTTCTCGATCACCGGCTCGGCCGCGAGCGGTGTCAGGTCGGCGACGATCGCGCCGCGCTCGGCCTCGCGGTCGAACAGGCCGCCGGCGCGGCCCTTGTGCGCGACATGGAAGATCGCGGCGCCGCTCGCCCTCGCGCGGGCGAGCAGGCGGGCGGCCGCGGCGATCGCAACCTTCGCATCGGGCAGGGCCAGCGGGCCGGCGCAATATTCGTTCTGGATGTCGATCAGCACGAGGCAGGACTCACCGAGTTTCGGCGGATTGAGATCGGCGCCGGCGAGTTCGAGCAGGGTTTTGGGAGCGGTCATGCTGGTCAGGCCTTCTTGCGAATATCGGATGGCGTGACACTAGCGCGGCGACGGCCTGCCATTGTGCAGGACTATTGCAGCATATGGCTGCAAATTTGCAGGGCGAAGCGCCGCCTGCTAGGCTCGCGGCGATGAACTGGGACGATCTGCGCATCATCGCCGCGGTGAGGGACGAGGGCACCTATGCCGGCGCCAGCGCGCGGCTGCGCATCGACGAGACCACGGTCGGCCGCAGGCTCGCGCGTATCCAGCGCAATCTCGGCGTGCCGCTGTTCGATGCGGTGGACGGCCTGCGCCGGCCGACGCGGCATTGCGAGGCGGTGCTCGAGCATGTCAGCGCGATGGCCGCGCATGTCGCGGCGATCGACCGCATCGGCGAGAGCCAGCCCGGTCCGGTCGGCCGCCTGCGCATCGCCTCGACCAATGCGGTCGCCGAAGAGCTGCTGGCGCCGCACGCAAGCGCGTTCCTGCGCGATCACCCCGGCCTGACCCTGCAATTCCTGACCTCTAGCGGCAACGTCAAGTTCTCGCGCTGGCAGGCCGACCTCGCCATCCGCTTGCGCAAGCCGGAGAAGGGCGACTTCACCATCTCCAAGCTCGCCGATGTCAGGCTGTATTTCTTCGAGCCCGTGGACCGCAGCGGCGGCGAGCCGGTCGCCTGTGTCTATCCCGACGAGCTCGACGCGATCCCGGAAGCGCAGTTTTTGCGTGCGAAGCGTCTGAAGAACGTGCGCTGCGTCACCGACAACGTGCGCATCATCCGCATCATGATCCAGTCGCATCAGGCTATCGGCGTGCTGCCCGAACATAGCTGCGGGGCGCTGCTCGCCGACCGCAGCCTGCGCGCAACGCTGCTGCCGAGGCGGCGCGATGTCTGGCTGCTGGTGCAGAACCATCTGAAGCGCGATCCGGCGACGCGGCTCACCATCGAATGGGTGCGGCACTGCTTCAAGGATCTTTCGCACCGCTGACCGCGGGTCGGTGCCCAGGGCCCTTCGTTGAACGCAGTCTGCGCAAGGCGCGACCAAATTCGGAGATTGCAGGGGATTGTGCGCGCCCACAGGTTGCGTAATCTCGTGCCAGTTGCGGTTCGATCAGGGCAGGCGCATGACCATTCTTCAGGAAACGATCCGGCCCTCGCGTGCGCAATCGCGGGAATGGAAGGCGATCATCGTGCTGATCCTGCTGATCCCGGTGCTGTGGTCGCCGCCGTTCCTGTTTCGCTTCTTCCTGTATCAGCCGTTCAACATCCCGTCTGGTTCGATGTCGCCGACGCTGACGGTCGGCGACTATGTGTTCGCCGCGAAATATGCCTATGGCTACGGCCGCTATTCGTTTCCTTTCGCGCCGTCCTGGATCTCGGGCCGCATCTTTGCCGCCGAGCCCGAATATGGCGACATCGTCGTGTTCCGGACGCCGAAGGACACCTCGGTCGACTACGTCAAGCGCGTGGTCGGGCTGCCCGGCGACCGCATCCAGATGCGGCAGGGGCAGCTCTTACTGAACGACAGGCCGGTGACGCGCGTCGCGCTCGAGATGGGGCTCGCCGGCACCGCCTGTGGAGGCGACCTCAAGGTCAAGCGCTGGCGCGAGACGCTGCCGAGCGGTGCGTCTTATGTAACCTACGACTGCGTCGACAACGGCTTTCTCGACAACACGAACGTCTACACCGTGCCTCCCGGCCATTTCTTCGTGCTCGGCGACAACCGCGACAATTCCACCGATAGCCGCATGGCGTCGTCCATGGGATTCATCCCGATGGACAATCTCGTCGGCAAGGTGACGCGGATCTTCTGGTCGCTCGACGAAGACGGCGAGCCGCACATGGAGCGGCTGGGGAAGGTGGAATGAGGGTCCGGCTGTCATTCCGGGGCGGCGCGAAGCGCCGAGCTATGGTGCGCAATTGCGCACCTGAGAATCCATAACCACAGGCGGATGGAATGGCCCACTATGTCCATCGTCCGCGGCTGATCGAGGAGCAGAACCCGAACTGGGATGATCTCTACCCCGGGATAACCAACTGAGGTTCGTGGTTATGGATTCCGGGCTCGCGCGCAAGGGGCGCGCGCCCCGGAATGACGGGAGGAGAGCGTTTGCCCCCAAAACAAAAACCCCGGCATCGCTGCCGGGGTTTCGTAGTCCTTGAGGTGGCCGGACCTTAGAAGTCCATGCCGCCCATGCCGCCGCCCGGGGGCATTGCGGGGCCGGCGCCGCCCTTCTTGGGCAGCTCGGCGACCATGGCTTCCGTGGTGATCAGCAGAGCTGCAACCGAGGCTGCGTTCTGGATCGCGGTACGGACCACCTTGGTCGGGTCGATGATGCCCTTCTTGACGAGGTCGGCATAGTCGCCGGTCTGGGAGTCGAAGCCGTAATTGTAGGCCTTGTTCTCCAGGATCTTGCCGACGATCACCGAGCCGTCTTCACCGGCGTTGATCGCGATCTGGCGGGCGGGTGCCGACAGCGCCTTGCGCACGATCTCGACGCCGGTCTTCTGGTCGTCGTTCTTGGTGCGCAGGCCCTTGAGCTGCTCGGAGGCACGGAGCAGGGCGACGCCGCCGCCCGGAACGATGCCTTCTTCCACAGCCGCACGGGTCGCATGCATCGCGTCATCAACGCGATCCTTGCGCTCCTTCACCTCGACCTCGGTCGCGCCGCCGACGCGGATCACCGCGACGCCGCCCGCGAGCTTGGCGAGACGCTCCTGGAGCTTCTCACGGTCGTAGTCCGAGGTGGTCTCCTCGATCTGCGCCTTGATCTGGGCGACGCGCGCCTCGATGTCGGCCTTCTTGCCGGCGCCGTTGACGATCGTGGTGTTCTCCTTGTCGATCATCACCTTCTTGGCGCGACCGAGCATGTTGAGCGTGACGTTCTCGAGCTTGATGCCGAGATCTTCCGAGATCGCCTGGCCGCCGGTCAGGATCGCGATGTCCTGCAGCATGGCCTTGCGGCGATCGCCGAAGCCCGGAGCCTTGACGGCCGCAACCTTCAGGCCGCCGCGCAGGCGGTTCACGACGAGGGTGGCGAGGGCTTCGCCTTCGACGTCCTCGGCGACGATGACCAGCGGCTTGCCGGTCTGCACCACGGCCTCGAGCAGCGGCAGCAGCTCGTTCAGCGAGGAGAGCTTCTTCTCGTTGATGAGGATGTAGGCGTCGTCCATCTCAACGCGCATCTTGTCGGCGTTGGTGACGAAGTAGGGCGAGATGTAGCCGCGGTCGAACTGCATGCCCTCGACGACGTCGAGCTCGGTCTCGAGCGACTTGGCTTCCTCGACGGTGATGACACCCTCGTTGCCGACCTTCTTCATGGCGTCAGCGAGGAACTTGCCGATCTCCGCGTCGCCGTTGGCCGAGATGGTGCCGACCTGGGCGATCTCGTCGTTCGAGGTGACCTTCTTCGAGTTCTTCTCGAGGTCGGCCACGACGGCCTCGACCGCGAGGTCGATACCGCGCTTGAGGTCCATCGGGTTCATGCCGGCGGCAACCGACTTGGCGCCTTCCTTCACGATCGCCTGGGCCAGCACGGTGGCGGTGGTGGTGCCGTCGCCGGCCGCGTCAGCGGACTTGGAGGCGACTTCGCGCACCATCTGGGCGCCCATGTTCTCGAACTTGTCGTCGAGCTCGATCTCCTTGGCGACGGTGACGCCGTCCTTGGTGATGCGAGGAGCGCCGAACGACTTGTCGAGCACGACGTTGCGGCCCTTCGGACCGAGCGTGACCTTCACCGCGTTGGCGAGAACGTCGACGCCGCGCAGCATCTTGTCGCGCGCCTCAACCGAGAATTTGACTTCTTTGGCTGCCATCTGGATTTTTCCTTGAGGATTGACTGGAGGGAGGGAGGGGCTCTTAAGCCGCCTTCTTCTTGGAATCGCTGACCTCGAGAACGCCCATCACGTCGCTCTCCTTCATGATCAGCAGGTCCTGGCCGTCGATCTTGACCTCGGTGCCGGACCACTTGCCGAACAGCACGCGGTCGCCGACCTTCAGGTCGATCGGGATCAGCTTGCCAGCTTCGTCGCGGCCACCCGGGCCAACGGCGACGATCTCGCCCTGGGAGGGCTTTTCCTTGGCAGTGTCGGGAATGATGATGCCGCCAGCGGTCTTCTCTTCTGCGTCGATGCGCTTGACCACGACGCGGTCGTGAAGCGGACGGAATTTCATGCAGTCCTCCTAAACATTTGCACGAGTTGAGGATTTTGGATTATTAGCAGTCGATGCCCACGAGTGCTAGCGCGCAGGCGAGGCAGAAATAGGACAGGATTTTTGCGGGGGCAAGGGCTTGTAGCAGAAAAATCAGCAGTCGAAAGCGCGGAGTGCCAGGTTCTCTCCCGCATCGTTAACCCCGAGTCCGGCCCCGTATTAGCACGGTGTCGCCTCTGCTGCTAACGCATTGAATTTCAACAGCTTGTTAAACTTTTGGGCTTGAGATGAATTGTCAGTTTGCGTCACATTTCTCTCATGTGAGCGCATCGTTTCCGGGTGGCTCCCCGGGGCACGGATCAAGCCACCCCCTGAATGCGCTCCTGCAAAGGAGGTTGGCATGGGACTGCGAGTTGGGGGCGTTTCTGATGACTTCCGGAAACAAGTGCTGGGTTACGGGCTGACGACGGCGCAAATTCTCTACCGGATGCCGGATCATCCCTCGCTGCTCCAGACCTATGTCTGGCAGAACTACGATCTCTTCCCGAAATTCCCGGCGCTGACCGATTTCCTGGCCTTCTGGCAGGAGAAGCTCGACGGCCCGCTGTTCTCGGTGACGGTCGCGCATTCCAAGCTGATCAAGCCGGCCGAGCTGCGCGCCGTGGACGGCGTGTTCCGGCTGCATTGAGGCGGGATGCGTAGGGTGGGTTAGCGCAGCGTAACCCACCACTGTGTGTCTCCGCGGAAGCGAAAGAGGTGGGTTACGCCTGCGGCTAACCCACCCTACGCAAACCATTCTGTGCTAACCTCTCCCCATAACAACAACGGGAGGCGGGCATGGCCAAGAAAACAAAATCGCGCAGCGCAGCGCAAGCCGCAGTGAAGAAGCGGAGCGGAGCGAAGGCCGCGGCACGATCCCCGGCGCGCAAGGCGGTGAAGGCGAAGGCGCGCACGGTCGCTGCGAAAAAGCCCGCCCGCCCGAAGCAGCGCATCGCCATCAGCCATCATCGCGACGAGGATTTCAAAGCCGACGGCCTGCGCGCCTACGCCAAGTACCGCGACCTCGGCATTGCCGATGCGACGCACGGCCTCGCGCAAGCGCACGTCATCCGCCTGCAAGGCCCCTGCAATCCGGACGAGGTGTCCAAGCTGCACTTCCACGACGTCGAATTCCAGATGGTCTACGTCCTCAAGGGCTGGGTGAAGACCTACATGGAGGGCCAGGGCGAGACCCTGATGAAGGAGGGCAGCGCCTGGACCCAGCCGCCGAAGATCAAGCACATGATCCTGGATTATTCGGACGATGTGGAGCTGCTGGAGGTGATCCTGCCGGCTGAGTTCAAGACGGTGGAGCTGAAGGCGTAGGCGCTGTCGGGAGAGGCGCGCACGCCTCTCCACTCGTCATTGCGAGGAGCCCGCGACAAAATTGCGAAGCAATTTTGCGCTGGCGACGAAGCAATCCAGATTATCTCCGCGGATGCATTTCTGGATTGCTTCGCTTGGCTCGCAATGACGGCGGAGAGATTTACGGGACATACGATCTCTAAAAATCGACCGATCCGCGAAACCGGGAAGTTACCCCTCGGATGGTTTCAGCCGCTCCACAGGGCGGCGCTAACCAGTCGAAAACATCCTTCGCGTCAACTCAGGGCTGTGAAAATGCAGGACATGCTTTCATGGCAATCAACACGTTTGGCCGACGCGGCGTTGTGGCGCCGCCTCCAAGAGGGGCGTTGCAACCTGCATCGTTTCAACCGGTCGCCGCGCCGATCGCTCCCCGGCCCTTGTCCACCGAGGGGACGCTCTTTCGCGACAACAAGCTGCTGGCCGATATCCCTTTCCTCACCATTGGCCTGATCTTCGGTCTGCTGCTGATCTTCGCCCTGCAACGCAGTCTGGCCATCGACATTGCGCCGGACGGTTCACTCAATGTCCGCTCGCTGATAGCCCAGGGCGCGTCCGGTTACGATCTGGTTGTCGAAAGGGGAGAGTGGTGGCGGATCGGCCTTGCGCCGCTGCTGCATGGCAGCGGGTGGCACCTCATCAGCAACTGCGTTGCGCTGTTCATCGTCGGCGTCAGGCTCGAGAGCCTGATCGGTCGCGGCTGGTTTTCGCTGATCTTCGTTGCCAGCGCCGTGGCCGGTGAGGCCGGCTCGCTGCTGGGCAATGGCTCCGGCACGGTGGGCGTCGGCGCATCCGGCGCCATTACCGGGCTCATCGCTGCGCTGTTCGTCGCGAGCTTCGATCCCGAAGCGGACGCCGATCAAACAATATCGAGATTGAAGACGTCGCTCTTCTTCGGCGTTCCGGCGCTGCTGCCGCTGGCCTTTGGAGCCTCCGGCAACGTCAACTATTATGCCCATGCAGGTGGTGCTCTGGCCGGCGCCGCGCTTGCCATCATGCCGTGGCTCGCCTTCTGGTCCTATGACAGCCTGCCGCGGAGTGCCAGCATGACGCTGCTCGCAGGATTCATCGGATCTCTGATCTGCGCCGGCTTCGCCGCCGCTCATTATTCGTCCTACATGGCCGATGCCGTGCACTATATCCGCGCGTCGGAAGTGCCGTCGAAGGCTGACGAGATAGTCAGTCGGTCTTCCGATCTCGTCACCCGCTACCCGAAAGATCCGCGGGCTCATCTGTTCCGAGCGATCTCCTTCCTTGAACAAGCGAACCTCAGTGCCGCCGAGACGGAAACACGAACCGCGATGTCGCTCGCCGCTTCGGATGTGGCGGGCGGGCCGGTGCGCGTCGGGGCGCAGGGCTTGATGGCAGTGTTGATGTGGGCGCAGGGACGAAACAGCGAGGCGAAAGCCATGGCGGTCGAGCCGTGCCGTGCCAAGCTGGCCGACGTGCGTCGCATCTTGCAGAAGCAGAAGCTGTGCGGTTGAGCGGGACGGTAGAGGCCTAGATCTCGCCGCATCGTCATTGCGAGCGCAGCGAAGCAATCCAGAGTCTTTCCGCGGAAAGTTTCTGGATTCCTTCGTCGCAAGGGCTCCTCGCAATGACGAGCGGAGAGAGTCAACTCAGCACCCCCACCACCGCCCCCATCAAGCACGTCGTCAGCGTCCCCGACACGATCGACTTCAGCCCGAGCGCGTTGATCTCCTGGCGCCGCTCCGGGGCCATCACGCCGAGACCGCCGATCATGATGCCAAGGCTGGCGAAATTGGCGAAGCCGCACATTGCGTAGAGCATGATCAGGCGCGAGCGCGCATCCAGCGCCTCGGGCGCCAGCTTCGAGAAGTCGACATAGGCGATCAGCTCGTTGAGCACGGTCTTGGTGCCCATCAGGCTGCCGGCGGTCACCGCCTGCTCCCAGGGCAGCCCCATCAGCCAGCACACCGGCGCCATCAAGAGACCAAGCAGGCGCTGCAAAGAGATCGCGGCGCCGCCGATATTCGGCAGCAGGCCGAGGATCGCATTGACGAGATAGACGAGGGCCACCAGCACCAGCAGCATGGCGACGATATTGAGCAATAGCTCGAGACCAGCGGTGGTGCCCTTCACGATCGCGTCCATCGTGCTGGCGACCTCCATCTCCGGGTCCTCCAGCGCGCCGCCGGTGCGCTTGTCGGATGTCTCCGGCACCATGATCAGGCTGACGAGGATCGCGGCGGGCGCGCCCAGCACGGAGGCGATGACGAAATGCGCGGCGGCGTCGGGGATGAGGGGAGCAAGGAGCGTCGCATAGAGCACCAGCACCGTGCCGGCGATCCCGGCCATGCCGCCGGTCATCACCAGGAACAGTTCGCTGCGGGTCATCTGCGCCAGATACGGCCGCACGAACAGCGGAGCCTCGACCATGCCGAGGAAGATGTTGGCGGCGGTCGACAGCCCGACCGCGCCGCCGACGCCAAGCGTGCGCTCGAGCAGCCAGGCCATGCCGCGCACGACCGGCGGCAGCACCCGCCAGTAGAACAGCAGCGTCGTCAGCACGCTCATCACCAGCACGATCGGCAGCGCCTGGAACGCCAGGATGAAATCGGCGCCCGGCACCTTCAGATCGAAGGGCAGGGGGCCGCCGCCGATATAGCCGAACACGAAGGCGGAGCCGGCGCGCGAGGCCGCCGAGATCGCGCCGACGGCGTCGTTGATGGTGCCGAAGGCATGCGCAACCACGGGCAGCTTCAACAGCACGATGGCGGTGACGAAGGTCACGACGAGGCCGATCGCCGCCTGCCGCAGCGACACGGCGCGACGATTCTCTGCCAACGCGAAGGCGATCAGCAGCAATGCGAAAATGCCGAGTGCCGATTGCAGCCGCAGCATGATGTCCCCAATCCCTCAATGATTATGGCCGCGCCTGCGTTGCAAACGCAATGCCGGAACACCATCGAAGCCGTCCGCTGTTGACAAGCAGGTCCGCCTCAGTCACGCGGGGGCACGTCGAGATCAGGGGGCGATCGGTCCGGGGGTGACCCAAGAGGCGGTCCAAGAAACGGTCCAAGAAACGGTCCAAGTGACGATCCAAGAGGCGAAGCCAGAGCAGCCAGTGTCAGCGAATCCGCCGGTCAGTGCCCGCGCGCTCCTTGCTCATCGCGCCTTCCTGTTCTTCCTGCTCTCGCGCAGCCTGTCGCGCTTCTCCAGCCAGATCGCGGCGGTCGCGATCGGCTGGCAGATCTACGATCTCACCGGCTCGGCCTTCGACCTCGGCATGGTCGGCCTCGTGCAGTTCCTGCCCACGGCGCTGCTGGTGTTCGTCGCCGGCCATGCCGCCGACCGCTATGAGCGCAAACGCGTGGTCCAGCTCTGCCAGCTCGTGGAAGCAGCCACTGCGCTCTATCTCGCCGTCATCACCTATCTTGGCCTGGTCAGTGAAGTTCAGATCTTCATCGCGACCTTCGTGCTCGGCATCGCCGGTGCCTTCGAGAGCCCGACCACGGCGGCGCTCCTGCCGCTGATCGCGCCGCAGGGCTCGCTCCAGCGCGCCACGGCGGTTTCCAGTGGCGCGGCGCAGGTTGCGACCATCACGGGGCCGGCGCTCGGCGGCTTCGCCTATGCCGTGGCGCCGCATCTCGCTTATGCCGTGATGGTGCTGTTCTGGATCGCTGGGATGATCCTGACCGGCTTCATGCGGCCGCGCCCGCAGGCGGTCGCCAGGGATTCGGGCACGGACAATATCTTCGCCGGTGTCCGCTTCATCCGCCGCAATCCGGCGATCCTCGGCACCATCTCGCTCGATCTGTTCGCGGTGCTGTTCGGCGGCGTCACCGCGCTGCTGCCGATCTACGCCCGCGACATCCTCCAGACCGGTCCGGTCGGGCTCGGCGTGCTGCGCGCCGCGCCTGCGGTCGGCGCGCTGCTGATGACCATGGTGCTGGCGCGTCACGCCATCTCGCGGCACGTGGGTCTGCGTATGTTTCAGGCCGTGATCGTGTTCGGCGTCGCCACGATCGTGTTCGCGCTGTCGTCCTGGATGTGGCTCTCGGTGCTCGCGCTCGCCGTGCTTGGCGCGGCCGACACGATCAGCGTCGTGATCCGCTTCTCGCTGGTGCAGCTCTCAACCCCCGACGAGATGCGCGGCCGGGTCGGCGCGGTGAATTTCCTCTTCATCAACGCCTCCAACCAGCTTGGCCAGTTCGAGAGCGGGCTGACGGCCGCCCTGTTCGGCGCCATGCCCGCCGCCGTGCTTGGCGGCGTCTGCACCGTCGCGGTGGCGCTCTTGTGGATGAGGCTGTTCCCGAGCCTGCGGAAGGTGGAGAGTTTGGAATAGGGGTTCCTTCGCCTCTCCCCGCTTGCGGGGAGAGGCCGACACGCGAAGCGTGGCGGGTGAGGGGGATTCTCCGCGAGTCCAATTCTCACCGTGATTGCGGCAGCAGCCCCTCACCCCAACCCTCTCCCCGTAAGAACGGGGAGAGGGAGAGGACCTTCAGCCCCGCCCGACGAACGGCATCTTCGTCGCCATCACCGTCATGGTCAGCACGTTGGCGTCGAGCGGCAGGCCGGCCATGTAGGCGACGGCATCGCCGACCGCCTTCGCATCCATGCGCGGTTCGTGCTTGGTGGTGCCGTCGGGCTGGAGCACGCCGGGGCCGTTGACCATGCGGTCGGTCATCGGGGTCGCGGCATTGCCGATGTCGACCTGACCGACCGCGATGTCGTACATGCGGCCGTCGAGATTGGAGGCCTTGGTCAGGCCGGTGATGGCGTGCTTGGTCGAGGTGTAGGCCGCCGAGAACGGCCGCGGCGCATGCGCCGAGATCGAGCCATTGTTGATGATGCGGCCGCCGCGCGGGGTCTGGTCCTTCATGATGCGGAAGGCGTGCTGGGTGCACAGGAACGGGCCGGTGAGGTTGGTGTTCACCACGGCCTGCCACTGCTCGAGGCTGAGATCCTCGAAGTTCACGGCGGGCGCGCCCATGCCGGCATTGTTGAAGAGCACGTCGAGCCGGCCATAGGTCTCCTTGACCTTGGCGAACAGCGCGGCAATCGAGTCCGACTTGGTCATATCGGCGGTGACGCACAGGCTTTTTCCCGCAGGGCCGAGCTTCGCGGTCTCCTCCAGCATGTCGAGCCGGCGGCCGGCGAGCACCACGGTGAAGCCGGCGTTCATCAGCGCCAGCGACGCCGCGCGCCCGACACCGGTGCCGGCGCCCGTCACCACTGCGATCTTCTTTGCTTCACTCATCGTTTCCTGCCTTTTCTCTTGAGCTGTCAGGTTTTGGGTTCTTTTTCGTTCTTGTAGGGCGGCCGCGGAATGTTCTGATGCGCCGCGCGCAAGGCCGCCGACCAGCGCGAGCGCAGATCGTGGAAATAGGGCTCGCCCGCCTCGATGCGGTGGTTGAGATCGGCATCGCAGGCGTCGCTGCGCACCACCAGCACGTCGATCGGCAGGCCGACACCGAGATTGGAGCGCATCGTCGAGTCCATCGAGATCAGGCCGGTCTTCAGCGCCTCGTAGAGCTCGACGTCGTAGTGCATGGCGCGGTCGAGCACGGGCTTGCCGTATTTGTGCTCGCCGATCTGCAAGTAGGGCGTGTCGGTGGTGCACTCGATGAAGTTGCCGGCGGTGTAGATCATGAACAGGCGCATCCGGGAGCCCTTGATCTGGCCGCCGAACAGGAAGGAGACGTCGAACGAGACGTCCTCGGATTTCAGCGCCGGCCCTTCGGTCGCGTGCACCGCCCGGATCGCCCGGCCTATGCGCTGGGCCGCCTGGAACATGGTCGGCGCGTTCATCAGCGTCTCGACCTCACCCGTGTTGGGGTCTTCCAGGCCCTCGGTCAGCGTGGACAGCACCGACTGGCTGATGGCGAGGTTGCCGGCGCTGGCGATCGCCATGATGCGCTCGCCGGGCTTGGAGAAGATGTGCAGCTTGCGGAAGGTCGAGACGTTGTCGAGGCCGGCATTGGTGCGCGTGTCGGCGATCATCACCAGACCGTCCCGAACCAGGATTCCGCAACAATAGGTCATTTCCAGTCCCCGAACGCGTTTGCGCGGAATTACTAGCCAATTTCAGGGGCCGCTCCAACCCCCGATTCCAGCGGGGAAGTCGTCATTCCGGGGCGCGCGCCAGCGCGAGCCCGGAATCCATTGGGCGGCAGAGTCGGTGGATGAATGGATTCCGGGCTCGCGACTTCGTCGCGCCCCGGAATGACAGGTGAGTTCTGCCGCCGCGACCGCGATGACCCTCAATCAGCGGCATCGACGAGGAACGCCTCGTCGACGGGCACGCCGAGCGCCGTGACCAGCCGGTTCGTCTCCGCGGCCATGCCGACGATGGCGAGCAGCTCGCCATACTCGGCCTCCGTCATGCCCTTGGCTCGTGCGCCGGCGGTGTGCGAATGGATGCAGTAGCTGCAGCCATGCGCGATCGAAACCGCGACATAGAGCATTTCCTTGACCTTGGGATCGAGCGCGCCGGGAGCCATCACCTCCTTGATGCTTTCCCAGGTCCGCCGCAGCGTCTTCGGATCATGCGCCAGCGCGCGCCAGAAATTGTTGACGAAATCCGACTGCCGCACCTTGCGGATGTCGTCGAAAACGGCGCGCGCTTCGCCGGAGAGCTCATCATCCGAAAGCAGTTTCACAGTCGCCATGGGTCACCTCGCAGGTCTGGTCTGATCCTGCGACTGTAGCACGCCCCGTGTGGTCAATCGGCGGCGCCTCGTGGCGCGTGCGGCTGCTGCTAGCTCTGTCGTTGTGACTGCGACTGCGATTGCCCGCCGCGGCCGGCCTGCTCGACCTTGACCGCAACCGTCAGCGTCTCCGTGCCGCCGCCATAGCGGGTGCCACGCACCGGGGCTGCGCCGAGGTAGTCGAGCCCGATCGCGACGCGGACATGGGCGTCGGTGGCGCAGATGCTGTTGGCGGGATCGAAGCCGACCCAGCCGAGATCGGGCACGTAAGCCTCGGCCCAGGCATGGCCGGCGTCCTGGTGCACCGTGCCGTCGGAGCGCAGGAAATGGCCGGAGACGAAGCGCGCCGGCACACCGCCGGTGCGGGCGCAGGCGATGAAGATATGCGCGTAGTCCTGGCAGACGCCGCGCTTGAGCGCGAAGGCTTCGGCCGCCGATGTGCCGCTATTGGTCGGGTCCTCGTCGAAGGTCATGTGCTCGCTGATCTGCGTCATCAGTGTGTGCAGGAAGCCGAGCGTGTCGCTCTCGGCCTCGCTGCGCAGCTGCCGTGCGACCGCCGCCATCGCCGGATTGACGGAGGTGAGGTCGGTGGCACGCAGAAACATGCCGGCCGGAAAGCGCTCGTCCGCGCCGCGCAGCACGCCGCCGGTGTCGTGGGTCTCGATCAGGCCCTCGGCGGTGATCTTGATGTCGCCGACCGGTCCGCAGGACAGCACGTGGGTGACGTTGCCGAAGGCGTCCTCATGCGTGTCGAGCCTGGTGTCGGTCGAGACGTCGATCTGCCAGTCCGCCACATATTGCCCGTCATGGCTGCCGGGCGTCATGCGCAGGATCTGGATCACGCTGGTGGCCGGCGGCTCGTAGCGATAGGTCGTGGTGTGCAGGATTCGCAGGCGCATGGTGATTAACTTGCTCCGTCATTCCGGGATGGTCCGAAGGACCAGACCCGGAATCTCGAGATTCTCAGGTGCGCAATTGCGCACCATAGTTCACCCTTCGGGTGCCCCGGAATGACCGAAGGTCAGATCAAATACTGCTTCGTGATGATTTCGCCCAGCCTGGAATTGTCCGCGATGAATTCCTGAATGAATTCATGCACGCCATGCTGGAAAATGTCGTTCATATTGCTGTGTTCGAGTCGGTTGCGGATGCCGCGGGCGTGGCGCTGGGCCGGGCCCTGGCGGCCATAGGCGACGCCGATCTGGTCCAGGTTGCGCACGAGATTGCCGTAGCAGCTCGCCAGCGAGCGCGGCAGGGTGTCGTTGAGGATCAATAGGTCCGCGATCAGCCAGGGTTTCAGCGTCTCGCGATAGACCCAGTGATAGGCGGTCAGCGCCGAGACCGAGCGCAGGATCGAGCTCCACTGATAGAAGTCGAGCGGGCCGCCGACATGCTCTTCCTCGGGCAATAGCACGTGGTACTTCACGTCGAGAATGCGCGCGGTGTTGTCGGCCCGCTCCAGATGCACGCCCATCCGCGAGAACCAGTAGGCGTCGTTGCGCAGCATGGTCCGGTAGGCGGAGCCGTCGAAGCGTAGCGAGGTCTCCTGCACGAAGCGCAGGAATTTTGCCAGATCCTCGCGCGTCGAGGCGCCCTTGCTCCAGGCTGCCTGGAGCTCGATCCAGGCCGAGTTGATGGTGTCCCACATCTCGCTGGTCAGCGCCGTGCGCACCGAACGCGAGTTCAGCCGCGCGGCCTCGATGCAGTTCCTGATCGAGGACGGATTGTTCGTCGAGAACGAGAGATAGTCGACGACGTTGTGCTCGTTGGCTTCCTCATACTGCTGATAGAAGCTCGCGGCGACGCCGGCGGTGAGCAGCGCCGAGTCCCATTCATTGGTCTTGCCGATATAGGCGGCGGGAAGCGCGGTGACGCGCAGCGTCGCATCGATGGTGCGCGCGAGGTATTCGGCCCGTTCGACGTAGCGGGCGAGCCAGTAGAGGTTTTCGGCGGTACGCGACAGCATCTGTCTACTCGTCCAGGATCCAGGTGTCTTTGGTGCCGCCGCCCTGGCTCGAATTCACCACCAGGGAGCCTTCCTTGAGCGCGACGCGGGTCAGCCCGCCAGGCACGATCGTGGTGCGCTTGCTGCCGGTGAGCACGAACGGCCGCAGGTCGACGTGGCGCGGGGCGAGGCCGCTTGCGGTGCAGGTCGGGCAGGTCGAGAGCGCCAGCGTCGGCTGGGCGATGAAGCCTTCCGGCTCGCGCTTGAGCTTCTCGCGGAAGGCCTCGATGGTGGCCTTGGTCGCGGCGGGGCCGATCAGCATGCCGTAGCCGCCGGAGCCGTGAACTTCCTTGACGACGAGCTCGCCGAGATTGTCCAGCACATAGGCGAGATCCTTCGGCTCGCGGCAGCGCCAGGTCGGCACGTTCTTCAGGATCGGCTCCTCGCCGAGATAGAATTTCACGATGTCCGGCATGTAGGAGTAGATCGCCTTGTCATCGGCGATGCCGGTGCCGACCGCGTTGGCCAGCGTGATGTTGCCGGCCGCATAGGCGGACATCAGGCCGGGCACGCCGAGCACGGAATCGGGGCGGAAGGTGAGGGGATCGAGGAAGTCGTCGTCGACGCGGCGATAGATCACGTCGACGCGCTTCAAGCCCTCCGTCGTGCGCATGAACACTTCGTTGTTCTTGACGATGAGATCGCGGCCCTCGACGAGCTCGATGCCGAGCTTGTCGGCGAGGAAGGAGTGTTCGTAATAGGCGGAGTTGTAGACGCCGGGCGTCAGCAGGGCGACCGTCGGCTCGCTCGAGGCACTCAGCGGCGCGACCGAACGCAGGGCCGCGAGCAGCTCGTCCGGATAGCGCTCGACCGGCGCCACCTTGTGGCGGGCGAACAGATCCGGAAACAGCCGCATCATGATCTCGCGGTTTTCCAGCATGTAGGACACGCCCGATGGCGTCCGCGCGTTGTCCTCCAGCACGATGAAGTCCTCGGCGTCGACCCGGACGATGTCGATGCCGGCGATGTGCACGTAGACGTCGTGCGGCACCTGCTGGCCGTTCATCTCTGGGCGGAACACCGGGTTCTGGAAGATCAGATCGTCGGGCACGATCTCGGCACGCAGGATGTCGCGGCCGTGATAGATGTCGCGCAGGAACATGTTGAGCGCGCGCACGCGCTGCTTCAGGCCCTTCTCCAGCAGCGCCCATTCCTTGCCGGACATGATCCGCGGGATCACGTCGAACGGGATCAGGCGCTCGGTGGATTCGGAGTCCCCATAGACCGCGAAGGTGATGCCGATGCGGCGGAACAGGAGCTCGGCCTCCTGTCGGCGATATTCGAGCGCCTCGGGAGGCGTCTCCTTGAGCCAGCGTGCCAGCTCCTGATAGGCAGGGCGAAGGTCCCCGCCGGGAATATTCATTTCATCAAACGCGACTGCCATAGATCCCGACTTGTCTCCGCAAGGCGTTGCGCCATTGGACAGGTCGCCAAGCCCTTTGAGACCGCAACGTCCTGGCCATGCGGCAAGAGTGCATGACTCTGGGGAGGTAGCAAGGGCCGGGCCAGCGCGATAAGCATGGACTGGCAGCATTTGCCGGGGATAGCCGGCAGCATGCCTGAAAAAATGGCTGAGGACTGCTTATTTCGGCAGCAAAACCGCGTGACTTCAACGCGTTACCTCGGCAAAGTCGGCGCCACAGGTGAGGGATAGTTTTATGAGCGAGATCGTCACGGCGGGCATTCTGGTCATAGGGGACGAAATCCTGTCCGGCCGGACCAAGGACAAGAACATTGGCTTCATTGCCGAATATCTGACCAATATCGGCATCGACCTGAAGGAGGTCCGGGTCGTCTCCGACGACGAGGACGACATCGTCGCCGCATTGAATGCATTGCGGCAACGCTACACCTATGTCTTCACCACCGGCGGCATCGGCCCGACCCATGACGACATCACCGCCGACAGCGTCGCCAAGGCGTTCGGCGTCGGCATCGATCATCACCCGGAGGTGGTCGCGCGCTTCCGCGAGCGCTGGAGCGAGCAGGACCTCAACGAAGCCCGCCTGCGCATGGCCCGCATTCCCGATGGTGCCGAGTTGATCCAGAGCGCGACCATCCTCGCCCCCGGCTTCAAGATCGGGAATGTCATCGTGATGGCGGGCGTACCCTCGATCATGCAGGCGATGATGGACATCGTCTCGCCCAAGCTGAAATCCGGCGTGCGCATGCTCTCCGATTCGGTCCGCGCCAATGCACGGGAAGGCGACATCGGCGGCCCGCTGCGGGCGATCGCCGCCGCCCATCCGGACACCATCATCGGCAGCTATCCGTTCATGGACGAGGACTCGAGGCCGAACACCAATCTGGTGGTGCGCTCGCGCGACGCGGACAAGCTCGCGGCGGCGATGGCCGCGGTGAAGGAAATGCTGGCGGGATTGAACATCGCCCGTTAGCACAGACCTTGTCGGCAGACGAAGCAGGAGACGACAATGGCTGGTGAAGCACCGGAACCGAATGCACAGGAGAAGGCGGGCAAGGCCTTCCCGGTTTCGTGGGATCAGTTCCACCGGGACTGCCGGGCGCTGACCTGGCGGCTCAACGAGGTCGGTCCGTTCCATGCGGTGATCGCGATCACCCGCGGCGGTCTGGTGCCGGCCGCGATCGTGGCGCGCGAGCTCGGCGTGCGCGTGATCGACACGGTCTGCATCGCGAGCTACGACCATACCAAGCAGGGCGACCTCCAGGTTCTCAAGGGCATTTCCGAGGCCGCGATGAAGCTCGGCGGCGGCACCGGCAAGGGGCTCCTGATCGTCGACGACCTCGTCGACACCGGCAAGACCGGCAAGCTGGTGCGCGAGATGCTGCCGGACGCGCATTTCGCCACCGTCTACGCCAAGCCGAAGGGGCGACCGCTGGTCGATACCTTCATCACGGAAGTCTCGCAGGACACCTGGATCTTCTTCCCCTGGGACACTGCGCTATCCTACCATCCCCCGCTCCGCGACGGGGCGGCGTAGTAATCACCGTCATTGCGAGGAGCGAAGCGACGAAGCAATCCAGACTGCCGCGGTGGAGACGGTCTGGATTGCTTCGCTTCGCTCGCAATGACGGGTGGAGGCAGCCATGCCCCTGCAAAACCGCGTCACACCGACCGGCGACATCATCGCCACGCCGCATCGCGGCCTGTTCACCGGCAATCGCGGCATCATCCACGATCCCGCGACGAAGACGCTGCTGCGAAAGCGCTGGTCGTCGCCGGCCTGGCTCACCTGCACTTGCGAATTCCGCGGCCGCCGCCGCGAGGTGATGGCACAGCGAAGCTGGACCGAGCTGTTCTTTCTGGACGAGGCCACCGCGCTCGCCGCCGGCCATCGCCCCTGCTTCTATTGCCGCCGCGACGATGCCAATCGCTTCCGGGCTGCTTGGGAGAAGGGCAATCGCGTGCATGACGTCCGCATGCACGACATCGACACGGTGCTGCATCACGAGCGGCTCGATCATGGCAGGAAACGGCTGCACGCGCTGCTGGTGCCGCTCGAACAGCTACCCGACGGTGCGATGGTTCAACAGGGCGACGAGAGCATTCTGCTGACGCAGGGCAGGGCGCTGTTGTGGTCGCCGGCAGGCTATATTGCGCTCGAGCGTCAGCTTGGCGACGCGGCGTTGCTGACGCCGCCCTCGACGCTGCGCGCGATGAGTGCTGGCTACGCGCCAGTGCTGCATCCGACGGCGTTGCCTTAGAGCATGATCCGGAAAAGTGCGCAGCGGTTTTCCGAAAAGATCATGCTCAAACAATAACCTAAAGCGCGATGACGATTCATCCTAAACTCATCGCGCTTTAGCGCAGCGCTCGCCCTTGCCGTTATCCCAGCGTCTCGCGCGCCAGTGCTACGCCGGCGCCGAGCGCCATCAGCTTGGCTTCCGCAATGTCCCGCCGCATCGGCGCCATACCGCAATTGGTGGTGGCGATGATGTTGCTCTTGGGCACGAATTTCGACACCGCGTCGATCACCTGCACGACGTCCTCGGCGGTCTCCACCGTGTCGCTGGCGACGTCGATCACGCCGGCCTGCACGATCTTGGTCTTGAGCAGCGCCAGCAGGTCGAGCGGCACCTTCGAATTGCGGCACTCGATCGCGACCTGCTGGATCGGGCTGGCGTCGATCGCCGGAAAGATCTGCTCATACTGCCGCCACTGCGCGCCAAGCGTCTCCTTCCAGTCGGTGTTGGCCTTGATGCCGTAACCGTAACAGATGTGCACGGCGGTGGCGCAGGTCAGGCCTTCCGCGGCGCGTTCCAGCGCCTTGATGCCCCAGTCGTTGACCTCGTCCATGTAGACGTTGAAGGCGGGCTCGTCGAACTGCACGAGATCGACGCCGTCGGCTTGCAGCGCCTTGGCCTCCTGGTTCAACAGCTCGGCGAAAGCGAACGCCATCTTGACGCGGTCGCCATAGTAGCGGTCCGCAATCGTGTCGATGATGGTCATCGGGCCGGGCAGGGTGAATTTCAGCTTCCTCTTCGTGTGCGTGCGGGCAACGCCTGCCTCGAAGTCGTGGACCCGACCCTTCAGCCGGAGCGGGGCGACCACCTGCGGCACCATCGCCTTGTAGCGGTCCTTGCGGATGCCCATCTCGACCTTGTGGGCGAAGTCGATGCCTTCGACCTTCTCCAGGAAGCCGTGCACGAAATGCTGGCGGGCCTGCTCGCCCTCGGTGACGATGTCGATGCCGGCGTCCTCCTGGATCTTCAGCCAGATCAGCGTCGCGTCGCGCTTGGCGTGCAAGAGCTCATCGCCTTGCGACTTCCAGGGCGCCCACAGCATGTTGGGCTCGGCGAGCCATTCCGGCTTCGGCAGGGAGCCGGCGATCGTGGTTGGAAACAGCATGGCGGCTCTCCCGACGGGGTTGTGATTGCGCCCCTTCCTGCCATGTCCTAACGTCGAGGTACAGAACAACAAAAGTCGCCCCCTGGAGCACGATCGGGAAGCGTGACGCTTGGGGCCGACGCAGGGAAGTTTCGAAGAGGCAGTCGTGCCACCTCCATTCGTCATTGCGAGCCAACGGGTCCGCGCGAAGCGCGGCCCCGTTGGCTCGCAATGACGGAGGAGAGAGCAAAGTAACAAAACAAGGAAACGCCATGATCGAATTCTTCTTCGACTGTTCCAGCCCCTGGACCTATCTCGCCTTCCACAACATCCAGCCGCTGGCCAGGGAGCTCGGGGCCGAGATCATCTGGCGGCCGATCCTGGTCGGCGGCATCTTCAACACGGTCAACCCGAGCGTCTATGCGCAGCGGGAGACGCCGGTGCCGCTGAAGGCGCGCTACATGAAGAAGGACCTCGCCGACTGGGCGCGCTCGGCGGGGCTTGCGATCAAGATGCCGCCGACGGTGTTTCCGGTGAACAGCGTGAAGGCGATGCGCGGCTGCATCTGGCTCGGCAACGACATGGTGCCGTTCGCCACCGCCGTGTTCGAGGCCTATTGGAGCGAGGACAAGGATATCTCGCAGGACGCGGTGCTTGCCGGAATCTGCAGGAAGATCGGCATCGACGAGCAGAAATTCCTTGCAGGGATTTCGGAACAGGAGATCAAGGACCAGCTCAAGACCAACACCGAAGAGGTCGTGGCGCGCGGCGGCTTCGGCTCGCCGACGATCTTTGTCAACAAGACCGACATGTATTTCGGCAACGACCGTCTGCCGCTGATCCGCGAGGCGCTTAAGCGCAGCAGGGCGAGCGCAGCCTGATGGTGCGGGCCGTCGTCTGCCGCGCGCTCGGGGCGCCCGAGCGTTTGCTCCTGGAGCAGTTTCCGTCGCGTGCCCTGCAGCCCGGCGAGGTGCGCGTCGCGATCCGCGCCGCCGGACTGAACTTTCCGGACGTGCTGATGGCCGCCGGCGAGTATCAGCTCAAGCCGGAGTTGCCCTTCACGCCCGGCATGGAAGCCGCCGGCGATGTGACGGAGGTCGGTGCGGAGACCTGTGGCGTCGCCGTCGGCGACAAGGTCATCGTGAAGATGCGTCACGGCGCGTTCACGGATGAAGCTGTCGTCACGCCCTCGCAGCTCACGCCGATGCCCTCGACCTTCGACTATGCGGAGGCTGCGACCTATCTCGCCGGTCACGGCACCGCCTATCACGCGCTGATCGATCGCGGCCGGGTGGAACCGGGCGAGGTGCTGCTGGTGCATGGCGCTGGCGGCGGCGTCGGCCTCGCGGCGGTCGAGATCGGCAAGATGCTGGGCGCGACCGTGATCGCGACGGCGTCCAGCGACGAGAAGCTTGCCATCGCCAAATCACGCGGCGCCGATCATCTCGTGCGCTACGACCGCGAGCCGTTTCGCGATGCCGTCAAGCGCATCACCGACGGCCGCGGCGCGGACGTCGTGTTCGATCCGGTCGGCGGCCAGGTTTTTGAGGACTCGATGCGCTGCATCGCCTGGGGCGCGCGGCTGCTGGTGATCGGCTTCACCGGCGGCATCGGCTCGGCCAAGACCAATCTGCTGCTGATCAAGGGCGCCAGCGTGCTGGGCGTGCGCGCCGGCGAAGCGGTGCGGAGGAATCCGGCGCTCGGTGAGGTTCGCCTGAAGGCACTGCTGCAATGGGCGGAGCAGGGCAAGCTGCGCCCCAACGTCTCGCACCGCCTGCCGCTGAAGGATTACGCAAAGGCGATGCGGCTGCTGATCGAGCGCAAGGCCATCGGCCGGGTGGCACTGGTGATGGAGTAATCTCTACCAACGTCATTCCGGGGCGCCCGAAGGGCGAACTCTGGTGCGCAATTGCGCACCAAAGAATCTCGAGATTCCGGGTTCTCGCTTCGCGAGCCCCGGAATGACGCTTCGCGTCACTTATACTCCCGCTCGGTCCACCACGGGAAATAGTCCGGCATATCGCTGGACACCTTGTTCTTGAACTGCGCGGGACGCTTCTCCAGGAACGACACGACGCCTTCCTTCACGTCGTCGGAGCGGCCGCGGGCGTAGATGCCGCGGCTGTCGACCTTGTGGGCTTCCATCGGATCGTCCGCGCCCATCATGCGCCACATCATCTGCCGGATCAGCGCCACCGACACCGGCGCGGTCTTGGCCGCAAACTCCTTGGCGAGCGCGCGTGCGGTCGGCAGCAGATCATCCGGGGCGACGACCTTGCTGACGAGGCGGCCGGCGAGCGCTTCCTGCGCCGGGAAGACGCGACCGGAATAGCACCATTCCAGTGCCTGCGAGATGCCGACGATGCGCGGTAGGAACCAGCTCGAGGCGGCCTCCGGCACGATGCCGCGCTGGGAGAACACGAAGCCGAACCGCGCGGCCTCGGACGCGATGCGGATGTCCATCGCGAGCTGCATGGTGACGCCGATGCCGACCGCGGGGCCGTTCACCGCGGCGATGACAGGCTTGAGGCATTTGAAGATGCGCAAGGTCACCTGGCCGCCGCCGTCGCGCACCTGCGGGTCGCTGTAGTCGACCTTGCCGTCGGCGAAGCGCTTCACCGGCCCGCGCCGCGCGTCGCGGTCAAAGGTGTCGGCGCCGGAGGAGAGGTCGGCGCCTGCGCAAAAGCCGCGGCCGGCACCGGTGACGATGATGGCGCGGACGTTGTCGTCCTTGTCGGCGGCGTCGAACGCGTCGATCAACTCGGCCTGCATGTGCGCGTTGAAGGCGTTGAGCTTGTCGGGCCGGTTCAGCGTGATGGTGAGGATCTGCTCGGCGACCTCGTACTTGATCGTCTCATACGCCATGGTGGTTTCCTTCCCTGGTATTCTTGAATCAATTCTGTCATTGCCGGGCTTGACCCGGCAATCCATCTTCTTGAAGAGGATGGATGCGCGGGTTGGGCCCGCGCTTGTGCTGAGACGCTAGCGCGCTGGCGGGCTCGGCCACGGCCGCTGCGGACCGCGCAGGCCTTCGAACGCCTTGGCCATGCCGAGCACGCCGATATCGTCGAAGCGGCGGCCGACGATCTGCACGCCGATGGGAAAACCCTTGGCGTCGAAGCCGCCGTTGAGCGCGATCGCGGGATTCTCCGACATATTCCACGGCACGGTATAGGCGATGTGCTCGAACGGCTTCATGGGATCGTTGGTCGGCGAGGCCCATTCAGCCGAATAGTTCACGTTCGGCGCGGTCGGCGAGATCACATAGTCGAGCTCGCAGAACAGCTTTCCCGCTGCGGCACGGATCGCCATGGTCTGGTTGAAGCCGCGGATGACGTCGACGCCCGACAGCTTTGCGCCGGACTCGCCCCATTTGAAGATGTAGGGCAGCACCTTTGCCTGTTCGGCCGGAGTCAGCTTGGACAGATCGTCCCACATCCGCGCGCGCCAGAAATTGTCGAGGCCGTCGAGCATCTCGCGCGTGAGGATGCCGTCGACCTCGGTGACGACGGCGCCGGCGGTTTCGAACGCCTTGGCCGCTTTCACCGCGACTTCGCGCACCGGTTTCTCCAGCGGCAGGCCGACGCCGGGATCGAGCATCAGGCCGATGCGCAGCTTGCGCTGGGACTTCTCCAGCCCTTTCCAATTGAGAGGCTCGGCGGGCAGGCTCATGCCGTCGCGCCGGTCGGGTTTTGCGATCACGCTCATCATCAGCGCGCAATCGTCGACCGTTCGCGTCATGGGGCCGGCGACGCGGCCGACATAGGCGGGGTCGATCGGCACGCGGCCGAAGCTCGGCTTCAGGCCGACGAGGCCGCACCAGCCCGCGGGCAGGCGCACCGAGCCACCGATATCGGTGCCGAGATGCAAGGGACCATAGCCGGCCGCCGCGGCAGCGCCGGCGCCGGCGCTGGAGCCGCCAGGATTCTTGGAGAGGTCCCAGGGATTGCGCGCGAGCGCGTGGAAGCTGGAGAGCCCGGAGGACAGCATGCCGTAATCGGGCATGGTGGTCTTGGCGAAGATGATCGCGCCGGCCTCGCGCAGCCGCGCCGCGGGTGGCGCATCCTTCTCGGCCGGAACCAGCTTGACGCTGGCGGCGCCGAGCGGCACCGGCACGCCCTTGGTCGCGATGTTGTCCTTCACCGTGACAGGCACGCCGTCCAGCGCGCCGGACGGCTCGCCGCCGGTCCAGCGCGCGGTCGAGGCCTTGGCGGCCTCGCGCGCGCCGTCGGGATCGAATGCATAGAGTGCCTTCAGATGCGGCTCCCACGTGGCGACATGCGCGAGCACGTCCTCCAGCACCTCGCTCGGCGAGAATTGCTTGGCGCGATAGCCCGCGATCAGATCGACCGCGGCGAGATCGTGCAGCGAGGTGACCGCCTCTGCGGCGCTCTTATGCATTGCTGCCTACCGGCATGCGGGTCTCGATGATCCGCGCGAACATGCTGGCGCCGATCGGCAGGATCTTGTCGTCGAGCACGAAGCCGGGATTGTGCACGGGCACCGAGCCGTCATGGCCGACCCAGAAATAGGCGCCGGGAATGGTCTGCAGCATGTCGGCAAAATCCTCGCTGCCCATCTTCGGCTGGGTGCGGGTGATCACCTTGGCGGGATCGACGACGGTGCGCGCGACCTCCTCGACCACCTTGGACTGCTCGACCTGGTTGACCAGCACGCCGAAGGTGTCGCGGATGTCGACCTCGATCTCGCACTGGTAGGCGCTCGCGATGCCGGCGCAGATCGTGCGGATGCGCTCGCTGATCAGGGCGCGGACTTCGTCCGAGAAGGTGCGGATGGTGCCGCAGAGATGCGCATCGCCGGGAATGACGTTATAGGCCGAGCCGGCATGGATCTGGGTGATCGAGACGACCGCGGCCTGCAACGGGTCGACGTTGCGGCTGACGATGGTCTGGATCGCCTGCGCCAGCGTGGTCGCGATCACCACCGCGTCCTTGGAGCGCTCGGGCATCGCGCCATGCGCGCCATAGCCGGTGATGCGGAGGTCGAAGAAGTCGGCGCTGGCCATCGCCGGGCCGGGCAGGATCGCGATCTCGCCGTGGTTGAGGTCGGGCGCGTTGTGCAGGCCGTACAGTTCGTCGCAGGGGAATTTCTCGAACAGCCCATCCTTGATCATCGCGCGGGCGCCGCCGAGACCCTCCTCGGCCGGCTGGAAGATCAGGTGCACGGTGCCGTCGAAGTTCCTGGTCTCGGCGAGGTAGCGCGCGGTGCCGAGCAGCATGGTGGTGTGGCCGTCATGACCGCAGCCGTGGAAGCGGCCGGGAATGGTCGAGCGCCATTTCAGATTGGTGTTCTCTTCCATCGGCAGCGCGTCCATGTCGGCGCGCAGGCCAATGCGCTTGCCGCTCGTGCCCTTGCCCTTGATGACCCCGATCACGCCGGTGCCGCCGAGACCGCGATGCACCTCGATGCCCCAGCTCTTCAGCTTGTCGGCGACGATGCCGGAGGTGCGCACTTCCTCGAAGCCGATCTCGGGATGGGCGTGGAGGTCGCGGCGAATGGCGGTGAGTTCGTCGGCATAGCCGTCGATGCGGTCAATCGTGGGCATGTGTCCTGTCCGGTTAGCGTGAAGGAGGATTGAAGACGGGGCCGTTCGGCTTGATGCGGATGCCCGGCCGCAGGCGCGTCCAGGGCAGGGAGGCAGTGTCGGCCGGCATCGCGCCGGGCGCAGCGCAAATCAGCAGCTGTTCCGCGATCGGCTCGAAATCCGCGCGGAAGTGCACCGAGCTCTTGTTGACCAGGATCTTCTGCTCGGTCGGCTCGATGCCGACATAGCGGTACATCGCCTGGTCGGCGAGCTGCGCCTTGTGCGAGGAGACGACGACGCGGACGTCGCCGATGCGCAAGGCCGCGGACGGGCCCATCTCCATCTCGCGGCCGCCATAGTAGGGACCGGGCGCGATGAAGCGACCGTCGGAGAGCTTTTCGACGACGAAGGTCTCGCGATAGGGCTCGTCGCCGGGAATGCCGGACTTGCCGCCGAGCGACAGCGTTACTGTCGCGCCGACGCCGGCCGCATGCGCGGCCTTGGCCGAGACCGGATCGTAGATCGCGCCGGTGGCGGCGCTCGCCTTGTTGCGCACCAGCGCGCGCAGCATGCCGGTGGTGTCGGAATCGCCGCCGGCGCCGGGATTGTCCTGGGTGTCGGCGATGATGATCGGCTTGCTTGCGCCCTTGGCAAGTTCCATCGCGTGGCGCACGCCGTCGTCGGGCGACCAGATCTTGCCGTCGAAATCGTCCTCATGGCTTTCGATCAGCTTGACGATCGCATCTGCCGCACGGTCTGCGTCGGCTTGGGTCCTGCCATAGGCGAACACGCTCGGCCCGCAGTCGCGGAAATCGGCGGCCGGGAAGCCCGGCGCGAAGGACAGAGTCGGAACCGCATCGCTCTCCAGCGCGGCGAGCTGTTCGTAGATGCCCTTGGTCGGCTGGTCGTTGGTGCACTGCCAGCTGATCGGGATCAGGAACGGCACCTGCCGGAACGCCTTTGCAAAGCGCTGCTTCGTCTTCAGCAGCAGCGCCAGATGTCTGGCGCAGGCGCGGCCGGTCTCGGCCATATCGACATGCGGGTAAGTGCGATAGGCGATCAGCGCATCGGCATGCGCGATCATCTCGGGCGTGACGTTGGCGTGCAGGTCGAGGCTCGTGACCAGCGGAACATCCTTGCCGATGACGCGGCGCACGCGCGCCAGGATTTCGCCTTCGCCGTCGTCGAGATGCTCGGTCACCATGGCGCCGTGCAAGTCGAGATAGACGGCATCAAGCGGCCCGGCGGCTGCGATGCCGTCAACCATGACCTTCACGATGCGCTCGAAGGCATCCCTGGTGACATGCGCCGACGGGCTCGCACCGCAGGCAATCGTCGGAACGAGTTCCCAGCCGTTGGCCTCGGCGCTGTCGACGAAACCGGCAAGGCCGACATTGATGCGCCGCATCACCTTCAAGACGTCGGCGCCCTCGGTCATCGCCGGCCAGCCGCCGCCATGCTGGAAGTCCGCGAAAGTGGCCTTCGTCGGAGCGAAGGTGTTGGTCTCGTGCAGGAAGCCGCCGACGGCGATACGGGTCATTCAATTCAGTCCCAGGCAAATGATGCGTGCGCGACGTTAGCCTTGGCCTTGCTGCGAGAGCAAGGCGGGAAGCAATCGCGCCATGCATAGGGTCAAGACGTTTTGGGAATGCTGCGGACGCGCGCGCGAACTCTCTCCGCCGTCATTCCGGGGCGCGCCTCTTGGGCGCGAACCCGGAATCCATCGCGCGACAGTCTCTGCGGCTCGATGGATTCCGGGCTCATCGCTTCGCGATGCCCCGGAATGACAGTGGGGAGGCTACAGCGTCGCCACCACGCCCTCCGACACCGGCCGGAAGTTCGCAAAGTCCCAGTTGCGGCCGGGGGCGGCGTCGAGAAGCGCCTTGGTATAGGCCTCCCTCGGATGCGTCAGCACTTCGGCAGCCGGGCCCTGTTCGACGACGCGGCCGTGCTGCATCACCACGACCTCGTCGCAGATCTGCGCGGCGACGCGCAAATCATGGGTGATGAACAGGATGGCGATGCCGAGCCGCTTCTGGATCTCGTCGAGCAGCTCCAGCACCTGCGCCTGCACCGAGACGTCGAGCGCCGACACCGCTTCGTCCGCGACCAGCACGTCCGGATCGAGCGCGAGTGCGCGGGCAATGGCAATGCGCTGGCGCTGGCCGCCGGAGAACTGGTGCGGATAGCGCGACACGGCATCGGCCGGCAGGCCGACCAGCTCGAGCAGCTCGCGGGCGCGCTTCATCGCGTCAGTGTGCGCCACGCCGTAATTGATCGGGCCTTCGGCGATGCTCTCGCCGACGGTGACGCGCGGGTTGAGCGAGCGGTAGGGATCCTGGAACACGATCTGGATCTTCTGCCGGTGCGGCTGGAGCAGGCGGCGCGAGATGTCGGCGATCTCGCGGCCGGCGAGGCGCACGCCGCCGGAGGTCGGATCGATCAGGCGCACGATGCAGCGCGCCACGGTCGACTTGCCGGAGCCGCTTTCGCCGACGATGCCGAGCGTGCGGCCCTTGCGCAGCGTCAGCGTGACCTTGTCGGCAGCGACGACCTCGCGGCCTTTGCCGAAGAACGCGCGCTCCTTGTAGACCTTGCCGAGTTCGTTGGCCTCGAGCACGATGGGCTCGCGGCTCTCCTCGCGCGGCGGCCGCGGCACCAGGCTCGGCACCGATGCGAGCAGGTTGCGGGTGTACTCCATGGTCGGATTGCGCAGGACAGTTTCAAGCGGGCCGGTCTCGACCAGCCGGCCCTGACGCATCACCGCAACGCGGTCGGCGATCTCGGCCACCACACCCATGTCATGGGTGATGAACAGCACGGCCGTGCCGTGATCACGCTGGAGCTCGCGGATCAGGGACAGTATCTGCTTCTGCGTGGTGACGTCGAGCGCGGTGGTCGGCTCGTCCGCGATCAGCAGCTTGGGCTCGAGCACGAGGGCCATCGCGATCATGATGCGCTGGCGCTGGCCGCCGGAAAGGCGATGCGGATAGGAGGCGAAGATGCGCTCGACCTGGGGCAGGTGGACCTGCTCCATCATGTCGAGGATGCGCTTCCTCCGCGCCCTGGCGTCGAGATCGGTGTGGGCGCGCAGCACCTCGTCGATCTGGCGGCCGACCGGGACCACCGGATTGAGCGCGGTCATCGGCTCCTGGAAGATCATCGCCATCTGGGTGGCACGGAGCTGGCGCAGGCGGCGGTCGGTCGCGGTGAGCAACTCCTCGCCGACCAGCTTGATGCTGCCAGAGGTCGGGACCAGCGTGCCCTTCGGCAACAGGCCCATCGTGGTGAGCGAGGTCACCGACTTGCCCGAGCCGCTCTCGCCGACGAGGCACAGCGTCTCGCGCTCGCGCACCTGGATCGAGATGCCGTCGATGATCTTTGGTCCGCCCGGCTTCTTGCCGACGGACACGACGAGGTTGTTGATGTCGAGGACGGTGTTGGTCACGTCGATTCTCTCCGCCGTCATTCCGGGGCGCGCGTAGCGCGAGCCCGGAATCCATTGGGCCGCAGTGTCGGTGGTGAAATGGATTCCGGGTTCGCGACTTCGTCGCGCCCCGGAATGACGAAACTGAGGATACTCACTTCCCCTCCCGCTGCTTCATGCGGGGATCGAGGGCGTCGCGGGCGGCATCGCCGATCAGGTTGATGCTGAGAATGGCGATCGAGAGCAGAAGGCCCGGCCAGAAGATCAGCGACGGCTTGATCTGGAAATACTGGCGGCCCTCGGCCATGATGTTGCCCCAGGTCGGCGTCTCCGGCGAGATGCCGGCGCCGAGGAAGGAGAGGATGGCCTCGGTGAGGATCGCGGAGGCGCAGACATAGGTGCCCTGGACGATCAGCGGCGCGATCGTGTTCGGCATCAAATGCCGCCACATGATCTTCGGCAGGGACGAGCCGACCGAGATTGCCGCTTCCACGTAGGGCTCTTCGCGTGCGGACAGCACGACCGAGCGCACCAGGCGTGCCACGCGCGGGATCTCGGGAATCGTGATCGCGATCAGCACGGTGGAGATGCTGGCCCCGGACAGCGACACCACGGCGATCGCGAGCAGGATGCTCGGCATCGCCATCAGCCCGTCCATGATGCGCATCATGACGGCATCGATCAGCTTGAAGAAGCCGGAGACGAGGCCGATCGCCAGCCCGATGGCGACCGACAGGATTGCCGAGCCGATTCCGATCAGGAGCGAGACACGGCCGCCATAGATGACGCGCGATAACAGATCGCGGCCATAGGCGTCGGTGCCGAGCAGGAACTGCGCCGACGACGGCTTCAGCCGTTGCGACGGCGCCAGCTGGATCGGATCGTGCGGCGCGATCAGCGGCGCGAGGATCGAGATCAGCACGATCAGCGCGAGGCAGATCGTTGCCGCCGCGATGATCGGCGTAGAGGTGAGGAATCCGAAGCGCGGCCGCAGCGGCGACGTGATCGGAATGGAGGACTGGGGAAGGCTATCGACCGACATTCTTGTTCTTATCCTTGGCTCAGTACCGGATCCGCGGATCGAGCAGGGTGTAGGCGACGTCGATGAGAAGGTTGACGACGACGTAGATCAGCGACGTCAGCAGGATCATCGCCTGGATCACCGGATAGTCGCGCGCCAGCACGGCATCCACCGTGAGGCGGCCGATGCCGGGGATGTTGAACACGCTCTCGGTGACGACGACGCCGGAGATCAGAAGCGCAAAGCCGGTGCCGATGACGGTGATCACGGGCACCGCGGCATTGCGCAGCGCATGCCGCATCATCACCGCGACCTCGTTGATGCCCTTTGCGCGCGCGGTACGGACATAATCCTCACCGAGCACGTCGAGCATTGCCGCCCGCGTCATGCGCGCGATCAGCGCGATGTAGATGAAGGAGAGGGCGCAGGTCGGCAGGATCATGCGCTCGAAGAACGGCCCAAAGCCGTTGAAGATGCTGCGGAAGCCTTGCACCGGCACCCAGCGCAGGTCGATGGCGAATACTTCGATCAGGATATAGCCGACCACGAACACGGGCACCGAGAAGCCCAGCACCGACAGCCCCATCACGAAGCGGTCGATCCAGGTGCCGTGCTTCCAGGCCGCGATCACACCCAGGGGAACGGCAACGATGACCGCGAGGATGATGGTGCACAGCGCGATCGAGATCGACGGCTCGACGCGCTGGCCGATCATCTTCATCACCGGCAGGTTGGAGATGAGCGAGGTGCCGAGATCGCCGTGCAGCAGCTTGTTCACCCAGGTGATGAACTGCACGATCAGGGGCTCGTTGAGGCCGAGCGAGGCGCGGATGCGCTCGAGCCGCTCGGGTGTCGCGTTGTCGCCGGCGAGAATCGCGGCGGGATCGCCCGGCGTCAGCCGCAGCAGCAGGAACACGAACAGCGCGACGACGCCCATCACGGGCACGGCGGCGAAGATTCGGCGAACGAGATATCCGAGCAAGTTGGATCCGTCAGATTAGAGTCAAATCGTGGCAACGCGTTCAGCAGGTTGCCATCAGCCTAACATTTCAGCAATTCCCGTGCCATCCGGGTCGGAACCTCGGACGGTCGTCATGCCCGGGCTTGACCCGGGCATCCATCTTTCTTCGTGTTCGGTCGCAAAGGCGTGGATGGCCGGGTCAAGCCCGGCCATAACGGGGGTGTCCGCGGTGTCCTCACTCCAGCGTCGCCAGCAGTCCCGCCATCAGCCGGCCGCGTTCCACCAGGCTTTCGACCTCGATATACTCTTCGAGCGTGTGGCCGTTGCCGCCGCGCACGCCCAGGCCGTCGAGCGTGGGAATTCCCATTGCGCCGGTAAAGTTGCCGTCGGAGCCGCCGCCGGAACTCGCATGCGGCAGCTCAGTGCCGAGTGCCTTGGCGATGCCGCGGGCCTTTTCGTAGAGCGCCAAGGTGCCGGCATCCGGCTCCCACACCGGACGCGTCACGCCGCGCGTCACCTTGAAGGTGACATCATTGGTTGTGCCTGACAGCGCCAGCATCCTCTCGACGCCGCGGTCGAGGTCGGCCTGGCGCTTGGCCATCGAGAGCGCTTCGCCGGTCGCGGTCGTGGCGACGCAATTGACCCACTGTCCGCCATGCACGACGCCGACCGAGAAGGTGCAGTCGTCCGTGGTCATCGCGTCGATGGCGAGGATCTGCCGCGCCATCTCGCGGATCGCCGAACGGCCCGCCGACAGCGTCGCGCCGGCGTGGCTGGGCCGGCCCGTGGCCTCCAGGTTGAAGCGCGCGATGGCATATCGGCCCGTGGTGACGCCGTTATCGGCGCGCCCGGGCTCCGGCACCAGCACATACTTGTTGCGCGCGGCCTCCGCCTCGATGATGTCGCGTGTCGAGGGCGTGCCGACTTCCTCGTCCGGCGTGAACAGCACGGTGATCGGCAACGGCGTCGTGAAGGAGGCACGCGCCAGCTGCCGGATCGCTTCCAGCGAGAGATAGTTGCCGCCCTTCATGTCGTAGATGCCGGGCCCGTAGCATCTGTTGCCCTCACGCCGCCATTTCAGCTTCTCGATGGTGCCGACCGGATGGACCGTATCCATGTGTCCGGCGATCAGGATGCCCGGCTCGCCCTGTTTCGGGTGCGGGAAGCGCGCGCGGATCACGCCGCCAAAGCCCTGGCGGCCGGCGATGCGCTCGATCGTCGCACCCATGATCGCCATATCCCGCGCTGCGATATCGAGCATGCGGTTCACGGCGCTCGCGTCCCAGGTCGGGCTCTCGCACTCCACCCAGCCGCGCAGGCCCTCGAGCATTGCCTCGGAATCGAAGGGAAGATTGGCTGGATTCATCTTGATGTCTCTCAGGCTTCGAAAGATGGAACGCGCATTGCATCGCGCGGGCAGGATGAGCGGAGAGTGTTGTAGAGCTAAACCGAACTTTGTGGAGCCCGTGCGGACGCCGCGAGGGGCTGCGGCGAAACCGGATTGACGCGCTCGGCACTGTCTGCAAGTCTCGAAAGATAAAGGCATTGCATGAGGTTAGTTCGCCCAAGGAACGAACCGAATGCTCAACCAATAATCTGCCTTTGAACAGTTTCACGTCAGGAGAAACTTTCCATGTTCCACTTCATGCGCCGGGGGTCTCGCGCGTTCGCCTCCAAACTCGCGCTGTCGGTCGTCGCGCTTTCGGTCGGCCTGGCCTCGCCAGTGCTTGCCGCCGGCAAGACCATCACGGCGGTGATGCATTCGGACCTGCGCATCATCGACCCGATCTTCACGACCGCCTACATCACGCGTGACCATGGCTACATGGTCTACGACACGCTGGTGGCCACCGATTCGAACTTCAAGATCCAGCCGCAGATGGCGGACTGGAAGATCTCCGACGACAAGCTCACCTACACCTTCACCCTGCGCGACGGCCTGAAGTGGCACGACGGCGCGCCGGTGACGGCGGAGGACTGCGTCGCCTCGCTCAAGCGCTGGGCCGCGGTCGACGGCATGGGCCAGAAGCTTATGGACTTCACCGCCAGCATCGAGGCGACCGACGCCAAGACCATCACGCTGAAGCTGAAGGAGCCCTACGGCCTCGTGCTCGACTCGATCGGCAAGCCGTCCTCGCGCGTCGCCTTCATGATGCCCAAGCGCCTCGCCGAGACGCCGCCGGACAAGCAGATCCCGGAGCAGATCGGCTCGGGTCCCTTCAAGTTCGTACAGTCGGAATTCCAGCCCGGCGTGAAGGCGGTCTACGTCAAGAACACCGACTACGTGCCGCGCAAGGAGCCGGCGAGCTGGACCTCCGGCGGCAAGGTGGTGAAGGTCGATCGCGTCGAGTGGATCACCATGCCGGACTCGCAGACCGCAGTGAATGCGCTGCAGTCGGGCGACATCGATTTCATGGAAAATCTGCCCTACGACATGCTGCCGGTGGTGGAGGCGAACAAGGAGCTCACGGTCGAGGTCTCGAACAAGTTCGGCTTCCAGACGCTCGGCCGGATGAATTTCCTCCATCCGCCGTTCGACAACGTGAAGGTGCGCCGTGCGGCCTTCCTGGCGATGAACCAGAAGGACGTGCTCGACGCGCTGGTCGGCAATGCCAAGTATCAGAAGATCTGCGGCGCCTTCTTCATCTGCGACACGCCGCTGGCGACCGAGGTCGGCGCCGAGACCCTGGTGAAGGGCAGTGGCATGGCGGAAGCCAAGAAGGCGCTCGCCGAGTCCGGCTATGACGGCACCCCGGTCGTGGTCATGGCCCCCGGCGATGTCACGACGCTCAAGGCACAGCCGATCGTCGCGGCCCAGCTCCTGCGCGAGGCCGGCTTCAAGGTCGACCTGCAGGCGACCGACTGGCAGACGGTGGTGAGTCGCCGTGCCAGTCAGAAACCGCCGAAGGAAGGCGGCTGGAACATGTTCTTCACCAACTGGGTGGCGGCCGACGTCTCCAACCCGATCGCCAATCTCTCGATCGGCGGCCAGGGCAAGAAGGGCGGCTGGTTCGGCTGGGCGGAAGACGCCAAGATCGAGCAGCTCAAGGACGCTTTCGTCCGCACGTCCTCGGCCGACGAGCAGAAGAAGATCGCCGCCGACATCCAGAAGGAAGCCTATGAGCAGGTGATCTACATCCCGCTGGGCCAGTATCTGCTGCCGAGCGGCTGGCGCAAATCGCTGACCGGCGTGCTCGACGGTCCCGCAACGCCGCTGTTCTGGAACATCGACAAGTCCGAGTGAGGCGAGGGCGCATCAGCGCGCCGTTCATCCAGATGGTCACGCGGCGCCGCTGCTATCAGCGGCGCCGTTCGCCAAAAGAACTGCCCAGGAGAACTGCCTAAGAGAACTCCCCAAGAAAACTTTGCAGGAGAACTTCAGTGTTCCAACTCGTGCGCCGAGGACGTCGGACGTTCGCCTCCACACTTGCGCTGTCGGTCGTTGCGCTTTCGGCGCTGGCCTCGCCAGTTCTCGCCGCCAGCAAGACCATTACCGCCGTGATGCATTCGGATCTGCGCATCCTCGATCCGATCTTCACCAGCGCCTACATCTCGCGTGATCATGGCTACATGGTCTACGACACGCTGATCTCGACGGATTCCAACTTCAAGATCCAGCCGCAGATGGCGGACTGGAAGATCTCCGACGACAAGCTGACCTACACCTTCACGCTGCGCGATGGTCTGAAGTGGCATGACGGCACGCCAGTCACCGCGGAAGATTGCGTTGCCTCCCTGAAGCGCTGGGCCGCCGTCGATGGCATGGGGCAGCAGATGATGCTGTTCACCGCGAGCATCGAGGCAACCGACCCGAGGACCATCACGCTGAAGCTGAAGGAGCCGTACGCGCTCGTGCTGGAATCGATCGGCAAGCCGTCCTCGCGGGTCGCTTTCATGATGCCGAAGCGTCTTGCCGAGACGCCGGTGGACAAGCAGATTCCCGAGCAGATCGGCTCCGGCCCCTTCAAGTTCGTGCAGGCTGAATTCCAGCCCGGGGTGAAGTCGGTCTATGTCAAGAACACCGACTATGTGCCGCGCAAGGAGCCGGCGAGCTGGACCGCCGGCGGCAAGGTGGTCAAGGTCGACCGCGTCGAATGGATCACGATGCCGGACTCGCAGACGGCGTTGAACGCGCTTCAGTCGGGCGACATCGATTTCATGGAAAATCCTGCCATCGACATGTTGCCCGCCATTGAAGCCGACAAGGACCTCAAGCTCGAGATCCTGAACAAGTTCGGATTCCAGACGGGTGCACGGATGAACTTCCTTCATCCGCCGTTCGACAACGTCAAGGTCCGCCGCGCAGCATTTCTGGCGATCAAGCAGAAGGACGTGCTCGATGCGCTGATCGGCAATCCCAAGTACTACAAGACTTGCGTCGCGGTCTTCATCTGCGACACGCCGTTCGCGGCAGAGGTTGGCGGTGAGACCCTGGCGAAGGGCGGCGACATCGCCGCGGCCAGGAAGGCGCTCGCCGAGTCCGGTTACGACGGGACACCCGTCGTGCTCATGGCGCCGGGCGACGTGCTGTTGCTGAAGGCCCAACCGATCGTGGTGGCCCAGCAATTGCGCGAAGCCGGCTTCAATATCGACCTGCAGGCCACCGATTGGCAGACGGTGGTGAGCCGGCGCGCCAGCCAGAAGCCGCCGAAGGAGGGCGGCTGGAACATGTTCATCACCAACTGGGTCAGCGCCGACGTGGACAACCCGATCTCCAACGTCGCCGTCGGCGGGCAGGGCAAGAAGGGCGGCTGGTTCGGCTGGGCGGAGGACGCCAGGATCGAGCAGCTCAAGGACACCTTCGTTCGTGCTGGCTCGCTTGACGAGCGGAAGAGGATCGCGACCGAGATCCAGAAGGAGGCCTACGATCAGGTGCTCTACATGCCGCTCGGCCAGTATCAGGCGCCCAGCGCCTGGCGCAAGTCGCTGACCGGTGTGATCGACGGTCCGGCCACCCCGGTGTTCTGGAACATCGACAAGACCGAATAAGGAGAGGGCGCGCCCCGCGCCTTGCGTCTCGACCATCGCGCGGCGCCGCTGTCACCAGCGGCGCCGTTGTCGTTTGTCGGCCTCGTGTCAGCCCGAGCAGGCGGCGCGACCTTTTAGCTCTTCCAGTTTCCGACCGTTGCTATTTGTTTCCATCCTGAAATAGATACGTGCAACTCGCACGTCACTCTCGTTTCTCGATTAATCCCTTGCCGATTGATTTTGCATTCCAGGCGCTGGCCGAACGGTCGGATCGCGCGCCAGCGCGATGGCGCCGGCCGTTCCTGCGCTGGCTCGATCATGTTGAGGCGGGCTGGGCAGTGCCGCTTCTCATTGCCTGTTTCGTCGCGATCTGGACGCTCTATCTGGCCGTCGCCTATGCCGGCGGTGGCCTGCATCCCGATACGCTCGAGGCCTGGACGCTGGGACGCCATTTCGCGTGGGGCTATCACAAGCATCCGCCGCTGATGGGCTGGATTGCGGCGGCCTGGACCTCTGTCTTCCCGACGAGCGACTGGTCCCTGCAATTGATGGCAATGGCCAATGCGGGCCTCGCCCTGTTCTGCGTGGACCTGGTCTCGCGCCAGTTCGTGACGGGGCACAAGCGCATCCTGGTGCTCTTGCTGCTGATGCTGACACCGGCCTATCAATTCCACGCGCAGCGCTTCAATGCCAATTCGGTGCTGCTGGCAGCCTGGCCGCTGGCGACCTGGTGCTTCCTGCGGGCATTCGAGACCCGCCGCGCCGTCTGGGCGGTCGCGGTTGGAGGCACGACGGCGCTGGCGATGGTCGGCAAATACTATTCCATCTTCCTCGTGACGAGCTTTGCGTTCGCCGCGCTGGCTCATCCGGCGCGAGGTGCCTATTTCCGTTCTGCCTCGCCCTGGATATCGGTCGTCACGGGTCTCGTGGCGCTGTCACCGCACATCTACTGGCTCGCGACCACCGGCGCCTCGACCTTCACCTATGCATTGAACCACGCCAATGGCGACGTCGCGACCTCGCTTGGCGACGTGAGGAATTTTCTCCTGGGCCTGGCGGCGGCCATGGGCGTCTCGGCCGTGCTCTGGCTGCTCATCGCCGGCACGCGGTTGAAGCGGGTGCCGGCCGACTTCGCGGCAATGAGCCCGGGGCTGAGGCTTCTGTTCTACATTGCAATCGGCACCGTCACGCTGCCGGTTCTGACATCGCTGGCCATGGGCACGGATCTGCCGTCGCTATGGGCGCTCCAGGGACTGTTCCTGTTCGTCGTGCTCGTGGTCTGCGGTACGGGCTACCCGATCGAGCGGTTCCACACCGTCAATCTCACGGTCATGGTGGCCGGTGTCGCCATGACCGCCGTCCTGGTCGCAGCGCCCATCCATGCCGTTTACCGCAACACCCATGGCTACGAAGAGGGGCGGAATTTCTATGCGCAGGCCGCCGTTGAACTCACCCGGCAATGGCGCGAACTGACCGGCCAGCCGCTCGCCGCCGTGAGCGGTGACGATTCGCTGGCCTTCGCGACGGCCTTCTACAGTCCGGACCATCCGCACTATGCGCGGCCATTCGCGTACCAGCACACCTGGGGCCTGCCGCGCAGGACGACGCTCGACCGCGGCTGGGCGGCGCTGTGCTTTCGCGATCAGGAAAATTGCGGCAGGTGGGTGGAGGGGGTCTCCGCGCGGGCCGGGCATTTCGTCAAGCGCGAGTTTACCGTGCAGGCGACGCTGTGGGGCCGGCCTGGCGTGACGCGGGACGTGGTGGTGCTGCTGGTGCCGCCGCGCGAAAGCCGCGCCGCGCCTGAGAGCGCCGCGGACGATTTCAGCGCCAACAGACGCGCGCCGGAGTAGATTTTCGCAATCAGCAGTGGCTGTCGCGCACGCGCTCCAGCCCTTCACTGGCGAAGGGAGTGGGGAGGGCAGCCTGTTTGGCGTGCTGTTCCGAACGTTCCGCCTCCTGTTCCTGATCAGGAGCGTGACGATCTTCGCGGTGTTCCGATTGCATTAAGGCGACCTCTCGAATTGCTGCAGTACAACATTGAGTGCGCCGGTAAGTTCCTCACGCGATGGGGCGATGATGCGGCCTGAACAGCCGTCCCTTCTCCACCACCAGCACAATCGCAAACGCCGCGAGCGTCGACAGGAAGAAGCCGACCGAGAACGGCAGCAGCGTGCCGTCGAAGCTTTGCCCGATCGCCATGCCGACGACGATGCCGATCAACGTCGTGATCGAGCCGTAGAGCGATGAGGCGGTGCCGGCGATGTGACCCTGCGGCTCCATCGCGAGCGCGGTGAAGTTCGCGACCATCATGCCGAACGAGAACATCATCAGGGCGGAGAGCACCATGAACAGGGAGAGCGGCAGCATGCCGAGGCATTCCGTCAGCAGCATCACGCCGGCGACCGCGGTGTAGAGCGTCAACGCGCCGTGCGAGATCACGCGCATGCCGAGCCGCCCGACCAGCCTCGCATTGAGGAAGCCGGCAACGGCCGTGCCGGCCGCGATCGCGGCGAAGGCGAGCGGGAAGTAATGGCCGAGGTGATAGATGCCGGTGAAGACCTGCTGAGCCGAGAAGACAAAGGCAAAAAGCGCGCCGATGACGCTGCCGGCGGCCGTGGCATAGCCGATGGTCTGGCGATTGGTCACGGTCTGCCGGAATGCCGAGAGCACGTCGGCGGGCGCCAGCGATCTGCGTTCGGTCTCGGGCAAGGTCTCCGGCAGCCGCAGCACGCACCATGCGAGCGCGAGCAGGCCGTAGAGCATCAGCACGACGAAGATGCCGCGCCACGCCGTCACCAGCAGCACCGCCTGGCCGAACGAGGGCGCGATCACGGGCACCGCGATGAACACCATCATCGCCAGCGACATCACGCTCGCCATGCGGCGGCCGACATAGCAGTCGCGCACGATCGAAGTCGCGATCACGCGCGTCGCCGAGGTGCCGAGCCCCTGCAGCGCGCGCGCCAGCAGCAGCGTCTCGAACGAGGGGGCTGCGACCGCCAGCACGCTCGCCACCGCATAGACCGCCATGCCGCCGAGCAGCACCGGCCGCCGGCCGAAGCGGTCCGATAATGGACCCATGACGAACTGGCCCGCGCCGAAGCCGATCAGGAAGGTCGACAGCACGAGCTGGAGATGGTTGGCGACGGGAATCTTGAAGGCCGCCCCGATATTGGGCAGCGCCGGCAGCATCATGTCCATTGCAAGCGGATTCAGCGCCATGATGGACGCGATCACGATGACGAATTCGGGAAAACCCATGGGACGGTGTCCGGAGGACACCCAATCGTCGGCATTGACGTCGGACAAGAAGCTCACCTCTGAAATGCAGAGGCTTTAGTTAATGCCGATGCTGCGATGCACAACCCATATTTCGGGATGGCAGGCAGGCGGGGGCGGTGCGGACAGCCATAGCTACCCCGAGTGGCAGTACTTGCGATTTGTGCTGCGATTCATGTCTGCTCACTACCGGGCCATTCATCGGCACCTCCTTCAGGACGTCTATGACTGGGCGGGGAAGATCCGCACGGGAGCTTGACCCGACTGGCCTTGACATCTGCTCCCTAATAATTGAGTATGTACTCAGTCAATTATGGAAATACAGAGCAATGGCCAGGCCCCTCAGTGAACAGAAGCGCGAAGCGATCTTGGCGGCCGCCGCTGAGTTGGTCGCGGCTGTCGGGACGGGTGCCTCAACGGCGAACATTGCAAAAGCGGCGCGCGTCTCGGAGGGCACACTTTTCACCTACTTCGCGACAAAGGACGAACTGCTCAACCAACTTTTCGTCGATATCGAAACCAATCTCGCCGAGACCGTGTTTGCTGCAGTCTCCACCAATGCAGATTCGCACGATCGTGTTCGCCGCATCTGGGACTGCCTGGTGGAGTGGGGGATTGCGAACCCCACATGGCGGAAGGCCTTGCGACAACTCAAGGTGTCCGACCGCATCAGCGACGAGAGCAGGAAGCGCTGTGACGCGTTGTTCGGCGAGAGTCGCGAGATGATCGAACGGAGCCTTGCTGGACATGTCGATCCTAAACGGGCGGCTTTCTATATCGGCACCGTGCTGATGGGGTTGGCTGACGTCACCATCGAGGCGATCGCGACGAATCCGAAGAACCGCGAACACCTCAAGCGAGCCGGTTTTGATCTGTTCTGGAAGGGCACTGCCGCATGATTTTCGCAAACCGAAAAATGAGCGCGTGCTCACTCAATAAATGAAGGAGAATGAAACATGTCCGGATTTACCGAAGCCAACGTCCCTAACCAGTCGGGAAAGGTCTTTATCGTTACAGGCGCCAACACCGGGATTGGCTTCGAGATATCCCGTGTCCTGGCGGAACGTGGAGCACGGGTGTTGTTGGCCTGTCGAGACCAGGTAAAGGCCGACGCCGCCATGGCGCAGATCAGGCAGGCGACGCCACACGCCAATCTCGCCTTCCTGCCGCTTGACCAGGCTGACCTCGCAAACGTCCGCGCGGCGGCCGAATTGGCGGCGAAGGAGCCGCGCATCGATGCCCTCATCAACAATGCTGGCGTGATGACCCCGCCATTGATGCGCACCAAGCAGAACTTCGAGCTCCAGTTTGGCGTCAATCATCTTGGCACCTTTGCCTTCACCTCCTTGCTCCTGCCGAAACTGGCTAGAACTGGTGGAGCCAGGGTCGTCGTGACCTCCAGCATCGCTCACAAGGGCGCGAAGATCGAATGGGACGATCTCGATGCCAACAAAGGCTACAACCGCTTCGAGCGCTATGCCGCCAGCAAATTTGCCAATGCGCTGTTCTTCTTTGAACTGGACCGTCGCCTGCGCGCGGCCGAATCGCAGGTGACGGCGGCTGGCTGTCATCCGGGCATGGCCGCGACTGATCTCGGCCGTTACATGGGAGCGTTTCAGATTCTGAACCCTCTCGTCAGGGTGGTTCTCAACAGTGCCGCCAAGGGCGCATGGCCTGCACTGCAAGCGGCGACGGGGCAGATCAAGCCGGGTGGCTATTACGGCCCGACACAATTCGGCGGCGTCAGAGGTGCTTCAGGTGAAGCGTCTCGGTCAGCCGAAGCGCAGGACCCTGCGCTCGCTCGTCGGCTCTGGGATGTATCAGTCGCCATGACCGGTATCGATCCCGGTCTGCCGCCACTAAGCTGAGGCACACAGGCATCACTCCTAGGCTGCCTGCGCCTTTGCTTTTTCGAACTTCGCCCGCGCCTTCTCCATGACGGGGCGATTCCGCACGGCCCAGGCGCCAAGCACGCGCAAGGGATCAATCAGCGAGCGACCGAGCTTTGTCAGTTCGTACTCCACCTTCGGCGGAATCGTCGCATACGCCGTACGCGTCACCAGCCCTTCGCGCTCTAGGGCGCGAAGGGTGAGCGTCAACATGCGATGGGACACGCCGCCGATCTCGCGCATGATGGCGTTGAAACGAAGTGGCCCGTTCGATAGAGCGCCCACGACCATGACCGTCCACTTGTCACCGATAAGATCGATGATCTGGCCGACAGCCCGGCAGTCCTCGGGGTCGTGCTCTACAAACGCGCCCTTGCGGGCTGCAGAAGGTGTCATCTGATTTCCTTTCAAATCGCCACGAACATTCGTGTTCGCGGCGCACATTCCTGTGCATTCTTGTTGTAACTCGATATCCATCTTATCGTCACGTACAAATTGTACGTTTGAAAGGATATCGTAATGAGAGTTGGAGTCAGCGGAGCGAGCGGGAAGCTCGGCCAAGCTGTTGTTGCAGAATTGATCGCTCGCGGAGGCGGGCATCAACTGGTTGGAATTTCTCGTACGCCTGAGAGCGTGCAAGGCAGGATCGAAGCGCGGCTAGGCGACTACGACCACCCGGATACACTCGTACGGGCGTACACGGGGCTCGATCGGCTGCTGATCATTCCAAGCTCGGAGCTGCAGCCGGGCGTTCGCGGCAAGCAACTCACAGCGGCCATCGATGCGGCCCGGCGCGCTGGGGTTGGCCACGTCTTTCTGGTTTCGGCTGCCGGGACACACGAGGAAAAGGGTCATGGCCTCGGCGAGGCCTATTGGATGGGCGAGCAGCACCTCATCAAGACCGCTGCGCACTGGACCATCCTGCGCATGAATTACTACTCCCAGTCGATGGCCGAGGAAATCCAGATGTCCTTGGGCCAGGGCATGCTCGCCGGTCTCGGTGATGAGCGTGTCGCATATGTTTCTCGCGATGACCTTGCGGCCGCCGCCGCTGGTGCGCTCCTCGGCGAAGGCCACGCGGGCGCGATCTACAACCTGACCGGACCTGCGACCATCAGTGGCGCCGAACGCGCCAAGTTGGTGGCTGACATTCTCCGAAAGCCTTTCAGCTACGCAGCAATCACGGAAGCTCAACTGCGTGCTGGCCTGTCTCAGGCGGGCCTGCCCGACCTCATCATTGAGGCGATGGCTGAGATCAAGCGCACCTTCGTCCAGGGGAAATTCGATATCGTGACCGGCGATGTCGAGCGTCTTTCGGGCCGTCCCCCGAAATCTTTGCGCGACATCCTCGCTCAGCAATTGAGCTAAGCGGGACTTCTTCTAACATGCTCAAGAAATACGCTTATTGGAGCAGCACGGGACTTCTGTGCCTGCTCTACCTCGCTTCGGCGACCATGTACCTGACGATGGGCGATCAAGTGCGCCAGTCGCTCACGGCGCTCGGCTATCCCGCCTATCTCAGGGAAGTCCTCCTGGTCGTCAAGATTCTGGGGGTCGCCGCGATCCTGTCACGCCTGAGCGTGCGGCTCAGCGACCTCGCCTATGCCGGGATGTTCTACCACCTGCTGCTTGCCTTCTCGGCGCATATCAACGCCGGAGACGGCGGTTTCGTGCCAGCCGTCGTGGGCTTCGCAGCGTTGATCGTCTCGTTCCTCACGCAGAACGCGGCACGGGCAAAGAAGTCGCTTTACGCGCCGCTGCCAGCCTTGCCGGAAAACGCCAAATCTCCCGGGAGGAAGCAATGAAAAGAATCCAGTTCCACCGGTACGGCGGCCCGGACGAGATGAGGGTCGAAGAGTATCGGCTGCCCAAGCTGAGCGACGACGAGATCCTGGTCAGGGTCAAGGCGGCATCCATCAATCCTGTCGACTGGAAAATCCGGCAGGGGGCGATGAAGATCATGACCGGTCGCAGGTTTCCACGAGGCATGGGCCAGGACTTTTCAGGCATTGTCGAAGGTGTCGGCCGCAGCGTGAAGCGATTCAAGATCGGCGATGAAGTCCTGGGGGCGACACCGGTTAAGACGTCTGGTTCGTTTGCCGAAACCTTGATCACCAAGGAAGCGCTTGCGTTCGCGAAGCCCGCCGCGCTGTCCCACGAAGAAGCCGCCACATTGCCGGTGGCCGCCTCGACGGCCTGGGTCGCGCTGGTGCAGAAGGCCGGGTTGAAGCCCGGACAGTCCGTCTTCATCAACGGCGCCTATGGCGCAGTCGGGCAAGCGGCCACGCAAATCGCGAAGGCGTTGGGAGCATCGGTGGCGGGACGGGTCGCCGCAGATTGTATCGACGCTGCGAAGGGCATCGGTGCGGATGTCGTTCTCGACTACAGGCAGCCGATTCCGCCCGGTCTTTTCGGGACGTTCGACGTCGTTTTCGATACCCATGGCAGCCTGACCCTCAAGGATGGCAAAGCGCTTGCCAAGCCTGGAGGGACGATCCTCGATATCAATCCTTCACCGTCGAAGATGCTTCGCATCTTCCTCTCTCGCGCCCGCAAGTTCGTGATGGGCAAGCAGGATGAGGCGACGCTGCGGGAAGTGGTCGCGCTCGCGGCGAAAGGAAAGCTGAAAATCTCCATTGGCCGGGTGGCGCCGCTGAACGAGGCCAGCGATCTGATCCGGAAGTTGGAGGCAGGAGAGCGCATCCGTGGCAAAGGCTTGATCGTCATGGGGCCCCGGCCATGAAGATATCCCTCGTCGCGCCGGAGCTCCAAAAGCTAGCAAAGCGCAATTCCGTGCCGCTTCCGATGGGAAACGCACTTGGACGCCGCGTCTTGCGCGCGCTCGGCCGATTGGTTGCACCGAACCCAAAGAAGCTCCACGGCATTACACTCGAAGTGCGGCCGGAGACCCGGCCTCCTATGCGCATCTACCAACCGCAGGAGCGGAAATCCGAGGCGGCGCTGCTCTGGATACATGGTGGCGGCTTCGTTCTGGGCAACGCTGCTCTGGATGACCGGTTCTGCGCCTTTACAGCGCAAGCCCTGGGGATTGTCGTTGTCTCCGTGGACTACCGGCTCGCGCCCGAGAATCCCTTTCCCGTTCCGCTGGACGACTGCCACGCTGCCTGGACATGGATGCAGGAAAATGCGGCATCGCTGGGCATCGATCCGAAGCGCATTGCGATTGGCGGGCAAAGCGCAGGCGGAGCTCTCGCCGCTAGCCTTGTGCAACGCGTGCACGACGAAGGTGGCAACAAAGCCGCCGCGCAATGGCTGTTCTGCCCGATGCTGGATGATCGCACGGCGACACGCCAAGAACTCGATGCGATGAAGCACTGGGTCTGGACCAGCCGCTCCAATGCGACCGGCTGGCGACTGTACCTGTCCAAGCCGCCTGGTTCAGCCGCGTTTCCGCCTTATGCCGTACCGGCCCGGCGGGAGGATCTGCGCGGATTGCCTCCGGCGTGGATCGGCGTTGGAGATATCGATTTGCTCCACAACGAATCCCGAAACTTTGCTGGTCGCCTCCAAGCCTCAGGGACCGACACCAGGTTCGTTTCGGTTCAGGGCGCGCCCCACGGTTTCGAATCCTGGGCGTTCGATACGAAGATGGCCCAGGAGTTTATCGCAGACGCGCAACGCTGGCTGCGGCAAGCGCTGCGAATGTAAGTGGGAGTTTCTCCAATAGGCGCCGTTCCGCATTTTCGGGCATGGGTTATTGGCCCACATCGCGGCCTTGCAGGGCTTGATTGGGCAAGGCCGATGATGGCAGAGGGGACCGGCCGGTCTCGTGGTGCGGGCAGCCGGGGTCGAACCGGCACAGCGCTTGCGCGCCGAGGGATTTTAAGTCCCTTGCGTCTACCAATTCCGCCATGCCCGCTTGATCCAACGAGATCAATCACTTAAGTCCACGTCCGGCCGTCTGGAATTGGCGCTTTGCGGGCCGGATGGGCGGTTCTTCCTTAAGCGAGCCGGCCGCACAAGGCAAAGCCTCAATCCGGACACCTGTTGCTGCTTTAGGCATTCTCAATCCACGGGGACTATTCATCCGGCATGGCTGCTTCGCTCTCACATCGCCTGCGCTGCTGCGGCGGGCTTTCCGCGCTGCTTGCGGCCGGCCTTGCGCTGTCCGGCTGCGCCGGCATGAGCGAGACGGTCGCTACGGCCTTCGCCGATCCCGGCAAATACGAATTGTACGACTGCAAGCAGCTCGAGGCCGAGCGCAAGACGCTCGCCACCCGCACCGAGCAGTTGCAGAAGCTGATGGACAAGGCGGAGACCGGGGCCGGAGGCGCCGTCGTGTCCGAACTCGCCTATCGCAACGACTACATTGCGGTGCGCGGGCAGGCTCAGTTCGCCGAAGAGGCCTGGCGCCGCAACAGGTGCCGGGAGACGCCGCCCAATGCGACGCCGCAGGCGTCCGCGCCACAGCCGCCGATCATCAAGCCCGCCCCGAAATCCGGCAGCGCCGCGCGCTGAGCCGATGGAACTGCGCCCGCATCACGGCCGCCAGCCGTAGATCCAGTCCTGCCGCGCCAGCATGCGCTCCGGACCCAGCGCGCGGATCGCAAGATCGCGCGCGATCGCGAGCGGCCCGCTGAAATGATAGATGCGGCCCTGCTGCCGCGCGGTTCGCTGCACCCGCTGCACGCGCGCCTGGCGCGCGCGTCCATATTGCTTCAGCGCAGCCGTGATGCCGGCCGTGCTCTCGGCGGCCTCTAGGCTCAGGTGCCGGGCGAGCACGGCCGCGTCCTCGATCGCCATGCCGGCCCCCTGCGCTGCAAACGGCAGCATCGCATGCACGGCGTCGCCGAGCAGCGCGACGGGACCCTTGCTCCAGGGGCAGCCCTCCGGCACGCCGAACAGGGCCCATTTGCGCCAGGTGTCGACCGCGGTCAGCATCATCCTTGCCGACGTTGGCCAGCGCGGCGCGGCGAAGGCGTCCATCACCTCGAGGGCATCGCCGGGCGTGCTCCAGCCCGGCCTGTTCCAGGTGCCCGGCAGCACCGCGACCACGTTGATCTGGCGTCCGCCCGCGATCGGATAGGCGACGAGATGGGCATTGGGTCCCATCCAGAGCTGCACGCGCCGGCCGGTGTAGTCCTTCGGCAGTTGCGTGGCATCGAGCGTGCCGCGCCAGGCGATCAGCCCGGAGAAGCGCGGCTGCACCTTGGGAAACAGATGCTGGCGTACCGTCGACCAGATGCCGTCGGCGCCGATCAGCGCACTCGCGAGGTCGTTGCGGCGTATCGTGCCGCTGCGATGGACGATGGTCAGTCCCTTGGCGTGGGGGGCGACATCCTCGAAGGTCGCGCCGAGTTTCAAGTCGATATCGGGATGGTCGGCGACCGCGCCGGCGAGCGCGGATTGCAGGTCGGCACGGTGCACCACCCAATAGGGGGCGCCGGCGCGCATCGCGGCGGCTTCACCGAGCGGCATGCGCAACAATTCGCCGCCGGCGCGGGCGCTCATGACGCAGAGCGCTTCCGGAGTCACGGCGCGCAGCTTGAGGCGCTCCGTCAGGCCGAGCTCGACCAGCACGCGACTGGCATTGGGGGAGAGTTGCAGCCCGGCGCCGACTTCCTCGAGGCGCTCGGCCTTTTCCAGCACGACGATGCGGAAGCCGCGGGCCGCAAGCGTCAGCGCGGCTGTCAGTCCACCGATGCCGGCACCGGCGATGACAATCGTTCGGGAGAGCGCCACCCCTGACCGAGGAAAGCGGTCAGGCCACCTTGTCCTTCAGCACGCATTCCGGCGGGCGGGCTTCGCCCGCCTTGAGGTCGGCAGCGAAACGGTACAGCGTCGAGCAGTAGGGGCAGATGATCTCGTTGTCGTTGCCGAGGTCGAGGAAGACGTGCGGATGATCGAACGGCGGATTGGCGCCCACGCACATGAACTCTTGCGAGCCGATCTCGATGACGGGAACACCGGCATCGTTGTGGAAGTGCGGGACGACATGGTCGGACATCGTAGTTCATCCTGGAGTGGCAATGGCGGCAGACACAATCAAAAACTGACGCGGCATCTTTAAGGCGCCGCGGACCATACTGGTGGGTGCAGATGATTGCTAGTCCAGCGGAACCGAAAGGTTCGCAATTGCCCCATGCTCATTTGCTCATGCAAATTCGACACAATCTTGCGGCCTGAGAGAAGCCCTTCTTTCGTCGGGGACGTTGTGTCGCAATTTTGGCATACTATGTCTGTGGGCGTGCAGTAGTTGCGACGAAAGACGGATCATCAGGCGCAAATGATTTCAGGACCGTCCAGGCTTTCGGCATGAAGTGGCTGCGAATCAGCACAGCGTTGACCGGTATTGCCGCGTGCAGCTTCATGCTCGCGCAGGTAGCGCCGCATGCTCGCGAGGCCGGCGCGATCCTGGCCGGGCAGGATGATCCGGCCGTGCTCTCCGAGCTCCGGCTGGACGGGCTACTGCGGCAAAACGACCGCCTGATCCAGGACAACATCGAGGCCGCGCTCGCCGCTGATGATGCCGATCTCGCCGACAGTTTTGTCGCGCTCGCACGCGACCGCAACATCGCTCTGCCCGACGACCTGCTCACCCGCGTGAGCGATGCGGTCAAAGAGGAAAACTCCACCTCGCATTTCGCAAAGCGGTTCGCCACTGGGCTCGTCACCGGCAACGCGGACGATGTCGCGAGCCTGTCGGGAACGGTGGCCGGCGATCTCTTCGTGATCGGCGACATCAGGGATGTGGTCCGCGAGGGCAAGCATCTTGCCATGGGCGAGGATACCGACCGCCTCGTGCTCGGGCTTGCGGCGGCCGGCCTTGCGGTGACGGCGGCGACCTACGTCTCCGTCGGCGGTGCCGCGCCGGTGCGCGCCGGGCTGACGCTGGTGAAGGATGCACGGAAAGTCGGCCGGCTCAGTGAGGGGCTTGCCGCATGGGCGGGCCGGTCGGCGCGCGAAGTCGTCGATACGCCGATGCTTCGGAACGCGGTCGCGAAGGGTTCGGTGCTGCGGCCGGGCGAGACCGTGAGCGCGATCAAGGCTGCGTTCCGCGCCGAGAAGGCCGGTGCGCTGGTCCGGCTCGGCAAGGACGTCACGCGCGTTGCCGAAAAGACCGGCACGCGCGGTGCGATGGAGACGCTGCGGATCGCCGAAGGCCCGAAAGATGTTGCGCGGGCGGCTCGGCTTGCGGAAGCGCAGGGCGGCAAGACCCGTGCGATCATGAAGCTGCTCGGCCGTGGCGCGCTGCTGCTTGCGACTGGCGCGTTCAATCTGACACTCTGGCTGTTCGGCGCGGCCCTGACGCTGTTTGGGCTGTTGTCCTCGATCAAGGCGACCACGGAGCGCCTGACCCAGGCCTGGTGTGATCGCAGACGGGCGCGGCGGATCCGCCGCGCGCAGATCGCCGCCGAAGCCGCGCTGGCGGATGCGGCCCTCAGGGCCTGAAGCGCGATGATCGTCGCGCCTTAGATTATCGTTTGGAGCATGATGTTGCCGGAAAGCCGCTGCACACTTTTCCGGATCATGCTCTAAGATCGACCTTTCCCCCTCAAGACCCGCGGAACTGATGATGCCGAGCTTCCACAACGGCGCCGTTGAAATTGCCTATCTCGACGAAGGCGAGGGCGATCCGATCATCCTCGTGCACGGCTTTGCCTCCAGCAAGAACGTGAACTGGGTCTATCCGACCTGGGTCTCGGAGCTGCGCAAGAACGGCCGCCGCGTGATCGCGCTCGACAATCGCGGCCATGGCGAAAGTGCAAAGCTCTACGAGCCTGCGCAGTACTCGATCCCGACCATGGCCGGCGACGTGCTCGCGCTGATGGATCATCTCGCGATCCCGCAGGCCGACATGATGGGCTATTCGATGGGCGGGCGCATGACGGCCTGGCTCGGCCTCAACGAGCCGCAGCGCCTGCGCTCGGCGATCCTGGGCGGTATCGGCATTGGCGGCCTGATCGAAGGCACCGGGCCCGGCGAGAACGTGGCGAAGGCGCTGGAGGCGCCATCGCTCGACGACGTCACCGATCCCGTCGGCCGCACCTTTCGCGCGTTCGCGGACCAGACCCGCTCCGACCATCGCGCGCTTGCCGCCTGCCTGCGCGGCACGCGCGATCTCATGACGAGGGAGGAGGCCGCGCGCATCGACGTGCCCGTGCTGATCGCGGTCGGCACCACCGACGACGTCGCAGGTTCCGCCGGCGCGCTCGGCGCCATCATCCCGGGCTCGGAGGTGCTGGACATTCCAAACCGCGACCACATGCGCGCGGTCGGCGACAAGGTCTACAAGACCGGCGTGCTCGATTTCCTCTCACGCCGCGGCTGAGGTCTCGTCATCCGGCTGATCGTCGCCGAAGCGGCGCGCCAGCGCCATCAGCACGACGAAGGTTGCAACCCACGCCATCCGCGCGCCATAGCGGTCGTGCGGGCCGGAGATCACGCCGCAGATGAAGGCGTTGCCGAGCAGGCCCAGCGCGATGGTCGCCGCCAGCAGCGTCAGGTCATCCAGCCGGCGGCTCGCCAGCGCCTGCGCGAGCAGCACGACCAGCGCCAGCATCGAGGCCAGCGCGACCGGAACATGCAGCCAGTTGACGTAGTCGAAATTGACGTTCCAGTGCTGCTGGCGCGCCGCGCGCATCGGCGCCACTTGCGAGGGGATGTAGCGCTCGATGATGCCGTAGGTGTGCGGGATCCAGCCATTGGTGCCTTCGCCGGTCGCCACATGCAGCAATTGCTGCCCCATTGCCCGCAGCGCCGCACCGGCCTGCCATGCCGGATAGTCGGCCAGCGAATGCACGACGATGTAGCTCATCTCCTCGTTCATGCCTTCGAAACGGCCGAGCTTGTTGAACATGCTCTTGCCCCACAGGAACTCGTCGGCGCTCGCCGGCAAGTCGTTGCGATAGGGACAGAGCTTGTAGCGTTCGCGCGGGCAGTGGTCGCCGAGATAGCGCGCGACGATGCCGTCCTGCATCATGCGGCCGAAGGCGACACCGTAGCCGCCGGGCGTCCAGGCCCATTGGCCTGACAGCGCGTGGTTCGCAGACACCAGCATCACGCCGCCCGCAACGATGCTCAGGCTCGCCTGCGCCAATCCGGCAAGCGGAAGGCGCGCGCCCAGGAGCGGCCGCACCATCCAGCCGGCGGCACACAGTCCGAGCAGCACGCCGAGCGTGGCGCTGTGGGTCGCGGCGGCAAAGGCGGTGAAGACGAACAGCGAGATTTTTTCGAGCACCGACGTGCGGCTGCCGCCGACCACCAGCAGGAACAGCGACAGCATCGAGAGCCCGGCAAAGATGTCGGTGAGCAGCATGCTGGCGAGCCAGGGCAGCGCAGTCGACAGGACCAGGAGCAGGCTGATCGCGACGAAGCGGAACGTCTGCATCTGCCCGAGCACGCGCAGGGTGAGTTGCAACAGCCACAGCGTCGCCAGCGACTGGACCGCGAGGTTGATCCAGAAGCCGAAGCTCTCGCCATAGTGCAGGTAGATGCCGAACACGGTCGAGCGGCTTGGGACGAGATAGCCTTCGTACCAGCGTGCCAGATAGCCGCCGGTATCCCATTGCAAGAGCGGGTAGCCGTTCCAGAACGCCGGCGCGATCATCAGGAGGGGCAGGGCCACCGCAGCCAGCCGCAGCCAAAACGAGCCCGCGGCGCGTGCGCGCAATTGTTCGGTGGTGATGCTCAAATCTGCTCTGCCCCCGCTCGGATCATGCCTGCAATAACGGTTGGGGGAGAATTCACCAATAGTTTGACGCCGCCCCGCTTGAATTTGGCAAAATCCTGACCACTTTGAGCCGACCTTGCCGACCGGGGGCGTCAGAAGAAAGGCTTGTGTATCAATGCTTTGGCTTGCTCTCCCTGGGCAAGGCACTATTCACTCTCAGGCAAGCCCGTCAGGACTTTGTCGCCTAGACTATGCTATAGAGCCAACAAAACGAGCCAATTCGAAAGAGCAGATCCCATGGCAGTGCATCAGGTCAATCCGGGAGGAAAGCTCGCGGCGCTCGATCCGATCTGGGACCGGATCCGGAGCGAAGCGGAGGACATCGTCCATCGCGAGCCGGAGCTTGCGACCTTCATTTATTCGATGGTGCTGCACCACAGCCGCCTCGAAGATTCCGTGATCCACCGTCTCGCCGACCGCCTCGACCACTCCGCGCTGTCGGGCGATCTCGTGCGCCAGACCTATGACGAGGCGCTGCGCGACGATCCCGATCTCGGCAATGCCTTCCGCGCCGATCTCGTCGCCGTCTACGACCGCGATCCTGCGACCTCGCGCTTCATCGATCCCTTACTCTACTTCAAGGGTTTTCACGCGATCCAGACTCATCGGCTGGCGCACTGGCTCTATTTGAAGGGCCGCAAGGATTTCGCGTATTATCTCCAGAGCCGCGCCTCTGCGGTGTTCCAGACCGACATCAATCCCGCCGCGCGCATCGGCCGCGGCATCTTCCTCGACCATGCCACCGGTTTCGTCTGCGGCGAGACCGCGGTGATCGAGGACGACGTCTCGATCCTGCACGGCGTCACGCTCGGTGGCACCGGCAAGGAGAACGAGGACCGTCATCCCAAGATCCGCCACGGCGTCCTGATCGGTGCCGGCGCGAAGATCCTCGGCAACATCGAGATTGGCCATTGCGCGCGCATTGCCGCCGGCTCGGTCGTGGTCAAGCCGGTGCCGCACAACGTGACGGTCGCGGGCGTGCCCGCCAAGATCGTCGGCGAAGCCGGCTGCGCCGAGCCGTCGCGCACCATGGATCAGATGATCAACGCGATGGGGCTTTGATCTCGTGAGAAGTGCCGGATTCTCCGGCGCTTCTCGTCCCCAAATTCTTTGGCAATTCATGCTGGCGGTTCGTCGCGTCTCGTCCTAAAACCCCGCCAACCAGATTTCGATTGGAGACTTGCCGTGGACGTCAAGGAAGTGAGAAAGCTCGACGCGTATCTGAAGCGCGTATTCGGCAATCCCAAGATCCGCGTCGTGCCGCGGCCGAAGAAGGACGATTCCGCCGAGGTCTATATCGGCGAGGAGTTCATCGGCGTGCTGTTCGTCGACGATGAGGACGACGATCGCTCGTTCCAGTTCCAGATGGCGATCCTCGAGGACGATCTCGTCGATCAGGAGTAGCGGTCGATCTTACCGCGCCCCGCTTGCGGCGCGGGGCAATCGTATATGAGAGCGGTTTCCCTGCGGCCATCCTTCGAGACGCCCGCTTTAGGCGGGCTCCTCAGGATGAGGACGGAGCGCGCGGCAGCAGTTTCAACGGGCACCGATGCCGATCAGCCTCATCCTGAGGAGACCGCTGGAAGCGGTCGTCTCGAAGGACGAGGCGCGCGCTCAGGCGCAGCGCCAAACGGCCACATGCGATGACCCTGGCTTGCGGGTGAGGGGGAGTCTCCGCGAATCCAACTCTCACTGACCCCGTGGAGGGTCCCACTCACCCCGCAAGCGGGGCGAGGGAGCGCAGCGGGGATTCTGGATTGCTTCGCGATGCGTGCCGGTGCGGTGCTGCGGCGTCGTTCCACCGGCGATGGTCCGTCGGCCGATATCACCCTACGCGCTGATCGGGCGGGGCACGTCTCAGGCAAAATCAGTTGCAAACTTCAGCCTGCGAGCTCCCACTAGGGCCGATAAACCCTGGCGCGCCGCGCTCAAGCCTGCATCCCGGGCGCACCGGCCGACACCCGGCGGCCGAGCAGAACATTTGAGCCGAGGACTTTGCTTGCGGCTTGGGTGGAGTTGCCTCCGTCTGTTGGCGCTCCCTGTCGCGCGCCTTTGACTCGTCGCGAGTGGCGACCGGCTTCTTGTCCTGGACCTTCTCGCACTCGTTATCGTCGTTGACGCGATAGTCGGCGCGGCATGCGATCTTCACGCAAGCATCGCCGTCGGCCTTGAAGCCGTGATCGCACACCAGCGGGCAGACCCGGCCCGGCTTGGCCCTAATGGCGTCGAGCGCGTCGAAGCTCGCCAGCTTGGTGTCGAACTTCGTTCCCGCATATTTGTTGAACAGCGTCAGCGAGCGTTGCGATGACGCATTCCAGTCGCCGTCGGCAGCTGCGGTCAAGCAGCCGACGCGGCGCAACTCCGACTGTACCAGTTTCGCTGTCTCCTGCGGAGACAGGCTCGGCTGCGCTGGCGCGGGACTTACGGCCGCCACCTTCTGCTCATTCTCGGAAGACTGCTTGTCGGCCGTCGCCTTCGCCGCTGCGGCCTCGGCGTCCTTCCGCCGCTGCTCGGCGGCGGCCGCCTTGGCCTCCTCGATCTGCTTGGCCTTTTCCGCCGCGGCCTTGGCGTCTTCAGCGGCCTTGGCGGCCGCAGCCGCTTTTTCCTGTTCGGCTTTCTTGGCTCGCTCGGCCACGAGCCGAGACTTCTCGTCCTCGGCCTGCCTGGCCTTCTCCGCTGCGGCGGCGCGGGTTTCTTCGGCGGCGATCTTGTTCAGCTGGCCTTTGGCGAGATCGGCATAGAAACCGCTGGGAAAGCGGCTAAGGAAGGCTGTCCATCCGTCACGCGTACCCAGTTGAAGCGCCAGTTCGTAATCGCGTCGGATTTCGCTGTCCGGGTTGGCCTGCGGGCCCGGCGCTGCTGCCGGCTTGGCAGGGACGAGCGCCACGTCATCGCCGCCGAGCGAGCCGTACACATACGGTTCCTGCTTGTAGCCGGTGGTCTTGAGGACGTCGTCGCGCACGAAGCCGAACGCCTTGCGCAGGTCGAGGCCCGGCGTCGGCAGGCGCTCGGCCAGAGCGGTGGCAAACGGGCTGTTCTTCGCGTCACCATCCGAGGCGGTCGAGCCCGCCTTCGCCGCGTAGGCAATCATGGTGTTCGGGCTGGTCGGCTCGACCTTGGCGAGGCCGCGGCCGATGGCACGCGAGGCGACCGTCCGCTTCATGGTTTTGGCGAACGGATTGTCGCGGCAGGCGTCCAGGATGACGAGCCGGAGCTGCTTGGCCGGCTCGACAGCGAACAGCGCGCGGTCGAGCGCAACCGTCTCGTCGAGCACGTCGCCGTCGGTTTCCAGCGCAGCATCGGTGGGAATGAGGTAGTTCGTCCCGTCGAGTTCGATGCCGTGCCCGGCATAATAAATCACGGCAACCTCGGCATCGCGGGTCCGGCCCGCGAACTCGCGCAACGACCTGCGCATGTCGGCGGCGTTGAGGTCGAGCCTGACATCGACATTGTCGAAACCCGCCTTCTTGAACATGCCGCCGATCAAGGTGGCATCGTTCGCCGGGTTGGTCAGTTTAGGCACGCTCTTGTAGGCGGAATTGCCAATCACCAGCGCGACACGCTTCTCGGCCTGCGCCGATCCGCTGCCAAGCCAGACCGCAAGAATGATCATACCAAGAAACCGAAGCGCGCCCATTGCAGCCCCAAATCATAAAGTGACCAGCGTCGTCAGAGTGCAGCCGAGAGCAACTCCATTTGCGTGACCATCGTCACAACGGCGTGCCACGATTGAAGAAGCCACGGCACGCGTGAGCTTGTCCTCAGTTGCAGACCTCGACGTTGCTCGAGCCTTTTTGCTCAAGCCGACAGCCGGAGCGAACGGGGCGACAACCCACTGTAGCGGCGCAATATATTTGCCCGCTCGTCTGAGGCTTCGCTGGTTTGGATTCGATCTGCTTCCGCTCCGCATCCCGCGTGTTGGCATCCTCGCGTCTCACAACCGGCTTCTTGTCTTGGATCTTCTCACACTCATTATCGTCATTGACGCGATAACCGGCGCGGCATGCGATCTTCACACATGCGTCGCCATCGGCCTTGAAGCCGTGATCGCACACCAGTGGGCAGACCCGGCCCGGCTTGGCCTTGATGGCGTCGAGCGCGTCGAGGTTCGCCTGCTTGGCGTCGAACTTCGTTCCCGCATATTTGTTGAACAGAGTCAGGGAGCGTTGCGATGACGCATTCCAGTCGCCATCGGCAGCGGTCGCCAGACAGCCGACGCGGCGCAGTTCGGACTGCACCAGCTTCGCCGTCTCTGCGGGGGACAGGGTGGGCTGTGATGAGGTCGGCGCAACGGCTGCAACTCTCTGTGCGCTGTCGGCCACTTGCTGTTTCTCGGTCGCCTGCTTCTCGGCGGCAGCCCTGTCGTTGGCCAGCTTGTCGGCCAGCGCCTTCTCGGCGGCCTGCTTGTCGGCGAGCGCCTTTGCCGCTGCGGCCTCGGCGTCCTTCCGCCGCTGCTCGGCCGCGGCCGCCTTGGCCTCCTCGATCTGCTTGGCCTTCTCCGCCGCGGCCTTGGCGTCTTCAGCGGCCTTGGCGGCCGCAGCCGCTTTCTCCTGTTCGGCTTTCTTGGCCCGTTCGGCCACGAGCCGGGACTTCTCGTCCTCGGCCTGCCTGGCCTTTTCCGCAGCGGTGGCGCGGGTTTCTTCGGCGCCGATCTTGTTCAGCTGGCCTTTGGCGAGATCGGCATAGAAGCCACTCGGAAAGCGATTGAGGAAGGCCGTCCATCCGTCACGCGTACCCAGCTGAAGCGCCAGTTCATAGTCGCGACGGATTTCGGCGTCGGGGTTGGCCTGCGGTCCGGCGACGACCGGCTTCGCTGCAACCAGCGGCACGTCATCGCCACCGAGCGAGCCGTACACATACGGCTCCTGCTTGTAACCGGTGGTCTTGAGGACGTCGTCGCGCACGAAGCCGAAGGCCTTGCGCAGATCGAGGCCCGGCATCGGCAGACGCTCGACCAGAGCGGTGGCAAACGGGCTGTTCTTGGCATCACCGTCCGAGGCGGTCGAGCCTGCCTTCGCGGCGAAGGCAACCATGGTGTTCGGGCTGGTCGGCTCGACCTTGGCCAGGCCGCGGCCGATGGCGCGCGAGGCAACCGTCCGCTTCATCGACTTGGCGAAGGGATTGTCGCGGCAGGCGTCCAGGATGACGAGGCGCAGTTGCTTGGCCGGCTCGATGGCAAACAGCACCCTGTCGAGCGGGAACGCCTCGTCGAGAACATCGGTATCGGTCTCCAACGCGGCATCGGTCGGGATCAGATAGTTGGTGCCGTCGAGCTCGATGCCGTGGCCGGCGTAGTAGATCACCGCGACATCGGCCTCGCGGGCCTTGCCGCCGAATTCGCGCAGCGCCTTGCGCATCTCGACCACGTTCAGGTCGAGCTTGACGTCGACCGTTTCGAACCCGGCCTTCCGGAACATGCCGCCGACCAGCGCGGCATCGTTCGCGGGGTTCGCGAGCCTCGCCACGTTCTTGTAGGCCGAGTTGCCCATGACGAGCGCGACGCGCTTCTCGGCCAGCGCAGAGCTGGTCCCAAGCCCAGTCGAAAGCCACGTCGCAAGAATCAATAAAACAAACAGCCGAAGCCGCATTCCAGCCCCCGAATGCAATAGCGTCAGATTATTCGCAGAATGACCAAGTGCAAATCTACGATCAGTGATGTCAGTCACACATCGGTGCGGGGCGATCCGGGCAATTCCGGTACCGGGTGGAAGATGCGCAACCGCATCCATTCAAATCGATCTCCCCCATGATGCCCATTGTGCCCCTGTTTTGCCCGACGGGTCAAGGTGTAATTCGAAAAATACGAAAATGCTCGATGCCGCCAATGCTTGGCTACTGTGCATGGGGTTGTTTTCGAAGTTTTTTATTTTGGAGGCCGCGGCAGGCAGAAGGCCGCGCTCAGCCCTTCGGCCCGCGCAGCTGCGCCGTCAGCCTGTCCATCGCCTCCGCCAGGTCGCGCCATTGCGACAGCCAGCTCCGCGGAAAGCGGAAGGTGAGGTCGGCGCCGCCGACGCGGCGCTCGGAGAGGCACATGCCGGGCGTCGCCGCATCGCGCGTGCAGCGCGCGGTCAGCGCGGGGCTTGCGGCGGAATAGAGGTCCTCGCTGCCGTAAGGGGTGTCGGCGCGGAACATCCGCATCGTCAGGCCTTCCTCGGGCTGGGTTGCGGCCTGGTCGAGATAGCGCGGATAGATCGTGGCTGTTCGCTGCTCGGGCGGGAGCGCATCGTGATGGGCCGCGATCGACAGGAAGATGCGGTCGATCGGCTGCATCGCCGCATCGACCGTCTCGGCGGTGACGTGCTTCGGAGCGCCCGGCGGCTCCAGCGAGGGATAGAGGAAGTCGAGGTCGAGGCGCTCCTGCGGCCCGGAGTGGCGCTGGATCTTCATCCGGATCGCGGATATCGGCAGGTTGAACAGCGTGCCGCCGACGCTCACCGGCAGCTTGTCCGGCGCGTTGGCGCCCCTCGTGGCCCAGGTCGGCCACAGCAGGTAGGCGACGAGCGCAACCGCGCTCACCGCGGCTGCGCTGCTGAGCAGGATCGGGACGAGATGCGCCCGAGTCTGCGTCCCGCGGGACCGGGGGGAGGTTGCCGAAAACACCGTCATGAAGCCGCACGCGTGAGGTCGAAGTCGGCCTGTGGCCGACGAATCAGCGCGAATATGCCACGCGACGGCCAATTCGCGCAGCGTTCCGCCAGTCGGGAACAGGAGAGGGCCCCTGCGTGGAGCGGCTGCCGTCGTTAACCTTCCCTTAAGGATAATGTAGCGTTAACCCGCACTCTTTGTCACAGGAAGGCTCTGGCGTTGCGTAAGGGCGGACCGTTCCGATGACACCTGAAGCTCTCAATACTTTCTTCGCGATCGGTATCGGCTTTGCGCTCGCGGGCGCGCTCGTGAACGGATACCAGGCGGTCGCGCAGCGGCCCGCCGGCTTCGGCCTGTTGCAGGACGGCGTGGCCCCGAAGACTTTCGCGGCGGTGCCGTTCCTGGTGTTCGCCGCGCCCTTCATCATCATGCGCAACACGCTGCGCGGTATGCGGGTGGAAAGCCGCCGCGTCGAGTTCGTGATGATGGCAACCCTCATCGCGGGCTTCTGGAGCATGATGAGCGGCACCTTCTTCCTGATGACGCTGCGCGCGGCCGGCGTGCTGGCCTGACCGCAGCCCTTGCGGGCCGCACGGCCCTTTGCGTCCAGTCCCTTTGCGTCCAAGCCATCGTTTCGCTATGCCAGGATCGTCCTGACAGGAGACCTCCATGGCGATCTACGAGCTCGACGGGCAGGCGCCCGATCTTCCCGCCGACGGCGATTATTTCATCGCGGAGACCGCCACCGTGATCGGCCGCGTGCGCCTGAAGGCCGGCGCCAGCGTCTGGTTCGGCGCGGTGCTGCGCGGCGACAATGAGTGGATCGAGATCGGCGAGGGCGCCAACGTGCAGGACGGCTCGACCTGCCACACCGATCTCGGCTTTCCGCTCGTGATCGGCAGGAACTGCACGGTCGGCCACAACGTCATCCTGCACGGCTGCACCATCGAGGAAGGCGCGCTCGTCGGCATGGGCGCGATCGTGATGAACGGCGCCAAGATCGGCCGCAACAGCATCGTCGGCGCCGGCTCGGTCATCACCGAGGGCAAGGAATTCCCCGAGCGCTCCCTGATCATCGGTTCCCCCGCGCGCGTCATCCGCACGCTCGATGACGCGCAGGTGCAGCGGATGGGGAGCGCGGCGAAGTTCTATGTCGCCAACGGCCCGCGCTTCAAGAAGGGCCTGAAGCGGATCGGCTGAGCTCAACTGCCATCGGACCCGCGCCCTTCGATCGCGCCTGCCACCTTCTCGTGGCCGGCGGCCCACAGCGCGTGCTCGTCGCTGCCGGCCGAATAGGGATTGGCTCCGGCCGGGATGTTGTCGCGCGCGGCGCGTTCGCCCTCTGCAAAAGGATCGCGATCGGTCATCGCGATTGGCCTCCTCGCTTTCAAGCTGATGTGACGGCCTTTGTTCCGGAACCGGCGTTCGCGGCAGCGGTTGACCGGCAAAGGAGAATTCCGATGGCCAGATCGTCCGCAACCGGTTCAATCAAGACCATGATCGTGATCGTCGCACTCGCGGCGATGCCGTCCGTCTCGTTTGCGCAAGCGACCGGCGGCTCTGCGGGATCGACCGGAGGTTCTGCGGCGGCAACCGGAGGCTCGGCCGGATCGACCGGAGGTGTCGCCAACTCTCCGGCTCCGCCGCCCGGCACCAACAGCCTGGGGACGGCCCAATCGTCCGGCGCGAATGCCGCTCCCGGGGTCACGACCGGCACCGGTGCAGGCGAGGCGGCTGATGCCACCGTCAACACCGAGAACCGGATGCTCGACAAGAAGATGAAGAGCATCTGTCGCGGCTGCTGATGCTCGCGCGGAAGTGAGACAGTGTGGCTGTCAGGAATGCCCAGGGGACGTTAGCTTGATCCTGTGTTGAAGCGTGGAGCGTGTCCACGCGGAGGATCGAGTGATGTTACGCAAGATGATGATGGCGGCCGTGGCTGTTGCGGCGGTCGGACTGTCAGCGCCGCAGGCGGCACAGGCGCGGGGCGGTTTCGGGGGCTTCCATGGTGGCGGCTTCCACGGTGGCGGTTGGCACGGCGGTGGCGGCTGGCATGGCCATTGGCATGGCGGAGGATTCTGGCCCGGTGTGGCCATCGGGGCGGGGCTCGCCGGCGCCGGCTATTACGGCGGCTATTACGGCTACGGCTCGCCCTATTACGGCGATCCCTATTATTATGGTACCGGCTACGACGATGGTTATGGCGGCTGCTACGTCGCGCGCAAGCGCGTCATGACGCCGGCAGGATGGCGCATCCGCCGCGTGGATGTTTGCGAATAGCCCCTTGGGCGCCGCGCCAAACCCCATAAAAAAACAAGGCCGTTGACGCAGTATACCGTCAACGACCTTGCCAGCCCCGGATATTGAAATCGGCTCACGCCATCCGGTGACGGCCACCATCGCGCGGAATCATACGGGCGAATGTGATCCAGTTCACAAGTGGCGAAAATAAACTGTGATCAGCTCAGCCGCGCGAGCGCTTGCGTGCGCTGGCATGGACGCGGTGTCGCGCCGGTTTCCTGCGGGTAACCGACGGAGTCTCGGCCTCTGTGGCCCGCGCACTGGCAAAGGACTGCCGCAAGCCGTCGATGGATTCGTTCAGCGCTGCGACCTGCTCGGACAGGCGCTTGGTGTCGGCCTGCTGCGACGCCATCAGCCGCTTCATCGTCAGGAGCTGGTCCTGCACGACTTGCAGCTGGTCGATCGATTCCTGCTGCGTTGCCTCCAGCCCCCTGGTCTTTTCGACGAGCTGCTCGGACGCCTGCGCCGTGCGGGCCTGGAGCTGCCGCGACGCCACCACCCGGTCGGTCTCGGGTATGGCACCGGTATAGGCGCGCCAGACCGCGATCGATGTCACGCCGGCGATCAGGAGGAGGAGGGCCGCGGCGGTCAGCGCGATGGGCTGGGCGCCGAGACGGGCGAAGGGACTGGACGGCGCATCCTGTGCGAGATCGATCATCGCGAACAAAACCCAAATGGAAACTTGGTGAGTGGCGAAGACCGGCCTCAGCGGCCGGGGCGTCCCGAAAACGTTACATTTCGGCAACGAATGGGACCAAAAAGAGGCCGCCTGCCGAAAAAGCGTCATTGATCCAGTCGCGAACGCTCCCGCATCCGGGACCGCGCCCGCGAAAAAGAAATCCCCGCCCACGCCGATCCGGCATGAACGGGGTATCTTCGTACGACGGCGACGGCCCGGCGGTCGCCGCAAATGCTTTACGGACGTGCGGCCTTCATCGAAGGCTGGATCGTCATGCGGTAGGCTATGTAGGCGCTGCCGTCGAAGGTCTCCAGGACCTCGTCACAGGCCGGACACCGGTACTCGCCCTTGTTCGCCGGCTGTGTCGCCAGCTCGAGCCGGCGAAAACCAGCCCCGCACGCCGCACACGTGACGTCGTTCTTCTTCATATGAGCCCCGTAAAACTACTGAAGCAGGCTCCTTAGCACGGCGCCGAGCGGAAGTCGGGTGGTTCATGACAGAAACATAAAATGTGATCGAAGTGACCGGCGCCGTCGGCCGCGGCTCACGGCTGAAATGGTGCGAACGGTCCCGAATAGGTCTTCGATCGCGGCACTGCGTAAGGTCCGAGCCGGGACGTCTTGAGCCCGAGCCGCACCAGCGCTTCCGCCAGCGTCACCGCCGCGGCGACGCCGTCGACCACCGGCAGGCCGTGCGTGGCTGCGAGCTCGGCGGCGAGATCGGCCATGCCGGCGCAGCCGAGCACGATGGCCTCTGCACGATCGTCACGGATGGCGGCGGTGATTTCCGCGGAGATCTTTGCGAGCGCCTCAGGATTGCGCTCCTCGAGCGCGAGCACGGGGACCTCGGCGGCGCGGACGCGGGCGCAACGCTCGGCGAGGCCGTACTTCGTGAGGTTATGCTCGATCGGCACGATGGAGACACCGAGCGTCGTCACCACGGCAAATCGCGCCGCGATCAGGCTCGCCATGTGGAAGCCGGCTTCGCCGATGCCGATCACCGGCGCTTTCGCGGCAGCGCGCGCGGCGTCGAGGCCGGTGTCGTCGAAGCAGGCGATGATATGCGCATCGGCGCCGTCGCGATCGGCCTCGCGGATGCAGCCGAGCATGCCGGGCACGGCGAAAGCTTCGTCGTAAAATCCCTCGATCGAGACCGGGCCCATCGCCGGCTGGCGTGCGTCGATCACGGTCGCGGGGAGGGCGACGCTGCGCGCAGCAGCGGCGATCTTCGCCGTCATCGACGCCGTGGTGTTGGGATTGACGACATGCAGCCGCATCGGATCAGACAAGCCCTTTACCGGCGTCCGAGCCCTTGGCCGCCTGCCGCTTGTTGAGCATGTGGATGGTGCCGAGCGCAAGCGTGATCACCGTGAACGAGACCGCCGAGATCACGGTGCCGAGCGCATAGATGTCGGGGTTCGTCACGGTGGTGGTGAGGCCCTGGAGATCGAGCGGCAACGTGTTCACCGCCCCGATGGCCTGGCTCGAGCGCGCGAGCTCGTCCCAGGACAGCGTGAAGCCGAACAAGCCGATGCCGATCACCGAGGGCAGGATGATCGGCAGCACGACATGACGGAAGGTCTGCCACGGCGTCGCCCCGAGATCGCGTGCGGCTTCCTCGAGCCTGGGGTCGAAGCGGTTGAAGATCGCGAACATGATGAGCAGGCCGAACGGCAGCGTCCAGGTCAGGTGCGCGCCGAGGCCGGAGGTGAGCAGGCCCATCGAGGTCTCGAAATTCTCGTTCCAGTGCGCCTTGATCAGATCGTCGATGATGCGGAATTCAAGCGAGATGCCGAGCGAGGTGATGATCGAGGGCACGATGAGGCTCGCGATCGCCGAGTAGAACAGAATGCTCTGCGCCTTGAACTTCCTGCGGAACGCCATGCCGGCGGCGACCGAGAGCACGACGGTGACAATCATCACGATGATGCCGAGCAGCAGCGAGCGGCGGAACGCCGCGCCGAGATCGACGATGCCGGTGCCCTGGAACAGTTTTGCGATCCAGAAGGTCGAGACGCCGTTCATCGGGAAGGTGAGGCCGCCCTGCGGCCCCTGGAACGACAGCACGTAGATCGCGATCATCGGGCCGTAGAGGAACAGCACATAGGCCGCGAAGAAGATCGCGAGCACGTAGAAGGAGCGTGGGCGTCCCTCCTTCATGCTAGAGCTCCTTCTTGATGTCGACGATGCGCGACATCATGGTGATGATCAGGAAGGTGATCGCGAGCAGGATCACGGCGTTGGCGGCGGCGGCCGGGAATTGCAGCGCGTTCACGCGCGTCTCGATGATCTTGCCGGCGGCGGCGATCTGCTGGCCGCCCATCACGCCGATGGTGATGAAATCGCCCATCACGATGGTGATGACGAAGATCGAGCCTATCACGATGCCGGGCTTGGCGAGCGGAATGATGACGTTGACCAGCGTCTGGAAGCCGGTGGCACCGGCATCATAGGCCGCCTCGATCAACGACTTGTCGATGCGCACCATCGAATTGAAGATCGGGACCACCATGAAGAAGGTGAAGAGGTGCACTAGCGCCAGCACCACGGAGAACTCGGAGAACAGCAGCCACTCGAGGGGATGGTTGATCAGCCCCGTCTTCACCAGGCCCGAGTTGACGAGGCCGTTGCGCCCGAGCAGCGGAATCCACGCGATCATGCGGATGACGTTGGAGGTCCAGAACGGGATCGTGCAGAGCAGTGACAATCCCATCTGCCAGGTCTTCGACTTGACGTGGAAGGCGAGGAAATAGGCGACCCAGAAGCCGATGAAGAGCGTGATGGCCCAGACCAGGAAGCACAGCTTGAGCGTCTTCAGATAGGTCTTGGCGATGGTGCAGAGCTCGGGGAGCTGCGCGATGCAGCCTTCGAACGTATCGGTGTAGCCGCGGCCTGAGAAGGCCGGCAGCAGCTGGTACTCGTTGTAATCCCAGAACGAGACGATGACGACGAACATCAGCGGGATGAGGAAGAAGGCGAGAAACACCAGCATCATCGGCCCGGCCTGGAGCCAGGAGATGAAGGAGGGCGACAGGCGCGTCACTTTCGCGACGCGCGCCGAGCCCGACCCCGGGATCAATCCCGGGGATGCCTGTTGCAGGACCTCTTCCGGCATGTCCGTTATGCCGCGATGAACTCGTTCCACTTGCGGACCATGTAGTCGTTTTCGTCCATCACGGCGTTCCAGCACGCGACGCCGCCCATGCGGTCCTCGTAGGAGCCGCCGTCGCGCACCGCGCCGGCCTTCTCCAGCAGCGAGCCATCGGGCGCCTTGATGTCCTTCTCGGCCGGCTTGCCTTCCATCCAGTACGCCCACTCGTAAGGCTCCATGTGCGCCTTCGCGGTGGAGAGCACGGCCGAATAGTAGCCCTGGCGATTGAGATAGGCGCCGGCATAGCCCGACAGGAACCAGTTCACGAACTCATAGGCCCACTCGAGCTTCGCGCCCGAGACACCCTTGGAGACGCAGAATCCCGAAGCCCAGGAGCGGTAGCCTTCCTTGAGCGGCTGGAAGGTACAGGGGATGCCCATCGAGCGCACCTTCGTCACCGCCGGCGACCACATCGACTGGATCACGGTTTCGCCCGACGCCATCAGGTTGACGCTCTCGTTGAAGTCCTTCCAGAAGGCGCGGAATTGACCGGCCTTCTTGGCCTCGGTCATCACCTTCATGGTGAGATCGATCTCTTCCTTGGTCATGTTGCCCTTGTCGGCATATTTGTACTTGCCGGAGGCTTCCACGACCATCGCGGCATCCATGATGCCGATCGAGGGGATGTTGAGGATAGAGGCCTTGCCCTTGAATTCGGGATTGAGCAGTTCGGCCCACGAGCTGATGGGACGCTTGATCAGGTCGGGGCGGATGCCCAGCGTGTCGGCGTTGTAGACGGTCGGGATCAGCGTCACGAACTCGGTCGCCGACGTCGCGAACTTCTTGGAATCTTTGCCTTCGAGATAGAGCACCTTCCAGGGCGCGGTGCCCTGGTTGCCGATCTTCTTGCCGCCGGGCGTCTCGCCCTTGGTGAAGACGGGCGTGATGTTGTCGAATTCCTTGATCTTCCTGGCGTCGAGGGCAAGGATGTTGCCCGAGGGCACCAGCTTCTTCAGCGAGAAATATTCGGTGTCCAGCACGTCGAAGGAGTTCGGCTGGGTCATCACGCGCTTGGTGACGTCGTCGGTGGTCGCGGTGATGTATTCGATCTTGATGCCGGTGTCCTTGAGACATTGCTTGGAGATGTCGTCACCCTCGTTCACGGCGGTGCCGAGATAGCGCAGCACCTTCGCATCGGCCGACTTCACATAGGGAAAGCCGGTGATGGCGCCGGAGCCGGCGGCAAGGCCGGCGAAACCCGCGGTACCCTTGAGCAGCGTGCGGCGGCTGAGGCCGTTCTTTCTGGTCGTCTCGGTCATATCAGTCACTCCTCTGTTGCGCATTCCAGTGATTGATCGGCGCTATTGCAGGCGTTGCGCCTTGGCGGGGTCCCAGGTGGCCAGCACGCGATCGCCCGGACGGAACGGGTGGACGTCGAAGGTGGCCTCGGGAACGTGGGAGAACAGGGCGGTGCCGTCGTCGAGCGTGAGCGAGACCGCGACGTAGGAGCCCTGATACTCGGTCTGGGTTAGCAGCGCCGGCGCGCCGAACGCGCCGTCGGCGAACGGCACGATGCCGAGCTGATCGGCGCGCACGGCGATCAGTTTGCCGGCGTCGCTGAGCACGTTGTGGCCACCGATGAAGCGCGCCACGAATTCGGTGCGGGGGTGATGGAAGATGTCGCGGGCCGAGCCTTGCTGCTCGATCCTGCCGTGATTCATCACCACGATGTGGTCGGCGAGCGCCATCGCCTCTTCCTGGCCGTGGGTGACCTGGATGAAGCTGATGCCGAGCTCACGCTGGAGCCGCTTCAGCTCGCCGCGCATCTTGACGCGCAGGAACGGATCGAGCGCGGAGAGCGGTTCGTCGAGCAGGAGGATCTGCGGCTCGGTGATCAGCGCGCGGGCGAGGGCGACGCGCTGCTGCTGGCCGCCGGAGAGCTGTGCCGGGAGCCGGCCCGCATATTGGCTCATCGCCACCAGTTCGAGCAGCTCGCCGGCACGCTTGTGTCGCGTGGCCCGATCGATGCCGCGCATCTTCAGGGCGAACGCGACATTATCGATGACCATCAGGTGCGGAAACAGCGCGTAGGACTGGAACATCATGGCCGTGCCGCGCTTGGCAGGCTCGAGGTCGGTGACGTTCTGCGCGCCGAGGATGATGTCGCCCGCGCTGACCGCCTCATGGCCCGCGATCATGCGCAAGGTCGAGGTCTTGCCGCAGCCGGAGGGGCCAAGCAGGCAGCAATAGGTGCCGGCCGGGATCTTCAGGTTGACATCGTCGACCGCCAGCGTGGTGTCGTAGCGCTTGGTGACGGCGACCAGTTCGAGAGCGGCGGGAGTGGCCATGACATGTCCGAGGAGGGGGCGATGCTCCGCCTCTCTCCGCAAGGTCCGTGCCAACAGCTCCTGTTCGGCCAATTTTCAAAACTGTGTAGCGCAGTCAGATCGTTAGCTCGATTCCGGGGGGTTTGGCTGCCCGCCGCATGTTCAGCCGTCTGCACACAAAACGGGCGAAGATTGTATAAAGTTTCGCCTGTGATTGGATACAGCTCGTCGTCTAACATTCGAGGCCGAACGTCGCCGATCGAGCCTCACATCCATGGCCGCCAAGTCCCGCCCGAAATCCGACGCGCCAGATGCGAGCGATCGCGTCAGCCGCATCCGGGAGGGCGTGACCGCCGCGATCCTCGAACATCGCCTGCTGCCCGGCACGAAGCTCGGCGAGGACGAGATCGGCGAGATCTATGGCGCGAGCCGCACGCTGGTCCGCACCGCGCTTCAGCAACTCGCCCATGAAGGCATCGTCAACATCGAGAAGAACCGCGGCGCGTTCGTCGCGCGACCGACGCCTGCGGACGCCCGCGAGGTGTTCGAGGCGCGCCGCCTGATCGAGCCGACCATCGTCGATCACGCGATCGATGCGGCGTCGCCGGCCTGGATCGATCGCCTCCAGCAGCATCTCGCTGAAGAGCGCGAGGCGGAATTGCGCGGTGATGCACGCGCCTCGGTGCGGCTCTCCGGCGAGTTTCACCGCCTCGTCGCCGAGATGAGTGGGCACAGCATCTATCTGGGCTTTCTGAAGGAGTTGATCGCGCGCTCCTCGCTGATCATCCTGCTCTACCGCCGCCACGACACGCCGGCCTGCGGCACCGACCATCACGCCGGCATTGTTGCTGCGATCCGCAAGTGCGACAGAGAGGCTGCGCGCGCGCAGATGCTGTCGCATCTGACCGAGATCGAGGCCGAGCTGTTCCTGAAAGATCCCGCCGCCGACGAGCTGCGGCTCGCGGATGTGCTCGGCGCCTGAGCTTGCCTAGGTCAGCGGCGGTCCCTGGTTTCGCCTGACGATCTTCAGCACGAGCAGCGCGGCACCGAGCGTAAGGAACAGTGCGCCAAAGATCATCGTAACGGTGGATTCGAACGTCACGCCGACGCCGGTCAGCAGGCATCCGATGATGATTGCGAAGAGTCCGCCAAGTTTCTTGGCCAGCAGAACGTGTCCGTCACTCGCTTGTGCCATCATGTCACGCCTCGTTCACATGATGTCGGGTCTGCCTTGAGGCTTCCTCCTGCCCATGATCCTCTGTGGCGCAGCCCGCGCGGATCGTACTGCAGTACAGGGCAGCTACAATCCTGCGTTGATCAAGATTGCGAGCAGTTACCCGTCTTTGAATAGAGTTCGATGCATGCGAGACAGCATCGCTTACGCATCTGCGGGAGCGTTCCGTGCGATGCGCGCTCGTTGCGTCCGGAGATGGGGCCGTATGGCAGGGCTGCGAAATCATCTCACGGTTGCAAATTGACTCTGCCTGGTCGACGGAATCAATTGACGTGCAGGGCGTCGAGTTCCGGATCGAAGCCGACAACGTTGAACCCGTTCTGCGGAGTGGTGCCATGGCGCGACCTCTGGCTGGCGAACGAGAGACGGCGGATTTTTCGACACAAGACTTGTCGACACAAGGCTTGTCGACACAAGGCTTGGCGTGGCGGGGATTGGATAGGCGCTGGCCGCGGGCACTCTTGCGAGCCGCCACGATGCTTGGTCTTGCCGGCGCGGTTCTCGGCCTTCCGTCACCGGCATCGGCGCAGCGCGATGCCGGTGTCCTGTTCCGCGGCGTCCGGATCTTCGACGGCAAATCCAGTACGATCTCCGGGCCGTCCAATGTCCTGGTCAAGAATGGGGTCATCGAGAAGATATCGACCGGCGACATGACTGCCACCGGTCAGGTCATCGACGGCGTCGGCCGCGTGCTGATGCCCGGGCTGATCGACGCACATTGGCACGCGATGCTGGTGCGCCCGACGCCGATGGCCGTGCTTGCCGGTGATATCGGCTACATCAATCTGCTCGCAGCGGCCGAGGCAACCGCGACGCTGATGCGCGGCTTCACCACCGTGCGCGACATGGGCGGTCCCTCGTTCGGACTGAAGCAGGCCATCGACGAGGGGCTCGTTGCCGGGCCTCGCATCTATCCGTCCGGCGCCATGATCACCATCACCGGCGGCCACGGCGATTTCCGGCAACTCGCCGATCTGCCGCGCACGATCGGCGGCATGCTCAGCCGCATGGAGCGGGTCGGCGGCAGCATGGTCGCCGACAGTCCCGACGAGGTCCGTGTGCGGGCGCGCGAGCAACTCATGCAGGGGGCCTCGCTGGTCAAGCTCACGGCGGGCGGCGGTGTCGCGTCGCCCTTCAGTCCGCTCGATGTCTCGACCTTCACCGAGCCCGAGCTCCGCGCGGCGGTCGAAGCGGCCGACAATTGGGGCACCTATGTCGCAACCCACGCCTACACGCCGGTTGCGATCCAGCGCTCGGTCGCAGCCGGCGTCAGATGTATCGAGCACGGTCACCTCATGGACGAGGCGAGCGCGCGACTGATGGCGGAGAAAGGGATCTGGCTCAGCACGCAGCCGTTCCTTGATCTCGCCGGCGCGGCCGCACTAGGGCCTTCCGAGCAGGACAAGATGCGGCAGGTGGTCGCCGGCACGGACCGCGTCTATGCGCTGGCCAAAAAGTACGGCATCAAGACCGCGTTCGGTACCGACGTCCTGTTCTCGAAGGCGCTGGCGGACAGGCAAGGTGCGATGCTGGCCGCGCTCACGCGCTGGTACACGCCGGCCGAAGCGTTGACCATGGCGACGTCGGCCAATGCGGAACTGCTGCGACTCTCCGGCGCGCGAAATCCCTATCCCGGCAAGCTTGGCGTCGTGGAGGAGGGCGCGCTCGCCGATCTGCTGCTGGTCAACGGTAATCCGCTCGACGACATCAGGCTCATCGAAGATCCCGAGAAGAACTTTGTGGTGATCATGAAGGACGGCAGGATCCACAAGAACAGCCTCGCGCACTGACGCACCTCTGCGTGGGCGCCTGCAAGATTAGACCGCTTCTAGTCCCGTTCCTCCGCAACCGGTTTCTTGCGCTGCGGATCGGACTCGGTCTCCGGAACCACGGCAGGCCTCGCGGGGCTTGTCACAATCTCGGGCCTGTCATCGGAGGCGTGACTTCTAAGCGTCTCCAGAACCAGAAAGAATTTCTCGGCTAGCATGAGTGAGGCTCACTGACGCGTTCATCTCGGTTTCGAACAACGCGAGATTCGCCGCCAATTCGATCACTTACTGGACGCGGCGACAATTTAATTCGTAACGCGCAGCCGATTTATGACAGTCCTCGTCGATATCTGGCGCCAGCATTGTCGTGTGGACGATGGTGCATTGCGAGGCAACGTTGCTATTCCTTGCGGACCGTCTCGGCTATATGCTGGCGCTCTGTCATCGAACTGTCATGTCACCGGAAATGCTAAAATCAGACGCTACGCCGGCTCGCAAAACTGCGAGTGCGCCGGACGGGAATCCTGTCCCAAAGGACAACAAGAGAACGCAAGTCGTCGCCGGTTTCCTCAGGCAAATTGAGCCGGCCGGGCCCGGCGCGGAACCTGAGATCGACGAGGGCGCTGTGATCGATCAGACGCCGTCGCAAGACACGACGCCTGCACCGGAGCCGGCCCAGTCGAACGCTGCTGCGCGGCCTGTGGGCGAGATCGAGCTCAAGCTTCTCGTCGACGCCGACCGCATGGCGCATTTCAACGCCGCGCCGATCATCGCGGCGCATGCGCGCAACAAGGGCACACGCAAGCATCTCAAGTCCGTCTATTACGACACGCCGGAACGGATGCTTCGGCGCAATGGCCTGAGCTTGCGGGTTCGCCAGAGCGGCGCGCGTTTCGTGCAGACCGTGAAGACCGACGCTGCGGATGATCCGCTGCGCCGCGGCGAGTGGGAGGCAAGCGTCCGCTCGCTCGCGCCCGATCTCGCTTTGGCGATGCCCTTCGTTCCGGAGAAGCTTCGCAGCGATCTCGAAGCGCAGCCGCTCGAAGCGGTCTTCACCGCCGACATCCATCGCCACGCGCGGATCGTCGATCTGCCGTCCGGAACGGTCGAGGTCGCCTTCGACCAGGGCGAGCTGACGGCAGGCGACCGGTCGATGCCGGTGAGCGAGATCGAGCTGGAGCTCAAGGGCGGCAGCGCGAGCACGATCTACGAGGTCGCGCTGCGGCTGGCGGAGCATGGGGCGGTGAAGCCGTCGATCCGCACCAAGTCGGCGCGCGGCTTCGATCTTGCCGCCGGCAATCCGCCTTCGGCACGACGGCCGCGAAAATTTCGCCTCGATCCTTCGGTGACGCTCGACGAGGCCTTCGCGACCATTCTGCGCTCCTGCTTTTTCCATCTGCTCCAGTCGCTGCCGGCGGCCGAGGACGGCCGCAATCCGGAGGGCGTGCATCAGCTTCGCGTCTCGCTGCGCCGCCTCCGGTCGGCGCTCGATCTGATGCGGTCGGTCGGCGCGCTCAGCAATCTCGACGCGCTGCGCTCGGAAGCAAAATGGCTGGCGCAAGACCTCTCCGCGGCCCGCGACTGGGACGTGTTCCAGCTCGAGACCTTGCCGACCATCGCAAAGGCCTGTCCTTCGGTCGCCGGCTTCGATGCGCTGGGCCTGGCTGCGGCCAAGCGCCAGTCGGATGCCTATCGCAAGGCGCATCGTGCGCTCGCCGATCGCCGTTGTGCCGTCTTCCTGATCAGCCTCGGCAACTGGATCGAGACGCGGGGCTGGCGCAGCGATGTCGCTGCCGAAGATCTCGGCCGGCTCGCCGAGCCCGCCGTCAGCTTCGCGCAGCGCATCTTGTCGGCGCAGCATGCGAAGGTGCTCAAGCGCGGCCGCCGCTTCAAGTCGCTTTCCGCCGAACAGGTGCATCGGGTGCGGCTCGCGACCAAACGGCTGCGCTATCTCAGCGAGTTCCTGCTGCCGCTCTTTGCCGATCGCAAGTGTGCGAGAAAATTCTCGCGCAGGCTCGCGGGTCTTCAGGAGGACCTCGGTGCCTTCAACGACATGGCGGTCACGGCATCGCTGCTCGATGGGCTCGGCGCCGAGCCCGACAGCGCCATCGCCGCCGCGGCAATCGCCGGCTGGCAGGCGCGCGCCTCGGTCGGCGTGCAGCCGTCGCTGCAAGGCACATGGCGCGATTTCACCGCCGCGCGCGTGCCGTGGTCGCAGGCCTAAAGCATGATCCGGAAAAGTGCGAAGCGGTTTTCCGAAAAGATCATGCTCAAACAACAACCTAAAGCGCGATGACGATTCATCCCAATTTCATCGCGCTTTAGCAGGACCGATCGCGCTCACACCCAAAAAAGTTGCGGCCAGCCATTGGGGGATGGCTGGCCGCGCGCGAACCGGTCTGGGACGGGGAGGGGTGGGG